>NZ_LMGO01000006.1:0-228104 GCF_001427425.1 Achromobacter sp. Root565
CTTGCGAAGCCGACTTGTCSARMGTGCCGGAGATGATGCCGGTCTTGGGATCGATGGTCAGGCCCGGGGGCAGGCCGGTGGCCGAGTACGTCAGCACATCACCGGTATCCACATCCGAGAATTGACCGGAGATGTCGACCGGGGTGATGGCCTGGCCGTCGTTACCGGATTGATCGTCAAGCGTGACACCCGGGGTCAGGATCGGGGTGTCGTTGGTGCCGGTGATSGTGACCGTCAGGGTTGCGGTCGACGTACCACCTTCGCCATCCGAGACGGTGTAGGTGATCGACGACGTAGCGGTCTGGTTGGCGCCCAGGTTGTTGAAAGCCGAACCGGGGTTGAACGAGTACGAGCCATCGGCGTTCAGCGTGAAGGTGCCACCGTTGGAACCCGCGATCGCTGCACCCACGTTGCCGGCTTGGCCGTTGACGGCCGAAACCTGCAGCGTGTCGCCATCCGGATCGGTGTCGTTAGCCAGCACGCCGTGCGCGGCATCGGCGGCGAGGTTGACGCCTTGGTTGGTGCTGTCCGTGTCGTTGACGGCGGTCGGAGCCGGGTTCTTCACGTCCCACGAGAAGTCTTGCGACACCGAGGCACCGCTCTTGTCGGTCGCGGTGATGGTGACGGCGTAGACGCCTTCATTGCCGCCTTGCGAAGCCGACTTGTCCAAAGTGCCGGAGATGATGCCGGTCTTGGGATCGATGGTCAGGCCCGGGGGCAGGCCGGTGGCCGAGTACGTCAGTACGTCGCCCGTATCCACGTCCGAGAATNGCCGGGTTCTTGACGTCCCACGAGAAGTCTTGCGACACCGAGGCGCCGGACTTGTCGGTCGCSGTGATGGTGACGGCGTAGACGCCTTCATTGCCGCCTTGCGAAGCCGACTTGTCCAAAGTGCCGGAGATGATGCCGGTCTTGGGATC
This sequence comes from Achromobacter sp. Root565, assembly GCF_001427425.1. Lineage (NCBI taxonomy): Bacteria > Pseudomonadati > Pseudomonadota > Betaproteobacteria > Burkholderiales > Alcaligenaceae > Achromobacter > Achromobacter sp. Root565. The sequence goes on from NZ_LMGO01000006.1 coordinate 921, forward strand.
GATGGCCAGGCCCGGGGGCAGGCCGGTGGCGGAGTACGTCAGCACATCACCGGTATCCACATCCGAGAATTGACCGGAGATGTCGACCGGGGTGATGGCTTGGCCGTCGTTGCCCGATTGGTCATCCAGCGTGACGCCCGGGGTGAGGATCGGGGTGTCGTTGGTGCCCGTGATCGTGACCGTCAAGGTTGCGGTCGACGTACCACCTTCGCCATCGGAGACGGTGTAGGTGATCGACGACGTAGCCGTCTGGTTTGCGCCCAGGTTGTTRAAGGCCGAACCAGGATTGAACGAGTACGAACCGTCAGCGTTCAGCGTGAAGGTGCCACCGTTGGAACCGGTGATCGCTGCGCCCACGTTGCCGGCTTGGCCGTTGACGGCCGAAACCTGCAGCGTGTCGCCGTCCGGATCGGTGTCGTTAGCCAGCACGCCGTGCGCGGCATCAGCAGTAAGGTTGACGCCTTGGTTGGTGCTGTCCGTGTCGTTGACGGCCGTCGGGGCCGGGTTCTTGACGTCCCACGAGAAGTCTTGCGACACCGAGGCACCGCTCTTGTCGGTCGCGGTGATGGTGACGGCGTAAACGCCTTCATTGCCACCTTGCGAGGCCGACTTGTCGAGCGTGCCGGAGATGATGCCGGTCTTCGGATCGATGGTCAGACCGGGCGGCAGACCAGTGGCCGAGTACGTCAGCACATCGCCGGTATCCACATCCGAGAATTGACCGGAGATGTCGACCGGCGTGATGGCCTGGCCGTCGTTACCGGATTGATCGTCAAGCGTGACGCCCGGGGTCAGGATCGGGGTGTCGTTAGTGCCGGTGATCGTGATCGTCAGCGTCGCCGTGCTCGTGGCGCCCTGGAAGTCGGACACCGTGTACGTGATCGAAGTGGTGGCCGACTGGTTCGCACCGAGATGCTGGAAAGCGGTACCCGGGTTGAACGTGTAAGTGCCGTCGGCGTTCAGCGTGAACGTGCCGCCATTGGAACCGGTCACGGCCGAGCCCACGCCCGCGGTGTTGCCGTTGACGTGCGAGACGTGAATGGCGTCGCCGTCCGGATCGCTATCGTTGCCCAGCACGCCTTCGGCCCGATGGTCGACCACCAGCACGTGGTCTTCGGTGGTGGCGTTGCTGTCGTCAGCGGCGACCGGCGCGGGGTTGCCCACCTTCCAGATGAAGCTCTGGGTGACCGTGGCGCCCGACTTGTCGGTGGCCGTCACATTGATGCGGTATTCGCCCTTCACACCCATGTTGGTGTGATCGGAGACCCAGTGCGTGATCGTGCCGGAGAACGTGCCGGTCGTGCCGTCGAAGGTCAGGCCGTCAGGCAGGAAGTCGGCCGTGTACGACAGCACGTCGCCGTTGTCCACGTCGCTGAAGAAGCCGGCGATGTTGTAGTTGACGGTGTCGCCGTCCATGCTGCTCTGGTTGTCCAGGGGCGTGGCCGTGGGGGCATCGTTCGTGCCGAAGATGGCAACCGTCAGCGTGGCGGTGCTGGTGCCGCCTTCGCCGTCCGACACCGTATAGGTGATCGAGCTGGTGGCGCGTTCGCCGGCGGCCAGGTTCTGGAAGTCGGCGCCGGGATTGAAGCTGTAGGAACCGTCCGCGTTCAGCGTGAAGGTGCCGCCGCCCAGGCCGGCAACAGCTGTGCCGACATTGGCCGCCTGGCCGTTGACCAGCGAGATGTGCAGCGCGTCGCCGTCCGGATCCACGTCGTTGGCCAGCACGCCGTTATCGGCGCTGACGTTCAGCGCCGTGTCTTCGTTGGTTTCGCCCTGGTCGTTGTCGGCGGTCGGGGCCGGGTTCTTGACGTCCCACGAGAAGTCTTGCGACACCGAGGCGCCGCTCTTGTCGGTGGCCGTGACGGTGACCGAGTAGACGCCGTGGTCGCCGCCTTGCGAAGCCGACTTGTCCAGCGTGCCGGAGATGATGCCGGTGGCCGGATCGATGGTCAGGCCGGGCGGCAGGCCAGTGGCCGAGTAGGTCAGCACATCGCCGTTGTCGACGTCGCGGAACTGGCCGGAAACGTCGACCGGGGTGATGGCGTCGCTATCGTTGGCGGCTTGGTCGGCCAACGTGACTTCCGGCGTCAGCGTCGGGGCGTCGTTGGAGCCCGTGACGGTGACCGTCAGGGTGGCCGTCGACGTGCCGCCTTGGCCGTCGGAGACGGTGTAGCTGATCGAGCTGGTGGCGGTCTGGCCGACGCCCAGGTTCTGGAATGCCGAACCCGGGTTGAAGCTGTACGAACCATCGGCGTTCAGCGTGAAGGTGCCGCCGTTCGAGCCGGTGATTGCCGTACCCACGTTGGCCGCATTGCCGTTCACTTGCGACACGGTCAGCGTGTCGCCGTCAGGATCCTTGTCGTTGGCCAGCACGCCGTTCTGCGCGTTGACGTTGAGCGACGTGTCTTCGTCGGTCGTGCCGCTATCGTTGACGGCGGTCGGGGCCGGGTTGGTCACGTCCCACTTGAATTCCTGCGAGGTCGACGCGCCGGACGGGTCCTTGGCGGTCACGACCACGGTGTACACGCCGTTGGCGCCGCCTTGCGAGGCGGAGTGATCGATCGTGCCAGTGATGATGCCGGTGTTGGGGTCGATGGTCAGGCCGGGCGGCAGGCCGGTGGCCGAGTAGGTCAGCTTGTCGCTGGTGTCGGGATCGGAGAAGCGGTCCGAGACGTCGTAGCGCACGTCGGTCTGGGCATCGACGCCGGTCTGGTTGGTCAGCGCGGACGAGACCGGGCCATCGTTGGTGCCGGTGATGGTCACGACGACGGTGGCGGTGGACGTCGCGCCGCTCGGGTCGGTGATGGTGTAGGAAATGGTGCTGGTGGCGGTTTCGCCGACGGCCAGGTGGTCGTATTGGCCGCCCGGGGTGAAGACGTAGCTGCCGTCGGGCTGGACGACGAAGGTGCCGCCCGTGGAGCCCAGCACCGAAATGCCGCCCGGAATCATCGGACGGCCGTTGATCGAGGTGATGGCCAGCGGATCGCCGTCGGGATCGGAGTCGTTGGCGAGCAGGTTGCCGCGCACTTGCGCGCCCTGGTTGCCGGCGCCGGCATCGTTCAGCGCATTGGGCGCGTTGTTGGCGGGCGTGGTGGGCGTCGTGGGCGTGGCGGCGGCGTCGCCGTCGTCGCCGGTCAGGGCGGCGCCCGACACGCGGGTCAGCACGGCGTCGCCACGCGCCGGGTTCGGGTAGGCCAGGTCCAGCGGGCTGGTGGTTTCCAGGATGCGGGCCAGGCGCACGAAGCTGCTGCCGCCGGCTTCGCCGCCGCCGGCCACGACCGCGGCCGTGGGATCCAACTCATCGAACGGGTCGCGGCCGGCTTGCAGGGCGGCCAGCAGACGGTCGGAATCGGTGCCCGAGGGCGGTGCGACGGCAGCTTCGGTGGGATCGGCCAGCGGGCCGGTCATGTCGCCGTTGACCGCGACTTCGCGGCCTTCGCCGATGACGATCGGCATGCCGTTTTCGACCTGAAGCGAAACCGTGGCGCCCGAGGCAGTGACGATGTCGCTGCCGGCGGGGACTTTGCTGCCTTGATGCAGTTCGGTCAGGGAACCGTCGCTATTGCGTATCCACGCGCGACCGGAGATTTCGTTGACGACTGCGGGAGAGGAGTTGGCCATGTTGGTTCCGTTTCAGGGAGTTATCCAAGATGGCCAGATACTACGGGTCGCCGATGGCGGCGGATATTGTCCTTGAGGACAGGTTTACGCAGTGATTTTGCTGCGCGCGTCGGTGGGTGCGGAAATGCCGTGAACCAGCAGGGCAAGCTGCAGGCGGTCGGTGACGCCGAGCTTGTCGAAAACCGCCGACAGATGCGCCTTGACCGTGCGCTCCGTGATGCCCAGCGCCTCGGCGATCTGGGCGTTGGCCTGGCCGCTGGCGGCGTAGCGAGCAACGGTGATTTCGCGTTCGGTGAGCCGGCCGCCGTCCCAGGCGTGGGCGTCCTGGGCCCGCTCGGTTACAAGCTTGAGCAGGCGGGACACCAGGGAGCGTCCCATCCATATGCCGCCGGAGGCGACGACTTCCAGGGCCTGCGCCATTGCGGCCGGCTGCGCATAGCTGTGGCAGTAGCCGTGCGCGCCAGCGCCCAGCGCCTGTGTGCCTTGCTCGTCGTTGGGGCTGGCGCTGGCGACCACGACATGCAGGCCGGCCAGCGTCGGCGCCCAGGACGGATCATGCCAGGAAGGAAGCTTGGGCACGTCGGCATCCAGCACTGCCAGCGTGCGGCCTTGTTCTCGCCAGCGTTGCAGATCCGCCAGGCCTCGCCCGCGGGCAGCCATCCAACGTGCCGGGTCAAGCGCGCGCCAGTGCTGCCAGAGCAGGTCGTCATGCGTAATCAACAGGACGGGAATGGGTTTCATAAGGCCTTGAAGCTCTCCATTAACGTTCGGTGAAGGCGTTGGACTTCGCCCGCAGAATGGGCTTGAGCAGGTACTGGAGCACCGTGCGTTTGCCTGTCAGGATATGAACCTCCGCCACCATCCCCGGGATGATGGGCAACAGCTTGTCGCCTACCGTGCTGCGGTCGGTGCGCACGCGCACGACGTAGTAGGAATTGCCTTTCTCGTCGGTCACGGTGTCCGCGCCGATCTGTTCCACGCGGCCTTCCAGGCCCCCGTAGATCGCGAAGTCGTAGGCCGTGAATTTGACTTCGGCCTTCTGGTCCGCGTGCAGGAAACCGATGTCGCGCGGCTGGATGCGCACTTCAAGCAGCAGCGTGTCGTCCTTGGGGACGATCTCGATGATGTCCTTGCCCGGCTGCACCACGCCGCCGACCGTGTTGTTGAAAAGCGTCTTGACGGTGCCGCGCACCGGGGCGCGCACTTCGGCCAGCTTGACCCGGTCGACCAGCGCGGCTTTGCCTTCGCGCAGCGTCGCAAGCTTGGTGTTGGTTTCCGAGAGCTCGCTGCGCGCCTGGTTGCGGATGTTCAGCTCGGCTTCCTGGATCTTGCTTTCGGCTTCCTTGATGGACGCCTGGAAGCGGTCAATCTGCGCCTCGGCGCCTTTCTGCTCGCCGCAATAGCGGGCCACATCGCGCTGCAGGCGCAAGAGGTCGACCTCGGATACGGCGCCGCTCTTGAGCAGCGGCCGGGTCACCTGCAGCTCGCGCGAGGTCAGGCCGCAGCTTGCCGATGCCTGGTCGCGCTTGGCGATGGTTTCGCGCAGGTCTTCCTGGCGTTGCTTGAGCTGTTCGCGGGCCACGTTGACGGTGGCATTGAGCTCGGTGTTGCGCGCCTGGAAGGCGTTGCGTTCCATCTCGCCCAGGCCGGGCGCCTGCTTGAGCACTTCCTCGGGCGTGACGAACGGTTCGCCCGTGGCCAGCGCCTTCAGGCGGGCCGCCTTGGCCAGCAGCGACAGGTACTCGGCGTTGTTCTCGCCCAACGACGAATTGAAGCGGGTGGAGTCGATCTTCAGCAGGACCTGACCCGCCTCGACTTCCTGGCCGGGACGCACCAGGATTTCCTCGACGATGCCGCCGTCCAGGCTCTGGATGATCTGCACCTGGCGGGACGGCACGACCTTGCCTTCGCCGCGGACCACTTCGTCAATGCTGCCAAAGCCGGCCCAGATGAGCAGGCCCAGGGTGGCCAGCAGCGAGGTCCACAGCAGGATGCGCGCGCCGCGGGCCTGGGCCTCGTGAATGACCCATTCGGCATTGCCGATGTAGTCGGAACGCTGCGCGGGCTTGCCTTTGTCGGCGCCTTCCAGCAGACGATCGAAGAAAAATATAAAGAGGTTGCGCGGGGCGCGCAGCAGGTTGCCAAAGAAACCGTGCTTGGGGGCTCCAGGATTGTTCAGCATGGTTTTCTCAGCTTCCGCGTCCAACGCGTCCTTGACGCAGGGCTTCGACAACTTGTTCCTTCGGACCGTCGGCCACGATATGGCCGTTGTCGATCACGATGAGGCGGTCGACCAGTTCAAGGAGCGCGGTACGGTGCGTGACCAGCAGGATCGTCTTGGTTGCGCTGGCTTCGCCCAGGCGCTTGCGAAGCTGGGCCTCGCTCTGGTGGTCCATGTTGCTGCTGGGCTCGTCCAGCAGCAGGATCGGCGGATCGTTGATCAGCGCGCGGGCCACGGCCACCGATTGGCGCTGGCCGCCGGAGAGCGATTCGCCGCGCTCGCCGATGATCATGTCGAAACCATTGGGATGCAGGTTGGCGAACTCGGTCACGCCGGCCATGTTGGCCGCCGCCAGGATGCTGGCGTCGTCGGCATAGGGCGCGCCCATCGCCAGGTTGTGCTTGAGGCTGCCGTAAAAGAGCAGGGGATCCTGGGGAACGTGGCCAATGGCCCGGCGCACGTCGGCCGGGTCGATCTGGCGCACATCCACGCCGTCCAGCAGCACGGCGCCTTCCGTGGGCTGATACAGGGCCAGCGCCAGCTTCTCGAGCGTCGTCTTGCCCGAGCCGATGCGGCCGATGATGCCGACTTTCTCGCCGGGCTTGAGCTTGAACGACACCTTCTTGAGCACCGGCTGCGTGCTGCCGGGATACGCGAAGGACACGTCGCGGAATTCCAGGCCGCCGTGGAACACGGGGCGATGCAGGAACTCGGCCTCGGCCGGGCGCTCGATCGGCATCTTCATGTAGTTGTCGATGGAACCCAGCGACGTGCGCGCGTTCTGGTATTGCATCAGCAGGCCCGCGACCTGACCCAGCGGCGCGAGGCAGCGGCCGGCGATCATGGACGCGGCAATGATGCCGCCCATCGACAGCGCCGATTCCTGGGCCAGATACACGCCGATGATCACGACTGAAATCGACACGAGCTGCTGGACCGCCTGCACGAAGCCGACCGTGGAGGACGAGATCAGCTTGAGCTTGCCGCCCGTCTGCGCGATGAATTCCGTCGCGCGCTCCCAGTTGCGCTGGATCGCGCCCTGGGCGTTCAGCGTCTTGACGGCTTCCAGGCCGGTCAGCGCTTCGACGAGCGTGGCGTTGCGCTGCGACGAGGCCTGGAACGAGGCCATCGTCAGCGCTTCCATGCGCGCCTGCGCGGCCAGCGACACCAGCAGGATCAGCACGATTGCGACCAGCGGCGGCAGGATCATCCACGGCGATATCCAGGCCAGGGCTGCCAGGAACAGCAGGATGAAGGGCAGGTCGACCAGCGTGGTGATGGTGGCCGATGCGATGAAGTCGCGAATGGATTCGAACGAGCGCAGGTTGGCCGCGAAGGATCCGACCGATACCGGGCGGCCTTCCAGGCGCAGGTCCAGCACGCGTTCCATGATCTGCGCGGACAGGCGCACGTCGACGCGTTTGCTGGCGCTGTCCACCACATGGGACCGCGCCGTGCTCAGAATCATGTTGAAGATCACCACCAGCGTGATGCCGATGGCCAGCACCCACAGCGTTTCGACGGCGTTGTTCGGCACCACGCGGTCGTACACGTTCATGGTGAAAAGCGGCATCGCCATGGCGAACACGTTGATCAGCAGCGCCGCGACAAGGGCGTCGCGGTACAGCCTGCGGTTCTCCATGATGGCCGCCCAGAACCAGTGGCGCTCGCGCACCTTGGAGACTTCCGGGGCGCGGGCGTCAAAGCGGAATTGCGGGCGGACGAAGCACACCAGCCCGCTGTACTGCTCAGCCAGTTCGGCCGGTTCCATTTCGATGGAGCTGCCGCCCAGTTCGGGGTGGCTGACCAGGAATTTGCCGCCGTCCTTCTTGAGCAGCAGGCACGCGCGTTCGCCCTTGAGCAGCAGGATGGCGGGCAGGAGATCCTGCGAGATGGCATCCAGTGAACGCTTGACCACACGCGCGGAAAGCTGCGCCCGCGCGGCCGCCCGAGGCAGCAGGGCGGGCGTGAGGCGGTGTTCTTCCAGCGGCAGGCCGGCCGACAAGGCTTGCGCGGTGGCCGTCACGCCGTGCAGGCGGGTGATTTCAACCAGGCAATCGAGCAGCGGGTCGTCGTGCGCGGCGCGGGCATCAGCACGCCAATCCCGGGCGGCCTTCTCAGATAACTTGTCCATCTTCGTCATCCAACAGGTCGAGGTGTTCCGAGAGGCGCGCACGCTGCTGCTTGCGCTGGGTGAGCTTTTGCTGGGCCTGGACAGGCAGGTCCGTCATGCGCAAGGTGCCATTGGCGATCAACGCGTCAATTAAGTCTTCAAGGACGCGGACAAAGTCCGCGTCCAACTGGGAGAAATCATTGCCCTTGTTTGCCATTGGGCCTCCTTGCGGCCTGCTCCGATCAGGGTCGGGCGGCAGGCGCGTTCATCGGCACCAGCGTGGGGGGCAGGGTGCCTTCGTTGTAATGCACGCGCACGGGAGCCAGTCGGGCGGTATCCGGAACGGTCGAATTGCACAGCTTGATCACTTCGTCCGACACTTCCAGCTTGCCGTTTTCCTCGGGCATCTCATTGCGCGCGGGCTGCAGCGACAGCGCCGGCAGCAGGGTGTGGGAAAGGGCCAGCCAGCGGTACTGCGCAAGACGCAGATCATAAATGGCATTGGTCAGTGCGCGGCGCGATTCGAACAGTTCATTTTCGGTGTCCAGCAGGTCCAGCAGAGAGCGCTGGCCAATCTGGAACTGTTGCGCGTACGCATCACGCACCTTGGTCGTGGCCACTTCGTGATCACGCAGGAAGGGCAGCTTCTGGCTCAGGCTGGTGATGTTGTTCCAAGCCACGGCCAAGTCCTGCTGCACGTTGCGGCAGGTGTAGTCGCGGATGTCGCGGGCGGCGTAGGACTGGGCGGCGGTCTGGCGCACGCGGGCGGAGTCCGCGCCGCCGCGATAGAGGTTGTAGCTCATCACAACCTGAACGCTGGAGCTCTGGATATCGCGGCTTTGCGGGGTCGGATCATTCTGGTCACGGCCCGAGTTGGCGACGAATTCAAACTTCGGCGAAAACGCGCCCTTGGACGACTGTACGCCCGCTTGAGCGGCCTGCAGGCCGGCTTGCTTGGACAGGAAGCTGGGATTGCGGCGCAGCGATTCATTGAAGTTGCCCGGCGCCTTGGGCAGCTTGTCGGTGATGTCGGGCGCCGGCAGCATTGCTTCAGGCGGGAAGGCGCCGGTCACGCGCTGGAAGCGCTGTTGCACGTCCAGCAGGTTGGCCGTTTCGGTCATCAGGTTGGTCTGCGCCAGCGACAGGCGGCCGCCGGCCTGTTCCAGGTCGACGCGCCGGCCGACGCCGGATTCCGTGCGCTCGCCAATCTGCTTGAGCGTGCTTTCGTGCAGCGAGTAGTTCTGACGGGCCAGCAGCTCCATGTCGCGGTAGCGCTGCAGGTCGATATAGGCCTGCACGGCCGTGAACGCGGTGTTGTCGCTGGTGGCCAGCACGTCATAGAAGCGCGACAGCTTGTCGAAACCGGCCTGCTTGACGTCGTTGGTGGTGCGGAAACCGTCAAAAATCAGCTGGCGCAGCTCAAAGCTCCAGCCCGGACGGTTCCAGCTCTGCGAACCGACGCCGGGCACGTTGTTGCGCCATTCGCGGCCCAGGTAACCCTGCGCATTGATCTGCGGGAAGTAAGCAGCGCGGGCGACGGCCTGGCCTTCCAGGGAAGCCTGGAAGTCGTGGTACTTGGCCTGGATTTCGGGATTGCTGAGCAGGGTCTGCTCAACGATCTGATTCAACGTCACTTGCGGTTGCCCGGCGGGTGCGGCAGCGGCGGGCGTCGCAGACTGTGCAAAAACGGCGGGAGCAAATGCAAGGGCAAGGACCGAGGTCGTGCTTTTGAGCAAAAACGAAGCCATAGTGATTATTCGCGAGTCAAGTTGAGATTGAATGGCCGCCATGTTGTATGTAAATGTCAGTTTTGGCGAGTCAAGATTTGTTAAGTCTTGAGGATTGTTACTGGCGGTCCATAAGGTGAATTTCGCGCAACATCTAACTACTTCTTCGAATTTGCACGAACATCGCTTTACCGAAAGTTCTTTATATCTATTAATACGGATTATTACGCATTATTTCGAAGTGAACGCTTTCGGAGCACGAGGCGATTATATCTATTTGAGAGTTCTGTATCTATTTTGTTTACCAATTTGTATCGATCACGTAATTCGCAAGTTGATTAACTCGTTATGCAACAAGTCGATACAGCCCGCCAAATCCCCTCGGCGGGGTGGGCAGCATGGTAGTGGTAGTACTGGTATATAAGGTGTGCTTGTACTAGGTTTGGTGGGTGGGCATAATTCCTCTCATGCCGCAGCAGCCGGCGCGGCAGGGAAGCGTTTTACCCACCGCGCCAGGCTCGAGCCGGATTGTCTATTTGCAGAGCGCATCCATGGCCCAAACCCTTTACGACAAACTCTGGGACGCCCACATCGTCCACCAGGAATCAGACGGCACCTGTCTGCTCTATATCGACCGGCACCTGTTGCACGAGGTCACCAGCCCGCAGGCATTCGAGGGGCTGACGATTGCGGGCCGCAAGCCGTGGCGCACCGGCGCCAACCTGGCGGTGGCCGATCACAACGTGCCCACGATGAACCGCGCCCAGGGCATCGACGATCCGATCTCGCGTCTGCAGGTGGACACGTTGGACGCCAACTGCGGCAAGTACGGCATCACCGAATTCCGCATGAACGACCTGCGCCAGGGCATCGTCCACGTCATCGGGCCGGAGCAGGGCGCCACCCTGCCGGGCATGACCGTGGTCTGTGGCGACTCGCACACCAGCACGCACGGCGCGCTGGGCGCGCTGGCCTTCGGCATCGGCACGTCCGAAGTCGAGCACGTGCTGGCCACGCAGACGCTGCTCATGAAGAAAGCCAAGAGCATGCTCATCAAGGTCGACGGCGAACTGCCCTTCGGCTGTACGGCCAAGGACGTCGTGCTGCACGTCATCGGCATCATCGGCACGGCCGGCGGCACGGGCCACGCCATCGAGTTTGCCGGCAGCACGATCCGCGCGCTCTCCGTCGAAGGCCGCATGACCGTCTGCAACATGGCGATCGAAGCCGGCGCCCGTTCGGGCATGGTTGCCGTCGACGACAAGACCGTCGAATACTTCCGCGGCCGCCCGTTCGCGCCCACCGGCGTCGTCTGGGATCAGGCCGTCAAATACTGGCGCACCCTGCACACCGACGAAGGCGCCAAGTTCGACACCGTGGTTGAAGTCAATGCGCGCGACATCAAGCCGCAGGTCACTTGGGGCACGTCGCCGGAAATGGTGCTGCCGGTGGATTCCCGCGTGCCGGATCCCGACCGCGAAAAAGACGACGTGCGCCGCAGCGGCATGGAGCGTGCGCTGGAATACATGGGCTTGAAGCCCAATACTCCGCTGACCGACATCCGCGTGGATCGCGTGTTCATCGGTTCGTGCACGAACTCGCGCATCGAAGACCTGCGCGCCGCGGCTGTTGTGGCGCGCGGCAAGCGCGTGGCGTCCAATGTGCGCCAGGCCATGGTGGTGCCGGGCTCGGGCCTGGTCAAGCAGCAGGCCGAACGCGAAGGTCTGGACAAGATCTTCATCGAAGCCGGCTTTGAATGGCGCGAACCGGGCTGTTCGATGTGCCTGGCCATGAACGCCGACCGCCTCGAACCCGGCGAACGCTGCGCCTCGACCTCGAACCGCAATTTCGAGGGCCGGCAAGGGCAGGGCGGGCGCACTCACCTGGTCAGCCCGGCCATGGCCGCCGCCGCGGCCGTCGCCGGCCATTTCGTCGACGTCCGCACGTTCCGTTAAGCGACAAGCACCGAGTAGACATCATGCAAGCATTTACCTCTCACGAAGGCCTGGTGGCGCCGCTCGACCGCGAAAACGTCGACACGGACCTCATCATCCCCAAGCAGTTCCTCAAGTCCATCAAGCGCACGGGCTTCGGCCCCAACCTGTTCGACGAGCTGCGCTATCTGGATCATGGCGAACCGGGCATGGACAACAGCAAGCGTCCGCTCAATCCGGATTTCGTGCTGAACCAGCCGCGCTACCAGGGCGCCTCGGTCCTCCTGGCGCGCAAGAACTTCGGTTGCGGCTCCAGCCGCGAGCACGCGCCCTGGGCGCTGACGCAGTTCGGTTTCCGCGCCATCATCGCGCCGTCGTACGCCGACATCTTCTTCAACAACAGCTTCAAGAACGGCCTCTTGCCGATCGTGCTGTCCGAGCTGGAAGTGGCGCGCCTGTTCGACGAAGTGAAGGCGTTCCCGAACTACAAGCTGAACATCGACCTCGACCGCCAGGTCGTGATCGCCGCGGACGGCCGCGCCATGGGTTTTGACATCGAACCCTTCCGCAAGTATTGCCTGCTGAACGGCTTCGACGACATCGGTCTGACGCTGCGCCATTCGGACAAGATCCGCGCCTTCGAGGCCGAGCGCCTGGCCCGTCATCCGTGGCTGGAAAGCCGCCCCATCGCCTGATCAAACCATCGTCACAGGATCGCTATTCAATGACCCACAACATCGCAGTCTTGCCGGGTGACGGCATTGGCCCGGAAATCGTCGAACAGGCCGTGCGCGTCCTGAAGGCGCTGGATGTGCCCTTCGATATCAAGCAGGCGCCCGTCGGCGGCGCGGCGTTCGACCAGTTCGAACATCCGCTGCCGCCCGCCACGCTGAACCTGGCCAAGGAATCGCACGCCGTGCTGTTCGGCGCGGTCGGCGACTGGAAGTACGACACCCTGCCGCGCGAGTTCCGTCCGGAACAAGCCATTCTGGGCCTGCGCAAGGCGCTGGGCCTGTTCGCCAACCTGCGTCCGGCCATTCTGTATCCGGAACTGGCCAGCGCGTCGTCGCTCAAGCCCGAGATCGTGTCGGGCCTGGACATCCTGATCATCCGCGAACTTACCGGCGACATCTATTTCGGCACGCCGCGCGGCGTGCGTTCGTCGCCGGACGGCGCCTTTAGCGGCGAGCGCGAAGGCTACGACACCATGCGCTATGCCGAATCCGAAGTGCGCCGCATCGCGCGCATTGGCTTCGAATCGGCGCAGAAGCGCAACAAGAAGCTGTGCAGCGTCGACAAGGCCAACGTGCTCGAGACCTCGCAGTTCTGGCGCGACATCGTGATCGAGGTGGCGCGCGAGTACCCGGATGTCGAGCTGTCGCACATGTATGTCGATAACGCGGCCATGCAGCTGGTGCGCAACCCGCGCCAATTCGACGTCATCGTCACGGGCAACCTGTTCGGCGACATTCTTTCCGATGAAGCGGCCATGCTGACGGGTTCCATCGGCATGCTGCCCTCGGCGTCGCTGAACGCCGGCGGCCAGGGCCTGTACGAGCCCAGCCACGGCTCGGCGCCGGACATCGCGGGGCAGGGCATCGCCAATCCGCTGGCAACGATCCTGTCGGCCGCCATGCTGCTGCGCTACTCGCTGAACCTGGCGCCGCAGGCGGACCGCATCGAAGCGGCGGTGCGCAGCGTGCTGGCCAGCGGCCTGCGCACCGCCGACATCTTCGAACCCGGCACGACGAAGGTCAGCACCGCAGGCATGGGCGACGCCGTCCTGAAGGCCCTGGCCTGATCCCCTGCGCTGGACCGCTGTGAGGCGGTCCTGTTTGCCGCGTGCAGCGTTACAAGCGTGCAGCTGTATATATACAGAGGGGCCGCCCGGCGGGTGGCCCCTCTGTTTTGGGGATCGTTCATCGATGTTGCCGCCATGCGCCGGATTTGACCTCCCAAGCTTGCGGCCCCGTTTTTTTCCAGCTGCGGTGCAACATCCCTGCGTGCATTCTGATAAATTGTTGAATTGCACGAAATTTCCCCTCCCTATCTTGCCACCCCCTTTAAAGAGCGATTGAAATGAATCAAGCAGTAGGCCTTGTCGGCTGGCGCGGTATGGTCGGCTCGGTGCTCATGCAACGCATGCGCGACGAGAACGACTTCGCACTGATCGAACCGGTGTTTTTCTCCACCAGCAACGCTGGCGGCGCCGCGCCCACGTGGGCGACGGGCGCAGGTCCGCTGCAAGACGCCTACAACATTGACGCTCTGAAAAAACTGCCGATCATCGTGACGGCGCAAGGCGGCGACTACACGTCCGAGGTCTATCCCAAGCTGCGCGGCGCGGGCTGGAACGGCATCTGGATCGACGCGGCCAGCACCCTGCGCATGGCCGACGACGCCATCATCGTGCTGGACCCGGTCAACCGCCCGGTGATCGACGCGGCCCTGAAGCGCGGCGTGCGCAACTTCATCGGCGGCAATTGCACCGTGAGCTGCATGCTGATGGGTCTGGCCGGCCTGTTCAACAACGACCTGGTGGAATGGATGACCTCCATGACCTACCAGGCCGCGTCCGGCGGCGGCGCGCAGCACATGCGTGAACTGCTGACCCAGTTCGGCGAGATCAACCAGTCGGTCAAGTCCCTGCTGGACGACCCGGCCTCGGCCATCCTGGAAATCGACCGCGGCGTGCTGGCCAAGCAAAAGGACGCTGCGCTGCCCCACGAACACTTTGGCGTGCCGCTCGGCGGCAACCTGATTCCCTGGATCGACAAGGACCTGGGCAACGGGATGTCCAAGGAAGAATGGAAGGGCGAAGTCGAAACCAACAAGATCCTGGGCCGCGGCGCTGCCTTCGGCACGGCGCCGACCCCGATCGACGGTCTGTGCGTTCGCATCGGCGCCATGCGCTGCCACAGCCAGGCGCTGACCATCAAGCTCAAGCGCGACGTGCCGCTGGACGAGATCGAAGCCCTCATCGCGCAGGGCACGCAGTGGGCCAAGGTTGTTCCCAACACCAAGGAAGCCACCGTTTCCGCGCTGACGCCCGTGGCTGTCACCGGCACGCTGGACATTCCGGTGGGCCGCCTGCGCAAGCTGTCGATGGGTTCGCAATACCTGGGCGCCTTTACGGTGGGCGACCAACTGCTGTGGGGCGCGGCCGAGCCGCTGCGCCGCATGCTGCGCATTGCGCTGAACGAAGCCTGATGCCAGGACGGGCTGGTGTTTCAGCCGCCCGTTTCACGCAACGATGCAGTCAGGGCACCTTCGGGTGCCCTTGTTTTTTGGCGCGCAGTGGGCCGGTGGGGAAGGCCGGGGCGCACCATCGTGGCGCAGCGCGGTTGCGCGCGGCGCGCGTCCTGTCCGAAAAAGGCGCCGCGTGTGCCCGCCGGCCAACGTTCGCGCCCCGTTCAGGTTTGTGAAATGCGCTCGATCCATTACACTTTTCGGGTGAATTGAGGCACTTTTTTGCGCTGCAAATGGCGCGAATGGGCCCAGGCCCGTAATTCGATTACAAGAACGGAATTCCAGCTTATGACCCAGCGTTCGCGCCACGTGAAGCATGCCCGCCGTTTGAAAGCCCTTCAGTGGGCAATTGCGCTGGCGATCGGCTCAAGCGTCTGCGGTTCGGCGCTGGCCATGCGCGTCGGGCATTCGCGCGTCGTTTCCGTACCGGGCGCGCCGCTGCAGGCGACCGTTGGTCTGCAGGAATTGACGCCCGAAGAAATCAGTTCACTCAAGGTTTCCATTGCCGACGAAGCCGCCTGGCAGCGCGCGGGCGTCAAGCCGCCGGTGCCGCTTGCCAGCATGGTGGTTCGCGTTGAAGACGGGATAGACCCGACGCGCAAGAATCTGCGGGTGCGGTCCACGCAGGCGCCGGCGGGCGGGGCCGTGGATCTGCTGCTCGACATCAATTCCAGCTCGGGACAGCGGCAGGTGCAGGTCAGCATCCTGGTGCCGCTGCGCGGCACCAGCGCCGATGTCACGCCCGCCGCCGTGGGTTCCCCAGGCCGTACGGGCGGCACGTCGGGCACGGTAACGGTGAAGTCGGGCGACTATCTGTTTGCCATTGCCCAGCGCAATGCGGTGCCCAACGCGTCGGTCTATCAGATGCTGGTCGCGCTGTGGCGCGCCAATCCGCAGGCCTTCATTCAGAACAACATGAATCTGGTGCGTTCCGGCCAGACGCTCAAGATTCCGGACGCCGCCACGGTGCGCGCCATCGATCCGGCCGAAGCCCGCCGCATCTTCAACGAGCATGCCGAGGCCTATGCCAAGTACCGCGGCCGCGTGGGGGCCGCGGCGGGGTCGAATCCCTCGGTGGTCAAGGGGCAGGACGCCGCCTCCGGCACGGTCGCCCCGCCGGCCGATACCGGTGTCGCCACCGCCGCGCCGACGCAAGACCGGGTGCGCCTGTCGACCGGCGAGGTCCAGGACAGCGCAGCCGCGCAGGCCGAGGCGCAGGCAGATGCCAAGACGTCCGCCGACCGTGCGCTGGCGGACACGCAAGGGCGCGTTAACCAGCTTCAAAGCAATGTGGACGAATTGACCAAGGCTGTTGCGCAACAGTCTGGCGCGGCCGGGGCTGGTGCGGCGGGTGCTGCCGGTGCAGCAGGTGCGACGGGTGCTTCGGGTGCTTCGGGGGCAGCAGGCGGTTCGGGTACGGCAGGTGCCCCGGGTTCGGCAGGTGCGCCGGGTTCGGCAGGTGCTCCAGGCTCGGCAGGTGCTTCGGGCTCGGCAGGTGCTTCGGGCTCGGCAGGTGCTTCGGGCTCGGCAGGTGCTTCGGGCTCGGCAGGTGCTTCGGGTGCTGCAGGCACTTCGGGTGCAACTGGGACGCCGGGTGCAGCAGGCACTTCGGGCGCAGCAGGTACTTCGGGCGCAGCAGGCATGCCGGGCGCAGCAGGCACGCCGGGCGCAGCAGGCACKYCGGGCGCAGCAGGCACGCMGGGCGCAGCAGGCACTTCGGGCGCAGCAGGCACGCAGGGCGCAGCAGGCACGCCGGGCACAGCAGGCACGCCGGGCACAGCAGGCACRCCGGGCRYAGCAGGCACGCCGGGTGCAGCAGGCACGCCGGGCGCAACAGGCACGCCGGGCGCAGCAGGCACTCCGGGCGCAGCAAGTACCCCCAACGCAGCAAGTTCCTCCAACGCAGCAGGCACCCCCGGCGCGACGGGTTCCACGCCTGCGGACGCCGACAAGCCCGTCGGCACGCTTCCGGATAAAACCGTGCAAACGGGCATGCCCGGCTGGCTGGCCGACAATCTTCTCGTGATCGTTACCGCGGTGCTGGCGCTGGTCGCCTTCGCCATCGCCTGGCTATTGCGCCGGGCTGGCGCGCGGCGCGACGACGATGACGAGGACAACTACACGTACAACGAGCCGGCGCTGGATACGGCAGCGCTGAACCGCAAGCTCGACACCATCAATCTCGACCTGGACGTACCGCCCACGGACGAACCGCGCCGTATCGGCGGTCCTCGGGTTTGAAGCATGTCTAGAGTTGCATTGGGGCTGGCGTATGACGGCTCCGCCTGGCAGGGTTGGCAGACACAGCCGCACCGGCAAACGGTGCAGGACTCGCTGGAGTCCGCCCTGGCCAGTTTCTGTGGCGTCGCCGAGCCGGTGTCCACGATCTGCGCCGGGCGCACCGACACCGGTGTGCATGGCGCGATGCAGGTGGTCCATCTGGACACCGCGCTGAGCCGCAAGACGGAATCCTGGGTGCGTGGCGTCAATGCGTTTCTGCCGCCCAGCATTTCGGTCCAATGGGCCGAGGAAGTCTCCGACGAATTCCACGCGCGCTTTTCGGCGCGCGCTCGCACCTACGTCTATCTGCTCTGGCGAGGCCGGGTGCGTCCGGCGCTGTGGGCGGGACGTGCGGGCTGGTGTTTTCAGCCGCTGGATGTGGACGCCATGCGCGAGGCCGCAAAGGCGCTGGTCGGCGAGCATGATTTTTCCAGCTTCCGTTCCTCGCAATGCCAGGCCAAGCATCCGGTGCGGCACATGCACAGCCTCGAGATCGAAGAGCGCGGGCCGTTCCTCGTCTTCACGCTGAAGGCAAACGCGTTTCTGCATCACATGGTGCGCAACATCATGGGCGCGCTGCTGCAGGTCGGGCAGGGCAGGGAGTCGGTGGACTGGATGACGCAGCTTCTGGCGTGGCGCGACCGTAAACGCGGCGCGCCCACCTTTGCGCCGGACGGCCTGTACCTTGCCGCCATCGACTATCCCGAGGTCTTCGGGCTACGCGAACTCGACGGCGGGGCGTCGCTGCTGTCGCCCTTTACTCAATCCTATTAGGGAAGCCGCCGCGCAGCCGGCGGAAACCCGCGCCTTTCTGGAGGCATGCGCCATGCAACGCCGCGCGTTTCTGAAGCAGACCGCCCTGGGCGCCGCCGCCGGCAGCGCCGTGCTGGCGGCTCCCGCCATTGCGCAGGATGCGCCCAACCTGACATGGCGGCTGGCTTCGGATTTTTCGGCCGACGCGGCCGCGCTGTTCGCGGGGGCTGCCGACGTCGCGCGTTATGTGGCCGAGGTCACGGAGGGGCGCTTCAACATTGAAGTCTTTCCGGCCGGCCAGTTGTTCCAGCCGGGGCAGGCGCTGGAGGCGGTTCAGCACCGCATTGTCGAATGCGGCCATGCGGCGTCGGCCCGGTACTTCGGTACCGATCCCGCGCTTTGCTTTGACGGCGGCGTGCCGTTTGGTCTGAACACGCGCCAGATGAACGCCTGGATGCGTAAAGGTGAGGGCCTGACGCTGACGCGGGAGGCCTTCGCCAAATTCGGCATCCTGAACTTTCCGTGCGGCTATACCGGCGCCCAGATGGGCGGGTGGTTTCGTGGCGAAATCAAGACCGTTGATGACCTGCGCGGCCTGAAGGTGGCGGCGGACGGCTTTACCGGCCACATTCTGTCGCGACTGGGCGCGACGCCCGTCGACATTCCCGCCGGCGAGGTGCATGCCGCGCTGGCGCAAGGTCTGGTGGATGGGGCGGCCACGATCGGCCCGTTCGACGACGAACGGTTCGCGTTGTTCGAGGTCGCGCGGAACTACTACTTTCCGGGCTGGTGGGCCGGCACGCAGCAGTTGTCGCTGTACGTGAATCAGGACGCCTATGGCGAACTGCCCAAGTCCTATCAGACCGCACTGTCTTTGGCCTGCGCCGCTGCGTGCAACGACTTGATCGCCACGTTTGACGCCAACAATCCGGATGCGTTGCGCCGCTTGGCGTCGCAGGGCGCCCAATTGAAGGCGTATCCGCGGCCGGTGCTGCAAGCCGCGCATGACGCCACGCTGGCGGCCTGCAATGAATTGAGCGCCAACGACGCGACGTTCAAGAAGCTCTACGACAGCATGCTGGCTTTCCGCAACACACAGGTCCCCTGGTTCCGCATGGCCGAGGGCAGCTTCGACAACATGGTGGCGACGCTGGGCGCGCGCGGCGGATAGGGTTTCAGACTCGGGTCTGTGACGCGGGCCCCTTGCGCGGACGGATATACTGACCCAGCCCGTCGCCGCGGGGCGACACTTCCAGAATATGCCATGCGTACACGCATAAAGATCTGCGGGCTGACCCGCGAAGAAGATATTGAAGCCGCCGTTTCAGCCGGCGCCGATGCGATCGGCTTTGTCTTCTATCCCAAGAGCAAGCGCTGCCTCACGCCCACGCGCGCTGCGCAGTTGCGCCGCGGGGTGCCGGCGTTTGTCGACGTCGTCGCGCTTTTCGTGAATGCGCAAGAGGAACAAATCCGCACCGTGCTCGGCGAAGTCGGCCCCGACCTGCTGCAATTTCATGGCGACGAAACGCCGCTGGAATGCGCGCGCTACGGGCATCGCCACCTGCGCGCGTTTCGTGCCGGGGCGCCCGGTCTGGAGACGGCGGAAAACCTCGCCACCACTTGCCGCGCGTACGGCCAGGCGGCGGGATGGTTGTTCGACAGCTACAGCGCCGGTTACGGCGGCAGCGGGCATGGGTTCGACTACGCGTTGCTGGACGATGTGCGTGCCGATCCCATGTCCCGACCGTTGATCCTGTCCGGCGGATTGAATGCGGAAAACGTGGGCGCGGCCATTGAGTCGGTGCGGCCGTGGGCGGTTGATGTGAGTAGTGGCGTCGAAGTCGAGCAAGGAATAAAAAGTTCTGATAGAATCTCGTTCTTCGTTGCTGCGGCACATGACGCAGACACGAAATTGAAGGAAAAAAAGTAGTGCTGTAGCGCATTTAGTGCGCGTGTGGAAAGGGCAGTTTGGCAAAGCCGCAAGGCAAATGTTGAATACCTGGAAACGCAATAAACACCGCAAAAAATCATTCAAGACGATTTGCACAGTTTAAAAAAGCACTATATAATTCTTCTTCTTTGCAGGCGGTTAGCTCAGCTGGTTAGAGCGCCACGTTGACATCGTGGAGGTCGTTGGTTCGATTCCAATACCGCCTACCAAATTCCTGCAAAGGTGTGTTCGATAGAGCTAGTCGGACACAGACCTGAAAAGCCGCGTAAGTCTTATGACTTCGCGGCTTTTTGCTTTTCGGCGCGCGTTCTTGCCTCAATACCCACGCAGGTATATTCCCTCTTTCTCAATTCAAAGCCCGCCCATGCAATTCACGTTGAAGGCGTTCATTCTGGCTCAGTTGCTGTGGTTGCCCGGCTGCGTAATCAAGATGCCAGCGCCGGCGCAATCGGCCAGCGCCGAGGCGCCGATGTATGCCGGCGGTGATCGCCGCGCGGCGGCTGCGTTGCGTGCGAGTGATGAGCAGCAGGCTGCCGAGGCCGTGAAGACGTTTGGTTCGTCATCGGCGGCGGCGCAGGCGCGGGTCGAAGAGGGCTATCGCCTTTTTCGTGAAGACCAGCCCGGGTCCGCCATGCGGCGTTTCAATCAGGCCTGGCTGCTCAATCCCGACAACCCCGAGGTATACGCGGGGTTTGCGGTCGTCCTGGAAAGCCAGCGCAAGATCTGCCAGGCGATGAGCATGATGGACCGCGCGATCAGCCTGAATCCGCCGGCGTTTCGCGGCATCCATGCGGACGCGGGCCGGATTGCGGCGCGTTGCGCGGCCGAGGACAAGACGTTGCCGCCCGAGGCGCGCATTGCCGCCACGACGCGTTCCGATGAGTGGTACCGCAAGGGCGAGGCCGTCGAGCCCGACAAGGGCTACCTGTATGCCTCGTGGGCCACGGCCTATTATTGGCGCGGCCAGTATGGCGAGGCGTGGGCCATGGTTCACAAATCGCGCGCCGCGGGAGGCAGCCCCGATCCGGATTTTGTCAGGATGCTGCGCGCCAGGATGCCGGAGCCCGCGGCATCGTGAGCGGCGCGGCGCAGGAAACCGGCCGGCTCCCCGTCAGCCCATTTGCGATATCCTGCACACCATCATGATGAGAGCACTTTGGTTATGCCTGGGCTGCCTGATGCTGGCGCTGGGCGTCATTGGCGCCTTTCTGCCGGTGATGCCGACGACGATCTTCCTGATCCTGGCGGTTGGCTGCTTTTCGCGCTCGTCGCCCCGGCTCGAGAAATGGTTGCTGGACAGCCCCACCTACGGTCCGTCGCTGCGCGCCTGGCGTGAACAGGGCGCGGTGTCGCGCAAGGGCAAGACGTACGCCAGCCTGGGCATGGCCGCGGGCTATGTGCTGTTTTACTGGAGCGCGAATCCGTCGCCATTGCTGGCCATCGGCGTGGGCATCTTCTTCTTGGCCAGCGCGGCCTACGTGCTCAGCCGGCCCAGCCCGCATGCCGATGGCGGGGGCAATGGCCAGGCCACCGGCCCGGCCGACACGCCTTCGCGTAAATAGCCCGCACCCGCCGCACCCCTCAATGCGAATGCCGCGGATCCCCGCGCGTCTCCACCACCTTTAAATACAGCGTCGCCGCCTCCAGGCATCCGCCCGTGGATAGTTGTCCCACGGTCTGCCGGTAGAGCTCCTGCCAAGGCGTCTGCGACGGCGGCGCTTCGTACGCCGGTTCCTGGCGGCGCCGTTCCAGTTCTGATTCGTCGACCTGCAAGGTGACCGAACGCTGGTTCAGGTCCACGCGGATCCGGTCGCCCGTGCGCAGGAGGGCAAGCCCGCCGCCAACCGCGGCTTCCGGCGACATGTTCAGGATGGAAGGGCTGGCCGACGTGCCGCTCTGGCGGCCGTCGCCCATGCAGGGCAACGAGTCGATGCCGCGCTTGATGAGGTGCGCCGGCGGCGCCATGTTCACGACTTCCGCGCTGCCGGGGTATCCCACGGTGCCCGCGCCGCGGATGACCAGGATGCAGTGTTCGTCGATGTTGAGGGCCGGGTCTTCAATGCGGGCGTGATAATCCTCAGGGCCTTCGAACACGATGGCGCGCGCGTCGAAGGCGTTTTCCGAGCCGGGCTCCGACAGGTACGCGCGGCGGAACGCCTCGCCCACGACCGACATCTTGATGATGGCGCTGTCAAAGAAGTTGCCCGACAGCACGATGAAGCCGGCGCGGTGCTTGAGCGGCGTGTCGCAGCTTCGGATCACCTGCGCATCGTGCGTCTTCGACGCCGCGGCGATGTCGCCGATGGTCTTGCCGGACACGGTCCCGCAGTCAGGATGCAGACGGCCCGCCGCCAGCAGTTCGTGCAGCACGGCCGGCACGCCGCCCGCGCGGTGAAAGCCTTCGCCCAGGTATTCGCCTGCCGGCACGCAGTTGACCAGCAGCGGCACGTCTTCGCCCAGCCGCTGCCAGTCGTCCAGGCTCAGGTCGACGCCCATGTGGCGCGCAATCGCGATCAGGTGGGGCGGGCAGTTGCTGGACGCGCCCAGCGCCGAGGCGACGACGATGGCGTTCTCGAACGCCTGCCGCGTCATGATGTGCGACGGCCGCAGGTCCTCGCGCACCATGTCGCAGATGCGCATGCCGGTGGTATAGGCCATCTGGCCGCGCTCGCGATACGGTGCGGGAATGCTGGCACAGGTGGGCAGCGACATGCCCAGCGCTTCGGCCAGCGAATTCATGGAAAGGGCGGTGCCCATGGTGTTGCAGTGGCCAATTGACGGCGACGATGCCGTGGCCAGGGTCATGAAGCCTTCGTAGTCCAGCTTGCCCGCGGCCATCAGGTTGCGTGCGTGCCAGATGACGGTGCCCGATCCCACGCGCTGCCCCTCATGCCAGCCATCCAACATGGGCCCACCGGATAGCACGATAGCCGGGATGTCCACGGTGGCCGCGGCCATCAGGCATGCGGGCGTGGTCTTGTCGCAGCCCGTGGTCAGCACCACGCCATCCAGCGGATAGCCGTGCAGGATTTCCACCAGCCCCAGATACGCCAGATTGCGGTCCAGCGCCGCGGTGGGCCGCCGGCCCTGTTCGGCCAGCGGGTGCACCGGGAACTCCATCGGAATGCCGCCGGCGTCCCGGATGCCTGCCTTGATGCGCTCGGCCAGCGCCAGATGATGGCGATTGCAGGGCGCCAGGTCGCTGCCCGTCTGTGCGATGCCGATGATCGGCCGCCCCGATTGCAGTTCCTGGCGCGTCAGGCCGTAATTGAGATAGCGCTCGACGTAGATCGCCGTCATGTCGGCGTGCGAGGGATCGTCGAACCATTTCTGGCTGCGCAGTCGGCGGGGTGTCTGGGACATGGCTGTCTCGCTTCGGTTGCATACGGGCCCGGACCAAAAGCGGATCCGGGCCACCAAAAGCGCTAGTTGCGCGCCTTCTGGATTTCGTCGTTCAGCTGCTTGACCAGTTCGGGGCCGAGCTCCTGGGTGTACTTGTCGACCACGGGCTGCACCTTCTGGCGCATGCGGGCCACTTCTTCCGGCGTGACCGTGTTGATCTTCATGCCGTTCTTTTCAAGCGTGCCCATGGCCTTGGTGGAATCGGCGCGGCTGTCCTGCCGTTCGAAGTCGCGCGACGACGCGGCGGCCTGGCGGATCAGCTTTTGCTCGTCGGGCGACAGCGTGTCCCACCACTTTTTGGAAGCCAGCACGACCCACGGCGTGTAGACGTGGCGCGTGATGGTCAGGTAGGGCTGCACCTCGTAGAACTTGCTGCTCTGGATCGTGGTGATGGGGTTTTCCTGCCCGTCCACCGTGCGCGTTTCCAGCGCGGTGAACAATTCCGAGAACGGCATCGGCACCGCGTTGGCGCCCAGCGTGTTGAACACGCCCAGCGCGATCTGGTTCTGCATGACGCGAAGCTTGATGCCCTGCAAATCTTCGGCGCGCGTGATCGGGCGCTTGGAATTGGTCATGTTGCGGAAACCGTTTTCCCAGTACACCAGGCCGACGATGCCCTTGGCCTCAAGCTTCTTCAGCAGGTCCTGCCCGAGCGGGCCGTCCAGCACCGCGTCGGCTTCCTTTTCGCTGTTGAACAGGAACGGCAGGTCGAACACGCCGAACTCCTTGACCATGCCCGCCAGCGGCGCGGTCGACCCCACCATCATTTC
This sequence comes from Achromobacter sp. Root565, assembly GCF_001427425.1. Classification (NCBI taxonomy): domain Bacteria; kingdom Pseudomonadati; phylum Pseudomonadota; class Betaproteobacteria; order Burkholderiales; family Alcaligenaceae; genus Achromobacter; species Achromobacter sp. Root565. Next base: position 24,942 of record NZ_LMGO01000006.1, read on the forward strand.
CTGCGCGCCGCCCACCAGCGCGCTCTGCATCTGTTCGTCGGAACCCAGGTTCGCCGAGCCGAAGGTCCGCATCTTGAGCTTGCCGCCACTGACCTTTTCCAGTTCCTGCGCCAGATGGCGGGCCGCGCGGCCCTGCACGCTTTCTTCGTTCAGGCCGTAGCCGAAGCGGATGAGGCGCGGTTTGACGTCCGCGGCCGCGGCCACCCCGGCGACGGTGCAGGACAGCACCGTCGCCAGGACAAGAATGCGGGTCTTGAATTGCTTGATCATGGTGTTTCTCCTCGGGGGGGTTCAAGTGCCGCTAGTGCATCCAGCGTGCGGGTACGGTGATCAGTTCGGGGAAGATCACCAGCAGGACCAGCAGCAGCGTGTAGGCCACGACGTAGCGCCACACCCCTCTGCAGATGGTTTCCATATTGATGCGGGCCACGCCGCAAACCACGTTGAGTACGGTGCCCACCGGGGGCGTCAGCAGGCCTACGCTGCCAACCATGACAAACATGACGCCGAAGTAGACGGGGTCGATGCCCGCCTTGATGACGACGGGCATGAGCACAGGGGCGAGAATCAGGATGGTGGGCGTCAGATCCATCACCGTGCCCACCAGCGTCAGCAGGATCAGCAGCGCGAACATGAGCAGCTTGGGCTGATCCATGACCGGTTCCAGCAGCGCGATCAGGTCCTGCGGCAGGTCGGCCAGCGTGATCATGTAGGACGAGACCATGGCGGCCGCCACCAGGAACATGACCACCGCCGTGGTGCGCGCGGCGTTGATGAAAAGCGGCCCCAGATCGCGCCAGCCGATCTCGCGGTAGACGAAAAGACTGACCAGCAGCGCATACACGGCGGCGACAACGGCCGCTTCCGTGGGGGTGAAGATGCCGCCCCGCAGGCCGCCGATGATGATGACCGGCAGAAAGAGCGCCCACAGCGAGCCGCGCAGCGCCTTCAGGCGGTTGCGCCAGGGTTCGCGTGGCGCGGGGTTGATGCTGCCATGCTTGCGCGCCACCCAGGTCCAGACGGCCACCAGCGTGAGCCCCATCATGAGGCCCGGCGCGATGCCGGCGAAGAACAGCTTGGTGATCGACACATTGGTGGCGACGCCGAAGATGATGAACGAGATCGACGGCGGGATGATGGGCGCGATGATGCCACCGGCGGCGATCAGGCCCGACGCCTGGCCGGCCTCATAACCCTTTTCGCGCAGCATCGGGATCAGCAGCGATCCCAGCGCCGCGGCGTCGGCCACGGCTGAGCCCGACAGCGATGCCAGCAGCACGCTGGCGAAAATGGCCACGTAACCCAGGCCGCCCTGGATGTGGCCCACGAACGTGTTGGCCAGATGAACGATGCGGCGCGAAATGCCGCCGGCGTTCATCAGTTCGCCGGCCAGCATGAAAAGCGGCACGGCCATCAGCGTGAAGCTGTTGGCGCCGGACAGCATGTTCTGGGCGAGGAGCTGGGTGTCGTAGAAGTCCAGCTGGAACATCATGACGATCGCGCTGATGATGAGCGCGAAGGCGATCGGCATGCCCAGGGCGATCAGCCCCAGCAGCACGACTAGGAAGACGGTCAGGATCATTGCGGATATCCAGGCGGATGGTTGGGGGCGGGGAGGGGCCGGTTCAGACCGCCGGGTCTTCCGGACTGGATTCCGCCGGCAGCGGTCCGCCCGCAATCACGCGGACCAGGTCGATGAGCGTCAGGATGCCCATCGCCACGGCGGCATACAGCCCCGCCGCGTTGAACACGGCCAGCGGCATGCCGGTGACGGGCAGCACGGTGTCCATGCCGATCACTGTCTGGACCCAGCCGCCCTCGGCCATCAGCCACAGCACCCACAGGATCATCAACTGGCAGGCAATGTGCGACACGCGGCGGGCGCCCGGGCCGAAGCGTTCGACCATCATGGTGACCCCGATGTGCTGGTGTTCGCGCAGCGCGATCACCGCGCCCAGGAAGATCATCCAGACAAAGGCCAGCCGCGAGACCTCGTCGGAAGCATTGATACCGGAGTTGAAGAGATAGCGCAGCGCCACGTTGCCGAACAGCAGCACGACCATCACGATCAGACAGGCCACCATCAGCCACGTCTGCAGCACAAAACACCAGTCCGCGGCGCGGGCCAGCGGCGACCGGCCGGGGCGCGATGGCCCCGGCCGCCCCAGGGGGGAAGCTTGCATGGTTGTCTCCTCTCCGTTTCCCGGAGTTTTTTTAGTCGTTTGATGTGGATCATGTTAGCGCTAACATTTTTGCTTTGGCAAGCGTCTTTTTTTCGGTCAGACTACGCGCTTGCACTTACCGCGAGGGTCCATGTCCGTTCGTAAACCCCGAAGCTCGCGCGCTGGCCGCGTCACCATGCAAGACGTTGCGCGGCGCGTCGGCGTCAGCGCCATCACGGTCTCGCGGGCGCTGCGCACGCCGGACAAAGTGGGGCAAGAACTGCGCCAGCACATCGCGCGGGTGTGCCAGGAACTAGGCTACGTGCCGAACCACGCCGCCAGCGCACTCGCGTCTGCGCGGTCGCAGACCATCGTGGTCCTGATTCCGTCGCTGAGCAACGTGGTCTTCGTGGACATCATCACGGGCATCAAGGACGTGCTGGACCAGCACGGCTATCACATGCTGATCGGCGTGACGGGTTACTCGCCGGACGAGGAAGAAGCGCTGCTGCGCAAGTATCTGCAGCACTCGCCCGACGGGCTGGTGCTGACCGGCATCGACCACAATCCGGGCGTCTGGGAATTGCTGCGCGCGCAGGGGATCCCCACGGTGCACACGATCGAGACGCTGGATGGCGACGACGACATGAGCGTCGGGTTCTCGCAATTCGACTCGGGCTACGCCGCCGGCCGCCATCTGGTGGAGCGCGGCTACCGCCGCATCGGCATCATAGGCGCGCAGCTGGATCCCCGTTCGCTGCGCCGCTGCGAAGGGTGCCGGCAGGCGCTGCGCGACGCGGGCCTGTACGATTCGACGCTGGAAATCATGACGCCGGAAAAATCATCGATCAGCCTGGGGGCCGCGCTGATGCAGGACCAGCATGCGCGCCATCCCGATTGCGACGCCGTGTTCTTCTGCAACGACGACCTGGCGCAGGGGGCGGTGTTCCAATGCGGCCGGGATGGGTTGCAAGTGCCGGCGCAGATGGCCATCGTCGGGTTTCATGACCTGGCGGGCACGGCCTGGACCACGCCGCCGCTGTCCACCATTGCCACGCCGCGCTACCAGATCGGGCTATCCGCCGCGCAACTGCTCATGCAGCATCTGGCGGGCGAACCGGTGCCTGAGCGGCACGTGGATTTGGGTTTCAAGCTGGTCCAGCGCGAAACCAGCTAAGCGCCATCCAGCATGGCCATCAGGCCGATGATGAGCGCCTGCATGCCCTGATCCAGTTCCACTTCCATCTCGGATTCTTCCGCCGCGCGCGCGGCGTCGACGACAGGCTCCAGCCCCGCGACTGAATACACCGTGTCCGCCACCGCCAGGCCGTGAAACGCCACGGTCGCGAGCAGGATCCGAGACTGCTCCTTTGAGATGCCGTAGGCCTGTGCGATATGGCGCTGGTGCCCGTCGATCTTGGCCAGCATCGACGGCGTCGCGGCCAGCCGACGGATCACGAAGGGCGTCACGCCCGGGTGCGCCTTGACGAACTCGCGCACCGACGTCGCGAACACCGTCAGATAGTCCTTGAGATCCCCGCGATCGTTGCTACAGGCCTGAGGAATCTGCCAGCGCTTGAAGATTTCCTCGGCGACCAGGCGTTTGAGCTCTTCAAGGCTGGGCACGTGCTTGTAGAGCGCCATGTGGCTGACACCCAGTGCCGCGGCGACGCCGACGAATGTGATGTTGGGCAAGCCTACGGCGATGCCGGCGTCGGCGATGCGCTCGCGGGTGATGGTGGGAGGGCGTCCCCGCGCGGGGCGGCGCTCTGGCTGCATGTCTGATCCCTGTTTGTCGCGTGGACTATCCCGCACTTTAACCCGTCCCGAAATTATTTAGTTTATTGCCATGCAACTAATTCAAGAATTTAGTTTATAGTGATGCAAATAATTATCAACTCCGTCCTGGTACTTCGTTCATGAGCACTTCCGGAGCCGCGCCGGCCCACCTTCAACAGCCCGGCCCGCTCAATCTGGTGTTGACCCCGATCCGCGGGCAACTCATTGCCGCAGCCGCGCTTGCCGCGGTGGGCACCATGCTTACGCTGGCGCCGCTGGCCGCCATCGCGCACATCGCCCGCCTGGTCCTGAAGGGTCCCGCTTCAACGACGCCCGGGCCGGGAATGGGGTGGGGCGTCGCCGCCGCCATTGCTTGCCTGCTCATCGGCCTGGCGCTGGTGTCCGCCGGCGAACTGACCGCCCACCTGGCAGACAACCGGATCACGCATCACCTGCGCGTGGCCGGCGCCCGGCGGTTGGCCCAAGCGCCACTGGGCTGGTTCACGGATCGGGCGTCGGGCGAGGTCAAGCAGGCCTTGCAGGACGACATCGCGACCCTGCATAGCCTCACCGCGCATTTCTTCACGGCGACGGGGCGCGCCGCGGGCGCGATCCTGGCGTCGGCGGCCTACCTGTTCGCGCAGGATTGGCGCCTTGCCATCGTGGCGCTGCTGCCGTTCGCGGGCTTCTTCCTCTTTCTGCGTCGCGCCATGAAGGCCGGCGGCGCGAACATGCCGGTGTTCATGGAACGCCTTGGCCGTCTGAACGGCGCGACCGTCGAATTCGTCAATGGCATTCCGGTGGTCAAGGCGTTTGGGGATGCCGGCAAGGCGCATCGCGGCTACCGGGACGCCGTGGACGGCTTTGCCGCGGCCTTTGCCGACTTTACCCGGCCGCTGGTCGCGGCGATGGCGCGGGCGCACGCGCTGATCGCGCCGGTCACGGTTCTGGGCGTGGTGCTCGGCGCGGGCGCGCTGTTCGTGGCGCTGGACTGGATGGCGCCGCTGGACGTGCTGCCTTTCGCGCTAGTGGCGCCAGGCATCTGCGCGCCGATGCTCCTGCTGCACACGCTGCTGCACGATCTGGGCAGCGCAAAGGGCGCGGCCCAGCGTGTGCTGGCGCTTATGAATACGCCTGTTCTGGAGACGCCGCCGGCTGGGTGCGGACAACTTCCCGAAGGCCACGAAGTCCGGTTTGAAAACGTGGGCTACCGCTACGGCGATGGCCACGAGGCGGTGTCCGGCATCACGTTCACGCTGGCGCCCGGCACGGTGACCGCCATCGTCGGCCCGTCCGGCGCGGGCAAATCCACGCTTGCCCGTCTGCTGCTGAGGTTCTTCGACCCGGCACAAGGGCGCATCACGCTCGGCGGCGCGGACCTGCGGCAGATCGAGAGCGCCCAGCTTTACCGGCGCATCGGCTTCGTGCTGCAGGAGGTTCGGCTGATCCACGCCAGCGTGCGCGACAACATCGCGCTGGGCCGGCCGGGTGCCAGTCAGCAGGAGGTCGAGGCCGCCGCGCGAGCCGCCAACATCCACGAACGCATCCTGGCATTGCCGCGCGGCTACGACGCCGTTATCGGCGAAGACGCGCAGTTCTCCGGCGGTGAAAGCCAGCGCGTGAGCATCGCGCGCGCCGTCCTGCTCGACCCGCCGGTGCTGGTGCTCGACGAGGCCACGGCGGCGGCCGACGCCGGCAACGAGGCCGCTATCCAGGAAGTGCTGTCGCGCTTTGCCAAGGGGCGCACGCTGCTGGTGATCGCGCACCGGCTGGACACGGTGGTGCATGCGGATCGCATCCTGGTGCTGGAGGACGGGGCTATTGCCGAACAGGGGCGGCACGACGCGCTGTTGGCGCAAGGCGGCAGCTACGCGCGGCTTTGGGAGCAGGGTGGTTATGCGATGGCCACGCCGCAAGAGGAGCCGGCATGCTGAAGACCTTGGTGCGCCTGCTTGGCAATGAGGTTCACGTGCTGCGCCGCTACGCGCGGCTGGCGGTCGCCTACGGGCTGGCCTGCGGGCTGACCATGGCGGCCACGGCGCCGCTCCTCACGCATCTGCTGACCGGCGATGCACGCCAGGCCATCCCGTGGCTGGCCGCGCTGCTCGCCGGGGTGGCGTGTTGCGCGGCGCTGCGCCTGCCGGTCGAGCGGGCGGGGGTGCGCGTGGGCGTCGCGATCCTGCAAGGCGGCCGTCATCGGCTGGGCGACCATGTCGCGCGCCTGCCGGTGGGCTGGTTCACGCCGCACAACACCGCGCGTCTCGGCCATGTCGTCACGCAGGGCATGATGAGCGTGGCCCAGTTGCCCGCGCACGTCTTCACACCGCTGATTGCGGGCGTGGCCGCACCCCTTGTGCTGGGCGGGGCCTTGTTCGCGCAGCATTGGCTGTTGGGACTGATCGCATTGGCGGCGCTGCCGCTGCTGGCGGGCGTGCTGGCACTTACGGCGCGGCTGGCGCGCCGAGCCGACACGGTCTTTCACCAGCGCTTTGCGGAAACCAGCCAGCGCGTGGTGGAGTTTGCCCAGGCGCAGTCGGTCCTGCGCGCGTTCAGCGCGCAGGGCGGCGGCATGCAGCGCTTCGAGCAATCCCTTGATGCGCAACGCCAATCGGGCGTGCGCCTGATCTGGCTGTCGGCGGCCGCGGCCGTGCTCAACGTCTGGGCGGTGCAGTCCGTCTTTGCCGGGTTGCTGTTCGCGGCGGCCTTTTGGCTCAACGGACTGCTGGGCGCTGGCGCTGCAACCGGCGAAGTGGTGGCGGCCATCGTCGCGATGCTGCTGGCTGTCCGCTACATCGACGGCTTGCTTGAGGTTGCCGGCTATGGCGAGGTTCTGCGCGGCGCGCGCGCGCAGCTTGACGCGATCGACGCGCTCTTTGCCGTGGCGCCGCTGCCCGAGCCCGCCGCCCCGCAGACGCCGCGCGACGCGTCCATCGAATTGTGCGATGTGCGCTTTCGCTACGCGCAAGATGCGCCGGACGTGCTGCTCGGCGTGAGCCTGCGTATCGAGCCGGGCACCATGATTGCCCTGATCGGCGCATCCGGGTCCGGCAAAACGACGCTGGCGCGGCTGATCGCGCGATTCTTCGACGTGATGCAAGGCAGCGTGCATGTCGGCGGCGTCGACGTGCGGCAGATCGCCAGCGCGCAGCTGGCCAGCCAGATCAGCCAGATTTTCCAGGACAACTATCTCTTTACCGGCAGCATCGCCGACAACATCCGCGCTGGCCGGCCGGGCAGCAATGATGCCGATGTCCTGCAAGCCGCGCGGGAAGCGGGCGTGGACGAGATCGCCGCGCGCCTGCCGCACGGCATGGACACGCCGGTGGGCGAGGGCGGCACGCGGTTGTCCGGCGGCGAGCGCCAGCGCATCGCCATTGCCCGTGCGCTGATCAGCGACGCGCCCATCCTGCTGGTGGACGAGGCCACCGCAGCGTTGGACGCGGGCAACCAGGCCGTCATTGCCGACACGCTGGCGCGGCTGCGCGGCAAGCGCACCCTGGTGGTCATTGCGCATCAATTGTCGACGGTGGCGATGGCCGATGAAATCGCGGTGCTGGAGGACGGCCGGATCGTCGAAGCGGGCGCGCCGGCGGCGCTGCGCGCAAGCGGCGGGCGGTATGCGCAATTCCTGGAGCAGCGGCAGGCCGCCAAGGGCTGGCGCATCGCGGGAGACCGCGTCTGATGCGTGCCGGGCTGTCGGTGCTGTTCGTCGCACTGTGCGGCGCGTCCCTGCTGGTCGGTGCGCGGCAGCTGGCCTGGACGCAGCTGTTCACGCTGTCGGGCGACGCGTGGCTGACGCTGACCGCGAGCCGCCTGCCTCGGCTGGCCGCGCTGGTGCTGACCGGCGTCGGCCTGTCGGTGTGCGGCGTGATCCTGCAGCACATCGTGCGCAACAAGTTCGTCGAACCGGCCACCTGCGGCGGGCTGGACGCCGCCAAGCTCGGCATCCTGGTTGCGCTGACGGTGGCGCCGTCAATGGGGCCGGGCGGGCGGATGGCGTTTGCGCTGGCGTTCTGCTTTGCCGCCAGCCTGGCCTTCGTCATGATCGTGCGCCGTATCCGGTTCAAGAACACGGTGCTGGTGCCCGTGATGGGTCTTATGTTTGGCTGCGTGCTGAGCGCGCTGGCCGAATTCCATGCCTACCGCAACAACATCCTGCAAAGCATGCAGGGCTGGCTGCTGGGCGACTTCTCCAAGATCGTGCAGGGCAACTACGAGATCATCTTTCTGATCCTGCCGATCGTCGTGCTGACTTACCTGTACGCGCACCGCTTCACGGTGGCCGGCATGGGCGAGGACATGGCCGCAAGCCTGGGACTGAACTATCCGGCCACCGTCGCGCTGGGTCTGATGCTGGTGGGCGTCACGGTGTCGGCCACGGTCATCACGGTTGGGGCTATTCCATTCGTTGGTTTGGTCGTGCCCAATCTGGTCGCGCTCCACTACGGTGACAACCTGAGCCGCACGCTGCCCGTCGTGGCGCTGGGCGGCGCGTCGCTGCTGCTGGTTTGCGACATCCTGGGACGCGTGCTGATTCATCCGTTCGAAGTGCCTATCGGCCTGACGGCGGGGGGCGTGGGCGGCGTCCTGTTCCTGGCGCTGATTATCTGGAAGCACCGATGAGACGCGCCGCTTCCCGAAGGGTCGTGTGGCTGGCGGTCATCGTGCTGGCCATGGTGTTCGTTTTCTTCCGGTCGGGCCTGGACTTCGACTACGTCATCCCCAAACGCCTCGCGCGGCTGGCGGCCATGGTGATCGGCGGCGTCTGCATCGCGTGGTCGTCGATTGTGTTCCAGACCCTGACCGGCAACCGGATCCTCACGCCCGCCATCATGGGTTACGAGGCGGTTTATCTGCTGCTGCAGTCCGTGATGATTCTGGCGCTGGGCACGCAAAGCCTGGTGCTGCTGGGGCCGAACGGCAACTTCCTGGTCTCAGTCTTGGTGATGCTGGCGTATTCGTGGATTCTCCATCGCTGGCTGTTCCGCCACGACAGGCAGAACGTGTATTTCCTGCTGCTGGTGGGACTGGTGCTGACCATGGTGATCGGCACCTTCACGCAGTTCGTGCAACTGAAGACCAGTCCGGGCGAGTTCTCGATCCTGCTCGGCTTTACCCAGGCCTCGTTCGGTAAGGCCGAGCCAGCGCAATTGCTGGTATCCGCTGTCATCGTCGCCGCTATATGCCTGGCCGGACGCAGGCAATTGCCGACGCTGGACGTCCTGTCGCTGGGGCGGGACCAGGCCATGTCGCTGGGCGTGGATCATCCGCGCGCCGTGCAACTGCACCTGGCCTTGATCGCGGTGCTGGTCGCCGTTTCCACCAGCCTGCTGGGACCTACGGCGTTCATGGGCATCTTCGTGGCCAACACCGCATATGCGCTGGCGCGCACGCGCCGGCACCGCGTCACGTTGCCCACCGGCAGCGCCATCGCCGTCGGGATGTTCATCCTGGCTCAGCTCGCGGTCGAGCACATCTTCAACTACAAGACCACCGTCGGCATCCTGGTCAACCTGGTCTGCGGCGGCTGGTTTCTCGCGCTGATGGCGCGCACGCGGGGCACGGCATGATCACGACCAGAAATCTCTCCAAAAGCCACGGCGCGAAGGCCGTCCTGCGCGACGTGAGCCTGCAGTTCCCCGAGGGCCGGCTGACGTCGCTGATCGGTCCGAACGGGGCGGGCAAGACCACGCTTTTGATGATGATGGCGCGGTTGCTGGCGCCGACGCAGGGCGGCGTTTTCATCGGCAACCGCAGCGTGGCGGACATGCGCCGCGCCGATTACGCGCGCCGCGTCGCCACGCTGCGCCAATCGCCCGACTTCAACCTGCGGCTCACGGTGGAAGACCTGGTGGCCTTCGGGCGCTTTCCCTACAGCCGTGGCGCGCTGACGCCGCAGGACCGGCAGGCAATCGACGAAGCCATCGCGTTTCTGTCACTGGAGCCCTTGCGCCACGCGTACCTGGACGAGCTGAGCGGCGGCCAGCGTCAGATGGCGTTCATGGCCATGACCATCGCGCAGCAGACCGATTGTCTGCTGCTGGACGAGCCGCTGAACAACCTGGATATCCGGCACGCCGTGCAGATCATGCGCGCGCTGCGCCGCCTGTGCGACGAGCACGGCCGCACGGTGATCCTGGTGGTGCACGACATCAATTTCGCGGCCAGCTATTCGGACTACATCGTGGCGCTGAAGGGCGGGGCGGTGCATTGCGCGGGCGGGGTGCACGAGGTCATGACCGAAGACCGGCTGCGCGAACTGTATGGACTGGACTTCGAGATCACGCAGGGCGATCGCGGTCGCCTGTGCAACTACTTCAATCCCCCTGGAGAACTGAAATGACCCTGTCGCACTGGCCGAGGGCGCTGCTGCTTGCCGCTGCAATGGCCACAACGGCGGCGCTGTACGGCTGCGGCCAAGCCACGGACGCGCCCAAGGCCGCCTCGGCGCCGGCTGCCGCATCCGCCGCACCCGCGAATGCACCATCGCAGAATGCCTATGCCCCCATCACCGTCAAGCACAAGCTGGGCGAGACCGTGATCGACCGGCTGCCGCAGCGCGTGGTTGCCTTGGACATGAACGAAGTCGATTTCCTGGACGAGCTGGGCGTCCCCGTCGTGGGCATGCCCAAGGACTTCGTGCCGCACTTTCTGGCCCGCTACCGCGACGCGCCCGAAGTGCAGGACATGGGCGCCATCGTCCAGCCGAATCTGGAGCGCGTATATGCGGCCAAGCCGGACCTCATCCTGATCACCTCGCTGCAGGCGAACCACTACAAAGAGCTGAGCCAGATCGCGCCCACCATCCATTTCGACGTGGACTACCGCGACAGCCAGGCCGATCACATCGAGATCGTGAAGGACCATCTGCTGACGCTGGGTCGCATCTTCGGCAAGGAAGACCTTGCGCGCCAGAAGGCCGCCGGTCTGGATGCCAAGGTGGAGGAGGCGCGCGCGCTGATCCGCGACCGTCGGGAGACGGCGCTCGTCGTGCTGCACAACAACGGCGCCTTCAGCTCGTTCGGCGTGCAATCCCGCTACGGCTTCATCTTCAAGGCGCTGGGCGTAAAGCCCGCCAGTCCGTTGGCCGATGGCGGCCTGCATGGCCAGCCGATCTCCAGCGAATTCATCCAGCAGGCCAACCCGGACATCGTCTACGTGGTCGACCGCACTGCCGTGATGGAACGCCGCCCGGCCCTGAACGCCGAGACGCTGAGCAACCCGCTGCTGCGCCAGACGTCCGCGTGGCGCGACGGCCGCGTGGTCTTTGCCGACGCCGAAGCCTGGTACGTCACCGCCGCCAGCGTGAAGTCGCTGCATCTGATGATCGACGAAGTCATGAGGCCATACCGGAACTGATTCTTCGCGACGCCCCGCGCGTCATTGCCGATTCAAACGTAAATGATTCCCAGTCGCCCGGATTGCCGGGCGGTCCCCAGCTCAACTGAACGGAGCATTCCATGAGCAAACGTCGCCATAGCGGCCGCGTCGCACGTCCTTCGCCGCTGGCCGGGCAGGCAAAGCCCGCCTTTTCCTTGAACCCTCTCATTGCCGCCGTGTTCGGCCTCACGCTGGGCGTCGTGGCTGCTGCGCCCGCCTGGGCGCAGCAGGAGGCGGGCGTGAAGACCCTGCCCACGGTGACGGTCACGGGCCAGGCCGAATCGCAGGAGGCGCCCGCAACGCCCTACGCCGGCGGTCAGGTCACGTACGGCGGCCGCGTGGGCTTCCTGGGTGACAAGGACTTCATGGACACGCCGTTCTCCGTCATCAACTACACGGAGAAGTACATCGAGGACCTGCAGGCCAAGGACATCACTGATGTCATCGCCCGCACCGACGCGTCGGTCTTCAGCAACGGCGTGTCGGGCGCGTGGAGCGAGAACTACTCGATCCGCGGCTTCGCTTCAGCCACCACCGACATGACGTTCAACGGACTGGCCGGCATGGCGCCGTACTATCGGACCTCGCCCGAGATGTTCGAGCGGATCGAGGTGCTGAAGGGCCCGTCCGCCTTGCTGAACGGAATGCCTCCTGGCGGTTCGGTCGGCGGCACGGTCAATCTGGTGTCCAAGCGGGCCGGCGCCGATCCCCTGACGCGCCTGACCGCCACCTACATGTCGGACTCGCAATTCGGCGGGCACCTGGACATGGGACGGCGCTTCGGCGAGAACCAGCAGTTCGGCATCCGGTTCAATGGCATGTACCGCAACGGCGACGGCCCGGTCGACGACCAGAAAAAGCGCGCGCAACTGGCGTCGCTGGGCTTGGACTGGCGCGGGGAGCGGGTCCGCATTTCCGCGGATCTGTACGACACCGATGAGCGCATCGACGGCGTGACGCGCGGCATCAACCTGGCGCCCGGCATCGGCGTGCCCAAGCCGCCCAAGCCCGAAACCCTGTTGAATCCGGACTGGGCCTATGTGAAGAATCAGGACCGCGGCGCTATGATCCGCGGCGAATTCGACGTCACCGACAAGCTGATGGCGTTTGCGGCCATCGGCACCAGCCGTTCCGAATACACCTACAGCGGCGCCATGTCGGCGCAGGTGTTCAACGATGCCGGTGACTTCCGCACGTCGATGGGGCAGCTCAACATGGAGGTGGACAAGACCTCCGGCGACGCGGGCCTGCGCGGCAAGCTGCAGACCGGCGCGATCAAGCACCAGTGGGTGCTGAACGCCACGTACTACTCCGACGACCAGCACGACTACGGCCGCCGCTCGGTGCCCGGCGCGGACTGGGTCACCAACATCTACAACCCGGTCTGGGGGCCGGCGCCCGCCGGCGTCTTTCCGCCGATCATGCACAGCAAGACGCGCATGATCAGCTATGGCCTGGCCGACACCCTGTCCTTTGCCGAGGACCGGGTGCAACTGACGCTGGGGGCGCGCCGCCAGGAGGTCCGCACCGACAGCTTCAGCGTTGCCACCGGCGCGCGCACCAGCCGCTATGACGCGCACGCAACGACGCCCGCCGCCGCGCTGCTCGTCAAGGCCACGGACAACATCTCGGTGTACGCCAACTATATCGAGGGTCTCTCCAAGGGGCAGTCCGCGCCCGCCACCGCGGCCAACGCAGGCGAGCTTTTTGCGCCCTTCAAGACCAAGCAGAAGGAGATCGGCTTGAAGGTCGACCTGGGCGACTTCACCCATACGCTGGCGCTGTTTGAAATCAACCGGCCCAGCAGCTACACCGATCCGGTCACGAACGTGTTCTCGTTCGGCGGCGAGCAGCGCAACCAGGGCGTGGAATGGGGCTTCTTCGGCGAACCGCTGCGTGGCGTGCGCCTGATCGGCGGCGTCGCCTACATCGATCCCAAGGTCACCAAAGCCGCCGTCGCGGCCAATGAGGGCAAGCAGGCCACCGGCATCCCCCGGCTGCAGGGCAAGCTCGGCGTGGAATGGGACGTGCCGGTGGTGCAGGGGCTGACGTTGACCGCCAACGCGACCTCGGTGTCCAAGCAGTACATCAGCGCGGACAACTCGCTGTCGGTGGGCGGCCGCACGACGTACGACGTGGGCGCACGCTATGCCACGCGGGTGGCCGACCGCCCGGTGGTGCTGCGCGCCGCCATCAACAACCTGACGAACAAGGCGTACTGGGGCATGCCTCAGCTGTCTAGCCTGGCGCTGGGCGCGCCGCGCACGTTCATGTTGTCGGCGTCGATGGAGTTCTGAGCGGGCGCCGCGCCAGAAAGATCCCGGCCGCGATGATCAACCCCATGCCCGCCAGCGCCAGCGCGTCTGGCGGGCGCTGGAACCAGAACGTGCTGAAGCCCAGCGCCAGCAGCAGCTGGAAGTAGTTCAGGGGCGCAAGCGTCGCGGCCGGCACGCGCTGGAAGGCGGCGATCAGCAGGATCTGCGCCAGGCCGCTGCACGCGCCCAGCGCAAGGATGATGGCGGTGTCCGCCGCGCCGGGCCAGGGGTCGGGCAGGAAGAAGGGCGCGGGCAGCGCGGTCACGATCAGGCAGATGTACGCCGTGTACGCATACTGCACCGGCCCCGGCACCTTGTCCGACAGCTTGCGCGTCAGCACCTGGAAGATCGCGTAGCTGACGGCCGACACCGCCATCAGCAGCGTGCCCAGCAGGGGCAGGTCGCCGCCCGGCCGCACGATCAGCAGCATGCCGGCAAAGCCGGCGGCGACGGCGCCCCACTGCGCCGGACGGACGCGTTCGCCCAGCATCCACGGCGACAGCGCCACCATGATGAGCGGCGCCGTGAAGTAGATGGCGGTGGCTTCGGACAACGGCATCCAGATCAGCGCGGTCATGAAGCAGGTCGCCACCGTGGCCAGCATGACGCCGCGCAGCACCAGCAGCGGCTTTTCCGGCGCGTCGCGCAGCCGCAGGCCGCGCCCGTGGCGCCACAGCATGCCCATCGCCAGCGTCACCACCGCCAGGTAGCGCATCACGTTCAGGAAGGGCGCGGGATAGCGTTCCAGCAACTGCTTGGCGCCCGCGTCGAAGGTGGCAAAGGCCACCAGCGCGGCGAAGAACAGCAGGATGCCGGTCTGGCGCGCGCCTTCATTTGCCGCCACGGCCAAAGCCCTCAAGGAACGCATCCAGCGCCGGCCCGATCGCCTCGACCATGTAGCCGCCTTCCTGCACCACCACCGTCGGCACGCCCAGGCTGGCGACGCGCGCGCCGATGTCGCGGTAGGCGTCGATGTCCAGCCGGAGCACGCTGATGGGATCGTCCTTGTAGGTGTCGAACCCCAGCGGCAAAACCAGCGCCTCTGGCGCATATCCCGCCAGGGCGTCCAGGGCCGTATCCAGTGCCTGAAGGAATTCCGGGTTGCCGCAGCCGTGCGCTAGCGGCAGGTTCAGGTTGAAGCCTTCTCCCGCGCCGTACCCGCGTTCGTGCGCGTAGCCGGTGTAGAAGGGGTAGTAGCCGGCCGGATCGGCATGCAGCGACACGGTCATCACGTCCGGCCGGTGATAGAAGATGTTTTGCGTGCCGTCGCCGTGGTGCGCGTCCACGTCCAGCACCGCCACCTTGGACCACGTCTGCAGCAGCCGGCTCGCTGCGGCGGCGCTGCTGTTCAGGTAGCAGAAGCCGCCCGCGCGGTCGCGATGGGCGTGATGGCCAGACGGCCGGCACAGCGCGTACGCCACGCCGCCGCCGCCCGCCACATGGTCCGCCGCCGCCAGCGCGCTATGGGTGGACCGCAGCGCCGAGCGCCAGGTCTGCGGCCCGATGGGGCAGGACAGATCGCTCAGGTAGTACCCGGTCTGCGCCACGATGGACGGCGAGGGGCAGGGGCCGCGCCCGGCGGCATCTATGCGGCCGTTGTAGTACGGCGACAGGTTGGGCAGCACTTCCGGCCCGGGATCCACGCCCGGCGCCTTCAGGGCCTGCCAGCGCGCAAAGGCCGTCTGCAGATAGTCCAGATAATCCGCGCTGTGGACATGTTCGAGCGGCTTGCGGCCGTAGTCGGCCGGCGCTTCGACCTTGATGCCGCGCGCCGCCAGCGCCTGCTGCAGGTTCTCGGCGCGCGATGGCAGGTCGGTGGGGGCGCTGATGCGGCCCAGCCGCATGAATTGGCGGGGCGAATGCAGCAGCTGTTCTTCGGAAAAAAACGCCTTCATGGATATCCTCGCTCAGACCGTCCAGGTCAATGCCAGATGCGCGGGGCTCATGCCCGCTTCAGTTCGATCTCGACGAACACGAATTCCGTGTCGCTGGGGTTGATGACGTTGTGCTCGACACCGACCGGCCGGTAGTACGCCACGCCGGTGGTGAGCTGGCTGGTGACTTGGCCGGTGGGCGTGTCCAGCAGCAGCGGGCCGGTGGTCTGCGGCACCACCACATAGTTCATGCCATGGCGGTGCCAACCCGTCTCGCCGCCCGGCGGGAAGCGCCACTCGGTAACGGTGACCTGCTCGTTGTCGATCTGCACGGTGGGGATTGCGGCGGGGCGTTGCATATGGGGTTCTCCTGATTGGCGATGACGGAATTGCGGTCAAGCGGCCTGCGCCTTGGTCGGGTCCCAATGCTGGCCCGGCACCGCGGCGATCAACTGGCGCGTGTACGCGTGCTGCGGGTTGTCGAAGATCTGCGCCGGTGACCCGTACTCGACCACCTTGCCGCGGTGCATGACCAGCACCGAATTGCAGATCTGCGCTGCCACGCGCAGGTCGTGGGTGATGAACACCAGCGCAATCTTCAGCCGCTGCTGCAGGTCGTGCAGCAGTTGCAGCACCTGCGCCTGCACCGACACGTCCAGCGCGGAGACCGATTCGTCGGCCACCAGCACCTTCGGTTCCAGCGCCAGGGCGCGGGCGATGCCGATGCGCTGGCGCTGGCCGCCCGAAAACTGGTTGGGATAGCGATCAAAGGCGGACGGGTCCATGCCCACCAGCGACAGCAGCTCGCGCGCCCGGGCCTCGGCCTGCGCGCGCGCCACGCCGTTGGCGACCGGGCCGTCGCTGATGATGCGGCCCACGGTGTGGCGGGGGTTGAGCGAGGCAAACGGGTCCTGGAAGATCATCTGGATCTCGTGCCGCATCGGCCGAAAGCGCGACTCGGGCAAAGTGGCGATGTCCTGACCGTTGAACAGCAACTGGCCGCCATTGATGCCAACCAGCTTGAGCAGGCATTTTCCGATGGTCGACTTGCCGGATCCGGATTCACCCACGATGCCCAGCGTCTCGCCGCGCCGCACGGCAAAACTCACGCCGTCCACCGCGTGCACTTCGCGCTTGTTGCCCAGCCAGCCGTGGCCGATCACGTAGGTCTTTTTCAGGTCTTTCACTTCCAGCACCGGGCGGTCGTCCGCGATCCCGGCGCGTTCCTCGCCGCGCCGGTGCGGGACCGCCGCAATCAGGCGCTGCGTATAGGGATGACGCGGGCGGTTGAGGACCTCGCTGGCCGGGCCTTGTTCGACCAGGATGCCTTTCTCCATGACGGCCACGCGGTGCGCGATCTCGGCCACCACGCCGAAGTCGTGCGTGACGAACATCACACCCATGCCTTTGGCCTTCTGGATGCGCGCGATCAGCGCCAGGATCTGCGCCTGCGTGGTGACGTCCAGGGCGGTCGTGGGCTCATCGGCGATCAGCAGCGCGGGTTCCAGCGCCAGCGCCATCGCGATCATCACGCGCTGGCGCTGACCGCCGGACAAGCGGAACGGGTACACGTGATAGAGCGTCGCCGGATCCGGCAGGCCTACGAATTCCAGCAGTTCCAGCGTGCGCTTCAAGCGCTCGGCGCCGGGGTAGGCGTCATGCACGCGCATCACCTCGCTGATCTGCTCGCCCACCGTCATCAGCGGGTTCAGGGCCGACAGCGGCTCCTGGAAGATCATCGCCATGTCCTTGCCGCGCATGGCCTGCAGCGCCGGTTCGTCCAGCTGCAGCAGATCCTGGCCGCGGAACAGGATGCGCCCCTGCTGCGGCGTCAGGTAGTCGGGCAGCAGTCCCATGATGGCGTTGGCGCTCATGGACTTGCCCGACCCGGATTCGCCGACGATGCACAGGATTTCACCCGCGCGGATGTCGTACGAGACGTTCTCGACGGCATAGGGGCGGTCGCCGCCCTTGGGCAGCGCGATGGTCAGGTTCTGGATGGACAGCAGCGGCGTCGATTCTGCGGTTTCAGTCATGCCGGCCTCCTATTCGCCGCGCTTGCGCAGTTGCGGGTTGAGGGCGTCGTTCAGGCCTTCGCCGATCAGGTTGATGGCCAGCACGGTCAGCAAAATGGCGACGCCGGGCCACACGCTCATCCACCATGCTTCGCGGATCATCGTGCGCGCCGCGCCGATCATGAAGCCCCAGCTCATCAGATTCCGGTCCCCCAAGCCCAGGAACGACAGGGACGACTCGGTCAGAATGGCAGTTGCCACCATGAACGAGGCCGACACGATGATGGGCGACATGGCGTTGGGCAGGATCTGCGTGCCCACGATGCGCGCTGGCGTCTGACCGATGACGATGGCCGCCTGCACGAATTCGCGCTGCTTGAGCGTCATGAACTCCGACCGCACCAGCCGCGCGGCCGGCGGCCACGACACCACGGCAATCGCGCCCATGATCGAGTACACCGATGGACTCAGGATGGCGACCAGCACCACGGCCATGGCCAGTTGCGGAATGGTCTGGAAGAATTCGGTGAAGCGCATCAGCGCGTCGTCCACGCGGCCGCCGCAATAGCCGGCCACCGAACCCACCAGGATGCCGAACAGCAGCGCCACCGCGGTCGACAGCAGGCCCACCATCAGCGACACGCGCGCGCCCCACACCAGGCCCGCGGTAATGTCGCGGCCCAGCATGTCCGTGCCGAACGGATAGTCCGCATTGGTGAACGGCGGGATCAGCGGATCGGCCACCATCATCCAGGGCGATTCCTCGTACAGCAGGGGGGCCGCCAGGGCTACGGCCACCACGATCAGCATGATGACCAGGCCGGCCACCGCTCCGTAATTGCGCATGTAGCGTTGGGCAAATGACTTCATGCGGAGGCTCCTTGCTGCGCACCCGCGCCGATGCGCGGATCGATCAGGCGGTACAGCACGTCGGTCAACAGGTTGAAGACGACGACCATGATGGACGTGACCAGGAAGATGCCCAAGAGGAGCTGGTAGTCGCGTTGCAGCAGCGCGTCGAACATCAAACGGCCGATGCCGGGCCACGCGAAGACGGTTTCGGTCAGGACCGCGCCGCCCGCCATCTGCCCAAGCTGGATGCCGGCAAACGTGATGACCGGCAGCAGCGCGTTGCGCAGCACGTGCGCGCGGATCACGCGGCTGGGGCTCACGCCCTTGGCGCGGGCCGTCTTCACGAAGTCCATGCCGATCACCTCCAGCATCGACGCGCGGGTCAGCCGCACATAGACGGCCATGAAGAAGCAGCCCAGCGTCACCGTCGGCAGGATGAGATGCAGGGCGATGTCGCCCGCGCGCGCCCAGCCGGTCAGGTTGGCGCCCACGGTTTCCATGCCGAACGCCGGCAGCCAGCCCAGCACCACCGAAAACAGCAGGATGCCCATCAGCGACAGCCAGAAGAGCGGCGTGGCGTACAGGAGCAGGGCGCCGGTCATCACCGAGCTGTCGATCCAGCGGCGCTTGTTGCGGTAGCGCGCCTTGGCAGCCACCACGCCCAGCAGCACGCCCAGCACGATGGAAAACACAAAGGCGCACGACATCAGGAGAAAGGTGGCGGGCAGCCGCTCGACGATCAGGTCCAGCACCGGCACGTGGTTGCGGTACGAAAAGCCCAGGTCCAGCTGCACCACGCCCTTCAGATAAAGCAGGAGCTGCGTCAGGATCGGCTTGTCCAGCCCGAAAGCGACACGCAGCTGGTCCACGTAGGCGGCATCGCCCGCGCCGGCCTGGCCGGCGAGCACGGCGGCGGGGTCGCCGGGCGCCAGCCGTATCAGGAAGAAATTGATGATCACCACGCCCAGCACCACCACCAGGGCCTTGCCGATGCGGGAAAGCAGGAAAGACAGGAATCTCATGCTCGGGTCCTTTCAGGACGGGCTTTGCCGGCGGCAAGCGGGCCCATCGCGCAGCCGGGCGCTGCCGCGGACGAACCTGCGGCAGCGCCTTGGCAGCGCTTACTTCTTCTCGATGTAGACGTCGTCGAACGACTCGTTCAGACCGATGGCGGTCTTGACCAGGTTCTTCACGTTTGCGCGAGACAGGGTGGGAAACTCCATGTCGACCAGGAATCCATTGGCGACTTCGTTGACGAGCGTCGTCTGGATCTTGGTGTAGAGCTCCTGGCGCTTGGCCGGATCGACCTCGGAGGCGGCGGCCTCCCACATCTTGTCGGTCTCGGGGTTGCTGTATCCCTGCACGTTGGCAAAGGGCGATCCCTTGACGATGTTCGACGAGATGTACAGCCGCTGCACGCCCAGCGCGGGATCGCCGTACTGGTAGGTGAAGGTGGTCGTCAGGTCGAAGTCCCAGTTGCCGGTGCGGCTGGCCCAGCCGCCCGCGTCGGTCGATTCCACGTTCACCTTGAAGCCCAGCTGCTCCAGCGCCTGCTTGGTGTATTCGCCCAGCCGGTCCCAGGTCGAGCCGTACGGGAAGCTCAGCTGGCGGATCGTGTAGTCGCCCGGCTTGATGCCCGATTCCTTGATGAGCGCGCGCGCCTTCTTCATGTCGAACGGCATCGGCGGCATGTTCTTGTCGTAGAACATCTCGGTCGTCACGAACGGGCTGGTCGACACCTTGCCCAGGCCGAAGAAGATGTTGTTGACCACCATGTTGCGGTTCATCGCCGCCATGACCGCCTGGCGCACCTTCAGATTGTCGAAGGGCGGCTTGCGCATGTTGAAGATCAGGTAGGCCTGCGGCGAGAACATCTCCCAGCCCGCAGTGGTGTATTCCACGTTGGGCAGGCCGCGCAGGCGCTTGATGTCGACGTTGTCCACGTCGCCGCCGCGCAGCACGTCCACGCTGCCGCGCTCAAACGCCACGGCACGCGAGGCCGCATCGGGAATCACGTTGAACACCAGTTCATCCAGGTAGGGCTTGCCCGGCTTCCAGTAGTCCGGATTGCGCGCCAGCTTGATGTATTCGCCGCGCTTCCATTCCTTGAAGACGAACGGGCCCGTGCCCACGGGCTTCTGATTGGCGGGGTTGGTCATGTAGTCCGTGCCGGCATACAGATGCTTGGGCATCATCGGCGCAAAGCCGGGTTCGAACATCAGCATGAAGGCCGGGAACGGCGTCTTCAGCTTGATGACCACGGTCTTGGCGTCCGGCGCCTGCACGGAATCGACGAACTTGTTCAGGATGACGCGGGCGCGGGCATGGGTCTTTGGCAGCATTTCCGCCAGCGAGAACACGACGTCTTCGGACGTGAAGGGCTTGCCGTCGTGCCACTTCACGTTGTCCTGCAGATGGAAGGTGTAGGTCAGCCCATCCGCGGCGGCTTCCCAGGACTTGGCCAGGCCAGGCTGCGGCTTCAAGTCGGTGGAGTAGGTCAGCAGGCTTTCGTAGATCTTGCCCGCGACGAATTGCGTCGGCCCCTGCTGATTGATGGCCGTCACGATGACCGGCGGTTCGGGCTGGACGATCATGTTCAGCGTGCCGCCCTTGGTCTGGGCCAACGCTTGCGTGGCGGGCAGCGCGGCCGCAAGGACCATTGCGCCGATGCTTAGGGAAAACCAGTTTTTCGATTTCACTGCGAGCCTCCGGGCTGGAAAGGGTCGGACAGGCGGCCGCTCGGACGCGGCGAATGCCGTGCCGAATCAAGCAAACCTCATGCCACCTGCGTTTCTCGGGTACTGCGGGTGGAGCTGCTGCAACAATGCTTCGTTCAGGTGCTGGTTAAGGCGCCGCGCACCAATGCGGAGAAATTAGTGGTGCTTCGCCAGAGCGGCGAGGGCGGCGTGGTCGGCGGCGGTGCGGTGAGTGTCCGGCTGCAAGTTTTTCCCCTTTGCATTTTTGTTGGACGAATCAGGCGTGCTGGCTACGGCTTGGTCAAATCATTCAGGGCGCTAACTGGCGCCATTGGCTCGCGCCACCATGGCGTCGAGCAAGACGTTGCAACCGGCCTCCAGATGCTCGGGCCGGGCGTCTTCGATTTCGTTGTGGCTGATGCCGTCCTTGCACGGCACGAAGATCATCGCGGTGGGCGCGACGGCGGCCATGTAGACGGCGTCGTGTCCCGCGCCAGTGACGATGTTCATGGCGGGCAGGCCACGGTTCGCGGCGCCCTTGCGCACCTTGTCGACCAGATCCGTATCGAACGGCGTCGGCGGGAAATACTGCACGTCCTTCACGTCGACGTGCACGCCGTGCGCGACGGCGATGTCGTCGCAGACGCGCCGCCAATCCTGGTCCATGCGGGTCAAAGTCGCCTCGTCTTCGTGGCGCAGGTCGGTGGTGAATCGCACCTGGCCCGGGATCACGTTGCGCGAGCCCGGATGGGCGTGGATCTCGCCCACGGTCCCGCGTCCGTGCGGCTGGTGGGAGTTGGCAATGTTCACGACAGCCTGGAGCAAAAAGCTGGTGGCAAAGAGGGCGTCGCGGCGGATCGCCATGGGCGTCGGACCGGCGTGCATTTCCATGCCGGTCACCGTGACGTCGTACCAGCGCAGGCCCAGCGACCCCGTCACCACGCCGACGGTCTTTTCCTCGTGCTCGAGGATCGGGCCCTGTTCGATATGCGCCTCGAAGTACGCATCGACCGGGCGGCCGCCCACGGGATCGGCGCCCGCATACCCGATGGCGGCAAGCTCGTCGCGCACGCTGATGCCCTGAGCGTCGCGGGCCGACAGCGCCGTCTCCAGCGGAAATTTGCCGGCGAATACGCCCGAACCCATCATGACGGGCACGAAGCGCGAGCCTTCCTCGTTGGTCCAGATGGCCACTTCCAGCGGGGCTTCGGTCTGCACGCCCGCGTCGTTCAGGGTGCGGATGACTTCAAGCCCGGCCAGCACCCCGTAACAGCCGTCGAACTTGCCGCCCGTGGGCTGCGTGTCGATGTGGCTGCCCGTCATGACGGGCGGCAGGCTGTCGTCGCGGCCCGCGCGCCGGGCAAAGATGTTGCCCACCTGGTCCACGCGCACCGTCATGCCGGCATCGCGCATCCAGCCGGTCACCAGATCACGCCCCTGGCCATCGAGCGCGGTGAGCGCCAGGCGGCAGTTGCCGCCCTTGGCCGTCGCGCCGATCTGCGCAAGATCCATCAGGGACTGCCATAGCCGGTTGCCGTTGATGGACAGGGTGGGTGTCGTCATAGGTCGCCTCGGGGGTTGGAAACGTCGCCAAAGTCCTCGCGCAGGCGCGCCAGGATGCCAAGCAGGTGTGCGTGCATGGCGTGGCGCGCCCGGATGGGGTCGTGCGCCACGATCGCGGTCAGGATGCGCTGATGTTCGGCGTGGGCAACGGCCCACACCTTGGCGTCGACGAAGTAGTCCTGCATCCGGCGGTACACCGAGCTGGACTGGGTCAGGTTCCACAGATGGCCCACCGCGGCGGCCAGCGCGGCGTTGCCGCAGGCGGCGGCGATCGTGCCGTGGAACTCGCGGTCGTGCCGTCCCGGCGAATCCGTCAGGGACATGCCCTCATGCGCCTCGACGATCGCCGCAAGTTGGGCGGGCGTGGCGTGCTGGGCGGCCATGCCGGCGCATTCGGGTTCGATGATGAGGCGGGCCTCAAGCAGGTCGAACGGCCCGATGTCGTCGGCGGCGCTTTGCGCCGCACTGGCGTTCGGCCCGGCCGCCCACGCGGCGCCGCCGCCTTCCTTGTCGGCCACGAATACGCCGGTGCCGACGCGGACTTCAACGTAGCCCTCGATCTCAAGGGCGATCAGCGCTTCACGGATCGACGCGCGGCTGACCTGCAATTGTTCGGCCAGATCCCGTTCCGACGGCAACCGCCGGCCGCGCGGGAAGTCTCCGGCCCGGATGCGTCCCGCGATCTGGTCGGCGATCATGCGATACAGGCGGGTGACAGCGACGGCTTGGAAGGTGCTCATCGGGCGGTCTG
This sequence comes from Achromobacter sp. Root565, assembly GCF_001427425.1. Classification (NCBI taxonomy): domain Bacteria; kingdom Pseudomonadati; phylum Pseudomonadota; class Betaproteobacteria; order Burkholderiales; family Alcaligenaceae; genus Achromobacter; species Achromobacter sp. Root565. Next base: position 48,329 of record NZ_LMGO01000006.1, read on the forward strand.
CACAAAGGGTTGGCCTGGTGGTCAGGCCACCAATATAGGCACCTCGCCTTTGAAACAAAAGGGAAAACCGCCGCTTTCAGGGAAAACGATGTGAGGGATACCCCCGCTGTTCGTCTGGTGGTCAGGCCAGTCAGGCGGCGTCGTCCGGCTCGGGCGTTTGCGTGAATGCGCGCACCAGCCGGGCGATGCCGTCGAGTTCGTCGTGGGCGCCCACCACCCATTCCGGCTTGCCGAATGGACTGTCCGCCGGCGTGTTGTCCAGATTGGTCTTCAGGTCGCCCAGAAGTTCCAGCGCCATGTCGGTGGCCTGGGGGCTGCTGCGGGTGGACAGGGCGATCGCGATCGCCAGCGCCTGGCGCATGGCCAGCAGGCGGCCTTCCAGTTCGGTTTCCATTGCATGATCCTTGTTTGCTGCGGGAATCGCGGCATTTTACGGGGCGGGGTCTGCGGCAGGCACGTATGGGAAGTCTTTGCCCCTCGGCAGACGCGGTGCTCGCCGTTTGCGCAAGATCAATGTGCCGGGGGCGGGGCAGGCGAATAATCCGGGTTATGCAAGCCGCTCTACGCCCTCAATCTTCGGAATCGCCGGCGCCCGCCACCGCCGAGCCGTTTTTTCCTCCCCAATTGCTGGCCCGGTTGGACAAGAACGGGCCGCGATACACCTCGTATCCCACCGCAGACCGTTATCACGGCAGCTTCAGCGAGCAGGACTACCGCCTCGCCCTGCAGCAGCGGCGCGCAACCAGTCCGGCCGAGCCGCTGTCGCTTTACGTACACATTCCCTTCTGCGAATCGGTTTGTTATTACTGCGCCTGTAACAAGGTAGTGACGCGCCACCACGACCGCGCCGCTCGCTACCTGGATGCCCTGTCTCAAGAAATCGCCCTGCATGTGCAGGAGCTCGGGCCCGGCGTGCCGGTGTCACAGTTGCATTTCGGGGGCGGCACCCCCACGTTCCTGTCCAACGAAGAACTGGCGCGGCTGATGGGCGACCTGCGCGGCGCCTTCCGCTTCGAGCCCGATGCCGAGATTTCCGTCGAAGTCGATCCCCGCACCGCAACGCCCGAGCGCCTGGCTTTCCTGCAGCAATTGGGCTTTAACCGCCTGAGCTTCGGCGTGCAGGATTTCGACGAACGGGTGCAGGTCGCGGTGCATCGGGTCCAATCGTACGAAGACGTTGCCGCGTTGATGCATAGCGCGCGCGCGTTGGGCTATGCGTCGGTCAACGTGGACCTCATCTACGGCCTGCCGCTGCAAACCACCGAATCTTTCGCCCGGACCATCGAGCAAGTCATCTCACTGCGCCCCGACCGCATCGCGCTCTATGCCTACGCGCATTTGCCCGAGCGCTTCAAGCCGCAGCGCCGCATTCAAGAAGCCGACCTGCCAGACCGCGCCACGCGCGTCGGCCTGCTCAGTTCCGCCATCCAGGGCTTCCTGGGGCAGGGCTACACGTATATCGGCATGGACCACTTCGCGCTGAACTCCGACGCGCTGGCCATTGCCAAGCAGCGCGGCGAGCTGCACCGCAATTTCCAGGGCTACAGCACGCAGCCGGACCGCGACCTCATCGCCCTGGGCGTGTCGGCCATCGGCCGCATTGGCGACACCTACAGCCAGAACGCCAAGATTCTCGACGAATACTATGCGGCCATCGAATCCGGAAAGTTCGCCGTCGAGCGCGGTCTGGCGCTTAGCCCCGACGATCTGGTCCGCCGCGAAGTCATCATGGACATCATGTGCCAGGGCCGCGTGGACTTCGCCCGCATCGAGGCCAAGCATGGCCTGCGGTTCGGCGACTACTTCAGCCGCGAACTCTCGCAAGTGGCCAGCCTGGCCGAACTGGGCCTGGTGAATCTGCATCTGGGCGAACTGCGGGTCACGGGCCTGGGCTGGTACTTCGTGCGGGCCGTGGCCATGGCCTTCGACAAATACCTGCGCTCGGCCATTCCCACCGCCACGTACTCCCGCATCATCTGATCGCTCGCGCGGCCCTTTGGGGCCGCGCATTCATTCCGCAAATTTGTCGCGCAGGTACAGCGCCAGCGACAAGTCATCGGACAGCCCCAGCTTGCGCATGGCGCGGCGCTTGTGCGTGCTGACTGTCTTCTTGCTGCGCACCAGCCGCCCCGCGATCTGCGTCACCGACAGGCCTTGTCTGATGTGACGCAGCACTTCCACTTCCGACGTCGTCAGCAGCGCGTGCGGGGCCGTCGGCTCCATGCCGCGGATTTCTCCGTCCTCCACCGTCAGGAAAGGCGTTTTGGCCTCGACGACGCCGCGGATCATGTCCGGCAGCAGGACCAGACCCCATTGCTTTGCCAGGTAGCCTGCAGCGCCGGCCCGATAGGCCGCGTACTCGGTCTCCTGGCGGTTGCCGGCCGAAAACGTGATGACCGCCATGTTGGGGTGATAGCGGCGCACCCGCCGCAGGTAATTGACGCCATCGACGGGTTCCAGCGGCAGATAGAAGTCGATCAGCGCGACATCGCAGGGATGCTTCGCCAATTTTTCGAGCAGCGCGCGCGCCGAGGTTTCGCGGTGAACCACATGAAAGCCCGGGCGGCTTTCCAGGAACGCGCCAATGCCCAGCGCAACCACAGGATGGTCGTCCAGGACCGCGACGCGGATAACCGGTGGCGGCCGCGACAACAACAGGTGCTTTTGGATTTCAAAGCCGTCCGCCGGCGCGATAAGCGGGCCGTGAAGCGAGCCGCCGGTCATCTGGCTTGCAGTCTCTGAAACGCGATTCATCGTTGCTCCACGATCGGATTGGGGTCCAGGGCGATCCGCGCAGCCACGAGGCGGCGGTCGCTGGCGCATTTCCGTGCGCGGCCCTGAAATTCGTGGGCAGATTACGTGTTCGGCGCGCGTTTGGGTCGCAAAACCGGCCAAAATCAGACCGATCCACCAGCGCTAAACATCTCACCGTGGCCCCCCGGGGCTCCCTGCAATCCTCCGTGGCGTTTTCACCACGGGCAGCGCGCAAACGGTGCTACAATCGGCAACGATCCATGCAGCTATTTCGGCTGCATTTGTTTTGCTGCACCTTGATTCGCGCCTCGCATTGCGCGCACCAACAGGCCCAAACATGTTTTTCCCGCCCGCACGAACTACGACCCGGAACTTTCGCCCCATGTCGCGTTAGTTTTTTCGTGCGTCGGGTTTCACCGTGTCAGGTCAGCGGTAGGACTCATCAAGACAATCAAATGAACGCGGCTACCAGGCCGCGTTTTTCGTTTCTGTTTTCGTTTTTCAGTTCCAAGAACCCCAGGAAGCACTCCCGATGGTACAGATCACATTGCCCGATGGTTCGCAGCGCCAATTTCCGGGACCGGTAACGGTCGCCGAAGTGGCGCAATCGATCGGTACGGGCCTGGCGAAGGCTGCGCTGGGCGGCCGCGTGACGTTCGACGGCTCGGATTCCAAGCTCGTCGACACCAGTTTCCGCATCGTGGAAGACGCCCGTCTGGCAATCGTGACGGCCAAGGACGCTGACGGCCTGGATCTGATCCGCCATTCGACAGCCCACCTGCTGGCCTACGCCGTCAAGGAGCTCTTCCCCGACGCCCAGGTCACCATCGGCCCCGTGATCGACAACGGGTTCTACTACGACTTCTCGTACAAGCGCCCCTTCACGCCGGAAGACCTGGCCGCCATCGAAAAGAAGATGGCCGAACTGGCCAAGAAAGACGAAGTCGTCACGCGCGAAGAATGGTCGCGCGACGACGCCGTCGAATTCTTCAAGGGCATCGGCGAAAAGTACAAGGCGGAAATCATCGCCTCGATCCCGTCCAACGAGCCGCTCAGCCTGTACCGCGAAGGCGAGTTCATCGACCTGTGCCGCGGCCCGCACGTGCCGTCCACGGGCAAGCTCAAGGTCTTCAAGCTGATGAAGGTGGCCGGCGCCTACTGGCGCGGCGACAGCAAGAACGAGATGCTTCAGCGCATCTACGGCACCGCCTGGGCAACCAAGGAAGAACAGGAAGCCTACCTGCACATGCTCGAAGAGGCCGAGCGCCGCGACCACCGCAAGATCGGCCGCGAACTCGACCTGTTCCACTTCCAGGACGAGGCCCCGGGCCTGATCTTCTGGCATCCCAAGGGCTGGGCCCTGTGGCAGCAGGTCGAGCAATACATGCGCAGCGTGTACCGCGACAACGGCTACCAGGAAGTGAAGGCGCCGCAGATCCTGGACATTTCGCTCTGGAAGAAGACCGGCCACTGGGACAACTACCGTGAAAACATGTTCACGACCGAGTCCGAAAACCGCGTCTATGGCTTGAAGCCCATGAACTGCCCGGGCCACGTGCAGATCTTCAATGCCGGCCTGCACTCCTACCGCGAACTGCCCCTGCGCTACGGCGAATTCGGCCAGTGCCACCGCAACGAGCCCTCCGGCTCGCTGCATGGCATGATGCGCGTGCGCGGCTTCACGCAGGACGACGGCCACATCTTCTGTACCGAAGAACAGCTCCAGGACGAATGCGCCGATTTCACGGCCCTGCTGCAGAAGGTCTACCGCGACTTCGGCTTTACCGAAGTCCTGTACAAGGTCGCCACGCGTCCTGAAAAGCGTATCGGCACGGACGAAGTCTGGGACACGGCCGAAGCCGCCCTGATGGAAAGCCTGCGCCGCACGGGTTGCGAATTTGAAATCTCGCCGGGCGAGGGCGCCTTCTACGGCCCGAAGGTCGAATACACGCTGAAGGACGCCATCGGCCGTCACTGGCAGTGCGGCACGATCCAGGTCGATTTCTCGATGCCCGTGCGCCTGGGCGCCGAGTACGTGGACCCGAACGACCAGCGCCGTCCGCCGGTCATGCTGCACCGTGCGATCCTCGGTTCGCTCGAGCGCTTCATCGGCATGTTGATCGAAAACCACGCCGGCGCCATGCCGCCTTGGCTCGCTCCGGTGCAAGCAGTTGTATGCTGCATTTCCGAACCTTCGGCCGATTATGCAGCCCAAATTACGCAAAGCCTGAAAAAACAAGGCTTTAGAGTAGAGTCCGATTTGCGCGGTGAAAAAATCACTCGTAAAATTCGGGAACACAGCCTGCAAAAGGTGCCGTACATTCTTGTCGTCGGCGACAAGGAAAAGCAAAACGGCACTGTCGCCGTACGTGGACTGGGCGGCCTGGACCTTGGCGCCATCCCCTTCGACGACTTTGTCTCCCGGTTGTCCGAAGACGTTGCCACCCGTCGCGACGTCAATCAACCTGATAGCAGCGCTGCTTAACATTTCTAGGAGCTTTCAACATCGCCACTGAAAAAGCCAATCGCATCAACGGTGAAATCCGCGTCCCCGAGGTGCGCCTGATAGGTCTGGAGGGAGAACAGCTGGGCATCGTCAAGATTGCCGACGCGTTCCGTCTTTCCGAGCAAAACGACGTGGATCTGGTGGAAATCGCGCCGAACGCCGAGCCCCCGGTCTGCCGTTTGATGGACTACGGCAAGTTCAAGTACCAAGAGCAAAAGCGCCAAGCCGAGGCCCGCTCCAAGCAGAAGGTCATCCAGGTCAAGGAAGTCAAATTCCGTCCGGCGACCGACGAGGGCGACTATCAGGTCAAGCTGCGCAACCTGCGCCGCTTCCTCGAGGAAGGCGACAAGGCCAAGGTGACGTTGCGTTTCCGTGGCCGCGAAATGGCTCACCAGGAACTTGGCATGCGCGTTCTCGAGCGCGTGCGCGACGACCTCCTGGAGCTTGCCCAGGTCGAAGCCATGCCCAAGCTCGAAGGCCGTCAGATGGTCATGGTGCTGGCGCCGAAGAAAAAGGCTGTGCCCGCAGGCAAGCCCGAATCGGCAGCCTGAGCGCCCGCCGTATCCGGTTCAGGCAAGGCTTAGCCTTGCTTCCTGCAACCCGCCGTGTCCGTCTCGTGACCGGCGGGTTCGCTTATTGGCCGGCTCTACGCTACGATGTCACAAAGCATAGCCGCCTTCCCAGCAGGGGAGGCGGCGTCCGTTCAGGGTGTCGCGATGCACGTTTTGTTCGTTTTGGATCCCTTGCCGCTGCTCAAGGCGTACAAGGATAGTTCGGTCGCCATGATGCGTGCCCTCGTGGCGCGCGGGCACACGCTCAGCGTGGCCATGCAGGGCGACCTCTACATCGAGGCGGGCGTCGTCAAGGCGCAGACCACCCCGATCGAGCTGGTCGCCGATGCCGACCTGCACGGCCACGACTGGTGGCGCGATTCCGCCTCCCAGGATCTGCCACTGGCGGATTTTGGCGCGGTCGTGATGCGCAAGGACCCCCCGTTCGACATGGAATACGTGTATTCCACGCACCTGCTCGAATACGCCGAGGCGCAGGGCGCCTGCGTGTTCAACGGCGGCGCGGCCATCCGGAACCACCCGGAAAAGCTGGCGATCACCGAAATCAGCGAGTTCACCGCGCCCACGCTGGTCACTCGCAACATGGCCCGTCTCAAGGCGTTCCATGACAAGCACCAGGACGTCATCGTCAAGCCGCTGGACGGCATGGGCGGCACGGGCGTGTTCCGCCTGCAGCCCAAGGATCCCAACCTGAACGCCATCCTGGAAACGCTCACCGACAACGGCGCGCGCACCATCATGGCGCAGCGTTTCATCCCTGACATCGTCGAGGGCGACAAGCGCATTCTGCTGATCGGCGGCGAACCCGTGCCGTATTCCCTGGCCCGCATCCCCCTGGCCGGCGAAACGCGCGGCAACCTGGCCGCTGGCGGCCGTGGCGTCGCGCAGGAGTTGTCCGCCCGCGACCGCGAGATCGCCGAAGCCGTGGCGCCCAAGCTGGCCGCCCGCGGCCTGCTGCTGGTTGGCCTGGACGTCATTGGCGACTTCGTCACCGAAGTCAACGTCACCAGCCCCACCTGTTTCGTGGAAATCGCCGAACAGACCGGCTTCGACGTGGCCGGCATGTTCGTGCAGGCGCTCGAAAAGGCTGTGGCGGCCAAGGCCGCCGGCTCCGCCTCCGTTGCTGCCTGATTTTTCGGAACCGACATGACCACGGGTATTGTGATCGTCGTGCACGCGCCCCTGGGCGCGGCAATGCGCGAATGCGCGAGCCACGTCATGGGCGATCTGGACGGCATGCTGGCGATCCACGACATCCTGCCCGAAGATCTGCCGGACGACTTGGCGCCGGACGTCCTGAAAGACATCCTCGAGCAGGACCACGGCGCGGGCGTTCTGGTGCTGACCGACCTGATCGGCGCCACGCCCGCCAATATTTCCAAGCGCGCGGTCGCCGACGCCCAGGCCCAAGGCATCCAGTGCTGTGTGCTCGCGGGACTCAACACCCCGATGCTGCTGCGCGCGTTGACCTACCGCAACCTGCCGTTGGCGGAAACCCGCGAAAAGGCGCTTGCCGGCGGGGTGCAGGGCGTCTTGCGGGTAGACTGACGGGCAGAAAATTGCCCTATTATGTCGGCTATTATTTCAAGCCGAGGATCGGTTCGACGATTGGCTGCGATCAACACTGCGGCATAGCCCGCGGTCACCATCTTTCCTATGCCTACTACTGACATTGTCATCAGCAACAAACTGGGATTGCACGCGCGGGCCGCCGCCAAGCTGACGCAGCTTGCCAGCAAGTTCGCCAGCGAGATCTTCATTTCGCGCGGTGCGCAGCGCGTGAACGCCAAGAGCATCATGGGCGTCATGATGCTGGCAGCCGGGCTGGGCGTCACCGTCAAGCTGGAAGCCTCCGGCAGCGATGCCGAGCAAGCGCTTTCCGAAATCGAAACTCTGTTCGACAGCAAATTCGGTGAGCAGGAATAGACATTCTTCTGAAGCAGCCGGCCCGGCACGGGCCGGTTCGCCCGCGCCCGCGTTCGGCGCGCCCGACGGGGCTGGCTCTGCCAGCCCCGTTGTATGTCTGTACGGCAAGGGCGTCGCCAAGGGCTACGCCATCGGCCGCGCCGTCGTCATGGGGGCCGCAGCCCTTGAAGTGGCGCACTACCGGATCTCGCCGGAAGACGTGCCCGCCGAGACCGACCGTCTGACCCAAGCCCTGGCTTCGGCCCAGCAGGAACTCCTGCAACTGGCCGACACGCTGCCGGCCGACGCGCCGCGCGAGCTGGGCGCAATGCTGAACGTGCACAGCCTGCTTCTGGGCGATCCGCTCCTGGCCGAGCAGACGCTCGCCCTGATCGCCGAGCGCCACTACAACGCCGAATGGGCGCTGACGACGCAGGGCCAGATCCTGGGGCAGCAGTTCGACGCCATGGAAGACGAATACCTGCGCGAGCGCGGGGCGGACGTGCGCCAGGTGATCGAGCGCGTACTGCACGTCCTGGCCGGCACGTCGGCGATCCTGCCCGATATGTCCCACATGGGCGGCGACGACGCCCTGGTCGTGGTGGCGCACGATATCTCTCCCGCCGACATGCTGCGGCTGCGCGGCGGACGTTTCGCCGCCTTCGTCACCGACCTGGGCGGCCCCACCTCGCACACCGCGATCGTGGCGCGCAGCATGGGCGTGCCCGCGGTGGTGGCAATGGGCAACGTGCGCGAACTGGTCCGTGACGGCGACATGCTGATCATCGATGGTTCGGTCGGCGCCGTAGTGGTCAACCCGTCCGACCGCATCCTCCAGGAATACCGCCGCCGCCAGGCCGCTTACGCCGACGAGCGCGCCGAGCTCGGCCTTCTGCGCGACGAACCCTCCGTCACGCTGGACGGGATCGACATCGTTCTGCACGCCAATATCGAGCTGCCGGACGAAGCCGCGCTGGCGCTGGCATCCGGCGCGCACGGCATCGGGCTGTTCCGTAGCGAATTCCTCTTCATGGGCCGGCCAGATCTGCCAGGCGAAGAAGAGCAGTACGAGGCCTATGCCTCGGTCGTCAAAGTGATGGCAGGCCGCCCGGTCACGATCCGCACGCTGGACATCGGCTCGGACAAGACGCTGGACGGCGAGGCCACCGTGGCCACCAATCCCGCCCTGGGGCAGCGCGCCATCCGCTATTGCCTGGCGCGCCCCGAGATGTTCGCGACTCAGTTGCGGGCCATCCTCAGGGCGTCCGCCCATGGACCGGTGCGCCTGCTGATCCCGATGATCGCGCACATGCACGAGGTCGTGGCGACCAAGGCCGCCATCGAGGCCGCCCGCCGCGAACTCGACGCCCGTGGCCAGGCCTATGCGCCTCACATGGAGGTGGGCGCGATGGTCGAAGTCCCCGCCATCGCCATCGCGATCGAACCCTTTGCCCAGGCGCTGGACTTCCTGTCCATTGGCACCAACGACCTGATCCAGTACACACTGGCCATCGATCGTGGCGACCACGACGTGGCGTCGCTGTACGATCCGCTGCACCCTGCGGTGCTGCGCCTGGTTGCCAACACCATCAATGCCGGCGAGCGCGCGGGCAAGCCGGTGGCCGTCTGCGGCGAAATGGCAGGCGATTCGCGCATGACGCGCCTGCTGCTCGGGCTGGGTCTGACCGAATTCTCCATGCACCCGCAGCAGCTTCTGGACGTCAAGCGCGAGGTGCGCCGGGCGCACTCCAACGCGCTTCGCATCAAGGTGGCGTCGGCGCTGAACCGCGCCTTGCCCGTCGATTTGGACGCCCTCGGCCCGGCCTGATTCGTCCTTCGCGGCATTGGCTGATCCAGGTGTCTGACACCGTGGCCAAGATGCAAGGTGTCTGACACCCGTTGAGTCGCCGTTACAAGCTGACGATCCTCTCCGCCGGGTGTCTGACACCGTCCCAAGCAAGCAGACATAAAAAAGAGCCCTTCACGATGAAGGGCTCTTTCATTTTTCAATCCGCCCCGCCACAGGTCACGGCGGAGGCGTTGCACCACTTAGCTGTGATAGGCGGATTCGCCGTGGCTCGTGACGTCCAGGCCTTCGCGCTCCTGGTCTTCCGGCACACGCAGGCCGCACAGGGCATTGGCGATCTTGTAGGCAATCCATGCCACCACGCCGGACCAGACGATCGTCAGCAGCACGCCTTCCAGCTGGACCCACAGTTGGTGAGCAATCATGGAGGGCTCGGCCAGGCCGGGGCCGCCGAAGACCTGCGCATTGAACACGCCGGTGAGCAGGGCGCCCACAATGCCGCCCACGCCGTGGATGCCGAACACGTCCAGCGCATCGTCGGCGCGCAGCATGCGCTTCAGGCCATTCACGCCCCAGACGCAGACCACGCCGGCGACCACGCCGATGATCAGTGCGCCCACCGGACCGACCAGGCCGGCGGCAGGGGTGATGCCGACCAGGCCAGCGATGGCGCCCGAAGCGGCGCCCAGCATCGAGGGCTTGCCCTTGATGGCCCATTCCGTGAACAGCCAGGCCAGGACAGCGCCTGCCGTGGCGATCATGGTGTTGAAGAAGGCCAGGGTGGCGTTCTCGTTGGCGGCCAGGGCCGAACCCGCGTTGAAACCGAACCAGCCCACCCACAGCAGCGCGGCGCCCACGAAGGTCATCGGCAGGTTGTGCGGCTGCATGGCTTCGCGGCCGTAGCCCACGCGCTTGCCAACCACATAGGCGCCCACCAGGCCGGCCACGCCGGCGTTGATGTGCACCACGGTGCCGCCGGCAAAGTCCAGCGCGCCTTGGGCGTTCAAGAGACCAGGAGCCGTTTCAGAGGCGAACCACACCATGTGCGCGATGGGGATGTAGGCGAACGTGAACCAGATCACCGTGAACACCAGCACCGCCGAGAACCGGGCGCGCTCGGCGAAGCTGCCGACCACCAGGGCGCAGGTGATGCCGGCGAACGTGGCCTGGAACGAGGCGAACAGCAGCTCGGTCAGCGTGTTCGACATGGCGTACGTGCCGTCCGCCGGGTTGAACATGCCAGAGAAGAAGGCGCGCGAGAGGCCGCCGAAGAAGGCGTTGCCCTCGGTGAACGCCAGGGAGTATCCATAGATGAACCAGAGAACCAGGCCCAGCACGAACGTGCACAACACTTGCAGCAAGACGGACAACACGTTTTTGCTGCGCACCAGGCCGGCGTAGAACATGGCCAGGCCGGGTACGGCCATCATCAATACAAGCAGGGTAGAGACGAGCAACCAGGAGATATCTGCTTTATCCATTTTCAGGCTCCATTGAGTCTTTATTTATTTACAGCGCAGCTTCGCCGGCTTCGCCAGTTCTGATACGGATGACTTGTTCAAGGGGCGCGGCAAAGATCTTGCCGTCACCGATCTTGCCGGTGCGGGCGGCTTGTTCGATCGCTTCGATGACCTGATCGACAAGGTGGTCGGGCACAGCGGCCTCGACTCGCAGCTTGGGCAGGAAGTCCACGGCGTATTCGGCGCCGCGATAGAGTTCGGTGTGGCCCTTCTGGCGGCCAAAGCCTTTGACTTCGGTGACGGTCAGGCCCTGGACCCCGATTCCGGATAGAGCCACCCGCACTTCGTCGAGCTTGAAGGGCTTGATGATGGCGATGATGAGTTTCATGGCATTTCCTCTCTTGGTTGCACGCTCCGTGGTTAAAGCAATATCCATGCCATGTTGGTCTGGGCCGGCGATGCCCGGGAAAGGCGCAAAAATTGTGCGGGTCGGCACCGTTGTGGTGCGTGATGCACCGCAGCGCGGCCTCAATTTGGTGCGCAACAACGCGTAGCAGGCACTTGCAACCACTTGTGTTCCTCGAGAAGGATTTGTAGCCATTTAATGCGGGCTTCGCTGATGCGAAGGCCTGCCTCGGCGTGCGTGTAGTCGCGGTTGCAGAACTCTTTATCGGCCGCTTAGCCTTGCAGGCTGCGGTTCTGTGTTCCAGGACGGCTCTCCGGTCCCCGCCGGGAACGCGTTCAAATTTGCCTAAATTGGGGTGCGACCGTGATACGAGGGTTTACACGGGTCGGCTTGTTGACCGGAGTGGGCTCGAGTTGAATCGGATTCAGGACGTGTATCGGGCATTTGGACGATGCACTGCGCGGTCGGATCGACCGGCGGCAAGGCTAGTGGTGTTGGTAGGGGGTTGCCGTCAGGCAGCCCGGTTTTCTCCTGTGCTTTGAAGGGCGGTCACCGCATGCGGCCCGCCCTTTTTTTTGCGGCGGCACAACCGGCCCCGCCTGAAACCACCCATCCGACGCACTACACTTGAGCCATCAAGCACATTGAGAGGCCTATATGAACAATCGCACCCAGTGGATGGAAGACCTTCAGAAGAACATTTCCGACCTGATCGCGCGCAGCCCCGCGGCAGATGTCGAGCGCAACGTCCGCGCCATGATGACGCAGGCGTTTTCCAAACTGGATCTGGTGACCCGCGAAGAGTTCGACGTGCAGGCCGACCTGCTTGCTCGCACCCGCGCCCGGGTCGATCAACTGGCGGCCCAGGTGCAGCAGATGGAACAGCGCCTGACGGGTCTGGACAAGGGCCCGGCGACGGGACTCGATAAGTAAGCAAACGCCGCGTGCCCGCTCCGCGCGGGCCGTGTGCGAGATCGTTTTGTCACGGCCGCTCTCCGCGGCCGTTTGTTTTTTGCGGATACTGGCGTCTCGAACTCATCCCGGAGACCCCCCGTGACGCTTGCCGTACTCGCCAGCAGGGCCCTTAGCGGCATGCACGCCCATGCGGTCCGCGTCGAAACGCACCTGGGGCCTGGCTTGCCGGGATTCAACGTGGTCGGGCTCGTTGACACCGAAGTCCGGGAAAGCCGCGAGCGGGTCAGGGCGGCCATCATCAACAGCGGCTTTGAGTTTCCAGCAGGGCGCATCACCGTCAATCTGTCGCCGGCAGACATGCCCAAGGAGTCCGGCCGATTCGATCTGCCCATTGCGCTGGGGGTGTTGCTGGCCTCGGGTCAATTGGCGGCGCCAGCGCAGGATAGTGCGCAACACCCCGAAGCTCACCCCCGGGCGCCCGACCCCGCGTTGTCTCGCCTGGTGCTGGCCGGCGAACTGTCCTTGACCGGCGCGCTCGTGCCGGTCGCCGCGCCGCTGGTGATCGCGCTGAGCGTCGCCCGCGACGCGCCCGACGCGACGCTCATCCTGCCTGCCGGCAGCGCCGAGCAAGCGGCCTGGGTCCCCGGGTTGCGCGTCCTGTCGGCGCGTTGCCTGGCGGACGTGGCGTCCCATGCGGCGGGCGCGTCCTTGCTGCCTAATGCCGTGCCCTCGCCTTGGCCGCCCGCCGCGCCCGTTCCTTGCCTGTCGGACGTGCGCGGTCAGCCGGGCGCACGGCGTGCGCTGGAAGTCGCGGCGGCAGGCGGCCACAGTCTGCTCATGCTGGGCCCGCCTGGCGCGGGCAAGAGCATGCTGGCCGCGCGCCTGCCGGGCCTGCTGCCGCCGCTCGAGCGTGGCCAGGCGCTTGAGGCTGCGGCCGTCGCGGCCATGGCCGGCATGCCCGACACGCTCACTGGCCAGCCGCCTTTCCGGGCGCCGCATCATTCGGCGTCGGTGGCGGCGCTAGTCGGCGGGGGCGGGCGGCCGCGTCCCGGTGAAATCAGTCTGGCCCACCACGGTGTCCTGTTCCTGGACGAACTTCCCGAATTCAGCCGCCGCTCGCTCGAGGCGCTGCGAGAGCCGCTGGAGGCGGGCAGGGTGGTCATCTCCCGGGCGCTGCACGCCGCGCAGTTTCCGGCCCGTTTCCAGCTGGTCGCCGCCATGAACCCCTGTCCTTGCGGCTGGCGAGGCCATCCGGGGCGCGCGTGCGCCTGCACGCCGGACCAGGTGGCGCGCTACGCAGGCAAGATCTCGGGGCCGCTGCTGGACAGGATCGACCTGCACGTGGCCTTGCCGCCTTCCGATCCCGCCTGGATGACCGCGCCGCCGGGCGAAGCGTCTCAGGCTGTCCGGGAGCGCGTGATCCGTTGCCGCGAGCGCCAGCTTGCCCGGCAGGGCAAGATCAACGCCGCGCTGGCTGGGGCGGAACTGGACGAATTCTGCGTCATGGATGCCGACGCGCAGGCGCTGCTGCATCAGGCCATGCGGCGCCTGACCGGCTCCGCCCGCGCCATGCACCGGGCGCTTCGGGTGGCCCGCACGATCGCAGATCTGGATGGCCAGGCGATGTTGGCGGCCAGCCACGTCGCCCAGGCAGTGCAGTACCGGCGTACGGGGGTATGATCCCGTCCTCCCGTGCCCGTTGTTGCTGAAGCACTCGCCGACTCGACAAAGTTCAGGAAATCACCATATAATCAAAGGCTTTTCCGGATGTGGGTAGCTTTTTGTCCGCCTTCGGGAAAGACTCGCGGAACAACGATGTGCTTTAAAGATCGTTGGTTGCGACCCCCAGAAGTGGCAACAGGTCTACAAGTTTTGGCGTCTTTGGCGTCAAGCACCTGGCGTCATGTAAATCAACAATGCGTGTTTTAGTTTAGGGAATCATCATGCCCAAGATGAAAACCAAGAAAAGCGCTTCGAAGCGCTTTAAGGTGCGCGGCAGCGGCTCCATCAAGCGTGGTCAGGCGTTCAAGCGTCACATCCTGACCAAGAAGACCACCAAGGCCAAGCGTCAATTGCGCGGCTCTGCGGCGGTTCATGACTCCAACGTGGCCTCCGTCAAGGCCATGATGCCTTTCGCTTGATCTAAGGGAGATCTACTATGCCTCGCGTCAAACGCGGCGTAACTGCCCGCGCACGTCACAAGAAAGTCATTGCCGCCGCCAAGGGTTACCGTGGCCGCCGCGGTAATGTGTTCCGTATTGCCAAGCAAGCAGTCATGCGCGCTGGCCAATACGCCTACCGCGACCGCCGTAACAAGAAGCGCACGTTCCGCGCTCTGTGGATCACGCGTATCAACGCGGCCGTCCGCGAGCATGGCGTCAGCTACAGCGTGTTCATCGCTGGCCTGAAGAAGGCTTCGATCGAACTCGACCGTAAGGTCCTGGCCGATCTGGCCGTGCGCGACAAGGCCGGCTTCGCCGCCATCGTGCAGCAAGCCAAGGCTGCCTTGGCTGCCTGATCGCGCGCTTTAACTCATCGCGCATCGCTGCAAACGGGGCTGTAATAGCCCCGTTTGCGTTTTGAAGGCTGGATTTCATGACTCGATTGGTTGACGACCTGGTAGCCCAGGCGCAAGAACGGTTCGCCGCGGCTACCGATGCCGCCGCGCTTGAGAACGCAAAAGCTCGTTTCCTGGGCAAGGAAGGCGCCTTGACGGTGCTGCTCAAAGGCCTGGGCAAGCTCGATCCCGAGCAGAAACGAGAAGCGGGCGCGCGGATCAACCAGGCCAAGCAGAAGATCGAAGAGCTTCTGACCTCGCGCCGCGCCGAACTGGCGCAGGCGGAGCTGGATGCCCGTCTGGCATCCGAAACCATTGACGTCACCCTGCCGGGCCGCGGTCGCGCGCCGGGCCGCATCCATCCGGTGATCCGGACCTGGGAACGCGTGGAAGAGATCTTCCGTTCCATTGGCTTCGACGTGGCCGACGGCCCCGAAGTGGAAAACGACTGGACCAATTTCACCGCCTTGAACAACCCGCTGGATCATCCGGCGCGTTCCATGCAGGACACGTTCTACGTCGACATGAACGACGCGGACGGCCTGCCGCTGCTGCTGCGCACGCACACCAGCCCCATGCAGGTGCGTTATGCCCGCATGAACAAGCCGCCCATCAAGGTCATCGCGCCCGGGCGCACCTATCGCGTCGACAGCGACGCCACGCACTCGCCCATGTTCCACCAGGTGGAAGGGCTCTGGATCGCCGAGGACATCTCGTTTGCCGACCTGAAGGGCGTGTACACCGATTTTCTGCGTTGCTTCTTTGAAAGCGACGATCTGGTCGTGCGCTTCCGTCCGTCGTTCTTCCCGTTCACGGAACCGTCCGCCGAGATCGACATGATGTTCACCTCGGGTCCCAACCGCGGCCGCTGGCTGGAGATCTCCGGATCCGGCCAGGTGCATCCGCAGGTGGTGCGCAACTTCGGGCTGGATCCCGAGCGCTACATCGGCTTTGCCTTCGGCTCCGGGCTCGAGCGCCTGACCATGTTGCGCTACGGCGTCAACGATCTGCGCCAGTTCTACGAAGGCGATTTGCGCTTCCTGCGCCAGTTCAACGAATAACAGACGGCTGATCATGCAATTTCCCGAATCCTGGCTGCGTACGCTGGTCAATCCTCCGATCGCAACCGATGAACTCGCGCACCGGCTCACGATGGCCGGCCTGGAAGTCGAAGAAACCGAGCCCGCCGCGCCCGCATTCACCGGCGTGGTCGTTGCGCATATCGTCGAGATCGCCCCGCACCCCGACGCCGACAAACTGCGCGTCTGCCAGGTTGACGACGGCTCCGGCGAACGCCTGCAGATCGTGTGCGGCGCGCCTAACGCGGCCGCCGGCCTGAAGGTGCCGCTTGCCCGCGTGGGCGCGGAACTGCCTGGCGGCATGAAGATCGGCGTCGCCAAGATGCGCGGCGTCCAGTCTTCCGGCATGCTGTGCTCGGCGCGCGAACTGGGCCTGTCGCAAGACCACGCGGGGCTCCTCGAGCTGCCCGCGGATATGGTCCCCGGCCAATCCATCCGTGAAGCGCTGGACCTGGACGACACGCTGTTCACGCTCAAGCTGACGCCCAACCGTGCCGACTGCCTGTCGATCCTTGGCGTTGCGCGCGAAGTGGCCGCGTTGACCGGCGCGCCGCTGTCGGTGCCTACGGCAGCCGCCGTGCCCGTCACGCTCGACGAGCGCCTGCCCGTCAAGATCGAGGCGCCCGACCTCTGCGGCCGTTTCGGCGGCCGCGTCATCCGCGGCGTGAACGCCCGCGCGGCGACGCCCGAATGGATGAAGACGCGCCTGGAGCGCGCCGGCCAGCGTTCGCTGTCCGCGCTGGTCGACATCTCCAACTACGTCATGCTCGAACTGGGCCGCCCGTCGCATGTTTTCGATCTGGACAAGATCGGCGGCGACATCGCCGTGCGCTGGGCGCGTGAAGGCGAAACGCTGGAATTGCTGAACGGCCAGACCGTCAAGCTGGACCCGAAGGTCGGCGTGGTCGTCGCCGGCGAGCAGGTCGAAAGCCTGGCCGGCATCATGGGCGGCGAAGCCACCTCCGTGACGCTGGACACACAGAACATCTACCTCGAAGCCGCGTTCTGGTGGCCGCAAGCCATTGCCGGCCGCGCGCGCCGCTTCAAGTTCAGCTCCGAAGCCAGCCACCGCTTCGAACGCGGCGTCGACTACGCCAGCATTCCCGAGCACCTGGAATTCATCACCCGCCTCATCGTCGACATCTGCGGCGGCCAGGTGGGGCCCATCGACGACCAGATCGTCAATCTGCCCCAGCGTCCTCCGGTGCGCATGCGCCTGGCGCGTTGCCATCGCGTGCTGGGTGTGCCGGTCACGCGCGAGCAGGTCGCCACGATCTTCGGCAGCCTGGGCCTGGACTACTCGGTCGAGGGCGATGACTTCATCGTTAATCCGCCGTCGTTCCGTTTCGACCTGGAAATCGAAGAAGACCTGATCGAGGAAGTGGCTCGCATCTACGGCTTCGAAAGCATTCCCGACGTGCCGCCGATGGCCCGCGCCAAGATGTTCTCGCAGCCCGAAGTGCGCCGCGGCGCGCATGCGCTGCGCCGCCTGACGGCCGCCCAGGACTACCAGGAAGTCGTCAACTACAGCTTCGTCGAAGCCGACTGGGAACGCGATTTCGCGGGCAACGACAACCCCGTGCGCCTCGTGAATCCGATCGCCAGTCATCTGTCGGTCATGCGTTCCAGCCTGATCGGCGGCCTGGTCGCCAACATCCGCCATAACGCCAACCGCAAGCAATCGCGCGTGCGTTTGTTCGAACTGGGGCGCGTGTTTTTCCGCGATGCCTCGGCCGAGGACGGTCCGCTGCAAGTGGCCGGCGTGCGCCAGCCCATGAAGCTCGCGGGCGCTGCATGGGGCCCGGCCGTGGAAGAGCAGTGGGGCGTGCCCACGCGCCACGTCGATTTCTTCGACGTGAAGATGGACGTCGAGTCGCTGTTCGGCGCACGCGGCCGCCGCCTGCGTTTCGAGGCAGCGGCACATCCCGCCCTGCATCCCGGCCGTGGCGCGCGCGTCATCCTCGACGGCAAGCAGGTCGGTTGGGTCGGCGAACTGCATCCGCGCTGGGCGCAGCAGGCCGACCTGGCGCATGCGCCGGTGGTGTTTGAACTGGATGTGGACGCATTGTCCGAAGGCGAATTGCCGCAGGTGCGCGAGCTGTCGCGTCAGCCCGTGGTGGTGCGCGACCTGGCGCTGTGGGTCGATGAAGACGTGACCGTACAGTCCATGCTCGACACCGTTGCCGCAGCCGTCAAGGCCGACGCACAGCTGGCCGTCGTGCAGGATGCGCGCGTGTTCGACGTGTGGCGTGACAAGGCGCAAGGTAGCGAACCGGTCGCCGAGAAAAGCCTTGCGTTCCGTTTCTGGCTACAGGACACTGAGGTCACTTTGGACGAAGCCCGCGTGGCGGATTGCCTCGCGCGCATCAAGGAAGCCCTGGTTGCCGCGCACGGCGCGCGCCAACGTGGCTGAACATGGGGACCAGTATGCTTGCCGAGCAACGCACCCTCACCAAGGCCGAGCTAGCCGAACTGCTCTTCGAGCGGGTCGGCCTGAATAAGCGCGAAGCCAAGGACATCGTCGATACGTTCTTCGAGGAAATCCGCGACGCTCTGGCGCGCGGTGATTCCGTCAAGCTTTCGGGTTTCGGCAACTTCCAGGTGCGCGATAAACCGCCGCGCCCTGGCCGCAACCCCAAGACCGGAGAGACCATTCCCATCGCGGCGCGGCGCGTGGTCACGTTCCACGCCAGCCAGAAACTCAAGAGTGTGGTGGAGCAGGCCGTCCCCGCAGCACCCGAAGCCGCGGAGTGATACGCTTTGTCGGTAATTGTTATCGGCGCCCTCCGCATCGCGCGCATAAAATCCGCTTATGACACGTACTGAATCCACCGTTACCCTACCGCCCATTCCCGCCAAGCGTTACTTCACCATTGGCGAAGTCAGCGACCTGTGTGGCGTCAAGCCTCATGTGTTGCGGTACTGGGAACAGGAATTCACGCAGCTCAAACCCGTGAAGCGCCGCGGCAACCGCCGCTATTACCAGCATCACGAAGTGCTGCTCATCCGCCGCATCCGTTCGTTGCTTTACGAACAAGGCTTCACGATCAGCGGCGCGCGTAATCGCCTCGGCGACGCGCGCGATGTGCCGCACGACCAGGACGCCGCCGTGCGCCTGTCGGGCACCGAGATGCAATCGCTGCGCACCGAACTCGGCAACGTGTCCGCGATGCTCGCTGATGCATTGGGCACTGCGGCCACCACGCCCGCTGCGGTTAACGCGACGCACACGGCGCCTGCCGCCTGAGCCGCTTTCCCCGCGACTCATCGCTTGAAATCCAACGCTTGATATCAGTACCTGCAGCGCGCGCTGGCCTTCTTGGCCACGCACGCTGCTCACCGTAATGCCTAAGCGCTTCGCGCCGCTGGTTCATCACATGCAGTGTGATGAACAGCGAACGCAGAGCGCAAAATTTTTTGAGTATTCAGCACTTTTTTTGCACCAATGCGTGCAAACATTTTTTAGTTCTGCTATACTCTTTTTCTTTCGGGGCGTAGCGCAGCCTGGTAGCGCACTTGCATGGGGTGCAAGGGGTCGCGAGTTCGAATCCCGCCGTCCCGACCAGCAATACCCTAGGGGGTTAGTGATAATAATCACTAACCCCCTTTCTCATTGCGGCCGGCTTTTGTGGGCACTTCCCATTCAAGCCACCCGACACTTTCAGCATCGTTATAAGCCGCCCGACACTTCAGCATCGTCAGCACCGGACTGCGTGTGCCGCTTGCTGCAATGCGATTTGCATACTCGATCCGCTTAATAAGTGTCACCGAAGCGCGTGATGCCCGCGTATCGGAATGAGCCTATCGTCAGACCGATCACAATTCTCGATATTGACGGGTTGATCAATTGAAAGGGATTTCGTGCGGGCGATCTGGTTGATGGGTGATCGTGTCTATACGGGCCACGTCTGCACCCGTTTCGGCTACAGGATCATCAAGGAATTTTGAAGCGCGCGGGGGTACGAAGCAGAAGGGAGAAGCTGCAGGAAGAAGCAGCAGGGCCGCAGCGGCAAGAGGGAGGGAGTGTGCGGAACCGCCCTCTGCTTGATCGAAAAAACAACCACGCCGCTGCGGTGACTACCGTGCAGCAAACCGCGTTCCCGAAGGTGGCGGACACGCGGCAGCGCGGGCGCCTTCAATCAAACGATTGTTGCAATAGCCGGCGGCGATGCAGTTCAGCGAGGCGGGCTTTGGTTTCTTCGTGCCAGCCGGCTTCCCATAGGGCCAATCTGGCGCGCCAGATTGGCAGCGATTCGCCGGTATGGCCGGGCATGTTTGCTTCTTTCATGAGGGGGCAAGCAGAAAGCGGCACGCCATATCTGGCGGCTTCCTGGCCGGCTCTGTGGACGGGGTCATCCATTTCGCGCCTCCTGCAGGGAAAGGTCCTAAGCCAAAAGATGAGCGCGATCACGATTCGTGTCCAGAAAAGTTACGCGAAGAAATAGCGGGATGGATCAGCGCGTCGAGGGCCGGTGGACGCGATGCATTCAGAGCTCCACCCATTGCATCCACCAGCCCTGGTAATAGCGCTGACCGTCAATTTCTTCAAAGCCGCACACCATCATTCCGCGGTCCGATCCGAACGTGAGGAGTTCGGGTTCCAGCAGATCGGGGATGGGGCCTTTTTGTGAGGCGCCGAACTTGGCCAAGGTGTCGAGCGTCATGACGCTGATGTAGCGACGCAGGTCGTCGCGCATGATCGAGTACATGCGGACCGTCCCCGTGACCGCGTGCGCCGGGTCGTTGTCGTGGCGTTTGCGGCCAAGGTAGTGGGTTCGGATGACGGTGCATCGCATGGTGAAGCGGAAAATACTGTATGAATATACAGTATATGCCGGCAAAAACGGGGCCGGATCTTCAGGTCAAGCTTTTCTTGTTTGACGAGGGCGTCACCGTCGCCCGTGCAATGCGCCCCGCGCCGTTCACCGCATCAAATGACCAGCCGCGACATAGCGCGCGGCAAGAAGCGTGTTCGTATTCCGGGCGGGGCCTGGCCACCGCCGGTGGCTTCCAACCATCCGGCTTCCCAAGCCTCGACCTTGACGCGCCATTGCGAGATCGATTCGCCGGTGTGTCCCGGCATGGCGGCCGCCCGATAGTACGGGCAGTCCCACAAGCTCAATCCGTCGCGGGCCGCTTGAGCGCCCAGCTTTTGGATGTCTTCGCGTTGCATGGCAATGCCCTCCAAAAGTAGATGCACGGGACGCAAAGTATTCCCCAGCCCCCAGCGATTTTCAATAGTGAGGGCGCACCAGCCGAGGCGGTGCCGGCGTCATGCGTGACCTGGCTCGTGACGGCGGCGTGGGCCTCGCGCCTTGTCTGTTATGCGGACAAATTCGCGGCTCTGTGTCTTTCGCGTCCGGACTGGAGCACGCACAATTTCCGCTTCCCGCCAGCTTCAGGCGGCTCTTGAGGATGCTTGCATGCGCTACCGTTACGTCACCGCGGATGTGTTCACCGGCCATGCCTATCAAGGCAATCCGCTGGCTGTTGTGTTGGATGCGCAGGGTCTGGATACCCGGCAGATGCAGCGGATCGCGCGCGAATTCAATTATTCGGAAACCAGTTTCGTCATGCCGGCGCGGGACCGGGCCCATACGGCGCGCGTGCGTATCTTCACGCCGGACCGTGAGGTGCCGTTTGCCGGTCACCCGAATGTCGGCACTGCGGTCGTGCTGGCGCGCGAGCAGATCGCGGCGGGGCTGCCTGCGCCGCAGGCCTTCGTGTTCGAAGAAGAAGCCGGCCTGGTGCGGATTGCGTTGGCATATGGCGAACACGGGCTGCAGGGCGCGGAGTTGCGCGCGCCGCAGCCGCTGTCGCGCGGCAGCGAGGCGCCGGTGGATGCGGTGGCAAGCGCGCTGCGGCTGGACGCCGCGGACATTGACGTGTCGACGCACGCACCGATGGTGGCGTCGGTGGGCCTGCCGTTTCTGGTGGTGCAGCTTGCCAATCGCGACGCGTTGCGGCGCGCGGTGCCGGACTCGAGCGGTTACGCGGCCCTGATGCCGCAGCTTGGCGCCAAGTCTATCTATATCTACACCACCGACACGGCGGGCGAGGCGATGGACGCGCCCACCGATCTGCAGGCGCGCATGCTCACAGGCCGGATGACCGAGGATCCCGCCACGGGCAGCGCGACGGCTGCGGTCACGGCGCTGCGCGCATTGCTTGCGGGCAAGGGCGTCTTGCGGCTACGGGTGGGACAGGGCGTGGACATGGGACGCGCAAGCTTGTTGCTGGCGCATGCCGAGCCGCGCGAGGATGGCGTATGGGCGAGCGTGGCGGGGCAGGCCGTGGTAGTGATGGAGGGCACGCTGCCTGCTCCCGAGGTGGATTGACCTCGTTGCGCGTTGCCGGCGCAAGCGTGCCTCGTGTATGCTGCTGCGCATGAACACATCGCCTATCGCTGCCGCAACGCGTGCAGATTTCCGACGAATCACTCGACGTCTACGTTGAGTGGCTAGCCGTGTTCGGGCGCCGATTGTCCGGCGCTTATTTCAGAAGGCCACGATACCCTCGTGGCTTTTTTGTTTTCAGGATTTCCCGCGTCCGAGGCGTATCGCAAGGCCTTCGTTCTTTCATCACAAGGAATGAAGCATGTCTCATCAAGACCTCGCCATCCGGCCTTTTCATCCATCCGACGAGACGGCGCTGATCGCGCTGTGGCAAGCCTGCGGGCTGACGCGTCCGTGGAACGATCCGCGCAAGGACATTGCGCGCAAGATGACGGTGCAATCCGATCTGTTTCTGGTGGGCGTGCTGGACGGCGAGATCGTGGCTACGTTGATGGGGGGCTACGACGGTCACCGCGGCTGGATCAATTACCTGGCCGTTTCGCCCGTACATCGGCGGCATCGTTTCGCCACGGCGCTGATGCGGGCCGTTGAGCGCAAGCTGCTGGAGATGGGGTGTCCGAAGATCAACCTGCTGATCCGATCCGACAACATCGCGGTGAAGCGCTTCTACGACAGCATGGGGTTTCAGGAGGACGCGGTCGTCAGCATGGGCAAGCGCCTGATACCGGATCTTTGAAGACGGCGGGTTCGACTCACCCGCCTCGAATCCTCTACGTCAAATCGCCTGCGTCAGGTACACAGCTTCGCGACCGACGATCGGCATGCGCGTGGGCATGAAGATCGTGCATGCATCGCACGGGGAGCGGATTTCTTCCGTGCCGTTCATCGCGATCAACTCGCCCTTGTCAAAGGTTTCGAAGCCGATGACGGGGCGCGTGAAGGTGAAGTCTTCGGACTTCACCATGTGGACCTCCAGCAGGCGATAGCGTTGCGGCGTGGGCGGGGCCGGCGTGCCGGCCGGCGTGTCGATCAATCCCAGATGCGCCAGAAAGCGCAGGGTGACGTCGGTGGCCAGCTCGGCGGCGGAACGGGCGAAATGCTGGCCGCATTCAACAACGAGCGCGCCGCCGCTGTTCGAGAGCGGATCACCGTGATGCCCGTAGCCCATGACGCCGGTGCCTGGAAACTTGTCTTGCGGCATGACCAGATGGACCTGCGGCGAACCGACGGCCGCGGCCAGCGCGGTGTTGCGGTCCATCTCGTTGTAGACCCAGAATGGTTGCACGGGTGCGCGCGTGGAATGGATGTCCAGCACGAAGTCCGCGGCGTCCAGGATGGGGCGCATTTCGCGGGCGCGGCGCAGTTCGGGGCTGTCTTCAGCGCCGTCGAGCATGGCAGCGGACCAGATGCGGTTCAGGTTGTGGACGAGCTGGCGGTTGTCGTAAGGACGGTCAATGTCGAAAGCCTCGTAGGCCTCGACGTGGGCAAAGCTGACCGTCAGCGTGCCGATCTTCGGGCGCACGCCTGTGTCCAGCAGATGCGTGGCGGCGACCATGCCACAGATCTCGTTGCCGTGCGTGATGGCGTTGATGAGCACGTGCGGCCCGGGCTTGCCGGATTCGAAGCGGTGCACGTAGGGAATGCCGGTGTTGCCTTCGCGGTAGGCGGACAGATCACGAGGCAGGACTTCCAGTGGAGCGGTATCGGGTTCGAAGACAGGTGTGGTCATGAGCGTCGGTGGAGGGGTGGAATGTCCGGCGATTGCCGGTTTGAAGGCAGGGTGCGAAAACGGCCGCTTTTGATCGCATTTTTACGAACTTCAAGATGCCTCGGCACTATGTGGATTAGTACGTTTTTACCCCTGAAAAACACTGCTTTTCAAGCCTTTTTCTTTGGGGCATATTGCGGCCGGGTAGTCGTAATTCATAGGTGCAGCATGAGTGGGTGGCCACAGCGTCATATCGATGGTTTTCAAGTGCAATGCGAAGTCGTCGACTTGAAGACCGGCGTGCTGGCCATCGAGATACTGGTGTGCCGCAACGGCAGTGAGGCGGCTGCGCGGCGATGGTCGCTGCCCCGGTTCGTGACCTTCAACGATCCCGCCATTGCGCGGCGCCATGCCGAGCTGGTGCTCTCCGGCATCCTGTCGGTGGACGAGCACACCGGTGAACCTCGCTACGGAATTCTCTAGCGCCCGCTAGTGTTTTGTTTCGTTTATCACATTCGTTTGACTTGTCGGATCTGGAATGCCCGGTACAGTTGTCCCTGTATGACAACAAAAGGAGAGCTCCATGTTCGACACTTTTCCTGTTCTGCGCCGCACCGGCATGGCCATCGCCATCGGCGCCGCCGGCTTGGTTTTTGCGGGTTGCACTACGACCACGCCTAGCAAGTCGCCGGCCGCCTCGACGTCCGAACAACGGCAGTCGATGAACAGCGCGGCCAACGCCACGCTCGCCAAGCTGTACGAAGCCGCTCCCCAATCCAAGGATCTGGTGGCGCGCGCCAAGGGCGTGCTGGTATTTCCCGACGTGCTGAGCGGCAGCTTCATCGTCGGCGCCGAACACGGCAAGGGCGTGCTGCGCGTGGGTGGCCAGAATGCGGGCTACTACAGCACGACGGCGGGCTCGATCGGCTTCCAGGCCGGCGCGCAGTCGAAGGCCATGGTTTTGCTCTTCATGACGGATGACGCCTTGAACAAGTTCCGCAACAGCAGCGGCTGGACCGTGGGTGCGGACGCGACGGTGGCGGTGGTCAACATCGGCGCCAATGGCCGCATCGACACCAACACGGCTCAGCAGCCGGTGGTGGGCTTCGTGATGAACAACGGTGGCCTAATGGCCGGCGTGTCGCTCGCGGGCACGAAGATCTCGAAACTCGACCGCTGATCGGGTAAGCGCCCAGTCAAAACGCCGCGGATTCTTCCGCGGCGTTTTGTTTTGCTGTGGGGCGGGATGGACCCGCCGCGCAGGTTGTGCCGGCTGGTCAGCCGATCACGTTGTCGCTGTTATTGCGCAAGGCTGCTTCGCGATCGATCTCGGCTTGCTCGATGTTCGGATCCAGCCCGCGCCAGCGCAGGATGTGGCCGCGCTCTTCTTCGGGCTCCCAGCCCAACATGCCATAGCGCGTGATTTCGGTTTCGCCGGTGGCGAACTCCACTTCAAAGTAACCCTGACGATCGGGTAGCGAATTGCCGGGGAACCATTCGGTTTCGGGCATGGTTTGCTCCTTGCTAAGCGATGGGAGGGATGCTGGCGCCGATCGGGAAAAAGCCGGCGTCAGGCGTTTTCATTGTGGGCTTGCCGCCGCAATCCCGCAAGCGTCGGATGGATACCAGATGCGGCGTCAGGCAAGCGGCACGGCGGTGGTGTAGAGCACCTGCTTGAGGGCAAAGCTCGAACGGATGCTTGCCACCCCGGGGATGCGCGTGATGTGTTCGACGATCAGTCTTTCCAGCGCATCGACATCGGGTACCAGCGCGCGGATCAGGTAGTCCGCGTCGCCGGACATCAGGTAGCACTCCATGATTTCGGGAAGCACTGCGATCTCGCGTTCAAACACGTCCAGCGCGGCCTTGCGCTGCTTGTCCAGCGAGATCTGGATGAAGACGTTGACCTTCAGACCCAGTTTGCGCGCGTTCAGCAGCGTGACCCGCCGATCGATGAGCCCTTCCGTTTCCAGTCGACGCACGCGCGCCAGGCACGGCGATGCGGACAGGTTCACACGAGCGGCCAGCTCAACGTTCGTGAGCCGCGCGTCGCGCTGAAGTTCGTTGAGGATACGGATGTCGGTGGCATCCAGGTTGATTTCCGGCATAAGTCACCTTGTGGCGGCGGGTTGGCAGTGCATCTGTGCCGAGTATGCCGGTTATGAGCGCAGAAAGCGGTGAAAAATGCTGGGGTTTACCCTATAGACTGTTCCGTCCTTCGGTCATACGGCCGAAACGCAGAATAATCAGCGGCAGAGCAGGGTGGTAATGAGTCAGCAAGGCAGTCTTCGCAAGTTCCTCCCGCTCGCGGGGGCGGTTGCCATCTGGGGCGGAAACTGGCCCGTCATGAAGCTGGGCTTGGCGCACATGAGCCCGTTATGGCTTGCCGCCAGCCGATTCGGATCCGCCGCGCTGATCAGCGTGCTGGTGCTTGCGGTGCTGGGACGCCTGCGTCTGCCGACGCGCCAGGAATGGCCGCTGGTGGCGGGCGTGGCCCTGCTGCAGATGGGCGCGTTCACCGCGCTCGCACTGTGGGCGTTGCAGTATGTGGCGCCCGGCCGCGCCTCGGTCATCGCCTACGCGACGTCCATTTGGGTGATCCCGCTGTCATCGCTGATCCTGAAGGAACGCCTGTCGTTAGGCCAATGGCTGGCGACAGCGCTCAGCTACGCCGGCATCGGCGTCATCGTGGCGCCCGCATTCAGTCCGTGGCAGGCGCATACCGTCATCGGTCTCGTGATGCTGCTGGGCGCGTCGTTTGCCTGGGCCTGCAACATCATCCAGTTGCGCGCCAACCGCCACGTGCGCCTGGGCGCCGACATGATTCCGTGGCAAACCGCGATGGCCACGATCCCGCTGGCCGCGCTGGCATGGATGCGCGACGGCGCGCCAACCTTTCTGGGCGATGCGCAGGCCTGGCCGCTGATCCTGTACACCGGACCGCTCGCCACGGCGCTGACGTTCATCGTGGTGCTGGGCATGACGCAGAAGCTGCCGCCCGCCGCGACCTCCATCGCGATGCTGTGCGTGCCGGTGATCGGATTGATCGTGTCGTCGGTCGTGTTCCACGAGCACATCTCGGCGGACCTCGCGCTCGGTCTTGCCCTGATCGCCGCCAGCGTGGCGGCCTCCGCGCTGGCCACGCGTCTGCGGCGTTCGCCGCTTGCGCTGCGTCCTTCCTAGAACGCACTAGAATGGCGTGCGCCGGAAATGGTGCCGGCCGGTGATGCGGAACGCGCTGCAGATATGGACTCGTTATATGTAGTGGTCGTGGTCGGAGCAATGGCCGCGGGCTTTGTGCAAGGCCTGTCGGGCTTTGGCTTCGGCATGGTGGCCATGTCGTTCTGGGCCTGGACCGTGGACCCGCGGCTTGCCGCGGCGATGGCGGTGTTCGGCGCGCTGACCGGGCAGTTGCTGGCGGCCTTCACCGTGCGCCGGGGCTTTGCGATGGCGCATCTGCTGCCGTTCATCGTCGGCGGTTTGTTCGGCATTCCGCTGGGTGTGAAGGTGTTGCCGCATCTCGATCCCTTGGTGTTCAAGGCCTTCATCGGCGGGCTGCTCGCCATCTGGTGCCCGATCATGCTGTTCGCCGCGCGCATTCCGCGCATCACGGTGGGCGGCAAGGTGGCCGATGGCGTGGCCGGCGCCATTGGCGGCGTCATGGGCGGACTGGGCGGCTTTACCGGCGTGATTCCCACGTTGTGGTGCACCTTGCGCGGCTTCGATCGCGACGTGCAGCGCGCAGTGATCCAGAACTTCAACCTGTCGATGCTGATGGTCACGATGGCGAGTTATGTGCTGACCGGTGTGGTCACGCGCGACATGCTGCCGCTGTTCGCGCTGATCGTGCCCGCGATGCTGGTGCCGACACTATGGGGCACGCGCGTTTATGTGGGCATCAGCGATGTCGCGTTTCGCCGCGTTGTACTGGGTCTGTTGACGATATCCGGCGTTGCGCTGCTTGCGTCGTCAGTGCCCCGCCTGCTGGCCTGAGTGCCTGCGATACGCGGCGGCGGGGCTTGACCGGCATGCTATCGTTGAGCAATTCAAGAGAGAACCACGCATGGCATTGCATCGTTTCGAAAAGGGCGAACTGGGACATTGGCTGCGCGTCGTGGCCGACAATAACGAGCCCGGCGCGGTCCAGACCGACGTGCCGGCGCACGTCGCCCAAGCACTGGAGACCTTGCGCTGCATCGAGTCCGGCCCCGACGGCCGCTGGCTCATCACCGACAAGGGCAGGCTCTCGCTTCGCATGGAAGAGCCGGGCGCCATCCATTTGCGCTAGGCCTTTGCGATTATCGCGGCCGTACGGCAATCGCCGCTTTACGCAAGTCACGAGATTCTTCATTCAGACCACTTCAGCCTGATTGCTGCAAGGTTGCGAATGTTTTCGCAGTATTTCGTGCTCGATGCCTTCGCCACTGGGCGGCAAGGCATATCCTGAGACGGAATGTGCGAATTGACATCTTTCGGACGTATCCGGCCCCGCGTCCGGCCAGTAAGATGAACTTTGCGTGACGGTTGCAGGTCTATTGTCTTGCGCGGGAAATTTTGTCCCTTCGCACGTCACGCGTGGTTCGCGCGTTTAGGTAACCGACTGGGAGGTAGCACATGCAGCATCGTGACCAGGAAGTACTGATCGACGTTTCCACAGCGGCCATGGATACCGGCGGATATGGCGTATTGCTGACGGTTACGGCTGAGGGCGGCACCGAAGTGGATGCCGCATTTTCCCACTTGGGCAACTGCGCTTCGTTGGACGAAGCTCGTGATCGCGCGGAAATCTTCGCGCAAAACTGGGTAGAGGAAAATATCTTCCGATAGGGCTTGCACCCTGGACGGAGCTGATCGGCACGACCGGTCTGTGTGTGCATGAGCACGTGGCGGATACTCTCGAGATGGCGACGACGATTTCGGTTATCGTTGCTGCTCCAAAACCTGGGGCCCTCATCGGGTATGCGTCGTTCCAAGATGACTGCCGCACAGACCAATTCCTTTCTTGCGGATGATATCCGCGCGCTGCGGGCGCATTTTGATTCGGTCGTGTTGCCCATGTGGTTGGGCCGCGGATTCAACGAGTCGCTCGGCCTGCCTTACGAATCTCTAAATCCTGCCAGCGGTGAACCGCTGCCCGCGACGCGTTATCGCGCGATGGCCTGTGCGCGCCAGTTGTATGTCTTTGCGCAGGCGCCCGGCGAGGCCGCCGCGCAGCATGCGGACCGGTTGTTCGAATCCCTGCGGCGCGTGTTCCAGGACCAGCACGGCGGCTGGCGCTACAGCGTTGACGCGCAAGGGCAGCCGTTGGACGATACCCAGGACCTGTATACGCACGCGTTCATTGTGCTGGCCGCTTCCGCGTATTTCAGGCGCAGCCGCAACGCATCGGCGCGCAAGCTGATGCTGGCCACGGCGCGCACGATCGAGGCGCGTTTCAAGACGGACGATTCGCTGTATCACGCGGCGCTTAGCGCGGACTTCTCGCAGCCGCTGAAACCGCCGGCGCAAAATCCGATGATGCACCTGACCGAAGCCTATCTGGCCGCGGCGCAGGTGGCCGAGCCCGCCTGGTTCGCGCAGCATCTGCGCGAGCTTGCCCAAGGCATCAGCCAGTTCTTCGTGCATGCGCCGACGCAATGCGTGTCGGAAGCTTTGCAGGGCAGCGCCGGGAACCGGCTGGAGCCCGGCCATCAGTTTGAATGGCTGTCGCTGGTGCATGAATCTGCGCAGGTTTTTGAAGGCCTGGACCTTGCGGAGTCGCTGCCGCGCGCCGTGCAGTGGTCGCGCGATCATGGTGTCGATACCGCAGGCGTGATTGCATCGCTGGATGAGTCCGGCAACGTGGTCGACGCTACGCGCCGGATCTGGGCGCAGACGGAATACTTGCGGGCGCTGGCGGTGATGGGCGATCTGCCCGCGCTGCAGACGGCGTTGGCCGGCTTTCGCAGCCGCTTCCTGCACCCTGGCGGCTGGCATGAGTGTCTGGATACAAATGGAAATGTGACGCGCGCCGATATGCCGTCAACTTCGCCTTATCACCTGGACACATGCCTGACGGCGTTACAAAACGTTGTTTGCTAATCACGTTAACAATTTAGTTCCTGCTATGTCGCCGATTTGATAGAAAGACATTGGTGAAATCCCTTACAATTTGCTAACACTGTTTGTGGGGAAGCATCAATGAGCGTTATGTGTTTGGCTTGCCAACGCATTAATCCAGGACTTGCAGGCGTTGCGCCGCATTCGCACCTGGGACATCAAGGATTTACCAACCCAACGCAGAAGGGCCGGGAGGAAAGCCGCGAAGACCACTTCCGCTGCCTGAATTGCGGCGCGAAATGGCTGCGCGAGACCGACAAGTGGGGCGTGGACCTGGGCTTCAAGCTCGCGCCCTGATCGGATTTCAGCGGCACTCGTACGACACGGGCCCCTTCATGGGGCCCGTTGTTTTTTTCGGGCAATGGACGAGGCGACGCGCGAACGCAATGCTGGTTTCCAATCGCTGCACGCCGATCTGTCGCACGTCTGGAGCAGGTGGCGGCATGCGTGCGCGTGCGCGCGCAGGCGCTTGCGTCGACAAAATAGAGTCGCTTGCATAACGGTGTGAAGAGCTGGATTTCGCGGCCGTTTCACACTTAAGTTTTCTTGCGGCAGGCCGTTGTGGGACGTGTCGGTGCGCCTGCATGAACGCGCCCAAGGAAACCGCAATGTCCGAGAAGATCATCAATGGATTTTCAGTGGTCGCGTATGCGACCCAGCCCGAGGGGCGCATCCCCCCGCGTGCGTTTCTGGAGACGCGGCGTCTACCCGTGAAGGCCGCCGTGCCTGCGATAACCACCGCAACTGCGACGTCCGCCGAAGATGCGGAGCCCGCTGCGGAGCAGGCCGCGCCCGAGCCGGAAAGCCTGGCGTTCGAGATTTTCGTGAGCCGGCGTTTTCGCAGCACGATCGAAGCGATGTCGGCTGCGCGCAACGCGCTGGACCGCGTGAAGTCCGTCGATGCGGACGGCGTGCCGGACCCGATGCCCGAGTAGACCCGCGCGCGCCGGGAGCGCGCGCCCATATTGTTATCCCGACTTTGTATTTGTCTAACGCCTGAGCCCAGGCCGATGATGCCTCCTGGCAATCGTCGCCATTCTGGGTCTCTCAAAAGGAAGGTTGATGAATACGAAAGTCCATTCGGGCGCCGCCGCGGCGCACGGGATTTCTCGCCGCGCGCTGCTGCGCGCGGCTGGCGCCGCGGGGTTGGCCGCGCCGCTGGGCATGCTGGGCTCGCGCGTGCTGGCGGCCAATGCCGCGCCGCGCACGTTCAAGATCGCGTGGAGCCAGACCGCCGTGTGCCAGTCGCCGGTGTCGGTGGCACTGGAGCGCGGCTTCTTCGACAAATACAACCTCAAGGTCGAACGCATCAATTTCAGCGGGTCCACGGACCAGTTGCTGGAAGCGATTGCAACGGGTCACGCCGATGGCGGCATCGGCATGGCGCTGCGCTGGCTCAAGCCGCTGGAGCAGGGCTTTGACGTGAAGCTGGCGGTGGGCACGCACGGCGGCTGCATGCGGCTGCTCACGGCCGAGGATTCACCCATCAAATCCGTCAACGATCTGAAGGGCCGCCGCGTGGCCGTGTCCGATCAGGCCAGCCCCGTGAAGAATTTCTTCGCGATCCGTGTGGCGCAATTGGGCATTGATCCCGAATCGGTGGATTGGCGCCAGTATCCGCAGGACCTGTTTGGCGAGGTGCTGAGAAAGGGCGAGGTGGATGCCATTGCGGGCGACGATCCGCTGATCTACACCCTGCGCGAGGACAACAAGCTGCGCGAGGTGGCCACCAACATCGAGGGCGATTACGAGAACCGCACCTGCTGCGTGCTGGGCCTGCGCGGCGACCTGGTGCGCAAGGATCCCGAGTCGGCGGCGGCCATCGCGCGCGCGGTGATCGACGCGCAGCGCTGGACGGCATCGAATCCCGACGAGACCGCGCGCATCTTTGCGCCGTATGTGCCCGGCAAGGTGCCGCCCGAGCGCGTGGCCGCGATCCTGCGCAGCCATAGCCACGGCCACGCCTCGACCGGCGCGGCGCTGCGCGAGGAGATCGTGGGGTACGCCAAGGACCTGAAGACCATCAAGGTTCTCAGCGCCAGCCTGGACATCAACAAGTACGCGCAAGCGGTGGTGCCCAATGTCCTCGGCTGATGTGTTGACGGTGGGCGCTGCGGGCCATGCGCCCGGCGCCGTGGGTTGGCGGCTATGGAAGACGGGCGTGGCCGCCGCGGCGTTGTGGGCAGCCGTGGGCGGCATCACGCTCGCGTGGCCCAACGTGGAGGTCGGCTTCACGTCGTGGGGATACACGCGGGAGTTCGGCGTGGCGGCTCTGGCGCTGGCCATTCTGTTGCTGCTGGCCGCCGTGTCGGGCGCGGCGCGGCTGCGGCCGATCCGCGCGCTGCACCGGGCCGGGCCGTGGCTGCTGGCGCTGGCGGTGGCGGTGGGCGCATGGGAGGTGGCGACGGCCAAGCTTGCGCTGCTGCCCAGCCCGTTCTTCGCGCCGCCGCAGTCGCTGATCGAGGTCTATGTGTCGGACTATAAGCGCCTGGCCGATAGCCTCGTCAATTCGCTGTGGCTGCTGGCAAACGGCTTCGTGCTGGGCGCGGCGGCCGGGTTTCTGACAGGTGTCGCGATCGGCTGGTCGCGCGGGCTGGGGTATTGGGTGCATCCCGTGCTGCGGTTTCTGGGACCCGTGCCGTCGACGGCGCTGCTGCCGATGGCGTTCTTCTTCTTTCCCTCCAGTTGGTCCGCGGCCGTGTTCCTGATTGCGCTGGCGACGTGGTTTCCGGTGACCGTGCTGACGTGGTCCGGCGTGGCGGGTGTGAACCGCGCGTATTACGACGTGGCGCGCACGATGGGCGCCAATGAATGGTTTCTGGTGCTGCGCGTGGCGATCCCGGCGGCTTTGCCACAGGTGTTCGTGGGCCTGTTCATGGGGCTGGGCGCGTCGTTCTCGGTGCTGGTGGCGGCCGAGATGATGGGCGTGAAGTCGGGACTGGGATGGTATCTGTCCTGGGCGCAGGGCTGGGCCTCGTACGCCAACATGTACGGCGCGCTGATCGTGATGGCGCTGGTGTTCTCCGGGCTGATCACGTTGCTGTTCCTGGGCCGCGACCGTCTCCTGGCCTGGCAGAAGGGAGTCGTGAAATGGTAGCTACTGCAACGGCGCACGCCAGCGCCCCGTCTGCCGGCGCGCGCGGGGCCGCGCTGGCGGTGCGTGGCGTGGATCATCATTTCGATCTGGACGGCGCGGCGCTGCCAGTGCTCGACGGCATCGACCTGGATGTCAAACCCGGCGAATTCGTCGCGTTGCTGGGTCCCAGTGGGTGCGGCAAGTCGACGCTGCTGAGGCTGGTGGCGGGGCTGGAACCGCCGGCGCACGGAGACCTGCTGGCCGACGGCGCGGCGATTGCGGGGCCGTCGCCATCGCGCATCGTGGTCTTCCAGGACCCGACGCTGTATCCGTGGCGCACGGTCTGGAACAACGTGGCGCTGGGCCTGCAGGCGCGGGGCCTGTTGAAGACGCAGCGGCACCGTGTGGACGATGCCCTGCAACGGGTGGGACTGGCGGCGTTCAGCCAGGCCTATCCGCATCAGCTGTCGGGCGGCATGGCGCAGCGCGCGGCGCTGGCGCGCGCGCTGGTGAACGACCCGCGCATCCTGATCCTGGACGAACCCTTGGGCAAGCTGGATTCGCTGACGCGCATCGCCATGCAGTCGGAGCTGGTGGAGCTGTGGCAGCGATCGGGCTTTACCGCCTTGCTGGTCACTCACGACGTCGAGGAGGCCCTGTTCATGGCGTCGCGCATCGTGGTGCTGAGCGAACGGCCCGCGCGCATCAAGGACGAGATCGTCAATGACCTGCCGTACCCGCGCCATCGGGGCGATCCGCGGTTGGCGGCGTTGCGGCATCGCGCGCTGGCCCTCTTGGGGCTGGATGCGACGTGGTGAGCGCGGCGGGGCTTGCGATGGCAGCCGCCGTGGCGGGCGGCGCATTGATGGTGTGGTCGGCGGTGGCGGGCAATGCGGCCGGGGCAGGGCGGGGCGCTGCCCTGCGCCTGCCGTGGGTCGCGGCGGGGGCGCTCGTGGCGTGCGCCGTGCTGCTGGCCTTGGCTTGGCACGCGGTGCCGGGGCTGCCTGGATTGCTGGGTTCGCGCGTGGGACATCTGGCGCTGGGGCTGGCGGCCATCCTGCTCTTGGCAGGCCTGGCCGCGGCATGGCTGCACAGCCGCGCGGGCGAGGTGGCTGCGGCCGCCAGACCGGCGTGGCGGCGCGGCGTCGCGGCCGCGATGGGCGCGTTGGGGCTGCTGGTTTCGCTGCTTGCTCTGTCGATCTGGCGCCAGCCTGCGGAGGCGCTGGCGCTGGTGTCCTGGCCGTTTGCCTGGCGGTACGACCCGGACCTGCCTGTTAGTCCGCACACCTGGAACCGGCTGTGGCAGGCGCTGGCGCAGAGCGCAGTGGCAGTGGCATTGCTGGTGGCCGCCCTGTTCGCGCGGCGATGGCGCCTGGCGCTGCTGGCGGTTGCCGCCGCGCTGGCGCTGGCGACGAACTGGCCACCGCCGCGCATGCTGCTGACCGAGGCGCGGGACACGTCTTATCAACGTTCGCCGTTGGCGTTTTCTGACGCGAACGTGCTGCAAGGCGGCCGGCTGTACGCGCAGCATTGCGCGTCGTGCCACGGCGCGGCGGCGGATGGGCGTGGGCCGCTCGCGGCCAGTTTGCCCGTGTGGCCGAGCGTGCTGGGCGCGGCGCTGTTCGACAACCGGCTGGAAGGCGAGCTGTATTGGCGGCTGGCCCACGGCGGGTATGCGCCGGGCGAACCCGCCGTGCACGGCTTGGACGCCGCGCTGCGGCCGGACGAGACCTGGCAGGTGCTGGACTTCCTGCGCCTGCATGCCTATGGGACGAGCGGTGGCGCGGGCATGCCGGCGATTTCCGCGCCGGTCGTGGCGCTGACCTGCAGGGACGGCCGCGCGAGCCGGCTCACCGGTCTGCGCGGCTTGCCCGTGCGCGTCGTGGCGCAGGCGGCAGGTGCGCCGGCCGAACCGCAGGATCCGCGCCTGTTGACGGTGGCGCTGACGCGTGGCCGCACGGGCGCAACGGATGCCGATTGCGTGGCGGCGGACCCCGCGGCGTGGGACGCCTATGCCTTGGCTGCGGGCGTGCCGCCGGATGGCCTGGCGGGCGCGCAGTTCCTGGTGGACCGCCGCGGCTGGCTGCGCGCGCGCCTGCTGCCGCACGCCGCGCCGGCGTGGACTAGCGCCGACGACGTCTGCGGGCCGGGCGGGCGCATGGAGGCCGGCAACGCGAACGGCCTGGGCGAGATTCTGCTGGCGATGGACCGTGCACCCATCGCCGTGACCGACCTGCGGCGCCACTGAGCCGCGCGTCCTTCGCACGTTTTCTTCCAAGCGAGGTCTGCAAGATGAGTACGTTGAACGAGTATCTGGACCAGAAGCGCGCCGCCGTATTGCTGCGCAACGGGCGCGACCCGAAGACCGTCGAGCCGGTGAAGCTGCGCGCGCACGTCAGCGCGGAAGGGCGCAGCGGCGTGCGGCGCATCCGCATCCGCGATCATCAGGTGGTGAGCGACAGCCCCGCCGATTTCGCGGGGTACGACCTGGGGCCGAGTTCGCCCGAACTGCTGCTGGGATCACTGGGCAGTTGCCTGACGCACATCTTTCTCATCAAGGCGGCGGAGCTGGAACTGCCGCTGGAATCGCTGGAGGTGTCGATCGAAGGCGACCTGGACCCGCGCGGCGGCAAGCCGGGTTACGAGGCGGTGCCGTTCTTTCCGCACAACATCCGCTACACGGCGCACATCGTGTCGCCGGCGGACGAGCACGCGGTGCGCGCCGTGCACGAGGCGGTGGAGGCGTGGTGCCCGATCCTGAACCTGCTCAAGCAGCCGCAGGCGCTGCACGGCAGCGTCGAGCACACGCGGTCCGCGTCGCAATAGAGGTCCGTCAGGTCAGGGTGCTGCGCATCAGGATCTCGGTCAGCGCGCGAGTGGGTTTGCCCGGCGCGGGGGCCGAGATGACGATGAATTCCACGGGCGGCAGGGCCGGCAGGTTGGCCGCGCCCGCGGGCGCCGACAGGCCTGCGGTGGACAGGTGCGAGGGCTGCACGGTGATGCCCAATCCCGCGCGCGCGGCCGCCTGGCAGCCCGCGTAACTGGTGCTGGTGCAGACGATCTGCCAGCTGCGGCCCGCACGGGCCAGCGCGTCGAGCGCCAGCGTGCGCGTCACGCTGGGCTCGCGCAACAGGATCAACGGAAGGGGCTCGTCGGGAACGACGCGCAGGCCCTCCTTGGCGCGCCACAGCAGCGCTTCCTTGTGCAACGTCTGGCCGCGGCGGTCGCCGCGCCGGCGCTTGCCGATCATCACGTCCAGGCGATTGTCGTCCAGTAGCTTATAGAGGTCGCTGGTGACGCCGATGGTCAGGTCCAGCTCGACTTCGGGATGCGCCAGGCGAAACGCCGCCAGGACATCGGGCAGGGGACCCATCGCCAGATCGTCCGAGGTGCCCAGCCGGATCCGGCCGCGCAGGCGGGGCGCGTCGAAGAGGCGCTCGGCCTTTTCGTGCGCGGTTAGGATGATCTCGGCATGCACGAGCAGGCTGCGTCCATCGCTGGTCAGCGCGAGCGAATGGGTATCGCGCTGGAACAGGCGCCGATTCACGGCCTGTTCCAGCTGGCGGATGTGTTCGCTGACGGTGGGCTGGGTCAACCCCAGCCGGCGCGCGGCTTCGGTGAAGCTGGGCGCGCCGGCGGCTGCCGCGAAGGTCTTGAGCCAGAGGGGATTGAGCATGGTTGGGACGCTGTCATAGGAATTTCCGATGACAGTTAAAGTACCCAGTGGCCTTCACGATGGCAAGGGCCGCGCCTATAGTGGGCGAAATTTTCTGGATTTGCCTTTGCCATGCGCCGCTTCCTGCCCGACCAGTTCACGCTCATCCTGATCGCCACCGTGGCGTTCGCCAGCTTTTTCCCGGCCGTGGGCAAGGGCGCCACCTTCATGATGGTGGCGAGCAACGTGGCGATTTCGCTGCTGTTCTTCCTGCACGGCGCGCGGCTGTCCACGGACGCCATCGTGTCCGGCGTGAAGGATGTGCGCCTGCACGGGCTGATCCTGGCCTGCACCTTTCTGCTGTTTCCCGCACTGGGCCTGGGCCTGCGCGCGCTGTTTCCCGGGCTGCTGACGCCGTCGCTGTGGATCGGCGTGTTGTTCGTCTGCACGCTGTCGTCCACCGTGCAGTCGTCGATTGCGTTCACGTCCATGGCGCGTGGCAACGTGCCAGGCGCGATCTGCGCGGCGACAGCCTCCAATCTGCTGGGCACCGTGCTGACGCCGCTGCTGGTGGCGGTGCTGCTGCATCGCCAGGGCGGCGGTCATGGGCTGGCCGACGCCGGCCGCATCCTGCTGCAGCTTCTGCTGCCGTTCGCGGTGGGCAGCTTGCTGCGGCCATGGATCGGGGCATGGGCGCTGCGCAACAGCCGCACGCTGTCCAAGGTGGATCGCAGCTCGATCCTGCTGGCCGTCTACACCGCGTTCAGCGAGGCCGTCGCGCAGGGCATCTGGCATGCGTTCCCCGCCATCGACCTGGCGACCATGGTGCTGGTGAACGCGGTGTTGCTGGGGGCGGTGCTGGGGATCACGACGTGGGGCAGCCGCAAGCTGGGGCTGAGCAAGGAGAACGAGATCACGCTGGTGTTCTGCGGGTCGAAGAAGTCGCTGGCGTCCGGCATTCCGCTTGCGACCGTGCTGTTCGGCACGTCGCAGATGGGCGTGGTGGTGTTGCCGCTGATGATCTTTCACCAGATGCAGCTGATGGTTTGCGCGGTGCTGGCGCGGCGTTATGCCGAGCGGGCAGAGCCGGGGCAGGTGGTGGCGGCGCGGGCGTAACGCCGGGCGCAAATCCGGCGCATGGCGCCGCGCCGGAATCGATCAGGCGTTGGCGTCCGCCGGACGGATCTTGCCCGCGGGCTGCCAGTAGACGCTGCCGTCGCGCTCGGTCACGTCCAGCGCCGTCAGGCGTCCGTTTCTACAGGGGCCACCCACGCACAGGCCCGTGTCGGGCTGGTAGGTGGCGCCGTGGCGGGCGCACATGATGAGGTCGCCGGCGCGCGTGAAGAAGCTGCCTTCCCAGTCCAGTTCGACGCCGACGTGGGCGCAGCGGTTCAGGTAGCCGTGCACCCGGTCCTGGTAGCGCACGAAGAAGGCGGTGGTGCGGCCCGCGCCATCGGTTACGGGCACCTTGACGCCCAGGCCGCCGTTGACCAGGTCGCCGGCCGCGCAGACGCGGACTTCGGGGAGGGTGGGGGAATCCTGCATGGGAGGCCTGGAAATCAAAGGGTGCGATGTTCGGACAGGGGGCGCGGCTTGTCAATCCGCCGGCGCCGACAGGGCGCTTTCCTGCTGGCGGGCCCACATGCCGGCGTAGATGCCGCCTTGGGCCAGCAGTTGCGGATGGCGGCCGCGTTCGACAATGCGGCCATCGGCCAGCACGATGATCTCGTCCGCGTCCGCCACCGTGGACAGGCGGTGCGCGATGATCAGCGTACTACGGCCCTGGCTGACTTCGCGCAGGTTGGCCTGGATCTCGCGTTCCGTGTGGGTGTCGAGCGCGCTGGTGGCCTCGTCGAACAGGAAGATGGCCGGATTCTTGAGGATGGTGCGGGCAATTGCCACGCGCTGCTTTTCGCCGCCCGACAGCTTCAGGCCGCGCTCGCCGACCATCGTGCCGTAGCCGTCCGGCATGGTCAGGATCAGGTCGTGGATGTGCGCGAGCCTGGCCGCGGCCTCGATTTCGGCGTCCGTGGCGCCCGGCCGGCCGTAACCGATGTTGTAGCGGATGGTGTCGTTAAACAGCACGGTGTCCTGCGGCACGACGCCGATGGCAGCCCGCACGCTGGCCTGCGTGACGTCGCGCACGTCCTGGCCGTCGATCAGGATGGCGCCGCTGTCGGTGTCATAGAAGCGGAACAGCAGGCGCGAAATCGTAGACTTGCCCGCGCCCGACGTGCCCACCACGGCCACCGTCTTGCCGGCGGGAATCGAGAAGCTGACGCCCTTCAGGATGGCGCGCCGCGGGTCATAGCCGAAGTGCACGTCGCGGAATTCGACCGCGCCGCCGGAGACCTGCAGCGGCGTGGCGCCGGGACGGTCCGCGACTTCGCGGTCCTGGCCCAGCAGCTCGAACATGCGCTCCATGTCGATCAGCGCCTGCTTGATTTCACGGTAGATGAAGCCGAAGAAACTGAGCGGGGTGTAGAGCTGCAACAGGTAGGTGTTGACCAGCACGAAGTCGCCCAGCGTGTAGCGGCCCTCGGCGATGCCGTTGGCCGCCATCCACATCACCAGCGTCAGCCCCGAGGAAATGATGAGGGCCTGACCGACGTTCAGGATCGACAGGCTCACCTGGCTGCGCACGGCGGCGCGTTCGTACCGGGTGAGTGAGGCGTCGTACCGGCGGGCCTCGTGTTCTTCGTTGCCGAAATACTTGACGGTCTCGTAGTTCAGCAGGCTCTCGATGGCTTTGGTGTTGGCTTCGGAGTCGGTTTCGTTCATCTGGCGCCGGAACTTGGCGCGCCATTCCGTCACGGCAAGCGTGTAGGCCATGTAGAGCACGACGGTGGCGCCGGTGGCCAGCGCCAGCCAGCCGTCGAACATCTTCCACAGCACGATGCAGACCAGGCTGATTTCGAAGAACGTGGGCAGGATGTTGAAGAGCAGGAACGACAGCAGGGTCTGGATGCCCTTGGTGCCGCGTTCGATGGCGCGGTTCAGTCCGCCGGTCTGCCGCGCCAGGTGAAAGCGCAGCGCCAGGCCGTGCAGGTGCCGGAAGATCTGCATGCCGACCGAGCGGATCGCATGCTGGCCGACGCGCGCGAAGATGGCGTCGCGCAGTTCGGAGAACAGCAGCGAGAGCACGCGGGCGGTGCCGTAGGCCAGGATCAGGCCCAGCGGCACGGTCACCGTGCCGGGCGCGCCCTTGCCCAGTTCGTCCACCGCCTGTTTGTACAGCAGGGGCACGTAGACGGTTGCGGCCTTGGCGGCGAACAGGCACAGCAACGCCGCCACGACGCGGACCTTCAGGCCGGTCCTGCCGGGCGGCCACAGGTAGGGAAACAGGGTGCGAAGCGTGGCAAGGCCGCCGCCCTTGCCGGGCCGCGTTTCAGGAGAATTCATGTTCTGGATGCAGTGGTTGAGGCCGGCTCCGCCTGGGGAGCTAAGCCGTTTGCAGGGCATTATGGGGCACCAGCGGTACTATTTGAGGGATAACCCCTGGTTCGGGCGGGCCTGAACCAGGGGCTTCAAGTTGGTTTGGCGATACGGGCGCAGCACGTCGGGCCCGTTTCTTTCTCTTCCAATCGGGGGTCCGGCCGGCTGCTCCCCTGGTTGCGCGACCGGGCACGTTTTCGCCGCGCCGGAGTCGCGTCGCTTGCTACGGAGGGTCTTATGGCGAAGGTACCCGCAGTGAAATTGAACGACGGAGGCAAGATTCCGCAGTTGGGCCTGGGCGTCTGGCAAGTGCCGGACGATCAGGCAGCCTCCAGCGTGAAGGAAGCGCTGGCGGCTGGTTACCGGTCGGTGGACACCGCGGCCATCTATGGCAACGAAGCGGGCGTGGGCGCGGGCTTGCGATCGGCGGGCGTGGCGCGCAAGGACCTGTTCATCACCACCAAGCTCTGGAACGACAAGCACGGCTACGACGACGCGCACAAGGCGATCGACGAAAGCCTGGAGAAGCTGGGGCTGGCGTACGTGGACCTGTACCTCATCCATTGGCCGGTCGCGGGCAGCGAGAAGTTTCTGGACGCCTGGCGGGCGATGATCGAGATGAAGGAAGACGGCCGCGCGCGCGCGATTGGCGTATCGAACTTCACGCAGGCCAACCTGGAACGCCTGATCGACGCGTCCGGCGTCACGCCCGCGGTCAACCAGATCGAGCTGCATCCGGGGTTCACGCAGAACGCGCTGCGGGCATTTCACGCGCGGCATGGCATCGTGACCGAGTCCTGGAGCCCGCTGGCGCAGGGCAACATCACGAAGGAAAAGGTGATCCTGGACCTGGCGCAAAAGCACGGCAAGTCGCCGGCGCAGGTGACGCTGCGCTGGCATTTGCAGCACAACCTGGTCGTGATTCCGAAGTCCGTCACGCCGGAGCGCATCCGCGAGAACATCGACGTGTTCGACTTCGAACTGTCGCCGGCGGACATGGCCGCGATCGACGGCATCAAGGAAGGCCCGCGCCTGGGCCCGGCCCCCGAGAAGTTCGCGTAGCGCAGAATGGACGGCGGCCGGCGAGCTGCGGCCGGCCGTGACGTCCCTGGCTAGTGCCTGAGCGGGAACACCCAGTACCGCACGATGACCACGAGCAGGATGCTCAGGGCGGTCCAGGACGCCCAGTGCCACGCGCCGGTGCCCAGCAGGGCCGCCAGCAGGCCAAAGATGCTGAGCGCGCCCAGCAGGATCGGCACGCCCCACACGAACAGGAAGCCGCGGCTGCCTTTACCCGTCGAATGGCTCATGCGGGTGTCCTTTGCGGGGCCGCGGCGGCCTGGTGTTTCTTGATGAGTTCGTTGATGCGCGCTTCGGTGGCGCGGCGGCGGGCCAGCCACAGATACAGTCCGCTCACCAGCACGACGATGGTGACGAGGTCCAGCAGCGCCCAGATGATCTTGAGCGGCAGGCCGCCGTAATCGCCGAAATGCAGCGGACGCGAGACTTCCAGCGCGGTCAGGTACCACGGCATTTTCGCCACGGTCGTCAGCGCGCCAGTCCGGCCGTCGATCAGCACGGGCGTGTTCAGCTTGGACGTCAGGGGCGAGTCGCCGCGCATCCAGGCGATGAAGTGTTGCGGGCTGCCGAATGCGTTGCCGGGGAAGGAGATGAACGACACTTCGTTGCCGGGCATGGCTTTGCGCGCGGTGTCGGCCACCAATTGCGCCGACGCGAGTTGCGTGGGGATGGGCTGGCCCTTGTAGGGTTCCAGCACGCGCGGCAATTCGGTGGACTGCCACAGGCGGAAGAGCGGCGTGGACAGCTCGTTGATGACGCCGGTCAAGCCCACGACCAGTGCCCAGACCAGCGTCACGATGCCCAGCAGGTTGTGCAGGTCCAGCCATTTCAGGCGTGTCGAGCGCGTGGCGCGCACCGTGCCGAATTCCAGCTTCTTCATGAAGGGGCCGTACAGCACGACGCCTGACACGATGGCGACACAGAACAGCAGCCCCATGAAACCGAGGAACAACTCGCCGGTCAGGCCCGCGAACAGGTCCACGTGCAGCGCCAGCATGATGCCCATGAACGAAAACTTGTCTTCGGTATAAAGCGGGCCATCGAGCAGCACGTCGCCCGTGCGGGCATCCATGCGGATCGCGTGGCCCGAGGCCAGCCCGTCAC
Organism: Achromobacter sp. Root565; assembly: GCF_001427425.1. Taxonomy (NCBI): domain Bacteria; kingdom Pseudomonadati; phylum Pseudomonadota; class Betaproteobacteria; order Burkholderiales; family Alcaligenaceae; genus Achromobacter; species Achromobacter sp. Root565. The sequence continues at coordinate 90,743 of NZ_LMGO01000006.1, forward strand.
CCGGCGTCTTCGCCATGCCGACGAAGACCTGCGGCTCGTCCGGGTCGAAGGACAGGTAGTCTACGACTTCGTTCGGGTACATCGCCTGGGCGTTGGCCACGAGCTTGTCGAGGTTGGCGGGCGGTGTGCCGGCGGGCACCTGCGACAGCGGTTTGCCGTCGTCGAGCCAATGCTCGATCTCGTGATGGAACACGAGCGGCAACCCGGTCAGACAGATGATGAGCAGGAAAATGGTGCAAACCAGACTGGTCCATTTGTGGACCAGATACCAGGTTTTGATGGTGGACGCGGCGGTCATGGTGACGGCGGGAAGCGGCTTGGCGCCGCTCCTTTCAGGGCAGTGCGGGAAAGGAGAAAACATTATCACGAACAAGACCGATTCTCGTAACGCTATTTGACCCTTTCGGTAACGAGGCTGGCCGCGGGGACGGATCAAAGCGGGTTAAAAAGAGGGGTCAGATTTTTCCTTGCGGTATTCCCGAATCATCATGGAGCAGCGTTTTCTCAAGGTCCCGCGCAACGCGTCCGGCCGCGATTTCGCGGTAGGCGATGTACATGGACATTTTTCGCGCTTGCAACAGGCGCTGGACGAATTGGGGTTCGACCCCACCCGCGACCGACTCTTTTCCGTGGGCGATCTGGTGGATCGCGGGCCCGAGAACGAGGCCGCGCTGGACTGGCTGGCGAAGCCCTGGTTCTATGCGGTGCAAGGCAACCACGAGGACTACGCTATTCGCCACGTGCGCACGGGGCAGGTGGACGTGAAGAACTGGCGGGGCTACGGCGGCGGCTGGTTTCTGGATCTGCCAGCCGAGCGGCAAGAGGTGTTTGCCGAGGCCTTTACGCGGCTGCCGATCGCCATCGAGGTGGAAACGTCGTCGGGCGCGGTCGGGCTGCTGCATGCCGACTGCCCAGTGCTGTTCTGGCCCCGGCTGGAGTCCGCGTTGCAGGACCGCTACAAACGCACCAGCGCGGCATGCCAGTGGTCGCGCGACCGCCTGCGCCAAATGGACCGCACCGGCATTCTGGGCGTGAGGGCGGTGGTGGCGGGACACACCCCGGTGGCGTCGCCGCTGGCGCTGGGCAACGTGTACCACATCGACACCGAAGGCTGGAACGCCGGCTACTTCACCTTTCTGAATCTGGAATCCTTGCAGGCGTGGCCGCGTGAGGTCGTGACCGAGGCTGCGGCCGCCGAGTAGCGCGGGGCCGGACCGAAAAGAAAAACGGGCGCCGTCAGGCGCCCGTTTTGCGTGCTGCGTGGCCCCTCTTACAGCGGCCGGGCGGTCACGGCGCCGGGGCTGGTGACGGCGCTGGCGCTTACGCCGGCTGAGTCGGCCGGCGTAGCCGCGGCAGGGACGGCCGGCGTCTGCACGCCGCCCGCGGCGGGCATGGCCTGCGCCTGCGGGACGGGGACCGGCGCGGCGTCGGCACGGGGCACGGGGATCGGCATCAGCGGCGGCTGGATGGGACTGTCTTGGGGGGCCATGGCGCCGCCGGGGGGCAACGGCTTGACCGAGGTGTCGACGCCGTCGGTCGAGCGGTTGTTGTTCAGGAAGTCGGTCAGCGCGTCGCCGGAAGACAGGTCCAGCGAGGCCACCGCCTGGCCGGGCGGGAATTCGGAGAAGTAGTACTCGCCGTTGTCGACCAGCAGGCCGTCGGGACGCGGCGCCGGCTTGGCCTGCGGCACGTCCTTCAAGACCGGCTGCATGTAGTCCAGCCAGGTGGAGAGCGCCAGGCCGCTGCCGAACTCGTTGGTGCCCAGCGACTTGGGCTGGTCAAAGCCCATCCAGACGGTGGTGGCCAGCGTTTGTGTGAAGCCCGAGAACCAGACGTCCACGGCATCGTTCGTGGTGCCGGTCTTGCCGCCGATGTCGTTGCGCTTGAGCACCTGATGCGCGCGGGCGGCGGTGCCGTTGACCGTGACGTCGCGCAGGATGTCGTCCATGACCCAGGCGGTGCGCGGGTCGATGGCGCGTGCCTGCGCGTCGCCCGCAACGACGGGCTGGGTCTTCATCAGCACGTTGCCGGAGCGGTCCGTGACGTGGTCGATGAGGTAGGGCGTGACGCGGTAGCCGCCGTTGGCAAACACGCTATAGCCATTGACGACCTGCAGCGGCGTGGCGCCGCCCGCGCCCAGCGCGAGCGGCAGCACGGCGGGCCAACGCTCTTTGTCGAAACCGAAACGCGTCAGGTAGTCCTGCGCGTACTGCGGCGAAATCGCCTGCAGGATGCGGATCGACACCATGTTCTTGGACCGCATCAGACCCTGGCGCAGGGTGAGCATGGGCTCGTACTTGTTGCCGTCGTTCTTGGGCTGCCAGGCCTTGGAACCGGTTTGCTCGGCCGTCAGCATGAAGGGCTGGTCGGAGATCTGCGTGGCGGGTGTCAGGCCCCGTTCCAGGGCGGCCGCGTAGACGAACGGCTTGATGTTCGAGCCCGGCTGGCGCCATGCCTGCGTGACGCGGTTGAAGTGACCGCGGTTGAAGTCGAAGCCGCCGATCATGGCGCGGATGGCGCCATCCTGCGGCACCATCGACACCAGCGCGGCCTGCAGCGCGGGCATGTTGATGATTTCCCAGTTGTCGCCGTTCTTGTGGATGTAGACGACGGAACCGCGGCGGATGCGCTGGCTGTCGCTGGCCTTGGGATTGAGCGCGCGGGCCACAACCGCCAGGGCCTTCTTGTCCGAAATCGTGATGATGTCGCGCCCGCTGCGCGCCACGGTGACTTCGGTGGGGCTGGCGGCCAGCACGACGGCGGCAAGCAGGTCTTCGCTGTCGGGCGACTTTTCCTGCACGCCGTCCAGGATCTCGTCGAGCGCCTGGGCGTCCTTTTCCACGTCGGCGGGCAGCTCGACCTGGTCTTCCGGGCCCGGATAGACGGCGCGGCGCGTGTAGTCGATGATGCCGTCGCGCACGGCGCGGTAGGCGGCTTCCTGTGCCTTGGAATCGATCGTGGTGTAGACGTCGATGCCGGACGAGTAGGTGTTCTCCTGGAACACGCCGTACATCAGCTGGCGGGCCAGCTCGGCCGGATAGTCGCCATGCACCGCGAACCCGCGCGTGCTGCTGCCGTCCGAGCCGCGGATCGTGAGGCGCTGTTTCAGGGCTTCGTCGGTCTGCTCGGGGGTCAGGTAGCCCAGCGTCTTCATGCGGCCCAGCACGTAATGCTGGCGGATCTCGGCGCGCGGGTAATTGGTGATGGGATTGAACCGCGAGGGCGCCTTCGGAATACCGGCCAGCATGGCGGCCTCGGCGGGCGTGACTTCGGATAGCGGCTTGCCCAGATACGTGCGCGAGGCGGCCGCGAAACCATAGGCGCGATGGCCCAGGTAGATCTGGTTCATGTAGAGCTCGAGGATCTGGTCCTTGGTGAGCTCGGATTCGATCTTGAACGTCAGCAGCAGTTCATAGAACTTGCGCGAATACGTTTTTTCCGACGACAGATAGAAGTTGCGCGCGACCTGCATGGTGATCGTGCTGCCGCCCTGGGACTTGGAGCCCTTGACGATGTTGGTCAGCACGGCGCGTGCGACGCCCATCCAGTCGACGCCGCCGTGGCTGTAGAAACGGTCGTCCTCGGCCGCCAGCACTGCCTGCCGCATCACCGGGGGGATCTCGTCGAAACGCAGCACATTACGGTGCTCTTCGCCGTATTCGCCGATGAGTACCTTGTCCGCGGTGTAGATGCGCAGGGGGACGCGTGGCCGGTAGTCGGTCATCGCGTGCAGATCGGGCAGGCTGGGCCACGCCAGGGCCAGCGCAAGGCCGAGCACGACGGCGCCGCACACGGCTGCGCCGGCGGCGGCGATGCCCGCTTTGACCAGGAGAGGTTTCCAGGAGAGGCCCGATTTGCCGCCCGGGTTGGCGGAGGATTGCTGGGGATTGCTCATTGCAGGCGATTCTAGGGCAGAACGCTATAGACCGCCCAGGGCGCAATAAGGTTTCGGTAACGAAATCTGCCCATGCGAGCGGTTATTCAGCTTTTATTCAGGTGCGTGGAGCGCCGGGGACGGATTCTAGATAGCGCTGGGGCGGGGCGCCAAGCGCGCGGTGGAACATGGCCGAGAAGGCGCTGGCGCTGCGGTAACCAAGGTCTGCCGCGATGCGCGCCACCGGCACCCCCAGCGACAGCCGGCATACTGCGTCGGCCAGCCGCACCTGCTGCACCCACTGCCGGTAATTCAGTCCTAGTTCGGATTGAAACAACCGGATCAGCGTGCGCGCGCTGGCGCCGACTTCGCTGCCCCAGTCCTCGATGCCGCGCTGCAGGCCGGGCCGGTCCAGGATGGCCGTGCAGATGGCCTGCAGGCGCCGGTCGCGCGGCCACGGAATCTGGATCGGCACGATGCGCGCGGCGGCCAGCTCGGCCAGGATCAACGCCGCGATCTGTTCGACCCGTCCCCCGAGCGGGTAGTCGATGGGCTCGGCGGTCAGCGCCAGGATCAATTCGCGCAGCAGGCCGCTGACCTCGATCACCTGGCACTCGGGCCAATAGTCCCGGGCCGCGTCGGCATGGATGTAAAGGGAACGCATCGAGACCGCGCCCACCATGTCGACGCCGTGCGGCACGCCCGCCGGCACCCACAGCGCGCGCAGCGGCGGCAGGGCCCAGAAGCCGCTGGGCGTGGTCACGCGCATCACGCCTTCGACGGCATAGATGAGCTGGGCGCGCGGGTGGGTATGGGGACCCGTCTGCGCGCCGGCGGAGAATTCCTTGGCCATCGCGGTGACGACGCGAGGACGGTGCTGGTAGTCCTGGGCGTTGATGCTGCGGGCGGGATCGGGGACAGGGCGGACGACCATGGTGTCACTTCCGGCAAAAGGATGAGGGGGCGCCCGAAAGCGCGGTGCGTCTATTTTGTCACTGTGTTGCCACGGTGGTTGTCACTTTCTCGACGAAAATTGGCAGATTGCGCCGGCGCCGGATTCCTACACTGATGCCTGGTTCCGGCGCTTGGCCGGCTTGTCCATTTCCTTCGTGCGACCCATGAACTCCGCCCAGAATCCCGCTGTCGGCCTGTCTGCCTCGACCTCTGCCGCACCCGGTGCTGCGCCTGCCGCCGCAGCACCGGCCGTTGCCTCCGATCCCTCCACCGCCTTCAAGGTGCTGGGCGCGATCAGCGTGGCGCATCTGATGAACGACATGATCCAGTCGATCCTGCTCGCCATCTATCCCATGCTCAAGGACTCGTTCAGCCTGACGTTCACGCAGATCGGGTTGATCACGCTGGTCTACCAGCTTGCCGCGTCGCTGCTGCAGCCGTTCATCGGCTTTTATACCGACCGCAACCCCAAGCCGTATTCGCTGCCCGTGGGCATGGGCTTCACGCTGGTGGGCCTGTTGATGCTGTCGATGGCGCCGTCGTTTGGCTGGCTGCTGGTGGCGGCGGTGCTGGTGGGCACGGGCTCGTCGGTGTTTCATCCCGAATCGTCGCGCGTGGCGCGCATGGCGTCGGGCGGCCGCCACGGATTGGCGCAGTCGCTGTTCCAGGTGGGCGGCAACGTGGGATCGGCGCTCGGGCCGCTCTTGGCGGCGCTTTTCATCATTCCGCACGGGCAGGGCAGCGTGGCGTGGTTTTCGCTGGCGGCGCTGTTCGGCATCGGGGTGCTGATGTGGATCGGACGCTGGTACAGCGCCAACCGCGTGCTCCTTAAGCCGCGGGTGCGGCGCGAGGGCGCGGGAAACGGGTTGTCGCGCAATCAGGTGCTGGGCGCGCTGGCGGTGCTGGGCGTGCTGGTGTTCTCAAAGTATTTCTACCTGGCCAGCCTGAACAGCTACTTCACCTTCTACCTGATCGACAAGTTCGGGCTGTCGGTGCGCGAGGCGCAGCTGTATCTCTTTCTGTTCCTGGCCGCCGTCGCGGTGGGCACCGTGGTGGGCGGGCCGGTCGGCGACCGCATCGGCCGCAAGATCGTGATCTGGGTGTCGATCCTGGGCGTGGCGCCTTTCACGCTGCTGCTGCCGCACGCGGACCTGTTCTGGACGGGCGTGCTGGTGGTGATCATCGGCATGGTGCTGGCCTCGGCCTTCTCCGCGATCGTGGTCTATGCGCAGGAGCTGGTCCCGGGCAAGGTGGGCATGATCGCGGGGTTGTTCTTCGGCTTTGCCTTCGGCATGGGCGGCCTGGGCGCCGCGGTGCTGGGCCGGGTGGCCGACGCCACCAGCATCGGCTACGTCTACCAGGTGTGCGCCTATCTGCCGCTGTTGGGCGTGGTGGCGATCCTGTTGCCGAAGATGCGTCGGGTGTAGGCGTAGGCGGCACGGGGCGGGACAGGCTTTCCGCTGCCCCGGCCCCCTCTGGCATCAGCCCGCCCGCAGCGATCGCAGGCGCGGCAGGCGGTGTTCGATGCCGTCGATCTGCCCGGCGCTGCCGTGGTGAATGACGGTCACGCGGGTGGCGCGCAGTTGCGCCAATTCCTCCGCGCTGACGTCAAAGCTCTTGGCCAGGCGCTGATCGGTGAGCGGGCGGATCGGCTTGCGGCGGTCCTTGCCGCCGAAGCGGCGATGGTTGTACACGGCCCACGCCACCAGCACCGCGGCGTTGACCACGGCTAGAACGACATAGCCCCACAAGGTCTGCACCGTCGGCAGAAAGACGGGCAGCAGCGGCGCATCCGGGCCGCTGGCGGCCCCGCGCAGGATCGCCAGAATGCCGGCGCCAAAGAGGTAGACGAAAGCGAACCAGCCGAAGGCGGTCAGCGCGAAGTCGAACAGGTAGCCCGCGCGCGAGCGTTGCGTGGTGATGATCATGATGCGTCCGGTGATTTGATGCCGCGGTCGGGGCTGGTCCAGCGGGCGCGCTGGGCCTGCTTGCGCAGCATGACCTTGGGGAAACTGACGAGCGTGGTGAAGAGACTCACCATCCAGTAGGCCAGCGGATACCAGATGACCCAATACAGCGAGCGCGCCAGGCCCGGTTCGTAGCGGCGGTCGATCAGGATGCTGACGCCGAACTGCAGCAGGCAGACGACCGCCAGCATCATGCCGGTGAAGGCCGGCGGCAGCAGGCTGGCGATCTGCATGTTGTTGGGCAGCGCGACGATCTGGCTGACCAGCCACAGCACCACCGACAGCGCGAACGCGAACGCCCAGGCCGTCGACAGGCAGAACTCGGCCATCAGCGGCCACAGCCGGCGGTGGCGCCAGTTCCAGATCGAGCGCAGGTTCTTCAGGAACACCTCCGCGCCGCCCTGCGACCAGCGCAGCCGCTGCTTCCACAATCCGCGCAGCGTCTCGGGCATCAGGATCCAGCACAGCCCGCGCGGTTCATAGAAGATGGACCAGTGGTCGCGCTGCAGCTTCCAGCTGATGTCGATGTCTTCGGTGATCATGTCCAGGCTCCAGTAGCCCGCGCGGTCCAGCGCAACGCGGCGGAAGGCCGCGACGACACCCGACACCGTGAAGACTTGGCCATACACGCGCTGCGTGCGCTTGATGAGCCCGATGATCGAAGAGAACTCCCCGACCTGGATACGCCCGATCAGCGTGGAGCGGGTGCGGATGCGCGGGTTGCCGGTGACGGCGCCCACGCGCGGATTGTCGATCAGCGGCGCCACCAGATACGCGGCGGCGTCGGGGTCGAGCAGGGCGTCGCCGTCGATGCACACCAGGTATTCGCTGCGGGCCGCCAGCGCGCCCATGCGCAGTGCCATGGCCTTGCCCTGGTTCTGCGCCAGATGCACCACGCGCAGGCGCGGATGTTCGGCGGCCATGCGGTCCAGCAGCGCGGCCGTGCCATCGGTCGACCCGTCGTTGATGGCGATGACCTCGATGTGCGGATAGTGCTGGTTCAGGGCGGCCAGCAGGGTTTCTTCTCCGTTGTCGGCTTCGTTGAAGCACGGCACCAGAATCGACACCAGCGGCGAGCCGGCCAGTTCGGGCGGGGTGCGTTCGGCGCCCCATGCCCAGTGGCGCTCCCAATGCCACCAGAAGTAGATGCCGCCCGCCATCCACATGCCGGACATGAACAGCGGATAGAAGAACACGAAGCCCAACAGTGCTTCGCCGGTCAGCATCAGGGTGAAGCCGAACGGCGCGCCGAGCACCGCGCAAAGAATCAGCAGGGCAATCAATCGATCAGTCATTGGAGGGGATACCAGGCTTCGGAGATGGCGGGCCGGATGCCTTGCAACCGGGGCTGGTCTTGCGAGAAATCGTCGGGGTAGTAGCCGAAGCTGCGGGCGCCGCGCAGTTGCAGGCGGTGCATCCAGCCGGCCAGCACGTCGGTGTCCACCGGTGTGGCGTCGGGCCGGCCGGGGCCGGTGCGCCAGTCGCGGCTTTGCAGTTCGAAAACGGTCCTGGACAGTGCGCCGGGCCGGCGGGCGACGGTGTCGACCAGCTCGTCCAGCCACGCGTTTTCCTTGCCGGGCGCCACGTTCTCCATCAGCGGCATCGCCATCGGCGCGGTCCAGTCGTACGCGGCCAGAAAGTCGTCCAGGTTCTGCGCGAACCAGGTTTCGCTTTCGGGATTCAGGATGGGCTGGGCGTAGATGTTGCGCGCCGTCTTGATCTGCGGCCCGCGCACGGCGCGCACCTTTTCCGCGAGCGCCGCCGTGAAGTCCACCAGATAGCGGCTCTTGTAGCGGGTCCAGCGCTGCATCGTCTCCGGATCCGCGCGCAACGCCGCGATGCTGCCCGGCAACCCCGCCGCGCGGTACGCGGCCAGCGCGCCGGGGCTGGCGTCCTCGAAATCCGACAGCAGCGCGTCGTCGTGGAACAGGATGCCGTCGAAGATCGCTTGGCGAGCCAGATCTTCGTACAGGTCGCCGATGCGCGCGCGCACGGTGGCGTCAAACGGCGACAGGCGGCGGTACTGGTCCGGGCCCGGCGCCACCTGTCCGCTGTCCGGATCCCAGCGCTCAACACGGGGCAAGGCCGGGTCCATGTCGAAGGCCAGCACGGGCATCCATGCGTAGACCATCACGTTGGCGCGGTTGTGCAGTTGCCACGCCGCGCGGTTGAAGAGGTCGGCGCGCATCGGCAGCCAGCGGTTGGGGAAGTACAGCGACTTCACCAGCCCATCGCCCTGCGGGTCGGAATAGGCCTGCAGGAATACCGTGTTGATCTGCATGTCCAGGATGCGCTGCACCAGCACCCCCAGATTGCGGTCGGTCTGTTCCGGGTCCGGGTCGTAGACGTAATCGAGGTCGATGTGTGCGACGCGCATGAAGGGGTCGGCCTCCATGCCCACCACGCTGTTGGCGAACGACTTGAGCGCCGGATCGCTGGCCAGCAGCATGCGCGGCGTGGACATCAGGCGGGACAGGCGCCCGGGTCCGTCTTCCAGCGTCAGCGCCATCTCGTAGCCGTTCTCGGCGGTGATGCGCAGCGTGGAGCCGCCTTCCGCGCCATACGGCCAGACCCACACGCGGGGTTTCTTGCCGGCGGCCTTGCGGATCTTTTCCGTGATGGCGGCCACGTCGCGGCCCATGCGGGCGTCGAACTGCGCCTCGGTCTCGTACTGGCCGGTGCGCGCATCAAAGGCGCGGATCGCAGCGGCCGGCTCGGTGTTGCCCTGCGGATTGGCCAGCGCGCCGTAGTGCGAAGCGTCCGTGTGGGCGGCGATTTCGACCAGCCCGGAACGCGAGATCTCGCGGACCTCATTCCAGTTCAGGAAGCGTTGGCGGGCCTCGGGCGTGCCGCCGAAATCCACCGGACGGTCGGACGGAGTGTCCATCCACGCGCCCACGGGCGCCAGCAGGGCCGGCCAGCCGTAGGCCTTCAGGATGGGCAACACGCGGGTGTGGAAGCTGCGGTAGCCGTCGTCGAACGACAGCAGCACGGCGCGGTCGGGCAGCGGCTTGCCGCCTTGCCGGGCCGTCAGGATCTGATCCACCGACACGGCCTGATAACCGTTGGCGCGCAGCCAGGCCAGCTGTTCCGTCAGCCGGTCCGTGCGCACGCTGAGAAAGGCCTGGTCGGGGTCGTCGTCTTCGACATCGTGATACGCCAGGGCCAGGAACTGGCCATTGACCCAGGGCCGATCGGCGGCCGCGACCGGACGTTCGGCGGGCGGCGTGTAGACGGGGATGTCCTTGGCGCAGGCAGTCAGCGCCAGAATCAAAAGGAACAGCATGCCGGCGAACAACAGCCGGATATGAAGTTTGAGCATCATATCGTGTCCGAAAAAACCGGGTCAGAAGCGGTAGGCAAGGTCGAAGACGACGCGCAGTTCACGCTCGCGCTCGCCGTCGTAGGGCCGGCTGGTGCCGGTGACCATGAAGCCCATGTCCAGGACGTCGTTGGCGCGGTAGCGCTGGCCATAGCCCAGCGCCAGGACGCCGCCCGTGCCGTAGCCCTGCTGGCTGTAAGTGCCGGCCCCCAGCGTGCCGATCTGCTCCCACGCGGTTTCGTAACGGCGGTGCAGCGTGTGCGTCAGCCGCACGCCGGGCAGGGCCAGGAAGTCGGCGCTGGGGTTGAAGTAGGGCGCATCGTCGCGGTTGTTGCGCTGGGTCGACAGGCCCAGCTCCAGGTCGGCCTTCAGGTGCGGCGCGGTGTAGACGCGCTCGCGGCCGGCCAGCCCGAATGCCCAGCGCGTGTTGCCGTCGCTGAAATGCGACGGGGCGGCCGATAGCGTCCATTCGCGCCGCTCGTCGGCACGCCAGCGCACGTACATTGACAGGCCGTTGGACGAGATGTCGTTGGTCAGCGCGCGCAGCGGCGTGTCGCGCGACAGGATTTCGGCCGAGCCGCCTACCTGCCAGTGGTCGTTCAGGTCGTAGGCGGCGGACAGCCGCGCGCCGGGCTTGATGCCGTGGCCGTAGTCGTTGGTGGAGACTTCGCCTTCCAGCGTCAGGTCGCGCACGCGCCATTCCACGCCGGTGCGCAGCCAGCGGTAGATGCCGTGGCCTTCCTCGAAGTCTCCCGATGCGTGGCCGCCGCCGCCAAAGGCGCGCCAGTCGTAGCCCATGGGCGGCGAATACAGCACGGCGTCGATGCCGAAATCGCCATTGCCCGTGACCGGACTGTCCGAGGCCAGGCCGCGATATCCGGTGATGCGCAGTTCGGCCTTGCGGTGGACCTCCCATTCGCGGGCCAGGCGCCGGCTGGTCAGGTTTTCCGGCGAGCGGGCCAGCGTGTCGGCGGACAGCGCCTCGGCCTGCCGCCATTCCTGCAGGTCCAGGGCGGTGAAGCCTTGGCCGTTCTCCACCGCCAGGTCGCGCGGCGCCAGCGTTTCGGCCAGCTTCAGTTCGATCTCCGAGGCGCGGGGCTGCGAGCGGGCGCGGTGAACGGTAGCCAGGTCGCTGCGCAGCGCGGAATTGTTGGGCGCCTGCCGCACCATCTGCGACAGGCGCTGGTGGGCCTGGACCGTGTCGTCGGCCTGAAGGTGCGTGGCGGCCAGGGTCTGGCGGCTTTCCAGGTTCAGGTCGTTGGGCATGCGCGTGGCCTGGCCCTTGTAGTACAGCCAGGGGGCGTAGCCGGACTGGACGGCGTCCGTGACCGGGGGCGTCTCGTCGAACTGTTCGCCTTCGGCCAGCGCGTAATACAGGCCGGTCTGCGTGGCCAGGCGCTGCGCCGGATCGTCGCCGGGCGCGCTGTCGCTGGCGGCCACCTGCCGGTACAGGTCGCGGGCGCGCTCGGGCTGGCGCAGGTACAGATAGGCGGAGGCCACGTCGCTGAGCGCGTAGCGCGGCACATCGACGCCCTCGGCCACCAAAGCCTCGTATTCCTGGATCAGCGCCTGCATCTGCACCCGGGCGTGCAGGGCGTGCAGGCGGTCGATCCGGGCGCGCAGCACGTCGGCGCGGGCCTCGTCGCCCAGTTGGCGCCAATCCGCGATCGCGGCGTCGTAGCCCGCCAGCGCGCGGTCGGCGACGGCAAACCGTTCGGCCTCGCCGCGCCCCGGCATGGCCGCCAGCCGCGTTTCCTGCGCCAACGCGTCGGCCTGCAGGGTGCGCATCTGAGCGGGGGTAAACAGCGTTTCATGACGGCGCGCCCAGTCCAGCGCCACGTCGGCCATGCGCGCGCCCTGAAGCGCCTGGATGTATTCGCGCAGCACGTAGGACGTGGCGGGCGCCAGCGCCAGGGCCTGATCGGCCTGATGCAAGGCTTCAAAGGGCAGGGATTGCCGCGCATAGACGTAGCTGAGCGCGAGCCGGGCGTCGGCGTCGCGCGGGTATCGGGCGATGCGCTTCTCGCCCGCGGCGATGGCGGCCGGGAATTGCCCGGCATCGGCCAGCGTCATGATCTCGCCGGCCGCGAAGGCGCCTTCGCCCGGATGGCGGCGCAGGCCCGTGCGGAAGCTGGCGAGCGCCTGCGGCCAGCGCTGCGCGTCGCGGTACGCCCGCGCCTCGGCCAACTGGACGTCGGCCGAAGGTGCGTAGCCGCCGGCGCGGGGCCGCTCGATCGGCGCGTCGTGGTTGCTCGACGGGCCGGCAAGCGCCAGCACGGGCGCCAACATGGCGCCGGCCGCGATCAGGTTCAGTCTGGGTCCAACGGCGTTTGGCCGCCTGGGTCGTTCGATTGGCATCTGTATGACATCCGCAGTGGCAATTCGGGGCGTCCATGGCTCCGCCGCGCCGGACGGGCGCGAGCACCCGGCAAAGGCGGCCGCAGGCGCACAAGGCGCCGGCAGCGCGGAGATGAACGTTTGATTGGGACTTGCGCGGCGCCCGCTACGGGGACCTTCGCACTCGCGTAATCGGAGTGCATGGCTAGTACGCGCCACGCCCGTGGGGCGTGATCGCGACGCTTATGCTGCGCCGTCGACGGGTGGAACTTTACGGAAAATTGCCCAAGTTAACTGTCAATTACTGCAAAGGGGGCGTCACGGCGAAGGCGCCTTGGCGTATTCTCTCGTCGCAGGCCGTGCAATCGTCTTGGCGCGGCGGTAAAGGTTCTGGACGGACGGACGCGCGTTGCCCAACAGGGCGAACGTCATGCGCGTCCTTTCGCCATTCTCGTAACAAAAAGCATCAAGAATGCTGACGTGTAACGCGCGTCTCTAGCGCGAACCCAGTGCAACTGCAGTCCCAACGGCGCGGCAGGCCGACAGGCCTGAGCCGGAGTGAACCATGACGACTAGCCTGTTTTTCCTGATGTGGGGCCTGGCCACGGCGTTGGCGTTGCCGTTGCTGCTGCCCTTTCACGTTCGCGGCGTCGACGGCGTGCCCGCGTTCATGGCGGCCAACGCGCTGGCCGTGCTGTCCCTGCTGGCCTATGCGTCGGCCGAGATGATCCCGCCCGCCGCCTATGTGATGGTGTCCAACGCCGCCTGGGCCTGTTCCGCCGCGCTGGTGTACATCGGCGTGCGGCAGTTCTTCGGCATGCATCCGCATATCCTGCGCACGACCGTGCTGTGCTCGCTGTGCACATTCGGCTTTGCCCTGCTGCTGTACCGCAGCGACAGCCTGGTGTCGCGCATGGTGCTGTATTCCGTCTACACCTGCGTGCTGATGGCAGCGACGGGCTTCGTCATCTTCAGGCAGCGCAAGCGGATCAAGACGCGGGGCGTCGTGCTGTACCTGCTGCTGGCGTTCTTCGGGGTGGTGGCGCTGCATGCGTTGCGCGGATATGTGTACGGCGCGGGCGTGGAGGCGCCGGTGTCGCTGCTGCAGCCGTCGGCGTGGGGCCTGTTCTTCATTGTTTGCGGCTCCGTCACGGTGCCCGGACTCTTTCTTGCGCTGCTCTTCATGATCCAGAGCAGCCAGGCGGAAAAGATGCAGGCGGCGCTGACGTTCGACAGCCTGACGCAGGCGTATTCGCGGCGCAGCATCATGGATGAACTGGACCACGAGCTGCAGCGCTGCGAGCGCACCGGCGGCAAGCTGGCGGTGCTGGTGCTGGACATCGACCACTTCAAATCCATCAACGACCGCTATGGCCATGCGGGCGGCGACACCGCGCTGCGCCACTTCGCGCGCGTGGTGCAGAACGCGGTGCGGTCGAGCGACCGCTTCGGCCGCCTGGGCGGCGAGGAATTCGTGCTGCTGATGTACGACTGCGATCCGGCGAGCGCGCTGGTGCAGGCGCAGCGCGTCTGTGACGCCCTGCGCGACATGCCGCTCTATCTGCAAGGGCTGGAAGTGCAGATGACCACCAGCGGGGGGCTGGCGTCCTACCAGCCGGGCGACAGCGCCGACGTCATCCTGGCGCGGGCCGACGTGGCGTTGTACCGGGCCAAGGAGCAGGGGCGGGACCGCGTGGAAATGGCCTGGAGCGGCCGCGGCGTCGTCAAAACAAGCGGCGGCCTGCCGGCCGCCGCGAATGCTCTGGAAACGGAAACCGCAGGGACTACGGCTTGAGGTGTTCCGTCAGGAACTTCTCCATGGCCTCGTAGAACTCGAACTTGTTCTCGTCGTTGTGGAAGCCGTGGCCTTCGTTGTCCTTGACCATGTATTCCACGTCCACGCCGCGCGCCCTGAGCGCCGACACCATCTGGTCGCTCTCGTCCTTGTTCACGCGCGGATCCTTGGCGCCCTGCGCGACGAACAGCGGCGTCTTGATCTTGTCCGCATGCAGCGCTGGCGAGGTTGCGGTCAGACGGTCGAGATCGCGCACCGGGTCGCCCACCATGTCCTGCATCTTGTCCAGCATGGGCTTCCAGTAGGGCGGAATGGACTTCATGAACGTGAAGAGGTTGGACACGCCCACGTAGTCCACGGCCGCGGCATACAGGTCGGGCGTGAAGGCCACGCCGGCCAGCGTGGCATAGCCGCCGTAGCTGGCGCCGTAGATGCCGATACGCTTGGGGTCGGCGATGCCTTGCTCGACCAGCCACTGCACGCCGTCGGTGATGTCGTCCTGCATCTTCAGGCCCCATTGCCCGAAGCCCGCTTCCCAGAAGTCGCGGCCATAGCCGGTGGACCCGCGGAAGTTCATCTGCAGCACGCAGAAACCGCGGTTGGCCAGAAATTGCACTTCGGGGTTGTAGCCCCAGCCGTCGCGCGCCCACGGGCCGCCGTGCGGATTGACGACGCAGGCCAGGTTCTTGGGCGATCGGCCGGCGGGCAGGGTCAGATAACCATGGATGGTCCTGCCGTCGCGGCTCTGGTAGCTGATGGGCTGCACCCGCGACATGTCGGCCTCGGGGATGGCCGGATTCAGGTCCGCCAGCTTGGTCAGCGTGCCGGCCACCGCGTCGTAGATGTAGCGCGAGCCGGCCGTGCGGTCGTTGTAGGCGGCCACGATGAACTTGTTCTCGTCGCGGTTGCCGCCCTGGATGACGACGTCATAGCCCGGCAGGCGCTCGGCAAGCGTCTTGTACAGCGCTTCGGTTTCCGCGTCGAAGAACTTGTATTGCGGCTTGTCGGTCTGGTAGGACGCCACGGTCAGCACGCGGCGCTTGCGCGAGAATGCCGCGCCGTCCAGGTCGACGGTGTCGGGCGTGAAGATGACGTCTTCGGCATCCGGCGTGGCCGGGTCGATGACGACCAGCGACAGCTTGTCGCGGCCGCGGTTGCTCAGCGCATAGAACTTCTTGTCGTCGAACGTGAAGAACGCCGGGCTGACGCTGGTGCGGTAGTCGGTGGTGATGAGGGGACGGAAGTCGGACGCTTCGTCGTCGCGGTAGAGCAGGGTGGTGTTCAGCCCGTCGCTGGCGACGGCGGCGCGCACCTTGCCGGCGTGGTCGGTCTGCCAGCCGACGATGTTGCCCGGATTCTGCGCCACCAGCACGGCCGCGCCGGTGTGGACGTTGACGCGGTAGACGTCGAAGACCTCGGGGTTGCGCTGGTTGTGGCTGATCAGCACGTGGTCGGGATCGTCTTCCAGGTCGTCCTCGATACCGGCGCGCACGCCCTCATAGGGTGTCAGGTCGGTGATCGTGCCGGTCTTGGCATTGACGGCCAGGACATGGAAATTCTCGTCGCCGCCAAAGTCCTTCTGGTACAGCACCACGTCCGGGCCTTTCCAGAAATAGCCGCTGATGTCGCGCGCGGTCTCGCTGGTGAGCTGGCGGGGTTCGCCCACGAGCTGGCTGCCTTGCAGCGGCTGCACGTAGATGTTCATGCGGGCGGGGTTGCCGTCCACGCTGGTGGGCTGCATGAACGAGAGCGTCTGGCCGTCGTCCGACAGGCGGAAATAGCCGCGCTCAGGATTGCGGAAGAAATCTCTCAGGGGATAGGCGCGGGGAGGCGGCTGCGTGGCGCAGGCACCCAGGGAGGCGCCGACGATGCCGGCTGCCAGGACGGTGCGCAGAAATGAGAACAAGGGAAACCTCCGTGATGTCGATCCGCGTTGCAAATAGGCTGGTCGATAATGCCATAGCCGCGCGAGGGGTGTCGAACCGGCTCCTCAGATCCGCCACCACTTATGCCGCCGGACGGTTTGCGGGATAATCGCGGCAATTCTTCTGGAGATTTACATGTACAGGAATCTGGTCGCGGCCTCGGCGCTGGTCTTGGGACTGGCCGGCTGCTCGTTCGGCATTTCGCCGGATGGCGCGTCGCCGCACAGCGAATTCAAGGCGCCGGTGGCCTTCAAGGACGCCTATGACGCGGTCATCCGCCAGTCCAACGCGTGCCTGCGCAGCACCGACAACGCCTACCGCGTCGTGTCCGACCTGAACGAGAGCGCGCAAAGCGGCGTCGTGCGCGTGCTGGCGCCGTATTCCGATCGCGAGATGTCGCGCGTCGACCTGAAATCCGAGGGCCCGAAGTCCACGGACGTGCGCATCGTGATGTGGGGCAAGGGCACGTGGGATGCCGCCGCCATGCGCGCAATGCAGGATGCGGTGTATTACGGGCTGGTGTCGTGCAGCACGTACATGCCGCTGGATCCGCGCCCGCCCGTCAAGCCGTCGCGCGACCTGCCGAACTGAGGCAGGACGACGGAAGGCGGGACGAAAGAAGGTCAGTCGCCGCCCGGGCGGCGGCGGATGATCTTGAACGTGGCGGTGGCGCGCGCCACCAGTTCGCCATCGGCCCGCCGGATGTCGCCCTCACAGAAGGCGATGGACGCGCCGCGGCGCAGGCAGCGCGCTTCGATGACCAGATCGCCCGTGGCGGGAGACAGGAACGTAGTGTTCATGTCGATGGTGGCCATGCCCTCGGTGCCGTCCGCGGACCCGCGCGCGGCGGCCGACAGCGTGAAGTCCAGCACGCTCATCAGCGTGCCGCCGTGCACGTCGCCGCGGCTGTTGGTCAGGTCTTCGCGCCACGGCAGCGTGGTGCGGGCATAGGCGGGCGCGATGCTTTCCGGCACCAGTCCGATGAAACTCATGAAGGGAATGGTCAGGCCGAAGTAGTCGGTTTTGGGGCAAGCAGGTGCAGTCATGGAACCGTCGTGGGCGAGAAGGAATAGCGGATTGCCGCCGGTCATAATATATGTTTTTGCCACGGGATTGAGGCTATGACGGGGCAGGCGTCAGTGCAGTCTGCGCGCAAGATCGTGCATGTGGACATGGATGCGTTCTATGCGTCCGTGGAGCAGCGCGACAATCCCGACCTGCGCGGCAAGCCGGTGGTCGTGGCCTGGACCGGACCGCGCTCGGTCGTGTGCGCGGCGTCCTATGAAGCGCGGCGCTACGGCATCCATTCCGCGATGTCCGCCATCAAGGCAGAGCGCCTCTGTCCGCACGCGATCTACGTGCCGCCCGATTTCAACCGATACCGCGACGTATCGCGCCAGGTCCGGCAGATCTTCGCCCGCCATACCGACCTGATCGAGCCCTTGTCGCTCGACGAGGCCTACCTGGATGTGACGGTCAACAAGTGCGGACTGCCTTCGGCCACCGAGGTCGCCCAGGTGATCCGCCAGCAGATCCGAGAGGAAACCGGACTGACCGCTTCGGCCGGCGTGGCCCCGAACAAATTCCTGGCCAAGATCGCGTCGGACTGGAACAAGCCAGACGGCATTTTTGTCGTGCGGCCCGGCAAGGTGCTGGCGTTCCTGGAACCCTTGCCCGTGCGCAAGGTGCCAGGCGTGGGCAAGGTCACGCAGTCACGCCTGGAGCAGCTTGGCATCCAGACGGTGGGCGACCTGGCCACGCACAGCGCGCAGGAACTGGAGCACTATTTCGGCCGCTACGGGCGGCGGCTTTATGAATTGGCGCGGGGCATCGACGAACGCGAGGTGCAAACCGACCAGCCGCTGCAACAGGTGTCGGCCGAAACCACGTTCTCCAACGATGTCCGGCTGGAGGCCGTGGGCGACGCCCTGGACCGCATGGCGGAAAAGGTGTGGGATCAGGCGCTGAAGAAGGGCGCCTTGGGACGCACGGTGGTGCTCAAGCTGAAAACCGACCGTTTCCGCATCCTGACGCGCAGCCAGACCTGCGCCCAGCCGCCCGCGTCGGCCATGGAACTGGCCGCCCTGGCCCGGCTGCTATGCGAACGCGTGGAACTGCCGCCGGACACGTTGTACCGGCTGGCGGGCGTGGGCATGAGCAACTTCGCAGATCCGGGCGAGCAGTCGCGCCAGCCGGATCTGTTTGGAGGGGCTTTCTAGCGCTATAGACGCGCTTTTACTTGCTGCGAAAGGGCAGTCATGTCGGCGCGGCCGGCCAGCTTCTGCTTCAGGATCGCCATCACCTTGCCCATCGCGGGCGCGCCCGTCACGCCTTGCGCGGCGACTTCGGCCAGCGCGGCGTCGATGGCGGCGGCGACTTCCTCGGGGGTGGCGGCCTGGGGCAGGAATTCCTGCAGCACGGCCAGTTCGCCCTTCTCCTGCTCGGCGGTTTCCGTGCGGCCGGCCTGCTCGAACGCGGCGATCGACTCGCGGCGCTGCTTGACCTGCTTTTCGATGATGGCGGTGATTTCGGCGTCGGACAGGTCGCGACGTTCGTCAACTTCCTTCTGCTTGACGGCAGCCAGCAGGAAACGCAGCGTGGTCAGGCGCTCGCTGGCCTTGGCGCGCATCGCGTCCTTGACGGCGTCGGACAGGCGGGTCTTGAGCGTAGCAGTGCTCATCGGTAAACCTTTGTGGTGTTGCGGTAATCGGGAAGTGTAAACCGGGCCGGGACGCACCGGGCGCGCGCCGGCCCGGGGATCACATCATCGTGGATCACTTCACCGTGGCGAGGTCGCCGCGCAAGGCGACGCCGGCGACCATGGCGCCCGCGTGGCATTCGTAGTCGGTGGTGCTGCGGTACTCGTTCTTGCGGTAGTAGCTGACGATATTGGTGACGGCATTGGCGCCGGCCTTCTTGGCGGCTTCATGCAGGGAGATCAGGGCGGACTGGGCGACCCACAGGCAAGCCTCTTCGTCCTTCTTGGCAAACGCGTTGGTCTTGCGGTTGGTGACCACGCCGGCCTCCACCACCTTGCCCTTGGGACCCGTGCCGGCCAGGTAGAACTTGACGCTGCCGTCGATCTTTCCGGCGTCCTGCGCGGCCTTGATGGCGGCCGCGATGGGCAGGTGGACGGTGCGATCCGCGGCCAGGACCGGGGCGGACAGGGCAAACGACACGGTCAGCGCGCCGGCGAGCTTGCAAGGGAGGATCATGATTTGCATTCCTTGTTCATACGTTGGAAAAGCGGGAAAGCGCAGATGCGTGGCGCCGGCCGGCATCACGGCCAGCGCTTGAAGATCAGGGAGGTGTTGATGCCGCCGAACGCGAAGTTGTTGTTCATCACATACTCGTTGCTCATGCGCCGCCCGTCGCCGGCCAGATAATCGAGCTCGCCGCACAGCGGGTCGACATTCTGCAGGTTCAGCGTGGGCGCGTACCAGTCGTTCCTGAGCATTTCGATGCTGAACCAGGACTCCAGCGCGCCGCACGCGCCCAGCGTGTGGCCCAGGTAGCTTTTCTGCGAGCTGATGGGCATGCGGCTGCCAAAGAGGCGGGACGTGGCCTGCGTTTCGGCCACATCGCCCTGTTCGGTCGCGGTACCGTGGCCGTTCACGTAGCCGATTGCCTCGGGCGGCAGGCCGGCGTCGGCCAGCGCCATTTCCATCGCGACGCGCATGGTGGCCGCTTCGGGCCGCGTGATGTGCGTGCCGTCCGAGTTGCTGCCAAAACCAACGATTTCCGCGTGGATGTGCGCGCCGCGGGCCTGGGCGTGTTCCAGCGATTCCAGCACCAGCATGCCGCTGCCTTCGCCGATGACCAGTCCGTCGCGATCGCGGTCGTAGGGGCGGGGCGTCAGTTCGGGCGTGTCGTTCTTCTGGCTGGTCGCGTACAGTGCGTCGAACACCAGCGCCTCGCTGGGACACAGCTCTTCGGCGCCGCCGGCCAGCATCAGGTCCTGCCGGCCGTAGCGGATGGCCTCATAGGCGTAGCCGATCCCCTGGCTGCCGGACGTGCAGGCGCTGGAGGTCGGGATGATGCGGCCCTTCAGTTCGAAGAAGATGCCGATGTTTGCCGCGGTCGTGTGCGGCATCATGCGCACGTAGGAGTTTGCGTTCAGGTCGTCCGTGACGCCGTTGAGCAGCATGTTGCCGAAGGCGCGGATTTCCGCCGTGCTGCCCACGGACGATCCGCACGCCACGCCCATGCGTCCGTCGGTGATGCTGCGCTCGCCCAGCAGGCCGGCATCGTTCAACGCGATTTCCGCGGCCCGCACGGCAAGCTGCGACACGCGTCCCATGCTGCGCAGCTGCTTGCGTGTCCAGTGCGCCGGCGTCTGGAAGTTTTCGACCGGACCGCCCAGGCGGGTATTCAGTTCCACGTAGCGCGCCCAGTCGGGCATGACGCGAATGGCGCTGCGGCCTTCCTGGAAGGCCTGCTGGATGGCCTGCCATTCCGATCCCAGCGCGCTGATGCCGGCCATGCCGGTGACGACAACCCGTTTCATCAGCAAAGCCCTCCATTCACGGCGATGACCTGGCGCGTGATGTACGCGGCGCCCGGCGACATCAGGAACGCCACGGTGGCGGCGACTTCTTCGGGGCGGCCCATGCGCTGCGCCGGGATGGCCTTCAGGATTTCTTCCACGGGTACTTGCTCGTCAATCATGTCGGTGTCGATCAGGCCGGGGGCCACGCAGTTCACGGTGATGTGGCGCTTGGCCAGTTCCACGGCCAGGGCCTTGGCGGCGCCGATGAGGCCGGCCTTGGACGCGCTGTAATTGACCTGCCCGCGGTTGCCGACCAGTCCGGAGACCGAGGTCATGCACACCACGCGGCCCGCCGCGCGGCGCCGGATCATGGGCATCGCCAGCGGGCTCATCACGTTGTAGAAGCCGTCCAGGTTGGTGCGCAGCACTTGGTCCCAGTCGTCGCCGGTCAGGGCGGGAAACGCGCCGTCGCGGGTCAGCCCGGCGTTCAGCACGACGCCGTAATAGGCGCCATGCGTCTCGACGTCCGCCTGCAGCACGGCGGCGCACTGGGCGCGGTCGGCCACGTCGAATTGCAGGATGCGTGCCTGGCGGCCGCGAGCCTGCACGTCGGTTTGGACGGCCTCGGCCTGCGCCCGCTGCTGGCGGCAATGCAGCACCAGATCGTGGCCGGCGTCGGCCAGGGCCAGCGCGATGGCGCGGCCGATGCCGCGGCTCGAGCCGGTGACAAGAATGGGGTCGGCGCTCATTGGGGGGCTTCTTCCTGCATAAGAATTGTGGGATCGCTGGGCTGATAGACGTTGAGCCGGGCGCGGGCCACGACGCGCGCGTCATCGCGCAGCACGCATTCGAAGACGCTCATGCCGCTGGCGTCGATCAGGCCGCGTTCAACATGGACGGTGAGCTCGGCGCCCGCGGGCAATGAGGCGTCATGGCATTCGTAGCGGCGCGTGCCAAGCAGGAAACCGAGCTTGACGGCTTCGTTCGCCTGGCGCGCCTGGCAGCCTGCCCACGCGCCCACGGCCTGCGCCATCAGTTCCATTCCCAGCCAGGGCGGCAGCGAGCCGTCCGGCAGCGAATAGGGGCCGGGCCGGATGACGGCACGGGCGGTGAGGCTGTCCGCGTCGTAGCGGATCACGGTATCGAGCAGGATCATGTCGCCCGCGTGCGGCAGCAGGCTGGCGATGGGCCACGTCGTCATGACTGGCCTCCCAGCACCAGGCTGGCATTGTTGCCGCCGAAGGCGAACGAGTTGCTCATTGCCAGCCGCCGACGGCCCGTCGCATAGCGGTGCGCGGACGTGCTGAAATCCAGCGCCGGCAGCGCCGGATCCGGCTGGCCGTCCCAGACGTGCGGCATCAGTGCACCGTGGGCGTTCGCCGCGGACAACGTGATCCAGGCCAGGACCGCTTCCAGCGCGCCAGCCGCGCCCAGTGTGTGGCCGGTCAGCGCCTTGGTCGATGCGCAGGGCACGCCCTGCGGAAACACGGCGTGCGTGGCGTGGCTTTCCATGGCGTCGTTGTGCGGGGTGCCGGTGCCGTGCAGATTCAGCCAGCCGATGCTGGCGGCGTCGACGTCCGCCGAGCGCAGCGCGGCCTGCATGGCGCGGCGCGCGCCTTCGCCGGTGGGATCGGGCGCGGACATGTGCCAGGCGTCGGAACTGGCGCCGCCGCCCAGCAGCGCCACGGCGTTGGCATCGGCCGGGTCGCGTTCCATCAGGAACAGGACGCCGGCCTCACCGATGTTGATGCCGCGGCGATTGGCCGAGAAGGGCGCGCACAGCGCTTCGTCGACCGCTTCAAGGGTGGCGAAGCCGTTGATGGTCAGGCGGCAGAGCGTATCGGCGCCGCCGCAGACCACCGCGTCGCACAGGCCAAGCTCCAGCAGCCTGCGCGCGGACAGCAGCGCGCGGGCGCTGGACGTGCAGGCGGTGGACAGCGTGTAGGCCGGGCCCGTTGCGCCCAGCCATTGCGCCAGGAAGTCGGCGGGCGAGGACAGCGTCTGACGGCGGTAGTCGTAGCCGCCGGGCCAGGCGCCCTGCGCGCGCAGATGGCGGAACGCGGGCGCGTTGTCGTTCACGCCCGACGTGCTGGTGCCCAGCACCACAGCGACCCGGCCGGCGCCGTATCGGGCAATCGCGCTGCGCAGGCGGTCTTCGATTTGGAGGGCGGCCGCAAGCAGCAACTGGTTGTTCCGGCTGTGGTGATGCGCGGGCAATTCCTGAGGCAGCGGCGGCAGCGCGCCGGTGCAGGCGCCCAGCGTCAACGTGCGGCCGTTCACCCAGCCATCCTGGGCGCGCATGCCGGAGGTATCGCCGGCGAAGGCGGCGCGGGCAACGTCGTCCACGCCGGCGCCCAGCGCGCATACGACGCCGGGGGTGCCAAGCCAGGTCGTCATGGCTGCTCCTTCAGGGGGGTGATCCGCCACGTCACGTCGCTGTTAGTGCGGATCGACAATGCCTGGCTTTGCGCGTCGGCGGGATACGTGACGGTCCAGCGCACCTGGCCGCCGTCGAGCAGCAGGCGTTGCGCCGCCCCGGCTTGTGATGACGCCGTGCGCCACGACGCCTCGCCATAGGCCGCGTCAAGGTCCGCTGCCGGCGTCCAGGCGAACATCAGCGCGGCAAATAGATCGCGGGCCTGCGCGTTGGGCCGCATGAACCCGTCATTACGCCATGTCCCGCCTTCCAGCATCTGCCGCGCCTGCGGCACGCCCATCGGGTCGAAGAGCGACCACCGCAAGGCGGCGTCTTCGCGCTGGACCACCAGCAGCAGGTCCAGGGCGGGTTGGCCCGGCGCCGTCTGCACCACATGCAACTGGCGCGGCAGCGAAAAAGCGGCGTCGCGCGCGGGCAGGGGCGGCGCGCCGGCGCAGCCGGCCAGGGCCAGCAGCGCCAACGTAGCCACGAGGGCGCGGCGGGTGGACAGGAACGGGGCGGGAATGGCGGTCATGACGGGTTGCTGGGGGTTAATGCCGTTCAGTGCGGGTTCAGGCCGGCTGGGCGACCGCACTGCCGGCGCGGCACAGTTCGCTCAGCACGCGCAGGCGCCGCTGCGGGTTGGCCACGAAGGGATTGCTCGTGTCCCAGGCGTAGCCCGCCAGGATCGAGCTGATCATGCGGCGGATTTCCGGCTGCGCCTGCTGGTAGAAGACGACGTCCTGGAACTCGCCGGTGTACCAGCCCTGCACATACGCGCGGAACGTTTCCACGCCGATCATCAGCGGGTCGGCGAATTCGCTTTGCCAGTCGACCTGGGCGCCGCCGAGCTGCCGGTGCAAGGCGTCCGCAGCCAGCTTGGACGAGCGCAACGCGATGGTGACGCCCGACGAGAACACCGGATCCAGGAACTCCGCGGCGTTGCCCAGCAGGGCGTAGCCGGGACCGTGCAGGCGCGTCACGCTGGCGGAGTAGCCGCCGATCGTGTTGGCGGGGGTGTCCCAGACGGCGTTCTTCAAGACGCGCTTCAGATTGGGCGCGGCATCGGCCATGGCGCGCAGGGTGGTCATCAGATCCTCGCCGGGACCGCCGAACAGGTCTTCGCCGCCGACCACGCCGAACGAGCAGCGGCCGTTGGAGAAGGGGATCAGCCAATACCAGATGCCGCGCTGTTCGGGATGGACGGTGATCAGGATCTTCTCGCGGTCAAAGCCCGGATCGTCGATGCGGTCTTCGATGTGCGTGAAGATCGCCTTGCGGGGCGGCATCGCCGAGGGGCGTTCCAGGTCCAGCAGGCGGGCCAGCACGCGGCCGTAACCGCTGGCGTCCAGCACGAACTGGCTCTTGACCTGATAGGCGCTGCCGTCGGCGCGGCGCACGTCCAGCAGGGGACCTGCATCGCCGAAGTCGGCGGCGGTGACTTCCTGCTGGTAGCGCACTTCAACGCCTTGGCGGGCCGCGTCGTCGGCCAGCACCTTGTCGAACTGCGCGCGCTGCACCTGGAAGGTCGTGCCCGGGCCGGCGGTGAACTTGTCGCGGAAGTCGAAGTAGGTGTAGGCGTCGCCGCACGCGAACGCGGCGCCGTTCTTGACCTGGAAGCCCGCGGCCTCGACGGCGGGCAGCATGCCGGCCTCTTCCACGAATTCCAGGCAATGCGCCAGCAGGCTTTCCCCGATGGAGAACCGGGGGAACTGCTGGCGTTCCAGCATCAGGACGTCATGTCCTTGCCGCTTCAGCAGCGCGGCAGCAACCGCGCCGGCGGGGCCGGCCCCGATAACCACAACTTCCCGATGTTCCATGCTGGATGTTTCCATGATTCCTTGATGAAAGAGGCTGGTTTCAGGCGCGTCGCGGCGGACCGACCCAGGGCGCCCACAAGAGCGAAAACGCGACGCCCAGCGCCACGGCCAGTCCGAAGTTGGCGATGGCGGGCGTGTGGCTGAGGGCAAGCAGGCCGAACGACAGCAGCGTCGTGACCGCGCCCAGCAGGATGCCGACGAGGCTGGCGGCGGCGCCGGCGACACGCTCGTACATGAAGATGGCGTAGTCCACGCCGATGGCCGACACCAGCAGCAGGCCGAAGAGGCTGAACAGCGTCAACGGCTGGCCCAGATAACCCAGCGCGGCCAGGCTGCAGACGGTGGCCGCAAGCGGTACGGCCAGAATGCGCCAGGTGGCGGCGCGTCCCAGCGTCAGCAGCAGCAGCACGGCCGCGGCCACATAGGACAGGAGCTTGAGTTCGGCGGCCTCGATGCGGGTGGCGGCGAACATGCGATTGAGTTCGCCGCTGCGATCGACGAGCGTGACGCCGGGCGCAGCCTGCGCAATGGCTTGCAGCGCGACCGGGTCGCTGAGACCCAGCAGCGAGATCATGCCGGCGTATTCGCCGCCATGCTGGCCCAGCCACAGCGTGCGCCAGCGTTCGGCCTGCGGGCCTTGCAACGCGCCGTCGATGGTGACGACCGGCAACGCCGCGAGCGACCGCAGCTCCGCTGCCACGGCCTCGAACGGAATGCCCAGGTCCGTCATGGGCTTCCACGCCAGCGGTTCGCCGGCCAGCTCGGCCAGGCGGCGGGCCAGCGCCTGCTGGTCGGCGGCGGGGGAGACAAGCTGGCTCAGCGCGTTGTAGGCGGCAAGGCCGCGACGCTGGACCAGCGTGTCGAGCTGCTGTGCGACCAACGCCTGGCGCCGCAGCAGTTCATCGGGATCGGGGGCGCGCACCAGGAAAAACTGGCTCGTCGGCACGTAGCCGGTGATCTCGCCGATCTGCCGGGCCTGCTGCATCAGGGGCGCGGGCAGGCTCAGCCATTGGCGCAGATCGTCCTGGATGCCCAGCCGCGCGATGCCGCCAACCGTGACGGCTGCCATGACGACCACGCCGGCCCACCGCACGCCGCGCCGGTTGCCCAGCCGTTCGCGCATCTTGAGCGCGGCTTGCGCAACATGCAGCAGGGGCAGCCACGGACGCGGTTGCCAGCCGCGCATCCATGCCGGCAGTTGGCAGACGGTGCAGGCGTACGCGCCAAGCAGACCCGCCGCCGAGAACACGGCCGTCTGCGTCAGCGCGGGGAACGGGGTGAATGCGAGAGCAACATAACCGACCAGGCTGGCGGCCAGGCTGATCGTGAGGCCGGGCAGAACCCGGCGCAGCGCGGGCCAGGCCTGCCAGTCCGGCATCCCGAAGCTCTTGCCGAGCCAGTGCATGGGAAAGTCGACCGCCACGCCGATGAGGCTGGCGCCGATGACGAGCGTCAACACGTGGATCGAGCCGAACACCGCGACGCAGGCGACCGCGCCTGTCACCAGCCCGACAGCCACCGGCACGAACGCCAGCAGCACGCGCCAGCGGCGCAGCGCCAGCAATAGTACGAGCACGATGCCGATCGTGGCGCCGGATCCGATCCAGCTGCCTTCCGCGACGGCCTGCGCCTTGCCGGCCGCGGCGTACAGCGCACCGCCCGCGACCAGCATCTGCGCGCCATCGGCCTGCAAGGCCGCCCGATCCTGGTCGATCTGCGCGGCGATGCGTTGCGGCGCGTCCGCATCGAACGCGTCACCACGGGTCTCGGCGCGCACGAGCACCCAGCGGCGGCCGGCCTGCTGCGCCTGCAGGGTGCCCGATCCCATGTCGTACTGCACGCTTCCGCCGGGCCGCAGCGATTGTTCGGCGCGGCGCGTCAGGCCCAGCCAGTCTTGGTCGGCCGGAACCAGGCCCGATGACGAGAAGGGATCGGACAGCTCGCGCGCCCGGCGCTGTGCATACGCGGCAGGGTCCGAGTCCAGCCGCCGGCGGTCCGCCAGCGGCAGCATGGCCAGGCGGCCGGCCAGCAGCTGCTCGCGCACGGCGGCCAGGTCCACGTTCAGTTCCACCTGCACGACGGAAAAGAGCCCGCTGTCCGTCCACCGCTGGGCGAGCAGCCGCGCCGGTTGCGCGGGGACGGCGCCCTTGGGGGTGGCGCCGTCCTGGGTGGCGACCAGCGCGATGAGCTGGCGCGACAACGGCTCCTGGATGCGATCCTCGGCCAGTTGGCGCGTGGCGTCATTGGCGCTCTGCGGCACCAGTTCCATCAGGTTGGCCGACACCGGCCAGCCATGGCGGCATTGCCAGGCGCCGGCCAGCAGCACAAGCAGCAGCCCCAGCTTGAAAAGGCGGGGCAGCCAGCGTTCAGTCCGCGAATGCACGCTGTTCCTCAGGCGTCAGGGCATCAGCCGCGACCGCGCCGGTCATCTGCAGGACGCTGCGGTCGCCTTGCGTCTCGCGCAGTTCGATGCGGTCGACCAGGGCGCCGCCGTCGATCTGGATGGCGGTGAAGATCTGCTTGAGCAGCGCCGAGCGTGGCGTCAGCGTCAGTTGCCAGACGTTGGCCTCGCCTGTCAGCGTCAGGTCGAAGTTTTCTTGAAGCCCGCGGGTATCGCCCGCCAGCACCGACAGGAAAAGCTGGTTCTCACGACCCGCGCCGGTGTGCTGCGGCAGCGCTTGCCACGCACCCGATTCGTCGCGGCGCGATATGCCGTCGGCGTTGATGCGCAGGTCCTGCGCGATGGGCGTGCGCAGCAGCCACAACAGGCCCTTGCCGGCCGCGAGCGTGAAGTCGCCCCGGCTGGTGAGCGCTTGGGGCAGCGAACGCAGGAATTTCTGCTGGATGAACTGGCCGCGCACGATCGGCGTGGCGCGCAGTTGTTGCTGCAGGTCGTTCAGGTCGAACGCGCTGGCGGTCAAGGGCAGCAGGGTGAGCGCCAAGAGGCACAGAAAGTGGTTAAAGCGCGAAAAGACGTTCAGGCAGGACATGCGCCAGCCTCCTGGGATTGAAGCGCGCCTTGCACCGCGGCGACGAAGACGGCGGGCGAGGCCAGTTGCATTTCGCGGGTGGCGATGCAGACGGCCACCTGTTCGGACGTGGCCCGCGTGAGCCGTTGGCCGGTTTCCGCATCCTGGATCAGGTAGTTGATCTTGAGCCGATGTTCCCATTCCACCAGTTCGGCGCGCACGATGAGGCGCTGGCCGAACTGCGCGGGCTGGGCATAGCGCAGGTGCAGGTCGATCACCGGCCAGGCGTAGCCGCTGGCGCGCATCGCGTCGTAGTTGTGGCCGATCCGGTCCAGCAGCTCGCAGCGCGCCTGCTCCAGGTATTTCACGTAATGGCCATGCCATACGACGTTGATCGAATCGACATCGAAGAAGGGCACACGGATTTCGACTTCCGCGCCGATCGCGCCACGTTTACGCATCGTCTTTCCAGAATGGGTAGAAGTTGAACCACTGCAGCGGCGCCTCGCGGCAATGCGCGGCCAGGCGGTCGGCATAGCGCTGGGTCCAGGCGGCGATTTGCGTCTGCCGGGTGGCGCGCGTCCATTCGATGCGCGCGGTCAGGCGCTCCATCGACACACGGTAGCGGCCGCCGTGCCGGGTGCACAACAGCAGGTTCACGGGGCAGCCCAGCAGGCCGGCCAGCAGCCACGGGCCTTGCGGAAACAGCGCCGTGGCGCCCAGGAATTGCACGGGCACCGTGCGGTCGCCGCGCAGGGGCACGCGGTCGCCGGCGATGGCCAGCCATTCCCCGCGGTCCAGGCGCTCCGCCAGATCCAGCATGACGGCGGCATCCAGCTCGCTGACCTGGATCATGCGCAGCCCGCCGCCGGCTTCGTCGAGCAGGCGGTTGAAGTGAACGGCGTGCTTGCTGTGGACCAGCACATTGAGCCGCAGCGCGCCCGTCTGTTCGGCAAGCGCGCGGCAGACTTCGATATTGCCCAGATGCGAGCCCACCAGGATCTGGCCGCGGCCATGGCCCATCTGGGCGTGCAGGCCGTCCGGGTCCGCCATGTCCAGGCGCGCCATCGTGATCTTGCCCTGCCATACGTCCAGCTTGTCCAGCATGGCGACGGCAAAGGCCAGGTACTGCCGGTACACGGGAAAGGCGCGGGGCAGGGGCGCGGCAAGGCCGCCGGCGCGGGTCACGCGCGCTTGGTACGCGGCAATCGCGCGGCGCGCGCGCGGGCCGAACGCATAGAAATACAGCACCACCAGCCAGACCACGGGAGCGACCACGCGTCGTCCCAGTGTGCGCGCGGCCCAGGCCGTCAGGCGCATCAGCACGGGACTGCCGCGTTCGCGCTGCCCGGCCCAATGCGGATCGGCCGCGCTCATCGCGGGGCGCTCCGGGCCAGCCTGCGCCACAACAGCACCGGCGATCGGGCCAGCATGCCGAAAAACAGCCGCGCGTGCATGCGGCTGATCAGCACGTTGTCCTGCAGACCCTTGAAATGCGAGATGCCGCCCTCGGGATAGGCCACGCGCGTCGGCAACCATGCCATGCGCACACCCTTCCAATGCAGCCGCACCAGGACGGCGATGTCGAAGTCCATGCGCCGCCCGACGTGCGTCCCGTCGATCACGGGCACGACTTTGGCCAGCGGATAGACGCGAAAGCCGCACATGGCGTCGGGGATGTCGAACGACAGCGTATTGATCCAGACCCAGATGCGGGTCAGCCAGCGGCCATAGAGGCGGCTGCGCGGCACGTCGTCGCCGTACACGGGGGCGCCGCAGATGACGGCATCCGGCTGTTCGCGCGACATCCGCGCAAACATCGGAATGTCGTGCAGCGCGTGCTGGCCGTCGGCGTCCACTTGCAGCGCGTGGGTGTAGCCCAGCTTTATTGCGGCGCGCAGGCCGTCCTGCACCGCCGCGCCTTTTCCGCCGTTGACGGCGCGGCGTACCAGTTGCGTATCAGCGTGCGCGGCCAGCTCGTCCAGCACGGCGGCGCAGGCGGGCTCGGAGCCGTCGTCCACCAGCACGCAGGGCAGGCCGTGCGCGGCAAGCTGCGCAACGACTGCCGCGACGGTGCCGCCGTGGTTGTACACGGGGATGACGGCGCACAGCTTATGCGGCGTCATGGCTTGCCCCGTGAAGAACGCGTCCGGACGAACACGGCGAATCATTCACCGTGAACGCGAAGTACAGCTTCTGTTTGGCGGCATCCCATTTCAGCGCCAGGACGGCGGTGTCGCCGGGACGCAGCAGGCGCTGGAACTTCAGCGCTTCCATGCCCGCAAAGTGCAGTCCGGGATGCAGGTCGCGCTGCGCAAGCGACATGGCCCAGGTGATCTGCGCCACGCCCGGCACGACCGGCGCCGTGGGGAAGTGGCCGCTGAAATAGGCAAGGTCGTAGGGAATGTCCAACGTGTAGCGCCGCTCGTTGCCGGGCTGCTCGGGCGCGTCGGCCGGGATGGCAGCGGGGGCCACGGGGCGCGGGCCGGCAGCCGCCTCGAAATCCGCTTGCGGCAATTTTCCTTGGGCATTGACGGGCAGATGCCGCAGCAGCCGCCAGGTGCGCGGCACCGCCAGCGATTCCACGCGCGCGGCCAGATGGCCGCGCAGCGCGTCCACGACAGCCTTGCGGCCCTGGTTGCGCAGGGCATGAAGACCGTGTGCCGACAGCGCCACCAGCGCGGCCAGGCGCGGGGCGCCGGCGGCCTTGCCCAGGCGGACGTCCGTTACATACGCATGTTCCATCAGCGCCCGCTCCACCATGGGCAGCGACACGCGCTTGTCCTCGATCTTCATGATGCGGTCCAGGCGGCCCAGCAGCCTGAAACCGTTCGGGGTGACCTCGGCGCCATCCGCCGTCTGCTGCTCGTCAGCTTGCACCCAGGGCGACGACACGCGCAGGGCGCCTGCTTCATTCAGATCAACGGCAACGCCCGGCAGCGGCTGCCAGTCGGCGTCGCCGGTGCGCCAGGCGACCGCGCCCGTTTCCGAACTGCCATAGATCTCGGTGGGACGCAGCCCGAGCGACCGTTCGATATCGTCGGAGACCTCGGGCGGCAGCGCGCCGCCCGAGGAATGGATGCGGGTCAGCCGTCCGCGCAATTGCGCCCAGTCCAGGCGCTGGCCCAGACGCCGCAACAGCGCGGGGCTGGCAATCCAGGCAAAGGTGGGATAGCGCAGACTGGCCTGCTGCAGGTCTTCGGGGTAGAGCCGCTGGCGCCGGTCGATCTGACGGCCCGCGCAAAGCGGCCACAGCACGCGAAAGGGCAGGCCGTACATATGCTGCGCTGACACGCTGCCCAGCACGGGCGTGTGCGTGTCGGGCCATTGGTGCTGCAGCGCCTGCACTTCTTGCGCGAGCTGACGCCATTGCTTGACGATGTGCTTTGGCGTGCCGCTGGAGCCGGATGTGCACAGCACCAGCGTCAAGGATTCATCCAGCTCCGCGGCGTCAAGCGCCGGGTGGCCGTGCAGGTCAGCCAGGCGCCACCGCCGCGCCGAAGGCACGGGCAGGTCGGCATCCGTCAGCCACGCGTCGACGGCTGCGTCCAGGCCGTTGCAGGTCTGCGCCTGGTTGTCTCCGGGCAGGACGGCCACGACGCCCGCGCGCCAGCACGCGAACAGCGCGCACGCCAGGTCCACGGCGTCGTCGAACCAGAGCGCGGCGCGCTTCACCGAACGCGCCCGCAAGGCGCCCGCGATGCGCAGGCTGTCCTGTGCGAAAACGTCGCGGACAATCAGCGGGCTATCCGCGATCACGGCGTTCGCTAGCGCGCCGACGGCGGGCAATAGCAGTTGGGGCAGGGGTGTCCAGGCCATGGCTCAGGCCGCCTTTGCGGCGGCGGGGCGCATCAGCCATTCGCCGGCGGCCATCAGGCCCATCAGGACATAGCTGGCGCAGCCGTTGTAGGCCACCCACCAGCTCCACGGCGCCCAGGCCGCGAGCGCGGCGGCGATCGTGCCGTTCAGGGCGAAGAACACGCACCAGGCGCGCGTCACGTTCCGGGTGTAGCGCACGCCCTCGGACGGCAGATCGGGATGGCGCAATCGGGCCAGGCGTTCCACGACGGGCATGCCGGTGCGCAGGCTCATGCCGAAGATGGCCAGCATCATTCCGTTGACCAGCACGGGATACCAGCGCAGCCAGTTCTCGGAATTGGACACGGCCAGGATCAGGCAGAAGACGAGCGCGGCGGCGGGCAACAGTCTGTCGCCCGGCTGCGCGGCGCGCGCGGTCAAACCGCGGGCTAGCCACAAGAGCGCCAGCGGCAAGGCCAGCCACGCGGCGCTTACGTGTTCCAGCGTCGCGTAAACGATGAACGGGTAGGCCACGGCGGCGGCGGCCAAGGCGGCCGCGACGCCACGGCTCATGCGGCCGGATCCTGCTTTTGCATCATGGCTTGCACCACGTCCTCGACGGTGCGGACCGTGCGGAAATCGTTGGCGTCAAGCTTGCGGCCGGTCTGCCGGCGCACGTGGTCGATGAGGTCGATCGCGTCGATGCTGTCGATTTCCAGGTCGGTGTACAAATGCGCGTCGGGCGTGATCCGTTCCGGTTCGATTTCGAACAGTTCGACCAGGGCGCCGCGCAGCGTGTTGAAGATTTCGTCGCGGGTGTGCATGGGGACTCCGTATGCGTCAGTCGCGGCGTTGCGCAGTGACAAATGCCGCCAAGCTGGCGATGCTGGCGAAATGCTCGCGCATGTTGCGCGTTTCGGGATCGATGGTGATCGCATAGCGCTTTTGCAGCGCCAGGCCCAGCTCCAGCGCATCGACCGAATCCAGGCCCAGTCCGTCTCCGAACAGCGCGGCTTCGCGGTCAATGTCATCGGGCGTGATGTCTTCGAGCCCAAGGGACTCGATGACGAGCGTTTTCAGCTCAAGTTCCAGTTGATTCATCCTGCTTTGACTCCACTTGCGCCGTCTTGGGCGACAGCGCATTCATTGGTGCGCCGGCCGGCGCGCTGCGCGCCAGCTCGGCTTCGAAATAGGCGTGAAGGTGGGCGTTCATCTTGCGGCCCGCGATGGGCAGCGGATGCACGCGGCTCCACGTGGTTGGGTCGATGTCTTCACCGACCTCGATGACATATCGCATGCGCGAAGGCGGAATCCGGTACCAGGGCTCGCCCTTGGTCAGGCTGCGAGGATTCATCCGGATCACGACCGGCGTCACGACCTGCGCGCCGCGCAGCGCAATGGCGCATGCACCGCGATGGAATTGGGGCATGGCGTCGGGCGGCGTGCGCGTGCCTTCCGGAAAGACGATCAGCGTTTCGCCGTTGCGCAGCACGTCGGCGGCGCGGTCGAACATGTCGAAGCTTTCGTCGTTGGTGATGTAGCCGGCGTTCGCGACGGGACCGCGCGTGAAAGGATTGGTGGCCAGGCCGTGTTTGACGATGCAGTTGGCGTTCTTGACGTGCCCGACCAGAAACACCACGTCCAGCAGCGACGGGTGATTGGCAAGAATCATCTGGCCCGGGCGGCCCAGACGCTCGGCGCCCTTGAATTCCACGGTCAGGATGCCCACGCGCACCATGAAGCGGATGAATAGCCGGAAGGTGCCGTTCAGGGCCCAGCGCGCCCGGCGCTGGCGGTCTTGGCGATCGCCGGGCAGCAGGCGCTGGGGCGGAAACACCATCAGGCGCAGCAGCACCCCGCCCACGCCGAACATGGTGAAGGCCATGCCGGTGGCGAACAGGCGCCACAGCCAGAAATCTTGACGGATTTGAGCCGGAGTCGTCATGCGGTTCGGGTCCAGGTCCATTGGCGGCTGCGGTTGGCATGCCGCCAGCTTTGGGTCTGCAGCGCAAGGTGGCGCACGAGGTTCAAGGGATTGGGCCAGA
Source organism: Achromobacter sp. Root565 (assembly GCF_001427425.1). Taxonomy (NCBI): domain Bacteria; kingdom Pseudomonadati; phylum Pseudomonadota; class Betaproteobacteria; order Burkholderiales; family Alcaligenaceae; genus Achromobacter; species Achromobacter sp. Root565. The sequence continues at coordinate 124,454 of NZ_LMGO01000006.1, forward strand.
CCTGCGGCGCCGCGTCGTCACCGCCGGCGGGATCCATCGTCAGCGCCCAGTCCGTGCCCGGACGCAGGCGGAAGGCGGCGGCATACGAGAACGGCACGTCGTCCACCCACGGCGCGTAGGGGGCCGGCGGCGATTCTTCGGCCAGCACGACCAGCACGTTGTCGTGCCCTTGATCGAACAGCAGCGCGGCTTCGATGAAGGCGTGTTCCAGGCCGTCGTCCTCGACGGACAACGCAACGGACTCTGCCGTTTCACGGCGTATGATCGACCATTGCGCGGCGATCGAGTTGTGGACCGACAGGCCGAAGGCCGTGGGCGACAGCGGCTCGTCGGCCGCCAGCGAGTCCAGCAGCCCGAAGTTGCGCGTGGTTTCCCCGTGCCGCGAGGCAAACACGAAGGGCATGTCCGGGTAGCCGTCCGCTAATGGCCACGCGCAGGCAAATACGCCGCGAGCCAGGGGGCTGAGGCGGCGTCGTTGCATGGGGGGCAAGAAGTCGAGGCGGGGGGCGGCCTGATCTCCGAGGGGGCAGTACGGCTGTTCAGCCCAGTCCTGCCAACTGCTCGGGTCTTGAAATCCTTGTGTCCAACCTTGCCATTGCGCGATGGAGAACGTCAACATAGCGCGCGATTCTACTATGGCAAACTGCGACTGACTTGTTTTGAACAGTTACAAATTACACAAAATAATCCATTTTTACGGTATTTTTTTCGAATAGTTACTTTCACTTGTGGGCGTTCAGGAACTTTTAATCTGGTGGGCCGATCCAAGCGCCGCCTCTCTATATGGTGTCGAACACCTGTCCGCGGATGACGCCCTCAGGGCGCCCGCGATCCGCAGCGGCAAGGCCCAGCGCGACTGGCAAGTCAGCCGCGCGCTGCTGCAGCACGGGCGCGCCGCGCGGCCCGGATCCGGGGCCACGTCGCTGAGTCACAGCAGCGGGCATGCCCTGTTGGCCACCGCGCCGCCGGGCTGGAAGGTTGGCGTCGACCTGGAGGCCACCCGGCCACGCAACGTTGACGGGCTGGCGCAATGGGTGTGCTCTCGGGCGGAGCGCGACCTGCTGGCCTCGCTGCCTGAGGAGGCCCGGCTGCTTCGTTTCTATCAGTTATGGACGTTGAAAGAGGCTTTCATCAAGGCTGCGGGCCTGGATTTTCCCGCGGACATGGCGTCGGTGGGGCTGAATCCCATTTCGACAGGCCTGGCGCTACGGCCGCCGGCCGGGCGCTGGTCCGCGTGCTCTTATCGGGCCGGCGCCGGTTGGATGGCGTCGGTGGTGTGGCAGGCCCCTGATGCATCCGCCCGCGGCCCGATGGAACCAGCTTGGCACGGCGCGGCCGGCTGCGCGTTGCCCGAGGTGGAACTGGCCGGGCAGTGGCGCACCGATTCCGCTTGATGCCCGGGCGATTTCGCCGTTCGCATTTAAAGATGTATTATAAATATATGTTTAAAGGCGAGCCCGTTCGCCATTCAAGGAGCAGTTGATGTTGAGCCCCAAAATCCGCGAGCTGGTCAAGGCCACGGCCCCTGTCCTGAAGGTTCATGGCGTCGCCCTGACCAAGCACTTTTACGCGCGCATGTTCCAGCACAATCCGGAACTCAAGCATGTGTTCAACCAGGCCCACCAGGCGGGCGGCGCGCAGCAGCACGCGTTGGCCGGCGCGGTGACTGCCTATGCCGAGCACATCGACGACCCCTCGGTGCTGATGCCGGTGGTGACGCGCATCGTGCACAAGCACGTCAGCCTGGGCATCCGTCCGGAACACTACGCCATCGTGGGCAAGCATCTGCTGGCTTCCATCCGTGAAGTGCTGGGCGACGCCGCCACCGACGAACTGGTCGGTGCGTGGGGCGCGGCCTACGGCCAACTGGCGGACCTGCTGATTGCCGAAGAGGCGCGCCTGTATGCGGAATCGGCCAACAAGCCGGGCGGCTGGACAGGCTGGCGCGCGTTCCGCGTCGTGGGCAAGCAGCCCGAAAGCGCCGAAATCACTTCTTTCTACCTGGCCCCCGCAGACGGCGGCACCGTGCCGGCCTACCGGCCCGGGCAGTACGTGTCCGTGCGCGTGTTCGTGCCGGAACTGGGTCTGATGCAACCGCGCCAGTACAGCCTGTCGGACGCGCCGGGACAGGATCGCCTGCGCATCTCGGTCAAGCGTGAACCGGCTGGCGTCCAGACGCCGATGGGCCGCGTGTCCAACGCGCTGCACGACCGCCTGGAAGAGGGCGGTGTGCTGGACGTGGCGCCGCCGCAGGGTGATTTCCACTTGCGTGAGGACGGCGATGCCCCCGTCGTGCTGCTGAGCGGCGGCGTGGGCCTGACGCCGATGGTGTCGATCTTGAACCATTTGGTGCGCGCCAACGACGAGCGCCAGATCCGTTTTGTGCACGGCTGCCGCAACCGCTCGGTGCATGCCATGCGCGAGCACGTGAACGACATCGCAGCATCGCGCGCCAACGTGCGCAAGGCGGTGTTCTACGAAGAGGTGGGCCACGGCGACCAGGCCGGCCGCGACTACGATCACACGGGACGCGTCGATCTTCACGCGATCCGCGACGAGGCCATCGTGCCGGGCGCCGATTACTACTTGTGTGGACCGGCGGCCTTCATGCGCGCACAGCGTGAAGCGCTGGTGGGGCTGGGGGTGGCCGAAGACCGCATCCACGCCGAGGCGTTCGGCACCGGCGGCCCTGGCGCCTGAGCGGTGTATCCTGGCGGCCTGATGTTTCCGGGCCGCCCGGTCCACGCACCCCACCCACCATGCAACTGAACCGATTCACCGACTTCGGCCTGCGCGTCCTGATGTACCTGACGCAATGCCGCGACCGGTCCGTGGCCGTCACGATTCCCGAGATCGCGGACCGCTTTGGCCTGTCTCGCAATCATCTGGTGAAGGTGGTGCACTTCATGTCGCAGCGCGGCTGGGTCAGCACCACGCGCGGCAAGGGTGGCGGTCTCAGCCTCGCCCGTCCCGCCACGGAGTACCGGGTCGGCGACCTGGTGCGGGAACTCGAGCAGCAGGGCCCCCTTATCGATTGCCACGAACCGCCCTGTGCCCTGGACGGCGTGTGCCGGCTGTCCGGCGTGCTGGCGCAGACCCTGCAGGCGTTTTACGACACGCTCAACAGCTACACCTTGGCCGATCTGGTCCGCGAACCGACCGCCGCCGCCATCATCAAGCTGCACCGGGTGGCCTGAAGCCCGGGCAGGGGCATGAAGTTTGGTTATGGCCCCTGCGGCGTTTGGCATTTGCCCGCGCGGGGGCGGCCGTTACAGAATGGGCCCGTTCGCGGTCTTCTTGGATAACGGTATGCGCGTTTGCGTGATCGGCGCCGGCGTCGTCGGTGTGACGTCGGCCTATTTCCTGGCGCGCCAGGGTCATGACGTGGTGCTGGTCGACAGCCAGCCCCGCCCGGCGGAAGTCTCCAGCTATGCCAACGGTGGCCAGCTCAGCTACAGCTATGTGGCGCCGCTGGCCGGACCCGGCGTGCTGCCCAGTGTGCCCGGCTGGCTGCTGCGCCACGACTCGCCGCTGCGTTTCCAGCCCCGGCTGGACCCGCATCAATGGCGCTGGTGCCTGCAGTTTGCGCTGGCCTGCCGCGCGTCGGTGGCCAAGGCCTCAACGGCCCAGATGCTGACGCTGTCCTACCTCAGCCGCGACGTCATGCACTCGCTGCTGGAACAGGAAGACCTGGCGTTCGGCCATCTGAAAAACGGCAAACTCATTGCCTACCGCAGCCCCGACCTGCTGGAAAAGGCGCGCGCGCTGGTGGCTTACCAGGCCGCGCACGGCGCGGACCAACAGGTGCTGGACGCCGCGCAGACCGTCGCGCGCGAACCCGCGCTGGCCGGCATGGGCACAAGCCTGGCGGGCGCCATCTACACCCCCAGCGAAGAAGCCGGCGACTGCCGCCAGTTCACCGAAGCGCTGTTCGACCGCCTGCAAACGCTGGGCAACGTGCAGTGCGCCATGTCCAACCCGGTTTCCGGACTGCAGCGCGAAGGCCGCCGCATTGTTGCGGTCAACACGCGCGATGGCGACATTGGCGCCGACGCCGTGGTGCTGGCCACGGGCATCGGCACTCGCGCCTTGCTCGGTCCGCTGGGCCACGATGTGCCGCTGTATCCCCTGAAGGGCTACAGCCTGACCGTGCCGCTGGCGCAAGACGACACTGTGGCGCCGCGCATCAGCGTGACCGACTACGAACGGCGCATCGTCTACGCCCGCGTGGGCGGCGTGCTGCGGATCGCGGCCATGGTGGACATCGGCAGCAACAATGCCGACATCGACCCCGCGCGCATCGGCCTGCTCAAGCAACAAGTGCTTGAAGCCTTTCCGCAGCTTGACCTGCGGCAGGCCATTCCGTGGGCGGGTTTGCGTCCGGCCACACCCACCGGCAAGCCGCTGATCGGCCGCAGCCCCGCGGCCGACAATCTTTGGCTGAACGTCGGCCAGGGGGCGCTGGGATTCACCTTGGCCTGCGGCAGCGCGGCGCTGCTGACCGCGCAGATGGGTGAGATGGAATTGCCGCTGGATCCGGCGCCGTTCAAGCCCTGACGCCGCCGCCCCGATGGGCCATGTCCATTTCGCGATAGCCGATGCCATTTCATCGGCAGACGGGCTGATGCCGGCTCAATAGGATAGCGATCAACCTTCGCACGCCGCCGCATTCGGCGGCCGCGAAGGCGCCGATCCATCCTTCGAGTCCATCGCCATGTCCTTTCTCTTTCCGTTGTTCGCCATTCTGTTCTGGGCGGGCAACGTCATCGTCTCCAAGATGGCCGCCAGCGCCATCTCGCCCACCGCGATCACCTTCTACCGCCTGCTGCTGGCGCTGTTCCTGATGGGGCTGTTCACAGCCCGTCCGGCGTGGCGCAACCGGCGGGTCATCCTGCGGCACTGGCCAAAGCTGGCGCTGTATGGCGCGCTGTCCGCAGCCGTGTTCCAGGCGCTGTCCTATCGGGCGGCCGAGACCACCACCGCCACCAACATGGCCATCCTGACGGCGCTGATTCCGCTGCTCAGCATGCTGCTCAGCGTGGTGATCCTGCGGGATCCGCTGACGCTGGGCATGGCCGCGGGCGGCGCGCTGTCTTTCCTCGGCCTGTTGTACCTGGTGGGGCAGGGCGACATGCTCAGCGTGTTCCAGCATGGCGTGCACGTGGGCGACGGCCTGATGCTGCTGGCCGCCTTGTCGTACGCGCTGTACGGCGTGCTGCTGCGCCACTGGAAGTTGCCGGTGCCCGCCTGGCAGTCCACCTTCGTGCAGTCCATCTTTGCGCTGATCTACATGTTCCCGCTGTACCTGCGCGTGCCGGCGGCGCAAGCCGCGCTGGATGCCAACACGGTGCCGCTTATCCTGTACGCCGGCATTTTCTCGTCGGTGCTGCTGTCGTACCTGTGGATCGAAGGCGTGCAGCGGCTGGGGCCCAACCGCTGCAGCATCTTCATCAACCTGTTGCCGCTCTTTACCGCGCTGGCCGCTTTTGTGATGCTGCGCGAACGCCTGCACAGTTATCACCTGCTGGGCGGCGCGGTCACGCTGGCGGGAGTGCTGCTGGCGCAGACCGTGCAGCGGCCGCTGTTCCGCGCCGGGCGCGTGGCGGCGGCGGGCAGGGCCTAGCCGGGTATGCATGGGCGCTCAAGTCCGGCGCGCACCTTGCGTGGGAGGTGAGCAAGGCCTGGCCGCGCATTCACGGGCGTTCAAGACAGGCGCCCGCCATCGCCGCATAGTGGCCGCTTTGCGCGGTGAGGCGATGAGCATTTTCCAGAAAACCACGACTGCGCTGGCTCGCAGCCCAGCGGTCGGTCAGGCAATGCGGGCGATGGCCGCCCGGACCTCGCTGGCGCGCCGGTTCGTCGGCGGCGCCGATGTGGACGAAGCCGTGCGGACCGCCGTAAGGCTGCGCGAGGCGCATGGCATTCGCGCCTCGCTCTTCTATTTAGGCGAGTACGTGGCAGACCGCGCCGCCATCGACCATAACGTCAACCAGGCCTTCGACGCGTGCCGGGCACTGGCCGGCGCCGGCCTGGACGTGCATGACGCCCGCCGCGCGCAGTGCACGGATTTCGGCGGCCTTGTTCGGCACGCTGGCCGCGCATGCCCAGGCGCTGGAAGACGGCGGCACGTCTGCCTCGGTCAGTCTCAAGGACCCCGCCTGCATCACCGACGTGTGTGCCTTGCTGCGCGAGCGCATGGCGGCGGATCCGTCCTGCGCGCCCGACCTCGAGGCGCTGGCGCAAGCCCAGGACCGTCACCGGACCACGCTGGTCAAACAGTTCGCCCGGCGCTACGGGTTGCCGCCGCAGGCGTGGCTGCGTAACTGGCGGGTGGCGCGCGCCCGGGTGCTGCTGCGCGCCGGCTTGCCGTTGGCGGATGCGGCGCAGGCGGTGGGCTTCGCCGACCAGGCGCACCTGACCCGGGTGTTCAAGCAGATCTACGGCAGCCCGCCGGGCGTGCTGCTCAAGGCCGGGGCGGGCGGCTCCCAGACGTTGTGAGGGCGGGGCGTCTCAAGCCGGTAATCCGAGTATTTGCGCGTGAAGAATTTCGCGCCTAGCGCATGCGCCGCGGCAAGCGGCCGCCGGGGATCGAGCGCAATCTCGCCGCGCCGGTTGCCGGCGCCGTGCACAAAGCCCACAAAGCTGGAATGCGTATAGCGCGCAAATTCCTGGACCTGATGCACGATGCCGAGCGCCGCGCCCGGATAGGTTTCCTCCGAGGCCACCGCCAGCCCCAGCCGCTTGCCCGCCATGCCGGCCTTGACGCGTTCCGGTTCTGGCCCGGATCCCGCGTAGTGGCTGAACGACCGGTCAAAGAACGCCTTGGTCTGCGCGGACATGCCATACCAGTAGATGGGCGTGCAGAACAGCACGCCGCCGGCCGGCAGAAAATGTTCAAGGAAAAGTTCGGCGTAGCGGTCGGCGGGCGGCTTGGCGTGGCGCAGATCGGGCAGCAGGCCCTGGATGTAGTCGTCCAGGAAAAACACCGATGCCACGATACCGGCCGTTTCAGCGCCCCGGCGGGCGGATTCGGCCAGCGCCGCGCTGTTGCCATCGCGGCGGGGACTGCCAACCAGGATCAGCAGGCGTTCGGGGCGATGAGTTGAATTCATGCCAAGCTCCTCTCAAGAATTAACGATGCGAAGCGTGATGTTGGTATCGAATGGGTGCCGGCGACAACTGACCATTCCTTCACTAAGATGAATACAATTCATCCAAGGATTCCGGCCATGTTTGCCTCGCTTCCCGTTACTGCGCTGCGCACGTTCGAGGCCGCGGCCCGGCTGCGCAGTTTCAAGCTGGCTGCGGCCGAGCTGTCGGTCACGCCCACGGCGGTGTCCCATCAGATCAAGGCGCTTGAGCGGCATGTGGGCTGCGCGTTGTTCGATCGCGTGCCGCGCGGCGTTCGGCTGACCGACAAGGGCGCGCGCCTGTTTGCCGGCGTGCATGGCGCGTTGCTGGACGTGGCGCAGACGCTGGATGCCTTGCGGCCCGCGCCCGAGTCCGGCGCGCTGACCGTTTCCACGACCCATTCCTTCGCGGCCTTGTGGCTGGTGCCGCGTCTGGGCCGCTTTTACGCGGCATCTCCGCAGTATCAATTGCGCCTGGACACGTCGCCCGATCCCGTGGACCTGTTGCAGGACGCCAGCGTGGACGTCGCCATCCGCTACAGCCGCCAGCGCTATCCCGCCTTGCACGCGGCCTGCGCGCTGCCCGAGTGGTTCGGGGTGTATGGAGCGCCGTCGCAGGTCGCCCGTGCCGGACGCCGCGCGCCTGCGCTGGTGACGGTGCGCTGGCGTGATTCGGACCTGTATGAGCAAGGCTGGCAGGCGTGGTGCGAAGCGGCCGGGTTGCCCGCATGGCGGCGGCCAGCGGCGCAGCACGCCTACACTGAAGAACACTATGCGATGCAGGCGGCGATTGCGGGGCAGGGCCTGGTGCTGGCCAGCTCGGTGATGGTTTCCGACAGCGTGGCCGCGGGAACACTGGTTTCCTATCGGCCGGAGATCCGGGTGGCAGGCTCGGTCTACACGGCGCTGTGCGCGCCAGGGCGCGAACGCCACCCGCCGGTCAAGGCTTTCCTGTCGTGGCTGCGCCAGGAATTCCGCGCGTAGGTCTGGCGCGGGTGGACGGCGCGACGGTTTGCCGCAGATGCGGCGAGACAGCCCGAACGCCAGCGGGTACATTGACGTCGCCGCGTCATCGCTGCCGCGACGGCCTGTCTCATGTCGGGCGGCGCGGCGTTTTCGGACTATGGAGTGCGCCCCGCTGTGAACCAATTCCAAGAAATGACGGTATTCCTGGCTGTGGCCGACGCGGGCAGTTTTTCCGGCGCAGCCCGGCGCCTGGAAATGTCCGCGCCCACCGTCACGCGCAGCGTGGCGGCGCTGGAACGCCGGCTGGGCGCCTTGCTGCTGGTGCGCACCACGCGCAGCCTGCGGCTGACCGAAGCCGGCCAGCGCTATGCCGCCGACTGCCGCCGCATTCTGGAAGAGGTCGAGCAGGCCGATGACGCCGCCGCCGGCGCGATGGCGGTGGCGCGCGGGGCGCTCGCCATCACCGCGCCGGCGCTGTTTGGCGAGCTGCACGTCATGCCGGCGGTGCTGGGCTACCTGCGGGCGCATCGCCAGGTGTCGGTGCGTGCGCTGCTGGTGGATCGGGTCGTGAACCTGGTGGACGAGGACATCGACGTCGCGGTGCGGATCGGCGCGCTGCCGGATTCCTCGTTGACGGCGGTGCCGGTGGGGCATGTGCGCCGCGTGGTGTGCGCCGCGCCCGATTTCCTGCGCGACCACGGCGCACCGGCCGACCCCGAGTCGCTGCATCGCTTCTGCACCATCACTGCCGCGATGGAAGGCCGCGCGCCGCACTGGCGTTTCTCGCAGGCAGGCCAGACCTTGCGTCTGCACATGCAATCGCAGTTGACGGTGACATCGTTCCAGGCGGCGGTGGCCGCGGCCCGCGAAGGCTGGGGCCTGACGCAGGTGATGTCCTATCAGGTGGCGCCGCACCTAGCCAGCGGAGCCTTGCAGGTGGTGCTGCGCGACTTCGAGATGCCGCCGGTGCCTGTCCACCTCGTGTATCCGGAAGGGCGCAAAAGCTCGGCCAAGGTGCGCAGCTTCGTGGATTTCTGCGTGGATGCGCTGCGCGGCGACCTGGCGGCGCTGCCGGCCTGACGGGTTTATTTGGGTTTGTTTCATCTATCGCAAGAGTGTCTTGCCGGCGCCGGCCGTTCCGGAATTGCGCCGCCGGCCCCACCATGGAGTCTCGAACCCGCCAGCGAGCGTCCGGATGCAAGCCGACCCGGCGCTGGTCCCCGCAAGGACACCGTCATGAACCTCCCCGAATACACCGGACCGTCGCCCTGGCATGCAGGCGAAGTGCAACTGCAGGCGCACGCCGGCGTTGCCGCGCGCATTGACATGATCGGCCGCAAGGTCATCCGCGACTTCATGCCCGACCCGCATCGCGAATTCTTCGCGCAGCTGCCGTTCGTGGTGGCTGGCGCGGTGGACGCGCAGGGCGATCCCTGGGCCGGCATTCTGGAAGGGCTGCCAGGCTTTGCCGTGTCGCCGGACCCGCATACGCTGCGCATCGCGGCCATGCCGGACGAAGACGACCCGCTGCGCGCCGGATTGGGGGTGGGCCGGCCGGTGGGGTTGCTGGGCATCGAGCTGCACACCCGCCGGCGCAACCGCATGAACGGCCGCATCGCGGCCTGGGATGGCAAGCGCTTCGACGTGACGGTGGCCCAGTCCTTCGGCAATTGTCCGCAGTACATCCAGTCGCGCGATTTCTTTTTCTCGCGCTCGCCGTCGATGCGCTTTGCCGCCGCATTGCCGGAACGCGGCGGACTGGACGACGCGGCGCGCGCACTGATTTTGGCGTCTGACACTTTCTTTGTCGCCAGCTATGCCGGCGTCGCCGTCGATGTGTCGCACCGGGGCGGCAAGCCGGGCTTCGTGCGGGTGGACGGTGATGTGCTGACCATTCCGGACTTCTCGGGCAATCGGTTTTTCAACACCCTGGGCAACCTGGCCGCCAACCCCGTCGCGGGTCTGCTGTTTATCGACTTTGAACGCGGCGACCTGCTGCAACTGACGGGGCGCGCCGAGGTGATTCTGGACAGCCCCGACATCGCCGCCTTCGCGGGCGCCGAACGCCTGTGGCGCGTGCACGTGCGCCGCGTGGTCAGGCGGCCGGGCGCGCTGGCCCTGCGCTGGCGCTTCGATGCGTGGTCGCCCACCGCGCTGGCGACCGGGCGGTGGCCGGCCGCGGCCTAGCGTCAGGCGTCGGCCACCTTGCGCACGACCGTGTCGCCCGGGTTCAGCAGCCGGCCGTCCTGTGCGCGGATCTCCATCCGTTGCACCGGCTGCCCGCGCTGGCGGTCGATCAGCGTGGAATGCGCCTCGTCAGAGCCGTAGTAGTGGTCCTCGCCCCATTGGCGCAGTCCGACGATCACCGGAAACAGCGCCTCGCCTTTTTCGGTCAGGACGTATTCCTGGTAAGCGCTGCCGTCGGACGCCGGCGCCACGGCAAGAATGCCGTGCGCGACCAGCGTGCGCAGCCGGTCGCTCAGGATGTTCTTTGCCATGCCCAGGTTCTTCTGAAATTCGCCAAACCGGCGCAGGCCATCGAAGGCGTCCCGCACGATAAGCAGCGACCACCAATCGCCGATGGCGTCGAGCGAGCGCGCCACCGGGCAGGCGGCGCCTTCAAGGCTGGTGCGTTTGACCATGTGGACTCCTTGCCGATTCTCAGGATGAAGTTGGTTGCATTATAAAACCTTGTGAACTAGCATTCTGGTTTCGTAATAAAACTAGATAGATCATGAACCCGACTAGCCGATCCGTCGCACCCGAATACGAAACACCGAGAGACGACGCACCCGAAGACGACGCGCCCCGCCCGATGCCGCCCGCGCTGGTGTTCCTGCTGGCAGCGTCCTGCGCACTCAGTGTTGCCAACGTGTATTACGCGCAGCCGCTGCTCGACGCCATCGGCCGCGAATTCCATCTGGACGAGGCGGCGGTGGGCATCGTCGTCACCGCCACGCAATTGGGCTGCGCGCTGGCGCTGTTCTTCGTGGTGCCGCTGGGCGACCTGCTCGACCGGCGGCGGCTGATGCTGGGGCAATTGGCGCTGCTGGTGCTGGCATTGACAGCGGTGGCGGCTGCGGCAAACGCGCCTTGGCTGCTGGCGGGCATGGTCGCATTGGGATTGCTGGGCACCGCGATGACGCAGGGCCTGCTCGCGCTGTCGGCGGCGCTGGCCGCCCCGGCCGAACGCGGGCGCGTGCTGGGGGCGGCGCAGGGCGGGGTGGTGATCGGCCTTTTGCTGGCGCGCACGCTGGCCGGCGCGCTGGCGGATTTATGGGGCTGGCGTGCGGTGTATGTGGCGTCGGCCATTCTGTCGGCGGTGCTGGCGCTGGTGCTGGCTCGCTGGCTGCCGCGCCGGCGCCTGCCCGCAGCCGCGCTGCGCTATGGCGCGCTGTTGCGTTCCGTCTTCACGTTGCTCGCGACCGAGCGCGTGCTGCAAGTGCGCGGCATGATCGCGCTCTTGATGTTCGCCGCGTTCAGCGCGTTCTGGACCGCGCTGGTGCTGCCGCTCAGCGCGCCGCCGCATTCGCTGTCGCACACGGCGGTGGGCGCGTTCGGACTGGTGGGGGTGGTGGGCGTGCTGATGGCGGCGCAGGCCGGCCGCCTGGCCGACGCCGGACACGGCCAGCGCACCACCGCGATCGGCTTGGCGCTGCTGTGCGTGGCCTGGGCGCCGATTGCCTTGCTGGACCACAGCCTGTGGCTGCTGGCGCTCGGCGTGCTGGCGCTGGACCTGGCGCTGCAGGCGCTGCACGTGACGAATCAGGCGATGATTTTCAGCATTGGCGCGCAGGCGCATAGCCGATTGGTGGCGGGATACATGATGTTCTATGCGGTCGGCAGCGGCCTGGGCTCGATTGCCGCCACCGCCGTGTACGCGCAAGCCGGCTGGCTGGGCGTGTGCGCCCTGGGCGCGGGCATCAGCGTGGCGGCGTTGTTGTTCTGGGCGGCGACCGTGCCGCGCGGGGCACGCGCGGTTTGTCCGGGAGACGGGCGGGCGCACAGCTAGTTGCGTGCGCCCGTCATTGTCCAGTCACGCCAGCCAGCGCTTGATGCGGCCGGCCAGCGCTTCACGGCTGATGCCGTAGCGGTCATGCAGCGTGGGCAGGGCGCCGGCATCAAGAAACGCGTCCGGCAGCCCGGCCAGTTGAAATCCGGCAGGCTGCACGCGATGGCGCAGCAATGCGCTGGCCACGGCCTCACCCAGCCCACCGATCACCGAATGGTTCTCGGCCACGACCACCAGCCGGTGTTTGTAGCGCACCGCCTCGACCAGGCTGGCCTCGTCCAGCGGCTTGATGGTCGGACTGTGCATCACCGCCACCCCGATGTTGTCGCGCGCCAGGTCCTCGGCGGCCTCCAGCGCGCGCATCGTCATGATGCCGCTAGAGATGATGAGCACGTCGCTGCCTTCGCGCAGCATCTTCGCCTTGCCCAGCTCAAACCGGTAGCCCTCGATCTCGTCCAGCACCAGTGGCACCTGGCCGCGCAGCAGGCGCATATAGACCGGGCCCTGGTGCTCGGCGATCTGCGGCACGGCCTGTTCGATGTCCAGCGCGTCGCAGGGGTCGACGATGGTCAGGCCGGGGATGCCGCGCATCATCGCCAGGTCCTCGGTGGCCTGGTGGCTGGGGCCGTAGCCGGTCGTCAGCCCGGGCAGCGCGCAGCAGATCTTGACGTTGAGGTTTTCTTCCGCGATCACCTGATGGATGAAGTCGTAGGCGCGCCGCGTGCCGAACACCGCATAGGTCGTGGCAAACGGTACCAGCCCTTCCTTGGCCATGCCGCCGGCCGCGCCCATCAGCAGCTGCTCGGCCATGCCCATCTGGTAGAAGCGCTCGGGGTACGCCTGGGCGAACAGGTGCAGGTCGGTGTATTTAGCCAGATCCGCCGTCAGGCCCACGACGTCCGGACGCGATTCCGCGTACGCGACCAGCGCTTTGCCAAAGGGCGCCGCGCGGACGCGCTGCCCCTCCGAGGCAATCGACGCGATCATCGCGGACGTGGTGAGGCGGGGCTTTTGCTGGGTGCTGGCGCTGCTCATGACCAGGCTCCTTCGGTCGTGGGGGTGGGGCGGTTCTGGTCCAGGATGTCGAGTGCCTGTTGCCATTCCGGCGGATCGACGCGGATGAAATGGTTTTTCTCGCGCTGCTCAAGAAACGGGATGCCCTTGCCCATCCGGGTATCAAACAGGATGACTCGCGGCTTGGCGTCGGGCAGGGTGCGCGCGGTATCGAATGCCTGCACGACGGCGGCCAGGTCGTTGCCGTCCACCCGCTGAACGTGCCAGCCGAAGGCCGCCCACTTGTCGGCCAACGGCTCAAATCCCATCACCTTGCCGGACGGGCCGTCCGCCTGCTGGTTGTTGATGTCGACCAGGCAGATGAGGTTGTCCAGTTCGTGGTGCGCCGCGCCCATTGCCGCTTCCCAGGTCGAGCCCTCGTCCAGTTCGCCATCGGACATGGAGTTGTAGACGAAGGCCGGATTGCGCTTGTGCTTCAGCCCCAATGCGATGCCGACGCCGATGGACAAGCCCTGACCCAGCGATCCGCCCGAAATCTCCATGCCCGGCGTGTAGGTCGCCATGCCCGACATGGGCAGGCGGCTGTCGTCGCTGCCATAGGTGTCGAGCTCGCTTTCCGGAATGACGCCGGCCTCCATCAGTGCCGCGTAGTGGGCAATGGCGTAGTGGCCGTGCGACAGGAGAAAGCGGTCGCGGCCCTCCCATTGCGCATCGCCGGGCTGCACGTTCATGGCGTGGCGGTAGGCCACGGCCAGCACGTCGGCCCAGCCGAGCGCCTGGCCAATGTAGCCCTGGCCCTGGACTTCGCCCATGCGCACCGCGTAGCGGCGGATGCGCCACGCGGCGGATGCTAGTTCGTTCAAAGATTTGGACTGCTCCATTCGAAGCTCCCTATTCATGGTGAGGGGTTCATTTCAGGATGCTGGCGGGCACGTACGACACCAGCCCCAGCACCGAAAAGGCGACCAGATAGAAGGGCGCGAGCTCGCGCACGGTCTGGCCCACCTTCACTTTGGCGAGCGCGCTGGTGATGAAGAGCGTGGTGCCGACGGGTGGCGTATACAGGCCGATGGCCAGGTTCACGACCATCATCACGCCCAGCTGTGTCATGTCCATGCCGATGCTCTGCGCCAGCGGAACGAAGACCGGCGCCAGCAGCAGCACAGCGGCAGGCAGGTCGATGAACATGCCCAGAAACAGCATCATCAGATTCATCATCAGGATGACCAGCCATTTGGCATGCACGTTTTCCTGGACCCAATTCGCGATGCCCTGCGGGGTCTGGTCGAAGGTCAGCAGCCAGCCGATGGCCGAAGACGCCATGATCACCAGCAGGACAACGCCGGTTGCCAACCCGGCCTGGACGATGGCGGCATTGAGCCGTGACCACGTCAGGTCGCGATACATCACGGCCGAGACCAGGCCCGCGTAGAACGTGGACAGGACCGCGACCTCGGTCGGCGTGGCGATGCCAAAACGCAGGAACACGATGATCAATAGCGGCAGGATCACGGCGGGCAGGGCGTACAGCAGGTGCCGGCGGAACGCGGCGCCGTTGAAGGGCGACGTGTCCCGGGGGAAGTTGCGGCGGCGGCCCACCCACCAGCAGGCCAGCATGAAGCCGGCGCAAAGCAGCAGGCCCGGCAGCACCCCGGCGACGAACAGCGACGCGATCGACGCGTTGGCCGTCAGGGCAAACAGGATCATCGGGATCGACGGCGGAATCAGGATGTCGATCGTGGCGGCGGCGGCCAGCGTGGCGGCGGAGAATGCAGCTGGGTAACCCAGCCGCTTGTGCCACGGAATCATCAGCGAGCCGATGGCAGACGCATCCGCCACCGCCGAGCCCGACACGCCGCCGAACAGCGTGGACGACAGCACGCCGACCTGCGCCGGACCGCCGTGATAGCGGCCGATCAGGGCAGACAGCACGCCCACCAGTGCTTCGCCGAGCTTGCCGCCCATCATCAGCGAGCCGGTCAGCATGAAGAACGGAATGGCGATCAGGGGAAAGCTCTGCACCTGCGCGACCATCTGCTGGACCACCACGTCCAGCGGCACGCGGTCCGTGCTGGCCACCGCCGCCATCGCGGCGACGAGCAGGGCGTGTGCGATGGGCATGGCCACGACGGCGGCGCCCATGAAGACGACCAGAATCAATGCACTCATGGCTGCTCTCCCATCACCAGTGCACGGCGGGCGCTTGCGGCTCGCCGTCGGGCTGCGCCGCGGTCTCGCGGCAATGCCAGCTCTGCCAGGCCGACTGCGCCGCCAGGACGGCGAGCAGCAGCATGCCGCCCATCACGCACGCATAGGTCAGCGAGCCAGGCATCTGCAGAATCGGGGACTTTTCGTCGTGGACGATCTCAAGCATGTTGAACGTCGCCCAGGACAAGGTGGCGTACAGCCCGGCCACGACGCTCCAGGACGCGGTCGCAACCACGCGGCGGATGCGGGCGGGCACGGCATCCATCAGGAACGTGGTGGCGATGTGCGCGTTGTGCAGCGCGGCCAGCACGACCCCGGACATGACGAGCCAGGGAAAGAGCAGCTCGGGGATCTCGTTGGCCCATTCCAGGCTTGAACCCGTCGCATACCGCAAGGCGGTATTGATGACGAGGATCAGGAAGATCACCGTGGTGGACAGCCACAGGACCACGCGGCAAATGCCGTCGATGACCCTGCCGACCAGTCCATGTCGATCGGTATTCATGTTGTCTCCTGCCTTGTAGCCGGACCGCCGCCGTGCCCGCCGCGTGGGGCGGGCACGGGGTGACCGAAGGACGTATCAGTTGCCGCGCGCCGCGGCCAGGACCTTCTTCACGTACGGGCCGATGGGACCGGCCAGCCATTTCTCGTCCACTGGCGCGGTGGCCTTGGCGAAGGCGGCGGTGTCGGGCGTCGTAACCTGCACCCCCTTGGCCTTCAGCTCGGCCAGCAGGCGCGCGTCGGCATCCTTGCTCAGCTTGCGCTGGAGCGCTGACGCTTCGTCGGCGGCCTCCTGCACGGCCTTGCGGTCGGCTTCGCTAAGGCGGTCCCAGGTGCGCTTGCTCATCAGGAACGGCGTCATCTGGAACTGATGGTTGGTCATCGCCAGGTGCTTCTGCACTTCGTACAGCTTGCTGGCCTCGAAGTTCATCAGCGGGTTTTCCTGGCCGTCCACCACGCCTTGCTGCAACGCCACATACAGTTCGGCGAACTTGATCTGCTGCGCCTGCGCGCCCAGGGCGGTCATGATGTCGACCAGCGTTGCGTCGGGCGGCACCCGCATCTTCAGGCCCTTCATGTCCTCGACCTTGTTGATGGGGTGCTTGCTGTTGGTCATCTGGCGGATGCCGTTGTCCCAGGTGCCCAGGAGGATCAGGTTCTTGCCCGCGGACTTCTCGGCCAGCTCCTTGCCCAGCGGCCCGTCGAGCAGCTTGAAGGCCGCGCTGGCGTCCGGGAACAGGAATGGCATGCCGAAGGCGGCGTACTCCGGCACGGCGGCGGCGACGGCGCCTTGGGAATTGGCGCTCATGTCCAGGGCGCCCGTGCGTAGCGCGGTGACCATGGCGGCGTCGTCGCCCAATTGGGCCGACGGCGCGACCTGGACTTCGATGCGTCCGCCCGTCTTGGCTTTGAGCACTTCGGCAAACTTCATCGACGCGTCGTGGCGGGGGTTACCCACGGCCGCGCCATGGCCCAGGGTCAGCTTGAGGTTTTGCGCCTGCGCCGCCAGCGGCAGCAGGGTGGCAGCGGCCAAGGTCAGGCTCGCTTGAAGCATTTTTCTGCTTTTCATGATTTGTCTCCTCCAATTTTTTGGGGTGCTGCGGATCAGTGAATCAACATGCCTCCGTTGACGTCCAGCGTGATGCCCGTGCAGTACGCCGACAGGTCGCTCGCCAGGAACACGCATGCGCCCGCCACGTCGTCCGCCCGGCCCAGGCGCGCCAGCGGGATGGTGCCTTCGATGTCGGCCTTGCGCTCGGCGGACAGCTTGCCTTGCGTGATGTCGGTTTCGATCAGGCCGGGCGTGATGCAGTTGATCCGGATGCCGTCGGCGCCGAATTCACGCGCCATGGCGCGCGCCAGGCCCAGCACGCCGGCCTTTGCCGCGGAGTAGTGCGGTCCGCCGAAGATGCCGCCGCCGCGTTGGGCCGATACCGACGAAATGCAGACGATGGAACCTGATCGCTGCGCCTGCATGGCGGGCAGGACGGCCTGCGACAGGTAGAGCGTGCCGCGCAGGCTCACGTCCAGAATGCGGTCGTAGTCGGCGCCGGTGATCTCCAGCGTCTTGACCGGCTGCGTGATCCCGGCGTTGTTCACCAGGATGTCGATCCTGCCGAAGGTCTTGACGGCCTGTTCGATGGCCGCGATGCAGGCCGCCTTGTCGGTCACGTCCGCGACCAGCCCCAGATGACCGTCGCCCAGCCGGGCGGCGGCGCTGGCGGGCGCGGCGCGTTCCAGGTCCAGGATCACCACGCGCGCACCGTGCGCGGCCATCTGGCGCGCGGTGGCAAATCCCAGTCCGTTGATACCTGCGCCGCCCGAAATCACGGCCACCTTGTCCTTGAGCAACATCTGTCGTCCTCCTGTCCTTGTTATGGAATTGGTGCGGACCATTCTGGACGCCGTCTAGCATTAAGACAAACGATGTGTCATCAGTCTAAGATGACGAATTGTCATCTGAAGTCAGGGACAACCCCATGCCTGCGCTGCCGCCCATCGTCAACTTGCTGGCGTTCGAAGCCGTCGCGCGCCGGCGCAGCTTTGCCATCGCCGCCACCGAGCTGCACCTGACCGCGTCGGCGGTCAGCCACCAGATTTCACGGCTGGAATCGGACCTGGGCGTGCGCCTGTTCGAGCGCAGCGCGCACGGGGTGCGGCTGAGCAGCGCGGGCGAGCAATATCTGGTGCGGATCGGCGGGGCGCTTGCGGCGATCTCATCGGCCACCGAAGACCTGCGCCAGGGCGTCAGCAACAGCTTGTACGTGCACTCCGCGCCCAGCATTGCGAGCCTGTGGCTGATGCCCCGGCTGCGGCGGTTTGCCGAGGCACATCCGCATGTGGCGCTGAACCTGTCGGCCGCGCATTCGCACAGCGATTTTGCGCTGGGCCAGTCGGACATCGACATCCGCTACGGCGTGCCGCATTGGGACGATGTGGTGGTGGAACCGTTGTTCGAGGAGCGCATCCTGCCGCTGGCCAGCGCGGCGTTCGTCCGCGAGCACGGCATCAAGCGCATCGACCAGCTGCTGGACGTGCCGCTGATCCAGAGCAACGTCAGCGTCATCCAGTGGTCCGACTGGTTTGGGCGTTATTCGGAACGGCGCGCGCCGGATCACTTCACGATCCGCTTTGACCGCGCGCAGATGTCGCTGGACGCGGCGGCACAGGGTTTGGGCGTGGCGCTGGAAAGCGCCACCATTGCTGGCATGCACCTCGCCCAGGGCAGCTTGCAGCCGGTCTTTGGCATGGCCAAGGCCGTCACGGTGAAGGCGCACTTTCTTGTGTACCCCGCACGGCACGCCAAGCGTCCGTCCGTGGAGGCCTTTCTTGCCTGGATCCACGCCGAGGCCGCTGCGGCGGCGGTCAAACCCTAAGCCCGGCCCGCGGGAGCAGACCGGGCGTTCGCGTCAGGGCTGGACTTCGTAGTCCGCCGTGCCCAGCACGACTGCCGCCAGGCCCGGCGCCTGCGTCAGTTTGTGCAGCGCAAAGGCTTGCGCGGTGGCGATCTTGGCGTTGTGGAAGGCCGGGTCTTCGGCCTGCAGGTCCAGGCTGGCAAGCAGGGCGCGGGCCATCTGCCAACCGGCGAACGTCGTCCCCGCCAGGAGCAGGTAGGGCACCGCGGCGCCAAAGACCGCGTTGGGGTTGCCGGCGGCATTGGCAAGAACGAACTCGATGGCGCTGGCCAGCGCTTCGCGGGCCTCGCGCAGCGGCTTGAGCATGCGGCCGGCGGCCGGCTCGCTGCGGGCTTCGAGGTCGGCTTCGGTCTGGCGCACCGCGTCCAGCAGGGCGCGCGCCACGGCGCCGCCGTCGCGCAGCGTCTTGCGGCCGACGAGGTCGTTGGCCTGGATTGCGGTGGTGCCTTCGTAGATGGTCAGGATGCGGGCGTCGCGGTAGAACTGCGCGGCGCCGGTCTCTTCGATGAAACCCATGCCGCCATGCACCTGCACGCCCAGGCTCGCGACGTCGATCGACATCTCGGTGCACCAGCCCTTGACGATCGGCACCAGGTATTCCTGGATTGCCAGGTGGCGCTTGCGCGTGTCGGCGTCGGGGCTGGCATGGGCCAGATCGGCATGGCCGGCAGTCACGTAGGCCAGCGCGCGGCCCGCTTCGGTCAGGGCGCGCATGGTGCCCAGCATGCGGCGCACGTCGGGGTGCTGGATGATGGGCACGGCGTCGCGCGACGAGCCGTCCACCGGGCGGCTCTGGACGCGCTCGGCGGCATAGGCTAGCGCGTGCTGGTAGGCGCGGTCGGCAATGGCGATGCCCTGCACGCCCACCGCGTAGCGGGCGGCGTTCATCATGATGAACATGGCGTCCAGGCCGCGGTTTTCCTGGCCGACCAGGTAACCCAGCGCGCCGCCGGCGTCGCCAAACTGCAGCGTGCACGTGGGGCTGGCCTTGATGCCCAGCTTGTGCTCGATGGACACGCAGGCGACGTCGTTACGCTCGCCCAGCGAGCCGTCTTCGTTGACCAGGAACTTGGGCACCAGGAAAAGCGAAATGCCCTTCACGCCGTCGGGCGCATCGGGCAGGCGGGCCAGCACCAGATGCAGGATGTTCTCGGCAAGGTCGTGCTCGCCATAGGTGATGAAGATCTTGGTGCCGGACAGGCGATACGTGCCATCGCCCATCGGCTGGGCGCGCGTGCGGACCATGGCAAGGTCCGAGCCGGCCTGCGGCTCGGTCAGGTTCATGGTGCCGGTCCATTGGCCGGAGATCATGGGGCCGATGAAGCGCTCGCGCAGCTCGGGCGAGCCGGCCGTCATCAGGGCCTCGATGGCGCCGTTGGTCAGCAGCGGGCATAGCGCGAACGACAGGTTTGCGGCGTTCAGCATTTCAGAGCAGGGCGAGCCGATCAGCCCGGGCAGCCCCTGGCCGCCGTATTCGACGGGGTGGGACAGGCCCTGCCAGCCGGCATCTGCATATTGGCGGAAGGCCTGCTTGAAGCCGGGGGCGGTGGTCACCGTGCCGTCGTGCCAGGCGCTGGGCGCCTCGTCCGCGGGGTGGTTCAGCGGCGCCAGGACCTCGGCGGCGAAATGGGCGGATTCTTCCAGCACGGCTTGCGCGGTGTCGGGCGTGGCCTCCTCGAACCCGGGCAGGGCGGCCACCTGCGGCAGACCGGCCAGATGGTTCAACACGAACAGCATGTCTTTCACGGGGGCTTGGTACGTCATGGCGTAGGCGCTCCTGGTTTTATGGGTTAAGCGGATCAGGCCGGCTTGCCGGGGCCGGCCACGTCGATGGCGGACGTAGCGCCGACGGCGGCGCGCAGTTCGAATTTCTGAATCTTGCCGGTGGACGTCTTGGGCAGGTCACCGAAGCGTACCGCGCGCGGCACCTTGAAGCCGGACAAAAGCATCTTGCAGTGCGCGATGATTTCTTCGGCGGTGGCGGTGCAGCCGGGCTTGAGCTCGACGAAGGCGCAGGGCGTCTCGCCCCATTTGGGGTCGGGCATGGCCACCACGGCCACGGCCGCCACGGCTGGATGCCGGTACAGCGCGTCCTCGACCTCGATGCTGGAGATGTTTTCGCCGCCCGAGATGATGATGTCCTTGCTGCGGTCCTTGATGCGGACATAGCCATCGGCCGTCATCACGCCCAGGTCACCGGTGTGGAACCAGCCGCCGGCAAAGGCGTCCTCGGTCGCGCGCGCGTTCTTCAAATAGCCTTTCATGCAGATGTTGCCGCGGAACATGACCTCGCCGATGGTTTCCTCATCGCGCGGCACTTCAGCCATCGTTTCCGGGTTGCGCACCGACACGCCAGCCTGCAGGTGATAGCGCACGCCCTGTCGCGCGGTCAGCAGCGCGCGGCGTT
The DNA here is from genome assembly GCF_001427425.1 of Achromobacter sp. Root565. Taxonomy (NCBI): domain Bacteria; kingdom Pseudomonadati; phylum Pseudomonadota; class Betaproteobacteria; order Burkholderiales; family Alcaligenaceae; genus Achromobacter; species Achromobacter sp. Root565. The sequence goes on from NZ_LMGO01000006.1 coordinate 145,607, forward strand.
CGGGGTCCAGCGCGTCCCACGCGTCCTGATGCGCGCAGACGGCGGCTGGGCCATAGACTTCGGTCAGGCCATATACGTGGGTCAGCTCAAAGCCGATCTCGCGCATCTTGTCGATCACCGCCGGCGCAGGCGCGGCGCCCGCCACCATGGTGCGCACGGTATGGGTAATGCCCGCGCGCAGCTCGGCCGGCGCGTTGGCCAGCGCGCTTTGCACGATGGGCGCGCCGCAGTAGTGGGTGACGCCTTCGTCGCGGATCAGGTCGAACACCGTCTTGGGGTCGAACTGGCGCAGGCACACGTTCACGCCCGCGCGCGCCGCGATGGTCCAGGCGAAGCACCAGCCGTTGCAATGAAAAAGCGGCAGCGTCCACAGGTAGACGGGATGCTTGGGCATGTCCCATTCGAGGATGTTGCTGACCGCGTTCAGGTAGGCGCCGCGGTAGTGATAGACCACGCCCTTCGGATCGCCCGTGGTGCCGGACGTGTAGTTCAGCGCGATGGCGTCCCATTCATCGGCGGGCGGCTTCCAGTCATAGGTGGCGGGCGCGGCGGCCAGAAAATCTTCGTAATCGGCGGCGCCCGGCAGCGTGGCAGGGGCGCCGTCCAGATCGTGCACCGAGACGATCTTCAGATGCGGAAACTCAGCGCGGGCGCGCTGCGCGACGTCGGCGTATTCGGTGTCGATGATGAGCGCCCGGGCTTCGCCGTGGCCCAGCATGAACAGCACGCTGGGTGCGTCCAGGCGCGTGTTCAACGTGTTCAGCACGGCGCCCAGCATGGGCACCCCGAAGTGCGCTTCCACCATGGCGGGAATGTTGGGCAGCATGACGGCAACCGTGTCGCCGCGCTGGATGCCGGCCTGCGCCAGCGCGCCGGCCAGGCGCTGGGCGCGTTCGTACGTTTGCGCCCACGTGCGGCGGACCTTGCCGTGCACGACGGCCAGTTTGTGGCCGTAGACCTGCGCCGCGCGGGCGATGAAATCCACGGGGGTCAGGGCTTCGTGATTGGCTTCGCGGCGTGCGAGGCCGTGATCGAACATGCCGGTCATGCTTGTCTCCAATGGGGCAGGGTGGCCCCTTATCCAGGTCTGCGGGGTTTGATCCCCGTCGCTTGCCCTAGCTTATGGCCGGCCGGAAAATGGCGTCTGTCGCCTGCATGACAGACCGCCGGCCGGCGGCGCGATCCCCAAGTTTTACACGGTTCTTCCCATGTCCGATGTTTCAAACATAGTTTCCTCAGACGAACTGCCGGCGCTGTTCCGTGCCTGTCCGTGGTTCGGCGCGCTGGATTCGCGGCACCAGGACCTGGTGCTGGCGACCTCGCGCGCGGAGCACGTCGGCAGCGGCGCGTGGATTGCGCGGCGCAATGCGCCGTCGGACTACTGGCTGGGGGTCAGCCGCGGGCTTCTCAAGCTGGCGATCTATAACGAGTCCGGCCGCAGTTGCACGTTCTCCGGCGTGCCGCCGGGCGGGTGGTTCGGAGAGGGCAGCGCGATCAAGCGCGAGCTGCGCAAGTACGATGTGGTCGCAATCCAGCCGTCGCTGGTGATGCTGGTGCCCACCGCGACATTCCATGCGCTGTTGTCGGCGAGCCTGCCGTTTTCGCACTTTGTCATCGGCCAGTTGAACGACCGCATGGGCGAGTTCATCGCGTCCATCCAGAACCACCGTTTGCTCGACGCCGACGCGCGCGTGGCGCAATCGCTGGCGCAGCTCTTCAATCCGCAGCTGTATCCCTCCACCGACCTGACCCTGGCGATTTCGCAGGAAGAACTGGGCTACCTGACCGGCCTGTCGCGCCAGCGGGTCAACCAGGCGCTGCAGACGCTGGCCGACCAAGGGATCCTGGCGCTGGCCTACAACCAGATCAAGGTGCTGGCGCTGGCCCGATTGCGGCAATACGGGCTGGATCAGATCTGACGGGAATCAGGGCGTCGTGCCGCCTCGCGTCGGGTCAAAAGCGGGGCCCAGCGCACGGTCCAGCGCGGCGCGCGCCAGAATGCGGGTCGAATCCAGCGTGGGCAGGGCGCAGTTGCCGTCGTTCAGCACCAGCGGCAGTTCGGTGCAGCCCAGCACAACCGCATCGCAGCTGTCGGCTTTCAGGCGTTCGACGATCCCTTGCAACTGCGCCACCGACGCGGGCTTGATCACCCCATAGACCAGCTCGTCCATGATGATGCGGCCCAGCAGCAGGCGGTCGTCCTGCGGCGGCCGCGCGTAGTCCAGGCCGTGTGCGCCAAAGGCCGCGGGGTAGACGTCGCTGTCCACCAGCCAGTGCGTGCCCAGGATGCCGACCCGCCGGTAACCGCGCGCCGCCGCCACGGCGGCGGCCTCCTGCGCGATATGCAGCCACGGCCGCGGCGAGTCCGCCACGACGCGGTCCAGCGCCTGGTGGATGGTGTTGTCCGGGCAGATCAGGAAATCCGCGCCGGCGCGGGCCAGCTTGTTCGCCGACGACAACATCAGGGCGGCAACGCCGTCCAGGTCGCGGGCGTCCAGGCAGGCGACGTAATCCGCCAGCGAATGAGTGTGCAGCGAAATCTCGGGATGCGCATGCGGGCCCATGCGCTGCGCGCCTTCGGCGCACAAGGTCCGGTAGCAGAGCGAGGCGCCCTCGGCAGAGCAGGCGACGATGCCGATGTGCAGCGGCGTGGCGTTCATCCAGTCGATTCCTTCTTCAGCGTCCGGGCAGCCGGACGGCGGGGAACAGGTCAGGCGCGATCGATTGTAGGGGCGGCGGCGGTTACGGTATCGCCGGGTGAATTTCACCCCGTGGCGGTTATTTATACCCATCCGGCCAACAGTAAAAAACACCACGCGGATTCCAACGCATTGATTCGGCGTGATTTTTTTCTGGCACGGATTTCGCATGAGGACACGTACCCAACCAACCGCAACACAGGAGGGCGTTCCCATCATGGGTCCGTATCGGAAATTATGGTTCACGTTGATCGCCGTGGTGGCGATCACATTTGCGCTGCTCGGCTTCTACGGCGGCGAGGTCTACCGCCAGGCGCCGCCCATTCCCGGGCAGGTGGTGACGTCCGACGGCCGCGCGCTGTTCGGCCGCGAAGACATCCTGGACGGGCAGACTGCCTGGCAATCCGTGGGGGGCATGCAGCTTGGCTCGATCTGGGGCCACGGCGCTTACCAGGCGCCCGACTGGACGGCCGACTGGCTGCACCGCGAACTGATGGCCTGGCTGGACCTGGCCGCGCGCGACGAACACGGCCAGGCCTACGCCCAACTGCCCGCGCCGCAGCAGGCCGCGCTGCGCGAAGCGCTCAAGGCCGAATACCGCGCCAATCGCAGCGACGCCGCGACCGACACGCTGACCATCACGCCGCGCCGCGCGAAGGCCATCGAACAGACGGCGGCCTACTACGACCAGCTGTTCTCCGACGCGCCCGCCTTGCAAGGCAGCCGCGAAAGCTTCGCCATGAAGGAAAACACGCTGCCGGACGCCACGCGCCGCACGCAGCTCACGCACTTCTTCTTCTGGACGGCCTGGGCCGCGGCCACCGAGCGCGAAGGCATGCCGGTCACCTACACCAACAACTGGCCGCACGAACCGCTGATCGGCAACCAGCCCAGCGCCGAAAACGTCATGTGGTCCATCATCAGCGTCGTCGTGCTGCTGGCGGGCATCGGCTTCCTGGTCTGGGCCTGGGCCTTCATGCGCGGCCAGGAAGAAGAAGAGCCGCAAGCGCCCGCGCGCGATCCGCTCACCGCCTTTGCCCTGACGCCCTCGCAGCGCGCCCTGGGCAAATACCTGTTCCTGGTCGTGGCGCTGTTCGGCTTTCAGGTGCTGCTGGGCGGTTTCACCGCGCACTACACCGTTGAAGGACAGAAGTTCTATGGCATCGACGTCTCGCAGTGGTTCCCGTATTCGCTGGTGCGCACCTGGCATATCCAGAGCGCCCTGTTCTGGATCGCAACGGGCTTTCTGGCCGCCGGCCTGTTCCTTGCCCCGCTGATCAACGGCGGACGCGATCCCAAGTTCCAGAAGGTCGGTGTCGACATCCTGTTCTGGGCGCTGGTGCTGGTCGTGGTCGGCTCGTTTACCGGCAACTACCTGGCCATCGCGCAGATCATGCCGCCCGAGCTGAATTTCTGGCTGGGTCACCAAGGCTATGAATACGTCGACCTGGGCCGCCTGTGGCAGATCGGCAAGTTTGCGGGCATCTGCTTCTGGCTGGTGCTGATGCTGCGCGGCATCGTGCCCGCGCTGCGCACGCCGGGCGGCGACAAGAACCTGCTGGCGCTGCTGACGGCTTCCGTCGGCGCCATTGGTCTCTTCTACGGCGCCGGTTTCTTCTACGGAGAACGCACCCACCTGACGATCATGGAGTACTGGCGCTGGTGGATCGTCCACCTGTGGGTCGAAGGCTTCTTCGAAGTGTTCGCCACCACGGCGCTGGCCTTCATCTTTTCCACCCTCGGTCTGGTGTCGCGCCGCATGGCAACGACCGCCAGTCTGGCCTCGGCATCGCTCTTCATGCTGGGCGGTATTCCCGGCACGTTCCACCATCTGTACTTCGCGGGCACGACCACGCCCGTGATGGCCGTCGGCGCCAGCTTCTCTGCGCTGGAAGTGGTGCCGCTGATCGTGCTGGGCTACGAAGCCTGGGAAAACTGGCGCCTGAAGACGCGCGCCGCCTGGATGGACAACCTGAAGTGGCCGCTGATGTGCTTTGTGGCCGTGGCCTTCTGGAACATGCTGGGCGCGGGCGTCTTCGGTTTCATGATCAACCCGCCGATCTCGCTGTATTACATCCAGGGCCTGAACACCACGCCGGTGCACGCGCATGCTGCGCTGTTCGGGGTGTACGGATTCCTGGCGCTGGGCTTCACGCTGCTGGTGCTGCGCTACATCCGTCCGCAGTACGCGTTGAACCCGGGCCTGATGAAGCTGGCGTTCTGGGGCATGAATATCGGTCTCGTGCTGATGATCTTCACCAGCCTGTTGCCGGTGGGCCTGATCCAGTTCCATGCCAGCGTCAGCGAAGGCATGTGGTACGCCCGCAGCGAAGCCTTCATGCAGCAGGACCTGCTCAAGACCCTGCGCTGGGGCCGCACGTTCGGCGACGTGGTGTTCCTGCTGGGTGCGCTGGCCATGGTCATGCAAGTGATCCTGGGCCTGCTCAGCAGCAAGCCCGCGCTGGTTGAACCCCGGCTGACCCCCAAGGCCGCGCGCGGCTGATCCAGGCACCTTCGCGACTTTGCGCCAGCGCAACGTTGCGAAGGCCGCCTCCCGGTCCAATGGAAGCCAAGCCTGCGCCGGTTCGGCGCGGGCGCTTCGGAGAAACTCCGCATGCGCTTCCTGCCGATCGCCGCCGCCATTTCTTTGTTGTTGACCGCTTGCGGGCCCGCAGACCGGGCCCGTTTTGCATTGCCGGAACTCACGCGGCTGCCGCCCGGCGAGGTCACCCATCAGCCTCCCGGCGACGCCTTGCGCAACGGTTATCCCGTCACGCCCGCACCCGTCACCACGCGGCATACACGCGGCGTCGCGATCATGACACGGCAAGTCAGCCAGGCCGAATACGCGGCGTGCGTGGCCGCCAGCGCCTGCAAACCGCTGGACGCGGAACACCGCAAGGACAATTCTCCGGATCTGCCCGCCACGGGCGTCAGTTGGTCCGATGCCTCGGCCTACGCGGCATGGCTGTCGGGGTCGACCGGCCAGCGCTATCGCTTGCCGCGCTACGCCGAATGGATCTACGCCGCGGGCGAGGCCTATCGCGAAGAAGCGCCGCCCGCGGCGCTGCAGGACAACAGCCAGGATCCCACCGACCCCGCGCAGCGTTGGCTGGCGGAATACGAACAGGAAAGCCGCCGCAGCGGGCAGGGCGCCGAAACCGCGGTGCTGCCGTTCGGCCAGTACGGCGCCAATGCGGCGGGCGTCAAAGACATGGCGGGCAGCGTGTGGGACTGGACTTCCGACTGCCACTCGCGTCGCGTGCTGGACGCGGCGGGGGCGGAGTCGCCGGAAGACGCCGACCTCAGCCGCAACTGCGGCATCCGCGTCGCGGCGGGGCGGCACATCGCGTATCTGCCCGATTTCATTCGCGACCCCAAGAGCGGGGCCTGTTCGGTCGGCGTGCCGCCCGCTAACCTGGGCGTGCGTCTGGTGCTGGAAGAGGGCTAGGGCGGCGCGTGCCCCGTCAACACTAGTGCGCGGCCAGTTCGGCGGCCGCGCGGTCGGCGGTGGTGCGTTTCAGGTCGGCATCGCCAGCCTCGGCACCCGTGGCCGGCGAGCCGCTGCGGCACGACAGGCAGGACGCGCAGTCCATGGCGGGCTGCGCGTTTTCGGACAGGCGGGCCAGGGCCGCGGGCGACCGCAGCACGATGCGCTTGCGGCCGCTGCTGACGATGCCGCGTTGCTTCCAGTCGCTAAGCAGCCGGCTGACGGTGTGCAACGTGGTGCCGGTCATTTCGGCGACGTCCTGGCGGGTGATCGGAAAGCCGATGCCGATGCCGTCATGCGTGGGCTGGCCGGATTGCTGCACCAGCCGCAGGATGGCACGCGCGACGCGTTGTTCGACCTCGTCGGTGGATAGTTCCTGGATTCGCACGTGCGCATCCTGCAGGCGCTGCCCCATGGTCTGCAGCGCAATCGCGCCCAATTGCGGATGGCTGGTCATGAATCCTTCCCAGGCTGCCGCCGGCCACGCCAGGCACACGCTTTCCTGCACGGCCAGCACGCTGGCGGGGTAACAGGACTGCCGCATGGCGCATGCCAGGCCAAACATATCGCCCGGGTTGACATATCTCACGACAACTTGGTCGCCTTCCGATGTAATTTGTGTGACCTTGAGGCAGCCGTGCAGCAACACGAAAAAATGCGCGCCTTCGGCGCCTTGCCGGTAGGCGGCTTCGCCGGCCTCAAGTCGGCATGGAACGGCGTCCTTCAGCGCGGCATCAAGCTGCGAATCGGACAACGGCCTGAACAGATCCAGGTTTCGGAGCAAGGCATGGCATAAAGGCGATGGCATGGCGGTCCGCTTATGGGCGTGGAGAAATTTTCCACGCGTCGATGGTGACACCTGGGGGGGCACCCTGACAACGTGCGTGCGACCGCAGGGTTATCCCGAATTTGCGCTACAGCAAAGAACGCGATCGCTCGCGGTTCTTCAATGGAGGTGCCGACAGACTCGGCTTTGAAGAAACCGAAAGAGGAGTTGCACATGAACGCGTTGCGCCCCACCTTGCTTGCCGCCGCCCTGATGTTCACGATGGCAGGCGGTCTGGCTTCCGCCCAGAATGCGGACACGCTGCCGCGCGCCAAGGTCACGCTGGTTGCCCCGCCCATGGTTCACCCGCATGAGCAGGTGGCCAAGTCGGGTCCCAAGGTCGTCGAATTCACCATGACCATCGAAGAAAAGAAGATGGTCATCGACGGCAAGGGCACCACGCTGCAGGCCATGACTTTCAACGGATCCATGCCCGGCCCCACGATGGTCGTGCACGAGGGCGACTACGTGGAATTGACCCTGGTCAATCCCAAGACCAATGCAATGCCGCACAACGTCGACTTCCACGCCGCGACGGGCGCGCTGGGCGGCGCCAAGCTCACCAACGTGAACCCCGGCGAACAGGCTACGCTGCGTTTCAAGGCCGACCGCGCCGGGACCTTCGTCTATCACTGTGCGCCTGAAGGCATGGTGCCGTGGCACGTGGTGTCCGGCATGAGCGGCACGATCATGGTGCTGCCGCGCGAAGGCCTGAAGGACCCGCAGGGCAAGCCGCTCAAGTACGACCGCGCCTACACGATCGGCGAGTTCGACCTGTACATCCCCAAGGACGCCAACGGCAAGTACAAAGACTACGCGACCCTCGCCGAAAGCTACGGCGACACGGTGGAAGTCATGCGCAAGCTGACCCCGTCGCACATCGTCTTCAATGGCAAGGTCGGCGCGCTGACCGGCGACAACGCGCTCACGGCCAAGGTCGGCGAAACCGTGCTGCTGATCCATTCGCAAGCCAACCGCGACACGCGCCCGCACCTGATCGGCGGCCACGGCGACTGGGTCTGGGAAACCGGCAAGTTCAACAACCCGCCCGAAAAGGACCTGGAAACCTGGTTCATCCGCGGCGGTTCCGCGGGCGCGGCGCTGTACACGTTCAAGCAGCCCGGCGTATATGCCTACCTGAACCACAACCTGATCGAAGCCTTCGAGCTGGGCGCGGCCGGGCACATCAAGGTCGAGGGCAAGTGGAACGACGACCTGATGAAGCAGATCAAGGCGCCGGGCCCCATCCCGCAGTAATGGCCGGACGGCAAGGCGCGCGCCGCGCGTCTTGCCGGTTTGTTTCCCTTCCTCAAGCCTGGAATTCCCGCCATGCCCAAATTTGCTCGATTCTTGTTTGCCCTTGCACTGACGGGCCTGCCCGTGCAGCATGCCGCGGCCGACACTATTGCCGCGGTCAATCCCGCCGGCGAAAAACTCTACAAGTCCGCCTGTGTGGTGTGCCATGCCAGCGGCGTGGCCAATGCGCCCAAACTGGGCGACAAGCAGGCCTGGACGCCGTTCCTGGCGCAGGGCACGGACGCGCTGATGGTCACCGTGCTCAAGGGCAAGGGCGCCATGCCGCCGCGCGGCGGCTCGGCCGCAGACGACGCCACGCTGCGTGCCGCAGTGGAATACATGATGGCTGCGGCAAAGTAACGCGCAACCCGTGGCGCGGACTGACGCGGGTGGGATACCCGCCGCACTTTTCGCCGCGCTACGCGCGGCGGGCCAGCAAGGCCCATACGCCGGCAGCCGACAGCAGGGCACCGCCACCCAGATTGAAGCCGCGCTGCGCGCGCGGCGACGCCAGCATGCGCCGGGCCGACCCGGCAAAGATCGCATAGGCCGCGGCGTTGATGCCGGCGCAGGCGACAAAAGTCGCCGACAACATCCATAACTGCTGCGTCACATCTCGCGCCGGATCAATGAACTGCGGCAGGAAGGCCACGAAGAAGATCATGCCCTTCGGGTTCAGTGCGGTCACCAGGTATGTATTGGCAAACAGCTTCCAGCGCGAACCCGCCGCCGTTGCGACGGGCAGCGTGGCGGGCGACACGCCGGCGCGCAGCAGCCGGTAACCGAGATACAGCAGGTACAGGCCGCCAACGGTCTTGACCACCGTGAACCAGAACGCGGACGCGGCCAGCAGCGCGCCCAGGCCCAGCAGCGACAGCACCAAGGCGGTGGAATCGCCCAGCGCCACGGCCAGCACCAACGGCAGGCGGGCGCGCTTGCCGTGCGTAAGCGAATAGCTGATGACGGTGAGGATGGTGGGGCCGGGCAGCATGACGAGCAGGGCGGAAGCACCCAGGAAGGCCAGCCAGGTTTCGAGCGACATGGAAGGAACTCCGTTTGAAGGGCCGGCGCGCGGGGCCGGCTGCGGCCAATGTATCTCAACTGTGGTGGCGTGAACACCGGGGCCGGCCAGGCGGCCGCCTCCGCGTGGCCCCGTCGGCCGCGAAACCGGCATGGCGCACCCGGCAGCCCACCCCGCAGTGGTGTTAAATACAGCTTTCCCGGACAGTGAACGCCGGCTGCGAGGCCGCGCGAAGGAAACTCCATGGCATTTGACTTTGACCTGTTTGTGATCGGCGCGGGCTCGGGCGGCGTACGCGCGGCCCGCTTTTCCGCCAGTTTCGGCGCGCGTGTGGCGGTGGCGGAAAGCCGCTACCTGGGAGGCACGTGTGTGAATGTGGGCTGCGTGCCTAAGAAGCTGCTGGTTTACGGCGCGCACTACAGCGAAGACTTCGAGCAGGCGCACGGCTTCGGCTGGTCCGCGGAAGCGCCCAAATTCGACTGGTCCACGCTGATCGCCAACAAGAACCGTGAAATCGAACGCCTGAACGGCATCTACCGCAACCTGCTGGTCAACAGCGGCGTGACGCTGCTGGAAGGCCACGCGCGCATCGTCGATCCGCACAAGGTTGAAATCAACGGCAAGACCTACAGCGCCGAACACATCCTGGTGGCAACCGGCGGCTGGCCGCAGGTGCCCGACATTCCGGGCAAGGAACTCGCCATCACCTCCAACGAGGCCTTCTTCCTGAAGGACCTGCCGCGCCGCGTGCTGGTCGTGGGCGGCGGTTATATCGCCGTGGAGTTCGCGTCCATCTTTAACGGCATGGGCGCGCAGACAGTTCAGTCCTATCGCGGCCCGCTGTTCCTGCGCGGCTTTGACCTGGGCGTGCGCGAGCACCTGCGCGATGAATTGGTCAAGAAGGGCATCGACCTGCGCATGAACACCGAGGTCGCGCGCATCGACAAGCGCGCGGACGGATCGCTCGCCGCCACCTGCAAGGATGGTTCCGTCATCGAGACCGATTGCGTGTTCTACGCCACGGGCCGTCGTCCGATGCTCGACAACCTGGGGCTGGAAAACACCGGCGTGAAGCTGCGCGAAGACGGCTTCATCGAGGTCGATGACGAATACCGCACCGCGGAGCCGTCCATCCTGGCCCTCGGCGACGTGATCGGCCGCGTGCCGCTGACGCCCGTGGCGCTGGCCGAAGGCATGGCGGTGGCACGCCGTCTGTTCCGCCCGAACGAATACCGCAAGGTCGACTACAAGCTGATCCCGACCGCGGTGTTCAGCCTGCCCAACATCGGCACGGTCGGCCTGACCACCGAAGAAGCGCGCGAAGCGGGCTACGAGGTGCAGCTTTTCGAAAGCCGGTTCCGGCCCATGAAGCTGACGCTGACCGAATCGCAGGAACGCACGCTGATGAAGGTGATCGTCGACGCGCAGACCGATCGCGTGCTGGGCGTGCACATGGTGGGTCCGGAGGCGGGCGAGATCGTGCAGGGCCTGGCCGTGGCGCTGAAGGCCGGCGCGACCAAGGCCGTGTTCGACGACACCATCGGCATCCATCCCACGGCGGCCGAAGAGTTCGTGACGATGCGCACGCCTGTCGCGGAATAAAACCGCCGGACGCTACAGGCGTTTGATCATGGCGCGCGCCGCTTCCGGCGCGCGTTCTTTTGCGCCATTGATGAAGTACGCGAAGACGTCCTGCGCCTTTTTCCCGGCAAGCGGTTTGCCAACCAGGGGCAGGTCATCCGGATCGGCGCCGCGTGCCCAGACCCGCAACCGCTCCGCCCAGGCGTCCAGCGCTTTGGGCGCGTAACCGGCCTTGTAGGCCGTGCTGGCGCGCATCAGCCGCGCGTAGACGAAGTCCGCCGTCCGGTCGGCGATAGCGGGAAACTCGTCGCTGTCGGTGTACACGGTCGCCGCGCGATGGCGGCGCGCAAGGGCCACATATTCCTCGCAGGCGAAACTGGCATGGCGCACGTCCAGCGCGTGCCGCAACGGCAGACCGTCCACCTTGTCCGGCAGCAATTCCAGGAAGGCGCCAAAATCCTTGGCGTCGAACTGTTTGGTTGGCGCGAACTGCCACACGATGGGCCCCAGCTTCGGACCCAGCTCGGCGATGCCGCTGTTCACGAAGCGATCAATCGACTCCTTGGCGCCCGCCAGCTCGCGCCGGTTGGTCGAATACCGCGACGCCTTCAGCGAAAACACGAAATCGCCGGGCGTCTCGTCGCGCCACTTGGCGAAGGTGGCGGGCTTTTGCGTGCCGTAATAGGTGCCGTTGATCTCGATGGCCGTGACCTGCCGGCTGGCGTATTCCAGCTCGCGCGCATGGGGCAGGTCGTCGGGATAGAAGACGCCGCGCCATGGCTCGAAGGTCCAGCCGCCGATGCCAACGCGGATGGCGGCGGGGCTATCTGCCGGGGACGGATGACGTTTCGGCATGGGCTGCGCTCCACGGGAAGGGTCGAGCGGTCCACTGTATCGCCGGCGCGACGAGCCGCCAACCCCGCCCGAAAATTCCGCTGTTCCGATACAGTTTTCGGCTAAGGTGTGCAGTCACGTCCCGACTTTCGACCGGCGCGCGCCGGCTCCCCATGCCTGACCTGACACATCTGCTGACTTTCGCCCTGGTTGCGCTGGGCATGGTGCTCACACCCGGGCCCAACATGATCTACCTGGTGTCGCGCTCCATCTCGCAAGGGCCGCAGGCCGGCCTGATTTCACTGGGCGGCGTGGCGGTGGGATTCATCTTCTATGTCGCCTGTGCGGCGTTCGGCATCACCGCGTTGCTGATGGCCGTGCCCTATGCCTACGACGCGCTGCGCATCGGCGGGGCGCTCTATCTGCTGTACATGGCGTGGCAGGCCATTCGGCCGGGCGGCCGCTCGCCGTTCCAGGTGCATGACCTGCCCAAGAGCAGCCCGCGGCAGTTGTTCACGATGGGCCTCTTGACCAATCTGCTCAATCCCAAGATCGCCGTCATGTACGTGTCGTTGCTGCCGCAGTTCATCCAGCCCGACCACGGCAGCGTCTTCACCCAGTCGCTGGCGCTGGGCATGACGCAAGTTGTGATCAGCCTGTCGGTGAATGCCCTGATCGCCATCATGGCCGGCTCCATTGCCGGTTTCCTGGCGGGCCGTCCGCTGTGGATGGTGGTGCAGCGCTGGCTGATGGGCACCGTGCTGGCCGGCTTGGCCGTCCGCATGCTTGTGGATACGCGCCGCTGATGCCGGCCGAAGACGGATTTTTCGCGACGCTGGGCGGCATGCTTGGCGAGGGCCTGCGCGCCATCGTTGCAGGGATCAAATGGCTGCTGGGCGGGTTGGGTGGCGCGCTGGCGGATTTCTATGCCGGCCTGGCCGGCGCGATGGGCATGAGCCCGTCGATCTTCAATCTGGTGCTGCTGGCGCTGGGCCTCATGTTCCTGTGGGGCGCGATCAAGGCGCTGCTGCGGCGGTCCATTCTGGGCTTCCTGTTCTGGCTGTTCATGACGCTGCTGGTGCTGGGCGGACTGGTCGACTAGCGCGTTCTAAACCGCCTGCGCCACCGCCAGCGCCACGTCCCGCAGCCGGCGCACCAAAGCCGGAAACCGTTCCGCGCCCGTGTTGCCGTAGCCGATCACCAGGCCGTTGTCATCAAAGCGCGGCGTCAGCGCAAACGACGACAGCGCGCCCGGATTCATGCCCAGCTTGCGCGCCTCGGCCACGATCGCCGTATCGGCGTAGGGGGGCGGCAGCCGCACGGTCAGATGCAGGCCGCAGTGCCCGCCCAACACTTCGTGCTCGATGCCCAGATGCAAGGCCAGCGCCTCGCGCAGCGCCGCCTGGCGTTCGCGGTACAGGCGCCGCATGCGGCCCAGATGGCGTGAGAACTGACCGTTTTCAATGAACGCGGCCATGGTGAGCTGCTCCAGCCGGTGGCCGCCGCGCTGCATCTCGATGATGGACGGCATGGCCTCGTGCGCGATGGCTTCGGGCAGCACCAGAAAACCCAGACGCAGGGCCGGGAACATGGTCTTGCTGAACGTGCCCACATACAGCACCGGCGCGTCCGGCAGCAGCCCCTGCATGGCGGCGATCGGTTCGCCCTGGTGGCGGAATTCGCTGTCGTAATCGTCTTCGTCAGCGACAGCACCGCGCCGGTCGGGTACTGGTGCGACGGCGTCGTCTGGATCAGGCGGGGCGGCTGGCGGGTCCAGGCGCTTTCCGGGATGACGATGCCGTCGGCGTCGACCCGCATGGCCACGACGTTCAGGTCTCCCGCATGGAAGGCGGCCTTGGCGCCGCGGTAACCCGGGTCTTCCAGCCAGGCGGTGTCGCCGGGATTGGTCAGCAATTGCACGCACAACGCCAGTCCGCCCTGCGCACCTTCGGTGATGACGATGCGCGAGGCGTCGCAATGCACCCCGCGCGACACGCGCAGGTATTGGGCGATGGCCTCGCGCAAGGCGGGCTCGCCCGCCGGATGGCCGTAGCCCAGCGCGGTGGCGGGCGCCGCCTGCAGGGCGCGGTCCTGCGCGCGGCGCCACGCGTTAAGGGGAAACTGTGTCAGCGCGGGCGTGCCCGGCGTCATCGGCAGGGAGCCGTCGTGGGTATAGCGCGTGGAGACGATGCGGGTCAGGCGCTGCGCCGTGGCCGGCGGCTGTGCGGGAAGGGGAGCCGCCTCGCGCGCGGCGCTGCGGGCGGCGGCCGACAGCGGCGCCACGCGAGTGCCCTGGCGGTCGGCAATCACGTAGCCTTCGGCCGTCAATTGCTCGTAGGCGATCAGCACCGTATTGCGCGAGATATCCAGTTCCTCGGACAGCGCGCGGGACGACGGCAGCTTGCCGCCCGCGGGAAGCTGGCCGGCAAGAATGGCCTGCTTGAGACGCTGGATAAGCTGACGCTGGCGCGGCAGCGAACCGGGGCCGCGCGCGAGCGGACTGGACAATAGCGGGGCATTGGCGGCATCGCGCAAGGAAGTCTCTGTCATGGCCCTATTAAGTTCAAGGTTCGTGGCGCTTTTTATGATGCCACGGTTCCGATATCGTGAGGCCCTGGGTGTTGCGCCCGCCACCGTCGGCGGCGCGCCCTGAACTGACTCCCGAGGCACCGCTCGCATGCAACCCCGCACCAATGATTTTCAGCAACCCATCGGCCCGGCGCTGCCCGGCTGGACCACTCGTCCGCGTCCGCCGGCCGAGCCCGCCATTGGCCGTTACTGCCGCCTGGAGCCGCTGTCGGCCGAGCGCCACGCGGCAGACCTGTACCAGGCGTTCAGCCAGGCGCCCGACGACAGCGACTGGACCTACATGGGCGTCGGGCCGTTTGCCGACGAGGCGGCCTACCGGACGTTCGCCGCCAACGCGCAGACCAGCCCCGACCCGATGCACCACGCCATCATCGATCTCGCGACTGGCCGGGCCGTCGGCACGCTGGCGCTGATGCGCATCGACCCGCCCAACGGCGTCATCGAGGTCGGCTTCGTGTCCTATTCGCGTCAGCTCAAGCGCACCCGCATCGCCACCGAGGCGCAGTTCCTGCTGATGCGCCGCGCCTTCGACGAGCTGGGCTACCGCCGCTACGAATGGAAGTGCGACAGCCTGAACGCGCCGTCGCGCGCCGCCGCGCTGCGCCTGGGCTTCACCTTTGAGGGCATCTTCCGGCAGGCCACGGTCTACAAGGGCCGCAGCCGCGACACGGCGTGGTTCTCGATCATCGACAGCGAATGGCCCGCGCTGCGCGTCGCCTACGAGCGCTGGCTCAGCCCGGACAACTTCGATGCCGAAGGCAACCAGCGCCAGGGGCTGGCGGCGCTGATCGCCGCCGAGCGCGGTGGCAACGCCGGGGGAGACCACGCGGCGTGCGCCTGATTCCGGTGGCATTGGCCCTGTTCTGGGGCCTGAACTGGCCGGCGGTGAAGATCATTCTGTCGATCTTCCCGCCGTTCACCTTGCGCGTGCTTGGCTTGGGCAGCGGCGCGCTGCTGCTGTTGCTGCTGGCGGGCGCCAAGCGGCTGCCGCTCTTGCCGCCGCGCAGCGCGTGGCCGGGCATTGCGGTGGGCGGCGTGCTGGCCGTGGCCGTCTTCAATCTGGCCGTGGCCTGGGCGCAGCTCAGCACCAGCACATCGCGCGCGGCGGTGCTGACTTTCACCATGCCGATGATGTCGGCGCTGCTGGCGTGGCTGGTGCTGGGCGAACGCCTGGACCGCCGCCGCGGCCTGGCGCTGCTGCTGGGCGCGTGCGGCGTCGCCGTGCTGGCCTGGCCGGTGCTGCAGGCGGTATTCGGCGGCAACGACGTGGCCGCTGCGAAGGGGCTGGTGTTTCCGCTGGTGGCGGCCTTCGGGTGGGCGGCCGGCACCGTGTATCTGAAGCGCTGGCCCGTCGCGGGCAACCGCATCGTGATCACGGCCTGGCAGCTTGTCGTCGGCGCTACCTGCGCCTTGGCTGGCGCGCTGATCGCCGGTGAATCCTTTCCCACGCACGGTTGGACCGCCAGCGTCGCGGGGGCGCTCTCGTTTCACATCATCCTGGGCACTGCTGTCGCGTATTGGTTGTGGTTCGTGCTGAGCGAACGCGTCAGCGCCACCGTCGCCGCGCTGACCACGCTGATGGTGCCGGTCGTGGGCGTGCTGGGTGCGATGGCGCTGGTGGGCGACCGGCCGGCCCCGGCGGACTGGTGGGGCTTCGCCTTCGTCATGGCCGGAGCGGGGCTGATCGTTCTGAACCTGGGTCAGCGGCGATCCTGAGCGGCCGCCGCCGACGGCAGCCACGAGCCGTGAAGCCCGGCCGGTACGCGGCGCGGCAGGCGCACCTGAGCAAGCGGCCCGGCGGCCAGATCGCGCGCGTCCAGCACGATGAACCGGCCGCCGGCGTCGTCTTCCGCGTGCACGAAGCTCAGGATGTAGCCGTCCGCTTCACCCGCGCCGGCGGGATCGGCGGCGAACACCGGTTCGCATGCGGTCTGCCCGGCGGGCAGGCGGTACACGGTCTTCTCGTTCGTCTGCACGTCGTAGCGTGCAAAGGCCTCGAAGGCGCCAGGCTGCGGCGTTTCGCCCGGACGCGGATCTCGCAGCCCGGCATAACAGAACCGCGTGCGCCGGCCCAGCCACGCGTCGTTGACCCGGCCGAACTCACAGGGCTGGTCGTCCAGCGTCTCGTCGTCCACGCGTCCGCTTGCCATATCGATGCGCAGCCGGTGCATTTCAAGCCGCTTGCGGGACGTGGGCCCGTAGCCATCGTGCCAGGGCAGCACCGCCTCGATCACGTCGCCGTCCGCGTAGGCATTGGCGACGTGCCAATTGAAGAAGGGGGCGGCTTCGATCCACCGGATCTGCGCCGCGTCGGTACAGTCGCGCGGCACCAGCAGCACCTGCGTGCCGCGTTGCGGCTCCCAGGCGGGCGCCGCCGGTCCGCGGCTGAAGTCGAACACCAGGGGGCACACAAACGCCACCACGTGGGTGGCGGTCAGGCCGATGTCGTGGACCAGCGCCGGCCAGGGTGATGCAAACGCCACCTGCCGGTCCACCCGGCCGGCGGCGTCCAACCGCATGTACTCAAGCGTGCCCGCCATGAGGTCGTAATTGATCGCCAGCATTTCCCCGGTCAGCGGATCGACCTTGGGATGCGCGGAGAACGCGCCCGTGAGCTTGCCCTGGAACGTGTTGGCGCCCACCGTGCCCAGCGCGTCATCCAGTTCGTACGGGCAGCCGCCTTCATACAGCGCGTGGATGCGGCCGGCGTGGCGCAGCACGTTTGTGTTGGCCAGGTTGGCATACGGCGGCGGACCGAACGTCGGGTTGTAAATGCGGTGGCCGGCGGCCTGCTCTTCCTGCAGTTCTGCGGTCAGCACCCAGCGGTTGCGGTAGCGCGCGCGGCCGCCGTCCAGGTAGAGCGCGTGGACCATGCCCGTGCCGTCGAAGGGATAGGCGTAGCCGGGGCCAGGTTCGAATTGCGGATTGGGTCCGTTGCGCATGAAGACGCCGGACAGGCCGGGGGGCAGGGTGCCTTCCACGGGCAGATCGGCGTCGTCGCGTTCGTCAAAGACCGGCGCGAATGCGCGGGACAGGGCGGGGTTGTCGCTGTGCCAGGGTTGCATGTGACCTCCGGGCCGAGGCCGCGCGCCGGGTGGAAACGACGGCCTGCACATAGATCCGGCAGGCAGGCGGCGGCAAAAGTCCGTTATATCCGCCCGGGCCGTCCTGAAAAAGGCGAGTTAACCATGATGAGGACCGCCGCGCCGCGCCTGACGCTTGCGCAGCCGTTCCCGCACCATTTCGGCGCCGCTGACCAGGGTGATTCCGGCCAGCACCATCACCGCGCCGATCACGAAGCCCGCATCCAGCGGTTCATCAAGAATCAGCACGCCGAAGCTGACGCCAAATAGCGGCGTCATGAACGACAGGATGGACAGGCGGGACGCCAGATACCGGCGCAGCAGCCAGAACCAGACCAGATAGCTGGTCAGCGCGACGACGACCGACTGGAACGCGACGCTGAGCACGGCCGCCTGGGTGTAGCGGATGCCCTGATGGCCGGTGGCGGCCGCGAAGGCCAGCAGGCCCACCGAGGCCACGGCCATCTGATAGAAAAGCGTCTTGGCCGGCGCGGCTTCGGACAGCGATGTCTTGCGGATCGCCACCGTCGTTGCGCCCCATAGCAGCCCGGCCAGCAACCCCATCGCGTCGCCCAGCAGCATGTTGCGCGCGCCGTCGTGCGCCAACGGCTGGCCGCCCTTGACCAGGAACGCGACCGCGATGCCGCAGAAGGCCAGCGCCACGCCTGCCCATTGCAGCGGCTTCAGGCGTTCTTCGGGCAACAGCCAGTGCAGGCCCAGCGCCGCGAAAATGGGCGCCGTGTACAGGAACACCGACATGTGCGAGGCCGTGGTGTAGACCAGCCCTTGTGCGACGAAGAGGAACTCGCCGGCAAACAGCAGGCCCACGATCAGGCCGGGCAGGAACGTGCCGTCGGTGAATGCCCGCAGCCCCTCGCTGCGCCACACGACCGCGGCCAGCACCAGCGCCGCGAAGGTAGAACGCAGCCCGATCTGCATGATGGGCGCGATATCGTCCGCGACCAGCTTGATGGCGATCTGCTGGAAGCCCCAGCACACGCATAGCGCCAGCATGGCGCCGGTGGCCAGCGTGTCCAGCGGCAGACGCAGAGGTTTGGCGGCGGCGATGCTCACGGCAGTTCGGCGGGGTAGCTGTCCAGCGCGAGGCCGATCTGCTGGCGCAGGTCCCATTCGGCCAGCGTGGATTGCACCGGTCCGTAAAAGGCGCCGTCGCGGGCGACGAACATGGCGGGCAGGTGGAAGACCTCGTAACGCTCGACCAGGCCGCGGTTGTCGCCGGCGTCGATCCAGCAGATACGCTCGACCGGCAGTTCCACGGCGGGAAGCTGCTCGCGCGCCACGCGGCAGGTGCCGCAGGTGCGGCTATGAAAAACGATGAGCGACAGGCCGCGCGCGTCCAGGAGGAAGCGGTCGGCGGTGCTGTCGTCGAGGGTTATCTGTTCCATGGGGTCCGGTTTCTCAAGCGCCGCGCAGCACGCGGTCCAGTTCCAGCACCGACTGGTACAGCACGCGGGTGCCGTCCAGCAGTTGCGCGGGTTCGATCCATTCTTCGGGGCAATGGCTGCGCCCGTTCAGGCAGGGGATGAAGATCATGCCGATGGGACCGGTGGGCGCCATGTACACGGCGTCGTGGCCGGCGCCGCTGGGCAGCCGCATCGACGCGTAGCCCAACTGGTCGGCGGCCGCCTTGACAGCGTCCATGACCAGCGGCGAACAGTCCGTGGGCTGCGCGCGGCTGAGCTGCGTGAAGCCGGCGGTCAGGCGCAGCGCCTTCAGGTCGTCGGCCACGCCGGCCATCAGGATTTCGGGAAAGGCGTCCAGCACCGCGTTGCTGTCGCTGCGCACTTCCAGCGTCATCTCGACCCGGCCCGGCACGGCGTTGGCCGCGTTGGGCGTCATGGCCAGCCGGCCGACGGTGGCGACGACGTAATGCGGATTGCCGCTGGCGGCGCTGGCCTGGCGGTTGGCGGCGTCGATGATGCGCGCCGCGCCCACCAGCGCGTCGCGCCGGATGTCCATGGGCGTGGTGCCGGCGTGGTCGGGCTGGCCTTCGACCACGATCTGCACGCGGCGGATGCCAACGATATTGGTGACCACCCCGATCGGCAACTGGCGGCTTTCCAGCACGGGGCCTTGTTCGATGTGCAATTCGACGAAGGCGGCGGTTTCGCCCGCGCGGCGCAGCGGGGCGTTGAGCGCCGACGGGTCGCCGCCGATGCGCGCGATGCCCTGCGCCAGCGTCTCGCCCTGCGGATTGCGCGCGTCCAGCATGTCGGCGCTGAGATGGCCGCACAGCGCGCGGCTGCCCACACACGAAATGCCGTAGTCGCTGGGTTCTTCGGACAGGAAGTCGATGACTTCGAAGGGGTGATCGAGCGTGATGCCGTGTTCCTGCATCGTGTGCGCGACCTCAATGCCCGCCAGCACGCCGATGATGCCGTCGAAGCGGCCGCCGGCCATGACGGTGTCGCAGTGCGAGCCCGTGGAAATCGGCTTGCGCGACGCATCGCGTCCCGCCCTCGTGCCGACCAGATTGCCGCCCGCGTCCAGGCGCGTCGTCAGGCCCGCGGCTTCGAACTCGCCGCGCAGCCAGGCGCGCGCGTCATCGAACAGCGGCGAAAAGGCGCGGCGCGTCCAGGGGACGTCGGGCAGGGTGAACTTGGACAGGGTGTCGACGCGCGACCAGAGGCGTTCGGCGTTCAGCGGGGGAAAAGCGGGCGGTGTGGCTTGCGGCATGAGACTTCCAAAAGATCCGCCCTGGATTATGGCATCAATGGCGCGGCGTCCCCGCCGGCTGCTTACGTCGTGCGGCGCCAGGCGGGCTCGCGCTTTTCCAGGAAAGCTGTCACGCCCTCGCGCGCTTCCTCGGTGCTGCGGATGGCCGCGATGCGTTCGACCGAGTCAGCAATCAAGGCGGCGTCCAGCGGCCGGCCGGCAAAGTCGCGCACCAGCCGCTTGCTGGCCTGCACGGCGCCCGGACCATTCGCGCACAGCGTGCGGCAGAGCGCTTCGGCGGCTTCCAGCGCCTGCGCCGCGGGGACCACTTCGTGCACCAGCCCCAGCCGCAGCGCGGTGGCGGCGTCGAAGCGCTCGGCGGTCAGGAAATAGCGGTTGGACGCGCGCTCGCCCAGCGCGCGGATCACGTAGGGGCTGATGGTGGCGGGCAGCAGGCCCAGGCGCGTTTCGGACAGGCAGAAGTGCGCGCTGTCCGCCGCGACCGCCATGTCGCAAGCAGCCAGCAGTCCCATGCCGCCCGCGTAGGCGTCGCCGTTGACGCAGGCGACGATGGGCTTCGGGCAGGTCCAGACCGCGTGCAGCATGTCCGCCAGCCGCGTGGCGTCCTGGCGGTTGTCCGCGTCGGTCAGCGTGCCCATTTTGCGCATCCAGTTCAGGTCGCCGCCGGCGCAAAAGGCTTTCCCCGCGCCCGTCAGCAATAGGACCCGCACCTGCGGATCGTCGGCCGCCGTCTTGACCGCCCCCGTCAGCGCGGCAATCAGCGTCTCGTCGAACGCGTTGCGCATGTCCGGCCGGTTCAGCGTCAGGCGGGCGAGGGGGCCGTCAAGGGCCAGGTCCAGCGGTGCGTTCAGCGTCATGCACGGTCTCCGGTGTTGTTGATGGTGGCTCAACAGATATGTCGATCAGTCCGGCTGATTCTATTGGTAAAAGCGCGGTTTCGCGATGCTTGTTTCCGATAGATTGAGTTATCCTCAACAAAAAATTTTGGAGGCAGACATGAACCAGCACGCGGGCAGCAGCGCCGCCGATCAGCGCTACGCATCGGTATTCCGGCCGGGATTGTTTGACGGCAAGACAGTCATGGTGACCGGCGGCGGCAGCGGCCTGGGCCGTTGCACCGCCCATGAGCTGGCCGCGCTGGGCGCGGGCCTGGCGCTGGTGGGGCGCAACCCCGACAAGCTGCGCATGGCCGCCGAGGAAATCGTCCGCGTCTATCCCGAGGCAGCCGATCGGATCAGCCAACACCCCTGCGACATCCGCGACGAAGCCGGGGTGCGCGGCGCGGTCACCGACGCGCTGAGCGCGCACGGCGCCATCCATGGCCTTTTCAACTGCGCCGGCGGCCAGTTTCCCGCCCCGCTGGACCGCATCAGCCTCAATGGCTGGAACGCCGTGGTGCAGAACAACCTGCATGGCACGTTCCTCGTGTCGCGCGAGATCTACACGCAGCACATGCGCCAGCACGGCGGCGCCATCGTCAACATGCTGGCCGATATCTGGGGCGGCATGCCGGGAATGGGGCATTCGGGCGCGGCGCGCGCGGGGGTGTGGAACCTGACGGAGACCGCCGCCTGCGAATGGGCTTATGCCGGCGTGCGCGTGAACGCGGTGGCGCCGGGCTGGATCGCCTCCAGCGGCATGGACAGCTACGACGAGCATTACCGCGGCGTGCTGCGCGAGCTGAAAACCAGGGTTCCGCTACAGCGCTTCGGCACCGAGGCCGAACTGGCCGCGGCCGTCGTCTTCCTGCTGTCGCCCGCGGCGGCGTTCATCAATGGCGCCGTGATCCGGGTGGACGGCGGCGTGCCGAACGCGCGCCATTCGTGGAATCTGCAGCCGGCCGAGCGCGGCGAGACCTACAACGGCTTTCCTCAGTACGTGCCGCCGTCGCTGTTTTCAGAAGACTGAAGGCGATGCAGCGCGTTCTGGACTTCGCCCCGGAACTGCGCCAGCGCCAGGGCGTCCTGGCGCGGCGGCTGCAGGGCCTGCCACAGAAAATTAACCAGTTGGTCGGCCGTGGCGGAAACGTCCACGTCCACCTCCACCCCCGCGCCCGCACGATGCCGCATCGCGTCCCACAGCACGTGCTCCATCGGCCCGTAGACCGCCGAGCGCAGCAACCGCAGCGGCATGTCGTGGCGGATGTCGCCGTCGGATTGGCCTTGGGCCAGGATGCGCATCAACGGCGCGGTGTAGCGGCGCTGCAGGCCGGCGTAGATCTCGCCAAAGTCGTCGTTGCGGGCGCGGCCTTCGGAAAGAATGAACGCGCACAGCCCCGGACCCTCGGCCAGCAGGTGGCGCAAATGGGTATGCACCAGGTAATGCAGTTGGGCGCGCGCGCCGTGGATGTGCGGAAGATGGTCTTCCACCCGCGCGATGATTTCGTCGTACCAGTCGCTGATGACGCGCACGCAGAGTTCGCGCTTGCCGCCAAAGTAGGTGAAGACGGTGGCTTCCGACACGCCCAGTCGCTGCGCGATCTCGGTGGTGGTGGCCGCGTGAAAGCCCGCTTCGGAGAACACCTGGCGCGCGACCCGCAGAATGTCGCGGATGCGTTGTTCGGACTTGGCGCTGGCCGGCGGGCGGCGCATTGGGACGGCTGGGCTTTTTTCCATGCAGGCAACAGGCGAAAAAGGGGCGGGCGGCCTGTCTGGCCGTCCGCGCGAGGGCCTATTATTGAGCGACGGTCAACTTCGTGGCAAGGCGGAAGGCATCCTGCCGCCGCCGCGGGTTCTTCATGGCAACAACCATAATCATCAAGAGACAACCATGCTGCACAGAGCAGATTCCTACGCGCAAGTCGTGTCCGCCTTCAAGTGGCAGGTGCCCGCGGCCTATAACATCGGCGTCGACGTGTGCGACAAATGGGCCGACGGCAGCGGCCGGCTGGCCCTGATCTATGAAAAGAGCGACGGGGCGCAGACGCGTTACTCGTTCGATCAGATCAAGGCGCAGTCCAATCAGTTCGCCAACAGCCTGGCGCGCTACGGCATCCGGCGCGGCGACCGCGTGGCAATCTACCTGCCGCAGGCGCCCGAAACCGCCGTCGCCCACGTCGCCGCCTACAAGATGGGTGCGGTGGCGGTGCCGCTGTTCACGTTGTTTGGCGTGGACGCCATCCAGTTCCGGCTGGCCAACAGCGGGGCGTCCGCCCTTGTCACGGATGCGGAAGGCTGCCGCAAGTTGCTGGAGATCCGTGACAGCCTGCCCGACCTGAAAGTGATTTATTGCATCGATGGCGATGCGGCCGAGAGTGCGCAGGCCTCGTCCGCGGCTAGCGTAGGCGCGCTGCCGTTCGAGCAAAGCTTGGCGCTCGAGTCCGACGCGTTCGATCCGGTCGCGACCGCCGCCGACGATCCGGCCGTCATCATCTACACCTCCGGCACCACCGGCAAGCCCAAGGGCGCGCTCCACGCGCATCGTGTGCTGCTCGGCCACCTGCCGGGCGTGGAGATGTCGCACGAGTTCTTTCCCGAAAACGCCGTGCTGATGTGGACGCCGGCCGACTGGGCCTGGATCGGCGGGCTGCTGGACGTGTTGCTGCCGTCGTGGCACCACGGCGTGCCGGTGCTGGCGCGGCGGTTTGAAAAATTCGACGGCGCGTCGGCTTTGGCGCTGATGGCGCGCCACGGGGTGACGCACACCTTCCTGCCGCCGACCGCCTTGAAGATGATGCGCGGCTGCGGCTGGCCGGATCACGCCGGGCCGCGCGCGCTGCGCTCGGTGGCCAGCGGCGGCGAATCGCTGGGCGCGGAACTGATCGACTGGGGCCGCCGCGTGCTGGGCGTGACCATCAACGAGTTCTACGGCCAGACCGAGTGCAACATGATCGTGTCCTCGTGCTCGTCGCTGTTCGACCCGTGCATCGGCGCGATTGGCCGCGCGGCGCCCGGGCATCGGGTCGCTATTGTGGATGACAACGGGGCCGAAGTGGCCGATGGACAGGAGGGCAACATCGGCGTATTGCGCCCGGATCCCGTCATGTTCCTGGGGTACTGGAAAAACCCGGACGCGACAGCGGAAAAATTTGCCGGCGATTACCTCCTGACCGGCGACATCGGCGTGCGCGATGCGGAAGGTTTCATCCGCTTTGTAGGCCGCAACGACGACGTCATCACCAGCGCCGGCTATCGGATCGGCCCCGGCCCCATCGAAGACTGCCTTATCGGCCACCCCGCCGTGCGCATGGCGGCGGTGGTGGGCATGCCGGATGCTGAACGTACGGAAATCGTGGTGGCATTCGTGGTGCTGAACGAGGGCGTGGAGGGCGACGAAGCGCTGGTCAAGGCGTTGCAGGCGCATGTCCGGACCAGGCTGGCCGCCCACGAATACCCGCGCGCGATCCGCTTTGTAACCAGTTTGCCCACAACCGCTACCGGCAAGATCATCCGCAGGGAGTTGCGCGCCGGATACCCCGCGTAAGCGGACTCACCCAGTGACAATCTCGCCCATGTGGATGGGTTGACTGGCTGCCCGGCGCTGCAAGTATGATTGCGCAAACTGGATACGGCCCCTCTCAATTGGGGCCGTATCACCTTTAGCCATAGTATGGAGATAGCCCCAATGAATAAGCCTTTGGACGGGGGATTGGCAGCCTTGAACGTACCCGAGTACGTCAAGCACCGCGGACTGATCGACTGGGTCGCCAGTTTTGTCGCGCTGGCCAAACCCGATCGCGTGGTCTGGTGCGATGGCTCGCAAGAAGAGTACGACCGCCTGTGCGAACAGATGGTCCAGGCCGGCACCCTGCGCCGGCTCAACCCCGCCAAGCGCCCCAATTCCTATCTCGCGTGGTCCGATCCGTCCGACGTGGCCCGGGTCGAAGACCGCACCTTCATCTGTTCCGACCGCGCCGAAGACGCCGGCCCCACCAACAACTGGGCCGATCCCGCTGAAATGCGCGACACGCTCAACGGCCTGTTCGACGGCGCCATGCGCGGCCGCACGCTGTACGTGGTGCCGTTCTCGATGGGCCCGCTGGGTTCGGACATCGCCCACATCGGCGTCGAACTGTCCGACAGCCCGTACGTGGCCGTTAACATGCGCATCATGACGCGCATGGGCAAGCAGGTTTATGACGTGCTGGGCACCGATGGCGACTTCGTGCCGTGCCTGCACTCGGTCGGCAAGCCGCTGGCCGCTGGCGAAGCCGACGTGGCCTGGCCGTGCAACCCCACCAAGTACATCGTCCATTTCCCCAAGACTCGCGAAATCTGGAGCTACGGCTCCGGCTACGGCGGCAACGCGCTGCTGGGCAAAAAGTGCTTCGCGCTGCGCATCGCGTCCACCATGGGCCGCGATCAGGGCTGGCTGGCCGAACACATGCTGATCCTGGGCGTGACCTCGCCCAAGGGCCGCAAGTACCACGTCGCCGCCGCCTTCCCGTCGGCGTGCGGCAAGACCAACTTCGCCATGCTGATCCCGCCGCAAGGCATGGACGGCTGGAAGGTCACCACCATCGGCGACGACATCGCCTGGATCAAGCCCGGCCCGGACGGCCGGCTGCACGCTATCAACCCCGAGGCCGGCTATTTCGGCGTGGCCCCGGGCACCAGCGAGCAGACCAACTTCAACGCCATGGCCACGCTCAAGGCCAACGTCATCTTCACCAACGTCGCGCTGACCGACGACGGCGACGTCTGGTGGGAAGGCATGACCAGCACGCCGCCGGCGCACCTGGTCGATTGGCAGGGCAAGGACTGGACGCCTGAAATCGCGCGCGAAACCGGCCGCAAGGCCGCGCATCCGAACGCGCGCTTCACCGCGCCCGCCGCGCAGTGCCCGTCCATTGATCCCGAATGGGAAAACCCCAAGGGCGTGGTCATCGACGCCTTCATCTTTGGCGGCCGCCGCTCTACCACCGTGCCGCTCGTCACCGAGGCCCGCAACTGGGTCGAAGGCGTCTACATGGCCGCCACCATGGGCTCCGAAACCACCGCCGCCGCCGCCGGCCAGCAAGGCGTGGTGCGCCGTGACCCGTTCGCCATGCTGCCGTTCTGCGGCTACAACATGAGCGACTACTTCGGCCATTGGCTCAAGCTGGGCAAGCAGCTCGAAGCCGCCGGCGCGACCCTGCCGCGCATCTACTGCGTGAACTGGTTCCGCAAGGGCCCGGATGGCAAGTTCGTCTGGCCGGGCTTTGGCGACAACATGCGCGTGCTGCGCTGGATGCTGGGCCGCATCGACGGCCAGTCCAAGGGCGTGGACCAGGTGTTTGGCGTGTCGCCCAGCTATCAGGACATCGACTGGACCGGCCTGGAGTTCAGCCCGGACAAGTTCGAGCAGGTCATGTCGGTGGACGAGAACGCCTGGCGCGAGGAGCTGGCGCTGCACCATGAGCTCTTCGGCCAGCTGTCGCAAGGCCTGCCCGAGGAACTGCGCACCACCAAGACCGAGATCGAGGGCCGTCTGGCGGCTTGACGCTACTGGGTGCGCTGATTGATCGAACCCGCCTGCTGTCACGCAGGCGGGTTTTTTATTGCCGCCGGCGGATGGCGCCGGCTTGCCCGGTTTTCAGGCCGGGGTTGACTCCGTCCTGCTGCCCGCGATGCCGTCCAGCGCCTTGGCCACGTCATCCGGCAACTGCAGCGTCGCCGCCGCCAGGTTCTCCTTCAGGTGTTTCTGCGAAGACGTGCCGGGAATCAGCAGGATGTTCGGCGAGCGGCGCAGCAGCCAGGCCAGCGCCGTCTGCATCGGTGTTGCGCCGATCCGCGCAGCCGCGTCGTTCAAGATGGACGACTGCAACGGGCTGAACCCGCCCAGCGGAAAGAATGGCACGTAGGCGATTCCTTCGCGGGCCAGGTCGTCGATCAGGGCGTCGTCGGCCCGGTGAGCGACGTTGTACTGGTTCTGCACGCAGACGATGTCGCAGATGCCGCGGCCCTCTTGCACTTGCGTGGCCGTCATGTTGCTCAGCCCGATGTGCCGGATCAGCCCTTGCTGCTGCAGCCCGGCCAGCACGGACAGCGGTTCCGCGATGGAGCCTTCCGCCGGGCCATGGACGTCGAACATGGCGCGCAGGTTGACCACGTCCAGCACGTCCCGGCCCAGGTTGCGCAGGTTGTCGTGCACCGCGCGAGTCAGCTGTTCGGCCGAGAACGCGGGATTCCACGAGGCGTCGTCGCCGCGCACCGCGCCCACCTTGGTCACGATCACCAGATCGTCGGAATAGGGGGCAAGCGCCTCCCGGATCAGTTGGTTGGTGATGTGCGGGCCGTAGAAGTCGCTGGTGTCGATGTGGTTCACGCCCGCGGCCACGGCGTCACGCAGAACGGCAAGCGCCGCGTCGCGGTCCTTCGGCGGACCAAAGACGCCCGGCCCGGCGAGCTGCATGGCGCCGTAGCCAAGCCGATAAACCTGGCGTGCGCCGAGGGAGTAGGTGCCGCTGTCTGCAAGTTGGGTCATGTCGGGTTCCTTGTCTCGGAAAAGAAGTGGGAATGGGCAAACGATAGAGCTTGCGCCACTTGCTGATAAGTCAATACAATCTGCACGGCTTGTACGGAAAAATGCACAATGGCGACCGACCTCGATGACCTCAATGCCTTTGTCGCGGTGGCGCGCGCGCGAGGGTTCCGCGAAGCGGCCCGGACCGCCGGCACCAGCGCGTCACGCCTGAGCGACACCGTGCGCCGCCTGGAGGCGCAGCTTGGCGTGCGGCTTTTCAACCGTACGACGCGCTCCGTCGCGCTAACGCAGGCCGGCCAGGAGCTGCTGGAAAGGCTGGCGCCCGCGCTGACCGAAGTGGAAGCGGCGCTGGACGCCGTCAATGGCTTTCGCGACAAGCCGGCGGGCACGCTGCGGCTCAACGTGCCGCTCAGCGCGGCCAAGCTGGTGCTGCCGTCCATCGTTCCCGGTTTTTTGGCGGCCTATCCCGACATCCGCCTGGAGGTCGTGGCTGAAGAGAGCTTCGTCGATGTGCTGGCTGCGGGCTGCGATGCAGGCATCCGCTACGACGACCGCCTGGAACAGGACATGATCGCCGTGCCCATCGGTCCGCGCGTGCAGCGTTTTGCTGCCGGCGCGTCGCCTGAATACCTGGACAGGCGGGGGCGGCCCGCGCATCCCGAAGACCTGATGCACCACGCCTGCCTGCGCGGCCGCTTTCCCAGCGGCTCGATGCCGGCCTGGGAATTCGAGCGGGGCGGGGAAACGGTGCGCATCGATGCGTCAGGTCCGTTGGTGGTGCAGATTGGCGGCGCCGTCGACCTCGCGGTGGACGCAGCCATCGCGGGTTCGGGCGTCATGTACCTGTTCGAAGACTGGCTTCGGCCGCACTTTGATAGCGGGGCGCTGGAGCCGGTGCTGGAACCCTGGTGGCCGCAGTTTTCGGGGCCGTTTCTGTATTACTCGGGACGACGCTTGGTGCCGTCGCCACTGAAGGCGCTGATCGAGTTCATCAAGACGCGGCCGGTTCCCTGAGTGTCAGGCGCGGCCTTGCGCTGGAGCGCCAGGCGCGGACGCTTCCCTCAGCGCCGCGCATCGCCTCGCCGGCCCGCGCCGTTTGATGCACAATCGCCTGATGCACCTGGATCCCGAAGACCTCGCCAAGATCACGTCGCTGACGCTCGCCCACTACGAAGAGAACGCCGATTCCTTCCAGGCCGGCACGCGGGACCACGATGTCAGCCAGAACATCGCCGCCTTGCTGCGGCACATCGACGGCGAGCCGCCCTACGACATCCTGGATCTGGGGTGCGGGCCGGGGCGCGATTTGAAAACGTTCCTGGCGATGGGGCATCGGCCCGTGGGCGTGGACGGCACGCCGCGCTTCGTGGAAATGGCGCGCGCGGCAAGCGGGTGCGAGGTCTGGGAGCAGGACTTCCTGCGGCTCCAACTGCCCAGTGCGCGATTTGATGGCATCTTCGCCAACGCCGTGCTGTTTCATGTGCCGGGGCAGGAGCTGCCGCGCGTGCTCAAGGAACTGCGGGCTGCGCTGCGGCCACGCGGCGTGTTGTTCAGTTCCAATCCCCGGGGTGGCAACCAGGAAGGGTGGAATCGCGGGCGCTATGGGGCATATCACGATCTTGAAGGCTGGAGCGCGCTGTTGCAGGCCGCCGGATTCGAGGAGCTTGAGCATTACTACCGGCCCGACGGATTGCCCCGCGAGCAACAGCCGTGGCTGGCTAGTGTGTGGCGGCGGCGGGATTAGGGCGGCGGGATCGTAATGCGCTCATAGTGATCCAAGTCTGCGTCCGAAAAGCAGCAGAAGATGACCTCTCGAATTGACGATTCCTTCGACAGGCTTTCGCGGACGGTATCGACCGCGACCTGCGCCGCCGAATCAATGGGATAGCCATAGATGCCGGTGCTGATGCTCGGAAACGCAATTGAAGCCACACCTTTATCTTCCGCCAGCGTAATGCAACGACGATAGCAGCTGGCCAGCAGCGCCGGCTCTCCGTTCTCTCCGCCTCGCCACACGGGACCCACCGTGTGAATGATGAAGCGCGCGGGCAGACGATACGCGCCGGTCACCTTCGCATCGCCCGTCTTGCAGCCGCCAAGCAACCGGCACTCGTGCACAAGATCCGGTCCCGCGGCACGATGAATCGCGCCATCCACGCCGCCACCGCCCAGCAATGATGAATTGGCGGCATTGACGATCGCGTCCACTTGCAGCTTGGTAATGTCCGAGCGGATTGCTCGCAATGTGGTGGGCATTTGATCTTTCCTCATGACGGGATGGGGCGGCATTATCCCGCCGCCATTCACCTGGGCCACGGCCGGCACACCTGCCGCATCGGCGTGTCTGATGGCTACTTTATCGCCAATTCTGCGCGCTTTCGGCCCATCTCCCGCCGCCAATAGGCGCCGACTACAATGAGCGCCGCCCACGCAGGTCGCTGGGTATCCATCGCTGACCACAGCCCCGTGGCGCCGGCGCAGGAAATCCGCTTTCCCTCTCGACGTCCCTCTCATGGTTGCCTCCACGCTCGTTGGCATGCTGTGCGCACACCTGCTGTGCTTTTCCGGCATGTTCCTGCTTATCAGCCGTCGCCTGCCTGGCAACAGGATGGGGATGGACGTCTTTGCCGTCGGCAATCTGCTGCTGGCGGCAGCCTACATCCTGCAACTGGTCGAAGGCGGACCCGCCTGGAGCCTGATGAGCGTCGTCAATCACTGCCTCACGCTCGCCGCCCCAATCGCCTACCTGCTGGGCGCCATGCGCTTCTTTGGCCGTCAGGTGCGCATGTGGCTGCCGTTGACAGTGTTCTGTATCGCCTATGCCTCGGCGCAGTGGTGGGTGCAAAGCCAGATGGGACCAGAAGCCCGCTACGCCATGCTCGCGTCGTCGGCGACGCTGCTTTTCTTCGCCATGTCGGTCACCGTGCTTTGCGGCACGCGCTCGTTCGCCAAGGACTTGCGCGCAGAGATGATCTTCTTCGCCTGCCTGATCGGCGGAATCTGCGTGCTGAACGCGATAAAGTTCCTGAAAATCATGGAGGGCGGCCTGGACGCGCTGCACATGGATAGCCGCTTCCAGATGATCTTCTACATCTACATGTCGACGCTGGCCACCATCGTGCCGCCTTCCATCGTCTGGCTCGTGCTGCGCCGGCTGACGGATAGTTTGCGCAATATGGCGGCGCGCGATCCGATGACAGATCTGCTCAATCGCAGGGGGTTGTCAGACGCACTGACCCAGTATTTCAACGGCCGGAATGCGGTGCCCGCCTATTTGCTGGTGTTGGACGTCGACCATTTCAAACGGATCAATGACAGCTACGGCCATCAGGCTGGGGATGAGGTGATCTGCCATGTGGCGGGGCTGCTACGTGCCGGTGTACGGCGTGGCGATCTGACCGGCCGCACCGGCGGAGAGGAGTTTGTCGCCGTACTTCTTGAATCGGAAGTGGCGGATGTGATGGTTCTTGCGGAGCGGCTGCGCGCCAGCATCGAAAGCCAGCCGATCCACGTCACCGGGGCCGATGAGCCACTGCGCTGCACGGTTACGATCGGCGTTTCGTCGCGGTTTTATGGCGCGGATGGTTTGGAGGAGGCGCTCCGAGAGGCGGATGGGGCGCTTTATCGAGGAAAGGCGGGGGGGCGGAATCGGGTGGAAGTGGGCGGCTCCACTCCCTCTCTAATCACGCCGCCTCCCACAATGCCGCTGTCAGACCCAGCAACAGCAGTATGGCCGACGCGATAAACCATCGCACGGTTTTCCGGTATTCATCCTCGGCTTCATCCTCCAAACGCAAGGCGCGGCAAAGAGCAATTATCTGCAGCAGGATGGCGACCAACAAGGACACGCCCGGCAGCACGGATAGCGCGCTCCAATTGCCCGGCGCGTCAAAGCCCCAGTAACGCAGGAAACCCAGCGAAAAGCCCAGCAATACCGTGATGGCCGTAATCAATCCCGCCCGAAAGCCCTGGGGTAGTTCGCGTGACCTGTGGCTGCGGGTCCGTACCAAATCGTCGTCTGGCGTTTCCGGTGTCATCATCGAGATACTCCGCACTGAGTACGCTACGGCCCACCCGCTACCGGTTCATGTGGGAGCGAAAGCGGAACTCCTGCCTTCGCGCGGGGCGAGGTTGAACTGATTATGGCTGATAACGCAGCGCACTGGGTCTGTTGGCCTCGCCGTGTCGCAGCCCTGTGCCTTGTCGCCTTGCTTGCACCTGCCCGCCTGCGCCTGGCAGGCGGGGATGTCTTGCTGGCTGGTATCCGGCGAAGGCCTTTTAGCGGCGCCACGGTTGCGCCACGGCGGACGGGCAGAATCCGGAATGGAGAAGCACTGCACAGGGGGAGATGGACTTCTTTATGAAAAGCTCCAATGGTGATTGAAGACCCTGGAGGTTTCAGAGTAGTGCTGGGGATGGCGCGTGGGCGAGGGTGTGAATCCCAGACACGCGCATACCATCCGACGTCGGCTGTCGGCCATGAACAGTCATCCGGCCCAACGAAATTTTGACGTTCAGGTGACCGTTGTTCCTCGGAGGCGGTGATTGAGCAGAGGTTCGCGAGCGGGCGCTGCGAGGCTTCATGCGGAATTTGGTATCGCCAAAAGCGCCACTGATCGTCCCGGGTCACATAACCTTGACGACCTGTGGTGGGCGCCAAGTTCCTTGGCCGGGCGGCAGGATGGAAGGTGATTCTGTAGTCGGCCAATATAGGCGCATTACCAGGTACATGAGACCGTTCGGTGCGGGAAGCCAGTTGTTCTCTCTGTCCGCGCCGGGAGACGCCTTTTGGAGGTAGAGCGTCAGCGAGCCGTCCGTATTCTTCTTCATGCTGGACATCATCGTCGAGTTGATGAGGTAACGATCAATCGAATTCTGGATCAGCAACTGCGTCTTGCCGTCGTACATCGTCACAGACCAGAAGGCGTTGACGGGCGGAAGCTGTCCGGCCTGAAAGGTGATGGTGTAGTTGTATTTGCTTCCGTCTAGCGGTTCGCCATCAGGCAAGGTCGTGGTCAGGGGATATGTGGCTTCTTCAGCGTCGTTGGCGTAGATTCCCGCCTGCGCGACCGCAGCCCGCTTCAGCCAATCGCCGTGGTAGAAGGCACTGTCGCCGCCCGCACCGACGATATTCCAGCCGTTGACCTTTGTTCCGAGACGCTTGATCGCATCTTCGACCCTTGCGTGCCCGGCCTGCATGCCCTCGGCAGCCGCGCTTCTATGCTCGGCAGGCAAATCCTCGAAGCTGAAACTCTTGCCGGTCCCGATTCCAAGACGAGCAAGCTTCGTACGAATCGCCACTTCGTCCGGGGCAGCCGGGCCGAACTGCAAAGCAAAATTCAGATACTTGAAAAAGTCAGTCGTTGCGAGTTCTTTGTCGATCTTCGGAAAGTCGATTGCTGGCGCTGCGGTAGGCGCAGGCTGCTTGAGATACGCTGAAAGCGGTTGGGCTTTGTAGCCCGATTGGATAGCCACAACGTTCGGCATATCTGCCGGGTTGAAGAGTTGGGTGCGAAAGACCGCAAAGGGAAGTTGCGTACCGGAGCGAAAGACCTTTCTTACGCTCGATGGGGCCGCCCCCTTCCAATCCGGCCCGACGACCATGTAATCGCCGGCGTCCTCCCCCGTCGAGCGGCTTCCAATGTAGCCAAAATTGAAGGTGCTGCCGTCAATAAGCTGAACCGAGTAGTACCGAGGTTTTTCCACACGAGGCACCGACAACACTATCGGCTCGGTTCGCAGATCCATGAACATCATGGAATAGGGTGTATCACTGTTTGGCGAGATGATCGCCGTGTCCTTGTACGTCGCAACATGGTGCAAGCTGCGAATCCGATTGAACGGCGCCTTGTACTGGCTGGAGCTTTTGTCGACAGCGTAGTCGTACATTACCGCGTAGTTCATCACGATAGGCAAGCCGTAGATATAGCCTTCTTCCGCAATTGCCCTCGTCTCCGCTGGAGTGATGTTCGCCCCGCAGGCGAGGTGGCTTGCCGATGAACCGATAAGCAGCAACGCGAGGCCAAGAGCTTTCGGTAGCGTTTTTCTCATGAATCCTGACTCCGTAAAGTGAATGGGACAAGTGAGTCGACAACTAACCCCCATCGGGCGACATGAAGGGTCGAGGTGGGTACCTACCTCATAACCAATCGCGCTCCTGTATTTGTTTGCAGACCTGCCAGGCGATAGGTCGCGGGACTGCTAACAAATCCGGAATTCATCTAATCCGCAGGCAGAGGCCCTCCCGCGCACTATGAAAAACGCTAATCATTCCACGACCGTGACGCCGCAAATGCGCCCGAGGGTGTTCCTACTGCAGTAGCAGCCCAACACCCCACAGTCGGCATCGCTGACTGCGATTCTTATCCGTGAACTTAGGCATACACCCTAAACCGCAACCTTGCTGGTCGATTGGATGCAGACGGTCGGAGCGGTCGGGGATGATCCTCTGATGCGCGCTCACACCAACTTTTTGGGGGACACGCTCCCCATAGGTCATGCAGTGAACAAGCCTAGCTAAATCTATGCGCAGTGGCCCGCGCACTCAACTATCTCGATTGATTAAGCCCATAAGCCGGTAGTCGCAATCCGAGTCGCATAGCTCCAGGTTTAACCACAGGTCCCCGCCTGTACACGCGGTGACGAGCGACTGCCATCGGCCAGGAGCGGTCAGTCAGGCGTAGCTTGCGGCGAATGCTCAAGCGTCTGATCCCCTCCAAACCCCCGCCCGGATGCAGTACTTCGGTACCTAGGCCGAACCGAGCTCCACGCAGAACGAAAAGAAGGCTGCTATTTGGCAGCCTTTTGTCACTCTGCGCACTTGGAGTCTATACGGCAGCATTCCCCGACCGCCGGCTGTGGTGCGAGCCGCGCCGGAAGACTCTTCGGGCTCAGGCGGTCACCATCAGGCCTACGGAGCCTCGATCGCGTCGTCGAGCTTGATGACGGTCTCGAGCATGCGCCGAACGATAGCGGCGTCGAACTCTTCCGCCCGGTCCCCTTCATGGGTTCCTTTGTTCAGGTAGTTCCACTCGAGTTTGTGCTTCTCACCATATACGCACTTTCTGACTCGTCGCTTGGGTAATCCTGAGCACGGAAATCAGCTTGAATGTACTGGCCTATAACCTCAAGCGGGTCATGTGCATCCTAGGCTTCCAGCAAACGTTGAAAGCGATGCTGTCGATGGGGGGCTGAGCCCTTCATGTATTCAATGATGCGCCTCAGGCCCTACATGGCCCGTTCAAACGGGCCTGAGTGGGCCCTGCGTCGAAGACTCGAAGAGAAGCCCCCCAAGTTGGCGCAGTCCAGTCAATTGAGTTGTGGCTTTCAGGACCAAAGGAGTTTCCACACAGCCTCGGTCGAAAGCTGTCAGCCACGAACCGCGACTTCTCGAAAAATGCAGTGCCATTAAGTGTATCGTTGCTCGCAATTGCTCCCCCCGATTGACGACCCTCCGTCAACATTTCCCAATCGAGTAACCCCATGCAATTCCTACGCGCCGCGTTTGCTTGTCTCGCCCTAGTCACCGCCGGCCTTACCCCACTACAAGCCCAGCAAGCACCCGGCACGCCGGTCCCGCATTTGGCTAAGACAGACGAATCCATCCAGATCGCCCGAGGCCGCGTCACGTTGACCCAACCGGCCGGATGGCAAAGCATTTCGGCGGGGGAGGCGGCGCCGGGACTTTGGATCTCACTGTTCTTCGCGCCTCGCCTGTCCGATGGCGCGGTGGCGCAATGCACGGTTCTAGTCGATGCGCGGCCATGGACAAAGGGCAGCAACGTTGTGCCGCCGGATATGCGGAAAAAAGCTCAGTGGTCGTCCGAAGATTGGAAGCGCCATTATCAGAGCCCGTTCGAATCAGTTGCTATTTTGCAGACCAAGGGCTGGCCAGTTTCCAGCATGCGCGTGCAGCAGGTGTTGATGACCGGCAGTGCGCGCAAATGGAGCGACAGTGCGCCGCAGTACGTGAAGATTGAAGAGCGAAGCTATTTGTCCGCCGACGGGGTCGTGCAAGTGAGCTGCGCGGCGCGTTCTTCGGATCCCGCTGCTGTCGCCGCCGTTTACCGACGCAGCCAATCTGATTTCGCTAAGGTTTTTGATAACGTCCAAGTCAAGTTGGGTGCGCCCGCAAGCAGCGCATCCGCCGCAGTGGTAAAGGAACGCGAGGGCCACACGCTGCATATGTTCCCGGACGGAGCACACGGCATTTGGATTCCAACCGGTTGGCGAGTGAGCGAAACGCCGTCGCAGCCTTCGATGATGTCGCTCAGGCTGCTCGCGCCGAGCAACGAAAAAGGCGAGCCGGTCAACTGCGTGATCAATCTAAGCGATGCTGCCGGCCGCCTGGTGTTGAAAGCCGAAGAACGTGCGCCGGTATGGAATGAAGCCACATGGCGTGCCTGGTTGAATGCTTACAGCGACGCGCCTGAATTGCTGGAGCGCAGTGGCGCCAACGTCGCGAATCAAAGGGCGCAACGCGCCGTCTACAAGTTCAATGGAACCCATGCCATTTATAAGAACAACATGGCCCAGACCCGGATACACCTGTCACCCGCGCACGTGTGGATGCTGACTTGCATTGCGAGCGGCCAATCTGCCGAGCAAGCGGCTGCCCTGTACAACCGGTCGTTGCCCGCCATCGACGGGATCCTGGGAAGTTTCCACGCGGACTAGACAAGGGCAACTCTGAGCGGCGTCGGCATGTTTCGCACGACGCGCTCAGCCAGCTGGTACAAGCCTTCTCGAAGCACCATAAAGCGCCAGCTTCCCAACCCAGCAGCCCAGCACCAGCAACGCGGCATACACGACCAGCA
This sequence comes from Achromobacter sp. Root565, assembly GCF_001427425.1. Taxonomy (NCBI): domain Bacteria; kingdom Pseudomonadati; phylum Pseudomonadota; class Betaproteobacteria; order Burkholderiales; family Alcaligenaceae; genus Achromobacter; species Achromobacter sp. Root565. The sequence continues at coordinate 181,943 of NZ_LMGO01000006.1, forward strand.
TCACGACTGCCACCACGTTGGAATCCGCGGCGCGTATCAGTTGGTCCCATGTCATCGCTCGAATCGCCAGAAAGCCCAGGCCAACCCCCAGCACCTGCGCCAGCCAGAAGGCCACCGTGCCGAGGACCAGCGCACGCCCTTGACGCGCGGCGCCGATCGGGCGCGGCAGGATTTTCAGGCAGGCGTATGTGCAAAGCAGCAGGAGCAGGGCCGGCAGGATCAGGAAACCCAGCGCATACTGCAGCCAACCCACGGTGAGGGACTGCGCGTTCAGGTAGCTGCCCATGGCGATGCACACACTGAGTTGCCAGCCCAAAATCATCAACCCCGCACTCCAGGCCGCGTGACGCGTTTCATATGCCGGACCACCGGCATCGCTCGCGGGCTGCACGGTTCGCGTGGCGATGCGCACGGCGAGGTACGCGCCCAGGGCTTCCAAGGCAACGGCCAAGGCGCCGAGGAGCAGGCTCATCGTCAGGGCGTGGTTGGCCGCGCCGGCGTGCTGCACGGCGTACAGCACCAGCATGCTGTGCAGATAAATCATCAGCGCCGACACGGCCAGCGAGGACACCAGCGTCAAGATCATGACGATGCCGAAAAGTTTGCGCGGCGCCTCCACGGCGTGCGTGTTGTGCTGGCGCAGCCAGCGATGCGTGGTGCTCCATACGGTCAGGCCGACAAAAATGGATGAGGCCGCAAGGTTTGCCAGGAATGGCACCAGGTACTGCGGCAGGCTGAATGTCTCGCGAAGTTGCGCGGACTCTGGCAGTCCAACCAGCGTGTAGCCTTGCACCAGCGCGGCGAACGCCACGCGCACGATGATGGCTACCAATGCCAGACGCCAAGCGAGAGAGTAGGGGGAGCGGGCGGGAGCGGTCATCAACGTATGAAGGGGTCGAGAGATAACAGCAGCGGAAGGAATCAGGGATCGACCATAGCATGTCACTACCGCAAGACATGCGGCAGCAGTTGCTTGCTCCCAAAACGCGACCGCGCCCGCATGCCGGTAACTGGCATGCGGGCGCGGGGTGGCTGGCGGCGGGCTCGCCTCAGTGCATCTGCCCGTACTTTCCAGAGTTGAAGTCCTGGATCGCCTCGACGATTTCCGCTTGCGAGTTCATCACGAAGGGCCCGTAGCCAACGACCGGCTCGTCGATCGGCTCGCCGCTCAGGATCAAGAACACGGCGTCGTTGTTGGCTTCGACCGTGATGTCCTCTCCCTCTTGCGAGAACAACGCCAATTGCGCATCCCGCGCGACGGATTCGCCGTTGACCAGGACGGTGCCGCGCAGCATGACGAGCATGCTGTTGCGGCCCGCCGGAATCGGGAAGGTCGCCGTCTTACCGGCCGCCAGCTTCACGTCCCACACATCCATCGGCGTGAAGGTCCGCGCCGGGCCCGCCTGGCCGCCGTAGCTGCCGGCGATCACGCGCAGCGTGCCCGCATCATCTGGCAGCGCCACGACCGGGATGTCCGCGTTGAGGATGCCCTGATAGCCGGCCGGCGCCTTCTTGTCCTTGGCGGGCAGGTTGACCCAAAGCTGCACCATTTCCAGCTTGCCGCCCGTGCGGGTGAAGGCATGGGAATGGAATTCCTCGTGCAGGATGCCGGATGCCGCCGTCATCCACTGGACGTCGCCGGGGCCGATGACGCCGCCGTTGCCGGTGGAGTCGCGGTGTTCGACTTCGCCGCTGTAGACGATGGTCACGGTTTCAAAGCCGCGATGCGGGTGCTGGCCGACGCCGCGGGGCTGGCTGGCCGGGCCGAATTCGGCGGGGCCGGCGTAGTCCAGCAGCAGGAACGGGCTGGTGTCGCGGCCCTTGTCGTTGTACGAAAACATGGAGCGCACCGGAAACCCGTCGCCCACCCAATGGGGACGGGGGCTGGCGTGCACGCCGAGGATCTTCTTCATGGTGTGGTTTCCTGTTGCGCGGCCCCTTCGGGGCCGTTCGTCATAGGCAAGAAGATAAGGGCGGAATGCCGATATCGGTAGTGCCCGTGGCTGATAAGCACTGTTCCATGCGGCGAACGATCAGCGCGGGGCCCGTTGGGCGAGGCCGCGGCAGGCGGTATCCTCCCCGGCATGGACAAGATCATGAACGAAGCCGACGCGGCGCGGCGCGATGGCGCGGTGACGGGATTCGCCCCGGTCGTGGGAATGGGCGCGCGGGTGTTGGTGCTGGGTTCCATGCCCGGCGTGGCGTCGTTGCGGCAGGTGCAGTATTACGCGCATCCGCGCAATGCGTTCTGGCCGCTGGCGGCGCGGATATTCGGGTTCGATCCCGGCTTGGACTACGACGCGCGCTTGCGCGCGTTGCAGGCGAACGGCGTGGCGCTGTGGGATGTGCTGCAGGCGTGCGAACGGCCGGGGAGCCTGGATGCCGATATCCGCGGCGATACGCTGGTGCCGAACGATTTTGGAGCATTCCTGGCTTGCCATCCGTCGATCGTGCGCCTCTGTTTCAACGGCGCAAAGGCGGCGGCAATGTTCCGGCGGCATGTGCTGCCGACGTTGGCCGCGCCGAAGCTGGCTTTGTTCGAACTGCCGTCGACCAGCCCCGCCCACGCGGCGGCCAGTTTTGAGCAAAAGCTGGCGGCGTGGGAGCCGGCGTTGAGATTGCCGTCGGCCTGACGCAGCAGACGGCCATGGTGACCTCAGCTCCGTCCCTCAATTGACCGATATCAAGGCTCTATATAACTACAAGTGATAAGTTAATTTCCGTAACACTTAAACGTTTCGGAGTTTAACGATGCACACCCCCAACAGTCCCCCTGAAACGCCGCTTCCGGGCAAGCGCGGCTTTCTGAAAGGGCTGCTCGGCCTGGGCGCCGCCGCCTCGGTCATTCCCATCCACGCCGAGGCCGCGCCCGGCCTGAACGGCCAGCCGCCGCGCCGGCCCGGCATGGCCGGAAAGCGCTACGGCATGGTCGTCGACATGCGCAAATGCATCGGCTGCCAGTCCTGTACGGTGAGCTGTTCGCTGGAGAACGTGCCGCCCATCGGGCAGTTCCGCACCACCGTACTGCAGTACGAGGTCATGCCCGACACCGGTGGCCCCTGTTCCATGGTGATGCTGCCGCGCCTGTGCAACCACTGCGATAAGCCCCCCTGTGTGCCGGTCTGTCCGGTGCAGGCGACGTTCCAGCGCGAGGACGGCATCGTGCTGGTCGACAACGCGCGCTGCGTGGGTTGCGGCTATTGCGTGCAGGCCTGTCCGTACGACGCGCGCTTCATCAATCACGAGACCCATACCGCGGACAAGTGCACGTTCTGCGAGCATCGGCTGGAAGCCGGGCTGCTGCCGGCGTGCGTGGAAAGCTGCGTGGGCGGCGCGCGCGTGATCGGCGACATGAACGATCCGGACAGCGCGATCTCGCAGTTGCTTGCCGAACACAAGGCCGACATCAAGGTGCTCAAGCCCGAGATGAAGACCGATCCCCACGTCTTTTACATCGGCCTGCCCGATGCGTTCGTGCACCAGGTCGACGGCCAGGCCGGCGTGCGCCTGGCGGGTGGTCACTGAGCCAAGGAAGGGGAGACTCTCATGCAAATTTCTGAATTGCTTACGCCGGTCTACGACGCCGCCTGGCTGCCTTGGGCCGTGCAGTATTTCTTTCTGATCGGCATCAGCGCGACGACCGCGCTGACCGCCGCCTTCGCGACGTTTGGGCGTGCGGATTCCGCGTCGCGCCGGCTGTTGCCGGCGGCCGTGACAGTGCTGCTGGTCAGCGCCATCGCCGCGCCGGTGTCGCTGCTGGCCGACCTGCATCAGCCCGGCCGCTTCTGGCACTTCTATGCGCACGTCACGCCTTGGTCTTGGATGTGGCTGGGGGCAGTGCTGCTGCCGGTTTTCGTGACGCTGGCGCTGCTGTTCTGCGCGGCGTGGTGGTGGGGGCGAATCGGGTGGCTGCGGGTGGTGGCGGCGGCGCTGGCGCTCTCAGCGCTGTCCATCCTGGTCTACACCGGGGCCGAGGTGATGGTGCTGCGTTCGCGGCCGTTGTGGCACACCGTGTTTCTGCCGGTCAACTTTGCGCTGACTGCCTGGCTGGGCGCACTGGGCGCGATGTTCCTGGTGGGCCGCTGGCTGCCGGGCGGGCTGCGCGCGCTGCCGGTTGAAATGCTGCGCCGGCTCAGCGTGACCGCCGTGGTGATGATCGCGCTGGGTGCGGGCGCCTGGGCCTTGTTGGGCTTGCTGGGACTGGATCCGTCCTTTGAGGCGGCGCTGCGGCTGTTCGCGGACTTTCCGATCTGGCGCCTGAGTCTGGCGGGCGCTGTGATCACGGCCTTCTGCATCATCGCGCTGCTGCAGCGGCCCGCGCGCACGCTGGCGGCGCCGTTGCCGTCGGCCGCATTGGCGCTGACGATGCTGGGCGCGACGTGGATCTTCCGCTGGGTGGTCTTCATGAGCGTGCAGGGCGTGCCCAAGTACGGCGCGGGACTCTACCTGTACGACATGCCGTGGGGCAGCGACGGGCTGCTGGGCATGGTGGGCGTGCTGGGACTGTGCGTGGCGCTGATCACCGCCGTCACCTGGGCCCTGGACATCTTCCCCGCGCGCGCACGCGCCGTGGCCGCCTGAGCGCGCGCCGACACGACAGCACATGGAAAAGAAAGCAATGGACAAGCAACACGAACATGACAATCGCCGCGAAGACGACAAGCGCCGCGGCGCGGACGATGGCCCGGACCTGCCGCGCGACGAGGCGCGGCGCAAGCTGATGATGCGCGGCGGCATGGTGGCCGGTGGCATGGCGGCTTTTGCGGCGGGGTATGGCGACACGGTCGTCAAGGCGGTCAAGGGGCTGGCGCAGGGCACCGCCGGCGTGCCGACGGCGCACGCCGTGCGCGGCAACTCGCTGACGCCGGAGTTCCGTATCGACCCGCTGACCGGCGCGCTGAGCGCGCAGCCGGGCCAGATCGTCAGCCCGTCGAGCTGTCTGGGCTGCTGGACGCAATGCGGCGTGCGGCTGCGCGTGGACACGGCGGAGAACCGCATCCTGCGGGTGGCCGGCAACCCGTACCATCCGCTGGCCACGACGCGCCCCGCGGCCATGGACACGCCCGTGCGCGAGGTCTATGCGCAGTTGGGCGGCGACGGCGGGCTGGAAGGGCGCGCCACGTCGTGTGCGCGCGGCTCGGCCATGCTGGAGCAGATGGACAGTCCGTATCGCGTGTTGCAGCCGATGAAGCGCGTGGGCAAGCGCGGTGACGGCAAATGGCAGACGATCAGCTTCGAGCAATTGGTGGAGGAAGTCTGTGAAGGCGGCGACCTGTTTGGCGAAGGTCACGTGGACGGCCTGCGCGCGATCTACGACCGCGAGACGCCGCTGGACCCGGACAATCCGGAATACGGGGCGAAGGTCAACCAGTTCCTCTTTACCGACGCGTCCAACGAAGGGCGCACGCCGCTGATCCAGCGCTTTGCCGGCCAGTCGTTCGGCACCGTCAACTTCAGCAATCACGGTTCGTACTGCGGCCAGAGCTTCCGGGTGGGGGCGGGCGCGGCGCTGGGCGACCTGAAGGGCATGCCGCACGGCAAGCCGGACTGGGACAACGCCCGCTTTGGCCTGTTCATCGGCGCGGCGCCCGCGCAGGCTGGCAACCCTTTCCAGCGCCAGGCCCGCCAGTTGGCCGAGGCGCGGGTGCGGCCCGGCGAATCCGCGTTCACCTACGTGGTGGTGTCGCCTGTGCTGCCGGCCTCGTCCAGCCTGTCGGCGGGATCGGGCAATGAATGGGTGCCGGTCAATCCGGCCAGCGACCTTGCGCTGGCGATGGGGCTGATCCGCTGGATCCTGGACAACGAACGCTTCGACGCGCGCATGCTGGCGCAACCGGGTCCGACCGCCATGAAGGCAGCGGGCGAGGCGGCGTGGACCAACGCGACGCATCTGGTGGTGGCCGAACCGGGCCATCCGCGTTTGGGCGCGTTTCTGCGCGGGGCGGACATGGGCTGGGCGCGCCCGGCCGATGCGGACGAGAAATGGGAAGACGTGTATGTCGTGCGTCTGGCCGACGGCACGCTGGCGCCGCACACGACGGCGTCATCGGCCGAGCTGTTTGCCGATGACGCCATCGCCGCGCCCGGCATGGCCGATGCGCCGACTGCGCTGCGGGTGCGGACTTCGCTGACCTTGCTGCGAGAGGAGTCGCGCCGCAAGACGCTGGATGAGTACGCCGCGCTCTGCGGCGTGCCCGCGGCCAAGATCGCGTCGCTGGCCGAGCGCTTTACCAGTCACGGCAAGCGCGCCGTGGCCGATGCGCACGGCGGCACCATGAGCGGCGCGGGCTTTTACACCGCCTACGCGATCGCCATGCTGAACACGCTGGTGGGCAACTTGAACGTGGAGGGCGGACTGGTGCTGGATGCCGGGCCGTTCCCGCCCTACGGCGCGGGGCCGCGCTACAACATCGCCGGTTTTGCGAACAAGGCGTCGCCCAAGGGCGTGTCGCTGTCGCGCAACCGCTTTCCGTACGAGAAATCCAGCGAATTCAAGCGCAAGAAGGCCGCGGGCCAGCCTGCCTATCCGGCAGCCGCCCCGTGGTATCCGGCGACGGGCGGCCTCAGTTCCGAGATGCTGGCGTCGGCGCTGGCGGGCTATCCGTATCGCGCCAAGGTCTGGTTCAACCACATGAGCAATCCGGTCTACGGCATTGCCGGGTTCCGCCACGTGGCGCTGGAAACGCTGAAGGACCCGCGCGTCCTGCCGCTGGCGGTGTCGATCAACCCCTTCATCAACGAGACCAACGCGCTGGCCGACTACATCGTGCCGGACACCGTCACGTACGAAAGCTGGGGCGTGTCGGCGCCATGGGCCGACGTGGTGGCCAAGGCATCGACGGTGCGCTGGCCCGCGGTGCAACCGCGCGTGGCGCGCACGGCCACTAGCGAGCCCGTGTGCCTGGAAACCTTCCTGATCGCGTGCGCCAAGCGCCTGGGCATGCCGGGATTCGGCGAGGGCGCCATCTCGGACAAGGACGGCGGCAAGTACGCGCTGGACACGCCCGAGGATTTCTTCTTGCGCGGCATGGCCAACATCGCGTTTGCGGCGGGACGTCCGGTGCCGGCGGCCAGCGACGACGATATGGCGCTGACGGGCGTCGACCGCTACCGCGACCTGTTGCAGAGCAAACTCAAACCGGGCGAATGGCGGCAGGTGGCCATGCTGATGAGCCGAGGCGGGCGCTTTGACCGGATGGAAGACGCGTGGACGCAAGCGGGCGAACAGCCGCGCCGCACGCGCGTGGCCTACGCAAAACCGCTGCATGTCTGGAGCGAGGAACTGGCAGGCTTCCGCCACGCGATGACGGGCGAGCGCTACAGCGGCTGTCCCACCTGGTATCCGACGCGGCTGGCCGACGGGCGCGACATGCGGGACGAATACCCGCGGCAGGACTGGCCGTTCTTGCTGAGTTCGTTCAAGTCCAACCTGATGAGCTCGCTGTCTATTGGCGTGAACCGCCTGCGTCAGGTGCATCCGCACAATCCGGTGTCGATCAGCCGGCAGGACGGCGAACGGCTGGGCATCCGCAACGGGGACACGGTGCGCATCGTCACGCCGGGCGGGTCCGTGACGGGGCTGGCGCTGCTGCGCGACGGGGTTCAGCCGGGCGCGCTGGGCATCGAGCATGGTTACGGGCATACCGAGCTGGGGGCGCGCGCGCACATCGTGGACGGCACGCCGATGCCGCACGATCCGGCCCTGGCCGCGGGGGTCAACCTGAACGATCTGGGCTTTGGGGACGCGACGCGCGGCCAGCACGCCAACGTCTGGATCGATTGGGTGTCGGGCGCGGCGGTGCGGCAGGGCTTGCCGGCGCGGATCGAGCGGGTTTGATCCGAGGGAAAGCGGGTCAGCGCACGACGGTGTCAGCCACCAGTTCCAGCCCGTCGGCGCGGGGACCCACGTCCGTCAGCACGCCGCTCAAGTCTCCGGACTGGGCGGCAGCGTTGCCCGAGCGGCTGACGCGGATCTCCACGCGCACCTTGCCCGCCTTGGACAGCGTCGCGTCCGGCGACATGGCGGTACTGTCGTCCAGGACGAAGGCCCGGGGCAGGTCCGCGACCTGCATCTTCAGGATGGCGACGGGCATGCGGGATCCCTCCATGGGACGTGCCAGGATGAAGACGGTGTCGTTCGGCGCAACCTGGCCGCGCAGGGCTTCAGCAATGCGGGCCTGACCGGCGATACGGGCGGGCGAGGACGGTGTGACGGCTGAAGGCGCGGACGTTGAGGCGGCCGTCGCCATGGCGCGCGCCTGCGCGATATTCGTCTGGATCTGCCGCGCCGCGTCCGAGTCTGCCGGCAGCAGCCTCTGCAACCGTTCCCAGTGCGTCAGCGCCTCGGCGGCGTCGCCGCGGCGCATGGCCATCATGCCGGCCAGCGCCAGCGCCTTGGGCTGATCCGGCTCGGCCTGCAACGCCTGCGCAACGGCTGCGACGGAGTCCTCGTCGGGCTGTCCCTTCCGCGCCGACAGCAGCGCGTCGGCCAGATCCGCCAGCACCACGGGCTGGCCGGGCACCAGCCGCAACACCTCTTGATACGCGGCAATGGCATCGTTGTAGCGGCCCAGCGTTTCGTAGGAGCGGGCCAGCATGTACCAGCCGTCGGCGTCATCGGGCGAGGCGCGCAGCCGCTGAGCCAGCGCGTTGATTGCCAGCGCCATGTCGTTGTCCGCCTCCTGTGCGTGCGGTTCGGGCGTTTGCGACATGGCGATCGTGGCCGCCGCGCGCGGATTGCCCAACTGCCCATACAACAGCACGGCGGCCACCGGGACGGCCACCGTCAGCACGCACGCCGCGGCAATGCTGGCGCGCTGGCCGCCCAACCGCGCGCGGGGATCGCGGCGCATCGCCAGGTCCTGCAGCAGATCGCGTTGCAGCTCTTCGTCGGCGCGGGCGTACGCTTGCGGGCTGAGGGCGCCATGGTCCAGATCGCGCCGGAGCTGCTCGCGTTGCGCCAGGTAGAAGGCGCGCACGCTGGCATCCGAGGCGGTTTCCGCGGCCGGCGTGCGGCGCAGCAGCGGCGGCACGAGACACAACAACGTGGCCAGGAGCAGGGCCAGGACGATGAGCCAGAGCGTGGTCATGAGCCGGAATCCAGGAAGCGGGCGGCGCGGGCGCGTTCGTCCGCGGTCAGCGGTGCGCGCGCGCCGGTGCGGCGCTTGAGCGTTCGCACCAGCACCAGGAAGCCCACCGCCAGCAGCGCGAACGGACCCACCCACAGCAGCCAGGTGATCGGCTTGAAGGGCGGGTCGTACCGCACGAAGTCGCCGTAGCGGTCTTCGAAGAAGCGCATGATCTCGGCGTCAGTCTTGCCTTCGGCAAGTTGACCGCGGATGAGCTTGCGCATGTCCAGGGCGAGGGGCGCGTTGGACTCGGCCAGGGTCTGGTTCTGGCAGACGAGGCAACGCAGGCCGTGTGCGAGCTTGTCGGCGCGCTGTTCCTGGTCGGTGGACAGCACGGGCCCCGGCGTGGGTGCGGCGTGCAGGATTGCCGGGGACAACTGCATCGCCAGCAGCAGGCAGAGCAGAAGCCGCAGGGGCAGGGCGCGCATTGCGGTCATTGCAGCGCCTCGATGACGGGTTGCAGCCGCGTGCGCCACAGCTCCGGCGTGATGAGGCCCAGATGCTTGTACCGGATGCGGCCGTCGCCGTCGATCACGAACGTCTCGGGCACGCCGTAGACGCCGTACTCGATGCCCACGCGCCCGTCGACATCGCTGGCGGACGCGACGTAGGGATTGCCATTGCGCGCCAGCCACTGCCGCGCCTCGTCGGGCTTGTCCTTGTAGTTCAGGCCAAACAGCGCAATGCCATGGCGCTGCGCGACCTCGCGCAGCACGGGCAATTCGTCCTTGCACGGTCCGCACCACGAGGCCCACACGTTCAGCAGCCACACCTTGCCCCGCTGCGATTCCACGTCCAGTGTCTTGCCGGGTTCCAGCAGATCCGGCAGGCCGATGGCGGGCGCGGGCTTGTCAATCATTGCCGACGGCACCGCGCGCGGATCGCGCGACAGCCCCTTCGCAAGAAACACGGCCATGGCCAGGAACACGGCAAGCGGCAGCAGATAGCGCAGCATCAGTAGCCCTCTCGCGCCGCGCCGGCGGTTTCGGGCTGGGCGGCTTGCGCGTCCTTGCGCGCCTGCGCCTCGCGCGCGCGCCGGTAGCGTCCGTCGCCCGCGGCCAGCAGGCCGCCCAGCGCCATCAGGATGCAGCCGGTCCAGATCCAGGTCATGAAGGGCTTGACCTGGATGCGCACGGTCCAGGCGTTGTCGGCCACGGGCTCGCCCAGCGCCACGAAAAGGTCGCGCGTAAAGCCGGTGTCGATGTCGGCCTGGCTGAGCGCCATGTCCTGCACGGTGTAGTGGCGCTTTTCGGGATACAGCGTCACCACGGGCTTGCCATCGCGCACGACATGGAACACAGCACGCTGCGCGGTGTAGTTGGGACCGGTGGCCGGGCCGATGCCGGCAAACGTGAACTGGTAGCCGCCGGCTTCCTGCGTGGCGCCCACGTCAACGCGCAGCTCGCGTTTGACCTCATAGCCGTTGGCCAGCGTGACGCCCGCGATGAAGACGCCGATGCCCGCATGCGCCAGCAGCATGCCGTACCACGAGCGCGGCTGGCGGGTCAGCCGCCGCAGCACGTCGCCGTCGCCGTCCGTCAGGCGTTGCCACGCGTGCGCCGCGGCGCTGGCGACCGACCACGCGGCCAGCCACAGGCCCAGCATGATCATCGGCGATCCAAAGCGCGAAGCGCCGGGCATCGCCAGCGGCACGAGCACTGCCGTCAGCACGCTCACCGCAAAGGCCACGCGCAGGCGCTTGCCCAGGTCGGGGAGCTCTGCCTGTTTCCAGCGGGCGATCGGGCCCACGCCCATCAGGAAGATCGCGGGCGTCATGAGCGGCACGAACACGGCTTCGAAGTAGGGCGGGCCGATGGAGATCTTGCCCCACTCCAGCACATCCAGCACGACGGGATACAACGTGCCCAGCAGCACGGAACCTGCGGCGACCGTGAGCACGACGTTGTTGGACAGCAGCAGCGATTCACGCGACAGCAGTGAAAAGCCGCCGCCCAGCCCGACCGTTGGCGCGCGCCAGGCGTACAGGGCGAGCGAACCGCCCACGATCACCGTCATGAACGCAAGGATGTACAGCCCGCGCCCGGGATCCACCGCGAAGGCATGGACCGAGGTCAGCACGCCCGAGCGCACGAGGAACGTGCCCAGGATGCTCAGCGAAAACGTGCAGATGGCCAGCAGCACCGTCCAGCTTCGGAACGCGCCGCGCCGCTCGGTGACGATCAGCGAATGGATAAGCGCGGTGCCCGCCAGCCAGGGCATGAAGGACGCGTTCTCGACAGGGTCCCAGAACCACCAGCCACCCCAGCCCAGCACGTAGTACGCCCAAGCGCTGCCCAGCAGGATGCCGATGGTCAGGAACGTCCATGCGGCCAGCGTCCATGGCCGCACCCAGCGCGCCCACATCGCGTCCAGTTCGCCCGACAGGAGCGCTGCGATGGCAAACGCGAACGCCACCGAAAAGCCGACGTAGCCCATGTACAGCATGGGCGGATGCACGATCATGCCGGGATCCTGCAACAGCGGGTTCAGGTCGCGGCCGGCCATCGCGGCCGGAATCAGGCGCTCGAACGGGTTGGACAGGAACAGCATGAACAGCAGCAGGCCGACGCTGATCCAGCCCATCACTGCCAGCACGCGGCCCACGAAAGCCAAGGGCAGCCGCTTGCTGCACAGCGCCACGGCCAGCGTCCACGCGGTCAGCAGGAGCTGCCACAGCAGCAGCGACCCTTCATGCCCGCCCCAGACCGCCGCGAAGCGGTAGCCAGCCGGCAGGTCCGCGTGGGAATTCGCGGCCACGTACAGGACCGAAAAGTCGTTATGCACGAAGGCCCACGCCAGGCAGGCGAAGGCGAGCGTCGTCAGGCCGAACTGCCCGATGGCCGCAGGCCGCGCCACGCGCAGTCCCGCCTGCCAGCCGGAGGCTGCGCCGAGGAGCGGCAGGACGCCCTGCGCCAGCGCCATCAGCAGCGCGAGGATCAGCGCGAAGAGGCCGATTTCGGGGATCATCGCGCCTCCGTCTGCAAGGTGGAGGCAGCCCGTTGCTCCGCCTTCTTGATGGCATCGGCTGCTTCGGGCGGCATGTAGTTTTCGTCGTGCTTGGCCAGCACTTCGGTGGCGCGGAACACGCCGTCCGCGCCCATCTTGCCGGCCACCACCACGCCCTTGCCCTCGCGGAACAGGTCCGGCAGCAAGCCCTGATAGGTGACGGGCACGGCGTGGGCGGTGTCGGTCACGGCAAAGCGCAGCGTCAGGCCGTCGGTCTCGCGCCGCAGCGAGCCTTGTTCGACCAGGCCTCCGACGCGAAAGCTGCCGCTGGCGGGCGCCTCGCGTGCGATGACCTGCGTCGGGCTGAAGAAGAACACCAGATTCGATTGCAGGGCGTTGAGCACCAGCGCGGTAGCCAGGCCCAGTAGCACGAGGCCGCCCACGACGGCGAACGCGCGGCGCTTGCGCGGGCTCATCAGCGCGTCCTTCCTGCGTCACGGGCGGGGCTGCTCACATTTTCCTGCCGCCGGCCGCTTCGGCGCGCGCGCCGCCACAGCGCCAGCACTTCCCACGCCATCAGCAGAAACGTGACGCCGTAGGCGCCCAGGATGTACGGCCCATGGCCTTGCAGCGAAAAGAGGACGTCCCAGCTCATGGCGCCTCCGTCCGGGCGCCGCGCCGCGAGCCGCCCGCCGGCGCGCCCGGCTGCCCGCCGCCTATCTGTCCGCCGATCTTCTGGACGGCGCCCGGCTCGCGCTCTGCAATGATCCCGCGCACGCGCGCCAGCGCGACCGCCGCGCTGTACAGCCAGAACGCCGCCACCATCAGCAGCATCGCGGTCACCATGATGCGCGCCATGCTCGGGGCCGTTGTCAGATTGATCGACGCGCCCTGATGCAGCGTGCTCCACCACTGCACCGAGAAATAGATGATCGGCACATTGACCACGCCCGCCAGCAGCAGGATCGCGCCGCCCCGGTCCGCGCGCTGCGTGTCGTCGGTAGCGGCCTGCAGCGCCATGAAGCCCAAGTACAGGAACAGCAGAATCAGCTCGGACGTGAGCCGCGCGTCCCACACCCACCACGTGCCCCACGTGGGCTTGCCCCACAGCGCACCCGTCCACAGCGTCAGGAAGGTGAAGATCGCGCCAGTGGGCGCCAGCGCGCGCATCATCATGAACGACAGGCGCGTATTGAAGATGAGGCCCAGCGCTGCATAGCCCGCCATCACCAGGTACAGGAACATCGACATCCAGGCCGCGGCCACGTGGATGAACAGGATGCGATAGACCTCGCCCTGCTGGCTGTCGACAGGCGCGACCACCAGCCCCGTGTAAAGCCCGACCGCCGCAAAGAGGGCGGCGCCCGCGCCCAGAAAGGGAATCATCCGCCCGGCCAGCGGATAGAACAGCGCGGGCGACGCGAAGCGCAGCCACGTCGATCGCGCGGGCGCGGCGTGGGGGGAGTCGAAGGTGGAGGGATTGTGCATCGGTAACCTCAGTCCAGCGCCACGCGCAGCGCCGCCGACGCGCTCCAGGGGCAAAGCAGAATCGCCAGGCACAGGCCGGCGCCCAGCAGCGAAAGCTGCGGCCCCGCGCCCAGGCCGGCGTGCGTGGCCGACACGGCGCCCGCGCCGAAGATCAGCACCGGCACGTACAGCGGGAGCACCACCAGCGGCAGCAGCGCGCCGCCGCGCAGGCCCAGCGTCAGCGCCGCGCCCAGGCCGCCCACCAGCGCGAGCGTCGGCGTACCCAGCAGCAGGGACAGCACCAGAACGCCGATGGCATGCGGCGACAGGCCAAACTGCAGCGCCAGCACCGGGCTGGCGAGAATCAGCGGCACGCAGGTGCTGAACCAGTGCGCGCCCAGCTTCACGCCCACCAGCAGCGGCAGCGGATGCGGCGACACCAGCAGCTGTTCCAGCGCGCCGTTGTCGTAGTCCTGCGCAAAGGGGCGATGCAGGCTCAGCAGAATGCCGAGCAGCGCGCAAACCCACAAGACGCCCGGGCCGATCGCCAGCAGCAGCACGGGATCCGGTCCCACCGCCAGCGGAAACAGCGAACCCGTGACGATGAAGAACAGCGTCGCGCCCAGCGTGTCCGCCGGTCGACGCCAGGCCAGCCGGACTTCACGCAATGCCAACTGAGACAGCGTTGCCAGCATCCGCGTAGTCATCCATGTTCAGGGTTTGGGTGTGATGGGCAGGGGTGCCGGGCGCGCGGTGCGAGGCGACGACGGCTGCGCCGCCCGCGGCCAGGTGTGCGCCAAGCGCCTGCGCCAGTTGTTCCAGACTGGCCGCGTCCAGGCCGGCGTCGGGCTCGTCCAGCAGCCACAGCGGCTTGGCGCCCAGCACCACGGCGGCCAGCGCCAGCCTGCGGCCCTGGCCCTGCGACAGGCGCGCGGCGGGCGTGTGCAGGCAGGCGCCCAGGCGCCAGTCGTCAAGGCAGGCGGCGATCGCGTCGTCGTGCCGCGGCGTGCCGGCCACGTGCAGGTTGCACCGCAGGTTTTCCAGCGCGGTCAGGTCGCCCGACAGGCCGTTCCCGTGTCCCAGATACGCCGTGCGCGCAAAGTGCGCCGCGGGATCGCGGCGGATGTCGCCGTCCGGGTCGAAGATGCCGCCGTCCAAGGGCCGCAGCAGGCCGGCCAGCATGCGCAAGAGGCTGGTCTTGCCGCTGCCGTTGGCTCCTTGCACGTTCAACAACTGCCCGGCGTGCAGTTCAAAATCCAGCGCGCCGGTGCCGCCGCGCCGGCTGACCAGCCCGCGCGCGCTCAGCACCGGCAGCGGCGCGTCAGCGGGCCGCATTGGCCACCTCGTTGGACGCCCTGGCCGGCGGCGTCGCTTCGGAGGTCTGGCCCGGCGGAATGTGCGGCAGCGTGTGGGCGATGCCCTTGTGGCAGTCGATGCAGGTCTTGGACCGGTCGGCCAGGTAGGTCGAGTGCATGTTCTGCGCCCGCACGCTCTGGCGGGTGAAGTCCATGTACTCGTAGTTGTGGCAGTTGCGGCATTCCAGCGAGTCGTTCGCCTTGAAGCGCGCCCATTCGTGCTGCGCCAGTTCCAGCCGCTTGTCGACGAACTTCTCGCGCGTGTCGATCGTGCCGAAGATCTTGCCCCAGACTTCCTTGGACGCCTGCATTTTGCGGGCGATCTTGTCGGTCCAGTTGTGGGGCACGTGGCAGTCGGAGCACAGCGCACGCACGCCGGAACGATTGGTGAAGTGGATCGTGCCCTTCAGCTCCGAGTACACGTTGTCGCGCATTTCATGGCAGCCGGTGCAGAACTTCTCGGTGTTCGTCAGCTCCATGGCGGTGTTGAACGCGCCCCAGAACAGGATGCCGCCGATGAACCCGCCCACGGTCAGAAAGCCCAGGCTGAAGTGCACACTGGGCCGCCGGATGATGTTCCAGTAACGCTTGATGAGCTTGACCATGACGGGCTCCTGTCCCTTACTTCTTGTCGGGCGCCGGAGCGGAGAGGCGCTTGAGGATCACGTCGATGTCCTGGAAATTGTTCGGGACCAGCGGCTTGGCCTCCGTTTGCGGCACGTGGCACTGCAGACAGAAGTAGCGGCGCGGCGACACTTCGGCCAGCACGTTGCTGTCGCGGTCCATATAGTGCGTCACGCTCAGCGGGACCGCCTGGGTCTGCTCGGTGTTGACCCGCGCGTGACAGGCCAGACAGCGGTTGAAGTTCTTGTCGATCTGGTAACCGTCGATCTTGTGCGGAATGGTGGGCGGCTGCATCGAATAGGTGCGCATGCGCCGCACGTCGCGGTTTTCCACCGGCGGCATCAGGGGCGGCGTGGCCGACTCGGTCAGGGGCGTCGGCCCCCGCATGGGATCGATCATCGGATCGGTCGGCGCCGCCCAGGCGTTTGCGCCGATCAGAAAGACCAGGGCGATCGAAGTGGCGCGAATGTTCATGAGCGTCTCCGTCGGGCCGTCAAGCCTTGGTGATCTTGACCGCGCACTTCTTGAAGTCGGTCTGGAACGAGATCGGATCGGTGGCGTCGAGCGTGACCTTGTTGATCAGTTGGCCGGCGTCGAACCAGGGCACGAACACCAGGCCGCGCGGCGGCTTGTTGCGTCCGCGCGTTTCCAGCCGGGTCTGCATCTTGCCGCGCCGCGACGCAATCTCCACCAGTACGCCGCGCCGCAGCCCCATGGCCTGCGCATCGTCCGGGTGCATGAAACAGACCGCGTCGGGAAAGGCGCGGTACAGCTCCGGTACGCGCCGCGTCATCGAACCCGAATGCCAATGCTCCAGCACGCGGCCAGTGGACAGCCAGAAGGGGTATTCCTCGTCCGGCACTTCGGGCGGCGGCTCGTAGGGCAGGGCATAGATGTTGGCCTTGCCGTCCGGGTTGCCATAGAAATTGAAGCCGGAACCCACCTTCACATAGGGATCCGCCTTTTCGCGATAGCGCCAGCGCGTCTCGACCCCGTCCACCACGGGCCAGCGCAGCCCGCGCACCTGGTGATAGGTGTCAAAGGGCGCCAGATCGTGGCCATGGCCGCGGCCGAACTCCGCATATTCCTCGAAGAGCCCCTTCTGCACGTAGAAGCCGAACGCCTTGGCCTCGTCGTTGGCGTACTCCGGGTCCAGCTCCGTGTTCGGAAACTTGTTGACCTTGCCGTTTTCGTACAGCACCTGAAAGAGGGTCTTGCCCCGCAGCTCGGGCTTTTTGGCCAGCAGGTCCGCGGGCCAGACCTCGTCGGTCGTGAAGCGCTTGGAGAACTCCATCAGTTGCCACAGGTCCGACCGCGCGCCGCTGGGCGCGTTGACCAACTGGTGCCAGAACTGCGTGCGGCGCTCGGCGTTGCCGTAGGCGCCTTCCTTTTCCACCCACATGGCGGTGGGCAGCACCAGATCGGCCGATATCGTGGTCACCGTCGGATAGGCGTCGGACACCACGATGAAATTCGCCGGATTGCGGTAGCCGGGATAGCCCTCGTTCAACATGTTGGCCGCGGCCTGCATGTTGTTGTTGACCATCACCCAGTAGGCGTTGATGGTGCCGTCCTTCAGCATGCGGTTCTGCAGGACGGCGTGCGCGCCGACCTTCTCGGGGATGGTCCCGTCGGGCAGCCCCCAGACCTCTTCGGCGCGCGCCCGGTGCTTCGGGTTGGTCACGACCAGATCCGCGGGCAGGCGATGCGAGAACGTGCCCACCTCGCGCGCCGTGCCGCAGGCGGACGGCTGGCCCGTCAGGGAGAACGGGCTGTTGCCCGGCGTGGAGATCTTGCCCGTCAGCAGATGGATGTTGTAGACCAGATTGTTCGCCCACACGCCGCGTGTGTGCTGGTTGAAACCCATGGTCCAGAACGACATGACGCGGATCTTCGGATCGGCGTACAGCTCGGCCAGCGCTTCCAGATTCCGCTTTGGCACGCCGGTCAGTTTGGCGGTGTATTCCAGGTCGTACTTGGAGACGAACTTCGCGTATTCGTCGTAAGTGATCGGGCGCGAGCCGCCAGCGTTGTTGGCGTTCTTGGCGGCCTTCTGCAGCGGGTGCTCAGGACGCAGGCCGTAGCCGATGTCGGTATTGCCTTCCAGAAACCGGGTGTGCTCGTCAACGAACTCGCGATTGACGCGCTTGGTCTTGATGATGTGGTTGGCGATGTAGTTCAGGATCGCCAGGTCGGTCTGCGGCGTGAACGTCAGCGAGATGTCTGCCAATTCATACGACCGGTTCTCGAAGGTGGACAGCACCACCACTTTGGTATTGGGCTTGCTCAACCGCCTGTCGGTCACGCGCGTCCACAGGATCGGGTGCATTTCGGCCATGTTCGCGCCCCACAGCACGAAGGCGTCGGCGTTCTCAATGTCGTCATAGCAGCCCATGGGCTCGTCGGCGCCAAAGGTGCGGATGAAACCCACCGCCGCCGACGCCATGCAGTGCCGCGCGTTCGGATCGAGGTTGTTGGTGCGAAACCCCGCCTTCATCAGCTTGAGCGCGGCGTAACCTTCCCAGATGGTCCACTGGCCCGAGCCGAACATGCCGACGGCCTCAGGGCCCTTGTCCTTGAGCACGCGCTTGAACTGTTCGGCCATGACGTCGAACGCCTGGTCCCAGGACACCGGCGCCAGCTCGCCGTCCTTGGCGTACTTGCCGTCCTTCATGCGCAGCAGCGGCGTCGTCAGCCGGTCGTTGCCGTACATGATCTTGGACAGGAAATAGCCCTTCACGCAGTTCAGGCCGCGGTTGACCTCGGCGTTGAAGTCGCCGTGCGTTGCCACGACCTGGTTGTCCTTCACCGCGACGTTCACGCCGCAGCCGGTCCCGCAGAACCTACAGGGCGCCTTCGACCACTTCAGCTTGGCCGCTTCCGATTCGGTCACGATGTTCTGTGTGTAGCCCACGATGGGGATGCCGGCTACCGTGGCGGCAGCGGCGGCGGCAGATTGCTTGATGAACTCTCTACGAGCCATGGACATCGTCAATCTCCTCATTCATCGCGGCAAGCGTGTCGGAATGCTGATACACCAGCGCCGACGCCAGCACGCCATCCAGCCGCTGGATCTCGGCGATCTGCGCAAGCATGTCTTCGGTAGAGGGAGCTTCCAGGGTGACGACCAGCTTGCCGGTCTCGGAAGCGCCGTGGATTTCCGCGCCTGCGATCGCGAGGATCGCGCCGCGCACGTCAGCCAGCCGGCGCGGGGCGGCATGCACCACCATGCTGGCGATGTGCAGCTCGGGCGCCGCGCTACAGGGCGCGGGGGCGGGCTGACTGGGGGGGAAGGGGGGGCGCAGGCTTTGCATCAGCTTCCCGGGGGGCCCGCGAACATCTGGTAGATCCAGACCGCAAAACCGTACCCGGCCACGATGATCACTGCCAACACCGGGGCCATGACTGCCGTCAGGAATAGGAAACTTCGCAGTTCCTGGGCTTTTGTGTAGCCATCGGATTCGTCTTGCACACACCACCTCGCAGCAGAAACTTGTAGGGGTATTGCGTTAAACGTACGGATGCGAAAGTTTGTAGCAGATGAGCTTGCGCTGCGTCAATGTTGCAACACAGCGAAATAATGTCGGAGAGGTCGGGGGGGGCGGGGGACCGGCCGTTGGGTCGCCAGCCGCCGCGTCGCCGGCCGCCGGATCGCCGGCCGCCCATTAACCCGTTGCAAATTAGTCCGGAGCGGGTCAACCGCCGATGCGTTAACCGATCGCGCCGTAGATGCGCCGCGCGTCCGCCGCCGTCGCCAGCGGCCGGCCCAGCGCCCGCGCGCCTTGCGCGGCCTGGGCGACCAGCGCCGCGTTGTCCGGCGCCACCGACCCGTCGCGCAGTTTCAGGTTGTTTTCGAAGCCCACGCGCATGTGGCCCCCAAAGGCCGCCGCGGTCGTGACGCAGGCGTTTTCCTCGGGACCGAAGGCGCAGATCGCCCAGGGCAACGAATGATCGTACGCGGCCAGGAACGGCAGCAGATCGTAGGCCGACGACGTCTGTCCCGCGCTGTAGCGTCCCAGCACGAACAGCACCGACCAGGCGCCCGGCGGCACCAGCCCGCGCGCGCGCAGCGACAGCCAGCGGCGCACGTCCGCTTCGTCGTACAGGATGATCTGCGTCATGATGCGCCGCTCGGCCAGCCACGCCAGGAAGGCCGCCAGCTCCGCTTCCGGAATGCCGGGCACGGCAATTTCGCGCAGGCCGATGGAGACGGCTTCGGGCTGCAATTCGCGCACCATGGCGATCTGCTCGGCCGCCTGATAGACGCCCGCCGCCTCGCTGGTCACCTGCACCAGCAGGTCGTCGCCAACCGCGCGCTGCACCGCTGCGAGCGCGTCGCGGTACGCCTGCGCGTCCAGCAGATGGCTGCCGTCGGGCTTTCTGACATGCATGTGCATCATCGCGGCGCCGGCGTCCAGGCATGCGCGAGCCTCGGCGGCCAGCGCCTCCGCGGTCAGCGGCACGGCGGGGTGATCGGCTGCCTTCTTGTAGGCGCCGTTGGGCGCGACGGTAATGATGACGGGAGAGTCGGCCAGGGCGGCGCGGGGCAGGGACCCAGCCACGAAGTCGGAGGTAGGCATATTCAAGGCTTGATCTCCGGCAGTTCGGGAGCGATCAGGTCCAGGCCCGCGCGCAGCAGCCTGTCGTAGCGGGCGCGTTCGGCGGCAATGGTCTCCGGCGTCCAGGCATAGAAGCCTTCGCCTGCCTTCATGCCATGCCGGCCGTCGGCGGCGCGTTCGGTCAGGCAGCGCGCGGGGTGGTCGGCGTTGCAGAACGTGGGATACATCGTGGCGCCGGCCGCCGCGTGCACGTCGATGCCCGCGTGATCGCGCTGCATCACGGGACCCGCCGCGAGGAACCGGAAGCCGAAGCCGAAGCGCACTGCGGCATCCACATCCTCGGGCGACGCGATGCCCCGGTCGATAAGGTCGAAGGCTTCGCGCGACAGCGCATGCTGCAGGCGGTTTGCCAAAAAGCCGGGAAGATCCTGCTTCACCTTGACCGGCACGCTGCCGCAGCGCCGCATGAAGTCGATCAGCGTATCGGCGCAGGCATCATCGCTGGCCTCGCCCAGCACCACTTCCACAAGCGGCACCAGATGCGCCGGCATGAAGAAGTGCAGGCCCAGCATGCGGCCGCGGGTGTCCAGCCCTTCGCTGATCGCGCTGATCGGGAAGCTGGAACTGTTGCTGGCCAGAATCGCATCGGGCCGCGAGCGCCGCGCCAAGTCCGCAAAGAGCGCCTGCTTGATGTCCAGACGCTCGGGAATGCACTCGATCACCAGATCCACCGTCGACCAGTCCACGTCGTCCAGCGACGGCGCGGTGGCCAGCAGGGAGGCGTTTTCCTCGCGTCCGATGGTCTTCAAGTTTTCCGCAACTCGCGCCGGCAGACCGGCCGCGCGCTGGGCATTCGATTCGATCACCGTTGTGCGGCACGCCGCTCGCGTCAAGACGACGGCGACATCCGCGCCCATCGTGCCGCCGCCCACCACCACCGCATGCGCCGCGCCCGGATTGGGCAGCGCCTTTGTGTCTTTCTGCATGCTGTTCTCCTGATTCTGAAACCACGCTTGGGCGCGAGTGTAGAGAAGCACGGTTGATTGATGAATCAGAATTTTTGAATAGAATGATCGGTCAATCAGATCAATAAGTCGGGGACAAATCATGCAGATCAACCTGTCGATGCGCGACATCGACACGACGCTGGTGCTGGGCCGCACACTCAATTTCCGCCAGGCCGCCGGGCAGTTGCATTTGTCGCAATCCGCGCTGTCCACACAGATCCAGCGGATCGAGGACGCGCTGGGCGTGCGCCTCTTCGACCGCACCACGCGCACGGTGCGGCTGACGGCGGCGGGCGAGGTCTTCCTGCAGCAGGCCGCGACCCTGCAGGCGGCATTCCGCGACGCCATCGCCGCAGTAGGCAGCATCTCCAGTGCGGAACAGGGGCAGGTCTCGGTGGCGGCGCTGCCATCGCTGGCTGCTCGGCTGTTGCCGCGCGTCTTGATGACGTACCGCCAGGCGCATCCGCATGTCGCGCTGAAGGTTCGCGACACGCTCTCCGGTCCGGCCTTCGACCTGGTGCGCGCGGGCGAGGTCGATTTCGCACTGACCGCCGCCGATCCGCAGCACGCCGACCTGCATTACGTGCCGCTGATGTCCGATAGCTTCATCCTGCTGATCCCCGAGGCGCATCCGCTTGCGCGCGCAAAGGGTCCGCTGCGCTGGGCCGACACGGCCGGCGCGGAGCATGTGTCGATGGTGCATCCGAGCAGTGTGCGCCAGTACACGGAATGGGCTTTCCTGCAAAACCGCATCCGCTTCGCGCCCGCCTTCGAAGCCGAACACCTGACGACCATCGTGGCAATGGTCGAATGCGGCTTCGGGGTCGCGGCGTTGCCGGAGATCGCCGCTGGCGCGGTCGCGCAGACCGGCATCGTGCAGCGGCGCCTGACGGCGCCGGTGGCCGAGCGTTCGATTGGATTGGTGACGGCGCGCAACCGTAGCTTGTCTCCTGCTGCGGTGGCGCTGGTTCAGACGTTAAGGGAATACGTGGCGGCGCAGGCGCGGTGATAGGAGCGACGAGTGATCGAGCAGTGAGGGGGAGCTTTGCACTTCCTGCGACTGCGCCCGGCGAAATCTAAGACTCTGCTGATATTCAAAGTTAGGCCGGTGTGACGTAATGGCGGCGCATTGCATGCGCGTCCATTGCGATCCTCTGATCGCGGCGGACGCTTTCTTCATGGGCGGACCCGGACGCGTATCGGCGGGTGGGATGGGTCTGTCGCTGCGGGGAGCACGTCATTCCTATCACCCCGTGACCATGGTGAATTGCCTTGGTACAGCATTTCCATGCGTCTCGCGCCCGAAGTGAAGGGGCCTGCTGACATGGATCTCGAGTCCAGGACAGCACCGTGACGCGCGAACACGTAAGCGAACTATCGGGCTTCTAGAAGTACATCCGCTTTGTGGGTGGGTACGTTGGCTAACCTGTCGATGCCACCCGCTGCTCTCCCGCAGGCAATAAAAAAGCCGGCCCCTACGCAAGGGCCGGCTCCAGCATGTTGGCGACCTACGCGTCGCTCAACGAACGCCAGTCACCCTCAAAAATCAATCTGCGCCGACAACAGGAACGTACGCGGCGCGGCAACCGTCGCGTACGAGCCGCTTGCCAGCCAGAAGTCCTTGTTGAAGAGATTCTCGATGTTCGCGCGGAACACCACGGCGCGGCCCAGAATCTCGGTGTTGTAACGCGCCCCGATGTCGTAGCGCGTCCACGAGGGCAGGCTCACGGTGTTGGCCGCGTTGAAGTACATCGACGACGTGTGGATCACGCGGGCGTTCAGGCTCAGGCCGTGAACCCACGGCGTGTCCCAGTCCACACCCAGGTTGAAGGTGTTCTTCGGCACGCCGTTGGCGTCATTGCCGTCGTTCACACCGCCTGCGGTTTGCTTGAGCGTGGCGTCGTAGAACGTGGCGCTGGCCATCATGCGCAGGCCCGGCATGGCTTCGCCGAAGGCTGCCAGTTCCAGGCCGCGGTTGCGCTGTTCGCCGTCGAAGCTGTAGATCCGCGTGTCGGGATCGGTCATCGAGTTGGGACGCGTGATCTGGAACACCGAGGCGCTGGTGATGATTTTGCCCCAGTCGACCTTGACGCCCGCTTCATACTGCTTGGACTTGTACGGCGCGAAGACCTGGCCGGCGTTGGCCGCGGTCGCGGGCGCGATGCCGCCGCGCGTCAGGCCGGACGTGAAGTTGCCGTACAGCGAGACGTTGGAGATCGGCTTGAACACGATGCCGGCGACGGGCGAGATCGCGCTTTCGTCGTACGAGCCGGTGCGCGCGCCGGTGGCGGTGGAGTAGTTGTCGAGGGCGACGCGCTGGTTGCGCATGCCGCCGGTGATCAGCAGGGTGTCGCCGGCGAAGGACAGGGTGTCGGTCAGCGTGTAGCTGGTCAGCTCGGTCTTGGATGCCTTTTGCGGCGCGCCGCGGTCGGCGGTGACCGGCGGCAGCGGGGCGGGACGGAAGATGCTGGACGGGACGCCGGGACCGGAGGACGTGACGTAGGCGTTACCGGACTCCTGGTCCAGACGCGTGGCCGACAGGTTCACGGTGTGGCCGATGCCCCAGGTGTCGAAGCGGGCGCGCAGGCCGACGTCGCCGGTCCACGTACGCGAGTACGAGTCGTAGTAGGCGTTCGACACCGTGAAATTGCCCAGCGCGTCGGCCGGACCCGACGGGAAGGTCTGCTCGGCGGTGCCGTAGCGGTAGCCGGTGGCGCCGTAGACCATCAGATGGTCGTTGATGTCGTACTCGAGGCGGGTGGCCACGGTCGAATCGTTCAGCTTGAGTTCGGTGCCCGGGTAGAAATTGCGGTGGCCCGAGGGCGGCGAGGGCAGCGACGTCACGTTCGACTGAAAGCCGATCTGCGGGCGGAAGTTGTCGATGTTCTCGTGCTGGGTGTAGGCGTCCAGCGACCAGCGCAGCTTGGCGCCGCGATAGTCCAGCGCCAGCGCGCCAACGCCTTGTTCCTGCCTGCCGTCGTCAATGTTGGTGTCGCCGTTGCTGTAGACGCCGTTGACGCGGATGCCCCATTCGTTGTTGTCGCCAAAGCGCCGGCCCATGTCGAGCTGGCCGCCCAGTTGCGACTTGCTCTGGTAGGTGGTCGTCAGGCGCGTGAGGGGCTCGTCGCCGGCGCGCTTGGTGACGATGTTGATGCCGCCGCCGATGCTGCCGTTGGGGCCGATGCCGTTCATCAGCGTGCCGGGGCCCTTCAGGAC
This sequence comes from Achromobacter sp. Root565, assembly GCF_001427425.1. Taxonomy (NCBI): domain Bacteria; kingdom Pseudomonadati; phylum Pseudomonadota; class Betaproteobacteria; order Burkholderiales; family Alcaligenaceae; genus Achromobacter; species Achromobacter sp. Root565. Next base: position 206,245 of record NZ_LMGO01000006.1, read on the forward strand.
TTCGACGCGCTCCATCATGGCGGCGGGCATGCGGCTGGCGGACGCCAGGCCGTACAGGCCGTTCAAGCCGACGTCGCCCGCGGCCACGGAGTAGCCGCGAATCTGGAACTCGTCGGAAAAGCCGCCGCTGGAGGTGGTGGTGCGCACCGAGGATTCGCTGATGACGATGTCGGCCAGCGTGCGTGCTTGCTGATTCTCGATCATCTGCGAGGTGTAGTTGGTGGTGCTGAACGGCACGTCCATGACGTCGCCCGTACCCAGCACGCCCAAGCCGCCGCCGCGCGCCACCTGGCCGCCCGCGAAGGGCGCGGGCAGGTTGGGATCGGCGGCGGAGGCGGTAACCGTCACGGCGGGCAGGTTCGTGGTGGCGATGCCCGCGCCGGCGGGGCGGTCCAGCACGTAGCTGCCGTTCGACTGCGGCAGCACGCGGATGCCGGTGCCGGCCAGGAGGGCTTCCAGTCCGCCGCGCACGGCGTACGTGCCGCGCAGCCCGTTGCTTTGCAGGCCGGCCGTCACTTCGGGCCGGAACGACAGCACGATGCCGGCTTCACGTCCGTAGCGGCCCAGCGCGTCCTCGAGCGTTCCCGCGGGGATGTCGAAGCTGCGGGTGGCTGCGGCCTGCGCGTGGGCGGCGGTGGGGATGGCCAGCGCGGGCGCCGCGAGCAGCGTGGCGGTGGCGATGCGGCCCGCCAGGCGCGCCGTGGCCGCGCGTCGCAGGAAACGGGAGGACTGGCGCTTGGGCGCCCGGACGTGATTCATGAACTGGCCTTTCAGAGAGGTGAGGTTGCTGTGTGCTCACCTGCCTTGACCCGCCAGATCGCAAAACGGATCAACTATTTTGTAACGGCGGTGTGGGGCGTGCCGCGCCAGGGCCGGCGATGAGATGCAGACGGCGTCCGCGCCAGAGCCGCGTCTCGGTTTCGACGCGGATATCCAGCGTGGCGCTGAGCGCGGCCAGCACCTTGTCGACATTACTGACGGGAAACGAGCCGGACAGCCTCAGGTCCGACACGGCAGGGTCGCAGCTGATCGTGTCACGGCTATAGCGGCCCAGCTCGGCGACAAAGTCGGCCAGGCGCATGCTGCGCGCGACGATGAAGCCGTCCTTCCAGGCGACCTGGTTTTCCTCGGCGGCGGCGGGCTGCGCGACACGGCTCGCCGAGTAGTTGGCGCGCAATCCCGCCTGCAACGTCAGTGCGTGTTCGGCGTCGTTGCGCGGCCGGATCTGGACCGCGCCCTGGAACACGCTGACCTCCGTCGAGCCATCCAGCAGCCGCACGGCGTACTCGGTGCCCAAGGCGCGGGCGGTGCCGTGGGCGGTCTCGACGCAGAAAGGGCGGTTCGGCCCGCTCGATTCATGGGCGGTCGTGATCAGGATCTCGCCCGCGAGGAGCGTCACGCGCCGGTGTTCGGCGGTGTAGCGCACGTCGATAGCGCTATCCGTGTTCAACACCACGCGGGTGCCATCCGGCAGCGAAAGGTTGCGGCGTTCGCCGACGGCGGTGCGATGGTCTGATGTCCAGGTGCGCCACGGCGTGATCTGGCTGACGCCCCAGGCCGCGCCGCTCGCAATGGCCAGGGCGCTCATGGTTTTCAGTGCGCGGCGGCGCTGGGCGGAGGCGGGCGCGGCCAGCGTTGCCTGCGCGATGGCCGCGTTGGCGGGTCCGGCGAGCGGCCGCAGCGTGCCCTGCACGGATTCGATGCGCAGCCACGCGCGCTCGTGGTCCGGGTGCGCGGCGCGCCATGAGGCCCATTCACGCACCGTTTCGGGTGCGACGGGGTCGTCCTGCAATTCCACCAGCCATTCCAGCGCGCGTTGCGCAACGGCGGGCGGCAGGGTGGAGGCGTCGCGCGTGTTGCCGTACCAGGACGAGGCGGACATGCGCCGGGTCATCCGGTAAAGGAAAGATCGGCAAAGCAGCAGCGCTGCAAGGCCTTGACGAGGTAGCGCTTGACGGTGGGGACCGAGATGCCCAGCGCGTCGGCGACCTGGACATGCGTGTGCCCCTCCAGTTGGGACAGCAGAAAGGCCTGCCGCACGATGGCGGGCAGGCCGTCCAGCAGGCGGTCCAGCTCCAGCAAGGTTTCCAGCACGATGGCCCGGTCCTCGGGCGACCAGTGCACGGCTTGCGGCGCCTGGGCCAGCGCGTCGAGATACGCGCGCTCCAGCTTCTCGCGGCGCCAGTGGTTGGACACCAGGTGCTGCGCCACGGTGGTCAGAAACGCGCGCGGTTCCGTGAGCGTGGCGGGAATGCGTTCGCTGCTCAGGAGACGAATGAAGGTGTCGTGCGCCAGGTCTTCGGCCTGATCCGCGTTGCCCAGGCGTCGGCGCAACCAGCCCCTGAGCCAGGAGTGGTGGTCGCTATAAAGCGTTTCGATGGAGGAGGGGAAGGCGCATCCCGGCGTACTCAAGATCCAACCTTTTGGTCAAGCCGCCGGCGCCTCGCAGTCGGAGGCGGGACAACTGCACATGCGAATTTCTGGAAATAGTAATTGTTATTATTACCGATTCCGGGCAGGGCTTGTCAAATTGTTGCCGGTTGCGGGGAACCGGGCGTTGCCGTTAAACGTCAGAGCGGCGCGGCAGGGACCAGATAGGCGCCCTGGGTTTGCGCATACGCCTGTTGCGAGGCCAGATAGGCATCGCGCGACGGGATCAGGTGATCTCGGCACACCGCCATCAGCGCGTCGCGGTCGCCATCGCGCAGCGCCTGGATCATCGTCCAGTGTTCCTGGCGGGCGCGTTCGCGATGGCCGGCCGTCACCAGTGAACCGAAGCGGATCGGGTGGGTGCGGCGCGCGTACTCTTCGATGGCCTGTCCCAGCACCGCGTTGTCCAGAAGGCCCACGAATTCTCGATGAAAGCGCTGGTTGCTGCGGAACACGCGGCGCGCGTCGCCGGCGGCGACGGCGGCGTCGTGCTCGCGCTGCACCGCCACCAGCGCGGCCAGCCGCGCCTCGGACACGGGCAGCGGCATCTGGCGGGCGGCGTGCACTTCCAGCACTTCACGCAAGGCATACAGTTCCATTACCTCGCGCACGGAAAACGCGCGCACCACCGCACCGATGTTGCGCTTTTTCTCGACCACGCCCAGCAATTCCAGGTCGACCAGCACCTGGCGCACCGCGTGCCGCTTCATGCCAAAGCGCGCCATCAGCTCGTCCTCGGTCAGGCGTTCGCGCGGATGTAGCCGGCCGAAGACGATGTCCTCTTCCAGCGTGGCCACCGCTGCCTGGACGGCGTCGGGGGCGGGTTCCTGCAAAGCGGCGGGCGTGATGGCGTTCATGGCGAGCGTTGGGGTTACTTCTTGGGGACCGTGTCGTTCGTGACGCCGGCGCGCAGGAAGTCGAAGTCGACGCCCTGGTCGGCCTGCGTCACGGACTGCAGGAACAGCTTGCGGTAGCCGCGGTCGGCGGTGGGGCGGGTGATGGGCTTGGCGGCGGTGCGGCGCGCCAGCTCGGCGTCGTCGACCAGCAGCGCGATCTCGCGCCGGGCGACCGACAGGCGGATGCGGTCGCCGTTCTGCACGTAGGCCAGCGGGCCGCCGATGGCGGATTCGGGCGTGACGTGCAGCACGATGGTGCCGGCCGCGGTGCCGCTCATGCGGCCGTCCGAGATCCGGACCATGTCCTTGACGCCCGCGCGCGCCAGCTTCTTGGGAATGGGCATGTAGCCGGCTTCGGGCATGCCGGGCGCGCCGGTGGGGCCGATGCGCTTGAGCACCAGGATGTCGTCGGCCGTCACGTCCAGCGCGTCGTCGTCGATGCGGCGCGCCATGTCTTCGGCGTCCTCGAACACCACGGCACGGCCTTCGTGCTCCATCAGCTTGGGGTTGGCTGCCGATTGCTTGATGATGGCGCCGCCGGGCGCGAGGTTGCCGCGCAGCACGGCCAGGCCGCCGACCGGATAGATCGGCGCGTCTGCCGTTCGGATGACGTCCTGCTTGAAGGGCGGCGGAGCGTCGTCCAGTTCTTCGCGCAGCGTGCGGCCGGACACGGTGAGGACGTCCAGATGCAGGAACGGGCGCAGCTCGCGCAGCAGCGCCGGCATGCCGCCCGCGTCGTGAAAGTCTTCCATATAGTGTTGGCCAGACGGCTTCAGGTCGACGAGCACGGGCGTCTCGCGGCTGATGCGGTCCAGGCCGGCCAGGTCGATGTCGATGCCCAGGCGGCCGGCGATGGCGGTCAGGTGGACGATGCCGTTGGTCGACCCGCCGATGGCGAGCAGCACGCGCAGGGCGTTTTCGATGGACTTGCCGTTCAGGATGCGGTCCGGGGTCAGGCGCGAGGCCGCCATGGCGACGGCCGTGGCGCCGGTATGTTCGGCCACGCGGACGCGGTCGGCGGTGACGGCCGGGGCGGACGCGCCGCCCGACACCATCATGCCCAAGGCCTCGGTGATGCAGGCCATGGTGCTGGCCGTTCCCATGACGGAACAGGTGCCCACGCTGGCGACAAGCTGGTTGTTCACATCGGCGATCTCGACGGCGTCGATCTCTTCGGCGCGGTAGCGGCCCCAGTAGCGGCGGCAGTCCGTGCAGGCGCCCACGCGTTCGCCGCGGTGCGAGCCGGTCAGCATCGAGCCGGTGACGAGCTGGATGGCGGGCACGCCGGCGGAGGCGGCGCCCATCAGCTGCGCGGGCACGGTCTTGTCGCAGCCGCCGATCAGCACGACGGCGTCCATCGGCTGCGCGCGGATCATTTCCTCGGTGTCCATGGACATGAGGTTGCGCAGATACATGCTGGTGGGCTGCGAGAAGCTCTCGTGCACCGAGATGGTGGGAAAGTCCATGGGCAGGCCGCCGGCCAGCATGACGCCGCGCTTGACGGCCTCGATGAGCTGCGGCGCGTTGCCGTGGCAGGGGTTATAGCTGCTGCCGGTGTTGACGATACCGATGATGGGACGCGCCAGCGCGTCGTCCGACAGACCGGCGCCCTTGATGAAGGCCTTGCGCAGGAACAGCGAAAAACCCTTGTCGCCGTAATTGGTCAGCCCGCGGGCGACACCTTGCGCGGTGGCGCTGTCGCTGTCAAAGGGGCCCTTGCCGGGCTTGCCGCCCTTGGTCTCGTCCGTCATTTTCAGTCCCGATAATATTATTGATAATCCAGGTTCGACATCATATCCAGCCCTTCAGGCGGCCTGCAAGCGGTTTATGGCGGTGCGGCTATTGATCTGAATTGAAGATCAGTCGATAGAAAAATACCGATTCTTCAATCAAGAGCGGACCCCTACACTGGCGCCGTTGACGAACCGGGCGTCCGATCATTCCTATACCCATCCCGGCTGGAGAGACCACATGTCAGACCTGCGTCTGCGGCCGCGCCGCGCCGTGCTGTTTTCCCTGCTGGCCGTATGCGCCGGTATTGCTGCCCCGGCGTACTCGGCCGACGCCTATCCCGACAAGCCCATCCGCATGATCGTGCCTTACCCGCCCGGCGGCGCCACCGACGTGATCGGCCGCGTGCTTGCGCAGGAATTGACGGGCGCGCTGGGCCAGACCGTGGTCGTGGAAAACCGCGCGGGCGCTGCCGGCAACATCGGTGCGGACCAGGTAGCCAAGGCCCAACCCGACGGCTACACGCTGCTGATGGGCGCGCTGACCAGCCACTCCATCAACGCCGCGCTGTACCGCGGCCGCGTCACCTATGACGTGGAAAAGAGCTTCGCGCCGGTCGCCATCGTGGGCACGGTGCCCCTGGTGTTCGTGGTGAACCCGTCGGTGCCGGCCAAGACGCTGCCCGAATTCATCGCGCTGGCCAAGTCCAAGCCGGGCTACGTGACCATGGCGTCTGCCGGCAACGGCTCGCCCCAGCATCTGGCCGGCGAAATGTTCAAGCGCACCGCGGGCGCCGACATCCTGCACGTGCCCTACAAGGGCAGCGGCCCCGCGATGACCGACCTGATGGGCGGCCAGGTGCTCAGCATGATCGAGACGGTGCCTGCCGCGCAGGGCAACATCAAGGCGGGCAAGCTGCGCGCGCTGGCGGTGACCTCGCCGCAACGCGTCGATGCGCTGCCAGACGTGCCCACCGCCGCCGAAGCCGGCCTGAAGGACTTCGAGGTCAGCTCGATGTTCGGCATCGTGGCCCCGGCCAACACGCCGGCGCCGGTCATCGACCGCCTGAATGCCGAGCTCAAGAAGATTCTGGCCAAGCCCGAGGTCAAGGCGTCGCTCTTGAACCAGGGCGCGATCGCCACGTGGACGACGCCCGCGGACGCCAGCGCACGCGTGTCTGCCGAAGTCGCACGCTGGACCAAGGTGATCGACGAGGCGGGCGTGAAGGGCGAATAAGCCGCTTCTGCCGGCGCGCCGCGCCCCATTCCGCCAAACGCCGGAAATCCGCCACGGATTTTCGGCGTTCTCTTTTTTGCGGGTACTGAAAGGAACCGAAATAATCGCTTCCGCCAATTTGTGCACTGCTCTGGGAAAGCCGCTGTATTTCACAGAATTGCATAACGCCACTGAACGGCCGCGCAATAAACCGCAATAAAGAGATCTCCGGCACCGAAAAGGTGGTTGACCCCAAATTCAGTAGACCGTAATGTGTTTCGCGGGCCTTAGGACGGCGGGGGGATACCAATGACTGAGAACCAGGACGAAAAGTCGATCCTGCACACGCATTTCGGTACGCAGAGCCCATATTGGCGGTTGTCCGCCGATAGCGATGCGATTGAACTCGCCGCAGTCAAGGGCGCGACCAATATCGCCATGGCCTTGCGCCCGGATCAGGCCGAAGCCGTGCGCAGCCTGACGGGCATCACGTCCAGCGTGCGGATCGATATCATGCTGTATGGCGATCTGCTGCATCTGCACCTGGTCGGCCGCAAGATCAATCCCAACGAATGGGCTGGCACCGCATCGGCCCACACCGATACCGAATCCGTCGCAAAGGACCTCGTCGAAGGCCTGTCGTTTGCCGAAACGGTGGTGTCCGAAGCGAATTCGGTCATCGTGATCGTCGACCAGAACGGGCGCGTGCAGCGCTTCAACAAGCTCAGCGAGGAATATACCGGCAAGCGCGAGCAGGACATCGTGGGCCGCAGCGTCTTCGAGATGTTCATGACGCGCGAAGAGGCCATTGCCTCGCGGCGCAATATCGCCGAGTTCTACAAGCGCGGGCAGTCGTACGAGGTCGAGCGCACGATCAACACGGTCAAGGGCCCGCGCCTGTTCCTGTTCCGCAATAAGTTCGTCACCAGCGGCAGCGGCGAAAAGCGGGTCTACCTGATCTGCTCGGGCACGGACATCACCGAAGAACGCCAGGCGCAGGAGCGTCTGCGGGTACTGGCCAATACCGACATGCTGACCAACCTGCCCAACCGCCACGCGATCACGTCGCGGTTGAAGGCGGCGCTGGCGGCGGGCCGGGAAGGGCGGGGCGGCGTGCTGTTCCTGGACCTGGACAACTTCAAGCGCATCAACGATCACTACGGCCACGGCTTTGGCGACCGGCTGTTGAAAGCAGTGGCGGTGGCCATTTCGACCTGCCTGTCCGAAGGCCAGACGCTGGCGCGCCTGGGCGGCGATGAATTCATCGTGCTGCAGGAAGAGGCGCAGGCCTGGCAGCTTGAGGCGACGGCGCAGCGCATCATCGACCGGCTGCGCGAACCCTTCCGCCAAGGCCTCATCGAGGTCTACACCAGTTGCTCCATCGGCATCGCGATGTACCCCGACCACGGCGCAGACCTGGACAGCGTGGTGCGCAGCGCGGATATCGCCATGTATGTGGCCAAGGAGGCGGGCCGCCATACGTACCGCGTGTTCCAGCCCGATATGGACCGCCGCAACGCGGACTATGTCTGGCTGGACACGAACCTTCGCAAGGCGCTGGCCGAGAACCACCTGATGCTGTACTACCAGCCCAAGCTGGTCGGCCGCACGGGCGAGGTCGACGGCGTGGAAGCGCTGGTGCGCTGGCGTTCACCCGAGCGCGGCATGGTGGGCCCCGATACTTTCATCCCGTATGCCGAGGAATCGGGCCTCATCTCGCCGCTGGGTGTCTGGGTGATGCGCGAAGCCGCACGGCAGGCCGCGGCCTGGAAGCGCGAGGGCCTGAATCTGCGCATCGCGATCAACATGTCGGCCCGCCAGCTAGACGACAAGGGCGTGGTCAGCGAGTTCATGCGGGCCATCAGCGACGCGAACCTCAACCCCTGCCTGGTCGACATCGAGCTCACGGAAAGCTGCCTGATCGACGATGAAGACGCCGCCATCGAACTCATCAAGCAGTTCCGGCAATTGGGGGCGCACGTGCATCTGGATGATTTCGGCACGGGCTATTCGTCGCTGTCGCAGCTGGCGCGCATTCCGCTGGACGCGATCAAGCTTGACGCCAGCTTCGTGAGGGGCGTCAACGAGAATCCGGTCTCGCAGGCGCTTGCGCGCGCCATCGTCGCCGTGGCGCGCACGCTTGAACTTCAGGTGATCGCCGAGGGCGTGGAAACCCAGGAAGAAACCGTCTTCCTGGATACGCTGGGCGTGGACGCCAAGCAGGGTTACCTGTACGCCAAGCCCATGCCCGCGGAAGAGCTCACCGCCTGGCTGGCGCAGCGCCGCCGACTGCATCTCATTGCGTGACGCAACCGGCGGCTTGCCGCCGGATCAGTGCATGGTGGCCACTTCGGTGGCCTCCGAACTGCTCGCCGTGCGGCGGTTCTGCGCCATCACCAGCCGCTCCATGTAGGCACGGTCCTTCGGATCAATGGAGAAGGCGGCCTCGACCCAGTCCTCGGTGATGTCCATCAGCTCGGCGCGGGGCAGGGCCAGCACGCGCTGGCGGGCGCGCAGCATGGCGCGCATGCCGTTCAGCTTCGGCCGCATCACGTCGATGAAGGTGCGCGTGGCCTTGAAGGCCTCGCCCGGCTCGAACAGCACGTCCACCAGACCGCGGCCGTGGTACCACTCGGCCGTGTGCGATTCGCCGGTGCTGATCAGTTCCTCGGCCAGTTTCATGCCCGAGCGGCGCGCGACGAGCGAATAGCCGCCCATGCCGGGGAACAGGTTGAACGCCATTTCAGGGAAGCCCATGCGCGCATTGTTCTGCGCGAGCACGAAGTGGTGGGCCAGCGCGGCCTCGAAGCCGCCGCCCAGCGCGGTGCCTTCGATCATGGCGAGCGAAATGGCGCCGGTATCAAAACCGCGCGTGGCGGCGTGCACGCAGTCGACGCAAGCGCGTGCATAGGCCCGCAGCGCTTCGCGCTTGCCGGTGCGGATGGCCTCGGCAAAAAAGTTCAGGTCGCCGCCGACGTTGTAGATCTGCGGCACCAGCGAGCCCGTGACCCAGAAGTCGATGGGCAGGCCGGAGTCCTTGGCGGCGCGCGCCAGGGTCATGATCTCGTCGATGAGTTCATGGTTAAAGCACGGGCGCGGTTGCGCGCGCAGCATCATCCACATGACACGGCGACCTTCCTCGTAATACGCGGAGATCTGCTTCAGATTGCCTGCGGCGGTAAAGGGGTGGCAGTCCGGATGAATGAGTTGATTCATTGCTTTCGTCCAATCGATCAAGGTGAGTCGGAGTACTGCCGGGTCAGGCTAAACCACGGCTTACGGACTCCGTCTCATGCAAACCTCGTCCAACTGGCCAGACTTTTCTGTAAATCAAAGTCCCGAGCGCGCGAACTGAAAATTTGAAAACCGGAGATGACGCCTCGGCCCATCGGTCGAGGCGTGCATGGGTAATACGGATGAGGACATCAGCAAATATGCGGCATTCAGCGGCGTGAAAGAAAAGCCCGGCCGAAGGGCCGGGCTCGTGCGTTGGGATGAGTGCGCGCCTTCAGGAGGCCTCGGCGCACGCAAAAAATTTTCAGGCCACGCCGCCGTTTGCGCGCACGATCTGCCCGTTTACCCACCCGCTGTCGGGTCCCGCCAGGAACGAGACGATGCCCGCGATGTCATCCGGTTGGCCCAGGCGTTCCAGCGGCGGCATTTTGGCGTAGTGCTCGATCAGTTCGGGGCTCTTGCCCTTGAAGAACAGCTCGGTGGCGACGGGGCCGGGGGCGACCGCGTTGACGGTGATGCGGCGTCCGCGCAGTTCCTTGGCGAAGACCTGCGTCAGGCTTTCGACGGCGGCCTTGCTGGCGATGTAGACCGAGTAGCCGGGCAGGTTGAGAGCGACGGTGGTGCTGGACACGTTGATGATGCTGCCCCCATCGGTCATTCGGGCGGCGGCCTCGCGCAGGGTGTTGAAGGTGCCGCGGGTGTTGATGTCGAACGTCCGGTCGTACAGGTCGTCGCTGGTTTCGGCCAGCGGCTGTACCTGCAGCACGCCTGCGCTGTTGACCAGCACATCGATCCGGCCGAACTCGGCCTGCACGGCATCGAACATCGCGCGCACGTCATCGGGCTTGGCGACATCGGCGCGCACGGCCAGGGCGCGTCCACCAGCTTGGCGGACCTCGCCGGCCAGCGCGTCGGCTTCTGCCGCGCTGGAAGCGTAGTTGATGGCGACGGCAAAGCCGTCATTTGCCAGGCGGCGCACGATGGCGGCGCCGATGCCGCGCGAGCCGCCGGTGACAAGGGCAACGCGCGGGGAAGCTTGGTCGTTCATGGGTTCTCTCCTTTGATGGGTGGGGTGTGAGGAATGATCGACTATTCCGATCCAAAGATAATTACCCAAGATTTGCTAAGATAATTTCATTTGCGTTAACAATTGCGATAACGATAACTGGCCAAGGGCATGGATCGATTTCAGGAAATGCAGGTGTTCGTGCGCATTGCCGAACGGGGCAGTTTCACCAAGGCGTCGGACGACCTGCGCATTCCGCGCGCCACGGTCACCAACTTGATCAAGCGCATGGAGGCCCGATTGGGCGCGCGCCTGCTCGACCGCACCACGCGGCAGGTCCGGCTGACGCACGACGGCGAGGCCCACTACCAGCGTTGCGTGCGGTTGCTGGCGGACCTGGAGGAGGCAGACGGCGCTTTTCTTGATAAAGCGCCCAAGGGCCTGTTGCGGGTCAATGCGCAGGGCACGCTGGCCCGCTTCTTCGTGATGCCCGGCCTGCCGGATTTCCTGCAGCGCTATCCCGACATCGCGCTGCATTTGGGCGAGGACGACCGGTTGGTGGATCTGGTGCGCGAAGGCGTGGACTGCGTGCTGCGCGCTGGCGTGCCGCAAGACTCCACGCTGGCCGGGCGGGTGATCGCGCAGATGCCGCAGGTGACGGTCGCCAGTCCCGCCTATCTGGCCCGCCACGGGATGCCGGACAGCGTGCAGGCGCTGGAACATCATCTGGCCGTGGATTACGTGTCCAGCGCGACGGGCCGCGCCGTACCGCTGGATTTTTTGGTCGACGGGCGCGTTGTGCAGGTGCGCCCGCGTGCCGTCGTCAGCGTGAGCGGCGCGGAACTCTATACCAGCGCGGCGCTGGCGGGCCTGGGGTTGGTGCAGGTCCCACGCTATCGCGTGGAGCGCGAACTGGCGGCGGGGCACCTGAAGATCGTGCTGCCCCACGCGCCGCCCGCGCCCATGCCGGTTTCGGTCTTGTATCCGCAGAACCGGCAGGTGCCGGCGCGGGTGCGCGTGTTCGCGCAGTGGCTGGCGGGCGTGTTTGCCGCCGCGTTCGATCAGACGATGCCGGTCAGGTAGAAAACGCCAATCACCAGGAATACCGACAACGTTGATATCAGCGTGATGGCGAAGATGTCGCCGTAGGATTGGCGGTGGGTGAGGCCGGTGACGGCCAGCAGCGTGATGACCGCGCCGTTGTGCGGCAGCGTGTCCATGCCGCCGCTCGCCATCGCGGCGACCCGGTGCAGCACCTCCATGGGGATGCCCGCCGCCAGTGCGCCGTCGATGAAGGTCTGCGACATCGCGGCCAGCGCGATGCTCATGCCGCCCGAGGCCGAGCCCGTGATGCCGGCCAGCGTCGTCACGGCGACCGCTTCGCCCACCAGCGGATCGGGAATGGCCTTCAGGGCCTGCGCGACGAGCAGAAAGCCTGGCAGCGCGGCAATAACGCCGCCAAATCCGTACTCTGCCGCGGTGTTCATCGACGCCAGCAGCGCGCCCGATACGGCGCTCTTGCTGCCTTCGGCGAAATGCGACTTGATGGCGCGGAACGAGAACAGCAGGATGGTGACGATGCCAGCGATCAGCGCGCCCATCACGGCCCACAGCGCCACCTGTTCCTCGGCGTTGACGGGCAGGGGCTTGGCCAGGCCGGGCAGGTCGACTTCGGAACCGGCCGGGTACCAGCCCGGGATCCAGCGTGTCAGCAGAAAATTCATGACGCCCACGACCACCAGCGGCAGCAACGCGATCAGCGGATGATGGTCGCGTTCGCCGGTGGGCGCCGCGGGTTCGTTGCGCAGGTCCGTGCCGTAGGTCTCGCCAGCCGCGGCGGCGCGTTTGCGGCGCCATTCCAGGTAGGTGATGCCGGCGGTCAGCGTGAACGCGGCGCCGATGAGGCCCAGCCAGGGCGCGGCCCAGGTCGTGGTCTCGAAGAACGTGGTGGGAATGATGTTCTGGATCTGCGGCGTGCCGGGCAGCGCCGTCATCGTGAAGGTGAAGGCGCCCAGCGCGATCGCGCCGGGCATCAGGCGCTTGGGGATGCCGCCCTGGCGGAACATCTCGGCGGCAAACGGGTAGACCGCGAACACCACCACGAAGAGCGACACGCCGCCATACGTCAGGACCGCGCATACCAGCACGATGGCCACGATGGCGCGCTCGGCGCCGATCAGCCGTAGCACCGCCTGCACGATGGCGCGCGAAAAGCCCGACAGTTCGATGAGCTTGCCGAACACCGCGCCCAGCAGGAAGACGGGGAAATAGAGCTTGGCGAAGCCTGCCATACGCTCCATGAAGATGCCTGAGAACACAGGCGCGAGCGCCGACGCGTCTGTCAATAGGACAGCGCCCATGGCTGCAATGGGCGCGCATAGGATGACGCTGTAGCCTCGATACGCCGCCAGCATCAGAAACGCCAGCGCCGCCACCACGATGAACAATCCGGTCATTCGGTACTCCAGGAATGAAGAGATAAGGGGTGTGGGGCTACACCTTAACTTATCGGGCGGAAAGCTTCGTGACGCAGGGGGGGGGTGGGACGGTGTCTGACACCCGGTGAAGGACGTCGTAGGTTGCCGGTCGTCTCATGCGGGTGTCAGACACCTGGAGTGGGGCTCTCAACGGTGTCTGACACCCGTTGTAGGCCGTCGCATGATGATGACCTTTCGAGCGGGTGTCTGACACCGTCGTGAGCAGACGCCATTCGCCCTTGCCGCATACTCGTCGCGATGGGGATTTGGCGAGCGCTTAGCGGGCCGCCATCAAATCCGCGGCCTTGTGCGCCAGTTGCGCCACCCCGAAGCTGGTGGCCAGCGCGTGGGCGTCCAGATCGGCCAGGGACACCCAGCGCGCGTCACGAGCGTCGTCGCCCGCGACCGGTTCGCCGGATACCCAGCGGCACAGCACCGCAATCAGGATGAAGTGGCGGCGCAGTGCGCCGGTGTCGTCGCGGTCGAAGACGTCGACGGCGTCGAAGACGTGCAGCGGCTCGGCCGTGACGCCGGTCTCCTCCAGCAGTTCGCGCGCCGCGACGTCAAAAAGGAATTCGCCCGCGTCGATCTTGCCGCCCGGAAACGCCCAGCGGTCCTGATCGGGCGGGTTGGCGCGGCGCACCAGCAGCACCTGGCCGTCGCGCACGACGGCGGCGATGGTGGCGGCGATGGGGCGTTGGGTGGGGGCGGTCATGCGGGTCTCCGGCGGCAGTCAGGCATCCCGCAAGGATACGCGGGTCCGCTCACACCTCTTCGATGCGTTGCTTCGGCGCGAACGGCGTGCCCAGATCAAGCAGCGTGTAGATGCGTTCGGTGATGCGCTGGCGCCGCGTCGGCCTGCCCATGCGCCATCGCATGTCGAGCCAGAGGAGCGGTAGTGCAAAGCACAGCCAAACCAGCAGGAACATGCCCAGGATGAACAGCGCGAGTTCCGGAAAGTCGCCCTGCAACGCCTCGGAATCCATGAACCAGGTCAGGCCAATGAGAAACAGCCATACCGCAAGCATCAACGCGCCGATGGTCTTGAGCATGGGCGCGCGCTGGTTCATGCCGACGCCGACCGGCGTGTCGCGGCTGGGATAGGCGCGGAAGCGCAGATGGCACATGTAGGCGCGTCCGTCCTCCTGATTGCGCAAGGCATACACCGCATGCGGTTCGTCCGGCGCCGGTTGGGCATTGACGGCGATCTCGACGTAATCGTTCTGCGCCAGGAACGGCTGCCAGCTTCCCAGCGATTCGTCGACCGTCATCTGAAACTGCCGGCCTTGAACGGAAAAGCGGTAATGGCCGTAGGTCGGACCCTTGTGCACATGCCGCGTTTCATGCGTGATCCCGTCGAGCTTGCCCCGGATCAGGAGCAGCGGCGGATCGCCATCCTGCGTCAGCGCGGCGGGTTCCTGCCGCAGCGGCGGGGTGGCTGGTGCGGCGTTCGTGGCCGCTGGCCTCCGGGTGGGATCGAACTGGGCCTCGCTGGCAAGGATGCGCGGCCGATCGCGGCGGTTGTGCCAGAGGACACGCAAGGCATTCGCGGCAAGCACCAGGGCCATCAACGCGATCGCGAGCGCGAACACCATCAGGAATACGCGCGGCAGCGTGGCTACCCCAGACAGCCACGCCGCGCCCAGGGCGGTCACGCCCACGGCGCTGCAGATGGCGGCCTCGCGTCCGCTGCGCCGTTGCGCGGTCTGGTAAGTGAGCGGGGCAATGGGTTTGCCCTGCGCGGGCACGGCCCAGCAAAAGTGGTTCAGGCCATGCTCGGCCTGCAGCACGCCAACGCGCACGGCGGTGCCTTTGTCGTGGAAGTCGCGCAGCAGGGCGATGTGCGATGGGTCCAGCCCGGAACCCCAGATCGTCTCCGCGCCGATCCGCAGGAAGACATCGTTTCGCCGTACCGGCGTGGCCAGCCGGAGCTGGTCAAACTTTCCCTCGATGATGCGGGCTGCGCGTTGCGGCATGTCGGAGCGGCGAAAGGCAAAGCGGCAAGGATAACGCGGCGGGCGTTACCCGCCGCGCCTGCTTGCCGCGCTACTTCTTGACCAGCGGGCAGGTTGACCGCGACAGCGGCATGAAGGCCTGATCCCCCGGCAGCGTGGCCACCAGCTTGTAGTAGTCCCACGGCCGTTTGGATTCCGACGGCTTCTTGACCTCGAACAGGTACATGTCGTGCACCATGCGGCCATCTTCGCGGATGCGGCCGTTGGTGGCGAAGAAGTCGTTGATCGGCGTGGCCTTCATCTGCTTCATGACCGCGGTCGGCTCGTCCGTGCCAGCCGCCTGCACCGCCTTCAGGTAGTGCATGACCGACGAGTACGTGCCCGCCTGGCTCATGTTGGGCATCTTCTTGAGCTTGTCGAAGTAGCGCTGCGACCAGGCGCGCGTCTGGTCATTCATGTCCCAATAAAAGGCTTCGGTCAGCGTCAGTCCGGCGGCGGCGTCCAGGCCGATGGCGTGGATGTCGTTGATGTAGAGCAGCAGGCCCGCCATCTTCTGCCCGCCCTTGGTCAACCCGAACTCGCTGGCCGCCTTGATGGCGTTGACCGTGTCGCCGCCCGCGTTGGCCAGCCCCACGACCTGCGCCTTGCTGGCCTGTGCCTGCAGCAGGTACGAGGCGAAGTCGCTGGAGCCCAGCGGGTGGCGCGAGGCGCCCAGCACCGTGCCGCCGTTGGCCTTCACGACGTCGGTGGCCGAGGCCTGCAACGTGTGGCCGAACGCGTAGTCGGCGGTCAGGAAGTACCAGCTCTTGCCGCCTTGCTCGACGGTGGCGCGCGCGGTGGTGTTGGCGAGCGACCAGGTGTCGTAGGTGTAGTGCACGGAATAGGGCGAGCACAGGTCGTTGGTGATGCGCTCGGTGCCCGGTCCGCTGAAGACGACGATCTTCTTCTTTTCCCGCGCCACCTCCAGCACGGCCAGCGCGGGCGCGGAGCCGGCGACGTCCATGATGGCGTCGACCTTCTGGATGTCATACCACTCGCGCGCCTTGGCGGCGGCGATGTCGGCCTTGTTCTGGTGGTCCACCACCAGCAGGTCCACCTTCTTGCCCAGCACGGTGCCGCCGAAGTCGGCAATCGCCATCTCGGCCGCGGTGGCGCTGCCCTTGCCGGTCACGTCGGCATAGACGCCGCTCATGTCCAGGATCAGGCCAAGCCGAACCACGTCGTCGGAAACGGCGGGGGCGGGCGCTTGCGAGTGCGCGCCGGTGGCGGCAAGAGCGGTCGCGGCGAACAATCGAACGAACGTGCTGCGGCACTGCATTGAAATCCGGGTCCTGTCGGCATGTCTCATGGTTGTCTCCCTGTATGCCGGATTCTTTTCGGATATGGCGGGCGCAATGTAGGTTTTATTTGCTGCTGCACCCTGTGTGTTCGGACGGCGGCGGTCGGTGATGGGGGCGGTGTTCTCCTTGGGCGGATTGGGCGGCGCGTTCAGCGGCTGGTGAGCAGGTCGAATTCCATCCGCACCTTGCGGAACGGAAACTCCAGCCGCGCGAAATACACCACGCGGCCGTCGATGCAGGCATAGCGGCGCAGCTCGGCCACCGGCGAAGACACGGGAATCTGCAGCGATTCCGCGGATTCCTGGCCGGCCTCGATCACATTGAGGACCTGGCGAGCCTCGGAGATGCGCGCGCCGTAGAACTGGTCCAGCACGGGGGCGACGGTGCTTTTCTGGATGCGGGCGCGGTGCTTTCTGAAGAGGCCGCTGTCCAGGAAGACCTCGCTGTAGCAGAAGGGGCCGGCGTCCGTCGTGTGAACGCGCCGCAGGTACTGGAAGCTGCCGCTGCGGTCTGCGCCGCACGGCATGCCCAGCGTATCGGGCAGGGGCGAGTCGGCGCTGGACTCCACCAGCGACACCGTGCCGAGCTGGTTGCTCAGTTCGACGGTTTCGGCCCAGGTCTTGGGAATGAGCAGCGTGGGCGTTTCGGGCAGCTCGGCGTTCACGAAGGTGCCAGAGCCGCGCGAACGCCGGATCAGGCCGTCCTCTTCCAGCAGGCCGAACGCCTGGCGGATGGTCGCGCGCGAGATGCCGTAGGTCTCCATCAGCGATTCCAGCGGCGGAATCTGCTGTCCGGGCCGCCACGTCCGGTTCTGGATGTGGCTGCGAAACAGCGCGGCGGCCTGCAGGTAAAGCGGCTGGGGACTGCGCGAAAAAAGCTTGCGGGCGGGCATGGCGGGTCGGAGGGTTATGACTCGGAAGCCGAGAGCATAGCGTCCGCCATCTCGCGCAGCCGGTGCTTCTGTATCTTGACCGAGTTGGCGCTTTCGACCGACGGAAAGGCGTCCAGCACGGTAAAGCCCGCCGGCGCCTTGAAACCGGCCATCGCCGCCTTGCACGCCGCGGTCCAGCCGGCCGGGTCGGCCTGCGCGCCTTCCTGCAGCAGCACGAAGGCGTAGGGCACGATCTTGCCGTTGCGCGTCGCGCCGACCACCTGGCAGGCGCGTATGCCGGGCAGGGTCTCGACGACCTGTTCGATCTCCACCGGATTGACCAGAAAGCCAGACAGCCGCAGCGAGTCGCCCATCCGGGTCTGGAACACGAACTGGCGGTCGGTCAGCGTGTAGCCCAGATCGCCGGTCTTGAAGTAGCCGTCGTCCGTCACGGCGGCGCGGGTGGCGTCCAGGTTGTCCAGGTAGCCCTGCATCAGGCTGGGCGACAGGATTTCGATTTCGCCGGACTGCCCGTGCGGCAGCACCTGGCCGCTCTCGGGATCGCGGGCGCGTACGCGAGCGGTGGGGTAGATGAGCGTGCCGCCGGGCTGGTGGCGGGCGGACACGTCGCCGTCGGCGGGGTCGCGGGGCTGGCCGGCTACCAGTGCGATCAGTTCGCTGGAGCCGTAAAGGCCCGTGAGCGGGACACCTGCCGCGCCGGCCAGGTCCAGCATGTTGTCCAGCGCGGGCGTGAAGCTGGCAAAGCCGAACAACTGCACGGACGCAAACCCGCCGGGCGCGGCGGCCTGCATCATGCCGACCAGCGCCTCGTTGTTGGCGTAGGTGTGGGTGACGGCGTGGCGGGCAATGGCCTGCGCCGATTGGGCGGCATCGAAGACGGGCGCGCACACGACGGGCACGCCGCGCGCCAGGCCGCCGGCCAGCGTCGCAAAACCGA
Source organism: Achromobacter sp. Root565 (assembly GCF_001427425.1). Lineage (NCBI taxonomy): Bacteria > Pseudomonadati > Pseudomonadota > Betaproteobacteria > Burkholderiales > Alcaligenaceae > Achromobacter > Achromobacter sp. Root565. The sequence goes on from NZ_LMGO01000006.1 coordinate 224,358, forward strand.
AGGCGCCGCAGAACGGCGCGCTGGCCAGGACGCAGGCCCGGTCGTCATAGCCGAACGCCTGCGCGACCATCGCGCCGTGCCGCAGCAAGGTCTTTTGATCGTGCAGGACGAACTTGGGTTTGGACGTGGTGCCGGACGTGGTGAAGCACAGCACGCCGGCATTGGCTTGCGCGATGGGGGCGGGGTCGGCGCAGGCCAGCAGCGCGTCGTACCGATGCACCGGTTTACCGTGAAGCGATGCGGGAGGGAGTTCGTCGGGCCCGGCCAGCGCGACTGCGCCCTGCAACTGATCCACATCGACCGGCGCCACGCCATCCAGAATGCCCTGGAAGTCGATGCCCTTGAAATCCGGCCAGTACACCAGCCAGTCGGCGCGGCCGCGACCCAGGATGTCGGCTACCTCCACCGACCGGAAGCGCGTGTTGACGGCCAGCACCAGCGCGCCCAGGTGGGCGCACGCAAGAAAGGATTCGACCCAGGCCGCGCAATTGGGCAGCCAGACGGCAACGCGGTGGCCGGGCTGCACGCCGATGCGGGACAGGCCCGCCGCCAGCGCCAGGCTGCGCGTGCGCAGGTCTGCGAAGCTGACCGGCTGGTCGCGGTCGATCAGTGCAATGGCATCGGGCTTGCGGGCGGCCAGCGCATCCAGGTGGTCGGAGAAGGTCGAGTACGGCAAGGGCATGGCTTACACCGTGGCAATGGGCGTCACGGGCGAACCCACCGCGCCGGGCATGCGCAGCGGCGGGGCGGTCAGCAGGAACCGGCTGCGGCCGTTTGCGTGGAGCCAGTCGGCCAGGTCCTTCAGATACCACAGTTCGGCCAGCGGCACGCCCAGCTTGAAGAGGCAATGGTGGTGCAGCGGCAGGATGGAATGGCCGGGGCCGGACGTGCGTGCCGGATACGATTCCACCGCGTAGTTGTCGGCGCAGATGGCCGCGATGCCGGATCGCGTGATCCAGTCCAGCAGCGCGGGGTCGGACCCGTCCAGCACCGCGCCGGTTTCCTCCAGTTTGTGCGGATCGGGCTGGCCATTCATGGCCACGATGGCTTCCGCGAATCCGGTCCGCAGCACCAGCATGTCGCCGGGCTCGGGCACGGCGTCCTGCTCGCGCATGGCGGCTTGAAGTTGCTCATGGCCGACGATCGTGCGGCCGGGGCCGAAGGCGCGCGCCAGATCCACCAGCACGCCGCGGCCCTGCATGCCTTTTTCGGCGTAGCGGCTGACGCTGAGCTTTCGCGCATACGAGCCGCCCGGCGGGCAGCAGGCGGTTTCCGAGTTGTCCGGATCGGCGCCGCCAAACACGTCCACGCCGGCGGCGTAGCCGTTGTAGTAAACGCGGCGCGCCTGGCCGTCGCCCTGGATGTCGAACATTGCTCCCACGTGGCACAGGCCGTCCCACTGGGTGGAATATTGCATCGACAGCGTGACCTGATCGTCCGACAGCACGTCGATGGCTTCGGGCTGCACCTGCGACATCGCAAAGTTCAGATAGGGTGTGCCTTCGCGGAAGGTGGGCTTGAGGGTGGGCGCGTGGCGGCGCGGATTGAGCACGTTGCCGCCGGGCAGATCCAGCGGCAGCGACAGGCAGAAGACCTTGCCGGCGCGGACTTCGCGCACCGCCTGCAGCACCTTTTCCTCGGTCAGCAGGTTCAGGCGGCCCAGTTCGTCGTCCGGGCCGAAGTCGCCCCAGGTGGAACCTTCGGGGCGTTGCGTCCAGCGTTTCATCTGCTTGTCTCCTGTCGGTTTTTCATGTTCTTATGAATATAGTACGTATTTACGTACTTTAAAAAGAAATCCGCAATCAGCGGATTCGTTAGGAGACGAGACCATGACGCAATTGCCGCATCCGCGCGCCGGATGGCGCTTCGCCCTTGCCGCGCTGGCCGTTCTGGCGCTTCCCGCGGTCCACGCCGCTGGCTATCCCGAGCATCCCGTGACCGTGGTTGTGCCGTATCCGCCGGGCGGGGGCGCGGACCTCTTTGGCCGGGCCATCGCGAACGCGCTGCAACCGGGGCTGAAGCAGACGGTGCTGGTCGAGAACAAACCGGGCGCGGGCGGCAATATCGGCATGGCTTACGTCGCCCGGGCGAAGGCCGACGGCTACACGCTGGGGCTGGGCACGATCGGCACGCAGACGATCAACCAGTTTCTCTACGGCAACATGCCGTTCGATCCCGAGCGCGACCTCGTGCCGATCGCGCTGGTGTCCACCACGCCTAATGTCATCGCTGTCAGCGCAAAGTCGCCCTACAAGACGGTGGCGGACGTGATCAAGGCGGCCAAGCAGTCCACAGACAAGAAGCTGACCTATGCGTCGCCCGGCATCGGTTCGTCGGTGCACCTGACGGGGGCGTACTTCGAGGCGATGGCGGGGGTGACGATGCTGCACGTGCCATTCAAGGGCACGTCGGCGTCGCTGCCGGCGGTGGCGGGCGGGCAGGTGGATCTCCTGTTCGACAACCTGCCGGGCGCGCTGGCGCAGATCAAGGACGGCAATCTGGTGCGCGGGGTGGCGGTGACGTCGGCCGCGCGCGATCCGTCGGTGCCAAACCTGCCGACCGTCGCCGAGTCCGGATTGCCGGGGTTCGATGTCACCGCATGGTTTGCGCTGTATGCACCGCGCAACACGCCGGCCCCGGTCGTCGAGCAATTGATCGCCGCCGCCCGCAGCGGCTTGGCGACGCCGGCCATCGCCGCCAATTTCGCCACCATGGGCGCCAAGCCAGGCACGCTGTTCGGCAAGGATTTGGCCGCGTTCGAATCCGCCGAACGCAAGAAGTGGGGCGGACTCATCAAGGACCAGGGAATCAAGGCGCAATGAACCCACCTATCGCTCTCGTCACCGGCGCAAGCCGGGGAATCGGCCGTGCCATCGTCGCGCGGCTGATCGAAGACGGCTTTCACGTCGTCAATTTCAGCCGCACGTCGCCCGAGATACTGCTTCCGGGCGAGACTTTTCGCTCGGTGGATCTGTGCGACGCGGCGGCGACCATCGCCGCGGGTCGTGAGCTTGCCGCGCAGCAGCCGGTGCTGCATCTGGTCAACAACGCGGGGATGATCCAGGTGGCCAACCTCGAGGACATCACGCAAGAGGAACTGGCGCGGACGATGGCGCTGAACGTGACCGCGCCGATCCTGCTGATGCAGGCGCTGTTGCCGGGCATGCGGCAGGCGAAGTACGGGCGCGTGGTGAACATCGGCAGCCGGGCCGCGCTGGGCAAAGGTGGGCGGTCGGTGTATGGGGCGTCCAAGGCCGGGCTGGCGGGCATGACGCGGACCTGGGCGCTGGAACTGGCGGGCGATGGCATCACCGTGAACACCGTGGCGCCGGGGCCGGTCGCGACCGAGCTGTTCAACCAGTCCAACCCACCGGGGGCGCCGAAGACGCTGGCGCTGGAGGCGGCGATTCCCATGGGGCGGGTTGGCCGGCCGGATGAGGTCGCGCATACCGTGGCGATGTTTCTGGACCGGCGCGCGGGGTTTGTGACGGGGCAGGTGCTTTATGTTTGCGGGGGGATGTCGGTGGGGTTGGTGGGGTAGGTTGGAGTGCTGGTGCTGGTGCTGGTGCTGGTGGAGGATTGGGTTCTTTAGGCGCCCGGTGTGGCGTGGGCCTGGGGCGAGTGGGGTTCTTTAGGTTCTTGCATGCACTTGTGTGGGAGAGAAGCGTCTTGCGGTGCCCGCCCACGGGCGGCCGCGCGGGCGGCCTTCGTGGGCTTACGCGGCGTCTTGCGTCGTGGTGATGACGC
>NZ_LMGO01000006.1:228127-618709 GCF_001427425.1 Achromobacter sp. Root565
ACGCGGCGTCTTGCGTCGTGGTGATGACGCTGCGCGTGTGGCTGCTTCTGCGTCAGGTGTCTGACACCCTGGTGAGATTCGCGTCATATGAAGAGCATGTTCCAAGGGTGTCAGACACCGGTGGAAGAGAAGCGTCTTGCGGTGCCCGCCCACGGGCGGCCGCGCGGGCGGCCTTCGTGGGCTTACGCGGCGTCTTGCGTCGTGGTGATGACGCTGCGCGKGTGGCTGYTTCTGCGTCAGGTGTCTGACACCCTGGTGAGATTCGCGTCATATGAAGAGCATRTTCCAAGGGTGTCAGACACCGGTGGAAGAGAAGCGTCTTGCGGTGCCCGCCCACGGGCGGCCGCGCGGGAGGCCTTCGTGGGCTTACGCGGCGTCTTGCGTCGTGGTGATGACGCTACGCGGGTGGCTGCTTCTGCGTCAGGTGTCTGACACCCTGGTGAGATTCGCGTCATATGAAGAGCGTGTTCCAAGGGTGTCAGACACCGGTGGGAGAGAAGCGTCTTGCGGTGCCCGCCCGCGGGCGGCCGCGCGGGCGGCYTTCGTGGGCTTACGCGGCGTCTTGCGTCGTGGTGATGACGCTGCGCGTGTGGCTGCTTCTGCGTCAGGTGTCTGACACCCTGGTGAGATTCGCGTCATATGAAGAGCATGTTCCAAGGGTGTCAGACACCGGTGGTGGCAAACGCTCTCGCTACTTCAAGCGTTGCCGGTCCTAATCGTCAATTGAACTCTAGTTCGTGGGCGCTCGTGCCCACGGGGACTGCGGCGTCGGGCGACCTACGAAGACCTACGAAGATCTGACGCAGCCTTGCCGCTATTGCCGTGGGCGCTTCTGCACCGGACCTACGTGTTGTTCGACGGCCTTCCTTGTCATCTTGCCGGCGCTCTCCAAGGCACCGGCGCGTTCCTCGCGCAGACGCCGCAGCACTTCGGTCGGCGCGACGCCGAAGTGTGCCGCGAACTTGCGCTGGAAGGTGCGCCGCGACATGCGGCAGGCGTCCGCCATGTCGTCGACCGACCAGCGCGCCGACAGCCGTGCCTCCATTTTTTCGACCAGTTCGCGGAACGGCGCGGCCACGCGGTCCTGCAGCCGCAGCGTCTGGCTGTACTGGCGCTGGTCGCCGTTGCGGCGCATGAAGACGACCAGCCGCCGCGCGACTTGCTGCGACAGCGCCGCGCCGAAATCGCGCTCGATCAGCGCCAATGCCATGTCGATGCCAGCGGTGACGCCCGCGGAGGTCCAGTATTTGCCGCTTTCGATGAAGATGCGGTCGTCGTCGACGCGAAGCCCGGGGTAAAGCTGGCGCAGACGGTCGGCCGAGCGCCAGTGCGTGGTCACGGCGCGGCCATCCAGCAGGCCGGTGGCGGCCAGCACGAATGCACCCGTGCAGACGCTGCTGGTGCGACGCGTGCCGGCGTCGCGGCGGCGTAGCCAGGCGCGCGTTTCGCCGTGCGCCGCGGCGCGGTCCACGCCGGGGCCGCCGGGCACCAGCAGCATGTCGATGGACTCGTCGCCGTCCGCTTCGAAGGTGCCGTCGACCTGCATGCGCAGCCCCTGTTCCCAGGTGGAAACCACCGGCGATGCCGCGATCGTGTTCAAGACATACAGCTGGCGGCCCGCTTCTTCGTTGGCCGAGCTGAAGGCCTGCCACGGACCGGCCAGGTCCAGCGGCTGGAAACCGTCATATAGCACGAACATCACGCGTTGTGGCGCGATTGGCGCGCTTTCTGGCGCACCGCGCGGCGCGCGTTCGCCTATGCTGGGCTCTGGCGTTTTCATGGGAGCAACGTCATGCAAGTAAATATCGTCTTGTTCGAAGGGCTGACCCAGCTCGATATGACTGGGCCGTACGAGGTGCTGGCGAACGCGCCGGGCTTCACCGTGGATTTTGTCGCAAAAACGATGGAGCCGGTGCGGTGCGACCGGGGGCTGCGCTTCGTGCCCACGCAGACGATCGACTCGGCGCTGCCTTGCGACCTGCTGGTCGTGCCGGGCGGCCCGGGTACGGACGATGCCATCGTCGATCCGGCGTGGGTGGACTTCACGCGCCGGCAGGGGCAGGGCGCCAAGTACCTGTTCGGTATCTGCACGGGCTCGCTGCTGCTAGGCGCGGCCGGGCTGCTGCGGGGCAAGCGGGCGTCCAGCCACTGGCGCGCGCGCGAACTGTTGGCCCGCTTCGGGGCCACGCCGAGCGACGAGCGCCTGTGCGTGGACGGCAATGTGTTCACGGCCGGCGGCGTGACGTCGGGAATCGACATGGGGTTGAAGGTGGTGGCGTCGCTATGCGGCGAGGACGTCGCCAAGCTGATCCAGTTGCAGATCGAATACGATCCGAAGCCGCCGTTTCCGGGCGGCACGCCCAAGACGTCCGAGCCGGCCATTGTGGAGCGCTATCTGGCGATGTCGCAGGCGCGTTTCGAGCGGCGCAGCGCTTTGGTGGACCGGGCGGCGGCGGCCATGCCGTGAGGTGACGAGCCTTATCGGCCCAGGTGATCCAGCGGCAGGGGACTTTGCGGCTTAACCGTCTGGATCGCGAAGTTGCTGCGGATATCTTTGACGCCCGGCAGTTTCAGCAGGGTATGCAGCAGGAAATGCTCATACCCGCGCAGATCGGGCACCACGACCTGCAACAGAAAGTCGGATTCGCCGGACACGAGGTGCGCGGCGATCACCTCCGGTAGCGCGCTGACCTCGTTGCGGAACATCTCGGCGTCCCGTTCGTGGTGGCGCTCGACCTTCACGCCCACGAACACCGTCAAACCCAATCCGACCTCGTGCGGATCGAGGCGCGCTTCGTAGCCCTGGATGACGCCGGCTTCCTCCATCATCCGCACGCGGCGCAGGCAGGGCGACGGAGACAGACCGATCTGGTCCGCGAGCTCCACGTTGGTGAGCCGGCCGTTCTTCTGCAATGCCTCCAGAATGCGGCGGTCGTAGGCGTCAAGTTGGCGTTTTGGCATGGATGTATGGAATTCGAGTTTTGATTGGCGTGTTGTGCCAGGAATGGTATCCAAGTTGGCAAGAATGGCAAGCACATGCCAGCCCCTTTTTTCTAGAATCTCGCCATGGAAAACTTGTGGTGGAGCGCGGTCATGGCCGATATGGCGTTGTTTCTCGGGGCCCTGCTGATCGTGTACGTGGTGCCCGGGCCAGACATGATCCTGCTGTTGGAAACCGGTCTGCTGCGCGGCCGCGGGCAGGCGCTGGCGGTGGCGGCGGGCTTGGCGATTGCACGCGCGGCGCACGTGACGCTGGCTGCGCTGGGTCTGGCAGCCTTGTTCAAGACCCACCCGTGGGCGTTCGACGCGGCGCGCACGGTGGGCGGTTGCTATCTGGTGTGGCTGGGGATCCGTCTGTTGCGCGCGCCGCTGGCGATTCCGCCCTTGAACGGCGAGGTCGCGCCGCGGCATGCGGGCTGGGGGCCCGCGCTGATGAGCGGGGTGCTCACCAACGTGCTCAACCCCAAGGCGCTGCTGTTCTGCTCGGTGCTCCTGCCGCAGTTCGTGTCCCCCGAGCGCGGCCCGATCGGCCAGCAGTTCGCCGTGCTGGGCGTCATCCTCGTTGGTTTGGGCCTGACGTTCGACGTGCTGTGCGCGCTGGCGGGCGGCGCGGTAGGCCGCTGGATGTCGGCAAGCCCGCGTGCGCAGAAGATTCAGGGCCTGGTCTTCGGCACCGCGCTGATCGGCTTCGGCCTGCGCCTGACATTCGCCAACCGCCCGGGCTGACCGGCGCGGCAACTTGCCAGGTGTCTGACACCCGTGATTTTTAAGGTGTCTGACACCCTGGGGAAGTGATCGGCAGTTTGCGGCTGCATCTCAGAGGGTGTCAGACACCGGGACCGGAGCAACTTGCTGGGTGACTGACGCCCTGACGTTGGTTCTGTATGACCCAATGAGGTGTCAGACACCCGTGATTTTTGAGGTGTCTGACACCCTGAGGAAGTGATCGGCAGTTTGCGGCTGCATCTCAGAGRGTGTCAGACACCGGGACCGGAGCAACTTGCTGGGTGACTGACGCCCTGACGTTGGTTCTGTAGGACCCAATGAGGTGTCAGACACCGGGACCGGAGCAACTTGCTGGGTGACTGACGTTCTGACGTTGGTTCTGTAGGACCCAATGAGGTGTCAGACACCCGTGATTTTTGAGGTGTCTGACACCCTGGGGAAGTGATCGGCAGTTTGCGGCCGCATCTCAGAGGGTGTCAGACACCGGTCCAATGCGGCGAACCGCCAACAAGAAAGGCCCGGCGCGCACTTGCGCCGGGCCTTGTTGCTTCGCACCGCGCCAGCGTTACTTGCCGAAGGCGAACGAAGCTGTGTCGACTTCGTCGGTCTTGGCGGGCGGCGGGACGGCGCCGTCTTCCAGCAGTTCCACCGGATCCAGGCCCTTGGTCAGTTCCAGCGCCTGGCGCTCGAAGAGCCGCCGGTACAGGCCCCCCTTCAGGCGGATCAGCGCGTCGTGGCTGCCTTCCTCGATGACGCGGCCATGGTCCATCACCAGCAGGCGGTCCAGGGCGCGGACCGTCGACAGACGGTGCGCCACGACCAGCGTCGTGCGGCCTTCCATCAGGCGGTCCATCGCGCGCTGGATCAGGACCTCGCTTTCGCTGTCCAGGCTGGACGTGGCTTCGTCCAGGATCAGGATCGGCGCGTCGGCCAGGAACGCCCGCGCAATCGCCACGCGCTGGCGTTCGCCGCCCGACAGCTTCACGCCGCGTTCACCGACCAGCGTCTCGTATCCCTTGGGCAGCGCCATGATGAAGTCATGCGCGCTGGCCAGCCGGGCCGCCTGCTCGATGTCCGCCTGCGATGCGCCCGGGCGGGCATAGGCGATGTTTTCCGCCAGCGTGCGGTGAAACAGCACGGGCTCCTGCTGCACGATCGCGATCTGGCCGCGCAGCGACGCCTGTTTCACCTGGGCGATGTCCTGCCCGTCGATGGTGATGCGGCCACCGTTCACGTCATACAGGCGCTGGATCAGCTTGATGAACGTCGTCTTGCCCGATCCCGAGGGGCCGACCAGGCCCACCCGTTCGCCCGGCGCGATGCGCACCGAGAACCGGTCGTACAGCGCGACATTGTGCGCGCCATAGCGGAACGTCACGTCCTCGAAGCGGATCTCGCCCGCGGTCACCGCGATGTCGCCCGCGCCCGGCCGGTCCTCAACCCCCAGCGGCTGCTTTTCCAGCGACACCAGTTCTTCCATGTCGTTGACCGAGCGCTGCAGGTTGCGGATGTGCATGCCCACGTCGCGCAGATAGCCCTGCAGGACAAAGAACATGGTCAGCGTGAAGGTGATGTCGCCCACGCTGGCCTGATTGCGCGACCACAGCAGCAGCGACGCGCCCAGGATCGAGGCCTGCATGGCGACCAGCATCGCGCCCTGGATGCCGCCGTTGAATGTGGCACGGATCCAGGTGCGGCGCGTGCGCCGTCGCCACTTGTCGATGACGCGGTCAAGCCGTGCCTCTTCACGCGTTTCCGCGCCAAAGGCCTTGACCACCGCGTTGCAGCTGACGGCATCGGCCAGCGCACCGCCCATGCGCGTGTCCCAGGCATTGCCCAGCCGTGCCGCAGGCGCCACGTACGCCAGCGACAACGTCGCGGTGACGGCGATGTAGAGCACCGAGCCGAGGCCCACGACCAGCCCCATCAGTGGCCAATGCGCGCCCAGCAACGCGGTCGCGCCCACCAGCATGACCACCGACGGCAGCAGCGCCACCACAAGCGTGTCGTTCAAGAGGTCCACCGCCCACATGCCGCGCGTGATCTTGCGCACCGTCGAGCCGGCGAAGCTGTTGGCGTGCCAGTCGGTGGAAAACCGCTGCACGCGGTAGAAGGCATTGGAGGCGATGCCGTTCATCATCTTCAGCGTGAAGGTGATGATGTTCTGGAAGACGGCCTGGCGCAGCAGCGTCCCGCCCACGCCCAGCGCGACCAGCAGCCAGAAGGCCGTGATGGCGGCGTTCCAGGCAAGCTGGTCGCCGGCTGCGCCCGACGCCACCGCGTCGACCAGGCGGCCGGCGTACATCGGGGTCAGTACGTCGGCCACGGCAGACAGCAGCGCCAGCGCCACGATCACCACGATGCGCAGCGGTTGCCGGCCCCAATAGCGGAAGGTAAAGCCCAGGACATCCTTGAAGGCCTGTCCTCGAAAGTCGATTTTTTTTCTAGCCATTGCCATGGCCTGGCGGGATAGGGCTCGCCAGGTTCCTTGAAAGGAAAGAGGGAAAACACGCCGTGCGCCGAAAAGGGCGCGGGCAACTGCGTTAGGGGTTCAGATGGGCACGGCGGACCGGTCGCCAGGTAAGGAACTGGCGATGGGGCCGCGCGGGCGACGACTTAATGGCGTCGCGGGGACACGCGCGGGACGGCGTTGGGCATGGGGTACATCATGCGGCCTCCCTGTCGGTGGGTGAGGGGAAAAAAAGGAATGGGCGAGAGGCCCGAATTGCCGATTCTATCGAAGTGATGTAGGCGAATCAACGGGCCGCGCGTGGGGACGGAATGCAATGTCGGTTTTTTTCAACGCGGCGGATGCGGCGAGGCCGCGCTAACCGGGCAGCGACGCCGCGCCAGCAGCCGCGTAGCCGCCCTGATGGCTTGCCAGCCGCGCATACACCCCTTGCTTGCGTAGCAACTGGTCATGCGTGCCGGACTCGGCCAGCGTGCCGCGGTCCAGCACCAGGATCAGGTCGGCATCGCGAATCGTGGACAGGCGGTGCGCAATCACGAGCGTCGTGCGGTGGCGCATCAGCACGTCCAGCGCGCCGCGCACCTGCATTTCCGACAGCGTGTCCAGATGTGAGGTGGCTTCGTCCAGGATCAGCACCGGCGCGTTCTTCAAGAAGGCGCGCGCAATCGAGATGCGCTGGCGCTGGCCGCCCGACAACTGCATGCCGCGTTCGCCCACACGTGTGGCGAGCCCTTCGGGCAGACGCTGCACGAAGTCGGCCAGCGCCGCCTGCTCCAGCGCGCGCATCAGGTCTTCGCGGCTGGCCTCGGGGCGCGCAAGGCGGATGTTGCCTTCGAGCGTGTCGTTGAACAGATAGGTGTCCTGCGTGACCAGCGCGACGCGCTCGCGCAGGCCGTCGAGCTGGAGCTGGCGAACGTCTACGCCGTCCAGCTTGACCGCGCCCTCGCGCGGATCCCAGAAGCGGAGCAACAGGCTGGCGACGGTGCTCTTGCCCGCGCCCGAGGCGCCGACAATGGCCACCGTGGCGCCGGCGGGCGCCGTGAAGCTAAGGTGGCGCAGCGTGTCCTGGCGCTTGCCGGGGTAGGCGAAGCTGACGCGCTCGAAGGTGAGCGACAGGCCGTGCGGCGCCACCGGCGCGGGCAGGGGACCGTCAACGACCGGTTCGGGTTCGTTGGCCACCACGTGCAGTCGGCGCGTGGCGGCAATGGTGTCGGCCAGTTGCCGGCTGACCTGCGAGATCTCGGATACGGGCAGGAACGTCGCCAGCGCGATCAACACCAGCAACGGCAGCATGCCGGCCGGCAGCGCACCGGCCTGCACCTGCAGCGCGCCCACGACGGCCACGGCAAGTCCGCCCAGACCCATCGCGATTTCAAACCACGCGGTCTGACGAGACAGGTCGCGCAGGATGGCAAGACGCCGCGCGCGATAGTGATCGGCCACCTTCAGGAACTGATCGCGGCGCCGGCCCGTCGCCTGGAAGGCGGTCAGGTCGGCCAGGCCCTGGATGGTGTCGGTGGTGTGGGCGCTCATTTCGCCCAGCGCCTCGCGCGCCTTGTCGCCCAGGGCGTCGACGCGGCGCCGGCCTCGCACGGGGGAGACCAGCGCATAGGCCAGGAACGGCAGCAGCGCCAGCGCCACCGGCCAGCTGTAGAACGCGAGAAAACCCAGCACGGACAGCGGCACCAGCACGGACACGATGGCCGGCGCGATGGTGTGCGCGTAGAAATACTCGACCATCTCCACGTCCTGCGTGGCCAGCGCAACCAGATCGCCCGAGCGGCGTTGCAGCAGGTATGCGGGCGCCAGCCGTTCGAGCTTGTCGTAGAGCTTGACGCGCATGTCTGCGAGAAGCTGATAGGCCATCGCATGCGCCAGCCACGATTCCAGCCAATGGAAAAGGGCGGCCAGCGGTGCGGCGATCAGCAGGCCGACGATCAGCGCGGTGGTGTCGCCGCCATCGCGAATGGCGGCCACGATCAGGGCGCTGAACACGCCCACGCCGATGAAGGCGGCGACACGCGCCACGCCCAGCAGAATGGTCGCGATGAGCGTGCCGCGCCACGGGCGCACTACCGACAGCAGTGTGCCCAACGTGGCGCGCCAGCCGACCTGGTCGGCATCGGCATCGAGCGGCCGCAAGGCAGGGCCGGGGGCGTTGCCGTCGTCGGGTTCAGCGGGCGTATTGCCCGAGGCCTGCTGCGCCGCGGGCGGCGAGCCGGCGGCCGGGTTGCGGTGCGCGGCCGCCTGTTCGTGCATCAGGCGGTAGTACAGCCCTTGCTTGCGCATCAGGTCGGCATGCGGTCCGGCTTCGGCCACGCGGCCTTGGTCCAGCACCAGGATGCGGTCGGCGCCGATCACGCTGGCCAGCCGGTGCGCCAGGATCAGCGTCGTGCGGCCCGCCATGAGGCGGTCCAGCGCCTGCTGGATCAGCGCCTCGTTCTCGGTGTCCACCGACGACAGCGCCTCGTCAAGGATCAGGATGGGCGCGTCGCGCAGCAGGGCGCGGGCGATCGCCACGCGCTGGCGCTGGCCGCCCGACAATTGCAGGCCGCGCTCGCCAATGCGCGTGGCGTAGCCGTCGGGCAGCGCCATGATGAAGTCGTCGATGTTCGCGGCGCGGGCGGCGGCGCGGACTTCGTCGGGCATCGCGTCGGGCCGGCCCAGGCGCAGGTTGTCGTCGATGGTGCCGTGAAACAGCGTGATGTCCTGGCTGACCAGCGCGATGTGCGACAAGAGAAACTGGGGGTCCAGCGCGTTGACGTCGTGCCCGCCCACGCGGACCGCGCCCGATTGCGGCACGCATTCGCGCAGCAGCAGCCGCACGATGGTGGATTTGCCGGCGCCGCTGGGGCCGACGACGCCGACCCGTTCGCCCGCCGCGATGCGGAACGCCAGGCCCCGGTGGGCGGCGCGTTCGGGTGTGTACGAGAACGCGACGTCGTCAAATTCGATGGTGGGCGCCAGGCGCGCAGGGCCCGCTTGCGCGGCGCGGGTGTCGGGGGCGGGCGTCAGCGGCTGCGCGTCCATCAGCGCGTGGATGCTGGCGGCGGCCGACTGGCCCAGCATGCCCCGGTGCAGCACCGCGCGCAGGTCGCGCAGCGGGCGGAAGATCTCGGTGCCCGCCATCAGGACGATCAAGAGCGCCTCGACGCTCATGTCGCCCGTGGTCACGCGCCAGGCACCCAGCGTCAGCGCCAGCGCGGCGCCCAGCGCCACCCCCAGGTCGCTGATGCCGCGTGTCAGCAGGCTGACGGACAGCACCCAGAACGTGTTGTCGGACAGGCTGCGCGCGCGGGCGGCCAGCCGTTCGCCCCAGGCCTTGCCCTGGCCATACGACTTGAGCGTGGGCAGGCCCTGCACGGCGTCCAGGAACTCTTCGCCAAATTCATTGAGCGACCGGCTGCGCGCCAGGCTGGCACGGCGGTCCAGCATGTGTACGGCCATCGGCCCGAATAGCGCGAAGAGCGCGGCAGCCAGGAAGACGAGGGCGGTCGGCACGTCCCAGAACGCGATGACGGCAAAGATCGCAAAGGGCGCGGCCGCGGCGATGGCGACCTGCGGCAGGTATTGTCCAAAGAACGTCTGCAACTGCTCGACGCCGTCCACCACGGTCAGCATGACGCCGCCCGTGCGCTGGCTGGCAAACCAGGCCGGCCCCAGCGCGACGATGCGGTCGTACAGCCGCGCGCGCAGGGTGTGCTGGATGGCGGCGGACGTGCGATTGGCCTGCACCGTGCGCCAGTCGTCCAGCAACGCCCGCAGCAGCACCATGGCGGCCACGCACAGCGCCGGCGTCGCCCATTGCTGCCACGGCGCCCCGTCGAACACGCGCGCGAGCAACTGGCCCAGAAACACATACCGCGCAATCCCGGCCGCCAGGGCCAACAGGCCCAGGAAAATGCCGCCCGCCATGCCGGCGCGCAGACCCGCGGTCAGGCGCCACAGCCTCGAATCGAAATACATAGCATTACTCCATCCAGAGCCTGCATCGTCCCCGATCCGGCGCGCGCGCGAAAGCGATGAATTTTCAATCAAGGGTTGAGATAAACTCAACCGATGTCCGATTCCTCTACCCGCACGCCGCCGCTGGCCGCCTTGCGCGCCTTCGAAGCCGTGGCCCGCCTGGGCAGCCTGAGCCGCGCGGCCGCCGAACTGAACGTCACGAAAAGCGCCGTCAGCCATCAATTGCGGGCGCTGGAGGCGGATCTGGGCGCGCCGCTCCTGCGCCGGGGCGGCACCGTGCGGCGCGCCGAGACCACGGAAGCGGGCGCCGCGTTGCTGGCTTCCGTACAACAGGCCTTGACCCTACTGGAGACCGCCTGCCGCAACGTGCGGGCCAGCGCCCGCGGCAAGCGGCGCTACACGCTGAATGTGTCCGCCAACCCGTCGCTGGCCGCCCTATGGCTGGCGCCGCGCATCGGCCGCTTTATCGAACTGCATCCGGACATCGACATCCAGGTGTACCTGCACGCCAGCCAGGATCCGGCCTGGAAGACCCAGGACATCGACCTGGCGTTCCTGCACGTGCGGGCGATGGGGCCGCACATTGCCGCGCCTGGCGACATTCCGCTGATGACGGAAACCGTGGTGCCGGTATGCTGCCCGGCGCTGGTGGCCGAGGCCGACCGCAACGACCCGCGCGTGTTCCTGCGCCACCGCTGGCTGGAAGAAAAGCACATCGACAGCCCCGAAACCGACTGGCGCACGTGGCGGCCGCGGCTGGGTCTGGCGGCGGATGACTGGCAGGATCCGATGGTGCTGAGCGGTCTGAGCACCGTGGTGGCCGCCGCGGCGGCGGGCGTTGGCATCGCGCTGGGCCGCGCGCCGCTGATCGACGAAGACCTGGCCAGCGGCCGGCTGGTGCCATTGACCCCGCATCTGCGCATGCCGGGCTCGTGGGGCTATGTCATGCGCATCCACGCCAACCGGCCGATGGATCCGTCATTGCCCGCGCTGGTGGAGTTTCTATCCGAGGAAGGGCGAAGCACGGGTGCGTGGCAGCGTCCGGGCGACGCATCCGGCGGCGTTGCCGCGCAGCAAACCACGCCATGGGGAGCCCGATGAACCGGGTCATGCCCAACGTCACGCAGCGCCGGACACGGGGAACGCCGTTATTGGCGCCGCTGTTCGCACCCTTGCTGGCCGCCGTGGCGCTGGGCCTTGCGGTGGCCCCGGCCGACGTCCCGGCGCGGGACACCGCCGCCCTGGACCTCCGATCCGCCGAAGCCGAGGCCCGCGCGCAGGGCGTGGCTCCGCCCGGCATGCCCTGCGGGGACTTTCTGCAGGCGTTGGGCCGAAAGCCCGCCCATGTCGAGTACCTGGGGTGCGAGCTGCACGATGACCGGCAGGCCAAGCCCATGATCGCGCGCTACCAGGTGATCGGCGCCCACGCGGCGGCGGCGCACGCCCAGCTCAGCGAAGCGTTCGGCCTGCCGCCGCTGCTATACGTCTGCTGCGGTTGGGAAACCGCGCCGCATTCCTGGCGCGGCGGGCAGGACGGCCTGCAATACGGCCTGGGCATGGGGGTGGAAGCGCCGCGCTATCCCAGCGACGAGTGGGGCAGGATTCCCGCTTTCAGCATCACGGTCACGCTGTACACCGACGTCATCTAGGCCGAGCGCGCGCTTGCGTTAATCCCCGGCCAGTTCCATGCTGCGCGTCACTTCCTCCTGCACGCGTTCCCAGATCGCCCGTTTCAGTTCCACAAAGCGCGGCGACAGCTGCACGTCGGCGCTGCGCGGATGCGGCAGGTCGTTCTGGATGTCCTGCACGATGCGGCCGGGCTTGGAGCCCATGACGGCCATGCGCGTCGACAGGGTCAGGGCCTCGTCGATGGAGTGCGTGATGAAGACGATGGTCTTGCCGCTTTGCTCGTAGATCGACAGCAACTGGTCTTGCAGCACTTGCCGGGTCATGGCGTCCAGCGCCGCGAACGGCTCGTCGAACAGCATCACGTCCGGGTCGTTGGCCAGCACGCGCGCGATGGACACGCGCTGCTTCATCCCGCCCGACAGCGCGTGCGGGAACTTGTCCGCCGCGTGCTTCAGGCCCACCATCTCGATGAATTTGCGGGCGATCGGGGCGCGTTCCTGGCGCGACATGCCGCGCATCTTCAGGCCGAACTCGACGTTTTCCTGCACCGTGCGCCACGGAAACAGCGCGTACTGCTGGAACACCATGCCGCAGGCCGCGGTCACATCGGTGACCTTTTTGCCGTTGATTTCCACCGATCCCGTGTTGGGCGTGATGAAGCCCGCCATAAGGTTCAGCAGCGTCGACTTGCCGCAGCCCGAGGCGCCCAGCAGCACCAGGAATTCCCCGCGCTTGACCTCCAGGTTGACCTTGTCCAGCACGGGCACTTCGCCATAGGCCTTGGAGACGTCCGTCAGCCGGATCATCGTGTCGTTCATCGCTGCCATGCCAGCACCCATCGTTCAAGAAGCCGCAAACACAGATCGGTCACCAGCACGGTGAAACTGATCAGCACCATGCCCAGCACCACGGTGTCGGTCTGGAAGAATTCCTTGCCGTTCATGATCATGAAGCCCAGGCCTTCCTTGGACGCCACCAGCTCGGCCGAGATCACGCAGGTCCACGACAGACCCAGAATGATCTTCATGCCCGACAGGATCTGCGGCAGACAGCCCGGAAACAGCACCTCGCGCATGACCTGCCAGCGGTTGGCGCCCAGGTTGCGCGCGGCGCGCACCAGCACCGGGTCGATGCTGCGCGAGGCCTCCATCACGTACAGCAAAGCGGGCACGAACGACCCCATGAACACGATGCTGTACTTCTGCGTTTCGGTGATGCCGAACCACAGCAGCGACAGCGGAATCCAGCTCATGGACGGCAGGGGACGCAGGAACGAGATGATGGGATCGAAGACGGCGCGCGCCACCTTCGACGTGCCCAGCAGGATACCCAGCGGAATCGCCACGATCACCGCGGCCAGAAAGCCCACCATGACGCGGCGCGTGGACGCAAGCACGTTGTAGAACAGCGTGCCCTGGTCGGATAGGGATAGCGCGCGCGCCAGGACCTGGGACGGCGCGGGCAGGAAGATGGGGTCGACCGCGCCGGCGCGGCACAGGCCTTCCCACATCAGCAGAAAACCCAGCAGCGAGAACACGCTGACCCAGAGCAGGCGTGTTTCGCGGGATGACGAACGTGTGGACATAGGCAGCTGTCCCGAACTCAGAGGTACGCGGACTGGACCCAGTCCTTGACGGTGGGCGCGCGGTCGATCTGCTTGAGCGACACCAGCATCTCGGCCAGCTTCTGCATGCCGTTCACGAAGTTGCCGGGTTCGATCATCAGCGCCTTCTGGTCTTCGGCGGAATACCACTGCGTCTGCTTGATGACGGCAAGCTGCTCGTCCTTGGACAGGCCGGTCAGCTCCAGCAGCACGCCGGCCGCTTCCTCGGGCTGGTTCGTCAGCATGGCGTTGGCCTGGAACACCGCCTGCAGGAACTTGCGCACGGCGTCCGGGTTCTCCTTGCCCAGCTTGGCATGCGTCAGCAGCACGTCCGGCCCGGGGGTGATGGCGTACTGCTTGTAAAGCGAGAACGCGGTGTCGTCCAGCAGCACATGCGTGCCCGGCACGGCCTTGATGCGGTCAAACGCGGGCGTCCAGGCCACGGCCGCGTCGATCTGGCTGCCCTGGTAGGCCGACAGCAGGTTGGTCGCGGGCAGGTTGATGATGGAGACGTCGCGGTCGGGGTTCAGGCCCGCCTGGCGCAGCACGTCCAGCAGCAGCACGTGGGCGCTGGAGGCGTACGTGACGCCGATCTTCTTGCCCTTCAGGTTGGCAACGGACTTGACGTTGTCGCGCACCAGCACGCCTTCGGCGCGGCCGAAGTTGTTGGGGGTGGCAATGACCTGGAACTGGCGCGCGCCCGCGGCCATCAGCGCCAGCGACGACACCACGCCGGTGCCCGCCAGGTCGACATTGCCCGCCATCACCGCGCTCATGCGGTCCGACGATGTGGCAAAGCTCTGCCACTTGATGTCCAGACCCTGCTTGGCAAAGAGGCCCGTCTTCATCGCGATGTAGGCGGAGTAATGGCCCAGCCAGGCCGAGCCGCCATAGGTGTAGGACGCGCCTGCGGCGCGGCCGATCATCGGAAAGCCCAGGGCGCTTGCGCCCGCAAGTGCAGCGGTGCGCACCAGCATGGCGCGGCGATTCATGTTCATATTTTTCCCCTACTTGAATGTAGATTGACCGATAGATTCCATGTCGCCAGCACTCTGGGGTGCGGCAGGCAAGACTTTCGCCCGATCGCCCGGCGGCGGCATGAATATAAGGAACGGCGATGGTCAACATCAGCGGCGCTTAAAGAGCCGCACTTCTACAAGGGGAGACCCGTTCGGGCCGCGCAAGGAGGCGGCCCGGTGTGGTGCCGCGCGCGTCAGATGCCCTGGCCGCCCGACACCTCGATGCGCTGGGCGTTGACCCATCGGTTGTCTTCGGACAGCAGGCTGGCGATCATCGGCCCGATATCGTCGGCCACGCCCACGCGGCCTAGCGCGGTCATGTCCGCGAAGGCCTTGTTGAATTCGGGCGTGTCGCGCACTGCGCCGCCCAGAAAGTCCGTCTCGATGGCGCCCGGCGCCACCGCGTTGACGGCGATGCCGCGGTGGCCGAGTTCCTTGGCCAGGTAGACCGTCAGCACCTCGACGGCGCCCTTGGCCGCCGCATACGCGGCCCAGCCCGGCGCCGACACGCGCGTCAGGCCGCTGGACAGGTTCACGATGCGGCCGCCGTCGGACAGCAGCGGCAGGAGGCTTTGCGTCAGAAAGAACACGCCCTTGAAGTGCACGTCGATCAGCTTGTCGAACGCTGCCACGCTCATGTCGGCAATCGGCGCCATGTCGCCATGTCCCGCGTTGTTGACCAGGTGATCGAAGGTGTCACGCTGCCACGTTTGGGCCAGCGCCGTCCGCAGCCGCGCGACGAAGTCTGGAAAGGCGGCCACATTGCCCGCATCCAGCTGCAGCGCCACGGCCTTGCCGCCCAGCCGCTCGATCTCGGCGACGACTTCGTCGGCCTGCGCCGCGCGGCTCTGGTAGGTGATGACGACGTCGTTGCCTCTGCGGGCGAGGGCCAGGGCGGCGCTGCGGCCCAGGCCGCGGCTCGAACCGGTGACAAGAGAAATCGTGCTCATGAAAAGGCTCCTTGGTGGTATTCGGTGAGGGTTCATTCTGTGGCGGATGCACCGGATCGCCTTTGCCTGAACCTGGGCGTTGTTGGCCTGATCCTCCAAATGAGCGTCCCGGCGCGCGGGAACCCATTACGATGGCCCGGTGGCAAACCCTTGGTGATCCCTCCCCATGACCGACACGTTGCTCAACGACACCTTGCGCGCCGCCGCGAGCCGTTACGCGCAAGCCCACGCCGGTCCGGCGGGCGTGGCACAAACGCCCATTCCGGGGTTGGCCGTCATCCGTGCGTTGCAGCCCACCGGGCTGGACTACGCGATCTCGCGGCCGCTCGCGTGCCTGGTGCTGCAGGGCGCCAAGCGCGTGGCGCTCGGCGCGAACACGTTCGACTTCAGTGCCGGCGATTCGCTGCTGATCACGGCCGATGTGCCCACTGTCAGCCAGATCACGCGGGCCAGCCCCGGAGAGCCGTACTTTTCGCTGGTACTGGACCTGGATCTGGCCGTGATTGGCGACTTGGCCCTGGAAATGAAGGTGGGGCCGGTGGACCCGGGCGCGCCCGTCCGGGTGGAACAGACCGACGCCGAGGTCGCCGACGCCGCGCTGCGCCTGTTGCGACTGGTCGAACGGCCGTCGGCGTTGCCGGTCCTGCAGGCGCAGCTGGTGCGGGAAATGCACTATTGGCTGCTGACCGGCCGCCACGGGCAGGCGATCCGCCAGCTTGGCTGGCCGGGCAGCGCCGCCCAGCGCATTGCACGCGCGGTCGCGGTGCTTCGCGCCGAGTTTGCGCAGCCGCTGCCGGTCGAGCGGCTGGCGGCGGCGGCCGGCATGAGCCCGTCGTCGTTCCACCAGCACTTTCGGGCGGCCACGTCGCTGTCGCCGTTGCAGTTCCAGAAGCAGCTGCGCCTGATCGAGGCGCGCCGGCTGATGACCGCCGAAGGCGCGACGGCCAGCAGCGCGGCGTTTGCGGTGGGCTATGAAAGCGCCCAGCAGTTCACCCGCGAGTACCGGCGGATGTTCGGCCTGCCGCCGGGCAAGGACGCCGAGGCGATCCGAGGCGCGGTTGGCGCGGCCGCCTGATCGCGGGCGCACCTTTCCAGAACGCTTTTATTAAGTATTCGCGGCGCTTATATTGCGGCGGCTCCGAAAAGGCGGGTCCACACTCGCCGCACTTGTCCTTGGAGCCTTGTCGTGAAAAGTTATGACGTGATCGTGATTGGTGCCGGCGTGATCGGCAGTTCGGTGGCGTTTCACCTGGCCGAACTCGGCGCGAAGAACGTGCTGGTGCTGGACCGCGAGACCATCGGCGCGGGCACTACGTCGCAGTCGTCCGGCATCCTGCGCACGCACTATTCTGTGCGCGAGAACGTGGAGCTGGCCCAGCGTTCTTGGAGCGTGTTCAACAATTTCGCCAGCTATCTGGGCGACGAAGAGGCCTCGTGCGGCCTGGTCAAATGCGGCTACCTGATCACCGCCGCCGACGACGACAAGCTGGAACCGCTGCGCGGCGCGCTGGCCCAGCAAGCGGCGCAGGGCATCGCGCTGGAATTGCTGAATGCCGCGCAGGCGCGCGAGCTGCTGCCCATCGCGTCCTTCGACAACGCTGCGCTGATCGGCTATGAGCCGGAGGCGGGCTTTGCCGACGCGTATCTGGTGGCCACCAGCTTCGCGCGCGGCGCCCGCCGCCGCGGCGTCACCATCCGCGAAAACGTCAACGTCCAGCGCCTGATCATCGACAACGGCCGCGTGACGGGCGTGGTGACATCCGAAGGCGACTACAGCGCGCCGCTCGTCATCAGCACGCAGAACATCTGGACACCGGAGCTTGCCGGCTGGACGGGCGTCGCCATGCCCGTCGTGCCGGAGCGCCATGCCGTGCTGGCGCTGGAGTGCGAGGCTGCGCCTTACACGTATTCGATGCCGGTCTTCAAGGACCTGGCCTCGCCCGGCATGCTGTATTGCCGCAGCTACGGCGGCAACCAGATGCTGGTCAGTGAAGGAATTGTCGGCGAGGCGCTGCAAAAGAGCGATGCTGAGCAGGGTGATATTCCGCTGGACTACGTGGCCGAGGTGGGTGCGCAGGTGGCGGACCGCTTCCCCGCGTATGAGACCGCCGGGCTGGCGTCTTCCTGGACCGGCGTCTACGACGTGACGCCCGACTGGAACCCCGTGCTGGGCCGCGTGCCGGGCGTCGAAGGGTTGATCGTGGGCTTTGGGTTCTCGGGTCACGGCTTCAAGCTGTCGCCCACGGTGGGCCGCGTGCTGGCGCAAGAGGCCCTGGGCCTGGCGACCGACGTGTCGCTTACGCCTTATGAATTGGGGCGCTTTCAGCGCGGCGCGCTCTTGACCGGGAAGTACGGCCTTGGCGCAGTTTCCTGATTCGCGCGGTCCGGTGCGCGCCAGCTGGCTCGCGTTGCCGCCCGAGCCGTGGAAGAACGGAGGAGGCGTCACGCGCACGCTGGCGGCCGATCCGGCTGGACGGTGGCGCGTGAGCATCGCCGATATCGAACGCGACGGGCCGTATTCGCGCTTTCCGGGGTTTGACCGCGTGTCGGTCGTGCTGGCGGGCGAGGGGGTGATGCTGCAAGGCGAGGGTGTCGCCGTGGCATTGCGGCCCCTCGAGCCGGCTGCGTTTGGCGGCGACGCGTTGCTGCAATCGACCTTGGTCGGCGGAGCCGTGCGGGTGCTGAATCTCTTTGTCTTGCGTGGTGCTGCGGTGGCATCGGTGACGTGTTCGGACGTGGCGTCCGGTTGCTGCGAGGTCGGTTCGCTGCCGGCCGGCGCGGACGGGCGCGACGTCACGCGGCTCGTGGTGACGTCGGAGGAATACCAGATGTCGCGCGGCGCCAACCCCCGCACTGCAGCCACGCAAAGCGACTTCGCCGTGATCCTGGACATCACCGTCCAGGGAAGCGTCCCGAACTGACCAACCTGCAGCCGTCCCCGCCACGACGCGGGAACGGCCGTTGATTCCTTTCACTCAGGAGTGTTTCCATGAAGGTACTTGCCGCGGTCAAGCGCGTGGTTGACTACAACGTCAACGTGCGCGTCAAGGCCGACCAGAGCGGCGTGGACATCGGCAACGTCAAGATGTCGATGAACCCGTTCGATGAAATCGCCGTCGAGGCGGCCGTGCGCCTGAAAGAGCAGGGCGCGGCTGCCGAGGTCGTGGCCGTGTCTTGCGGCACGGCGCAGTCGCAGGAGACGTTGCGCACGGCGCTGGCCATCGGCGCCGACCGTGGCGTGCTGGTGCAGACGGATGCCGCGTTGCAGCCGCTGGAAGTCGCCAAGCTGCTGCGCGCCGTCGTGGACAAGGAAGCGCCCGCGCTGGTGATCCTGGGCAAGCAGGCCATCGACGACGACGCCTGCCAGACCGGCCAGATGCTGGCGGCCCTGCTGGGCTGGCCGCAGGCCACCAACGCCAGCGCCATCGCCATCGGCGAAGGCACGGCGCGCGTCACGCGCGAGGTGGACGGCGGCCTGGAAGTGGTGGAACTGACGCTGCCCGCCATCGTCACGGCGGACCTGCGCCTGAACGAACCGCGCTACGTCACGTTGCCCAACATCATGAAGGCCAAGAAAAAGCCGTTGGACGTGGAAACGCCGGACGCGCTGGGTGTGGATCCCGTGTCCCGCCTGCAAACGCTGCGCGTCGAGGAACCGGCGGCGCGCGCGCCCGGCATCAAGGTCGCCGACGTGGCCGCGCTGGTCGACAAACTGAAGAACGAAGCCAAGGTGATCTGATGACTGTCCTCGTTATTGCCGAACACGATAATCGGGCGCTGAACGGCGCCACGCTCAACGCCATCGCCGCTGCCGCCCGGCTGGCCATGCCGATCCACGTGCTGATCGCGGGCGGGGACGCGCAGCCGGTCGCCGAGGCCGCTGCGCGGGTGGCCGGGGTGGAAAAGGTGCTGCTGGCGCAGGCGCCGCAGCTTGCCGACGGTCTGCCGGAAACCGTGGCCGCGCAGGCGGTGGCGGTTGCCGCTGGGTATTCGCACGTCTTCCTGGCCGCGACGGCGCAGGGCAAGGGCGTGGCGCCGCGCATTGCCGCCTTGCTCGACGTGGCGCAGGTCTCGGACGTCATCGAGGTGCTGGCGCCTGATACGTTCAAGCGTCCGATCTATGCCGGCAACGCGATCGCGACGGTCAAGAGCGGCTATCCGGTGGTCGTGGCCACGATCCGCCCCACGGCCTTTGACGCGGTGTCAGCCGAGGGCGGCAGCGCCACGGTGGAAGCGGTCGAGGCCGTGGCGGGGGCGGGCTTGTCGCGCTTCATCAGCCGCGAGATCGCGGTGTCCGAACGCCCCGACTTGGGCGGCGCGCGCGCGGTGGTGTCGGGCGGACGCGGCCTGGGCAGCGCGGAAAACTTCAAGCTGCTGGATCCGCTGGCCGAAAAGCTGGGCGCGGCGCTGGGCGCCTCGCGCGCGGCCGTCGACGCGGGCTATGCGCCCAACGACTGGCAGGTCGGCCAGACCGGCAAGATCGTCGCGCCGGAACTGTACGTGGCCGTCGGGATCTCGGGCGCCATCCAGCATCTGGCGGGAATGAAGGACTCCAAGGTCATCGTCGCCATCAACAAGGACGGCGACGCGCCGATCTTCGGCGTGGCGGACTACGGTCTGGTCGGCGACCTGTTCGAGGCCGTGCCGGCGCTGACGTCGTCGCTGTCGTGAGGGTGGGGCGTTAGCGCCGCAGGCTGCGCCACAGCGTGGCCGGCGGCAGCCCCAGCGCCGGGGCAAGTTCCTTCTGGATCAAGCGCTCCATGGCCATCAGGATCACGTCGCGTGCTTCAGAGGGCAGCTTGCCCACCTCCTGCTGGCGCGCGGCCAGATACAGCGTGCGCGACAGGGCGGGATCGTCGGCCCGCGTCGCGCCCAGGAAGGGCGCGAGCGGCAGCACGCGCAACTGGTCCAGGAAATGGCGCGACTGCCAGATGCACAGCGGCGTGCTGATGCCAAAGCCCAGCCCGGCCGTGACCAGGCTGAGCAACGGATCGGTATTGTCGAATTCGTAAGTGCGCTCGATCATCACGCCGTGTGACTCGACCAGCCGGTCGATCTCGGCGCCGATGAACGAGCGCGCGCTGTAGCGGATGAACTGGGCGCGCTGGCCCAGTTCCTTCAACGTGTCGATCCGGTCCATGCTCATCGAGCGCGGCACGATCAGCACGTAGGGTTCGCTGAACAGGCTGTATTTGCGGATAGTGGGCTTGCCCGCCGACGCGCTGGTGGTGACGACGAGGTCCAGTTGCCGGTCTTCGAGCTGCTTGTCCAGCACGGGCGTGATGCCCGACCACAGCCGGATCTGGCGCGACGCGCCGGACAGGCCGTGGATCAGCGTTGGCCCCAGCGTGCCGGCAAACGAGTCCACGCAGCCGAAGCGCACGATGTTGCGCTTGGCCCGGCTAAGGTTGCGCACGCTTTCGGTCATGTCGCCGGCCTGCGCCAGCAGCCGCGCCGCGTGTTCAAAAAGCAGCTCGCCCGCCGGCGTGGGCCGGGCGGGGCGGGTGCTGCGGTCCAGCAGTTCGGTCGACATGGCGGCTTCAAGCTGCTTGATCCGCTGCGACACCGCCGCCTGCGAAAATCCCAGCAGTCGCGCCGCACCCGAGACCGACGCCGCTTCCACCACGGCTACCCACGTCAACAGCAGGTTCCATTCTGGATAATTTTCCGTGCTGCTGAACGAAAAACGGTTCATGGCGTGGGCATCCGGCGGCGTTTGGAATGGGCTTAGCGCTGGCGCGCGGTGGTCTGGCGCAACGCAGCGGTCACCATGCCTTCGACCACCGGAATGACCTTGTCTGCCAGATCGGGGCGATAGCCGTACGGGTGCGTTTCGTCCATGTAGGTGGACTGGCACATTTCGAGCTGGATGGCGTGGACGTTGTCGGCCGGCGACCCGTAGTGACGCGTGATGTAGCCGCCCTTGAAGCGGCCATTGACGGCCCAGGTGTAATCCGTGCAGCCGTTCAACTGCTCATGCACGGCGGCCAGGATGTCGGGCGCGCAGGAGGCGCCGTCGGACGTGCCGATGTTCAGGTCGGGCAGCTTGCCCTCGAATAGGCGCGGCAGGACGCTGGCGATCGAGTGCGCTTCCCACAGCAGCACCGTGCCGTGCTCGGCCTTGATGCGGTCGATTTCCTCGCGCAGCTTGGCGTGATACGGCTTCCAGTACGCGTCCAGGCGCTGAGCGCGCTCCGCGTCGGTCAGCACGGCGTCGTTCTGGTACAGCGCATCGCCGCGAAACGCCTGGGTGGGACACAGGCCGGTTTTGGTCTGCCCAGGGTACAGGCTTTCGTCGTTGGGCGGTCGGTTCAGGTCGACGACGTAACGCGAATAGCGCGCGCCCAGCACGGACGCGCCCAGCGCCTGGGCGAACTGATACAGGGTGTCCAGATGCCAGTCGGTGTCGCCGGATTGCAGGGCAACATCGGTCATGTGCGGACGCTGCGCGTCGGGGATCTGGCTGCCGAGGTGGGGAATGGAGATCAGCAGCGGGGCGGTGCCGCGGCTGAATTGATAGAGGTCGGTCAAGAGGAAACTCCGGGTGGCAATGGCAATGCGCCGCGGCAAAGCCGCAGGCAGCGGGCGCTTGTATGCTAGGCAGCGCGGCCCGCTGCGGGAATTGCATCAGTTTAATGGATGCTGATGATTAGCCAAGCCGATGCTGGACGCGTTGGCCGCAGGGCGTTCACCGTGGGCCGCGTGCCGGATCGGCCGCTTGGCCGTGGCTCGTTGACGGAATTACCGGGCCGCGTGAGGTAGAGTAGACGGCGCGCATACTTTAGCGAGCGGTCATGATCGATGAACTGATTCAACTGGGCAAGCTCGTCAGCCTGGGTCTGGCGCTCATGCTGCCGCTGGCCAATCCGCTGACGTCCATGACGCTGCTGCTGTCGCTCGGCCAGCAGATTCCGTTCAAGGAACGGCAGAAGCAGGTGACCCAGGCGGCGTTCTACGTTGTCGGCATCATGCTGGTGACGTATTACGCTGGCGCGCTGCTGATGCACACCTTCGGCATTTCCATTCCCGGGCTGCGCATCGCGGGCGGGCTGATCGTGGTCAGCATCGGCTTCAGCATGCTGTTTCCGTCGGACCAGCCGCGCGCGCTGGAGGCCGAAGCCGCGGCCGACGCGCTCGCGCACCCAAGCCCCAACATCGCCTTCGTGCCGCTGGCGTTGCCGGGCACGGCGGGGCCCGGCACGATTGCGATGATCATCAGCGGCGCGTCGTCGGTCGATACGGCCATCGCACCTGACTATGCGCGCTGGGTGGTGGCCGTGACCCCGGTCATCGTGTTTTCGCTGCTGGGGCTGCTGTTCTGGATCTGCCTGCATTTTGCGGGCCGCATCGTTGCCGTGATCGGCAAGAGCGGCGTCGAGGCCATTTCGCGCGTCATGGGCTTTCTGCTGGTCTGCATGGGCGTGCAGTTCGTGATCAACGGCGTGCTGGAGATCGTGGGCAAATATCCCAACTTGTAGCTGCCTTCGTTGTAGCTGCCGCGACAATGCCCGGCGGCCGGGGCTTGCTGCCGGCGTGACGAGCCGGCCAGGTAGTCGCGATGATTTTGATTTCACCCCGTTTCGTGCGGCTTGCTGGAACATAATCTACGCTACATTACATTTTTTAATATTCGCCGCGGGGCAGTCCTGCATCACCGCGGCGACGGCTTTTGTATGTGCGACATCATGATTAACGACAAGATCAGGCAGTGCGCGGCAGCCCGCGAATTTATCGGGTTTGGTGCGCGGAAGTGCCGATCAAGCACCTGCGGCCTGGCTACCGCAATCTGCAACGGTGCGTCGTGATGGCCTGGCTGCTCTTTATCGTCGTGGGGCTGGTGCTCACCGGCATCGTCACCGCCTTGATGCGCGAGCCTGGCGTCCGCCTTTACGACTGGATCGCCACCCGCGCGCCGGCCGCAACGGCCGTTCGCATCCGGCCCTCCGGGAACCTATCCCCGACACCAAGCGCGAACCGCTGACCCAGACGGGCTGATCCGCTCGGCACCTTTCGGTCCGGCGTCAGCCCTGTCAGCGGCCCGGTCTTTGCAGGCCCAGATGCCCGCGCAGCGTGGCGTGTTCGTAGTCTTTACGGAACAGCCCGCGCTGTTGCAGCACCGGCACCACCTGCTCCACGAAGTCGTCGATGCCGCCCGGCAGCGACGGGGGCATCAGGTTGAAGCCATCGGCGCCTTCGTTCCTGAACCAGTGTTCCATCCGGTCAGCGATTTGCTCCGGCGTGCCCACCATCGTGCAATGTCCGCCGCCCGCGGCCAGCCGGCCAAGCAATTGGCGCACGGTGGGCTGTTCGGTTTCGATGATGCGCAGGATGGTCCCGTAACGGCCCTTGGGGCCGGTGAACGCGGACAACGGGGGCAGGGGCGGCACGGGCGCGTCCAGTTCCCAGCCCGAACAATCCTGCAAGACGAACGTGCCCAGTTGGCGCAATGAGGCGTCCGCGGGCAGCAGCTCGTCCAGTTCGCGCTGCTTGGCGCGGGCTTCGGCCTCGGTCGAGCCGACATAGGTCACGAGGCCCGGCATGATCGGCACAAAGGCGTCGCGGCCCGCCGCCCGCACGCGCTGTTTGATGTCGCGGTAGTAGGACTGCGCGGCCGGCAGGTCGTAGGCCACCGCATAGATGGCCTCCGCGCGGCGCGCCGCCAGATCGCGGCCCTGGTCCGAGGCGCCCGCCTGGAACAGCACCGGATGCCCTTGCGGCGGACGCGGCACCGTGAGCGGGCCGTCCACCAGGAAATGCTCGCCATGATGGTCTATCTTGTGCAGGCGGTCCGGCACGCCGAAGTGGCCGTTGCGGTCGATGACCAGCGCGTCGTCGTCCCACGAGTCGAAGAGCCGCAGCGCGACGTCGACAAATTCCTCGGCGCGGGCGTAACGCCAGTCGTGGCCGGGCATGGCTTCGTAGCCGTGGTTGCGCGCTTCGGCATCGAACATCGACGTCACCACGTTCCAGCCCATGCGGCCGCCGGAAATGTGGTCCAGCGAGGCCACCATGCGCGCCGCATGAAATGGCGTGAAGAACGTGCTGGACACCGTGCTGATCAGGCCGATGCGCGAGGTGGCGCGGGCGATCGCCGCCATCGTGGTGAGGGGTTCAAGATACCAGCGCGGACCGTCGCCGATGTTGTCCATCGACTGGCCGTCGGCAAAGAAAATGGCGTCCAGCTTCCCGCGCTCGGCCGTGCGAGCCAGGTTTTCGTAGTAGCTGATGTCGCCCAGCCGCTCGGCCGCCGAGTCCGGGTGGCGCCAGGCCGCGCGATGGTGGCCGCAGCCGAAAATGAACAGGTTCAGGTGCATCATGGCGATCAGCTCGTCGATTGCGTCATCAGTTGCGTCATCAATGCCGCGTCCGGCACGCCCTCGGGTGCCGCAAGCGGGCGAACTTAGCATAAAACCGGGCGCCGGGCGGCGCCTTCCCCGCTGCGCGTTGACATCGCCGCGCCGCTCTCCTAACCTTGCGGCAATTCCTGGGGGAGCCCTGTATGGGCTGAGATTCCGCGTCAACGCGGTAACCCTTTGAACCTGATCCGGGTAATGCCGGCGAAGGGAAGGACTCCGCAAGTCTCGCGCGCCCTCCCTGATTCCATTCATCTTGCGGCCTCCCTGACGGCGGGCTGCCGCGTTACGCGTCCGGCCCCAGGCCGCGCGCGGGAGGACCGACCTTCATGTTGACCCAAACCACCGCCCTGATATGGCTGCTGCTGTTCTCGGGCGGCTTCGCCCTGGCCAGCGTGCTGTACACGCGGCGCAAGCGCAGCACCCTCGAAGACTACATCGTCGCGCGCAACAGCCAGGGGTCCTTTGGCACGATCCTCACGCTGATGGCGTCCACGCTGGGCGCATGGATTCTCTTTTCGCCGGCGCAGGCCGCCACGTGGGGCGGCTTGGCCGCCGTGATTGGCTACGCGCTGGGGTCGATGTCGCCGCGCCTGGTGATGATTCCGCTGGGACGGCGCATGCGCGAGCTGATCCCGCACGGCCACACGCTGACGGAATTCCTGATGGCGCGCTACGGCCGGCCCATGTATGGCCTGGCGCTTTTCATCATGCTGTTCTACCTGTTCATCGCGCTCTCGGCAGAGGTCACGGCCATTGCCAAGCTGGTCGCGATGCTGGCGCCCGTGCCTCTGTGGGCCACCGCGGCCATCGTGATGGGGACGACCTTGCTCTACACCACCTACGGCGGCCTGCGCTCGTCCATCTTCACCGATCAGGTGCAGATGATGATCATCGTGCCGCTGCTGGTGGTGCTGTGCGTCGTGGGCTGGCAGGCGGCGGGCGGCACGTTGCCGACCATTCAAGCGCTGCAGGCCAAGGCCCCGCAGTTGCTGGATCTGACCGACCCGGTGGGCGTGAAGGCCGGGCTGACCTTCTTTGTCGCCATCCTCTTGACCGGCATCTTCCACCAGGGCAACTGGCAGCGCATCTACGCCGCTCGAGACACCCGCACCATGCGCAACGGTTTTCTGCTGGGCGGCGTGCTGGTGGCGCCGTTCATCTTTCTGATGGGGCTGTTCGGCCTTGCCTTCGTCGGCTTGGCGCCCGAGGGCGACAGCTCGATTGCGCTGTTCAGCGTGATCATGCCGCACGCCCCGGCGTGGTTCGTCATCGCCCTGATCCCGCTGGGCCTGTCCCTGGTCATGAGCACCGCCGACACCGCCATCAGCGCGGTGTCCAGCATCATCGCGGTGGACCTGCGCCGCCTGATGCCGAACGCTGGCGGCGCCACCATGAAGCGCCTGGCGCGCTGGCTGGTGCTGCTGATGGCGATCCCCGTGATGATCGTGGCGTCGCAAGGCTACAGCGTGCTGTACCTGTTCCTGCTGGCCGACCTGCTGTGCTCGGCCGCCGCCTTCCCGGTGTTCTATGGGCTGTTCAGCCGCAAACACGATGGTTTCACCGCGACCACGGCCACCATCACGGGGCTGATCGCCGGGCTGTTCTTCTTCCCCGCGCCGGGGGACAAGCCGACGTTCCTGCTGGAATCGTTCTTGCTGGCGGCGTTTGTGCCGGTGGTGACGACGGTGCTGATCCGGCTGGTGATGCGCGGACGGAAAGAGTTTGATTTCTCGACGCTGAGCGCGGCGGTGCGGAGGTTGGATAAGGAGACGATTTGAGGTGGGGGCGCGGTTTAAGACTGCGCCTTGTTCGGATGCCCATGCAGCATCCGAATTCCTTTAGCCTTAAACGTCGTTCCAGGGATTGATGACAGCAACGTCAGCGGCCTTGAAGGGGGCCGTATCGCGGCTGGCGACGATCATGCCGCGCGTTGCGGCCGTTGCCGCGATGTAGCCGTCGGCTGCGCTGATGGCTTTACCCGCTTTGCGCGCCTTTGCCATCAAATGGGAATAGGCGCCCGAAGCCTCCAGGTCGAATGGCAGGATGCGCCCGAAGAATGCTGGCAGCAATTCTTTTTCCAACAGCCGGCAAAAGTGATCGCGTCGCTTGCTTGACGGCATGACCGACAATCCAAGTCGCAGTTCCGCGATGGTGATGGCCGATATGAAAAGTGTCTCAGAGTTCTGGGCATCTATCCACTGCATCACTTGTGCGGAGGGGTGTGGCTTCCAGGCTTCCGAAATGACGTTGGTATCAAGAACGATCATTCAAAATCCATCGGCTTGGCAGGTCTCTTGTCGCGGACCCCGTTGATGGATTCAACCTCTGCTTCGCTCAGGGGGCCGGCTTTCTGGGCGAAGGACGCTAATAGAGAGCCAATCTTGAGGCGCCCCTCGGGGCGTGCTGCCTGTTCGAGAATGGCGCGAACTTCTGCTTCGGTGCTTCGGCCATGCTTGGCGGCGCGCGCACGCAACGCGCGGTGTACTTCGTCGGGAATATTGCGGACGGTGATCGAGGCCATGATGTGGAACCTCTCGGCGTGAATTGATGTCATTTTATTGATTTGATATCACCGTCACAAGTTTGTCTGTCCGGAAACGGGGTGGGTCTCTCGCGGATGCCCAAGTGGATACAAGCGTTGATGAGATTCAGCGCTGGCGCGCGGAGGTCGCCGGTTGGAGATGCGGCGCGCGGCGCTGCCGCTGAATATGCCTCGATGGTGTGCTCTGTCTAAGAAGCGCGCTACGCCACGGCTTGAAAAATCAGACGAAGCGACAGAAAGGCGGCGTCTCAGGCGATAGCGTGCTGAAGACGGTGCGAAGGGGGAGCCAGGCGGAACTCCGGGCTTAAACTCGCAGACTGTCCGAAATTTGCCTACAAATTTCGGGCACCCCTCAATGTGGGAAGGATGATTCGGGGGACACTGCATGGAATCAGCCCAAAGGTCCGGAAATTTGCGTGTAGCGCGCTTTGGTTTGAATACCAAAGGCCGCGATCTTGCCGTCGGCGACATTCATGGACATTTCGGCCGGCTTGAAGTCGCACTTGCCGCAGCCAGTTTTTCCCCCGAGCGTGACCGCTTGTTCTCCGTCGGCGATCTTGTCGATCGTGGGCCAGAGTCCGCCGAGGTGCTGGCCTGGCTAGAGCGCCCCTGGTTTCACGCGATCTGCGGGAATCACGACCTCATGACGTGGCGGCGTGCCATGAACAATCCGATTCCCGACGTGGATCATCGCGTCCATGGCGGCGAATGGCTGGATGCGTGCGACAGCGACACCCAGGCCCGCATCGGCGCCCGCTTGAATGCCTTGCCGCTGGCCATCGAGGTGGAAACGCCGGACGGTGTCGTCGGTCTGGTGCATGCCGACTTTCCCTATGACGATTGGCAGGCCATCCATGGCGCCGCCTTCAGTCTGGAGGATGAAGATGCGTGCCTGTGGTCCATCGACCGCTATCGAATGCAATATGCGAAGCCTGTCCGAAACGTCCGTGCGGTGGTCCATGGACACATGACGCTGCGCAAGCCGGCGCAACTGGGCAATGTGTATTACATCGACACGGGGGGATGGCAGGACGGCGGCGAGTTCACGCTGCTGGACCTGCATGCGTTGAAGCCTTGCCGCTGAAGCGGCTAAGCACCGCCCCGCCTGCCGTTCAAATATTGCCGTTCCACAGGCGGGTCGTAGGTTCCACATGCGGGCCGCAGTCATCCAGCCCGCAGTCATCCAGCCCGCAGTCACCCAGCCCGTAGAAACAAAAAAGCCTTGGCACACAAAAGTGTCCAAGGCTTTTCCGTCTGGAATTTGGTGGAGCGGAGGAGGATCGAACTCCCGACCTTCGCATTGCGAACGCGACGCTCTCCCAGCTGAGCTACCGCCCCAAATCAAGCAAGACCAGAAATATACAGGAATTCCCCCCGGCTGCGCAACACGCGCCGGAGCCGAAAATTTTCAGACAAATGCGAGCGTGGCGATGACCGGCGCGTGGTCCGATGGTTGCTCGTTGCGGCGGGGTTCCTTGTCGATGACGCAGGCGGTGCAGCGCTTGACCAAGGGAGCGGAAAGCAGCACGTGGTCGATGCGCAGGCCGGCATTGCGGCGGAAGGCAAACTGGCGGTAATCCCACCAGCTGAAGGACTTTTCCGGCTGCTCGAACAGGCGGAACGAGTCGGTCAGGCCCAGGTCGATCAGCGAGCGCAGCGCCTGGCGTTCGGGTTCGGACACCAGGACCTGGCCTTCCCACTTTTCGGGGTTGTGCACGTCTTCGTCGGCGGGCGCGACGTTGTAGTCGCCCAGCACGGCCAGGCGGGGGAATTGCTTGATCTCTTCGGCCAGCCATTTGCGCATGGCTTCGAACCATTCCAGCTTGTACGCGTACTTGTCGGACCCGACCGACTGGCCATTGGGGCAATAGGCGCACACGACGCGCACGTCGCCCTCGGGGCTGGGGAAGGTCAGGGCCAGGACGCGCTGCTGCGGGTCTTCAAAGCCGGGGATGTTGCGCACCATCGTCGTGCCGGGCACGCGCGAGATGATGGCGACGCCGTTGTAGGTTTTCTGGCCGGCCCAGACGGCGTGGTAGCCGGCTTCCTTGAATGCCGCCTCGGGGAACTTGTCGTCCGTGAGCTTGAGCTCCTGGATGCACAGAACGTCGACGGGATTGGCGACGAGCCAGTCGAGGACCTGTTGCAGGCGCACGTTCAGGGAGTTGACGTTCCAGGTGGCGAGTTTCATGGTTTGGTACTTGAATCCAGAGCAGATCAGGGCGGCAAGACCGTCCCCGGCAGAGGGGGCAATGATACCGCGCCGCCATGGGTGTCTGACACCCTGGGGAGGTGACCGTCAGTTCGTGCCAGCGTCTCAGCGGGTGTCAGACACCGCCCAGCGTAGCTCCGCCACCGCTGCAAGGTATCTGACACCCACAAGCAAAAACCCCGATTCCTGCGAATCGGGGTTTTTCTTTTGCTACTCACTGATGTGATTGAACTCGACCGATCCCGGCTCGATTCCGCCGCGCCGCAGGCGGCCGTCAACGTCTTCCGGATTTCCGCTCGCCGCGTCCGCCGCCGGCAAATCCAGCCAATTCGCCAGTTCCTGCTTTGCCTGCTCCGTCTCGGATATCCCGCCATTGACCAGCGCCACGCCGTCGCTGCCGTCGAGCTTTCGATAACTGATCTGCGTCTTCATCTTGCCTCCTGGGTTGCGGTGGATTTGCCGGTCCACCGTAACACACGACGCATCGTCGTCACCCGGGGAGCAACCCGGATTTGGCGGTCAGCCCTTGACCAAGCCGCCATCCACAATCAAGTTCTGCCCGGTCACCGCACGCGACCAGGGGCTGGCAAAGAACAGCACCGCGTCGGCGAACTGCTCCGGCGTGGTGACTTCGCGCAGCGGGGTGCCGGCGGCGATCATGTCGAAGACGGCGTCGGGCGTGGCGGCCGAGGCGTCGGTGGTGCGCAGCAGGCCACCGGACACCATGTTGACGGTGATGCCGTCCGCGCCCAGCTCGTGGGACAGGGTGCGGGTGAAGGCGAGCAGCGCGGCCTTGGCGGCGGTGTAGTCGTGGTACGGCACGACCGGGTTCTGGACCAGGTTGGTGCCGACGTTGATGATGCGGCCGCCGCCGGCGGCGCGCATGCCGGGCAGGGCGGCTTGCGTGGTGTTCAGGGCGGCGCGCACGCTGCCTTCGAGCTGGGCGTTCATCTGCGCCCAGTCCAGCGTGTCGGCGTGGGGGCGGGCGTCGCCGTTGAACTGGAAGGCGGGCAAGGCGTTGTTGACGATCGTGCTGACCGGCTGGCCGAAGTGCTGGCTGGCGCGGGCAACCAGGGCGGCGACGGCGGCGGGGTCGCGCACGTCGGCTTGCACGGCCAGGGCGCGGTCCGGGGCGGTCGCTGCAAGGGCCTGCGCGCGGTCCGCGCTGTGCAGGTAGTTGATGACGACCTTGGCGCCTTCACGCAGAAAGGCCTGCGCGATAGCCGCGCCCAGGCCGCGGCTGGCGCCGGTGACGATGACGAGTTGCTGATTCAGGTTCAGTTGCGGGCGTTGCGATGACATGACGGTACGGCTTCCTGCTCAATGTTCCGAGCCGCTGTTGAGCATGCGGCTGCGGGCTTTTTCAATATGGGCGCGCATGACGTTGCGCGCGCCCTCGGCGTCCTGATCTCGGATCAGTTGATAGATGTGGCGGTGTTCGTCGATGGCGGCGCGCGTGCGCTTCCAGGGTTCGCTGTGGACCAGATGGCGCATGACGTTCACGGCGTGGCTCACGTCGTATTCCAGCGACTTGAGCACCTGCACGAAGCGCTGGTTGCCGGTAGCCGTGGCAATGGCGCGGTGAAAACCGTAGTCATGATGGTGGGCAATGGCGCCCGATGCGTCGGCTTCTTCGTAGCCGGTCAGCATGCGGTCCATTTCCTGCAGATCCTCAGGCGTGCGGCGCAGCGCGGCCAGGTGTGCGCATTCGGGCTCGATCACCATGCGCAGTTCCAGCCCTTCCAGAATGTGGCCGACGCGGCGCGCGGGGTCCACCGCGGGCATGCCGCCCATCAGGTCAGGCTTGGACTTCACGTAGGTGCCGGACCCGCGGATCGAGTCCACGAGCTGGTCTTCACGCAACCGGTCCAGCGCCTGGCGCACGACGGGCCGCGACACTTCAAATAGCGCAGCCAGTTCCAGTTCGGTCGGCAGCTTGTTGCCGGGGGCGATCTTGCCGGTGGCGATCGCGTAGAACAGGCTTTCGTAGACGCGCTCGGCAAAACGCTCGGCGCGGACATAGCCCAGGCCGGACGCCACCTCGGCCAGCACGTCCAGTTCGGGACGGGGGCGGGTGGCCGCGGCCAGCAGCGATTCAAGCTGCGGGTCACGTACGTTGCTCATCGGACGCGCTCCTGTGAAGTGGGGACGGTTGTCATGCGGCATGACTAACCAGCGGGGTGCTAAGCCCCTGAATTATTAGGGATAACCCGATCATCCAGAAAAATATCCTGAAGGTTGGGATTAAAGCTGTCATTCCAATTGACAAGTTGCGAGGGGCTCCCGTACCTTGCCATTCACCCCCCCAACCGGCCGTTCGGCCGCTACTTTACTCCGCACATCGTGACTCAGAAGAACTTTATCGCCAACCAATGGGTGGCTGCGGCCACCGGTGAAACCATTCCCGTCCTGAACCCGTCCGATGGCAAGCCATTCGAGGAACTGGCCCGCTCGAACGAGGCCGACGTGGACCGTGCCGTGCAGGCCGCGCGCCAGGCCTTCGAGGGCGAGTGGGGCCAGATGGCGCCCGCCGTCCGCAGCCGCTTGCTGATGAAGATTGCGTTTGCGCTGCTGGACCGCCAGGAGGAACTGGCGCAACTGGAATCGGCCGACACGGGCAAGCCCATCAAGCAGGCGCGCGCCGACGCCGCCGCCGTGGCGCGCTATTTCGAGTTCTATGCCGGCGCGGTCGACAAGCTGCACGGCGAGACCATTCCCTATACGCCGGGCTTCACCGTGCTGACGGTGCGCGAGCCGCACGGCGTCACCGGCCACATCGTGCCGTGGAACTATCCGCTGCAGATCTTCGGCCGCAGCGTCGGCGCGGCATTGGCCGCGGGCAATGCCTGCGTGGTCAAGCCCGCCGAAGACGCCTGCCTGTCGCTCCTGAAGCTGGCCGAGATCGCCGCCGAAGTCGGCCTGCCCGCCGGCGCGCTGAACATGGTCACGGGCTACGGCCATGAGGCGGGCGCCGCGCTGTCCGCGCATCCGGGCATCGACCACATCTCGTTCACGGGTTCGCCGCAGACCGGCAAGATGGTGGCGCATGCCGCCGCCGAGAACCACGTACCCGTCACGCTGGAACTGGGCGGCAAGTCGCCGCAGATCGTATTTGACGACGCCGACCTGGACGCCGCGATGCCGGTGCTGCTGGGCGCCATCATCCAGAACGCCGGCCAGACGTGCTCGGCTGGCAGCCGCGTGCTGATCCAGCGCGGCGTTTACGAAACCGTGCTCAAGCGCCTGTCGGAAGCGTTTTCCGCCACGGTGACCGGCCCGGCCGCGGCCGATCTGGATGTCGGTCCGCTGATCAACGCGCGCCAGCAGGACCGCGTGCGCGGTTTCCTGGCCGAAGCCGAAGCGCAAGGCATGAAGGTCGCCGCGCGCGGCAAGCTGAAGGACGGCACGCCGGAAGCCGGCTTCTACCAGCCGCCCGTCCTGTTCCGCGACGTGCCGCCCGACAGCCGCCTCGCGCAGGAAGAAGTGTTCGGTCCGGTGCTGGCCGCCATGGTGTTCGACACCGAGGAAGAAGCGCTGGAAATCGCCAACGGCACGCTGTATGGCCTGGTGGCGGGCGTGTGGACCCGCGACGGCGGCCGTCAGATGCGCCTGGCCCGCAAGCTGCGCGCCGGCCAGGTGTTCGTCAACAACTACGGCGCGGGCGGCGGCGTGGAACTGCCGTTCGGCGGTTCGCGCCAGTCGGGCTACGGCCGCGAGAAGGGCTTTGAGGCGCTGTACGGCTTCACCTCCCTGAAGACCATCGCGATCCGCCACTGATCCTGCGGCCCCCGGCAAGGACCCGGACAAAATATCGGTTAACGTTGATGTTTTGCTTCCGGGGCCTGCCGCCCCGCATTCAGGATCCGTATGTTCACCGGTATTGTTCAAGGCACCGCGAAGATCGCCAAGATCGCGGATCGCGAAGGCCTGCGCACCTTCACGCTGGATTTCCCCCCTGGTTTCTGCACTGACCTGGCCATCGGCGCCAGCGTGTCGACGGACGGCGTCTGCCTGACCGTCACGGAAATCCTGTCCGAAAACCAGGCCACGTTCGACGTGATGCTGCAAAGCCTGGCGATCACCACGCTGGGCAGTTATGGCGAGGGCGACAGCGCAAATGTGGAGCGCGCGGCCAAGGACGGCGCCGAGATCGGCGGCCATCCGTTGTCGGGCCACGTGGACTTCACGTCGCAGGTGCTGATGGTGAAGTCCTCGGACACCAACCGCCTGATGCGCTTCAGCATCCCCGAGGCCTTCCGCAAATACGTGTTCGCCAAGGGCTACATCGCCATCAACGGCGCCAGCCTGACCGTGTCGGAAGTGAACCGCGCCGAAGGCTGGTTCGAGGTCTGGCTGATCCCCGAGACACGCCGCATGACGGTCTTCGAGGACAAGCAGGTGGGCGACGCGGTCAACATCGAGATCGAGCGCAGCACGCAGGTCATCGTGGACACCGTGCGCGAAACCGTGCAGGAAAGCCTGGGCAAGCTGCAACCGCTGCTGGAAGCGATCCTGAAGGAAAAGGGACTGACGCTGGAAGATTTCGTCAGCCCGCAGGGCAAGCTGAAGTAATACCGCGTTTCACTCCGCCGAGAACGGCCGCCCCTGCGGCCGCACCCGCATCCCGGGCGCCAGACGCGTCCACGGCAGATCCGCGGGATCGGCCTGCATCGGGCCGGGCGCCTTGGCCACCAGCACCTCGTGCGCGATGGGCTGGAAGTCGGCCCGGAAATGCACCGAGCTTTTCACCACCAATATCCCCATCTCCTCGGGCTGCACGCCGCCGACGCGGAACAGGTTGCGGTCCAACATCTGCGCCTTGCCGGCGCTGACCACCAATCGCACGCCGCCGATCCTCAGCGTGGCCGTCCCGCCCAGGTCCACGTCCATGCCGTTCATCATCGGGCCGTCAAAGCGCAGCTTGCCGTCCGATAAGGCCTCGACCACAAACTTCCCTTCAAAGGCTGCGTCGCCCGCCACGCCGGATTGCCCGCCCAGCTTGAGCGCGACGGTCGCGCCGACGCCTGCCTCTGTGGCCTGACGCACCACCTCGGGGTCGTACAACAAGCCCAGCGCCGCGTTCTGCGCGTCCGCTTGCACCAGCGCGCGCAGCATGCCGGTGGTGTTGGCGTCGCCGCCCGCGCCGGGATTGTCCTGCGTGTCCGCAATGACGACAGGCCGCGTCGCGCCCGCAGCCAGGGACTGCGCACGGCGCACGGCCTCGGCCGGTTCAAGAAAGTCAGGCGACCACTCGGGTTCCAGTTCTAGCACGCGCGCATACAGCGATTCCGTGACCTGCTCGACTGCGGCGGCGTCCGTGCCGTAGGCCCACACCACCGGCCCGCATTCCGGAAAGTCCGCCGCCGGAAAGCCCGGCGCGAAGGAAACGGAGACGACGCCAGGCGTCTGCTCCAGGTCCGCCAAGAACGCGTACACGCCCTGCGACGGTTCAAGCATCGTGCACATGCCGTTGATGGGAATCAGGAAGGGCAGGCGGCGTTCGCTGCGGGCCCATTTGCCGCCGGCCTGAATGCGCGCCATGAGCAGCCTCGCGGCCTGCACGCCGGTGTCGGCCATGTCCACGTGCGGATACGTGCGGAACGCCACCAGGCCGTCCGCGCTTTGCAACATCTGCGCCGTGACATTCGCATGCAGGTCCAGGCTGGCGACCACCGGCATGGCCGGTCCCACGATCTCGCGCACGCGCGCAAGCAGCTCGCCTTCGCCGTCGTCCAGATGTTCCGTGACCATGGCGCCGTGCAGGTCCAGATAGATGGCGTCGAAGCCGCCCGCCCGCACCGCGTCCAGGATCTCGCCGGCGATGCGTTCGAAGGCGTCCCGTGTCACATGGGCCGACGGGCTGGCGCCCGCCCAGATCACGGTCTGCACGGTGTGGCCTTCGGCCGCCACCGCGTTGATGAAGCCGCCGGCCGGAATGTTGACCTCGCGCAGCGCCAGCATGTCCGCGCCCCGCACCATCGCGGGAAAGCCTTCGCCGCGCACGAAGTTGTCGTAGCCCGCCTTGGAGGGCGCGAAGGTGTTGGTCTCGTGCTGGAAGCCAGCAACCAGGATGTGCATGAGCGTTTTTCCTTGCCGATGAGGGTGAGGGGAATTCAGGCGTGCGGAAATTATTGGGGGCGGCGCCGCGATCGGCAATACCGCCGTCCGCACCAGGACGCGCCAATGCATCGACAAACCCGCCATCGCGGGAAATCCCTGATGAATCGCGCGTTGCGTGCCCCGAAGTTGCTCGCTTAGAATATTTTTATGAACTACATCGGTATTGCTAAGCAATACTTGAAAAGTAGACGGCAAAGCAGGGCATCGAATCGGATGCGGGCTATCGCGCCGGCCACCCAGGCGCATCAAAGTTGCAGGGAAGTCATGCGGACAGACGAGTACGAAGGGCAGGACGGATTGGCGTTGGCGGGGCTGGTTGCACGCGGGCAGGTGACGCCGGCCGAGCTGATGGAATGCGCGTTGCAGTTGGCCGAAACGCGCGGCGCGCCATTGAACGCGCTGACCTACGTGCAGCCTGAAACGGGCCGCAAACTGGCAGGCGGCTGGACCGAGCGCGGCCTGTTTCGCGGCATTCCCTTTCTGCTCAAGGATTCGGGCCTGCCGAGCGTGCGCTTTCCGTCGAGCCTGGGTTCGGCGCTGTTCGACGACACCGAGTACGCGTTCGACGCGACGCTGGCCCAGCGTTTCGAAGCGCTGGGACTGATCCCGTTCGCGCGGACCACGGTTTCCGAACTGTGCATGGGACCGTCCACCGAGGCGCGCCGCAACGGCGGCGCCACGCTGAATCCGCGTGCGCTGGACCGGTCGGTCGGCGGTTCCAGCGGCGGCGCGGCGGCGGCGGTGGCGGCGGGCATTGTGCCGGTGGCCCACGGCAGCGACGGCGGCGGGTCGATCCGCATTCCGGCCGCCTGCTGCGGCGTGTTTGGGCTGAAGCCCAGCCGCGGACGCGTGCCGATGGGGCCGGCGCGCGGCGAAGGGTGGGGCGGCATGGCCTGCGAAGGCGTGCTGACGCGCAGCGTGCGCGATACCGCGGCGGCGATGGACGGCATCAGTGGATATGCCCCGGGCTCGCCCTATGCCGCGCCGCCCGCGCCCGGTTCGTATCTGGATTCGGTGCGCGAGCAGCGCCGCGAGCCCCTGCGCATCGCCGTGTGGCGGCAGGCCTGGAACGGCATTCCCATCGCGCCGGAATGCCTGGCCGCCGTGGAACGCACGGCCCGCCTGTGCCGGGAACTGGGGCACGAGGTCGTGGATGCACCGTTGCCGGACCTGGACTACTCGGGATTCGTCCGCGCCCACGGCACGGTGCTGGCCACCAACATCGTGCTGGCCGTTCAAGCGCGGCTGGCAATCCGCGGCCGCGCGCTGCGCGACGACGACCTGGAACCGGTCATCCGCGACGGCCTGTCGGTGGGCCGCGAACTGACCTCCATGCAATACGTGGATTCGATCAACCGCTTTCACGCCATCGGACGCGCCATCGAGTCGGCCATGACGGACGTCGACCTGGTGCTGACGCCCACGCTGGCGCAACTGCCGGCCAAGCTGGGCGACCTGGCGCTGGAAGGCGAATTCTGGGCGTTCCGCGAAAAGGTGTCGCGCTATGCGACCTTCCTGGCGGTGATCAACGCCTCGGGCCAGCCGGCAGCCAGCCTGCCGCTGGACTGGACGGAATCGGGCGTGCCGGTGGCCAGCCAGCTTATCGGGCACTTTGGGCGCGAGGACCAGATCCTGCGCCTGGCGGCCGAGCTGGAACGGGCCGCGCCCTGGACGGGGCGGCAGATCCTGTTGCCCTGATCCGCACCAAGGCCCGCCGGCACGCCGCCGGCGCAGGACCAAACCATAAAGGGGAAGTAATGAAGCGATCCTTTCTGTTTTCCGCAGCAATGTTCCTGGCCGCAGCCGCGCCGCTGGCCGCCGTGCCCGCCGCCAGCCAGGCCCAGACCACCGCCAAGTTCGTGATGCACGCGCCGCTGCGCGTGCTGGACCCGATCCTGACGTCGGCCTACGTCACGCGCAACCACGGCTATCTGGTGTACGACACGTTGTTCTCGATGGACGCGTCGGGACGTCCGCAGCCGCAGATGGTGGAGTCGTGGACGGTGTCCGAAGACGGCATGAACTATGTCTTCAAGTTGCGCCCCGGGCTGGTGTTCCATGACGGCGCGCCGGTCACGGCCGAAGACGTGGTCGCGTCCTTGCAGCGCTGGCAGGCGGGCGATGCCACGATCGGCAACCGCCTGAAGAACGCCACCGCCGAACTGACCGCGACGGGCGCCGACACCTTCGCGCTCAAGCTCAAGGCGCCCTACG
Source organism: Achromobacter sp. Root565 (assembly GCF_001427425.1). Taxonomy (NCBI): domain Bacteria; kingdom Pseudomonadati; phylum Pseudomonadota; class Betaproteobacteria; order Burkholderiales; family Alcaligenaceae; genus Achromobacter; species Achromobacter sp. Root565. The sequence continues at coordinate 265,935 of NZ_LMGO01000006.1, forward strand.
GACTAGTGCTGGAATCGCTGGCCAAGGAAAGCTCGCCGGTGCCGTTCATCATGCCCAAACGCATCGCGTCCGTGCCGGCCTCGCAGGCGATCAGCGAGTCGATCGGCTCCGGACCCTACAAGTTCGTGCAGGCCGATTTCCAGGCCGGCGTGAAGGCCACCTACGTGAAGTTCGACGGCTACGTGCCGCGCAAGGAGCCGGCCAGCGCGTTCGCGGGCGGCAAGGTCGTCACCGTGGATCGGCTGGAACTCTTGAACATCCCCGACAGCCAGACCGCGGTGAACGCGCTGCGCAACGGCGAGATCGACTTCCTGGAAGACGTGCCGCCCGACTTGATGCCGCAGCTGAAGGACGCCAAGGGGATCGCGCTGAAGTCCTACGGCAAGAACTCCAATATGTTCACGCTGCGAATGAACTGGCTGCAGGCCCCGTTCAACAACGTGAAGGTGCGCCGCGCGGCGCTGGCCGCCCTGAGCGAAACCGATTACCTGGACGCGCAGATCGGCGATCCGGACGTCTACCAGGTGTGCGGCGCGGTGCTGACCTGCGTGTCGCCCTACGCGTCCGAGGCAGGCGCCACGCAGATCAAGGCGCCGGATCTGGCAAACGCCCGCAAGCTGCTGAAGGAAAGCGGCTACGCGGGCGAAAAGGTGGTGGTGCTGCATCCGACCGATCTGCCCATCTTCGCGAACATCGCGCCGGTCACGGCGCAGGCGCTGCGCAGCATCGGCATGAACGTCGAGATCCAGTCGATGGACTGGGCCACGCTGCTCAGCCGCCGCAGCAAGAAAGAGGGCGTGGAGCAGGGCGGCTGGAGCATCTTCCAGTCGAACATGTCCAGCCTGGACCTGATCTCGGCGGTGGGCAATCCCAACCTGGACGGGCGCGCCGACTCCACTTATCCCGGGTGGACGCACGACGCCGTCATGGACGAACTGCGCAGCCGCTTCGCCGCCGCCCGCACCGAGGACGAACGCCGCGAACTGGCCCTGGCCATTCAGCGCCGCAACTATGAGCAGGTGATGTACGTGCCGCTGGGCGGGTACTCCAAGTTCAAGGGCTACAACGCCAAGTTCGCGGACATGGTCGATGCGCCGATTCCGCTTTTCTGGACCTCGCCCAAGTAGCGGGAAGGGATCTCCATCATGCTCAATCTGATCTTCAAGCGCGTGCTGGCCGCCATCCCCGTGATGCTGGTGGTGGCCACCGTGGTGTTCCTGCTGCTGCGGCTGGCGCCGGGCGACCCCGCCCGCGTCATCGCCGGCGACATGGCCAGCGAGGAGGCGGTGGCGCAGGTCCGCGCCGACATGGGCCTGGACCGCCCGCTGCCCACGCAATACGCCCTGGCGATGGGCGCGCTGCTCCAGGGTGATCTGGGCTCCTCGATCATTTCGAAGGATCCGGTGACCACGCTTATCGGCCAGCGGCTGGGGCCGACGATGGCGCTGGCGATCTGCGCGATTCTGCTCACCATCTTTGCCGCGATTCCGCTGGGCGTGTTTTCGGCGTGGTGGCACAAGGGGCTGTTCGACCGGGTGACGCTGGCGGTCACGGTCCTGGCATTTTCGGTGCCGGCGTTCGTGGTGGGCTATCTGCTGATTCTTGCATTCTCGGTGAAGCTGAACTGGTTTCCGGTGCAGGGCTACGCGGGGCTGGCGTCGGGGTTCGGGACGTTTCTTTATCACATGGCGTTGCCCACCATCACGCTGGCGACGGTGTTCGTGGCGCTGATTACCCGCATCACGCGCGGCAGCATGCTGGAAGTGCTGGGCGAAGATTTCGTGCGCACGGCACGCGCCAAGGGCGTGCCCGAACGCTACGTGCTGTACCGCCACGCCCTGCGCAACGCCGCGGTGCCCATCGTCACCGTCATCGGCCTGGCGCTCACCACGCTGATCAGCGGGGTGGTCGTCACCGAGACCATCTTCAATATCCCGGGCGTGGGCCGCCTGATCGTGGACGCCGTGCTGGCGCGCGACTATCCGGTGGTGCAGGGCACGATCCTGTTCTTCTCGTTCGTGTATGTCTTCATCAACCTGGCGATCGACCTGCTGTATGTCGTGCTCGATCCGCGCATCCGCTACTGAGGCCGGACATGACCACAACTGCTCTGGATCGTCCCCGTTCCTTCTGGCCCGCGCTGACGCGCGATCCCATGATGTTCACCGGGCTCGCCCTGCTGGCGGCGCTGGTGGGGCTGGCCATGCTGGCGCCCCTGATCACCTGGCATGACCCCGCCACGCTGGCGCCCCGCATGCGGCTCAAGCCGGTCAGCGCCGAATACTGGCTGGGCACCGATTCGCTGGGCCGCGATCTGTTTTCGCGCGTGCTGTACGGCGGACGGCTGTCGATCACGCTGGCGGCGCTGGTCAGCGTGATCTCGGTGTGCGCCGGCCTGCTGCTGGGCCTCTTGGCGGGCTACTTCCGCCAGCTGGACGCGGTGGTGATGCGCATCATCGACGGCATCATGGCCATTCCCGGCCTGCTGCTGGCCATCGCCATGGTGGCGCTGGGCGGCGCGACCATCCCCACGATGGTGACGGCCATCGCCATCCCCGAGATTCCGCGGGTGGCGCGGCTGGTGCGCAGCGTGGTGCTGTCGGTGCGCGAGGAGCCTTACGTCGAAGCGTCCCTCGGCATGGGCACGGCGACCTGGCGCGTGCTGTGGCGCCACGTGCTGCCCAGCACGATCAACCCGCTGGTGGTGCAGGCCACGTTCATCTGTGCCTCGGCCATCCTGATCGAAGCGGTGCTGGGATTCCTGGGCCTGGGCTTTCCGCCTGAGATTCCCAGCCTGGGCAGCATCATTTCCGAGGGCCGCCCGTTCTTCCAGCGCGCGCCGTGGATCGTCCTGTTTCCGGGCGTCTTCCTGGCGCTGCTGATCCTGTCCGTGAACCTGTTCGGCGACGCGCTGCGCGATCGCCTGGACCCGCGCATGGCGCGCCAACGCAAGGGTTGAAGCCGATGTCCCCTCATCCCATTCTGGAAATCCGCGACCTGAAGGTCAGCCTGCCCGGCGCCGGCGACCGGCGTTATGCCGCCGAAGGCATCGCGCTGACCGTCAGCCCGCGCGAAATCGTGTGCATCGTCGGTGAATCCGGCTCGGGCAAGTCGGTCACGGCCAGCGCCGTGATGGGCCTCTTGCCCAAGGACGTGCTCAAGCTCGAAAGCGGACAGATCCTGCTGTCGGGCCGCGACATCACGCATGCGTCCCTGGCCGAGCTGCGCGCGCTGCGTGGCGACCGAATGGCCATGATCTTTCAGGAGCCCATGACGGCCCTGAACCCGCTGATGCAGGTGGGCGACCAGATCGCCGAGATCTTCCAGTTCCACGGTCCGTCGCTGTCGCGCCGCGAGGTCGACCAGCGCGTGCTGGCGCTGCTGAACGATATGCGGCTGCCGTCGCCCGAAACCTTGCGCCACGCCTTTCCGCACCAGTTGTCGGGCGGGCAGCGCCAGCGGGTGATGATCGCGATGGCGCTGGCGATGGAGCCGGCGCTGATCATCGCCGACGAGCCGACCACCGCGCTGGATGTGACCTCGCAGGCGCAGGTGCTGCGCCTGCTGCACGGCCTGCGCGAGCGCCACGACACCGGCATCCTGTTCATCACGCATGACTTCGACGTAGTGGCCGAGATTGCCGACCGGGTGATCGTGATGCAGCACGGCCGCATCGTGGAGGCCGGCGCCGCCGCCGACGTGCTGGCCAACCCGCAGCATCCCTACACGCGCAAGCTGATCGACGCGGTACCCAAAGGCAAGTTCGGCGCCGGGGCGCCGCTGGCCGAGGGCGACCCCGTCATTTCGGTGGAGAACCTGGGCATGCGTTTCGTGACGTCCAGCCTGTTCCGGTCCAAGCGGCGCGAGGTCAATGCGCTGGACGGCGTGTCGCTGTCGCTGGCGCGCGGCGAAACGCTGGGCATCGTCGGCGAGTCCGGATCGGGCAAGACGACGTTGGGCCGGTGCCTGGCGCACTTCGCGCGGCCCACCTCCGGCCGCATCGTCATGAACGGCGAGGACGTGTCGAACCTGTCGCGCGCGGCCTGGCGCCAGTGGTGCAAGCGCATCCAGATGGTGTTCCAGGATCCGTACCGGTCCTTCAACCCGCGCCTGACCATCGAGGCCACGCTGTCCGAGGGGCCGCTGAACTACGGCGAGGACCCGGCCCGCGTGCAGGCGCGGATGCGCGACATGCTGGCGCTGGTCAGCATCGATGCCAGCGCGCTCAAGCGCTATCCGCATGAATTTTCCGGCGGACAGCGTCAGCGGATCTCGATCGCGCGGGCGCTGATGATGGAGCCGGAGATCCTGATCGCGGACGAGGCGGTGTCGGCGCTGGACGTGTCGGTGCAGGCGCAGATCCTGGATCTGCTGGAGCGCATTCGCGCGCAGCTGAACCTGAGCATGATCTTCATCACCCACGACCTGCGCGTGGCCGCCCGGCTGTGCCATCGCATCGCCGTGATGCAGCGCGGCCGCGTCATGGAGATCGGCCCCGCCGAGCAGATCTTCACGCGGCCCGGCAGCAGCTATACCCAGGAACTGCTGGCCGCCATTCCCGGCAAGGACGGGTTGGGCAGCCGGCCCCCGGCCGGACTGGCATTGGCCGGCGCTTGAAGGAAACTCCGATGACACGCGTTGCCTTATTGAGCCGATCGGCCAATCTTTCCTACTTTCAACCGTTGTTGCAGGGGCTGGCCCCCGAGCTGGACGTCGCCGTGTGGCCCGACCCGCGCAGCCTGCACGCCGACGTGGCGGTTTGCTGGAATCCGCCCGTGGGCGTGTATGACGACATGCCCAACCTGAAGCTGATCCACAGCATCGCCGCGGGCGTGGACAACCTGCTGGACGGCCAGCGCACGCGCGGGCTGCCCGTCTGCCGCGTGGTCGATCCGCAATTGGCGCAAGGGATGCTGCAGTACGTGCTGTGGTGCGTGCTGACGTTTCATCGCAAGCTGGACCTGGCGCTGTCCAACCAGCGCGCCGCGCGCTGGAGCCGGCCGCCGCAGACGCCAGCGTCGCAATGCCGGATCGGCCTGATGGGCCTGGGCGAACTGGGTGGCGCCATCGCCGCCGTGCTGCCCGGGATGGGCTATCCGGTCAACGGCTGGTCGCGCTCGCCGCGCGATATCGACGGCGTGCGCGTCTATGCCGGCGAGGCGGCCTTCGACGAATTTCTGGCCAATACCGACGTGCTGGTGTGCCTGGTGCCGCTGACCGACGCCACCCGCGGGATCCTGAACCGCCGCACCTTCGACGCCTTGCCGCAAGGCGCTGCGGTGGTCAATTGCGGCCGGGGCGAACATCTGGTCGCGGCCGACCTGATCGACGCCCTGGAACGCGGGCAACTGCGCGGGGCCGTCCTTGACGTGTTCGCGCAGGAGCCGCTGGATCCGGCCGATCCGCTGTGGTCGACGCCCGGCGTGATCGTCACCCCGCACATGGCAACCATGCCGTCGTCCGGCACCGTGGCCGAGCAGGTCGTGGCCAACATCCGCCGTCTGGGGCAGGGCGAGTCCCTGGCCCATACGGTGGACCTGACGCGCGGCTATTGACGCCGATACCCCGTTTTCCGATTGCCAACCCAAGACGAGACATTCCATGCATTTCGAAGATCCCGCGTTCACCATTCCGACCGGCACGCCTGCGCCCCTGGACCCGCAGATCGCCGAATTCCTGCGGCGCATGGCGGCGGACGCGTCGCAGTATCCGCGCCGCGACACGCTGTCCATCGAGCAGGGCCGCGCCAATGCCGAGAAGGTGCGCCTGCCGTGGGCCCAGGGCGGCCCCGAGATGGCGCGCACGGCCGAACATCAGGTTGCGACGCGCCATGGGCCGGTGCGCGTGCGGGTCTATTACCCCGCGCAGCGCCGGCTGCCGGGCGCCTTCATGTACATCCACGGCGGCGGCTTCGTGCTGTTCAGCATCGACACGCATGACCGCGTGATGCGCGAATACGCCGAACGCGCCGGGGTCGTGGTCGTGGGCGTGGACTACACCCGCGCGCCCGAAGCCAAGTTCCCGCAGCCCCTGGAAGAGTGCGTGGACGTGCTGCGCTGGGTGGCCGCGTCGGCGGGCGAACTGGATATCGACGCCGGCCAGATCTTCGTGGGCGGCGATTCGGCCGGCGCCAACCTGTCCATGGGCACGGCGCTGACGCTGCGCGATGAGGGCGTGCCGCTCATCAAGGGGCTGGTGCTGAACTACGGCGGCTTCGGCAGCAACCTGTTCCGCAATTCCGTCGTGCGCTACGGCGCTGGCGAATACGGCCTGTCGCTGCACATGATGATCTGGTTCCGCGGCATGCACATCCGCCACGGCAAGGACTTCTTCGATCCGCGCGTGGACATTCTGCGCGCGGACCTGAAAGGCCTGCCGCCGGCGTGGCTGGTGGTGACCGAATGCGATCCGCTGCATGACGACAGCATCGAACTGGAGCGCAAGCTGCGCGACGCCGGCGTGGACGTCGCCTCCAAGGTCTACCCCGGCACCGCGCACAGCTTCCTGGAGGCCGTCTCGATTGCCGCCGTGGCGGGCGAGGCCTTCGACGACACGGCGCGCTGGCTGCACGCCAAGGCTTAGAGGGGGCGCCATGTATACCCCGCCGGCTTATGCCGAAGCCGATATCGGCGTCCTGCACGCGTTCATGCGCGCGCACAGTTTTGCCACCCTGGTGACCGTGGGCGCGGCGGGCGCGAACGCCACGCACCTGCCGTTCCTGCTGCGCGACGATGGCGGCCGGGGAACGCTGATCACGCACCTGGCCCGCGCCAATCCGCAGTGGCGCGACCTGCAGGACGGCGCGCAGGCGCTGGTGCTGTTCCAGGGCCCGCACGCGTTCATTTCGCCAAGCTGGTATGTGAACCAGCAGACCTTCCCGACGTGGAACTACACCGCCGTTCACGCGCGCGGCACGCCGCGCCTCATCGAAGCGCCTGAGGCCATCCGCGCGGTGCTGACGGAGACGGTGGCGCGCTACGACACGCCGCTGGGCGGCGAGTGGCGCTTTCCGGACATGCCCGAGACCCTGACGGCGCCGCGCCTGAAGGCGATCGCGGCGCTGGAGATTCCGATTGCCGGGCTGGAAGGAAAGATGAAGCTGAACCAGGATAAATCGGTGGGGGACCGCCTGGGCGTGATCCGCGAGTTGGAGCGGCGAGGCGACGCGGGGAGCCTGGCGATTGCACGGCTGATTCGCGCGCAGCCCGATCTGGCGGCAGACAACGCCTGAATTCAACCGGAGTCCTCATCATGCAAGAACCCACCGAAGCCCGCGTGCGCGACGAACTGGCGGCCCTGTACCGTCTGATCGCGCACTTTCGCATGACCGATCTGATCGACACCCACATCAGCGCACGGGTGCCGGGCACGAAAGATCATTTCCTCATCAACCGCTACGGCGTGCTGTTTCACGAAATGCGCCCGCAGGACCTGGTGAAGATCGATCTCGACGGCAATCCGGTCGATCCGGGCGACGCCGACAGTCAGCTGGTCAACGCGGCCGGCTTCACCATTCATTCGGCGGTGCATGCCGCGCGCCACGATCTGGCGTGCGTGGTGCATACGCATACCGCCGATGGCATCGCCGTGGCGTGCCAGCGCGATGGTCTCCTGCCGATCACGCAGCACGCGCTGCGCTTTTACAACCGGCTGGGCTATCACGATTACCAGGGCATCGCGCTGGACCTGGAAGAGCGCGAGAGCCTGGTTGCCAGCCTTGGCCGGCACAAGGCCATGATCCTGCGCAACCATGGCCTGCTCGCGGCCGGATCGTCGGTGGCGGAGGCCTTCGTCAACATCTATTACCTGGAGCGCGCCTGCCAGGCGCAGGTCAAGGCCCAATCGGCCGGCGCGCCGCTGGTATTCCCGTCGGAGGCGGTGTGCGAACGCACCGCGAGCCAGTATGAACGGCCCACCGCCCCGATCTACACGCAGCGGGTATGGACCGCCGCGCGGCGTCTGTTGGAGCCGGACCTGGAGACAATCGAATGAAAGACAGCCTGACGATACCCCGCGCCGCATTGGCCGGCCCGCAGTTCCTGCACACGCCCGGCCCGACGCACGTGCCCGATGCGGTCCGCGAGGCGATGGGCCGCCAATGCATGGACCTGTCCGATCCGCGGCTGGCCGAACTGATTGCGGATTGCGAGGCGGGCCTGGCGCGCCTGCTGGGCACCCGGCACGCGGATGTGCTGATGTACGCCGCCAACGGCCACGGCGCCTGGGAAGCCACCATTGCCAATCTGGTCGCGCCCGGCGCGCAGGTGCTGGTGGCGGGCAGCGGCCACTTTGCGGAAGCGTGGGCCGTGCATGCCGAGGCGATGGGCGCGACGGCCCTGCGCACGCCGACCCGGCCGGGACAGGCGCTGGATCCGTCCGCGATCGAGACGGCGCTGCGCGCCGACACGGCGCACCGCATCGCCGCCGTCTTTGCGGTGCATACCGACACGGCCAGCGGCGTGACCAGCGATATCGCGGCCGTGCGACGGGCCATGGACGCCAGCGGCCATCCGGCGCTGCTGGTGGCCGATGTGATCGCGTCCTTGGGCGCCACGCCGTTCCGCATGGACGAGTGGGGCGTCAACGTCGCGATCGGCGCGTCGCAGAAGGCGCTGATGGGACCGCCAGGGCTGTCCTTCACGGCGGTGGACGCGCGTGCAATGCAGGCGGCGCAGGCCAATCCCGCGCCGCGCGCCTACTGGGACTGGGCCAAGCGCAAGAGCGATCTGCTCTACCGCAAGTTCTGCGGCACGCCGCCGCAAAGCCTGCTGGCGGGCATGCGCGCCGCGCTGGATCTGATTGCCGCCGAAGGCGAGGAGGCGGTGTTTGCCCGCCATCGGCGCGTGGCCAACGCAGTGCATGCGGCGGTGAACGCGTGGTCGGGCGGCGGCGCGCTGAAGCTGTTCGTTGAAGACCCGGCGGCGCGCGCGGTGTCGGTCACGACCATCTCGGTGGCCGACGGCGTGGACGTCGAGGCCATGCGAACCATGGCGCGCGAACGCTTCCACGTTGCGGTGGCGGGCGGGCTGGGGCCGCTTGCCGGCCGCATGTTCCGCATCGGCCACCTGGGCGACGTGCATCCCGCCATGATTCTGGGCGCGCTGGGCGGGGTGGACGCCGCGCTGCGGGCGTGCGCCATTCCCGTGGGCGACGGGGCGCTGCAGGAGGCGGTGAAGGCGCTGCACGACTGAATCTCACCGCTGAATCGCAAGACTGAAACGCACCCCTGAAACGGTTTTCTGGCGCGGCCCGGACGCGGCCGCCATTTCTTCTTCACCTTGAATCGGGATAAGACGATGAGACAACGTGGTTTCGCGGCGGCCGCCCTGGCCGTCCTCGCGGTGGCGGTTCCCCTTTTTCCGGCCCAGGCCGAGCCGGTCAATGCCAAGGTGGTCATGCATGCGCCCCTGCGCGTGCTGGACCCCGTGCTAACCAACGCGTACATCACGCGCAATCACGGCTACATGGTGTACGACACGCTGTTTTCGCTGGACGCGGCGTCACGCCCGCAGCCTCAGATGGTCGAATCGTGGACGGTGTCGCCCGACCAGCTGACGTACGTCTTCACGCTGCGGCCGGGCCTGAAGTTCCACGATGGCGCGCCGGTCACCGGCGAAGACGTGGTGGCTTCGCTCAAGCGCTGGGCGCAGCGCGATCCCATCGGTTCGCGCCTGTCAGCGGTCACGCAAAGCATGGAAAGTCCATCGGCCGACACCTTCCGCATCGTGCTCACAAAGCCGTATGGACTGCTGCTGGACGCACTGGCCAAGCCGGGTTCGCCCGTGCCGTTCATCATGCCGCGCCGCATCGCGGCGACGCCGCCGTCGGAAGCCATCAAGGAAACTGTCGGCTCGGGACCTTACAAGTTTGTGCAGGCCGAATTCCAGGCGGGCGTGAAGGCTGCGTATGTGAAGAATGCGGATTACGCCCCGCGCAAGGAACCCGCCAGCCGCTTCGCGGGCGGCAAGGTCGCCATGTTCGACCGGATCGACGTCGTCAACGTGCCGGACGCGCAGACCGCCGTCAACGCGCTGCGCCAGGGCGAAATCGACTTCGTCGAGAACGTGGCGCCCGACTTGCTGCCGCAACTGGACGGCGTGAAGACCGTGACGGTGCAAAGCTATGGCGACGCGTCGGAAACCTACACGCTGCGCATGAACTGGAAGCAGCCGCCGCTGGACAACGTGAAGGTGCGCCGCGCCGTGCTGGCCGCGCTGTACCAGGCCGACTACCTGGATGCATCGCTGGGCGATCCCGCCTATTACAAGCTGTGCGGCGCCATGCTGAGCTGCATCTCGGCCTACCAGACCGAAGCTGGCGCCACGCAGACCAAACCCGCCAATCTGGCGCAGGCGCGGGCCTTGCTGAAGGACAGCGGCTATGCGGGCGAGAAGATCGTCGTGCTGCATCCCACCGATGTGCGCAGCCTGTCCACGCTGGCGCCGGTGACCGCCCAAGCTCTGCGCAGCATCGGCATGAACGTGGAAGTGCAGTCGATGGACTGGGCCACGCTGCTGTCGCGGCGCAGCAAGGATGCGCCGCTGGCCGACGGCGGCTGGAGCATCTTCCATTCCAGCCTGACCAGCATGGACCTGCTCAACCCCATCGTGAACGCCAATCTGGATGGGCGGGGCGAGGGCGGTTATCCGGGCTGGACCAAGGACGACACCATCCAGCGCCTGCGCGCCGAGTTCGAGTCGGTGACGGGATTGGACGCGCAAAAGCGCGTTGCGGCCGAGATCCAGCAGCGCGCCTACGAACAGGTGATGTTCGTGCCGTTGGGCGGCTATTCGGAGTTCAAGGCGTACGACAAGAAGTTCGACGGTATGGTGGCCGCGCCGTTGCCATTGTTCTGGCGGGGCCAGTAGGCGGGCAGGGCGGCGGGCGGGCGGTCAGGACAACCCGACCTTGCCGCTCAGCCCCCGCGCAGCCGTCAGCAGCAGCGGCGAATAGCGCCGCGCGAATTCCGCCGGCGAGGCCCATTCGGACACCAGCCCCGCGATCTGAATGGCCGCCACCGGACGGTGGCGGTGATCCAGGATGGCGGCGGCCAGGTTCAGCTCGCCCAGCATGCTTTCCTCGATGGCCGTCGCATAGCCGTCCTGGCGCGCCTGCTGGACCAGGCCGCGAATGCGGTCCGGGTTGTTGTCGGTCTTGGGCGTGGTCGGAATGGTGGCAAGCGGCATGTCCTTGGACCGCGCCAGGATGTCCTCGACTTCCTCTTCGGGCAGGTGGGACATGATGGCGCGGCCGCCGGCCGTCTGCACCATGGGCAGGGCGCGGCCGGCCAGCGTGCTGCTGAAGGTCTGGCGTTTGGTCTGGCGGCGCAGCGCAAAAATGATGTACAGATCGTCGAACAGGCTCAGTTCCACGCGCTCATTGGTCTCGCGCTGCATCTCGGCAATCAGCGGGGTGGCGCGTTCAAGCAGGGGCACGCTGCGCATGTAGTCGAAGCTGCGCTGCAGGATCTTCTTGCCGGGCGTGTAGCCCTTGCCGCCGGCGCCGCGTTCCAGGTATCCCAGCGTGACCAGCGTGTGCGTCATGCGCTGCGTGGTGCTGCGGTCGAAGCCCGTGATTTCCATGAGCTCGTTCATGCTCATGGTGGACGGGCGTTGCGCAAAGGCTTCCAGCAGTTCGAAGCCTTTGGCCAGGGATTGAACGAAGAGTGGGTCGGGACGGCTCATGGGAATCGCTCGAAAGATGGCGGTGGGCGTCCGCGCCGGGACTGGAAACCAGTGATTTTATAAAGATTCCTAGGTATTTCCTAGAGATACTTGCGTGCTCGCAAACCGGCAGGGGGTTGGCGTCGGGCCGTGCCCGGGATTGACATAGAATGGCCGCACATCAGCGGTCATTTCGAGGTAACTATGTCGGTCACGTCCGATATCAAACTACGCCCGCTCGAACGCGGCGACCTGCACTTCGTGCACAAGATCAACAATAACGACGTCATCATGCGGTACTGGTTCGAAGAGCCCTACGAGGCCTATGACGAACTCGTCGCGCTGTACGACCGCCACCTGCACGACCAGAACGAGCGCCGCTTCATCATCGAGCACGATACTGGGCAGCCCGCGGGGCTGGTCGAGCTTGTCGAGATCGACTACATCCACCGCCGCGCCGAATTCCAGATCATCATCGCGCCCAGCTACCAGGGCCGCGGCTACGCCAAGGCCGCCACGCGCATTGCGGTGGGCTACGCGTTCCGCGTGCTGAACCTGCACAAGGTGTATCTGGTGGTGGACAAGGACAATACCGCCGCGGTGCACGTCTACGAGCGCTGCGGTTTCCAGATCGAAGGCCTGCTCAAGGAAGAATTCTTTTCCAACGGCGCGTACCGCGATGCCTATCGGATGGCGCTGTTGCAGCACGACCATCTGCGCGACGTGGGACCGGGCGCGCCGGACGCGCCCGTGCTGCGGGACTGGCCGCAGGAAGACCAGGCGGGCTAGCGCCCGCCTGCGGTGTTTTACTTCAGGGCTTGAAGAAAGCGGTCGGCGTCATCAGGCGGTTTTCCTGGCTGATCAGGTAGCCGGCCTCGGCGCTTTTCGTCAGATAGGTCGCCCAGGCCGGATCCTTCTGCAGCGACTGGCGCTTGGCTTCGCGGTCGGCGGCGCTGTCATAGACCCAGATGTGCATGTAGGAATTGACGTTGCCCGTCTCGGTCTGCATATAGGCGAGGGGCTTGCCCAGATGGCGGCTCTGCACCTCGTAGCCGTGCTCGGCATACAGCGCCAGGTGCTTCTTGATGGTGCCGGCGCGGCAGGTGTAGGTACGTACGTCGTAAAGCATGATGAATCCTTGATGTCGGTTGCAAAAACGGGTGTCAGTCGGCGGTGGCGCCGGACTGCTTGACCAGCACGCTCCAGCGTTCCACTTCCGTGTTGACGTATTTCTGGAAGGCGGCGTGGCCGTCGCCCACGGGGTCGGCGCCCAGGCCCTTGAGCTTGTCCTGCACGGCCGGGTCGGCGATGCCGTCGGTGATGGCCTTGGACAGTTTTTCCACCACGGGGGCGGGCGTGGCGGCCGGCACGAACAGGCCGAACCACGAACGCGCATTCATGGCCGTGTAGGCCGTCTCGGAAAACGCCGGCACGTTGGGCAGGGCGGCGTGGCGCTGCGTGCCGGTGACGGCGATGGGGGTGAGGCGGCCCGCCTGCACCTGCGACAGCACCTCGGGCAGATTGGCGAACATGATCTGGACCTGCCCGCCCATGAGGTCGTTGAGCGCCTGCGCGCCGCCCTTGTACGGGACGTGCGTCATCTGCGCGCCGGCCAGCGAATTGAACTGCGCGCCGGCCAGATGCGAGGCCGTGCCGGTGCCGCCGGACGCGTAGTTCACGCGGTTGCCGTTGGCCTTGGCGTAGTCGGCCAGTTCCTGCGGCGTCTTGGCCGGCACCGACGGGTTCACCACCAGCACCAGGGGTACCGATGCCAGGTTCGACAGGCCGGCGAAATCGCGCGTCAGGTTGTAGTCGAGCTTGTGATAGAGCGAGGCGTTGATGGCGTGGCTGGACGTGGCCATCAGCAGCGTGTAGCCGTCGGCGTCGGAGCGCGCGGCCATGACGGCGCCGATGTTGCCGTTGGCGCCGGCCTTGTTTTCCACCACGACGGGTTGGCCGAGCCGGGTGGCCATCGACTGCGCCACGGTGCGCGCGATCACGTCGGTGGCGCCGCCTGCCGCGAACGGCACGATGATGCGCAACGGGCGCTCGGGGAAATCGGCCGCGGTGGCCGAGGCGGCCGCGCCCAGCGAGGCGGCGGTCATCAGGAAGGCGGCGGCCAGGCGGCGCGGGGTCAGGGTTGTGGTCATGTCTCTCTCCAGTGTTGGATTTTTTTATGGGGTCACCGGGCCTGATTGATCAGGCGCCGGCGGTGCGCGCCTTTTCGCGCAGGCTCGTCAAAGTGGCCCGGGGCGTGATCACCTCGGGGTCCAGACTGAGTTCGATCAGATAGGGGGAACCGCTGTCCAGCGCACGCGCCAGCGCGGGGCCGAACGCTTCATGGGTGTCCACGCGTTCGGCCGCCACGCCAAACGATTGGGCGTAGGCCACGAAATCGGGGTTGCACAGGTCCGTGCCGATGGTGCGGCCTGGGTAATGCACCTCCTGGTGCATGCGGATCGTGCCGTACATGCCGTTGTTGAACACGATGAAGACGATGCCCAGCTTGTGCTGCTTGACGGTGGCCAGCTCCTGCGAGGTCATCAGGAAGCAGCCGTCGCCCGCCAGGCAGATCACCTGGCGTTCGGGGTGGCGCAGCTTGGCCGCGATGGCCGCGGGCACGCCGTAACCCATGGCGCCGCTGGTGGGCGCCAATTGCGTGCGCGGGTGGCTGAAGCGGTAGTAACGATGCGCCCAGGCGCTGTAGTTGCCCGCGCCGTTGGTCAGGATGGCGCGCGAATCGAGCTGGTCGCGCAGCGCGGCAATGACGCGCGCCGGGTCCATGTCTCCGCGTGCGGCGGGCGGCTCGGTGTAGCGCAGGTAGTTGCCGCGCAGGCGTTGCATCCAGTCGCGCCACGGCGATGCATCCACGGGCGCCAACGCCGCGGCCGACGCCGCAAAGGCGTCCATGCCCGATTGAATCTTCAGCGCGGGCTGATACACGCGGCCCAACTCTTCCGGGCTGGTCAGCACGTGGATCAGCGTCTGGCTGGGCACCGGCGATTGCAGCAGGGTATAGCCGCCCGTCACCATCTCGCCCAGCCGCGCACCCACGGCCAGGATGACGTCGGCCTGGCGCACGGCCTCGGCCAGTTCCGGGTTCACGCCGATGCCGACTTCGCCGACGTACTGCGCGTGGTGGTTGTCAAAAAGGTCCTGGCGGCGGAACGAGCACGCAACCGGCAGGCCGTTCATCTCGGCAAAACGGGTCAGGCCTGCCAGCCCCGTGTCGGTCCAGCCGGAGCCGCCAGCGATCAGCAGGGGACGCTGCGCGCCCGCCAGCAGCGTGCGCATGCTGGCCAGGGCGTCGGGCGCGGGGTAGGCCTGCGGCACCTGGATCGTGCCGCAGGGCAGGGCCGGGGCCACGTCCGTCAGCATGTCTTCGGGCAGCGCCAGCACCACGGGGCCGGGCCGGCCGGACGTGGCAACGGAAAAGGCGCGGTTCAAGTATTCGGTCACGCGCGCGGCGCTGTCGATCTGCGCCACCCACTTCGTGAACTGGCCGAACATGCGGCGGTAGTCGATTTCCTGGAAGGCCTCGCGCTCGACCATGTCGTTGCCGACCTGGCCGACCAGCACGATCATCGGCGTGGAATCCTGGAACGCGGTCTGCACGCCGATGCTGGCATTGGTGGCGCCGGGGCCGCGCGTCACCATGCAGATGCCGGGCCGGCCGGTCAGCTTGCCGTGCGCCTCGGCCATGAATGCCGCCGCGCCTTCGTGCCGGCAGGACGCCAGGCGGATGCGCTCGCGCTGCGCATACAGCGCGTCCAATACGTCCAGGTAGCTCTCGCCGGGCACGCCGAATACGGTGTCCACGCCGTGTTCCAACAAGGCCCGCACCACATGCTGGCCGCCCGTCATCAATGTCGAAGTGTCATTCATCGCAGTTTCAATCTGGCCGCAGCGCGGCGGGTTGAGTCCGGATGAACTTTACGCAGCCCGGGTCAGGGCGCGTTAGGACAGATCAGAGCTTGTTTTGCACTTTTTTGCGGGGCGGCCGTCATTCGATGGGGCGGTAATACTTCTTGCGGAAATCGCCGGGCGTGCAGCCCGTGTGCTTCTTGAAGAAGCGCGTGAAATACGCCGGATCCTCGATGTTCAGCTGGAACCCGATCTCGGCGATGCTCAGGTCCGTGTTGCACAGGAGCCGCTTGGCCTCCAGCGCAATGCGCTCCTGTACGAGCTGGCTGGCGGTGCGCCCCACGCTGCGCTTGACTGCGTCGTTGAGCTGGCGCTCGCTGACGCACAGGGCGTCGGCGTACTGGCGGATGGCCGAGAAGTCCAGGTAATGCTCTTCGATCAGCATGGTGAAGCGCTTGGCCAGCGAATAGCTGGGACCGGCGGCGGTCTCGCGATCGTCGGCCGGATACAGGCGGCGAAGCTGGGTCAGCAGGATCAGCAGGTACGAGCGCACCACGTCAAAGCGACCCGTCTGCCGGTCGCGCGTTTCGCGTTCAATTTCGGCCAGCAGCGGCAGCATGGCGTCGTGCTGCTCGCGCGTGAGGTAGATGACGGGCGGTCCGCCCGCCAGGTGAAAGAACGGAAATTTGGCGATGTCGTCCGCGCGCGGGAACATCTGCGCGAAGAACTCGGTGCTGATGTTCATGACGTAGCCGCTGGGCTTCACCGACGACGTCCACGCGTGGATCTGGCCCGGGGACAGGAAGAAGACCGAATGGTCGCGCACCGCGTGCTGCTCGAAGTCCAGCAGGTGCGTGCCCTGCGCCTCGGTCATCCACAGCAGGTGGTAATAGCGGTGCCGGTGCAGAAAGCCGCGCGGAATGTCGTCGTGATCCTGCAGGCGCACGAGATCGAAATAGAAGGATCCCTCTCCAGAGAAATCCGACGATTCAAAGGTGGGAAACGTTTCCGGGATGGGCGAATGCGAACCTGCGGACAAGCGGGAGTCTCCTTGATGGCGCGCGGGGCGGCTCTGTTTTTCGCCATCATACGGGCATTCGCTGCGGGGGCTGCGGCGGGGGGCGGCTCCGGATTGGCGCCGCCCGTGCAGTTCAGCGGCTGACCGGCGCGGCGCGCAGCAGCCGCAGGCCGTTGGCGACCACCAAGAGGCTGGCGCCCACGTCGGCAAACACCGCCATCCACAGCGTCGCGTGGCCCGTCACGGCCAGGGCCAGGAACACCACCTTGATCCCCAGCGCCAGCGCGATGTTCTGAACCAGCACGCGATGCGTCGCGCGCGACAGGCGCAGGAAGGTGCCGATCTTGCGCAGGTCGTCGTCCATCAGCGCCACGTCGGCGGTCTCGATGGCGGTGCCGGTGCCGGCCGCGCCCATCGCAAAGCCGATGTCGGCGCGGGCCAGCGCGGGCGCGTCGTTGATGCCGTCGCCCACCATGCCGACCCGCACGTCCGGCGCAAGCTTGCCTTCAATGGCGGTCAGCTTGTCCTCGGGCAGTTGGTCGCCGCGCGCCTCGTCAATGCCGACCTGACGCGCGATGGCCTGCGCGGTCGGCGTGTTGTCGCCCGTCAGCATGAGGGTGCGCACGCCCAGTCCATGCAGGTCGGCGATGGCTTGGGCGCTGGTGGGCTTGACCGTGTCAGCCACGGCCGCCAGCGCCAGCACGCGGCTGCCGTCGGACAGCGCGATGACGCTCTTGCCCTGGCTTTCCAGTTCGTCAAAGCGGGCGTCGAGCGCGGCGTTGGACACGCCCAGTTCGCGCATCAGGCGGCGGTTGCCCAGGTGGTAGGTCTGGCCGCCCACCAGGCCGCTGACGCCGCGGCCCGGCAGGGCGGTGAAAGCGTCGACCTCCAGCAGCGCGCTGCCGGCTTCGCGCGCCGCGTTGGCCACGGCAAGCGACACGGGGTGGTCCGAGCGCGCGGCCAGGCTGGCGGCAATCAGGGCGGCGGGGTGGGGACCGGTTTCGGGCGCGTCCCAGTCCTGCATGTCGGTCTGCACCGGCTTGCCGTGCGTCAGCGTGCCGGTCTTGTCCAGCGCCAGCCATTTCAGGTTGCGCCCTTCTTCAAGATAGACGCCGCCCTTGATGAGGATGCCGCGGCGCGACGCGGCGGTCAGGCCGCTGACGATGCTGACAGGCGTGGAAATGACCAGCGCGCACGGGCAGGCGATGATCAAGAGCGCCAGCGCGCGGTAGATGGCGTCGAACCACGGCTGGCCCCAGAGCAGTGGCGGCAGCACGGCCACGGCCGCCGCGATGACCACGACGGCGGGCGTGTAGATGCGCGAGAACCGGTCGATGAAGCGCTGCGTGGGCGCGCGCGCGCCCTGCGCCTGTTCCACCGCGTGGATGATGCGCGCCAGCGTGGTGTTGCCGGCCGCGGCGGTCACGCGGTAGTCAAAGGAGCCGGAGGTGTTGACGGTGGCCGCGAAGACGGGATCGTCCTGGGCCTTTTCGACGGGCAGGCTTTCGCCCGTGATGGGCGACTGGTCCACGGCCGACGTGCCGCTCACCACGATGCCGTCGGCGGCGATCCGCTCGCCCGGCCGCACGCGCACGATGCCGCCCGGCTGCAGTGACGCGGCGGGCACTTCCACCCAGCTGCCGTCCGGCTGACGCAGCGTGGCGGTGTCGGGCGCCAGGTCCAGCAGGCCGCGCACGGCGTTGCGCGCCCGGTCCAGCGAGCGGGCTTCGATCAGTTCGGCCACGTTGAACAGGAACATCACCATGGCCGCTTCGGGCCACTGGCCGATCAGCACGGCGCCGGTGACGGCGATGCTCATCAGCGCGTTGATGTTCAGGTTGCCGTTGCGCACGGCGATCCAGCCCTTGCGGTAGGTGGTGACGCCGCAGGCCAGGATGGCGGCCACGGCCAGCGCGGCGGTCAGCAGCAGCGGGCCGCCGGCAAAATGCGAGAACTCGGACAGCGCGGCCAGCACGCCCGCGCCGCCGATCAGCCACCAGTTCACTGCCTTGGCGGCGGGGGCGGGCGCGGCCGCCGCGCCGTCGGCCAGGGGCTCGGGCGTCATGTCCAGCGACTTGATGGCCGCGACGATGCGGTCCAGCGCGCCCTCGGCGTGGACCACGGTCAGAATGCGCTGCATCAGGTTGAAGTCCAGCGCATGCACGCCGTCCACCCCGTCCAGCTTCTTGCGGATCAGTGTTTCCTCGGTGGGGCAGTCCATCTGGCCGATGCGCAGGCGCGCCAGCAACTGGCCCGGGCCGGCGGTGAGCGTCGTGGCGGCGGCGGGTTGCAGGGAGGCATCGCCGTGCGGGTGGCCGCAGCAGTCCGCGTCCTGGGCAGCCCGGGTTGGGGCAGCGGTCGCGCAGCAGGCGTCGGCACCATGCTTGTGAGCGTGAGCGTGAGCGTGAGCGTGACCGGGGCTCTTGACCGGTTCCCGCGCATGATCGTGCCCGCAGCAGGCGTCATCGCCCGTTTTCTCGACGCGCGCCATCGCAATGGGTGCGGGCTGCGCGGGCGCGCGCTCGCCGCCGCAGCAGGGACCGCAATCCCCGCCCGATTGATGTTCGCGTTGTTTGACCGGAGGTAAAGACATCCGCTTGACCCTTCAAATAAGCTGATGACGCAATTCCACACCTTGGAGTTACTATAGGGTCAACCCCTAATCATCGGATCTGATCCGGGAGGCAGCGATGCGTATCGGCGAATTGGCCACGGCGGCCGGCACCACGGTCGAAACCGTCAGGTATTACGAGAAAGAGGGGCTGCTGCCGGCCCCGGAGCGCGGGCTCAACAACTACCGCACTTATGGCCAGATGCACCTGGAGCGTCTGCGCCTCATCCGCAACTGCCGCGCGCTGGACATGACGCAGGACGAAATCCGCGCCATCCTCTCCGTGGCCGACAACCATCGCACCGGCTGCGGCCCCATCAACCAGCTCTTTGACGAGCACATCTCGCACGTCGACGAGCGCATCGCCGAACTGACGCAGCTAAAGGCCCAATTGACCGAACTGCGCCAGCGCTGCCTGTCGGCGCGGCCCGACTCGGATGATTGCGGCATCCTGCACGGACTGAGCGAAATGCAGGTCGAAGAGCGGCAGGAGCGGCACACCCACCTGGGCTGAGCGCGCCGCCGGGATGCCCTTGTTGCGGTCCGGGGGATCAGCGACCGGTCAGACGTCATCGCGTACTATGAGAATCTGTTTCTTTCCCATTTGCGCATCGATCAATGACCGTAAACCAGACCGCCACGCCGCTCCACGCCCTGACCTCGCGCCGCTCCTTCAAGTTCCTGCGGGCGCCGGCCCCCAAACCCGACGAACTCGAACAGATCCTGCAGGCTGCCATGGCGGCCCCCGATCATGGCGCGCTGCGTCCGTGGCGCTATGTCGTGATCCAGGGCGAGGCCATCGGCAAGCTGGCGGACATGGCGCTGGACGCCGTCAAGCGCACCGGCGATCCGCGCATGACGCCCGAAAAGGAAAAGTCGGTTCGCGAATGGATGGCCAGCGTGCCGCTGTTCATCGCCGTGGCCCAGAAGATCGCCCACGGCAACACCAAAATCCCCGAACAGGAACAGCTGCTCGCCGCCGGCTGCTCGGTGATGAACATCCTGAACGCCGTCCACATGCTGGGCTACGCCGCGTTCTGGAGCACCGGCCTGGGCACGTACGTGGAAGACGTGCAGGACGCGCTGGGTCTGGACTCGCTGGATTACCGCTTCCTGGGCTTTTTGGCCGTCGGCACGCCCGCGTGCGCGGTGCCGCCCGCCAAGCGTCCGGACTACCGTGAATTCGTCACGGAATGGACCGGCGCCGTTTAAGCCGGACAGCGCGGTTGTCGGCCGCGCTTGCGCGCCAAGGAATAAATGACAATAATTCTTATTGTTAATTAGCTTGGCGCCTCGTTATGTCCTCATCCGCGCAGCCCACGGAGCACGCCGCTGCCGAGCTGTATGAAGCTCATCATTCCTGGCTGCAGGAGTGGCTGCGGCGCAGGTTGGGCTGCCGTCACGACGCCGCCGATCTCGCGCACGACACCTTTGTGCGGATTCTGTCGGGCCGCCACGCCGAAGCGATTCGCGAACCGCGGGCGTTCCTGACCACCCTGGCGCAGCGCGCGCTTTTTACGTTCTGGCGTCGCCGCGACCTGGAACGCGCCTACATCGACAGCCTGCAGGCGCTGCCGCAGGCTAGCGCACCCAGCGAAGAAAGCCGCGCGCTTGTCGTCGAGGCTTTGATGCACATCGACCGCGTCCTGCACCGCCTGCCGCGCAAGGCGCGCCAGGCTTTTCTCTACAGCCAGGTTGACGAGCTTGGCTACGCCGAGATCGCCACGCGCATCGGCGTGTCCGTCATCACCGTGCGGCGCTACATGAAGCAGGCCATCACGCTGTGCGTGGCTTCGCGGCTTGCGCCATGACGGCGCCCGCACTGCCGGCCGAACTGGAATCGGCCGTGGACTGGATGGTGCTGTTGTCCTCCGGCAGCGTTGCCGCGGCGGACCGGGTGCGCTTTGAAAGCTGGCGCCAGTCCGATCCGCGCCATGCCGCGGCCTGGGAGACAGTGAACACTGCGGTCAAGGGTTCTTTTGACGCCCTGGGCCAGGGCGGACAGCGGCGAGCCGCCGGGGCGGTGCTGAAGGAGCCGCCGGCTCGGCGCCGCGCATTGCGCAACATGCTGATGCTGGCGCTCGCCGCCGGCGGGCTGGCGGCGCTTGCAGACCGCCAGACGCCGTTGCGCACCCTGACCGCCGACCTACGTACGGGCACGGCCGAACGCCGCGTCTACACCTTGCCCGACGGCAGCGAATTGACGTTGAATGCACGGTCCGCGGTGGACCTGGATTTCTCTGCCGAGGCGCGCCGGGTCCGCTTGCGCAGCGGCGCGGTGCTCGTGCGCGTGGCGTCCGACGCCAGCCGGCCTTTCATGGTGGTCAGCGCCGACGGTGAGGTCCAGGCGCTTGGCACGGTGTTCGGCGTGGCCCGCCAGGGCGAAACTAGCGTGGCCAGCGTGCTCGAACACAGCGTCGAGGTGCGAGCGGGCGGACAGCGCCTGACCTTGCATACGGGCGAGGGCGTGCGTTTCGGCGCGGGCGGGCTGGGCCAGCCGGATGTGCAACTGAGCGACGCGGCCGCGTGGCAGGGCGGAATGCTGGTTGTACATGACGAGCCCCTTGGCGCGGTGGTGGACGCCTTGCGTCCCTATCGGCGGGGCGTCATCAGGATCACGCCGGAGGCCGCGCGGCTGCGCGTGCTGGGCGCCTTCCCGCTGGACGACACGGACCGCACGCTGGAATCGCTGCGTCAGACGCTGCCCATCCAGGTCAGTTCGCTGGGCGGATGGCTGGTGGGCATCGACCTGCGCGCGGACGCCGCTGAGAAAAAATGATCGCTTTTGCCGGCCTCGCTGGACATACCTCCTGAAACGCCAAACTGTTTGCAGGAGATCCCATGTTTCACCACTATCCAGCCGCGCCGCTGACGGCCGCGCTGATCGTCGCTTTGGCCGCACCGGCGGTGCAGGCTCAGACACAGTCCCAGACCCCGGCCCCGGTGGCGACGCGATACGACCTGCCGGCTGCGCCGCTGGGCGACACGTTGACCCGGATCGCCCGCCAAAGCGGGCGCGCGGTGTCGGTCGACCCCGCCTTGGTCGCGGGACGCACGGCTGCGGCGGTGGCGGGCAATTACACCCCCGAAGAGGCCGTGCGCCAGTCGCTGGCGGGCAGCGGGCTGGAGCTGGCGGTAACGGCCAACGGCACGCTGAGCGTGCGCCGCGCGCCGGCCAACGCGACGATGCTGGAACCGGTGCGCGTGACCGGCTCGGCGGAATCGCCTACCGGCCATGTCGACGGCTACGTTGCGCAGCGGGCGATGTCGGGCACGAAGACGGACACGCCGCTTATCGAGACGCCGCAATCGGTGTCGGTGGTCACCAGCGACCAGATCCGCGTCGTCAAGGCGGCGTCGCTGGCCGACGCGCTGGGGTATACGCCAGGTGTTTCCTCGCAGTCGCCGGCGTTCAGCCGGATGGTCGATGACCTCATGCTGCGCGGCTTCAATGTGGCCGCCGGCAACTCCGGGCAACTGCGCGATGGCCTGAAGCTGCAATCCAGTGTCTACGACGGCGGGCAGGAACCGTACGGCCTGGAGCGGGTGGAAGTGCTGCGCGGCGCGTCGTCCGTCCTCTATGGGCAATTGAGCCCCGGCGGCGTGGTGAACACCGTCAGCAAGCGGCCCACCGCCGACACGCTGCGAGAGCTGAACCTGGAAGCGGGCAGCTATAACCGCCGGCAGGTGTCGGGCGACTTCGCCGGCGCGCTGACCGAAGACGGCACGTGGACCTACCGGTTGACCGGCCTGGCGCGCAACGCCGACAACTGGGTGGATCATGTGCCGGACGACCGGACCTATCTGGCGCCGGCATTGACGTGGCAGCCGTCGGCCGCGACGTCCCTGACCCTGCTGGCGACATACCAGCGCATCCGCACCAAATTCGCCGCGCCAATGCCTGCCGCCAACACGCTGAACGGCCAGATCCCGCGCGATTTGTTCATCGGTGAGCCTGATTTCGACCGCTACGACACGGACACCTACACCGTGGGCTACGCGTTCGAACACGCATTCAACGACCGCGTGAAGCTGCGCCAGAGCGCGCGCTATTTCACGGCGGACGGCACCTGGGACTACCTGTCGTTCGGCGCCCTGCAGGCCAATGGCCGCACGCTGCGCCGCGGCGTCGTCAGCCGCAACGAGCATTCATACGGCATCGCCACCGACACTTCGCTGGAAATGAAACTGGATGGCGGCCCCCTGCAGCACACCGTGCTGGCTGGCCTGGACTACTACCGCAGCGGCTACGATTCCCACCGCCATTCCGGCACCGTGGCCCCGCTGGCCGATATCTACAACCCGGTCTACGGCGCCGTGCCGGTGCTGAACACCGCCGCTGACTACGGCATCAACACGCGCTCCAGCGCGCTGGGCCTTTATGTGCAGGATCAGATCAAGATCCAGGACAAGTGGGTGGTCGTGCTGGGCGGGCGCCAGGACTGGGCCGATACCGACCAGAAAAGCTACACCAACGGCGTCACCACGCGGTTGCGCGACACGGCCACGACCGGCCGCATCGGCCTGCTTTATCTGGCCGACAACGGCCTGGCGCCTTACCTCAGCGCCAGCCAGTCGTTCGCGCCCACGGTGGGCGTGGACCGCGCGGGCAATGCGTTCAAGCCCACCAAGGGCACCCAGTACGAACTGGGGCTGCGCTACGAGCCGCCAGGCGGCAACATGCTGTACAGCGCCGCCATCTACGACCTGACGCAGACCAATGCGCTGACCAGCGATCCGGCCGATGCCACGTATTCGGTGCAGACGGGCAAGGCGCGTTCGCGCGGCCTGGAACTGGAAGCCAAAGCTCGCCTGGGCGCGCTGAACCTGACCGCGAGCTATGCGTACACCGACGCGCGCACCACGCGCAGCAACACGCCGGCCCTGGTGGACCAGCGCATCGCGTTGGTGCCGCTGCACAGCGCGTCGGTGTGGGCCGACTACAACCTGACAGCGGTTGGCGTGAGCGGCCTGACCGTGGGGGCAGGGGTGCGCTATGCCAGTTCGACCAATCTGCCGGGCTATCCCGCCAATGTGCCGGGGCAGTTCCTGGTGGACGCGATGGCCGCGTATGACTTTGGCGCGCTGGATCCGTCGATGTCCGGCCTGTCGCTGGCGCTGAACGCGCGCAACCTGTTCAACCGCGGCTACCTGGCTTGCGCCGGCAGCACCGGCTGCCGTTACGGCGATCCGCGCACCTTGTACGCAACGCTCAGCTACCGCTGGTAGAACGGGCAACCGGGCCTGCCGCAACGCAGGAAAACCCGTAGCCCAATGCGGCCCTCAGAGGCCGCGCGGCCCGCTCATCGGCCCTGTCCCCTGTGCTAATCTCGTCAACGGCTTTGCCCAAGTATCCCCGGGCGCAAGCCGTCGACGGCAGCGTCCGAGGTCACACGCCTCTGGCAACGCCTTGGTAGGAAGAAAACGCATGACACGATCAAGCGTGGAGACAATACATGAGCCAATATGGGCCGCTGAAGTTGCACGTCCCCGAGCCGACAGGGCGACCGGGTTGCAAGACAGACTTCTCCTATCTGCATCTTTCGCCGCCCGGCGAGGTGCCCAAACCCCCCATTGATGTTGCCGCGGTCGACACCGGTCCACTGGCCTATAGCCTGGTCCGCGTCATCGACGAGCACGGCCGCGCCGTCGGGCCCTGGGCGCCGGAGATCAGCCACGACATGCTGCGCGCCGGCATGCGTGCGATGCTCAAGACGCGCATCTTCGACGGGCGCATGCTGACCGCGCAGCGCAAGAAGAAGATTTCGTTCTATATGCAGAGCCTGGGCGAGGAAGCCATTGGCACCGCCCACGCCATGGCGCTGGAAAAGGGGGATATGTGCTTTCCCACCTATCGCCAGCAAAGCATCCTTCTGTCGCGCGACGTGTCGCTGGTGACGATGATGTGCCAGCTCATGTCCAACGAGCGCGACCCGCTCAAGGGCCGCCAACTGCCGGTCATGTATTCCGACCGGGAAAACGGCTTTTTCACGATTTCGGGCAACCTGGCCACGCAGTTCATCCAGGCGGTGGGCTGGGCCATGGCGTCGGCCATCAAGGGCGACACCCGCATTGCCTCGGCCTGGATTGGCGACGGCGCCACCGCCGAAGCCGACTTCCACACCGCGCTGACCTTCGCGCACGTCTACCGCGCGCCCGTCATCCTGAACGTGGTCAACAACCAGTGGGCCATCTCGACCTTCCAGGCGATCGCCGGCGGCGAGGGCGCGACCTTCGCGGGCCGCGGCGTGGGCTGCGGCATCGCGTCGCTGCGGGTGGACGGCAACGATTTCCTGGCGGTCTATTCCGCGTCAATCTGGGCCGCCGAGCGCGCCCGCCGCAACCTCGGCCCGACGCTGATCGAATGGGTAACGTACCGCGCCGGTCCGCACTCCACCTCCGACGACCCCACCAAGTACCGTCCCGGCGACGACTGGAGCCACTTCCCCCTGGGCGACCCGATCGAGCGCTTCAAGAAACACCTCATCCTGTTGGGCATCTGGTCCGACGCCGAGCACGACGCAGTCCGCGCCGAACTCGACGCCGAGATCCTGGCGGCCCAGAAGGAAGCAGAGAGCTACGGCACCCTGGTGGACGGCCACGTCCCCAGCGCCGCCAGCATTTTTGAAGACGTGTACAAGGACATGCCGGAGCATCTGCGCCGGCAGCGTCAGCAGCTCGGAGTCTGACCATGGCAATCGATAACAACGCTGGTCCGGCCTCGGCGCCGATGACCATGATCCAGGCTTTGCGCTCGGCCATGGATGTCATGCTTGAGCGCGACAACAACGTCGTGGTGTTCGGGCAGGACGTGGGCTACTTCGGCGGCGTGTTCCGCTGCACCGAAGGCCTGCAGGCCAAGTTCGGCAGCTCGCGCGTGTTCGACACCCCCATTTCCGAAGGCGGCATCGTCGGCGTGGCGGTGGGCATGGGCGCCTACGGCCTTCGGCCCGTGTGCGAAATCCAGTTCGCCGACTACTTCTATCCGGCCTCGGACCAGATCGTGTCCGAGGCGGCGCGCCTGCGCTACCGCTCGGTGGGCGAGTTCATTGCCCCCATGACCATCCGCATGCCCTGCGGCGGCGGCATCTACGGCGGACAGACGCACAGCCAGAGCCCCGAGGCCATGTTCACGCAGGTCTGCGGCCTGCGCACGGTGATGCCGTCCAATCCGTATGACGCGAAAGGGCTCTTGATCGCCGCCATCGAGAACGACGATCCGGTGATCTTCCTGGAACCCAAGCGCCTCTACAACGGCCCGTTCGACGGCCACCATGACCGACCCGTCACGCCGTGGACCGGCCGTCCCGGTAGTGTCGTGCCCACCGGCTACTACACCGTGCCGCTGGAATCGGCCGCCATCGTGCGTCCGGGTTCGGAGCTGACGGTGCTGACCTACGGCACCACCGTGCACGTGTCGCTGACCGCGGCCGAGGAAACCGGCATCGACGCCGAAATCATCGACCTGCGCAGCCTCTGGCCGCTGGATCTGGATGCCATCGTCAACTCGGTCAAGAAGACCGGGCGCTGCGTGGTGGTGCACGAGGCCACGCGCACCTGCGGCTTTGGCGCGGAACTGATTTCTTTGGTGCAGGAACACTGCTTCCATCATCTGGAGGCGCCCGTCGAGCGCGTGACCGGTTGGGACACTCCCTATCCGCACGCGCAGGAATGGGCGTACTTCCCCGGCCCGCGCCGGGTCGGCGAAGCGTTCAAACGCGCGATGGAGGCATGACATGGGGATTCATATCATCAAGATGCCCGATATCGGCGAAGGCATCGCAGAGGTCGAGCTGGTGGGCTGGCACGTCAAGGTGGGCGATACCGTCGCCGAGGACCAGCCGCTGGCTGACGTCATGACGGACAAGGCCACGGTCGAGATTCCCTCGCCGGTGGTTGGCAAGGTGATTTCGCTGGGCGGTGATGTTGGCCAGGTGATGGCCGTGGGCGGTGAGCTGATCCGGCTCGAAGTCGAAGGCGAAGGGAATGTGAAGGCGGGCGCTGCGGCGGCGGCGCCGGCGGCGAAGGCGGCTGTGCCTGCGGCTGGCGGGATTGCTGCCGATGGGGCGCAGCGTGCGGGAGGTCCGAGTCTGGTGGAAAGTGGCGTAGTGACGCCCGGCGTAGTGACGCCCGCGACTGCCACGCCGGCCAAGTCATCGACATCGGCATCCGCATCCGGCTCCGCGCCGGCGTCGGCCAGGTCGCCGGCCGGGCGCCAATCAGGCGGCGCGCCCGCCGCAGTCCGCCAGCCCGGCGAAAAGCCGTTGGCTTCGCCCGCCGTGCGCAAGCGCGCGTGGGACCTGGGCGTCGAACTGCGCTACGTGCAAGGCAGTGGCCCCGCCGGTCGCATCCTGCACGAAGACCTGGACGCCTGGCTGCAGGGGCAGGGCTCGGCCAGCAGCGCACGCGCCGGCTCGGCCTACGCCGAACGCAACGACGAAGACGCCGTGCCCGTCATCGGGCTGCGCAGGAAGATCGCGCAGAAGATGGCCGAATCCAAGCGCCGCATCCCGCACTTCAGCTACGTCGAGGAAATCGACGTGACCGAGCTCGAAGACCTGCGCGTGCAGTTGAACGCCAAGTGGGGCGAGTCGCGTGGCAAGCTGACGCTGCTGCCGCTCCTGGCCCGCGCGATGGTGGTGGCGCTGCGCGATTTTCCGCAGATCAACGCGCGCTACGACGACGAGGCCGGGGTGGTGACGCGCTACGGCGCGGTGCACATCGGCATTGCCACGCAAAGCGACGGCGGCCTGATGGTGCCCGTGATGCGCCATGCCGAGGCGCGCGACATCTGGTCCATGGCGGCCGAGATCACGCGGCTGGCGCAGGCGGTGCGCAGCGGCTCGGCCGGGCGCGACGAGCTGTCCGGCTCGACCATCACCATCACCAGCCTCGGTCCCTTGGGCGGCATCGTCACCACGCCGGTGATCAACCACCCCGAGGTCGGCATCGTGGGCGTGAACCGCATCGTCGAACGCCCAGCCTTCCGCAACGGCGCCGTGGTGGCGCGCAAGCTGATGAACCTGTCTTCGTCCTTCGACCACCGCGTGGTGGACGGCATGGACGCGGCGCGCTTCATCCAGGCTGTGCGCGCGCTGCTGGAACAACCCGCGCTGCTTTTCGTGGAGTAAGCATGAGCCAGATCACAAAGACAACGACATTGCTGGTGATCGGCGGCGGCCCCGGCGGCTACGTGGCCGCCATCCGCGCCGGGCAACTGGGCGTGCCGACCATCCTGGTCGAGGGCGCGCAGTTGGGCGGCACCTGCCTGAACATCGGCTGCATCCCGTCCAAGGCCCTGATTCACGCGGCCGAGGAATTCGACAAGGCGCGTCACTACGCCGGCGATTCGGCGCTGGGCATCGCGGTCGACGCGCCGCGCATCGACATCGCCAAGACCGTGGCCTGGAAGGACGGCATCGTCGGCAAGCTGACGGGCGGCGTGGGCGCGCTGCTCAAGAAGAACGGCGTGGAAGTCGTGCACGGCTGGGCCACGCTGCTGGACGGCAAGACCGCCGACGTCGAGACGCCTGACGCCGGCCGCATCCGCATCCAGTGCGAGCACCTGCTGCTGGCGGCGGGTTCCGAGCCCACGCCGCTGCCGTCGCTGCCTTTCGGCGGCACGGTGGTGTCGTCCACCGAGGCCCTGTCGCCCACCAGCATCCCGAAGCAGCTCGTGGTGGTGGGCGGCGGTTACATCGGCCTGGAACTGGGCACTGTGTACCGCAAGCTCGGCGCCGAGGTCGCCGTGGTCGAGGCGCAGGACCGCGTCCTGCCGACCTACGACGCCGACCTCACCAAGCCGGTGGCGGCCGCGCTCGGCAAGATGGGCATCGCGCTGCATCTCGGACGCAAGGTGCTGGGGCTGAACGGCAAGGGTGATGCGGTGCGCGTGCAGGACGCCAGCGGCGCTGAAACGCTTCTATCCGCCGATCGCGTGCTGATCTCGGTGGGGCGCCGCCCGCGCACGCAAGGCTGGGGGCTGGAAAGCCTGCAACTGGACCGCAAGGGCAACGCGCTGCGCATCGACGACCAGTGCCGCACGTCGATGCGCGATGTCTGGGCCATCGGCGACATCGCGGGTGAGCCCATGCTGGCGCATCGCGCAATGGCGCAGGGCGAGATGGTGGCCGAGCTGGTGGCGGGCAAGCGCCGCCACTTCCAGCCGGCGTCCATCCCCGCCGTGTGCTTCACCGATCCCGAGGTCGTGGTCGCGGGCCTGTCGCCGCAAGAGGCCGAAAGCGCCGGGCTGGACTGCGTGACGGCATCCTTCCCCTTCGCCGCCAACGGCCGCGCCATGACGCTGGAATCCACCGACGGGTTTGTGCGTGTGGTGGCCCGGCGCGACAACCACCTGATTGTTGGGTGGCAGGCGGTGGGGCGTGCGGTGTCCGAGCTGTCGACGGCGTTTGGGCAGTCGCTGGAAATGGGCGCGACGCTGGAGGATGTGGCAGGCACGATCCACGCGCATCCCACGCTGGGCGAGGCCGTGCAGGAGGCCGCGCTCAAGGCGCTGGGGCACGCGTTGCATATCTGAAGACAGGACACGGCGTGGATGCAATGTCCGCGCCGTGTCTGCCCCGCGCCCCTGCGTTCAGCGCCCGCCGTCGATATACGGCCGCGCCTGCAGGATCAGGATCTCGTCGCCTTGCACGGCCCATTCGATGTCCTGATCCCCATTTCCCAGCCGCGTCTTCACCTGCCGGCCTACGGTGGCCAGGCGCGCGACCAGCGCGTCATTCAGCACCTGCCGGGCGCCCTCGATGGGCACTTCGCGCACGCCGCCGCCCGCGGCGGCGACGAGCTGCGTGTCCTCAGCCGATCGGCTCAGCACCTGCACGGCCTTGGACCAGCTGGAATACATGACCTGCTCGGCCTGGCGCTTGCCTTCCACCACCTTGATGCCCAGCCCGCGCTTGGCGGACAGGTAGGTGACGTGGCGGCGCGAGGCGTCGAAGGGATCGCGCGTGATCATGACGCCCGAGCTGTCCGACGCGGCGGCCAACTGCACCAGCACCGCCATGACCACCGCGTCCTGATTGAAGCCCGCGGCGCGGCGCGCTTCATAGGCCTCGAAGTTGTAGACCGACGCCCAGACCGTCTGCACGGCCCGGGCCAGCGCGTCGGCCTGCGTGACGTTGGGCACGGTGGTGTACAGGCCCGCGCCGCTGAAGCCCGGCAGGTCTTCAGAATTGGATGAACTGCGTACGAAGACGCCGCGTCCGCCCAGCTGTTTTTCCCAGCGGACGAGCCAGGCCGCCGAGAGGGCGGCTTCGGGCGTCGCGTCGATGATGTCCTGACGCAGCTTGGCCAGTTCCGTGCGCCGCACATTGGCGTCGGACGCGAAGTCGGTTCGCTGTTCCAGCGCCGCCACGCGGGCAGGCACGCCCAGCTTGTCCATGAACGCCGCGTACTGGGCAAACGGAATGCAAAAGCCGTCGGGCACGCTGGCGGCGGGCGGCAGCACGGATTTCAATGCGCCCAGGTTCGCGGCCTTGACGCCGCAGTGGCGGCTGTCGCGCGTGGTCATGCCGGACAGCGGCTTGATGGCGCGCACCGACAGGTCGGGCTTGGGCAGCGGCGTGGCGGTGGTTGGCGTTGCCGCCGCCGTCGGCGAGGCGGCCGCGGCGGGCTGCGCCATGCGCTGAACCCGATAGCCGTTGTTTTCCACGGTCAGCTCGACCCACTGGCCGTCATGCTCGCGCAGGACGGCCACGGCGTCGCGCACGTAGGCATTGGGAATGCGCCAGCCCTTGGCCAGCAGGTTCACATGCGAGAGCAGGGTGGACGGCCGCTGCGTGACCAGACCGGCCACAGGCGTCAGCGCGACGGGCACCTCGTCCAGCACCAAGATGTCCGTGGGCGACAGGTCAGGCGTCTCGTCCACGGATTTGACGATGCGCAGCCTGCCTTGTGCGCGCCCGGTGTTCAGCGGCAGGAAGGTCTGCTCGCGCAGCAGCGCCTCTTGCGTGACAACGTCCAGCCCGGCCCGCTGCGCGGTCTGCTCCTGCAGCGTGGAGTTGCTCTTGAATCGAAGCGGCTCGTAAAACGTGGCCGCCAGCCGCTGCGCGGTCAGGGTCAGCAGTTCCGGCGTCAGCAGATCGCCTTCCCAGAATTCATAGGTGTAGCCCGGCAGACCGTTTTGCCAGCTCAACGTGCCGAACAGCAGGCGCCGGTTCGGATCCTTGTACTGCGCGATCAGCTTGGCTTTGTCGCCCGACAACAGACGACGCTCGCGCGCAAAGGTCTCGTGCAGCCCATAGCGGGGCGTGTGCAGGTAATAGATGCGGTCCGCGCGCTGGCGGTCGATCACGAATAGCACGTGCGGAATTTCCAGCGGCGTGCCGGCGTTGTAGACCCGCGCCAGTTGATCGAATTCGGCCCGGGTCTGGATCCTCTCCAGAAACCGCGGGCCGCCCCACCGCGCGTCCTCCGCCTTGCGCGCCTCAACCTCGTCGGGGCGCAGGGGACGGCCGTTTTCGTAGGGGGAGGGTTTGCGGGCGGTTTGGGCTTGGGCTGGCGGCACACCGACGCTAGCCAGCAGCGTGGAAGCGGCCAATACGGCCAGGGACATGCGTAGCGGAGCAAAGGGCTTGAGCGGCGCGCGCGCGAGGGACATGGTCTGGGGGACAGAACGGCGAAGGCGCCATCATATCGGACCTTTGGCCCATCACCCTCCCATCACCGCCTGCGCAAACTCCTCCGGAGACGGGCTTTCAGGCCAGCTCGGCACGTCAGCCGGCAAGTGCAGCCAGGCGTGTTTGCGCCGGGTCCAGATATGCGCGGCCGGCGTCAGCCCGGCCGCCTCGTCCAGCGTGCCGGCGCGCAACACGCGCATGCCGGGTGCGGCTTCGGTCGTGTTGAAGATGCGCGTGCGGCACTGCGCGCACAGAAATTGGCAAGACTGCTTTCCCTCGTGCTCATGGCGGTATTCGTCGAGCGTTCCGGTTATGCTCATCGCCGTTTCCGGCAGCAGCAGGTGCAGCCCGAAGGCGCTTCCACTCCAGCGCTGGCAGTTCTGGCAATGGCAGGCATAGACGAGCGGCTTGCCCGCGAGGTCGATGGAGTAGCGGACGGCGCCGCAGCGGCATTGGCCGGTCAGGGTCATGAATGGGTTCCTTCAAACGGGTGAAACAGGATGCCCGGGATGCCGGCCGCCGGGAACCGCCAGAATGAACCATCCGTTAGCAGATTTTGTATGAGCATTGATTCTCTAGATTGGGAAAGCCAGCGTGTCTTTCTAGCCGTCTTGCGTACCGGCAGCCTGTCGGGCGCGGCCCGGATGCTGGGCATTGCGCAGGCCACCGCCCGCCGCCGCATCGAAAAGCTGGAAGCCAGTGTAGGCGTGAGCCTCTTTCTGCGGACCCCTGCGGGGCTGCAGCCCACGGACGCGGCGCGCGAACTGGGCGAGCACGTCGAGGCCATGGACGCGGCGGCACAGGCGTTCACCCGGCGGGCGGGCGAGGGGGCGGATGCGGCCGAGGGCGTCGTGCGCATCACCAGCAGCGAGTTGCTGGGCGTCGAGGTGCTGCCGCCAATGCTGCTGGAAATCCGCCGGACGCTGCCGGGCGTGCGGCTGGAACTGAGCGTGCAGGACCGGTTGGAGGCCTTGCCCCGGCAGGAAGCGGATATCGCGGTCCGGCTGCAGCGTCCCAGCGAAGCCAATGTGGTGGCGCGCCGCGCCGGCGCGTTGCGCGTCGGGCTGTACGCCACGGCGGACTGCATCCAGGCGTATGGGCTCCCGCATACCCGCGGCGACTTGCGGCACACGCCGATGATCGGCCCCGACCGCCGCCTGGCCGACCGCCGCGTGCTGGCCGAGCAGGGCGTGATCGACGCCGACCAGCCGTTTGCCGTGGCGTGCGACCACCACGTCGCACAGTTCGCGGCCCTGAAGGCCGGCCTGGGCGTCGGCGTATGTCCGCGCCAGCTTGCGAAGCCCCTGGGGCTGGTGCCGGTGCTGGCGCAGGAAATCGGTTTTGACGTCGACGTCTGGATTGCCATGCACGGCGATCTGCGGCGCGTGAAGCGGGTGGCGGGCGTGTTCGATGCGCTGGCGCGGCAATTGGACGGCTGGTTGGCGGGCTAGAAACAACAAGGCCCCCGGAAAGGGGGCCTTGCAGTCGAGCCGTCAGCCGGATTGGCAATCAGCCTTCGGCCGTTTCCGCCAACACGCGTTGAGCCTCTTCGGCCACGCGCTCGGGGGCGGTGCCGCCCACGTGCTTGCGCGCGGCGACCGAGCCTTCCAGCGTCAGCACCTGATGCACGTCTTCGGTGATGCTGGGGTGGTAGGCCGTGAGTTCGGCCGTGGACAGGTCGGCCAGATCGCAGCCGCGCTGTTCGCAATCGCGCACGGCGTGGGCCACGACTTCGTGGGCGTCACGGAAGGGCACGCCGCGCTTGACCAGGTAGTCGGCCAGATCGGTGGCGGTGGCAAAGCCTTGCAGCGCCGCGGCGCGCATGTTGTCGGCCTTGACCTTGATGCCGCCGGCCATGTCCGCGAAGATCGTGAGCGTGTCGCGCAGCGTGTCCGCCGTGTCGAACAGGCCTTCCTTGTCTTCCTGGTTGTCCTTGTTGTAGGCCAGGGGCTGGCCCTTCATCAGGGTCAGCAGCGCGACCAGGTTGCCGTTGACGCGGCCGGTCTTGCCGCGGGCCAGTTCGGGCACGTCGGGGTTCTTTTTCTGCGGCATGATCGAGCTGCCGGTGCAGAAGCGGTCGGCGAGATCGATGAAGCCGACGCGCGGGCTCATCCAGAGCACCAGCTCTTCGGACAGGCGCGAGACGTGCGTCATGATCAGCGCGCCGGCGGCGCAGAATTCGATGGCGAAGTCGCGGTCGGAGACGGCGTCCAGCGAATTGCGGCACACGCCTTCAAAGCCCAGGGTTTTGGCGACGCGTTCGCGGTCGATCGGGAAAGACGTGCCGGCCAGGGCGGCGGCGCCCAGCGGCAGGCGGTTCACGCGGCGGCGGCAGTCGGCCAGGCGCTCGGCGTCGCGGCCGAACATTTCGGCGTACGCGAGCAGGTGATGGCCGAAGGTGACGGGCTGGGCCACTTGCAGGTGCGTGAAGCCCGGCATGATGGTGCCGGCGTTTTCCAGCGCGACCGTCGCCAGGGCGTGGCGCAGCTGGCGCAAGAGGATCTGCAGGGTGTCGATTTCGTCACGCAGCCACAGGCGGATGTCGGTGGCGACCTGGTCGTTGCGCGAACGGCCGGTGTGCAGGCGCTTGCCCGCGTCGCCCACCAGTTCCACCAGGCGCTTTTCGATGTTCAGATGGACGTCTTCCAGGTCGAGCAGCCACTGGAACGAGCCGGCGTCGATTTCGGACAGGATCTGGGTCATGCCGCGCTGGATGTCGGCCAGATCCTGGGCGCCGATGATGCCCTGGGCGGCCAGCATGTCCGCGTGCGCGAGCGAGCCCTGGATGTCGTGGCGCGCCAGGCGCTTGTCGAAATCCACGGACGCCGTGTAGCGTTTGACGAGTTCGGAAACCGGCTCGGAGAACCGGGCGGACCAGGCCTGCGCCTTGTTGGCGAACTGGTTTTGATCGGGGGAGGGAGTCTTTGCCATGATGGCCGGGATTATAGGGCCTCGCGCCGCGCCGGGTGTGGCGGCCGCCCGTTATGCGGGGCCGGAACCCGCGATCGGGGCGAGTTGTCGGATAATCCCCGGTTAGTTTCAAGACCTGAAAAGCGAGTACGGATCCATGCCCCTGGAATGGGAAGAGCTAGTCACCCAACTTGATACCCACATGCCGCGGGAGATCTGGGCGCAGACGCTGATCGGAATCGGCGTGCTCATCCTGACCGCGCTGTTCGTGCAGTGGGTCGTCGCGCGCGTCGTCCTCTTGCTGGCGCACCGGCTGCTGGTGGCCAGCGGCCGCGTCGACTGGGACAAGGCGCTGCAGCGCCGCCGCGCGTATCAGAATCTTTGGTACGCGGTGCCGTTTGCCGTGGTGTCCGTGGGCATCGACCTGGTGCCCCACGCCGAACGGGCGATCTCCGTCGTGGGCCGGCTGGCGCACGCGGGCGCCTGGATCTGCGTGTTCATTGCGTTCTCGGGCGTGCTGAGCGCCTGGCAGGACACCTATTCAGCCACGACCCGCGCGCAGACCCGGTCCATCAAGGGCTACATCCAGATCGGCAAGCTCATCCTGGCGGCCGTATGCACCGTTCTGGTGCTTTCCATCCTGATCGACCGCTCGCCGCTGTGGATGATCTCCGGCCTGGGCGCGCTGTCGGCGGTGCTGCTGCTGGTCTTCAAGGACACGCTGCTGTCGCTGGTGGCCAGCACGCAGCTCACCAGCAACGACATGCTGCGCATCGGCGACTGGATCGAGATGCCGCAATGCAACGCCGACGGCTTTGTCAAGGACATCGCGCTGCATACCGTCAAAGTGCAGAACTGGGACAACACCGTCACCACGGTGCCGACCTACAAGCTGTTCTCGGAAAGCTACCGCAATTACCGGCACATGTTCGAATCGGGCGGCCGGCGCATCAAGCGCACCATCCGCATCGACGCCGCCAGCGTGCGCTTTCTGGCCGACGACGAACCGCAGCGCCTGATGAAGTTCCGGCTGCTGCACGACTACCTGCAGACCAAGACCCAGGACATTGTCCAGGCCAACCAGACGCTGGGCGAACTGGCCAGCGTGCCGGCCAACCGGCGCCGGCTGACCAACATCGGCACGCTGCGCGCCTACGCGCTGGCGTACCTGAAGCAGAATCCGGAAATCCGCCAGGACATGGCGATGATGGTGCGCATGATGGAGCCCACGTCCGAGGGCATTCCGGTCGAGGTCTATTGCTTTACCGCGGTGACCGCATGGGTCGAATACGAGCGCATCCAGGGCGACGTCTTCGACCATCTGCTGGCGATCCTGCCGGAACTGGGCCTGCGCTTGTACCAGCAGCCGTCCGGGGCGGACATCGGCGCCATGGGCAGCTATCTGCGCGACAGCGCCATCCAGGCGGCGCTGTCCGCCGAGCGCGACCGGCAGGGGGCTGTCGTGGACGGCGACGCGGCCCTGCCGTTCGAGCGGGGGCTGACGGACGGCAAGATGCCGCGCTAGGCGCCCTGGCCGGCCTGCGCAGCTGTCGCGCCCGCCGCCCACACGGGGCGCGGCCGGCAGAGGGCCGTGAGATAATCCTGCGGTTGTTTCCGGGGCCTCGGAATTCCAGGCCCCCAGGCGAAACCCCCAGCGAAACTCCAGGCGAACCCCCGATGTCGAACCCGTTCTTCAACCTGTATTCCCACGGCTTCGCCCGGGTCGCGGTCGGCGTACCCGAGTGCCGGGTCGCCGATCCCGCCTTCAACGCCGCGCAGACCATCGCGCTGGCGCAGCAGGCCGCCCAGGGCGGCGCGGTGCTGGCGGCGTTCCCCGAACTGGGCCTGTCGGCCTACACCTGCGACGACCTCTTTCACCAGAAGGCCCTGCTGGACGCTTGCGAGGCGGCACTGGCGCAAGTGGTTGAGGCCACGGCCGATCTGGACATCGCCATCGTCGTCGGCGCGCCGTTGCGCGTGGCCCACCAGTTGTTCAACTGCGCGGTCGTTGCCGCGGGCGGGCGCATCCTCGGGGTGGTGCCCAAGACCTATCTGCCCAATTACGGCGAGTTCTACGAAGCCCGCCAGTTCAGCGCCGCCGATTGCGCCATCGATACGCAGATCGGGCTGCTGGGCCAGACGGTCCCGTTTGGGGCCGAGCTGCTGTTCCAGATGGAAAAGCTGCCGCTGTTCCAGTTCCACGTTGAAATCTGCGAAGACGTCTGGGTGCCCATTCCCCCGTCGTCCTATGCCGCGCTGGCCGGCGCCACGGTGCTGGTCAACCTGTCGGCCTCCAATATCGTCGTCGGCAAGTCCGAATACCGCCACCAGCTCGTCTCGCAGCAATCGGCGCGCTGCTTGTCGGCCTACATGTACACGTCGGCGGGGCGCGGCGAATCCTCGACGGATCTGGCCTGGGACGGCCAGGCGCTCATCTACGAAAACGGCGAGCTGCTGGCCGAATCCGAGCGCTTCCTGAACCATTCCCACCAGGTGTTTTCGGACGTCGACCTGGAACGCCTGTCGCGCGAGCGCATGCGCCAGAGCACCTTCGGCCAGTCCGTGCGCCGCCATCAGGACGAAGTCCGCAAGTTCCGCCGCGTGGCGGTGCCGGTCAATCCGCCCCTTGAAGACACCGAGCTGCCGCTCGAACGCCGCGTGGCGCGCTTCCCCTATGTGCCGGCCGACCCCCAGCGCCGCGACGCGCGCTGCAAGGAGGTCTACAACATCCAGGTGCAAGCGCTGGCGCAGCGGCTGTCGGCCAGCGGCATGAAGAAGGTGGTCATCGGTATTTCGGGCGGGCTGGATTCCACGCACGCGCTGCTGGTCTGCGCCAAGGCCATGGACGCCCTGGACCTGCCGCGCGCCAACATCCTGGCCGTCACGATGCCGGGTTTTGCCACCAGCACCCGCACGCTGCAGCAGGCGCGCCGTCTGATGGCGGTAGTGGGCTGCACGGCGTCCGAGATCGACATCCGTCCGAGCTGCCTGCAGATGCTCAAGGACCTGGGCCATCCCTATGCGAACGGCGAGCCCGTCTACGACATCACGTTCGAAAACGTGCAGGCGGGCGAGCGCACCAACCATCTGTTCCGCCTGGCCAACTTCAGCAATGCCATCGTCATCGGCACGGGCGACCTGAGCGAACTTGCACTGGGGTGGTGCACGTACGGCGTGGGCGATCACATGTCGCACTACAGCGTCAACGCCAGCGTGCCCAAGACGCTGATCACGCACCTGGTGCGCTGGGTGGCTGAATCCGGCCGCCTGGGCGACGACGGTGCGCAGGTGCTGCTGGACGTGCTGGGCACGGACGTCAGCCCCGAACTGGTGCCCGGCGGCGCGGACGACAAGCCCGAGCAAAAGAGCGAGGCGTCGATCGGCCCCTATGAATTGCAGGACTTCAACCTTTACTACACGCTGCGCTACGGCTTTGCGCCGACCAAGGTCGCGTTCCTGTCGTGGACCGCATGGCGCGACCGCGAGGCCGGCGCCTGGCCCGAAGCCGGACACGTCGCCCGCAACCAGTACGACCTGGCCGCCATCAAACGCAACCTGAAGATCTTCCTGGACAAATTCTTCCGGACCAGCCAGTTCAAGCGCACCTGCATCCCGAACGCGCCCAAGGTCGGCTCCGGCGGTTCGCTGTCGCCGCGCGGCGACTGGCGCGCGCCCAGCGACTCGGAATCGGTGGTCTGGATGCGGGAAGCCGACCGGATCCCGGACGAGGCGCCGGGCGTCTGACAGAAAACCGCATGGGGGCGGATACCGATCGCGCGGACACCGATCGTTACCGAAGCGATCGGTCCGGGTCTTCCCGTGCGGCGTAGGGCTGGCCCTTGCGCGGTGGTATTCTCTCGTTCATCGCGCTCCGTCCCACGCAACAGCCGCCGGCGGCGCGCCGCACAGATCAAAAAACCCAGGACGACCAACGTGAAACAAGTCACCGCCATCATCAAACCCTTCAAGCTCGACGAAGTCCGCGAGGCGCTGGCGGAAGTCGGCGTCAGCGGGCTGACCGTCACCGAAGTCAAGGGTTTCGGCCGCCAGAAGGGCCACACCGAACTCTATCGCGGCGCCGAATACGTAGTCGACTTCCTGCCCAAGATCCGCGTTGAAGTCGTGCTGCCGGACGATCAGGTGGAAGCCGCCATCGAAGCCGTCGTCAAGGCCGCGCGCACCGGCAAGATCGGCGACGGCAAGATCTTCGTGACCCCGGTGGAGCAGGCCATCCGCATCCGCACCGGCGAGAGCGACGAAGAGGCGCTCTGATCCGCATCTTTCACGGGCCGCGCCAACACGCGGCCCGTATTCCTACCTGATCAACTGGTTCATCTCCAGGATCGGCATCATCACCGCCAGCACGATCAGCAGGACAAATCCCCCCATCAGCAGTATCAGCGCCGGCTCCAGCAGGGCCGTCATCGCCATCGCGCGCCGCTCCAGGTCGCGCGACAGGTTCTGCGCGCCCCGATCCAGCAACTCGGGCAGGCGGCCCGTCTTTTCGCCGCTGGCGATCAGGTGCACCAGCAGCGACGGAAAGACCTTCTGCGCGCCGAGCGATGACGACAGCGCCGCGCCTTCGCGCACCCGCGCCGCGGCCTCATCCACTGCCAGGCGAAGCACGTCGTTGCTGAGCGTGCGGCGCGCCGCCTCCAGCGCGGTCAGCAGGGCCACGCCGCTGCCCGACAGGATGGCGAGTGTGGATGCAAAGCGCGCGGCATTCACCCCCAGCACGAATCGCCCGGCCAGCGGCAGCCGCAACACCCGCGCGTGCCAGGCCCGCCGCGCGGCCGGCGCCCGCAGCGTGTAGCGCCACAGCGCGATGAGCGCCACCACGGCGATGCCCGTCACCGCGCCCCATTCGCGCACGTAATCCGACAAGCCCAGCATCACGCGCGTCAGCATCGGCAATTCCTGCTTGGCCTGGCTGAAGGCCGACACCACCTGCGGCACCACATAGCCCAGCAGGAAGATGACGATGACCACCGACACGCTGGCCACCACCGCGGGGTAGATGAACGCCGTCATGACCTTGCTGCGCAGGGTGTTGCGTTCCTCGATGTAGTCGGCCAGCTTTTCCATGACCTGCGCCAGGTCGCCCGATTCTTCGCCCGCGCCGATCAGCGCGCGATAGATCTCGGGAAAGTCGCGAGGGCGCGAGGCCAGCGCGGCGGACAGGCGATGGCCGGCGCGCACGTCGTCGCGCACGCCGCCCAGCGTGGCGGCGATGTGCTTTTTCTCGGCCTGTTCCAGCGTGGCGCTGAGCGCGGCGTCCAGCGGCAGGCGCGCGGCCAGCAGGCTGGCGAGCTGGCGCGTCAGCCACGCAAGATCCGCATCTGACAGACGCGTGCGCAGCGACGCGCCGAGGCCTTCGGCGCGCGCCGCCAGCGAGGTCGACAGCGGCAGCAGACCGCGGCCGCGCAACTGGTTGCGGGCGCCGCGTTCGGAGTCGGCGTCGATCGTGCCGCGCACGATTTTTCCGAGCGCGTCGGTGGCTTCATAGCGAAAGGAGGGCATGACTGTAATAAAGCGGAAGCACCTGCCGAAATCGCCAAGAGCCCCGAATTTAAAGGGTTTCCAGCCCGTCACCTTGCCTTGGAAATATGACCGGGATGTTGCAGTCACACCCCGTATACTCCGACGCGCTTTCACGTTTTCTCAAACGATTTCACGTCTCGGGCAACTATTTCGTCATGCGTCACATCGCGCAATTCAGCCTTGCTTTCCTGCTTGTTGCAAGCCAACTCGGACCCGCCGTCAGCACGGCTCACGCACAACAGGCGGACAACCGCGTCAGCCTGAACTTCGTCGATACGGACATCCCCGCGGTGTTGCGCGCGCTGTCCCTGTTCACGCAGCGCAACTTCCTGGTGGACCCCCGCGTCAAGGG
The DNA here is from genome assembly GCF_001427425.1 of Achromobacter sp. Root565. Lineage (NCBI taxonomy): Bacteria > Pseudomonadati > Pseudomonadota > Betaproteobacteria > Burkholderiales > Alcaligenaceae > Achromobacter > Achromobacter sp. Root565. Next base: position 306,532 of record NZ_LMGO01000006.1, read on the forward strand.
CAAGCTCACGCTGGTTGCGGACCGGCCGGTGGATAGCGCGCAGGCCCTGTCCATGCTGACCGGCGCGCTGCGGCTTCAGGGTTTTGCCATCGTCGACGTGGACGGCGTGACGCGCGTGGTGCCCGAGGCCGATGCCAAGCTGCAAGGCAGCGCCGTCGTGGGCGGCCCCAAGCCGGCGGGCAGCGCGACCGCTGTGGGGGGCAGGGCGCCCGTGCCCGTGTCGTCCTTTGCCAAGCGCGGCGGCAACAGCGGTGAAATGCTGACGCGCGTGTTCCCCCTGAAGTACGAGAACGCCGCGAACCTGGTGCCGGTGCTGCGCCCCATGGTGCCGCCGAACAACCCGATCAATGCGTATCCCGGCAACAACACGCTGGTCGTGACGGACTATGCCGACAACCTGGAACGCATCGCCGCCGTGATCGCGCGCATCGACGTGCCCAGTTCGATGGACACCGACGTCGTGCCGGTGCAGTCGGCCATCGCGACGGACATCGCCATCCTGGCCTCGCAGTTGCTGGATACGCAGAGCAGCGATCCGACGCAGCGCATCGCCATCGTGGCGGATCCGCGCAGCAACAGCGTGCTGGTGCGCTCGGGCAGTCCGGCTCGCACGCGGCTCGCGCGCGAGCTGATCCAGAAGCTGGACGCGCAGCAGAACCGCGCGGGCAACCTGCACGTGGTCTACATGCGCAACGCGCAGGCCACGCGCATTGCCGAGGTGCTGGGCGGGCTGCTGACGGGCCAGGCCAATTCGGCGCCGGGCGCGGCCCCGGGCGCCAGCAGCAGCACCGGCGGCACGCAGGGCGGAGCGCGTGCGCAGAACACGGCCAGCAGCACGTCGAACCCGGCCGGGCTCGGCATGTCCAGCCAGTCGGGCTCGTCGCGCGGCGGCCTGTCCGGCGAACAGGAGCGCATCGCGCGCGAAGACAACACGTCGCAGGCGGTGTCATATTCCGCGGGCGGCGCCACCATCCAGGCGGACCCGGCCACCAACTCGCTCATCATCTCCGCGCCCGAGCCGCTGTACCGCAGCCTGCGTGAAGTGATCGACCAGCTTGACCAGCGTCGCGCGCAGGTGCTGGTGGAAAGCCTGATCGTGGAAGTCAGCGAGGAAAAGGCCGCGGAATTCGGCATCCAGTGGATGACGGGCGCGGGCAACATCAACAGCAACGGCACCAGCTTCATCGGCGGCACGAATCTGGGCGGCAGCGGCATCACCGGCAACGGCCCGACGTCCATTGACGCGCTGGGCGGCGGCTTGAGCCTGGGCGTGGTGAAGGGCACGGTGGACGTGCTGGGCAACGAAGTCATCAACCTGGGCGTGCTGGCGCGCGCCATGCAGAACACCGGCGAAGCCAACATCCTGTCCACGCCCAACCTGCTGACGCTGGACAACCAGTCGGCCAGCATCCTGGTGGGCAAGACGGTGCCGTTCGTGACGGGGCAGTACGTGACGTCGGGCAGCAACGGCAGCTCGAACCCGTTCCAGACGATCGAACGCGAGGACGTGGGCCTCAAACTCAACATCCGCCCGCAAATCTCCGAGGGCGGCGCGGTCAAGCTGGACATCTATCAGGAAGTCAGCAGCATCGACGAAAGCCGCTCGAACGCCACCACCGGCATCGTCACCAACAAGCGCGCCATCGACACCAGCGTGCTGATCGACGACGGCCAGATCATCGTGCTGGGTGGCCTGCTGGAAGACAACGTGACGCTGACGTCCAACAGCGTGCCGGGCCTGGGCTCGCTGCCCGTGATCGGTTCGCTGTTCCGCTACGACACGCGCAAGCGCACCAAGACCAACCTGATGGTGTTCCTGCGTCCCTACGTGGTGCGCGACGCCAACCGCAGCGCCAGCGTCACGATGGACCGCTACGACTACATGCGCCGCGCGCAGGGCGCCGTGCAGCCGCGCGACCACTGGGCGTTGCCGGACATGCAGGCGCCCATCCTGCCGCTGCCCGGGTCGGCGCCGTCGGTGTCCAACAACGCCTACGACCTGCGTCCCGAGCAGCAGGCGCAAACGCTGCGCCGCCCGCCGCCCACGACGGTGGAAACCTTCGCGGTGCGCCAGTATCCCGGCACGCCGCCCGCGCCTGCGCAGCAGCCTATCCGCGCGCCCCGGCCGCTCATGATGACGGTGGCGGTGGACCCCGAGACGCTGCTATGAGCGCGCACCCCTTGCCCTATGCCTGGGCCCGCGCGCAGCGCGCGGTGCTGTCGCTGCGCGGGGGGCAGGCGCAGTTGACGGTCAGCCCGCGCACGCCCGACTGGGCGGTGCGCGAAATCCGGCGCTGCCACGGCGATATCGGCCTGACGCAGATCGACGACGAGGCGCTGGAGACGTTGCTGACCGCGGCGTACAGCCACTCGGAAGACGCGGCGTCGGTCATGGGCGTGGCGGAAAACGAGATCGACCTGGACCGTCTGATGCAGGACATGCCCGAGGTGGCGGACCTGCTGGAAGCGCAGGACGACGCGCCCGTGATCCGCATGATCAACGCGCTCTTTGCGCAGGCTGCGCGCGACGGCGCCAGCGACATCCACATCGAACCCTTTGAAACGCATTCCGTGGTGCGCTACCGCGTCGACGGGACGCTGCGCGATGTGGTGTCGCCGCGCAAGGCGCTGCACGCCGCGCTGATTTCGCGCATCAAGATCATGGCGCACCTGGACATCGCCGAAAAACGGCTGCCGCAGGATGGCCGCATCGCGCTGCGCGTGGGCGGGCGGCCGATCGACGTGCGCGTGTCCACGCTGCCGACCGGGCATGGCGAACGCGCCGTGCTGCGTCTGCTGGATAAGGAGGCGGGACGCCTGCAACTGGAAAAGCTGGGCATGAGTCCCGGCGTGCTTGCGCAGCTGGACCGCCTGATCCGCCAGCCGCACGGCATCGTGCTGGTGACCGGCCCGACCGGCAGCGGCAAGACCACCACCCTGTATGCGGCGCTGAGCCGGCTGGACGCCTCCACCAGCAACATCCTGACGGTGGAAGACCCCATCGAATACGACCTGGCCGGCATCAGCCAGACGCAGGTCAACGCGAAGATCGACATGAGCTTTGCGCTGGCCCTGCGCGCCATCCTGCGCCAGGACCCCGACGTCATCATGATCGGCGAAATCCGCGACCTGGAAACCGCGCAGATCGCGGTGCAGGCCTCGCTGACGGGCCACCTGGTGCTTGCCACGCTGCACACCAACGATTCGGTGTCGGCGGTCACGCGACTCACTGACATGGGGGTCGAGCCCTTCCTGCTGGCGTCGTCATTGCTGGGCGTGCTGGCGCAACGCCTGGTGCGAAAGCTATGCCCGGCGTGCAAGGCGCCGTCGATGCTGGACGGCGTGCAGGTGTTCCACCCCGTCGGCTGCGAGGCCTGCAACCACACCGGCTATAGCGGCCGTTCCGGCATCCACGAGCTGTTCACGGTAGACGACGAGGCCCGCCGCCTGATCCACGAAGGCCGCGACGAACGCGAACTGCGCCGCGCCGCCGCGGCGTCGGGGATGCGCAGCATGCGCGAGGACGGGCAGCGGTGGGTGGACACGGGGCAGACATCGCCAGAGGAAATCCTGCGCGTGACACGGGACGCGTAGCGCCCGAAACCACTTGGTGTCAGACACCTTACTTACTAAACGGTGTCTGACACCCTGGTGAGTTGGCCTTCATATTGCGCAGGCGCTCCTAGGGTGTCTGACACCTTCTCGCAATCGCCCCTATCGCCCGGATTTCCCCACGCCGAACGTCACCGTGTCGCCCGAGCGGCGGCCTAGCGTCGACATCAGTCCGTCCAGCGCGGCGCGGTCGGCATCGCTGGCTGACTGGGCGAACGTGGCTTCGCCCTGGAAGTTGATGCCCCGGGGGCCGGTGCCGCCCTGGCCCTTGACGTCGAGCAGGCCGCTTTCCGTGCTGAGGGTCAGCGTGGCGCCGGTTTTGCCGCCCTGCACGCGCAGCAGGTAAGTGCCCACCGGCGTGATGGGCGTGAGGGCAGTCGCGGCGTTGCGCCAGCGCAGGTCGACGGCCGGGCCGGGGGGAAGCGGGGCGCCCAGGCGCAGGGGTTGCCAGCTGATCTCCAGCATGCCTTGCGGCGACAACGTGTTCCACGGTGCGCCGAGCGCGGGCAGGACCGTCGCCGGCATGCGCAGGGACGACGCCGGGACCGCCAGACCGTTCCATCCCGGGCGCGCGCGCAGGGTGCCTTGCAGCCAGGGATGCGCAATGTCGAGCGCCAGCGTGTCCCAGCGCCAGTGCCATTGCACCGGTTGCGGGAGCACGCGGCGCGCGCCTTGGGAGCCAAGTGCGATCCAGGCGCTGCCGCGCCACAGCGTGCCGCTGGCGTCGGCCAGCGTGACCGGCGCGTCGTCGGGCAAGAGCGCCAGCACCCAGCGTGCGGGCAGCACGGCAGCGCCGGCGGCTGCGGCGCATAGGACGCCGGCGATCCACAAACTTGCGACGCGGCGCGAGGGAAGTTTCGCGGACATCAGTGGCTCCCCGCCGCCTGCGGCGGCAGCAACTCGACCTTGCCGTTGACCAGTCCCGGCAGCGGCCGCCCATTGGCGTTCGCGGCGCGCGTCAGGTCGACGTGCGAGATCGCCAGCCCCCAGTCGCGCCCTGCGCCGTCCAGCCAGCGCATCAGCGCCGAGGACGGCGCCTGGTCCAGCGACAGTTCCACGCCGCCCGCATCGGCATCCGCCAGCGTCCACTGCCCCGCGGGCAGGCCGGCGCGCTCCAGGCTGGCCGCCAATTCCGCCGTGCTGGGCATCGCGCCCGCAGGCGCGGCGCTGCGTTGGCGCAGGGCGGACGCTTGCGCGGTCAGGTCGGCGACTGTGGCGGCCTGGGCGCGCAGTCCCGGCAGCTCGGCCTGCAGCTTGCGCACCGTATTCAGGGCCGGTTCTATCAGGGTGACGAAGACGATCGCCGCGCCAAGTAGCAGGGCAGCGCCGGCGACGAGGCGGCGTTCGCGCGGGGCCAGCGCCTGGTAGCGCTGGCGGGCGCGTGCGAGCGCCGGGTCCACGGGTTTGCGCGCGGCCTGCCACGCGGCTTGAAGTCGGTAAAGCGGTTTCATGGTTGGCTGCGCACGATGCGCCAGGTGTTGTCGGTGTCGCCGCGTTCAAGCTTCAACCCCAGAGCGGCGGCCTGCTGGATCAGCGCGGGGGTCTCGGCGACGCGTTGCGCCTGCGGGCCGGCGTCCGCAAGCTGCAATGTGAGCGCCTGGCCCGCGTAGGTCAGATGCGCGACCTTGTCGGCGGCAAAGGGCAGGGCCTGTGCGGCCGCGCGCGCCAACGGCAGGAAGTCGCCGGCGTTGGCGGCGCCACGGTTGGCCTGCAGCGCGTCCAGTCCTTGCTGCGCCTGACGCGCAGGATCCAGCACCACCGGCACGTTGGGAAAGGCCGCCAGCACCTGGTCGTGCATGCCGCGCTTCAAGGTGTCGGCCTCGCCGCGCAGCTGCGCTGCATAGATATTCAGTCCGGCAATCCACACGACGGCGGCCAGCGCGCCCCAGCGCCACACCGGCTGCCAGCGCGACACGCTGACCGGGGCAAGCTGCGGCATTGCCAGCGACCATGCTGGCGACGGCGCGTGCCAGCGCGGATCGGCAGGGTCGCGCAAGGGCGCATCCGTGACCGGCGCCAGCGCCTGCGGGGCGATCAGCGCGCGCACGCGCAGGCCGTGCTGGCTCAGCAAACCCCAAGCGCGCCGGACCGGCTCGCGCGGAGACCACGCCAGGGGCACGGAGCCGTCCGCCGCGCGCGTGCCGTATCCCATCGCCAGGCTGTCCAGGTCGCTGAGGACCAGCGGTTCCAGCGCGCCGCGGACGGCCGCGCCGAAATGCGCGCGCGCCACCGCCGGAATCTGCACCGTCGCCGCGATGACGTCGGCAGGATGCAGCACGGCTTCACACATGGCCTGCGGCCAGGCGTTTCCGAGGGCGCGCAGGGCCAGTTCGCCTTGCCGCACGCAGTGGCCGCGCCGGTCGAACCAGGCATAGGGCAGCGGCGAATCGGCGCCAAATTCCTCCAGCGCGGGCAGGGCGATGCGCAGGGTGTTCTTCAAGGTGTTTCTCTCGTCCAGATGGTTTCGGGAGCGGCCGGCGGGGCGCTGCGCATCAGCGCCTGCATGGAGACGCGCGCCCGTTCGTAGACCACGGTGCCGCTGGCCAGGAACCAGCCGCTGTTGGTGGAGACGGACGGGGCAGGCGTCTTCACGCCCGTCCCCGCCAGCCGATTGGCGAAGTCGCCGGTGTTGTTGAACCAGTTGCCGCGATCGCGCTCGCCCGCCATCGCGCGCGCCTGGGCCAGCGACAGCCCCGGCACCAGCGCCGCGATGACCTCGGCCGGCGCCGTGTTGACGTTGACGGTGGTGGCCGAAGGCAGCAGCGTCATCGTGCGCCGAAGCGCATTGCGCATCGGCGGCTCCAGCCCCAGCAGGGCGGCCACTTCGTCAACCCCGCGCGGCAATGGCGCGCGCGCCTGCGGCCCGGGCCGCGCCGCGGTATTCGTGGCGTCGGCCGCCAGCGCGGGCGGCTGGGCGGACGCCACGATGTCGACGATCCTCGCAGCCAGCGTCTCCGGCAGTTCCAGCGTGCCCAGCAGACGCCGCAGAATGTCTTCCTGCTCCGGTTGCGGCACGCCGTTACGCGCCAGGTTGTAAAGGTTGTACTTGCCCTGCTCGTCCTGGACCCCGCCCGAAAACACCGCCACGCGATCGTCGCCGGGGCGTTCGATGCGGGTGTCCAGCACCGGCGTGGCCCAGATCTGGTCGCCGCGGGTGGTGGGCTCGCGACGGCCGTGGTCACGCACCACCAGCCGCGCCCAGTCGATCCCGCCCGCCAGCATCGCACGCGCCTGCACCCGCGCCAGTTCGTTTTCCACGCGCCGCGTGCTGGCCGTCTGGCGCTGGAACAGGCTGGTGGTCAGCGCGGCTACGATGGCAACGACGATCAGCGCGCTGACGACCGCCGCGCCGCGTTGGCGGGCAGCGCTGGGGATGCTGCGCGCGCCACTCGCGCCGTGGGCATGAACCACCGCACCGTTCATGGCAGCTCCAGGATGCGCGTATAGCGCCGCAGGTCGCCCGGCACGCCGCGTTCAAAAGCAATCTCCAGGCCACTGGGCGCGGCCCCAAACGAGGCGTTCGCATCTGCCCAGCCCACGCCCGGCACCCACGCGCGAAGCGCAAGGGACCGTACCCCCGGCAGCAGCAGCACGCCGTCGTTCGCCGCAGGCAGCGGACTGCGCGGCGCGGACGGGCCGCTGGCGCGCCACAGGCCGTCACGGCGCACCTGCCATTGGACCCGCTGCCACAACCCGTTGCCATCAGGATCGGGGCGCAGGATTTCCAGTGTCTGCCCGCCCGCCGCGCGCGGCAGCAGGCGCAGGCCCGTCGTGAACGCCACCGCGTCCAGTCCCGGCGAATCAAAGGCGGGACCCGTATAGGACAACTCGACGTCGCGCGCCATCTGGCCCAGCGTGCGCACGATGGCATCCGTGTCCTCGGCCTGCGCGGCGATCAGATCGCGCGCGCCGGACACGCTGGCCAAGCCGCGCCAGGCCATCAGACTGACCAGCGCCATCAGCGCCAGGGCGACCAGCACTTCGATCAGCGTGAAGCCAGCCTGCGATTGCGGAGAGCGGCGCATCGTCATCGCAAACTGGACAGCAGTCCGTCGAGCTGCAGCAAAATCGCCCCGTCACGCGGAGACGCGGCGTCATGGACCTTCACGGACACCTGCCGAAAGCTGCGGTTCATCGAGTTCGTGAAGACCAGTTCGCATTGCAGCGCCAGACCGCCTTGCGGGCACGGCACCATCTGCGTGCCGGCGCGCGGCAGGGCTTGTTCCAGCCGCAATTGCGTAAGCGCGTTCTGCGCCGCCAACAGTGCCAGCGTCTTGTCCTGCAAGGCGCGATTGTTCGCGGCCATGACCCCGGTGGCACGCAGCGCCGCGCCCATCGCCACCGCGATGATTGCCAACGCGACCAGCACTTCGATCAGCGTGAAACCGCGCTCGCGGTCGCGCGGACGCGGGCATGGCGCGCCGGCGGCGGCCTCGGCAACGCCCTTGGCCGATGCGTTAACGGATCTCATAGCGCCCCGCAGCGTCGCGTTGCAGCGTGACGTGTCCATCAGCCGCGCTCAGCGTCAGCGTCATCGGTGCGGCAACCCATTCCGTATTGAAGATCAGCGGACGATCCGGATCCAGGCGCCATTGCACCGGGGCCGCGGACCAGGACTGCGGACGCAGAACCTCGTCGCGTTCGAGCCGGTCGGGGGGCACCGGAATGTCGTCCTGCGCGGTGGGACCCGGGGCGCGGCCCGCGCGCTCGAACGACCAGCCCTGGCCGTTCGCCAGCCAGCGGATGTTGCGTCCGTCGCTGCGGGCTTCGCTTTGCGCCACGGTGAACGCGTCGGCCAGGCGTTCGGCATCGGCGCGCAGGCCGTTGTCGCTCCGGCCGACGGACAGGCTCACCATGCTCGCGGCAATGGCCACGATCACCAGCACCACCAGGACTTCGACCAGCGTGAAACCGCGCTCAGAGTTCCCAGGAACCGATGTCCGCATCGCCGCTTTCTCCGCCGGGCTTGTTGTCGGCGCCAAACGAGAAGACGTCGACGTCGCCTTTGACGCCGGGGCTCAGATATTGATAGGGATGGCCCCACGGATCGTTGGGCAGCTTGTCCAGATAACCGCGCCAATTGGCCACGCCGTCAGGCTTTTGCGCCAGCGCGCGCAGACCCTGGGCGGTGGTGGGATAGCGGCCGTTGTCCAGGCGGTACAGCTTGAGCGCCTGCATGATGCCGCCGATGTCCTGGCGGGCAGCGGCCTGGCGCGCCTGGTCGGGGCGATCCAGCACACGCGGCACCACCAGCGCGGCCAGAATCCCCATGATCACAATCACCACCATGATCTCGATGAGGGTGAAGCCCTGCTGGCGGGCAAGCCCGCGCGGTAACTGACGCACTTTGCAACTCCGGTCTATCTGTTGAAGCCCGGGATTGTGGACATGAAATATGACAGTAATGCGCACCAGACTTCGCGGACCTGTCACGCACCTACTTCTCCCGCGTAATCCCGCCCGGCGCATCCTGGGCCGCCGGCGCCGCCAGACGGCTGGCGCGGCCCGACTGTTCAACCGTCACGGCATCCGCCGCGATGTCACGCAGCAAAATTCCCGGCGCCACCTCCGCCCCGGCACGCCGTGCCAGCGGCGGCCCGCCGTCCACGCTCAACACCGCCGCGCCGTCAGGACCGGCTGCAATCACGCCCAGCACCGTGATCTGCGTTCGCATGGCTTCATCCTTGCCGAACCACAGCGCGACCGGCGTGTTGTCGGCCGCCCGCAGCGCGGCGGCAGAGACGGCCGGGGGCAGAGGGCCGGGCTGCGGCGCAAGCAGAATCGACGCCCACACGCCAAGCCCCGCGGCAAATGCCAGCACGGCAAGAACACGCAGCGCGGCGGGCGCGGAGGGCAGGGGCAGGCGCAGGGACAAAGGCATGGCATTCAGGCACGGTCAACAAGACGCGGCCGACTATAGCGGCGTTTCATGACAGTCATGCAATAGCGGCGATGTGGCGGTGTCTGACACCCTGGGGAGGTCGTCGTCGGCTTGTAGCGCCGTCTCAGCGGGTGTCAGACACCTGGGCAATACGCGCGACGCACCAGCCACACGCAAAGCGTCAGCACGACGCCGCAAGACACCGCCGCACCGGACGCCTCAAGAACTCATCCCCCGTGCCGCCGCCGCAAACCCTGCACTCCCTTGCCTCCGAAGCAATCAACCCGACCAAAATCCACCCCAGCATTGCGTCATACGCAAAAGAATCCTGATTCAGCAATCAGGGTTTCTCTCCTTTGCTTCACGGGTCTTTCACGTTCGGTCTCCACCATGTCGGCCAGCGTAAGACCCCCTTCATGAAAAAGAGAAGAGAAGCAATGCAGACATTGAATTGGAGAAGATGGTGCGCCACGTTGCTGGCGACCAGCGCGTTGGCCGGCTGTGGAGGCGGCGATGATGATGACGACGACGCGCCCGTCGCCCCACCGACACAGCCGCCCGTGACCGCCCCGGGCGAGGCGAGCGTCGACAAGGTGCTGTTTGTCGGCGTCGACGGCCTCACCTACGACGCGCTGCGTCGCGGCGCCGCCGACAACACGCTCCCCAACTTGAGCCAACTGACCGTCACCCGCGCCTGGACCGGCGGCGTCACGAACACGGTGACCCAGCAGCCCACGCTGACCGCCCCCGGCTGGGCCACCTTGCTGACCGGCCAATGGGCCGACGTGCATGGCGTGCGCTCCAATGCGCAAGGCCAGGGCATGAAAGCCCCCAGCCTGTTCCAACGCATCAAAACCGCCCAACCCGACGCCCGCACCGCCGGCGCCTTCAATTCGCCCGTCCTCGCCAGCCTGCTCGGCACCGACCGCGACGCCGGCTACGTACTGACGCTGACCGACTGCGCCGGCGCAGACGACTGCGTCGCCTCCCAAGCCCGCGACCGCATCGCCGAAGGCTACGACGTCGTCGTCGCCCAATTCGGCGCACCCGAACGCGCCGCCGCCGAAAACGGCTTCGGCGCCACCTACGAGGCCGTCATCCACCAGACCGACGCCGCCCTCGGCGTCCTGGCCAAGCAGCTCGCCGACCGCCGCGCCGCGCATCCCAACGAAAACTGGCTCATGGTCGTCGCGTCCAGCCACGGCCTCGACAAGACCGGCGGCAGCGACGGCCTGCCGTTCTCCTCCAACAAGACCATCCTGCTCGCTGCTAATCAACCGGTCCTGCTTGGCGGCAGCGCCGACGATGCCTCCTTCGACGGCGTATGGGACACCAATTGGTACGCGCTGCCCAGCGCCGCCGACGTCGCGCCCACCGTCCTCTCGCACCTCCACGCATTGCCCGAAGCCGCCGCCTACGACATGGCCGGCACCGCGCTCTCCGAGCCGCTCGCGCTGCGCCGCGTCGCCACTCGCACCTCCATGGACAACAAGAGCGTCACCGTCAGTTGGGTGCGCGTCGGCGAACCCGCCGGCGACATCGTCGTCAGCCGCGATGGCAAGGAAGTCGCGCGCCTGCCCGGCACCGCCACGGAATACGTCGACACCGGCTTCACCTTCGACGTCGAAGGCGTACATCAACTCGCCTACAGCGTCTCCGCCGGCCGCGCCGTCAGCGCTGCCCGCGCTTCGGTCGTCTACGCCAAGCCCATCTTGCTGCTGCCCTCGCTGCGCACCGGTCTCACCATGTTCTTCCCGTTCGAAGGCGACGTGGCAGACAAGGCGGCGGGCGGCGGCGCGATCACGCCGTACGACGGCGTGCAAGCCCCCGCCTACGCCGATCCCGGCATGCACGGCAAGAGCTTCCGCAACGAACGCAGTGCGGCCGCCCTGGGCGCCTTCAAGCTCGACTACCCCGCAGGCCTCATGGACAGCGTGCAGGCCTTCACGATCGGCTTCTGGTATCAGTCCGACGGCACCGCCAACGACCGGTCGATCCTGGGCAACAAGGACTACAACTCCGGCGCCAACCCCGGCATCACCATCGCCCAGTGGGCCGGCCCCGAGTTGCGATTCAACCTGGCCGGCGGTTCGCGCGCCGACATCGAAGGCGTCAAGTTCACGGCCAACAAGCCCGTCTACATCGCCATGTCCGTCAACAAGACGACCAAGACCATGGTCGCTTACCGCTACGACAGCGAACTGGGCTTCACGCGGCTCACGAAAGCCACCGGCACCGTCAACCTCGCGCAGATCGCCGGCGTGTTCGGCCCGCATATCGGCCTGAACGAAGACGGCCGCGGCACCTACGGCATCTGCTGCGCCGGCACCAAGGGCCCGTACACGATGGTCTTTGATGACCTGGCGTTCTGGTCGCGCGAGTTGACCGAGGAAGAAGTGAAGTCCCTCGCCATGTCCGGCAAGTCCGTCTCCGAACTGTTTCCCTGAAGTCCCAAGGATAGATACCCCATGAGCAAATCCATGATTTTGCGCGGTTTCCTGCGAGCCGGCGCGGTGCTGATGCTGACCGTCACCCTGGCCGCCTGCGGCGGCGGCGACGACGATGACGACGCGGGCACCCCCACCGACCCGGGCACCCCCACCCAGCCCGAGACGCCCGCGCCGCCGCCGCCCGCCAAACCCGAACTGCGTTGCGCGCCTTGAGGCTCGCCCTCCGCGCCCTTTGCATAGACCCTTAGGAAAAGCATCCGTGAAGTCCGAAAAAGACACGATCCACGCCGGCAAGCGCCGGTTCCTGCGCAACGCCGCCGCCTCCACCGCGGGGCTGACCGCACTGTCGATGTTCCCGCCGGCCATCCGCCGCGCGCTGGCCATTCCCGCCAACAACCGCACCGGCACCATCAACGACGTCGAGCACGTGGTCATCCTGATGCAGGAAAACCGCTCGTTCGATATGTACTTCGGTACGTTCAAGGGTGTGCGCGGCTTTGGCGACCGCATCACCATTCCGCTCCCGCAAGAGCGCTCGGTTTGGGAGCAGACCAACGGCACGCGCGTCGTCATGCCGTATCACCTGGACAGCACCCAGGGCAACGCCCAGCGCGTGGCCGGCACGCCGCACGACTACGTTGACGCCCAGATGGCCTGGGACGGCGGCCGCATGTACCAGTGGCCGCGCTACAAGCAGAACCAGTCCATGGGCTACTACCGCGAAAAGGAAGTGGAATTCCAGTTCGCGCTGGCCAACGCCTTCACGCTGTGCGATGCCTACCACTGTTCGACGCACGGCGGCACCAACACCAACCGCCTGTTCCACTGGACCGGCACCAACGACCCGCTGGCGCAGGGCAATGGCCCGTCCACCCGCAATCAATGGGATAGCCTGGGCGCTTCGACCACCGGCTGGACCTGGAAGACGTATCCCGAGCGCCTGCAGGAAAACGGCGTCACGTGGAAGGTCTACCAGAACCTGCCCGAGAACTTCGGCGACAACCCGCTGGCCGGCTTTCAGCAGTACCGCCGCGCCAACGAACTGGCCGGCAACGGCACCAATGGCGCGCCGTACCCCGCCTGGACGCCCAGCATGGATGCGTCCAATCCGCTGTACAAGGGCACGGCCAACACCATGCCCGACGGCGGCTTCCTGCAAGCCCTGCGCGACGACGCCCTCAACGGCACGCTGCCGCAGATCTCCTGGATCGTCGCGCCCGCCGATTACTCCGAACACCCCGGTCCGTCCAGCCCCGTGCAAGGCGCCTGGTACATCCAGGAAACGCTCGACGCGCTGACCGCCAATCCGGATGTCTGGAGCAAAACCGTCCTGCTCATCAATTTCGACGAGAACGACGGCTACTTCGATCACGTGCCGCCGCCTGCCGCGCCGTCGCTGAACGCGGACGGTTCCATGGCCGGCGCCTCCACCGTCAACACCGACCTCGAGCGCCACACGCACGCGTCCGCCCAGGACGCCGCCGATAACCGCGTCTACGGCCCCGGTCCGCGCGTCCCGATGTACGTCGTGTCGCCGTGGAGCCGCGGCGGCTGGGTCAATTCCCAAGCGTTCGACCACACGTCGGTGCTGCGCTTCCTGGAAGCCCGCTTCGGCGTGAAGGAAGAGAACATCAGCCCGTGGCGCCGCGCCGTGCTGGGCGACCTGACCTCGGCATTCAACTTCGCGACGCCGAATGACGAAAAGCTGCCGGATCTGAACATCCTGACCCGCACGGGTGCGGATCAGGAGCGCGCTGCCCAGCAAGCGCTGACTGCGGTGCCGCTGCCCGATCCGTCCACGCAGGCCAAGGGCGTGCAAGAAAAGGGCGTGCGCTATTCACGCGCCTTGCCCTACGAGCTGCACGCGAGCGGCCGCAGCCAGCCGGGCACCGGCAACATGTGGCTGGTGTTTTCCAACACGGGCAAACAGGCGGCGGTGTTCCACGTCTATGACCGCCTGCATCTGGATCGCCTGCCGCGACGCTACACGGTGGAACCGGACAAGCAGCTTGAAGGCAGCTGGGACACGGCGGCCGACGGCGGCAAGTACGACCTGTGGGTGTTGGGTCCCAACGGCTGGCACCGCCATTTCGCGGGGGATCTGGCGCACGACCGCACGGCGCAGCAGGATGCCGAGATCCGCGTCTGCTACGACATCGCCAACGGCGACGCCTACGTCAGCTTCATCAACGCCGGCAAGACGCCTTGCACGTTTGAGGTGACGCCCAACGCCTATTACGCCAACCACGAGCGCTGGACGTTCACGGTCCCGGCGGGCGGGCAGGTCGAGCAGCACTGGGCGCTGGCTGCCAGCCATGCCTGGTACGACTTCACGGTGCGCCTGACCGAGGATCCGTCGTGGCTGCGCCGCTTTGCAGGCCGCATCGAGACGGGCAAGGCGTCCGTCACGGACCCGGCCATGGCCGAGTAAGCCTCACGCGGCGGTCTGCGGTTCGCGTGCGCGGAAAGCCTGCGCGCACGCCTCGCAGATCGCCGCCGTGATGCCCTGGCGGGCGTGCTCGCGGCGTTCCAGCATGCCGATGGAGCGCGACAGGGGCCCGAGGTCTTCGGGCAGGTGAAAAATCCGCAGCTCCGGGCTGTGCTGCCAGTTCGCACCGTTGATCAGCGGCAGCAGCGTCACGCCGACCTCCTGGCGCACCAGTTCCACCAGTGTCTCGATCGCGTTCAGTTCCAGGAAGTCGTTGACGGGCACCGCCATGCGCCGCAGCAGGCGGTCGATCTGCAGCCCGGTGCGCTGGGTCCGGTCAAAGCGCAGGAAGGGATTGCCCGCCAGCACCTCGCGGGCATCCTTGCCGGCCGCCGAACGCGGGGCGATCACCACCATCTGTTCTTGATAAAGCGGCGTCCAGCGCGTGCTGGCCATCTTGCGGCCCGCCTCCACCAAAAACGCGGCGTCCAGCTCGCCGTCTTCCACCTTGCCCGCCAGTTCACTGGCCTTGCCCGACAGGATGCGCACGTCGAGCTTGGGATGGGCCTTCTTCAGCCCCGAGATGACCTTGGACAGCGTGCCCATGCAGGACACGATACTGCCCACCGACACCGATCCGGCCAATTCGCCGGGCGCCGTGCTCGGGCGCCTCAGTCTGTCGTATAAATCCAGCAAGTGCTTGATTTCGGGAAGCAATTCGCGCCCGGCCGCGTTCAGGATGGCCAGGCGCCCGCTGCGGTCAAAGAGCTCCCGCCCCAGTTCGGCCTCCAGTGAGCGCATCTGGAAGCTGACGGCCGCCTGCGTCAGGGCGACCTGCTCGGCGGCCTCGGAGAAGGAACCGTGGTGCGCGACCGCCAGAAACGTGCGCAGGAATCGGATCGTACTCATAAAAAATTCTTTTATGACGGAACAAAAAATCAAATTGATTTAATTAAAGCACGAGAGTAACTTCGCCCGCTTAACCGTTATGAGACCCGCCACATGAAATCCTTCGACTGGGGCAACCCGTATCCTTCCGTTCGCATCCCGCTGTTCGCCCGCAACGTGGTCTCCACGTCGCACCCGTTGGCGGCCCAGGCGGGTCTGCGCATGCTGCTCAAGGGCGGCAACGCGGTGGACGCCGCCATTGCGGCCGCGGCCACGATCGTCCTGGTCGAACCGGTCTCGTGCGGCCTGGGCGGCGACTGCTTTGCCATCGTCTGGGACGGCAAGGAATTGCACGGCCTGAACTCGTCGGGCGTGGCGCCCGCCGCCTGGAACACCGAATACTTCAAGCGCAAGTACGGCACTGGCGACAACGGCCTGGCCATCCAGCCCAAGCGCGGCTGGGACTCGGTCACGGTCCCCGGCGTGGTGGCCGGCTGGGCCGCGCTGCATGAAAAGCTGGGCAAGCTGCCGTTCGAACAACTGTTCGAGCCCGCCATCGAGATCGCCGAGCGCGGCTACGCCGTGCCGCCCGTGGTGGCGCACAAGTGGGCCGCCGCTGCCGAGGAACTGAAGTCGCAGCCCGGCTACGCCCAGGCCTTCCTGCCCGAAGGCCGCGCGCCCAAGGTCGGCGAGCACTTCCGTTTCCCCGACGCCGCCAACACGCTGCGCCGCATCGCCGAATCCAAGGGCCGCGACTTCTACGAAGGCGAACTGGCCGAGCGCATCGCCGCCTTCAGCAAGGAATGCGGCGGCGCGATGACGCTGGAAGACCTGCGCGGCTATCGCCCGGAATGGGTCAAGCCCATCTCCAAGTCGTACCGCGGCTACGAGCTGCACGAAATCCCGCCGAACGGGCAGGGCATCGCCGCGCTGATCGCGCTGGGCATCGTCGAACGCTTCGACATGGCCGACATTCCCGTGGATTCGGTGCAATCGCAGCACATCCAGATCGAAGCCATGAAGCTGGCTTTTGCCGACCTGTACAAGTACGTGGCCGACCCGCGCGCCATGCAGGTCACGCCCGAACAGATGCTGTCGGACGCTTACCTGGACAGCCGCGCCAAGCTGATCCGCCTGGACCAGGCCACCCACTTCGAAGCCGGCCGTCCGCACGCGGGCGGCACCATCTACCTGACCGCCGCCGATGAAAACGGCATGATGATCTCGTTCATCCAGTCCAACTACATGGGCTTCGGATCCGGCGTGGTCGTGCCGGGCACCGGCATCAGCATGCAGAACCGCGGCGTGGGCTTCTCGATGGATCCCAAGTCGGCCAACGTGGTCGAAGGCGGCAAGCGCCCGTTCCACACCATCATCCCGGGCTTCCTGACCCGCGGCGGCAAGCCGGTCATGAGCTTTGGCGTCATGGGCGGCGACATGCAGCCCCAGGGCCACATGCAGACCGTGGTCCGCATGATCGACTACCACCAGAACCCGCAGGCCGCGTGCTGCGCGCCGCGCTGGAAGGTCAACCGCGACTTCACGCTGGATATCGAGACCAATATGAAGGCGTCGACGATTGCGGGACTGAAGGACCTGGGGCATGCTCTGAAATCCGTTGACGATCCGTACATGGACTTCGGCGCCGGCCAATTCATCTGGCGCATGTCCGAGAACGACAACGAACTGGGCTACGTCGCCGCCAGCGACAGCCGTCGTGACGGCCAGGCGGTGGGTTTCTAAGCGGTTCCTGATACCGGCAAATGCAGCAACAAGGGGAATAAACACAATGAAACGCTTGACCATGACTTTCGGCGCCAGCTTGCTGGCACTGGCCGCCGGCGCCGCCAGCGCCCAGAACATCCGGATCGGCCTGCAGGAAGATCCCGATGTCCTGGACCCGCACCGCGCCCGCACCTACGTGGGCCGCATCGTGTTCACGTCGCTGTGCGACAAGCTGGTGGACATCGATCCCAAACTGCACTTCGTGCCGCAGCTTGCCACCTCGTGGTCGTTCAGCGACGACAACAAGGTGCTCACCTTCAAGCTGCGCGACGACGCGCTGTTCCACGACGGCGCCAAGTTCGACGCGGCGGCGGCCAAGGCCAACCTCGACCGCGCCATGAGCCTGCCGGACAGCCTGCGCAAGGGCGAGCTGCGCTCGGTGGCCAAGGTCGACGCGCCCGACGCCACCACGCTGGTGCTGACCCTGAAGGAACCGGACGCCACGCTGCTCGCGCAGTTGTCCGACCGCGCCGGCATGATGTTGTCGCCCAAGACCTTCACGGACGATGTCGCCGCGGTGGGCCGCAAGCCCATCTGCTCCGGCCCGTACAAGTTCGTCGAACGCATCCAGAACGACCGCATCGTCCTGGAGAAATTCGACCAGTACTACGGCGCCAAGGACTACGCGTTCAAGCGCGTGACCTTCCTGCCCATTCCGGACACCACCGTGCGCCTGTCCAACCTGCGCGCCGGCGACCTGGATATGCTCGAACGCCTGAATCCGTCCGACGCGCCGCAGGTCAAGACCGACGCCAGCCTGACGTTCGCGCCGGTCGCGGGTCTGGGCTTCCAGCAATTCATGTTCAACGTGGACAACGGCAAGCGCGCCGAAGACAACCCGTTCAAGAACAAGCTGGTGCGCCAGGCGTTCCAGTACGCCATCGACCGGAACGCCATCAACGAAGTGGCCGGCGGCGGCATCTTCGAACCGGCCCAACAGCCGTTCCCGCCCGCCAGTCCCTATCACAGCGACAAGTTCCCGGTCACCAAGCGCGACGTGGCCAAGGCCAAGAGCCTGCTCAAGCAGGCCGGTTTTGACCGCGTGAAGGCCGAGCTGGTGTTCGGCAACAACACCACCACCTCGTCCGTCGCCGAGATCGTGCAGGCCATGGCCGCCGAGGCGGGCTTTGACCTGTCCCTGCGTCCCACGGAATACGCCGCGCTGCAGAAGGAATCCGCCGGCGGCAACTTCCAGATCGTGATGCTGGGCTGGTCCGGCCGGGTCGATCCCGACGGCAACATCCACGCCTTCGTCACCTGCAAGGGCGCGCTGAACGACGGCCACTACTGCAACCCTGAAGTCGACAAGCTGCTCAATCAGGCCCGCACGGTCCCGGACGAAGCCAAACGCAAAGCTATCTACGACCAGGCGCAGGCCATCATCCAGGACGAACTGCCCGGCGTGTACAACTACTACCAGCCGTGGCCCTTCGTGATGGGCAAGAAGGTCCAGGGCTTCACGCCCTATCCGGACGGTATGATCCGGCTCAAGGGCGTGACGTTCGCGCAGAAGTAATGTCGGAGCGGCGAATGCCCGCCGCGCCCGCCGGACGCGCCTTGCGCGTCCGGTTGTCGTTTGCGGCGGACGCGCATCGGGCCCTGTCCGGCCGGCGCCGTCCGTCGTTCCAGTCTTACGGTTTCCCACATGCTTAAACTCATCTTGCGCCGCGTGATCGTCGCGATCCCGACACTGATACTGGTGTCGATGATCGTGTTCATGCTGCAGAAAATCCTGCCCGGCGATCCGGTGCTGACCCTGGCCGGCGAAGAGCGCGACCCGGCCGTCCTGGACTACCTGCGCGACAAATATCGCCTGAACGACCCGTTGCCGATGCAGTATGCGGCCTGGGCCGGGCAGGTCCTGCAAGGCGATCTGGGCAAGTCCCTGCGCACCGACGTCCCCGTCACGACGCTGATCGCGCAAAAGCTGCCCGTCACCCTGCAACTGGCCGCCATGGCGATGTTCTTTGCGCTGCTGGTAGGCATTCCCATGGGCATCATCGCCGCCGTGCGCAAAGGCAAGCCTGTCGAAATGGGGGCCAACATCGCGGCGCTATCCGGCATGTCCATCCCCAATTTCTGGCTGGGCATCATCCTGATCATGGTGGTGTCGGTGCAGTGGAAGCTGCTGCCGGCCTCGGGCTACGTGTCTCCCTCTGAAGACTTCTGGCTGTCGATCAAGACCATGCTGATGCCGTCGCTGGTGCTGTCCACGGCGATCGCGGCGTACCTGATGCGCCACACGCGCTCGTCCATGCTGGAAGCGCTGTCGGCGGACTACGTGCGCACCGCGCGCGCCAAGGGCGTGTCGCCGCGAAGCGTGGTGCTGCGTCATGCGCTGCGCAATGCGCTGATGCCGATCGTCACGCTGGTGACGCTGCTGTTCGGCGAACTGCTGGCGGGCGCCGTGCTGACCGAACAGGTCTTCACGATCCCGGGCTTCGGCAAGCTGGTGGTCGACGCGGTGTTCACCCGCGACTACGCGGTGGTGCAGGGCGTGGTGCTCTGCGTGGCGGTGGGCTTCATCCTGATGAACCTGCTGGCCGACATCCTGTACATCCTGGTCAATCCCCGCCTGAGGCACTCATGAGCGCAATTCCTGCAACGGCCGCAGCCGTCACGCCGCCCCGCAGCCGCAATCGCGCGTGGGCCAAATTCAAACGCAACCGCATCGCGATGCTCGGCCTGGGCATCGTGCTGTTCTTCGTGGTGGTGGCCATCCTGGCCCCGTTCATCGTCAGTCAGGATCCCCTGCAGACCAGCTTCACCACCATCCGCAAGGCGCCGTCCGCGGCGCATTGGCTGGGTACGGACGAACTGGGCCGCGACATCTACAGCCGCATGGTGTACGGCGCGCGCGCCTCGCTGATGGCGGGCCTGGTGTCGGTGCTGATCGCGCTGATCGTGGGCGTGCCTTTCGGCCTGGCCGCGGGCTACTTCGGCGGGTGGACGGACAGCATCATTTCGCGCGCCACCGAGGCCCTGCTGGCCATTCCCTTCCTGATCCTGGCGATTGCGCTGGCCGCCTTTCTCGGGCCCAGCCTGACCAACGCGATGATCGCCATCGGCGTATCGGCCGCGCCCAAGTTCATCCGGCTGACACGGGGGCAGGTGCTGGCAGTCAAGAACGAGGACTACGTGCAGAGCGCCCGCGCGCTGGGCGCGTCTGACCTGCGCATCATCGGCCGGCACGTGTTCCCCAACGTGATGCCGCCGCTGATCGTGCAGGCCACCATCACGATCGCCACGGCCATCATCGCCGAGGCCAGCCTGTCCTTCCTGGGCCTGGGCCTGCAGCCGCCGACGCCGTCGTGGGGCTCGATGCTCAACACGGCCAAGAACTTCATGACCCAGGCGCCCTGGATGTCGATCTTCCCCGGATCGGCCATTTTCCTGGTGGTGCTGGGCTTCAATCTGCTGGGTGACGGGCTGCGTGACGCGCTCGATCCGCGTCAGGAAAAGTAATCGATATGGCAACCATGGATTCCAACCGCGTCGTGCAGGTCAATGACCTGACGGTGCGGTTCAAAACGCCCGAACGCACCGTGGAAGCGGTGCGCAATGTTTCCTTTCACGTGAACCGCGGCGAAACGCTGGCCATCGTGGGCGAGTCTGGCTCCGGCAAGTCGGTGACCTCGCTGGCGCTGATGCGGCTGGTCGAGTACGGCGGCGGGCACATCGCCAATGGCGGGATGCTGCTGCGCCGGCGCAGCGGTGACGTCCTGGACCTGGTCAGCGCGCCCGATTCCACGCTGCAGCGCGTGCGCGGCGCGGACGTGGCGATGATCTTCCAGGAGCCGATGACGTCGCTGAACCCCAGCTTCACGGCGGGCAATCAGATTGCCGAGGCCTTGCAGCTGCACCAGGGCTTGGACGCGGCGGCGGCGCGGGCGGAGACGTTGCGCATGCTGGAGCGCGTCCGGATTCCCGAGGCGCGCGCCATTCTGGACCGCTACCCGCACCAGTTGTCGGGCGGAATGCGCCAGCGCGTGATGATCGCGATGGCGCTGTCGTGCAAGCCGCAACTGCTGATCGCCGACGAGCCGACGACCGCGCTGGACGTGACGATCCAGGCGCAGATCCTGCAACTGATCCGCCAGCTCCAGGAAGAAATGGACATGGGCGTGATCTTCATCACGCACGACATGGGCGTGGTGGCGGAAGTGGCGGACCGGGTGCTGGTGATGTACCGGGGCGACAAGGTGGAAGAGGGCGGGTCGGACGAGATCTTCGCGCGTCCGCAGCATGCCTACACGCGGGCGCTGCTGTCGGCGGTGCCGCGCCTTGGGGCGATGCAGGGCACGGACGAGCCGGCGCCGTTTCCGCTGTTGAAGGTGGACGAGGCGGTGCGGGTACCGAATCCGGCGCAGTTGGTGGACACGCCTGTGGCGGCGCCGTCGACGGTGCGACGCGAGAATGGGCCGGTGCTGAAGGTCCGGGATCTGACGACCAGCTTTGACATTACCGGCGGCATTCTGGGCCGGGTGCAGAAGCGGGTGCATGCGGTCGAGAAGGTCAGCTTTGACCTGTACCCCGGCGAGACGCTGTCGCTGGTGGGCGAGTCGGGGTGTGGCAAGACGACGACTGGCCGTTCATTGCTGCAGCTGGTCAAGAGCAAGAGCGGGTCAATTGAGTTCGACGGCAAGAACATCGGCGCGTTGCGGGGCAGCGCGATGCAGACGTTGCGCCAGCATATCCAGTTCATTTTCCAGGATCCGTTCGCGTCGCTGGATCCGCGGATGACGGTGGGCTATTCGATCATGGAGCCGCTGCTGATCCACAAAGTGGCGCGCGGTAAAGAGGCGCAGGAGCGGGTGCGCTGGCTGATGGACAAGTGTGGGCTGCTGCCCGAGATGATCGACCGCTATCCGCACGAGTTCTCGGGCGGACAGCGTCAGCGGATCTGCATTGCGCGGGCATTGGCGTTGAACCCCAAAGTGGTGATCGCGGACGAGTCGGTATCGGCGCTGGATGTGTCGATTCAGGCGCAGATCGTGAATCTGCTGCTGGATTTGCAGCGTGAATTGGGTGTGTCGTTTTTGTTCATCTCGCACGATATGGCGGTGGTGGAGCGGGTTAGCCACCGGGTGGCCGTGATGTATCTGGGCCAGATCGTGGAAATCGGGCCGCGGCGGGCGATTTTTGAGAATCCGCAGCATCCCTATACGAAGAAGCTGATGGCGGCGGTGCCGATTGCGGATCCGCAGCGGCGGCATCGGGAGCGGTCGCTGCTGGTGGATGAGATTCCTAGTCCGATGCGTCGGGTGGGGGATGAGCCGCTGGTGGAGCCGTTGGTTGCCGTGGGAGATGGGCATTTTGTGGCGCGGCATGCCATTGGGGTTTATTGAGGCGGCGGTTTCTGCTGCTGCTGCTGCTGCTGCTGCTGCTGCTGCTGCTGTTATTGCTGTTGCTGTTGCTGCTTGCGGCGGGCGGGGTTCTTGAGACGCGGCCGGCGCCGTGCCGGGTGCGAGCGAGGGGCCACGATTGCGGTCCGGAGCCTTCGCTCCGGACGGCCCCTGCGTCATCCTCGTTGGCGCCCTTCGGCGCCTGCCTTCGGATTCCCTTGGGCGCATCGACGCCCCTCGCTCGCACCCGTCCCGTCACCAGCCGCTCCGTGAGTTGCCGGCGTTGGGTGGCGGAGCGGGTGGAGTTCTTGCGTTTTTGCCTCGGGCGGGGCGGGGCGAAGGTCTTGCGGGGCCGCCAAAATCGGCCGCGCGGGCGGCCTTCTTTGGCGTTTGGGTGTCTTGCGTCGTGATGATGACGCTGCGCGCTGGTGGCGGGGTGTTTGTCGTTAGACGCCTGTGCGCGCCCGCGCCGCCGTCAGGTGTCTGACACCCCTACGAGATGGGCGTGGTATTGCAGCTGGCCTGCCCGGGTGTCTGACACCCATCGAAGCGCCAGCGTCGCTTCAAGCCTTTGAATCAGCGCTTCTCCAGCGCCAACCTCAACCCGAACGCAATAAACACCGCCCCGGTCACACGGTCCAGGCCGCGGGTGACGGCGGGGCGGGAAAGCCAGCGGGCCAGGGGCCGGGTTGCGGCCACCAGAAGGACGAACCACAGCATGCCGACGATCGCGTGAACCGTGGCGAGCAACAGGCTGAAGCGCAGGACGTCGGTGCCGGCGGGGATGAATTGCGGCAGGAATGTGATGTAGAAAACACCGACCTTGGGGTTCAGCGCATTGGTGAGGCAGCCGCGCACGAACCAGCCGGTGGCGGTGCTGCTGGGGCGGGCGGGAGTGGCCAGGATGCCGGTGGGTGATGCCATCGCGGTCTTGCGGCGGGAGCGGGTGCTCCACAGCAGCTTGATGCCCAGATAGAACAGGTAGATCGCGGCGCAGATGCGTAGAGTGTCGTAGGCGAGCGTGGACACGGCCAGCAGCGAGCCCAGACCGAATGCCGCGATGGCGCCCCACAGCAGGCAGCCGGCGCTGATGCCCAATCCGGCCATTAGCGCCCGGCGGCTGCCTTCGACGGCGGCGGTGCGCAGGACCAGGGCGTTGTCCAGGCCGGGCGTGATGGTCAGGATGGCGGCGGCCAGGGTGAAGGCTAGTAGGGCGGCGGTGGCGGTCATGGCGGGCGAATATTGAATGGCGCTGCCGGCAGGATTGGCCCGGCGGACGCCCGGCAAGTGTAACGCTCCCGCACCGCCCGGTTATCATGGCGGCCTTCCCGCAATTCGCTTTTGAACGGACTTACGCCATGGCCCTGCGCGCCACCATTTACAAGGCCGACCTGAACGTCGCCGATACCGATCGCCACTACTACGGCAGCCACGGGCTTACCGTGGCGCGCCATCCGTCCGAGACGGACGAGCGCATGATGGTGCGGTTGCTGGCGTTTGCGATGCACGCGCAGGAGGAGCTGGCGTTCACGAAGGGGCTGAGCGATACCGACGAACCGGACCTGTGGGTGAAGGACCTGACTGGCGAGATCAAGCTGTGGATCGAGGTGGGCCAGCCGGAAGAGCGCCGGATTCTGCGTGCCTGTGGCCGCGCCGATGAGGTGATCGTGTATTGCTATGGCGGGTCGGCCAGCAAGATCTGGTGGGATGGGGTGCGTAACAAGCTGGAGCGCACGCGCAACCTGAAGGTGGTGAATCTGCCGTCGGAGCAGTCGAAGGCGCTGGGCAAGCTGGCGGAGCGCACGATGCAGCTGAACGCCAATATCTCGGACGGCGTGGTGTATTTCTCGGCGGAGAAGGGCGAAGTGACGATCGAGCCGGAGGCCTGGCGTTAAAAATCGGGGCCGGGGCTTGCGCTTCGGAATATGGCGGGCGTAATATGACGATCATCATATTTTCGGTGTCGCGATCATGTCCGCCTCCCGCAAGGAACAATCCCACGAACGCATCGTCGATGCGGCTGCGCGCGCGATCCGGCGCGCGGGGTATTCCGGGGTAGGCGTCGCGGACGTCATGAAAGAAGCCGGGCTGACGCACGGCGGCTTCTACGCACATTTCCCGTCGCGCGATGCGCTGCTGGCAGCGGCAATGGAACGTGCCGGCCAGGACGGCGCGGCGCGGATGGCTCAGGGCATGGCGCGCCGCCGCGCCGAGGGCGCCAGCCCGTTGCGCGCCTGGGTGGAAACCTATCTCAGCGATGCGCATCTGACCGGCTGCGAACGGGGGTGTCCCGTGGCGGCGCTGGCGTCGGAGATTCCTCGCCAGTCGGAAGACGTGCGCGAGGCGGCGGCGAGTCGGGTGCAGCGGTTGCTGGAAGCGGTACAGCAGGTGCTGCCCGCCGATGCTGGCGACCACGCGGCGGCTGCGGTGTTGAGCACCCTGGTAGGCGCGCTGCAACTGGCACGGGCTTTGGGTGACAACCCGAGCGGACGCGCGGTGCTGGCATCCGCCCGCCAGACGGTCCTGGACCAGTACGACCATGAGGGCGCTGCAGCCTCTCACTGATTGATTTTCGCGGCCGCATTGCGCGGCCGTTTTGCTGTCCTTGAATATGATGGTCATCATATTTATAAATACCGAAGCCGACTCACTCACACCCATCACCCCTCAGGAATGCCCATCATGGAACTCAAGAACGCCGTAGTTTTCATCACCGGGGCCAATCGCGGCCTGGGTCTGACCTTTGCCCGCGAGGCGCTGGCCCGCGGCGCCCGTAAGGTGTACGCCGCCGCGCGCGATCCCTCCACCATCACGCTGGAAGGCGTGGTGCCGGTGAAGCTGGACGTGACGCGCGCTGAAGACGTGGCGGCCGCGGCGGAGCTGGCCAAGGATGTGACGCTGATCATCAACAACGCGGGCATTGCGGACTTCGGCGGCTTTCTGGCCCCGGGCAGCGTGGAGTCGGCGCGCCGTCATCTGGATGTGAATCTGTTTGGGCCGCTGCTGGTGGCGCAGGCCTTCGCGTCGGTGCTGGCCGCGAATGGCGGCGGAGCGATTCTGAATGTCCTGTCGATCGCGAGCTGGGTGAACAGCCCGGTGCTGGGCGTGTACGGAATGAGCAAGTCCGCGGCATGGGCGCTGACGAACGGGCTGCGCCAGGAATTGCGCGAGCAGAACACCCAGGTGCTGGGCCTGCACATGGGATTCGTGGATACCGATCTGACAAAGGGCATCGACGCGCCGAAGTCCACGCCGCAGGCCATCGTCACCCAGGCGTTTGATGCGCTGGAAGCCGGCGAGCGGGAAGTGCTGGCCGACGAACGGACCCGCCAGGTCAAGCAGGGCCTGTCCGCCAGTCCGTCGGTTTATCTGTAAACGCAAGGATCGGGTCGTCATGCGAACCAACTCCACTTCCGCGGGCGCTTCGGCAGCAGGCATGGGCGCCGCGTCGCCCGCAACCACCGCCCCGCAAGCCTCCCCCTGGCCCGTCTTCTGGATCGCCAGCATTGCCGTCTTCCTGGTGTCGCTGGACAGCACGATGCTGTACGCGGCATTCGGCGCCCTGCGGGAAGGGTTCCCGACGGCCTCCGCCGCTGACATGTCGTGGGTGCTCAACGCCTACACGGTGGTCTTTGCCGCAATGCTGATCCCATCGGGCGGATTGGCCGACACGCATGGCCGCAAGCGCATGTTCATGGGCGGGGTGCTGTTGTTCCTGGCGGCGTCCGCGGCCTGTGGGCTGGCGGCCACGGAACAGTGGCTGATCGCCGCGCGCGTCCTGCAGGCAGTGGGCGCGGCGCTCTTGACGCCGGCGTCGCTGTCGATCGTGCTGGCGGCGTTTCCGGCGTCGCAGCGGTCGGTCGCGGTCAGTCTGTGGGGCGCGGTAGGCGGACTGGCGGCGGCGGTGGGACCCAGCCTGGGCGCGTTCGTGGTGGACGTGGCGGGATGGCCGTGGGCGTTCTACATCAACCTGCCGCTGGGCGCGGTGTCGCTGTGGTTCGGCGCGGGGATGCTGAAGGAGTCGGTCAAGCCCGACGCGCGCCGCCGCGTGGATGGCGTGGGCATGGCGCTGCTGATGGTGGGCGTGGGCGCGGTGGCCCTGGCCATCGTGCAATCGGAATCGCCGACGTGGCAGCGCAGCGAACTGGCGATCGCGGCGGCGGTGGGCGTGATGGCGCTGATCGCCTTCGTGGCCTGGGCGCGCGTGACCCCGCACCCGCTTGTGGACCTGGCGCTGTTCAAGCACCGCACCTACCGCTACGTGAACCTGGCGACGCTCAGTTTCGGCATCGCCTTTGCCATGATGTTCTTCGCGTTCTTCTTCTACATGACGGGCGTGTGGCATTACAGCCTGCCGCGCGCTGGGCTGGCGGTGACGCCGGGTCCGCTGCTGGTGATGCCGACGGCGATCATCACCGGCCGGCTCGCGGCGCGGATGGGGCATCGGCCTTTTCTGGTGGGCGGCGCGCTGGTGTATGCGGCAAGCGGCTTGTGGTTTCTGCTGGTGCCGGGCGCCGAGCCCGCGTACCTGACCGAATGGCTGCCGGGTTTGCTGCTTAGCGGCATCGGCGTGGGCATGGTGCTGCCGTCGCTGTCGGGCGCGGCGGTGAACCGGTTGCCGGCCCAGCATTACGCCGTGGGCAGCGCCGTCAACCAGGCGACTCGCCAGGTGGGCGGCGTGCTGGGCGTGGCGATCACGGTCCTGCTGCTGGGACATGGCGTCGCCAGCCATGCGGATTTCTCGCCGATTTACGGCGCGCACGTGGGATTGGCGCTGTTGACGGCGCTGCTGTGCCTGCCGGTGGATACCCGGCCCAGGACCGCGTAACGCGCGCTGACGATAGGCAGGCGCGGCCAGCGCTGCGAGACAGACGCGCCGCGCCTGCCGTTTACAGGCAGGCGTCGCGCGACACGTTTGCGGGGTCCGTGCATGCCCGCCACGTCGTGGCCGGCATTGCCGGCACCAGCACCAGCCGGCTCATCGGGTCGGTGTACCAAAGAATCCGCCCGGGCTCGTGCTGCATGGCATTCCAGACCTTTTGCTGGACGGCGGGATCAAGCGCGCACTGACCCTGGTCGCCGGTCACGCCCTCGGCCAGCACCGTCTGGCTGCTTGGATCCCAAGACTCCATGTCAGTGTCGTCCAAAGCGACGTCGTCCTTGAGGCGCACGATGCGCCATGCGTTGCCGGGGACTTCGGTCGACAGCCGCGACAGCGCCTCGCGTTCGATCACGTGCAGGCGGTCCCGCAGGGCCACGGGTTCCGCATAGGCGCCGGGACCGTCGTTGCCATCCGGCGAAAGGAATGGAGGCTGACGCCGCACATAGCGCGTGGCCGGCCGGCCTCGTTCATCGTAGGTCTGCACCGCGATGGATTCGTTGGCGGCGCCGTCGATGACACGCAGCAGGGTGCCGGCTGCATCGCGGACGTAGCGCCGCCCGGGGGCCGCGTCCGTTGCATCGCCGCAGGGCCCGGCGATAAATGCCTGCAGCGTGCCATGCGCATCGCGTCGCAGGCAGACTTGGCCGACAAGCGTGTATGCCGCGCCCTGCGTCCGCTCGTACTCGGCCACGCGCAGCAGGGACCCGTCAGCGCCGTACTCGAATGCATGGCCGCCGGATACCGTCGGCTTCCCCAAAGCCCGCCGCTCCAGGTGCTCGACCCGGCAAAGCCGGCCGTCGGCGTCGAAAAGCAGTTGCGCATGGGCCGCGCCATTGCCGTCGACCACGCGGTAGGCGGTCCAGTCCACCTTGTCCATCCAGGTGCGCGGCAGCGGATCGCCGGAAGCTGTCAGCCAGATCGGTTGCGGATGTGTGGCGACGCGTTCGCCGTTGCGGCCCAGCAGGACGCGCGATTGCGTCACATCGACGGAAACGCGAAGCGCCGTCAAAGCGCCAGACTCGGAAAACCCCAAATCCGCAGGACCGCAGGCGGCCAAGGCCGAGGCGGCGTGCAGAACCGAGGCCGAGGCCAGCGCAGCGCCAAAGGCGATGCGGCAAAGACGATCACGCATACTGCAGCGCGTCCATGAACGTCACGAGATCCCAGAATTCCTTGGATACCCCGCCCAGGCGCAATTTGCCATCGCGTTCCTCAAACAGCAGGAACGGATACGCGTTGCGTGCGAAAACGCCCGATTCCGGCAGCCGGTAGGGCTTGAAGACCTCGGGGTCGTCGAAGTAGCGTTCCAGGCGCCCGCCGCCGTCCACATGCACGTACCGCACGCGCAGCGCGGGTTGCTGAAACGCCGTTTGTGTTTCGGGATAGATCCCGCCGTCGCCCGCCACGACGGCGTCGGACAGCGCGGCGAGGAAGACGCGCCGGATGCCGACAAAGTGGATTTCGCCGGATGTGCCGCCAGAAGGGGCTGCCGCCAGTTTTTCCAGCAGCGCCGTGGCGCGCGAGCCGGGCACGACCGTTCCGGCAAACAGGGTGTTGATGTCCCCCGGCTGCGCATCGGCCGATTGCCGCAGCCCGAGCAGGTCTTGCCGGAATTCGCCCAGCCATTGCTGATAGCGCACGTTTTCCGCATGGCGGTCGAAGGGCTGCGCGGCCGCGATGGCGGACTGGAAAGCCATCAGCGCCGCGGCGGCGGCAAGCCATAGCGGATACGCCAGCGCGGCTTTCCAACGAGGCCGCCGGCACGGCAAGGTTACGGAAATTAGGGGTCTCATAGGCTCGCGATCATATCTTCCGAAATGATGCAGTTTTGGTGCGAACCGTGACAGAATGTCAGCCACGCTGCGCCAGGCTGTACCGATGAATGTCGTATTGATCAGGTCCTGACATGCCCGCTACCGGTGATGCGTCCCCAACTCCACCGCCCGGCGATGCCGCCGGCGGTGCGCCGCGCGACCTGGACGGCCCGCTGGATAAGCTGGCGCGTCTGGCCTGCCGCATGTTTGGCGTCGACCTGGCCGCCATCATTTGCACCGATGCAGATGGCGTGTGGCAGGCGGCAGCCGGCGCGGCCTGCACCCATGCCCGGTGTCCGTGGTCCCTCGAACTCCCGGTGCGCGCCACGGACGGCCGCCTTCTCGGCGTCTTTCGTCTCGGGCACGGGCAGGCGCGCGATTTCTCGGATGAAGACCGCCAGGCCTTGCAGGACCTCACCAGCCTGGCGGCCGCGGCCGTCGAGAAGCGCCACGCGCTGGCGTGCGAGCGCGCCGACGAAGACACCTGGCGCGACGAGGCCCGCAAGCTGTCGCTGGCTATCGCGGGTAGCGGCACGGGGGTGTGGGACCGCAATGTCGTAACCGGGGAGATCACTTATTCGCCGGGCTGGAAGGCCTTGCTGGGCTACGGCGAATCCGAACTCACCACACGCATCGAGGACGCCTACACCCGTTTGCATCCGGACGACCTGATCTACGTGCGGGCCGCCATGCAGGATCACTTCGACGGCAAGACCGACAGTTACGAAGTCGAACACCGCATCCGGTGCAAGGACGGCAGCTACAAATGGATCTGCAGCCGCGGCAAGGTGGTCAGCCGCGACGAATCGGGCAGGGCGCTGCGCATGATGGGCACCACCACCGACATCAGCGCCGTGCGCGCCATGTCCGAAAGGCTCCAGCGCACGGCGGACCTTGTCGTCAACCTGACCGACGCGGTGCCCGGTCTGGTCTTCCAATGCCGGCCGTTGCCCGAGGGCGGATCGCGCTTCTCGTACGTCAGCGCGGGCATCTGGGACATGTTTGAACTCACGGCAGACGACGTGCGGGCCAGCACGACCGCCGTCGAACAGCGCATCCATCCGGAAGATCTGCCTGTCTATCGCGCATCCCTGCAGGCCGCAGCGGCGGCGCGGACCCCCTGGCATGTGGAGTTCCGCGTGTGCCTGCCCCTGCAGGGTGTGCGCTGGCGGCAGGGCGACGCGAGCCCAAGGCGGGACGCCGACGGCGCCGTGGTCTGGCACGGCTTCGTCACCGACATTACCGACCGCAAGCGTGCCGAGCTCGAACTGCGTGAGCTGGCCGCGACCGACGCGCTGACAACCCTGCCCAACCGCCGCCATTTCATGTCGCGGATCGCCGCGGAGCTGGCGCGGATCAAGGGTCACGGCGGACTGGGGTCGGCCGTGCTGATGTGCGACCTGGATCATTTCAAGCACATCAACGACACCTGGGGCCACGCCATTGGAGATGGTGTGCTGCAGCATTTTGCGAGCATGCTGCGCACGCAGTTGCGCGAGATCGACCTGGTGGGGCGCATCGGCGGCGAAGAATTCGCCGTCGTGCTGCCCGACACCGACATCGAACGCGCCCGCGTCTTTGCCCGCAACGTGCAGCGCCGCATTGCCGATACGCCCTATCTGTCTGGAGGGCGGCACATCCCGCTGACCGTCAGCATCGGGATTTCCGCCCTACATACCAAGGACGACGACGCTGAGCTGGCGCTCAGCCGCAGCGACCGCGCGTTGTATTACGCCAAGCAGCGGGGACGCAACCGGATCGAGTCGGTGTTTTCCCGATAGAACAACCCGTCCGGGCATTTGTTCCATTGACCGTACATTAGGACACCCCTAGAGTTCCCTGCATGGGAACCTCATTACCACTTCCGAAGTACCACCAGATCTATCTCGTCCTGCGCGAACAGTTGCAGGAGGGGCGGTTCGATCAGGACGGCGTGCCAGGAGAGCATGCGCTGGCGGACCAGTTCGACGTTGCGCGCATCACCATCCGCAAGGCGATGGAGATGCTGGTGGCGGACGGGCTGGTGTCGCGCCGGCCGGGCCTGGGCACCTGGCCCCTGCGCGGCGCGTCCAGCGCCCACAGCGCGCCGTCTCCCAGTGCGCAACAGAAGGCGCACCTGACCGGCCTCCTGGAAAACATCGTCAACATGGGCCTGCGCACCTCGGTGCAGGTGCTGGACAGCACGCTGGTGTTTGCGCCGCCCACGGTGGCCGAGGCGCTGCACATTCCGTCCGGCACGCCCGTGCACAAAAGCCTGCGGGTGCGCAGCACCGACGCCGGGCCGTTGTCTCACATCACCACCTACGTGCCGCAGTCCGTGGCCGATTTCACGCGGGAAGACCTGGAGCGCGAGCCGCTGCTGATGCTGCTGGAAGCGGCCGGCGTGGAGTTCGGCGGCGCCACGCAGACCATTTCCGCGCGGCTGGCCGACGCGCAGGTGGCGCGCCATCTGGACGTGTCGGTGGGCTCGGCCTTGCTGGCCGTCACGCGCCTGGTGCGCGATGTCGGCGACCGGCCCGTGCAATTGCTGCAGGGCCTGTACCGGCCCGACCGCTACCAATATCAGTTGCAGCTATCGCGCGTCGGCAGCATCGACGCCAAGGTCTGGGTCAGCGAAGAGCTGTCGGCCCAATTCCATTGAACCCTTCGGAGATTCGCCCCATGAATTCGCGCCGCACTTTCCTCTACCAATCCGCCGCCGCCGCGGCCCTCGTGTCCGCTCCGTGGGTGGCCCGGTCGCAGGGCGCCACGCCCATCAAGGTCGGCGTGCTGCACCCGGTGACCGGCGCGCTGGCGTATTCCGGCCAGCAATGCCGCCTGGGCGCGCTGCTGGCCATCGAGGACATCAACAAGGCGGGCGGCATCAAGTCGCTGGGCGGCGCGCCGCTGCAGGCGGTGCTGGGCGATGCGCAGTCGCGTCCCGAGGCGGGTTCGGCCGAAGTCGAGAAGATGAACGAGGCGGGCGTGTCGGCCATCGTGGGCGCGTACGCATCGGCGATCTGCCTGGCGACGACGCAGACAGCGGCCAAGTACAACCTGCCGCACGTCGTGGACGTGGGCGTGGCCGACCAGATCGTCGAGCGCGGCCTGAAGAACACGTTCCGTTTCGGACCCGGTTATCGCGCCTGTAGCGAACGCGCCATCCTGGACCTGGCCGCACTGAACGACGCCGCCGGCAAGCCGGCCAAGACCGTCATGATCGTGCACGAGGACTCGCTGTTCGGCACGGGCACGGCGGCGCTGCTGGCCAAATCGCTGCCGCAGCACGGCTTCGAGGTCAAAGAGATCGTCAAGCACCCGAACCCCACGCGCGACTTCAACAACATCGTGCTACGCATGCGCTCGGTGAATCCGGACATCGTGATCCCGGCCAACTACTACAACGAATACGCCTTGCTGCTGCGTGCGATGAAGCAGCAGAAGGTGCAGCCCAAGGCCATCTACTCCGTGCTGGGCGGGGCGGCGTCCAGCTACAAGTTCCTGAAAGAATTCCCGGACATCGCCAACGGCATCATCGACTGCAACCACTGGTTCAATCCGAAGGACGCGCGCGTCGCGCCGCTGAAGGCCCGCGTGGAAGAGAAGGGCGCTTACTTCAGCTACGAGGTCTTCATGACCTACACCGCGATGCTGCTGCTGGCTGACGCGCTGGAGCGCGCCAAGTCCGCCGACCGCGCCGCGATCATCGAGGCGCTGGCGTCCAGCACCTTCCAGGACAACCTGATGCCCTATGGCCCGACCAAGTTCGTCAACGGCCAGAACACCGGCGCGCAGCCGCTGCTCACGCAGGTGATCGGGGGCGACATCAAGGTGATCTTCCCGGCCGAGTACCGCCAGGCCGACGCCGTGTTTCCGCTGAAGGCCTGACAAGACCCATGCTCGATCCCGCCATCCTCTTTTCCTCGGTGCTGAACGGCCTGACGACGGGCGCGGTCTACGCGCTCATCGCACTGGGCCTGACTCTGATCTACGGGGTGCTGCACATCATCAACTTCGCCCACGGCGCAGCGCTCATGGTGGCGCTGTACGCCGTGTACCTGCTCAAGGACCGGCTGGGCATCGACCCCTACGCCGCCTTGCCGCTGGTGGTGGCCGGCATGTTCGTGCTGGGCTACGCGTTGCAACGCCTCGTCATCAACCGCGCCAGCCATGGCAAGGACGAGAACATCCTGCTGGTCACGTTGGGCCTGGCGATCGTGCTGGAGAACCTGGCGCTGGTCTGGTTCAAGTCCGACACGCGCAGCATCGATACGGCGTACACGCTGTCGACCGTGGAGATCGGCCCGGCCATGATCGCGCTGCCCAAGGTCATCGCGTTCTGCGGTGCGCTGGCGGTGGCGGCGGTTCTGTTCTGGATCATCCGCAGCACCGATCTGGGCCGCGCGATCCGCGCCGTCGCCCGCGAAAAGCAGGGCGCCAAGCTCATGGGGATCGACGTCGAAAAGGTGTACGCGGTGTCGTTCGGCATCGGCATGGCGTGCCTGGGCGCGGCGGCGTGTTTCCTGCTGCCGGCCTATTACGTCAATCCGCAGGTGGGCAGCGGATTCGTGCTGGTCGCCTTCACCATCGTGGTGCTGGGCGGCATGGGCAGTTTCGTGGGGGCGCTGGTGGGCGGACTGCTGATCGGCGTGGTGGAGTCCATCGGAGGCCTGTTCC
This sequence comes from Achromobacter sp. Root565, assembly GCF_001427425.1. NCBI lineage: Bacteria > Pseudomonadati > Pseudomonadota > Betaproteobacteria > Burkholderiales > Alcaligenaceae > Achromobacter > Achromobacter sp. Root565. The sequence goes on from NZ_LMGO01000006.1 coordinate 340,273, forward strand.
TGGGCGACTCGCTGGGCCAGATGGGCATCTTCGCGATCTTCATCGCGGTGCTGCTGTTTCGCCCGCAGGGGCTGTTCGGGGCGAGGGGCTGACGATGAAACGGGATCTTTGCGCAATCGCGCTGTTCGGGGTGGTGCTGGTGGCCGTGGCTGCGTTGTCCCAATCGGGCGTGTTGCTGACGTTCGTGATGATGTCGCTGTACGCGGCCCTGCTGTCGCAGGCCTGGAATATTCTGGGCGGGTATGGCGGCCAATTGTCGTTTGGCCATGCGCTGTTCTTCGGCGTGGGCGCCTACGCACAGGCGCTGGGTCAGCTCAATCTGGGGCTCAATCCGTGGCTGGTGCTGCCCATGGCGATCGCACTGGGCGCGCTGGTCGGCGTGGCGGTGGGCGGGCTGACGTTCCGTTATGGGTTGAAGGGCTCATATTTCGCGCTGGTCACGCTGGCATTCGCTGAAGTCTTCCGCATTCTGGCGCTGTCGGCGTCGTTCACGGGCGGTGGCGTGGGACTCATGGTGCCGCTGCAAGAAGGCGTTGCCAACATGCAGTTCGGCTCGCGCCGCGGCTACATCTACCTGCTGCTCGCCTTCGTGCTGCTGGCGCTGCTGGTGACCGCGTGGCTGCGTCATTCGCGCTTCGGCGCCTATCTACAGGCCGTGCGCGACAACGAGGACGCGGCGCGCGCCATCGGTGTGAACCCGTTGCGCGTGAAGCTGGGCGGCATCGCGCTGTCGGCCGCCTTCATGAGCGTCGCGGGCGCCTTCTATGTGCAAGTTTTCCAGTACATCGATCCGGGCATCGCATTCGGCTCGGCCGTGTCGGTGGAGGCGCTGGTCGGCGCCATCGTCGGCGGCATGGGCACCTTGTGGGGCCCGCTGCTGGGCGCGGTGACGCTGCATGCGCTGGCCGACCTGACCCGCAACCTGTTCGGCGAGTTGCCTGGCATCAGCATGGTCATCTACGGCGTGGTGCTGATCCTGATCGTCATGTTCATGCCGCGCGGCATCACCGGCGGCGGTCAGTCGCTGGGTCGCCTGTTCAAAATGAAGGAGCGCGCCCGTGTCTGAGATCCTGCTGCAAGCGCGCAATCTGTCCATCACCTTCGGCGGCCTGAAGGCCGTGCAGGACGTCAGCCTGGACGTGCCGCAAGGTTCGCTTACCGCCCTGGTGGGTCCCAATGGCGCGGGCAAGACCACGCTGTTTGGCTTGCTGTCGGGTTTTCTGAAACCTGGTTCCGGTTCCGTGCACTTTGCTGGACAGGACATCACGGGCCAAGCGCCGCACGAATCCGCGCGCCTTGGCCTGACCCGGACTTTCCAGATCGTGCAGCCGTTCGGCGCGCAGACGGTGCGCCAGAACATCGCCGTGGGCGCGCATCTGCGCCTGGCGGATCGCGACGAGGCGCTGGCCGCAGCCGAGGCCGTGGCCGCGCGCGTCAACCTGCAGGCGTCGCTGGACAAGCCGGCGGCCGACCTGACGGTGGCCGGGCGCAAGCGCCTGGAACTGGCGCGCGCGCTGGCCACCCGCCCGCGTCTGTTGCTCCTGGACGAGGTGCTGGCGGGCCTGAATCCCAGTGAGATCGACGAGATGATTCCGGTGGTGAAAAAACTGGTGGACGATGGCGTCACCGTCCTGATGATCGAGCACGTGATGCGCGCCGTGATGAGCCTGGCCGAGCACGTGTGGGTGCTGGCGCAGGGCCGGCTGATTGCGGCGGGTACGCCCGGCGAGGTTACGCGCGATCCCAAGGTGGTCGAGGCTTATCTGGGCCACGGCGCGGCGGCGCGGCTGGCCGCGCAGGGAGCGCCGGCATGAGCGCGCTGCTGGAGGTCAAGGGCCTGCGGGCAGGCTACGGTCGCATGGAAGTGCTGCGCGGCGTGGACCTGGACGTGCAGGCGGGTGAGATCGTGGTGCTGCTGGGCAGCAATGGCGCGGGCAAGTCCACGCTGAACAATACGGTGTGCGGCCTGTGCCGGCCGTGGGGCGGTACGGTGCGTTTTGAAGGCCAGGACCTGACCGGCCGCCACTACCGGCAGGTGGTGCAGGCGGGTCTGATCCAGGTGCCGGAGGGCCGCCGCGTTTTCCCGAACCTGAGCGTGCGCGAAAACCTGGAGCTTGGCTCCTTCACCCGGGCGCGCGAGCGCCGCGCGCAGAATCTGGACAAGGTGCTCGACATTTTCCCGCGGCTGCGCGAACGCCTGGAACAACTGGCCGGCACCATGTCCGGCGGCGAGCAGCAGATGCTGGCAATCGGCCGCGGCCTCATGGCCGAGCCGCGCCTGCTGATCCTCGACGAACCCTCGCTTGGCCTGTCGCCGCTGATGGTCGAGGAACTGTTCGGCCTCATCAAGCGGCTGCATGGCGATGGCCTGGCGATCCTGCTGGTCGAGCAGAACGTGGGCCAGTCGCTGGAAACCGGGCAGCGCGCCTACGTGCTGGAAAACGGCGCCGTGCGCTACAGCGGCAGCTGTCCCGACCTGTTGGCCAGCGACGACGTGCGCCGCGCCTATCTGGGGATGTAATCATGGCCCAGCCTCAAACCCTGGCTCAGAAGCTGATCGCCGCTGCCTGCGGGCGCGAGACGGTGTCCGAGGGCGAAATCGTGACCTGTGCGGTCGATCTGGCAATGTTCCACGATTCCAGCGGTCCGCGGCGCTTGAAGCCCATGCTGGAAGAGCTGGGCGCGACGTTGTGGGACCCGTCCCGGATCGTGCTGGTCATCGACCACTACGTGCCGGAATCCGACGACGAATCGCGCCGCATCGTGCGCATCGCGCGCGACTGGGCCGCGGAGCAGCAACTGCCCAACGTGTATGACTCAGTGGGCATCTGCCACGTGGTGGTGCCGCAGCACGGGCACATCCGGCCGGGCATGTTCTGCGTCGGCGGCGATTCGCATTCGCCGACCGGCGGCGCGTTCGGCGCTTACATGTTCGGCATCGGCAGCACCGAGATGCTGGGCGTGGCGGTCACCGGCCAGATCTGGGTCAAGGTGCCCAAGACGCTGATGATGAATTGGCGCGGCCGGCTGGCCGATGGCGTCACGGCCAAGGACATGATGCTGCACATGATCGGCCGCTACGGCATGAACGGCGGGCGCTATCAGGCGGTGGAGTTCTGCGGCGAGGCCGTGCGCGCGCTGTCCATGCAGGAGCGCATGACGCTGTCGAACATGAGCGCCGAGCTGGGCTCGCAGGTCGGGCTTATCGCTCCGGACGAGACCACCGCGGCCTGGCTGCGGGATGCGGGTGTGACGCAAGCACTGGATCTGGCCCGCTGGCAGAGCGATCCCGGGGCGGACGCCGAGTGGCATGAGTTCGATGCCGCCGCGCTGGCCCCGCAGGTTGCCGCGCCGCACAGCCCGGCCAATTCGCGCGGCGTGGACACCTACAACGATGTGCCCGTGCAGGTGGCCTACATCGGCGCCTGCACCGGCGCCAAGCTGGACGACCTGCGCGCCGCAGCCACCGTGCTGCGCGGCCGCCGGCTGGCGGACGGCATGCAGCTGATGGTGGCGCCGGCCAGCCGGCAGGACCAGGACCAGGCCGACCGCGAAGGCGTCATGCAGGTGCTGCGCGACGCCGGCGCCCAGGTGCTGGCCACCTCGTGCGGCGCCTGTGCGGGCTATGGCGGGTCCATTCCGGACGGCGCCAGCGTCATCGCCACCACTGCCCGCAATTTCAAGGGGCGCATGGGGTCGGAGACCGCGCAGGTCTACCTGGCCTCGCCGTATACGGTTGCGGCCTCGGCCGTGGCGGGGCGCATTGCCGATCCCCGGGAGTTCCTGGCATGAACACAGACACCACGACGCATCGCGTCTGGCGCGTGGGCGCGGACATCGACACCGATGCGCTCGCGCCCGGCGCCTACATGAAGTTCGGCATCGACGAAATCGCGCGCCACTGCTTGCAACGCGTCCGTCCGGACTTTGCCGGGCAGGTGCAGCCGGGCGATGTGCTGGTGACCGGCCCCAACTTCGGCATCGGCTCGTCGCGCGAGCAGGCCGCGGCCGCCCTGGTGCGCCTGGGCGTGGCCGCGGTGATTGCGCCGTCCTTCAACGGCCTGTACTTCCGCAACGCCTTCAACGTCGGACTGTTGCTGCTGACGTGCAGCCAGGCCGAGACCCTGGCCGAGGGCGAGGGCATCACATTCGACCCCGTCGCCGGACGCATCGGCCGCCCCGGGGGCACGCCCGCCGAATTGCACTGCGAGACCGTGCCCGGCTTTCTCCTTGACATGGTGCAGGCCGGCGGACTGCTGAATCTGCTGAAACAGCGTCAAACCTCTTAGGAACAACATCATGCTTGACCCCGTTACCCTGGCGGTCCTGAAGGGCCGCCTGGAACAGATCGCCGACGAAATGGACGCGACGCTGTACCGCAGCGCGTTCAATCCCATCATTGCCGAGGCTCATGACGCCTGCCACGGCATGTACGACGCCGCCACCGGCGCCACGCTGATCCAGGGCAAGTCGGGCCTGCCCGTCTTCGTGGGCGCGATGGCGTTCGCGGTGAAGGCGGCGGCCAAGACCGCGGCCGAGCGCGGCGGCATGACGGACGGCGACGTGTGGCTGTTCAACGACCCGTACGAGGGCGGCACGCACGCCAACGACTTCAAGCTGGTCAAGCCGGTGTTCCGCGGCGGCAAGCTCTTCTGCTTCCTGGCGTCGGCCGCCCACTGGCACGACGTGGGTGGCGCGGTGCCCGGCAACTACAACCCGGCCGCCACCGAATGCTGGCAGGAAGCGGTGCAGATTCCGCCTGTGCGCATCGTGCGCGCCGGTGTGCTGGACCAGGACGTGCTGGCCATCCTGAAGGCCAATACCCGTCTGCCCGACAGCCTGTGGGGCGACCTGAACGGCCAGCTGGCCGCGCTGGAACTGGGCGCGCGGCGTCTGGATGGTTTGCTGGATGAATACGGCGACGCCACGGTGCTGGAATCCCTGGACACGCTGCGGGAACGCGCGCGCCGCCTGATGCGCGACCACATCGCCCGCCTGCCGGATGGCGCATACGCCTTTGAGGACATGCTGGACAACGACGGCGTGCGCGACGCGCCGCTGCGTATCGCGCTCAAGCTCACCATCGCCGGCGACCGGCTGGGGCTGGACTTCACCGGCACGTCGCCGGCGTGCGCGGGTCCGGTCAACATCTCGCGCGCCACGGCCATCGCGGCCTGCTACGTGGCGCTTAAACACCTGTTCCCGGACGTGCCGGCCAACGCCGGGGTGCTGGACGCGGTGGACGTGACGCTGCCAGACGGCCTGGTGATTTCGGCCGACCGCCCGCGTCCCGTGGGCGGCTACACCGAAACCATTCTGCGCATGATCGACGTGATCTTCTGCGCCATGGCCCAGGCCGCGCCGGACCGCGCCATGGCGCAGGCCTACGGCACGATCAACGCGCTGTCGATCGCCGGCTACCGCAGCGACGCCGCCCGCAAGGGCCAGCGCTGGGTCATGTTCAGCTTCTTCGGCGGCGGTCACGGCGGCCATTCGGATGGCGACGGCCTGAGCCACGGCAACGCGCCGATCTCCACCGCCACCATTCCGCCGCTGGAAATCCTGGAAGCGGCGTATCCCGTGCGTTTCACGCAATGGGCGCTGCGGCCGGACTCGGCGGGCGACGGCGCGCACCGGGGCGGCCTGGGCGCCATCTATGAAATCGAATTGCTGGAAGACAGCGCCGAAGCCTTCATCTTCGGCGAACGCGGCCGTAGCGCGCCCAAGGGCATCGCGGGCGGCGGCCAGGCCGCGCTCAACGTCTTCCGCTATCAGCAGGACGGCCAGTGGCAGTCCCCGCCCATGAGTTCGAAGATGCAGGGCATCCGGTTGCAGCGCGGTGATCGCGTGCGTCTGGAAACGCCGGGCGGAGGCGGCTACGGCGAGCCCGCGCGGCGCGATCCTGCGGCGCGCGAGCACGATCGCAAGATGGGCTATGTGAGCGACATTCAGAAGGAGCAGTCGGCATGAGCGCGGCGCAAGGTTTGGTGGTGGGCGTGGACGTGGGCGGCACGTTCACGGATCTGTTCGTGCTGGACGAGGCGGGCGGCAGCGCCCGCGTGGTCAAGGTGCCGTCGACCCGCGGCGAGGAAGCGCGCGGCTTCATGAACGGCATTGCACGGGTGGCGGACGGCGCGGGCGACATTGCGACCATCGTGCATGGCACCACGGTGGGCACCAATGCGCTGCTCGAGCGCAAGGTGGCGCGCACCGGCATCATCACGACCGAAGGTTTCCGCGACGTGCTTGAAATGCGCCGGCGCGACCGGCCGCAGACGTGGGGCCTGCGCGGCAACTATGAACCCGTGGTGCCGCGCGACCTGCGGCTGGAAGTGCGCGAACGCGTGCTGGCCGATGGCGCGCTGCACACACCCGTGGATCTGGACCAGGTCGAGGCCGCCGCGCGCGCGCTGCTGGAAGCGGGCTGCGACGCGGTCTGCGTCTTCTTCATCAATGCCTACGCCAATCCGGTGAACGAAGCTCAGGCCGCGGCGCGCGTGCGCGCCATCTGGCCGAACGGCAACGTCACTGCGGCCACCGAGGTGCTGCCCGAGATCCGCGAATTCGAGCGCTGCTCGACGGCCGTGCTGAACGCGGCCCTGCAGCCCGTGGTGGGCAGCTACCTGACGCGGCTGGAATCGGACCTGCAGCAGCACGGCTTCGAGGGCGAGCTGCTGGTGGTGCAAAGCAACGGCGGCGTCATGTCGCGCCAGACCGCGTGCGACGTGCCCGTGCGCACCGCGTTGTCGGGTCCTGCGGCCGGCGTCATTGCCTGCGCGGCCATCGCGCGCGCCGCGGGCTTTCCCAACGTGGTCACGGGCGACATGGGCGGAACGTCGTTCGATGTGTCGCTGGTGGCCGAGGGCGAGGCCTCGCTGTCGGCACAGACCGCCATCGACTTCGGCATGGTCGTGCGCGCGCCGATGATCCAGATCGAAACCATTGGCGCGGGCGGCGGCTCGATTGCCAGCGTGGACGCGGGCGGCCTGCTGCAGGTCGGCCCGGAATCCGCGGGCAGCATTCCCGGTCCGGCCTGCTATGGCCGCGGCAATACGCGTCCGACCGTCACCGACGCCAACGTGCTGCTGGGCCGCATCGCCGCGGAACGCCCGCTGGGCGGCGGTCTCTTGGCCAAGATGGACGTGGAACTGGCGCGCGCCGCCATCGACGAGCACGTCGCGCGCCCGCTGGGCCTGGACGTCCACGCCGCGGCGGAAGCCATCCTGACCGTGGCCAACGCCAAGATGGCGGGCGCGATCCGCGTCGTCTCCATCGAGCGCGGCCACGATCCGCGCAAGTTCGCCTACATGCCGTTCGGCGGCGGCGGCGCGCTGCACGTGTGCGCCATGATGAATGAGGTGGATGCCGCGCACGGCATCGTCCCGCGCTATCCGGGTGTGACCTCGGCGCTGGGCTGCGTCATGGCCGATATGCGCCACGACGGCGTGCAGACCCTGAACGTGGCGCTGAGCGCGCTGGATGCGGCCGACCTGCTGGCCCGCATCGACGAGCTGGCGGCTGCGTGCCAGGCGCGTCTGGATTCGGCGGGCGTGTCCTTCGAGGGCATCCGCGAAAGCATTGAACTCGACATGCTGTACGTGGGCCAGAGCCACACCGTGCGCGTGGAAGTGGGTCGCTCGGACCTCACCCGCGACGGCATCGCCGCCGCATTCGACCGCGCCTACCAGGCCGCCTTCGGCCGCAGCCTGACCGGCATTCCGGTCCGCATCCTGAATCTGCGCTATGCCCGCATCGGCCAGCGCCCCAAGTTCGATCTGGCCCTGCTGGCGCCGACGGCCGAGGCCATGCCCGCCGCGCTGGGCACGCAGCGGGTCTTTCACGCCGGGCAATGGCACGACGCCGTGCGCTACGCGCGCCTGGACCTGCCGGTCGGCGCCGATGTGGCGGGACCCGCCATCCTCGAGCAACCGGACACCACCATCTGGATCGAGCCCGGCTTCGCGGGCCGGGTCGATTCCCTGGGCAACATGCTCATCGCCCGCACCGCATCGTAGGAGCCCGCCATGCACGCCTTCGATCCCCGCACGACCGCGCTGGTCATCATCGACCTGCAGAACGATTTCCTGGCGCCGGGCGGCGCGTATGACCGCGGCGGCGCGGTCAGCCCGCAGGCGAAAGCCTTGCCGGCGCGCGTGGCGCCCGTGGCCCGCGCGTTGAAGGGACAGGGCGGTTTTGTAGCCGCCAGCCAGTTCACGTTGTGGCCCGATGCGCACGGCGAGCCCATGATTTCGCCGCATCTCAAGCAGTTGCGCCCGTTCTTGCGCCGCGGCGATTTCGTCGCCGGTTCGCCCGGCCAGGCCAACGTGGCCGAGCTGGACGGGCTGGTCGACGTATCGGTCTGGAAAGTCGCGTATTCGGCCTTCTTCAACACGCAGCTTGATTGGGTGCTGCGGCGCGCGGGCATCTCCAGCGTGGTGGTGGCGGGCATCGTCACCAACGGCGGCGTCGCCAGTACGGTGCGCGACGCCCACATGCGCGACTACCACGTCACGGTGCTGGCCGACGGCTGCGCCGCGCCCACGCCTGCGATGCACGAGGCCGCGCTGGCGGACCTGCGCACCGTGGCCGACGTGGTCTCGTGCCAGGACGTGCTGGACAGGCTGAAGTCGTGAGTGCGCCAGTCGTCAGACGGGGCGTTTCGCCCGGCGCGGACGCCATGCACGTGCCGGTGGCCATCATCGGCGCGGGCGCCTGTGGCCTGACCGCCGCGCTGCGCCTGGCCCGCGCCGGCATCGAAACGGTCCTGATCGAACGCGACGCCGTGCCCAGCGGATCCACAGCGCTGTCTTCGGGTTTCATTCCCGCGGCCGGCTCCGCGGTGCAACGCGCAGCGGGCATCGAGGATGACGCGGCGCGTTTTGCCGCCGACATCCAGGCCAAAGCCCACGGCACGGCGTCACCTGAACTGGTGGCCGCCTACACCGGTGCGGCTGCCGCGGCCATGGACGGGCTTGCCGCGCACGGCCTGCGCTTCGAGGTGCTGGACGGGTTCCTGTACCCCGGCCACACCGCGCGGCGCATGCACACGCTGGCCGAGCGCACGGGCGCGGCACTGGTCGCAGCCCTGGAACGCGCCGCCAGCGAGGCCGGCGCTTACCTGCTGACACGCGCGTTGGCGCGCGAGATCTGGACGGACGCTGATGGCCGCGTCACGGCCGTGGGCTGCGAACGCCCTGACGGCTCGGTCGACGTGATCGGCTGCGATGTCTTGCTGCTGGCGTGCAATGGCTTTGGCGGCAACACCGCGATGGTCGGCGAATACCTGCCCGCGATGCGCGAGGCCGTCTACGGCGGTCACGTCGGCAACGATGGCAGCGCCATCCAGTGGGGCACGCAGCTTGGCGCGCGGCTTGCGGACCTGGGCGGCTACCAGGGCCACGGCTCCTGGGCGACGCCGCAAGGCGCGCTGATCTCCTGGGCCGTGATGATGGACGGCGGCGTGCAGATCAACCGTGACGGGCGGCGCTTTCACGACGAGACCCACGGTTATTCCGAGGCCGCGGTCCATGTGCTGGCGCAGCCGGGCTCGGTGGCGTGGAATGTCTTTGACGACCGCACGCTCGCGCTGGCGCGCGGCTTTCCCGACTTCGTGCAGGCCGAGCAAGGCCATGCGTTGAAGACATGCGCCGATGTGGCGGCACTGGCCGCGCTGATCGGCTGCGATCCCGGTGTGCTGGGCCAGACGCTGGACGCGGTCGGACCCGGCGCGGCGGATCCGCTGGGACGCCGTTTCGAACGCGCACTGCAGGCGCCGTACCACGCGGTCAAGGTGACGGGCGCGCTCTTTCATACGCAAGGCGGGCTGGATATCGACGCGCAATGCCGCGTCCTGGACAACGCAGGCCGGGCGCTGCCCAACCTGCTGGCTGCGGGCGGCGCCGCCCGTGGCGTTTCGGGCAACGACGTGTCGGGCTATCTGTCCGGCAACGGCTTGCTCAGCGCGGTCGCCGGCGGCCATATCGCCGCGGCCACGGCGGCGGCGCTGCTCGGGCGCCGCCTGGATTAGGAAACACATGATGCAAACACAGAACCTGAAAGCGCAATTGGCGGCCGGCACGGTGCTGGCCCCCGGCGTCTACGACGCCTTGTCGGCGCTGGTGGCCGAGCAGGCGGGCTTTTCCGCGCTGTACCTGTCGGGCGCGTCCATCGCCTACACGCGGCTGGGCCGGTCGGACATCGGCCTGACCACCTACACCGAGGTCGAGGACACGCTGGCCCGCATCGCCGAGCGCGTGTCGGCCGCCGTGATCGTGGACGCCGACACCGGTTTCGGCAACGCGCTGAACACGCAACGCACCGTGCGCGGCTTCGAGCGCGCGGGCGCTGCCATGATCCAGCTCGAAGACCAGACCTTTCCAAAGCGCTGCGGCCACCTGGACGGCAAGAGCGTGATTCCTGCCGCCGAGATGTGCGGCAAGCTGCGCGCCGCCGTCGACGCGCGGGTCAATGCGTCCACGCTGATTCTGGCGCGCACCGACGCGCTGGCCTCGGAAGGACTGGACGCGGCGCTGGACCGCGCCGAAGCCTATCTGGAAGCCGGCGCGGATGCGCTCTTCATCGAGGCGCTGCGCACGCCGGAACAGATGCGCGCCGCGTGCGACCGATTCGCTTCGCGTGTGCCGCTGCTGGCCAACATGGTGGAGGGCGGCAAGACCCCGGTGCAGGACGCGGGCGCGCTCGCCGCCGCGGGATTTCGCATCGTCATCTTCCCTGGCGGCACGGCGCGCGCGGTTGCGCACACGCTGCAGGGCTACTACGGCAGCCTGCGCCAGCACGGCACGACCGGGCCGTGGAAGGACAGGATGCTGGATTTCGACGGGCTGAACGACGTGATCGGCACGCCGGAATTGCTGGAGCAGGGACGGCGGTACGAAGGCTGAACCCGCTCACAGCGGGGGGCAGCGTCCCTGCATCAGGAAGGTGTGCGCGGGTGTGACGGAGGCGTGCGCGCGGCGTGGGCTGAACGTCTGCGCTGCGGCTCGCATTCAGCAGGCTCGTTTCAGCGCGGCGTGCGCTGGTGCGGCACGAGCGGCGGCACGGGCTGGCCGGCGATCAAATCCCAGAAGTCGGGCAGGAAGCACTCGGCCACCAGCAGCGGCTGGCCCTGGCGCCAGAATACCGAGCGGCGCGCCCAGATCCGGCCGGCCTGCAACGCGCGGGCCTCGGACGGCAGCACGTTCGAGGCGGTGGCATGGAACGGCACGGGCGAGGCCAGGCGGCGGCATGCAAAAGGCGACCGGATCACCGTGCTGTCGTGATACAGCATGTCGGCCAACGGCCGGGTCAACAGGCGCCGCATCCCTTGCCAGGCGCCGTGCGAAGCGGTCAACGGCGTCAGGCTGCGCGCCGGGACGCTGTCCACGCCATTCACGGACATCAGCACCTCGCGGATCCATACCGGTGAGCCCGGCGCAATGCGCATCGCAAGTGCCTCGTCAGCCGGCGCGCCGTCGGCGTACTCGGCCAATACCCGCAGACGCACCTGCCCGACCTGGCGCAGGCCGGCGGTAAGCGCGCCCGGCCGGAACAGCCAGTGGCGTTGGGCGGGGGACAGAATGGCCGGGGCTTGCGCCAGCCAGCCGGCGGCGAGAGGGGGGCAATGGGCTGCGGGTTTCGTCATGGCTGCGTATTATGCCAAGCCCCGCCGCAAGGCCGCCTGCGTCGCAATGCCGCAGGGCACGGGGTACCGGCCGATCCTCACCGGCCGTCCGCATACAATACCGCCCATGGAAAAAGTACGTATCTCCAAGCTCATGTCCGAGCGCGGACTCTGCTCACGCCGCGAGGCGGACAGCTATATCGAGCGCGGCTGGGTCCGCGTCGACGGCGTCGTCGTGTCCGAACTGGGCGCGCGGGCCTATCCCGACCAGGAAATCACACTGGAGCGCGCCGCGCACGCGCGCCAGACCTCCCGCGTCACGATCCTCATCAACAAGCCCGTGGGCTACGTGTCCGGCCAGGCCGAAAAAGGCTACACGCCCGCCGTCGCCCTGATCGACTCCCGCTCCCGCTTCGCCGGCGACCGCGCCCCGCAGCGCTTTGAACGCGCACACCTGGACGGCCTGGCCGTCGCTGGCCGCCTGGACATCGATTCGCAAGGACTCCTCGTCCTCACGCAAGACGGCCGCGTCGCCAAGCAATTGATCGGCGAGGACTCCACGATCGACAAGGAATACCTGGTCCGCGTCCAGGGCAATCTGTCCGACAACGGCCTGGCCCTGCTGAACCACGGGCTCTCGCTGGACGGCAAGCCGCTCAAGCACGCCCAGGTGCGCTGGCAGAACCACGATCAACTCCGCTTCGTGCTGCGCGAAGGCAAAAAACGCCAGATTCGCCGCATGTGCGAACTGGTGGGTCTGAAAGTGATCGGCCTCAAACGCGTACGCATCGGCCGCGTGGCGCTGGGCGATCTGCCCCTGGGCCAATGGCGCTACCTGCGCGACGACGAGTCTTTCTGAGCCGGTGTCTGACACCCCCGATGAGACAGTTTCTGTTCCATGCCGGTGTCTGACACCCTGGTGAGACAGTCTGCCCTCGGAGATCGTGCCCCGAGGGTGTCAGACACCTACCGCTGCAGCGGGCACCTGACGCCGCAGTGAGACGGCCTCCAACGCAGGTGTCTGACACCCTGGTGAGATGCCCTTCATCCCGAGACGCCATCCAAAGGGTGTCTGACACCGCCCGCGAGACACCCCCGCGCATTGGTCATCCCACCCGACAACACTTGTCGACCGCCGAAGAATTTTTCAGTCTGTTTCGATCTCAGCGGGATTTCATGAAACCGGGCGTATCCTTCGCTTGCCAGTGGCTGCCCAGGCGCTCCATCAGGAACTCGATGAAGATCCGGGTCTTTGCAGGCAGCAGGCGCGTCTCCGTGACCGCATGCACCGGAAACGGGCCCAACTGCCAGTCCGGCAGCACACGCTGCAACTGGCCGGACTGCTGTTCCGACATCTGACCACCCACCAGCACCGCGATGCCTGCGCCCAGCATGGCCAGGCGCCGGGCCATGGCGACGCCGTTGACGGAAAAGCGGTTGCCCGGCGTGAACTCGATGTGCTGCTCGCCATTCGTCAGCGGCCAGCGCGTCACGCGGCCGGCGCCTTCCGCGCGGAACTCGATGCACTCGTGCCGGGTCAAGTCGCTGGGATGCTTCGGTTCGCCGTGCTTTTCCAGGTAGTCGCGCGAGGCATACAGGTAGGCGGGCAGCATGCCCAGCAGTCTTGCAATCTGGGTCGAATTTGGCAGGTCGCCGATTTCGATCGACACGTCGCAGGTCTGGAACACGCGCGATGCGTGGTCCGGGTTCGCGAGGTCCAGGAAAAACGTCACATCGGGATAGCGCCGGGAAAACTCCATGAATGACTCAGCCAGGAAGTCCGTGCCGAAATCCGCGGGCATGTTCACGCGAAGCGGTCCGGCCGGCGTGTCGACCAGCTTCTGCAATTCTTCATGGGCGATCTGCGCCTCGGCCACGATGCGCTGGCAGCGTTCGAAATACAGCCGTCCGGCATCGGTCAGTTCGACCTTGCGCGTGGTGCGGCTGAGCAGCCGCAGCCCCACGGACCGCTCCAATTCGGCCACCTGGCGAGACAAGGTCGACTTCGGGACGCCCAGCGTTGCCGCAGCGCGGCTAAAACTGTGCGTTTTGGCGACCTCGACGAAGAGTTCCATTCCCTGTAGGCGTTTCATGACGCGATTCTGTCACAGTGGCGATCGCGCAATTGTCCCATAAATGGAATGATGTTTTCTCTTCATGCCCCTTTGTTTCTAAAGCGGGATAACTCAGAATGCGAGTTCTGCAATGCAGCAATGCGATAAACGTCCAGCCTTGCGTGTTCTACGCGAATCCACCCAGGTCGAACGCCGCGGACCGCGCCAAGACGGTCCGACGGGCTGATGTTCTTCGCAGAATCGCCCCAGGCAATCCGGCCATACACGGCCATCAGGCACGCGGCGCATGCGCAGCGTGGGGCTACTTTTATTGAAATCGGGAATGCAATCTATGAATAAGAAAAGCGCTATGTGGCGCGGCGCGGCCGTTGTCGCGCTGACGGCATCGGCCCTCACACTGGCCGCTTGCGGCAAGAAGCAAGAGGCGCCCCAGGGCGGCAAGCCGCAAGTGACGGTCGTCACATTGGCGACGCAGCCCGTTTCCCTTACGACCGAACTGCCCGGCCGCACGTCTGCCTTCCGCGTGGCCGAAGTCCGCCCGCAGGTCAACGGCATCGTCCAGAAGCGCCTCTTCACCGAGGGCGGCGAGGTCAAGGCGGGCGAACAGCTCTATCAGATCGACCCCGCTCTCTACCAAGCCAACGTCGACAGCCAGAAGGCCGCGCTGGCCCGCGCTCAGGCGCAGCAGAAGACCGCCGCGCTGCTGGCCGAGCGCTACAAGCCGCTGGTCGCGACCCGCGCGGTCAGCCAGCAGACCTACGACAACGCCGTTGCCTCGCGCGATCAGGCCGCTGCCGACGTGCTGTCTGCCAAGGCGGCGCTGGATACGGCCCGCATCAATCTCGTCTACACCAAGGTGTTGTCGCCGATCGACGGCATCATCGGCCGCTCGGCCGTGACCGAAGGCGCGCTTGTGACCGCCAACCAGACCAGCGCGCTGGCCGCAGTGCAGCAGATCGACCCGATCTACGTCGACGTCACGCAGTCCAGCGTGCAGCTTCTGCGCCTGCAGGACGCGCTGGCCACCGGTCAGCTCAAGAAGCTGGATGGCGAGCAGGCCGCGCTGGTCACGCTGACGCTGGAAGACGGCTCGCAATACAAAGAGTCGGGCAAGCTCCAGTTCTCCGAAGTGACCGTCGACCCGGGAACGGGCTCGATCACGCTGCGCGCGGTGTTCCCCAATCCGGACCGGCGCCTGTTGCCCGGCATGTTCGTGCGTGCGCGCCTGGCTGACGGCGTTGCCGCCGACGGCCTGCTGGTGCCGCAGCGCGGCGTGACGCGCAATCAGCGCGGCCAGCCGACCGCGCTTGTCGTCAACGCCAAGAACCAGGTCGAATTGCGCGATCTGAAGACCGACCGTGCCATCGGCGACAAGTGGCTCGTCACCGACGGTCTGGCCGCCGGCGACCGCGTGATCGTGGAAGGCCTGCAGATGGTCCGCCCCGGCGTTGAGGTGGTCGCCACCGAAGCCGGCGCCAAGGCCCAGCCGCAAGCGGCCAATGCGCCGGGGGCCGCTGCCCCCGCCGCGCCGGCAAAGCAGTAATCAGGAGCCACGCATGGCAAAGTTTTTTATCGACAGGCCGGTTTTTGCCTGGGTGATCGCGATCGTGCTGATGTTGGCCGGCGCGCTGTCCATCCTGCAGCTTCCGGTCGCCCAGTACCCCAACATCGCGCCGCCCGCCATCGGCATCGCGGTGACCTACCCGGGCGCGTCCGCGCAGACCGTGCAGGACACCGTGGTGCAGGTGATCGAGCAGCAGATGAACGGTCTTGACGGCCTGCAGTACATCTCGTCGGAAAGCAACTCCGACGGCAGCATGTCCATCACGCTGACCTTCAAGCAGGGCACCAACCCCGACACCGCACAGGTGCAGGTCCAGAACAAGCTGGCGCTGGCGCAGCCGCTCTTGCCGCAGGAAGTGCAGCAGCAGGGCATCCGCGTCACCAAGGCCACGAAGAACTTCCTGATCGTGGCGGGCTTCGTGTCCACCGACGGCACGATGACCAAGGACGACCTGGCCGACTACGTCGCTTCGTACGTCCAGGATCCCATCAGCCGCACGCAGGGCGTGGGCGACTTTCAGCTCTTCGGCTC
Source organism: Achromobacter sp. Root565 (assembly GCF_001427425.1). NCBI lineage: Bacteria > Pseudomonadati > Pseudomonadota > Betaproteobacteria > Burkholderiales > Alcaligenaceae > Achromobacter > Achromobacter sp. Root565. The sequence goes on from NZ_LMGO01000006.1 coordinate 356,063, forward strand.
GCAGTACGCGATGCGGATCTGGCTGGACCCCGCCAAGCTCGTCAACTACGGGCTGACCACGGTCGACGTCACCACCGCCATCAAGGAACAGAACGTCCAGGTATCGTCCGGGCAATTGGGCGGCCTGCCGTCCGTGCGCGGCCAGCAGCTCAACGCCACCATCATCGGACCGTCGCGTCTGCAGACGGCCGAGGACTTCGGCCAGATCCTGCTGAAGGTCAATTCCGACGGTTCGCAGGTGCGCCTGCGCGATGTCTCGCGCATCGAACTGGGTGGCCAGACCTACGCCATCGACAGCTTCTACAACGGCAATCCGGCCTCGGGCCTGGCGATCAAGCTGGCGCCGGGCGCCAACGCGCTGGACACGGCGCAGGCGGTGCGCGACACCATCAACAACCTCAAGCCGTATTTCCCGCCGGGCATGGACGTCGTCTATCCGTACGACACGACGCCGTTCGTCAGCCTGTCGATCCATGAAGTGTTCAAGACGCTGGTCGAGGCCATCATCCTGGTGTTCCTGGTGATGTATCTCTTCCTGCAGAACTTCCGCGCCACCATCATTCCCACGCTTGCCGTGCCGGTGGTGCTGCTGGGCACGTTCGGCGTGCTGGCGGCGTTCGGCTATTCCATCAACACCTTGACGATGTTCGGGATGGTGCTGGCCATCGGTCTGCTCGTCGACGACGCCATCGTGGTGGTCGAAAACGTCGAGCGGGTGATGGCCGAAGAGGGCCTCACGCCCAAGCAGGCCACCCGCAAGTCCATGAGCCAGATCACCGGCGCCCTGATCGGCATCGCGATGGTGCTGGCCGCCGTGTTCGTCCCCATGGCATTTTTCGGCGGTTCCACGGGCGTGATCTACCGTCAGTTCTCGATCACGATCGTGTCCTCGATGGTGCTGTCCGTGATCGTCGCCATCGTGTTCACGCCGGCCTTGTGCGCGACGCTGCTCAAGCCCATTCCGAAGGGCCATCACGGCGCCAAGAAGGGCTTTTTCGGCTGGTTCAACCGCACGTTCGAGCGCAGCAGCAACGGTTACGCCAATACCGTCGCCCGCGGCCTGAACCGCACCAAGCGCCTGATGGTCGTCTACCTGGCGCTGGTCATCGCGATGGGCTGGATGTTCACCCGCATCCCGACCGCGTTCCTGCCGGCCGAAGACCAGGGCATTCTGTTCGCCCAGATTCAGACGCCGGCCGGCGCCACCGCCGAAGCCACCAAGGCCGTCATCGACGACGCCACCAAGTACCTGCTGACCGAAGAAAAGGACGCCGTCACCTCGGTGTTCGCAGTCAACGGCTTCAACTTTGGCGGCCGCGGCCAGAACGCGTCCATCCTGTTCATCAAGCTGCGCGACTGGGAAGAACGCGGCGACGTCAGCCTGAAGGCCGCCGCCGTGGCGGACCGCGCCAACGCGCACTTCGCCAAGACGGAACGCCGTGCGAAGTTGTTCGTCGTGCCGCCGCCTTCCGTGATGGAACTGGGCAACGTCACCGGCTTTGACTTCCAGCTGATGGACCGCGCCGGCGTGGGCCACGAGAAGCTGCTTGCCGCGCGCAATCAGTTGCTGGGCGAGGCCGCCCAGAGCCCGGTGCTGGCGGGCGTGCGTCCCAACGGCATCGAAGACGCGCCGCAGTACCAGCTGGACATCGACCGCGAAAAGGCCCGCGCCTTGGGCGTGGCCGTGTCGGACATCAACAGCACGCTCGCCACCGCGTGGGGGTCGTCGTACGTCAACGACTTCATCGACCGCGGCCGCGTGAAGAAGGTGTTTGCGCAGGGCGAGGCGTCCTCGCGCATGCTGCCGGAAGACCTGAACAAATGGTACGTGCGCAACAAGGATGGCGACATGGTCCCGTTCTCGGCGTTCTCCAGCGCGACGTGGAGCTTCGGCCCGCAGAAGCTCAACCGCTACAACGGTGTTCCGTCCTACAACATCCAGGGCCAGGCGGCGCCGGGCTACAGCTCGGGCGCGGCCATGGAAGAAATGGAACGCCTGGCGGCCAAGCTGCCGGTCGGCGTCGGTTTCGAATGGACCGGCCTGTCGTTCGAAGAACGCCTGTCCGGCGCCCAGGCGCCCGCGCTGTACGCGATCTCGCTCATCGTGGTGTTCCTGTGCCTGGCGGCGCTCTATGAAAGCTGGACCATTCCGTCCGCGGTCATGCTGGTGGTGCCGCTGGGGATCATCGGCGCGCTGCTGGCCACGCTGATGCGCGGCCTGTCCAACGACGTGTTCTTCCAGGTGGGTCTGTTGACGACAATCGGGCTGGCGGCCAAAAACGCCATCCTGATCGTGGAGTTCGCCAAGGAGCACTATGAATCGGGCGCCAGCCTGACCGAGTCGGCCATCCATGCCGCCCGTCAGCGCCTGCGTCCCATCCTGATGACGTCCCTGGCGTTCATCCTGGGCGTGACCCCGCTGGCGATTTCCAGCGGCGCGGGCTCGGGCAGCCAGAACGCCATCGGCACGGGCGTTATCGGCGGCATGCTGACCGGCACCTTCCTGGCCATCTTCTTCGTCCCGGCGTTCTTCGTGATCATGCTGCGCGTGTTCAAGGTCAAGCGCATGAGCGAAAACGTCGACAAGCACGACACCAGCGCCAAGGGGCCGCACGACGTGCCGGCGGAGGGCCAACCGTAATGAAACTCCAGATGAGAACCTTGCTGTCTGTATCCCTGGCGGCGGCCCTGGCGGGCTGCTCGCTGGCCCCCACATATGAGCGCCCCGATGCGCCCATCGACGCCGCCTATCCCACGGGCGCCGCCTACAACGCGGCCCAGGCGGCCGCGCCGGGCGGCATGGCCGTGGCCGACATCGGCTGGCGCGACTTCTTCGGCGATCCGCTCTTGCAACAGCTGATCGAACAGTCGCTCGTCAACAACCGCGACCTGCGCGTGGCGGCACTGAACGTCGAGGCGGCCCGCGCGCAGTACCGCATCCAGCGCGCGGACCTGGCGCCCAGCATCGGCGTGGCGGGGCAGGGGTCTGCCCAGCGCACGCCGGCCGACCTGTCGCCCAGCGGCCAGGCCACCACTAGCCACAGCTACCAGGTGGGCGCTGCCATGTCCGCCTGGGAACTGGACCTCTTTGGCCGCATCCGCAGCCTGAGCGACCAGGCGCTGGAATCCTACCTGGCGCTGGACGAGACGCGCACCGCGACGCAGCTCACGCTGATCGCCGAGGTTGCGAATGCTTACCTAACGCTGCGCGCGGACCAGGAGCTGCTCAGCCTGACGCGCGATACGCTCAAGAGCCAGGAAGATTCCTACAACCTGACCAAGCAGAGCTACGACCAGGGGCTGTCCACCGCGCTGGACCTGAGCCAGGCCGAAGTGTCGCTGCGCACGGCCCAGCGCAATCTGTCGCAATACACGCGCCAGGCCGCGCAGGACCGCAATGCGCTGGTGCTGCTGGTCGGCCAGCCGCTGTCGCCGCAGATAGTCGCGGCGCTGGACAACGCGATCAAGCTGGACGACAGCATGCTGCCGACCACGCTGCCCGCCGGCCTGCCGTCCGACCTGCTGGTCCGCCGCCCGGACATCCGCGCGGCCGAGCATCAGCTCAAGGGCGCCAATGCCAACATCGGCGCGGCGCGCGCGGCGTTCTTCCCGACCATCAGTCTCACGGGTTCGGCCGGCACCGCCAGCGCCAGCCTGGGCGGTTTGTTCGACGGCGGTTCGGGGGCGTGGAGCTTCGTGCCCCAGATCACCGTGCCGATCTTCGCGGGCGGCTCGCTGCTGGCGGGGCTGGACCTGGCGAAGGTGCAGAAGAACATCCAGGTGGCTCAGTACGAAAAGTCGATCCAGACGGGGTTCCGGGAAGTCGCGGACGCGCTGGCCGGCCGCGGCACGCTGGACGAGCAGATCCAGGCCCAGCGCCTGCTGGTGGACGCCAACCAGCGCGCGTATGACGCGTCGGAGCAACGTTTCCGGCAGGGCATCGACGACTACCTGAGCGTGCTGGATTCGCAGCGCTCGCTCTACACCTCGCAGCAGGCGCTGGTCGACACGCGTCTGGCGCGCCTGACCAACCTGGTCACGCTGTACAAGGTGCTGGGCGGCGGGTGGACGGAACGCACGGCCGCGGCGCCTGCCGCACCGGTCACGCCCGCGGGCTGAAACCCCGGCGCGTGAATCGCGCGTGCAATGCAAAACGGGCCGATCTTGCGATCGGCCCGTTTTTTTTTGCGTGCGAAGACGCAGACGTCAGGTGCGCTTCCTGGCGATCAGGCCCACCACGAACAGCACGATGACCGCGCCGACGACGGATCCGATCCAGCCCGCGGGTTCGCCGGGCTGGTACCACCCCAGCGACTGGCCCAGGAAGCCGGCAACGACGGCGCCGATGATGCCAAGAATGGTGGTCATGATGATCCCCATGTTCTGGTCCCCGGGCATGATGGCGCGGGCGATCAGGCCCACGATGAACCCGACGATGATCATGATGATGATGCTCATGCGCGTACTCCTTACTAGGGAAAAGGGGGCGAAGTGGACTGATGATACCCACGCCCCGCGCGCTGTCGCTGTAACAACTGGTGTGCGGCCCCTCAGGAAGTCAGATCGATGAGCTGGCGCACGTCTTTGGTCAGCGCCTCGATGCTGTCGGTGTCGGAGGCCAGGAGGCGCGCTTGGCCGTCCTTGTCGAAAATGTACACGCCGCGGCTGTGCGTCACCTCGTACATATCGGCGTCGTCGCCGGGGCGGGGCTTTTCGATCTGGTAGGCCACGCGGTACCGGCGCGCCAGGTCCGCGATCTGCCGTTCGTCGCCCGTCACGCCGATGGCGCTGTTGTTGAAGGCGTTGACGTAGGCTTGCAGGATGTCCGGCGTGTCGCGGTGCGGGTCCACGCTGACGAACAGGATGCGCACGTCCTTGGCCTTGTCGCCCAGGTTCTGCAGCACCGCAGTCAACTGCGCCATGGTCGTCGGGCAGATGTCCGGGCAACTGGCGTAGCCGAAAAACAGCAGTACCGTCTTGCCCTTCAGGTCGTCGCTGCTGACGGTCTTGCCGCCCGCGCCGGGCAGCGAGAACTTCAGATCCGGCAGGTGGCCCTTGACGTTGTAGAGCGTCCAGTCCACGTTCCTGTCGCCGCAGGCGGCAAGAAACACACACAAGGCCAACAGCAGTCCGCGAAAGTAGCGGCCGGTAATCAGGTGTCGCATGGGTCCAGTAGCCGGAAGGGGGTAAACCTTTCGGATTCTACCTGCTGGATCTGAGGAAAGCGGCATACGGCCGCCATGCCTTGTGCGCGCGCAAGCCCAGGGCAAAAAAACGGCCCGCTCGATGGCGGGCCGTCTTGGCAGGCGCGGCGTGCAACAGGCGTCAGGTGTCTGACACCATATGAGACGCCCGGCAATTTAGCCGGCGCAAGGTGTCTGACACCCGCTGAAGTGCACGGCAAGGTGCGGCAGTGCATCAAGGGTGTCAGACACCGTCCCATGCCAAATTGCCGGCAAAACCACGGATGTCGGACACCGTCATCAGCTAGCCGTCATCCCGCTATGGCGCAGCAGCGCGTCAATGCGAGGCGCCCGGCCGCGGAACGCGGCGAACGATTCGGCCGCCGGGCGCGAGCCGCCCACGGCCAGCACTTCGCGGCGGAAACGCGCACCGGTTTCCGGATCCAGCGTGCCCAGCGCGTTGCCGGCCTGCTTGGCCGCCGCTTCCTCGAACGCCTCGTACGCGTCGGCCGACAGCACTTCGGCCCACTTGTAGCTGTAATAGCCCGCGCCGTAGCCGCCCGCGAACAGATGCGAGAAGGCGTGCGGCAGGCGGTGCCATTCGGGCGGGAACAGCACGGCAACTTCCTGGCGCACATCCTGCAAGAGCGCCAGCACTTCGGAAATCGACGCACCCTTGCTGCGGTCGTGCATCAGCATGTCGAACAGCGCGAACTCGATCTGGCGCACGGTCTGCATGCCGCTCTGGTAGTTGCGGGCGGCGACCAGGCGGTCGTAGAGCGCGCGCGGCAGCGGCTCGCCGGTGTCCACGTGCGCCGACAGCTTCTGCACTACGGCCCATTCCCAGCAGAAGTTCTCCATGAACTGCGAGGGCAGTTCGATGGCGTCCCATTCCACGCTGGCAAACGCGGCGGCGCCGGGCTCGTCGACTTCGGACAGCAGCGCATGCAGTGCGTGGCCGGTTTCGTGGAAGAGGGTGATGACGTCGTCATGCGTCAGCACGGCAGGACGGTCGCCGTTGGGGCGTGAGAAATTGCACGTCAGGTACGCGATGGGCGTCTGCACTTGGCCGGCCACGACGCGGCGCGTGCGCTCGCTGTCGACCCACGCGCCGTTCTGCTTGCCGGCGCGGGCGTACAGGTCCAGGTACAGATGACCGATCAGCGCGCCTTCGGGGCTTTCGACCCGAACGCCGCGCACGTCGCCGTGCCAGGACGACACAGGCGTTTCCGTCAGGCGCACGCCGAACAGGGTCTGGATGACGTCAAAAAGGCCAGCCAGCACGCGGGGCTCGGTGAAGTACTGCTTCACCTCGTCTTCCGAGTACGCGTAGCGCGATTCACGCAGGCGTTCCGAGGCGTAGGCCACGTCCCAGGGCTGCAGGCTGTCCAGCCCGAGTTCGCCGGTGGCGTAGGCGGTAAGTTCAGCCAGATCGCGCTGCGCGTACGGCTTGGCGCGGGCGGCCAGGTCGCGCAGGAAGACGGTGACTTCCTTGGCGTCGCGAGCCATGCGCGTCTGCAGACGCAGCGCGGCAAAGGTGCCCAGGCCCAGCAGGCCCGATTCCTCGGCGCGCAGCGAAAGCAGTTCTTCGATCAGCGGCGAGTTGTCGAACTTGGCGTCGCCCTGTTCGGACGCGACCGTGCCGTAGCCGCGGTACAGCGCCTCGCGCAGCGAGCGATCCTTGGCGTACTGCATGACGGGCAGGTAGCAGGGCATCTTCAGCGTGAGCTTCCAGCCGGCCTTGCCGTCTTCGTCGGCGGCGGCGCGCGCGGCGGCAACCACGTCGGCCGGGATGCCGGCCAGGCGGCTTTCGTCTTCAACGATCAGCGACCACGCATCGATGGAATCCAGCACGTTTTCCGAGAACTTCTGCGACGCCTGCGCCTCGCGGTCGGAAATCGCGGCATAGCGTTCGCGGTCGGCGCCCTGCAGTTCGACGCCGCTCAGGCGGAAGTCACGCAGCGCCATTTCCACGATGCGGCGGCGCACCGGCGTCCAGGATGCGAAATCGGGCGAGGCGGCCAGCCGCTGGTATTGCTTGTACAGCCCTTCGTGCAGGCCAACCCAGGTCGAAAACTCGGTGACCAGCGGCAGGGCGGCGTTGTAGGCCTCGCGCAGTTCCGGCGTATTGACTACGGCATTAAGGTGGCCGGCCACCGACCAGGCGCGCCACAGGCGCTCGGACGCAGTGTCCAGGGGCTCGGCCACGGCTTCCCAGGTGGGCGCAAGCGCGGGGTCGGCGGCGTGGTCGACCGCCTTGCGGGCGATGCCCAGCAGTTCCTCGACGGCAGGCACGATGTGCGCGGGTTTGACGGCCGCGTAATCGACCAGTTCGGACACGGGAGCGAGCAGGGGGTTCTGGGTCATGGTGTTACCGGCTTATTGAGTGGCAGGCGGCGCGCCAGGCGCGCCGGCGAAGGCGATAAGGATCAGGTGAGGGCGATCGGTCCGAACGCAAGGGCCGACCAAGGGGATGGCCTCATGGGGTGCCTCAAGTTGCGGCAGGTGTCTGACACCCCTGAGACACCCGTTCAAGCTGAAGTGCRTCTCACACGGGTGTCAGACACCGCGGAAGTTGCGGCAGGTGTCTGACACCCCTGAGACGCCCGTTCAAGCTGAAGTGCATCTCACATGAGTGTCAGACACCGAGATCTACGCTTTAACCCGCAGCCCGTTCAGCCGCTTCAACCGTATTGACCAGCAGCATGGCGATGGTCATCGGACCCACGCCGCCGGGCACGGGGGTGATCGCGCCGGCCACTTCCTTGGCGGAAGCAAAATCCACGTCGCCGCACAGCTTGCCGTCGGCGCCGCGGTTGATGCCCACGTCGATGACGACGGCGCCGGGCTTGATCATCGAGCCGTCGATCATGCCGGGCTTGCCGGTGGCCACGACCAGCACGTCGGCGCGGCGGGTCTGGGCCGCCAGGTCGCGCGTCTTGGAGTTGCAGATCGTGATGGTGGCGCCGGCCTGCAACAGCAGCATGGCCATCGGCTTGCCCACGATGTTGCTGGCGCCCACGATGACGGCCTCAGCTCCGCGCAGGTTCACGCCTTCCGATTCCAGCATCTTCATCACGCCATACGGCGTGCAGGGGCGGAACAGCGGCTGGCCCGTCATGAGCAGGCCTGCGTTGCTGATATGGAAGCCGTCCACGTCCTTCTCGGCCGCGATGGCCTCGATGACCTTGTGGGCGTCCATGTGCTTGGGCAGCGGCAGTTGCACCAGGATGCCGTGGATGCTGGGGTCCCGATTCAGCACGTCGATGCGGGCCAGCAGTTCGGCCTCGGTCATCTCGGCCGGGTATTGCTCTTTCACGGAATGCAGTCCGGCCTTTTCGCAGGCCGCGACCTTGTTGCGCACATACACCTGCGAGGCGGGGTCCGCGCCGACCAGCACAACGGCCAGGCCGGGGCGGGTGCCCTTGGCGGCCAGGACCGAAACACGCTGGGCGACTTCTTCGCGAATGCGCTGCGAGAGGGCCGCGCCGTCAATAATCCTTGCGGTCATGCGTGTGCCTCGGGTTTGGCCAAGGCCACTTTCATCAAATCTGCAACGGTGGTCACTTCAAGTTTTTCCATAATGTTGGCGCGGTGCGCCTCGACGGTCTTGATGCTGATGCCCAGGTCGTCGGCGATCTGCTTGTTCAAGCGGCCGGCGACGATGCGCTCCAGCACCTGTTGCTCGCGCGCGGTCAGGCGCGCCAGCATGGCTTCGTGGTCCTTCTGGGCCTGGTGCTTGCTCACGCGCTGCGTGGCCTGCTCCAGCATGCGCGCCACGATTTCGCGCAGGTCGGATTCGTTGAACGGCTTTTCCAGGAAGTCGACGGCGCCTTTCTTCATGGTGGACACCGCCATCGGCACGTCGCCGTGGCCGGTGATGAACACGATGGGCAGCGGCGCGTTGCGGATGATGAGCTGTTCCTGCAGCTCCAGGCCGCTCATGCCGGGCATGCGCACGTCGGCGATCAGCACGCCGATCTGGCTGGCGTCGTAGTCTTCCAGGAAGGACTCGCCGCTGGCGTAGGCGCGAACGCGGTATCCATTGGCTTCCAGCAGCCAGCGCAGCGAATCGCGGACCGCTTCGTCGTCGTCGACAATGAATACTGTGCTCGACAGGTGGGGCGTGTTCATGCGTGCAACTCCTCGGACTGATCGTTCTGGGCCTGCGTCTGGGTCGCAGCGCAGGGCAGGGTGAAGCGGAAGATAGTACCGCCGGGGGGATTGGGGTCAGCCCACAGGCGGCCGTGATGCGATTCGATAATGGTACGGCAGATGTTCAGCCCCATGCCCAGGCCCTGCGACTTGGTGCTGAAGAACGGTTCGAACAGACGCTCGGGTTCGGCCAGCCCGTGGCCGCGGTCCACGACGGCCACCTCGATATGCTGCTCGTGAAGAATTACGGCAACCTTAAGCTCGTCGGACTCGCTCTTTTCCATGGCTTCCAGCCCGTTCTTGAGCAGGTTCAGCAAGACCTGTTCGATCAGGATAGGGTCGGCCAGGACGTCGGGCGCGTTGGACGGCACGAAGCTGTCGATGCGGATGCGGCGCTTGCGGGCGTCGATTTCGGCAAAGCCGATGGCGTTGTCGACGATGCGGCCGATGGCCACGCGCTGGCGGCGCGGCTCGCTGCGCTTCACGAATTCGCGGATTCGGCTGATGATCTTGCCGGCGCGCTCGGCCTGCGAGGCGGCCTTTTCCAGCGCGGGCAGCAGCATGTTCGGACTGGTGTGGCCGGCCTTGACCAGCGCCACCGCGCCCATGCTGTAGTTGGCGATGGCCGTCAGCGGCTGGTTCAGTTCGTGCGCCAGCGACGAGGCCATTTCGCCCATCGTGGTCAGACGGCTGGTGAGCTGGATCTTTTCCTGCTGCACGCGCGACGCTTCCTCGTGGCCGCGGCGCTCGGTGATATCGCGCGCCACCTGCATGCGCACGCGGCGGCCGTCCGTCCAGGCCAGCATGCGGTGGTGCACTTCAAACCAGCGCTGCACGGACGGCGCAAAGACCTCGACCGATTCGTCGGTGAAGCGGCCGCGGCGGCCGGCCAGCAGTTCGTCGTGGCCGCCGGTCTGCGCGCCGAACACGCGGCGGTAGGTGCGGTTGGCAAACAGCAGCTCCAGCCCGTCATGCGTGTCGGCGGTGACCGAGATGGCGTCGTCCAGGCCTTCCAGCACGGTCATGAACCGTTCGTGCGCGGCAGTCAGGGCCTCGCGGATGCGCTTGGGCTCGGTGATGTCCGTCATGGACGTCATCCAGCCGATCTGATTGCCGTTGGGGTCCAGCAACGGCGACACGTACATGCGCGCCGTGAAGCGCGAGCCATCGCGCCGCTGGGCCTCGACCTCCAGGCCGCTGCTGGGCGTCTTGCCCGACATCAGCACGTCCAGCGTGTGCTGGTGCTGTTCGTGGCGGCCCGGCACCCAATACGGGAAGGGCGGGCTGCGGCCGATCAGGTCGGCCTCGTTCCAGCCGATCATCCGGCAGAAGGCGGGGTTCACATAGGCGATGCGGCCTTCCATGTCGAGCACGCGCATGCCCGTGGACATGGAGTTTTCCATGGCGCGCCGGAACCCGGTTTCGGCGATGAGCGCGGCCTCGGCGGTGGACCGGAAGCGGGTATAGCGCCACAGCATCAAGAGGCTGATGACGATGACGCACGACAGCGCCAGCACGACCCAGATCAGGCGTTGCTGGCGCAGTTCCTGGTCTATGGTGACAAACATGACGCTGTCGTCATGGATGCGCTGCAACCAGAAGAACACCGCCATCACACAGATATAGAGGATCAGCACCATCGCGGGCGTGACCCAGTACACCCCGCGCCGCCGGGTGCGGGCGTGGTCGTGGAAAGGCGTGGGTATGTTGGACTTGGGCGCGCTGGACATGGAATTCGGGGCCGGTAGACCGCGCATTTTAGTGCGTGTTGGGAGGGAATTGCCGGGAATCAAGTCCCCCATTCGGCCTAGACCATAAAAAGTATGGCGTTCAGCAATTCAGCTTGTGGTCAACTTTCCGCATTATGAAATGCCGTACCGCAACATGAAATTTTCCTTGCGACCGGTTAATCTTCTTTCTTAGAATGCCGGCTGACAGGAAACCCGCCCCTGGCAGGTCCTTTGAACACCCCGACCCCATGCATTGCATGGTAGCCCGGATGATCCCGGCTACCATGCAATGTCCGCGAGTAGATAAATAAGCGGGTGTGTGGTCACGACGAACCCCAACAGGAGACACACGATGTCCTCTAACGCCCAGGCTGGCGCCGTGCAGGCCGCCAACGACGAAGACACCCTTGAAACCCAGGAGTGGCTCGAAGCCCTGGCAGCCGTCCTTGATCGCGAAGGACCGCAGCGCGCCCATTACCTGCTGGAACGCCTGATCGACGAAGCCCGTCGCTCCGGCGCGCATATCCCGTTCTCGCCCAATACCGCTTACGTCAACACGATTCCGCCCGGCCTGGAGCCGGCGCACCCGGGCAACCTGGAACTGGAATCGCGCATCCGCTCGTACGTGCGCTGGAACGCCATGGCCATGGTGGTCAAGGCCAACAAGCACAACCCGCCCGATGGCGGCGACCTGGGCGGCCACATCGCGTCGTTCGCCTCGCTGGCCACCATGATCGGCTGCGGCCAGAACCACTTCTGGCACGCTGAAGACGAAGGCCACGGCGGCGACCTGGTCTACTTCCAGGGCCACACCTCGCCCGGCATGTACGGCCGCGCCTACCTTGAAGGCCGCCTGACCGAAGACCAGCTGAATCACTTCCGCCAGGAAGTGGACGGCAAGGGCCTGTCCTCGTACCCGCATCCGAAGCTGATGCCGGACTTCTGGCAGTTCCCCACGGTGTCGATGGGCCTGGGCCCGCTGATGGCCATCTACCAGGCCCGTTTCCTGAAGTACCTGCACGCCCGCGGCATCGCCGACACCAGCAACCGCAAGGTCTGGGTGTTCTGCGGCGACGGCGAAATGGACGAACCCGAGTCGCTGGGCGCCATCGCCCTGGCGGCCCGCGAAAAGCTCGACAACCTGATCTTCGTCATCAACTGCAACCTGCAGCGCCTGGACGGCCCGGTGCGCGGCAACGGCAAGATCATCCAGGAACTGGAAGGCGACTTCCGCGGTTCGGGCTGGAACGTCATCAAGCTGATCTGGGGCGGTTACTGGGATCCGCTGCTTGCGCACGACAAGGAAGGCATCCTGCGCCAGATCATGGAAGAAACCGTCGACGGCGAGTACCAGGCTTACAAGGCCAACGACGGCAAGTTCGTCCGTGAACACTTCTTCGGCAAGCACCCCAAGCTGCTGGAAGCCGTGTCGCGCATGAGCGATGAGGACATCTGGCGCCTGAATCGTGGCGGCCATGACCCCCACAAGGTGTACGCGGCCTTCAAGTCGGCCAGCGACCACACCGGCCAGCCGACCGTCATCCTGGCCAAGACCATCAAGGGCTACGGCATGGGCCACGTCGGCCAGGCCAAGAACCCGACCCACCAGCAAAAGAAGCTGGAGCTGGACTCCATCCGCGAATTCCGCGACCGCTTCGGCATCCCGATCCCGGACGACAAGCTGGAAGACCTGCCGTACTTCAAGCCGGCCGAAGACTCGCCCGAAATGAAGTACCTGCACGAGCGCCGCGCCGCGCTGGGCGGCTACCTGCCGCGCCGCCGCGCCAAGGCCGACGAGCAACTGAAGGCCCCCGCGCTGGACGCCTTCAAGGCCGTGCTGGAACCCACCGCGGAAGGCCGCGAAATCTCGACCACCCAAGCCTTCGTGCGCATCCTGAACCAGGTGCTGCGCGACAAGGAACTGGGTCCGCGCGTCGTGCCGATCCTGGCCGACGAATCGCGTACCTTCGGCATGGAAGGCCTGTTCCGCCAGATCGGCATCTACGCGCCGGAAGGCCAGAAGTACACCCCGGTCGACAAGGACCAGGTCATGTACTACAAGGAAGCGGCCGACGGCCAGCTTCTGCAGGAAGGCATCAACGAAGCGGGCGCGATGAGCTCGTGGATTGCGGCGGCCACGTCGTACTCCTCGAACAACCGCATCATGATCCCGTTCTTCATCTACTACTCGATGTTCGGGTTCCAGCGCATCGGCGACCTGGCCTGGGCCGCGGGCGACATGCAGGCGCGCGGCTTCCTCCTGGGCGGCACCGCCGGCCGCACGACGCTGAACGGCGAAGGCCTGCAGCACGAAGACGGCCACAGCCACATCCTGGCCTCGACCATCCCGAACTGCGTGTCGTACGACCCGACGTTCGGCCATGAGCTCGCCGTGATCATTCAGCACGGTCTGAAGCGCATGGTGCAAGACCAGGAAAACGTCTACTACTACCTGACGGTGATGAACGAAAACTACCCGCAGCCCGGTCTGACCAAGGGCGACGAGGAAGGCATCATCAAGGGCATGTACAAGCTCAAGTCGCACGGCAAGGGCAAGAACCGCGTGCAGCTCATGGGTTCGGGCACCATCCTGCGCGAAGTCATGGCTGCGCAGGAATTGCTGGCCGCCGACTGGGACGTCGCCTCCGACATCTGGAGCGTCACCAGCTTCACCGAGCTGCGCCGCAACGGTCTGGACGCCGAACGCCACAACATGCTGCACCCCGACGAGAAGAAGCCGCAGGTGGCTTACGTCACGGAACAGCTGGCCAAGACGGAAGGCCCGATCATCGCATCGACCGACTACATGAAGCTCTTTGCGGACCAGATCCGTCCGTTCGTGCCCAAGGGCCGCGAATACAAGGTGCTGGGCACCGATGGTTTCGGCCGCTCGGATTTCCGCTCGAAGCTGCGCGAGCACTTCGAGGTGGATCGCCACTTCGTCGTCGTCGCCGCGCTGCGCGCGCTGGCCGACGAAGGCAAGGTGCCGGTTGCCAAGGTGGCCGAAGCCATCAAGAAGTACGGCATCAATCCGAACAAAGCCAACCCGCAATACGCCTGAGGGTAAAGAGACATGAGCAACATCGTGCAAATCAAGGTTCCCGACATCGGCGACTTCAAGGAAGTGGAAGTCATTGAAGTGCTGGTTGCCGTGGGCGACACGATCAAGGCGGAGCAAAGCCTGATCACGGTCGAATCCGACAAAGCCTCGATGGAAATCCCCGCGTCGCAAGGCGGCGTGGTGAAGTCCATCACCGTGAAGGTCGGCGACAAGGTCGCCGAAGGCGCGGTCGTGCTGGAAGTGGAAGAAGCCGCCTCCGGCGCCGCCAAGGAAGAGGCCCCCAAGGCCGACCCCAAGCCGGCCGCCAAGGAAGAACCCAAGCAGGCCGCCGCCGCCGCGCCCAAGGCCGAGGCCTCGGCGCCCGCGCCGGCCGCCTCCAGCGGCCCGGTCGAGATCGAAGTGCCGGACATCGGCGACTTCAAGGAAGTTGAAGTCATCGAAGTCATGGTCGCGGTCGGCGACACCATCAAGGCCGAGCAAAGCCTGATCACCGTCGAGTCCGACAAGGCCTCGATGGAGATCCCGGCTTCGCAAGGCGGCGTGGTCAAGGAAGTGAAGGTCAAGGTCGGCGACAAGGTCGCCAAGGGCTCGGTCGTGGTGGTGGTGGAAGGCGGTGCACAAGCCGCTGCCGCCCCGGCCGCGAAGTCCGAAGCCGCGGCGGCCCCCGCAGCAAAGCCGGAAGCCAAGGCAGAATCGGCACCCGCGCAGGCTGCCGCGCCCGCCTCGCGTCCGGCGCCCGCCGCCGCCCTGGAAGACGCCAACCTCAAGCCCGGCCAGCTCCCGCACGCCTCGCCGTCCGTGCGCAAGTTTGCGCGCGAACTGGGCGTGAACCTCTCCAAGGTCAAGGGCTCCGGTCCCAAGGAACGCATCACCGCGGACGACGTGCGCGGTTTCGTCAAGCAGGCTCTGTCGGCAGCGCCGGCGGCCGCTGCTGCCGGCGGTTCCGCCGATGGCGCCGCGCTGGGCCTCTTGCCGTGGCCGAAGGTCGACTTCACCAAGTTCGGCCCGATCGAAGCCAAGCCGCTGTCGCGCATCAAGAAGATCTCGGGCGCAAACCTGCACCGCAACTGGGTCATGATCCCGCACGTCACCAACAACGACGAAGCGGACATCACCGACCTGGAAGCGCTGCGCGTCACGCTGAACAAGGAAAACGAGAAGTCGGGCGTCAAGGTCACGATGCTGGCCTTCCTGATCAAGGCCGTGGTCGCGGCCCTGAAGAAATTCCCCGAGTTCAACGCCTCGCTGGATGGCGACAACCTGGTGCTCAAGCAGTACTACCACATCGGTTTTGCGGCCGACACGCCCAACGGGCTGGTGGTGCCGGTGATCCGCGATGCCGACAAGAAGGGCATCCTGCAGATCGCCCAGGAAATGACGGACCTGTCCAAGAAGGCGCGCGACGGCAAGATCTCGCCCGCGGAAATGCAGGGCGGCTGCTTCTCGATCTCGTCGCTCGGCGGCATCGGCGGCACCTCGTTCACGCCCATCATCAACGCGCCTGAAGTGGCGATCCTGGGTGTGTCGCGCTCCTCGCACAAGCCCGTGTGGGACGGCAAGCAGTTCGTGCCGCGCCTGATCGTGCCGCTGTCGTTGTCCTATGACCACCGCGTCATCGACGGCGCCTCGGCCGCGCGCTTCAACGCCTATCTGGGTGCGCTGCTGGCCGACTTCCGCCGCATCGCGCTGTAAACGGGGAGCCCTATGAGCAATACCGTTCAAATCAAAGTGCCGGACATCGGCGACTTCAAGGAAGTGGAAGTCATCGAGGTGCTGGTGGCCGTGGGCGACACGATCAAGGCCGAGCAAAGCCTGATCACCGTCGAATCCGACAAGGCCTCGATGGAGATCCCCGCGTCGCAAGGCGGCGTGGTGAAGTCCATTGCCGTGAAGGTCGGCGACAAGGTCGCTGAAGGCGCGGTCGTGCTGGAAGTGGAAGCGGCTGCTGATGCTGGCGCCGCCAAGGAAGCGGCTCCCAAGGCCGATCCCAAGCCGGCCGCCAAGTCCGACGCGCCCAAGTCCGACGCGCCCGCTGCGAAGGCCGCCGCGCCTGCCGCCGCTACCTTCAGTGGCTCGGCCGACGGCGAATACGACATGCTGGTGCTGGGCGCGGGCCCCGGCGGCTACTCCGCCGCCTTCCGCGCCGCCGACCTGGGCCTGTCCGTGGTCCTGGTCGAGCGCTACAGCACGCTGGGCGGCGTCTGCCTGAACGTGGGCTGCATTCCGTCCAAGGCGCTGCTGCACAACGCCGCCATCATCGACGAAGCCCGCGAGCTGGCTGCCCATGGCATCAGCTTCGGCGAGCCCAAGATCGATCTGGACAAGCTGCGCGGCTACAAGGACAGCGTGGTCGCCAAGCTGACCGGCGGCCTGGCCGGCATGGCCAAGGCGCGCAAGGTCACCGTGGTGACGGGCGTGGGCGAATTCGCCGATGCCAACCACCTGACGGTCAAGGGCGCCGATGGCAAGACGCAGACCCTGCGCTTCAAGCAGGCCATCATTGCCGCCGGCAGCCAGTCGGTGAAGTTGCCGTTCCTGCCCCAGGACGAGCGCATCGTCGACTCCACCGGCGCCTTGCTGCTGCGTGAAGTGCCCAAGAAGATGCTCATCATCGGCGGCGGCATCATCGGCCTCGAAATGGGTACGGTGTACTCCACGCTGGGCGCGCGTCTGGACGTGGTGGAAATGCTGGACGGCCTGATGCAGGGCGCCGACCGCGACCTGGTCAAGGTGTGGCAAAAGAAGAACGCCTACCGCTTCGACAACATCATGTTGAAGACCAAGACCGTGGGCGCCGAAGCCAAGAAGGACGGCATCTACGTCACCTTCGAAGGCGAGGGCGCGCCCAAGGAACCGCAACGCTACGACCTGGTGCTGCAAGCCGTCGGCCGCAGCCCCAACGGCAAGAAGATCGGCGCCGACAAGGCGGGCATCGCCGTCACCGACCGCGGTTTCATCGAGGTCGACCGCCAGATGCGCACGAACGTGCCGCACATCTATGCCATCGGCGACATCGTGGGTCAACCCATGCTCGCCCACAAGGCTGTGCATGAAGGCCACGTCGCCGCCGAAGCCGCCGCCGGCCAGAAGTCCTTCTTCGACGCGCGCGTCATCCCGTCGGTGGCCTACACCGATCCGGAAGTGGCGTGGGTCGGCCTGACCGAGGACGAAGCCAAGAAGCAGGGCATCAAGATCGAGAAGGGCGTGTTCCCGTGGGCAGCCTCGGGCCGCGCCATCGCCAACGGCCGCGACGAGGGCTTCACCAAGCTCATTTTCGACGCCGAGACGCATCGCATCCTGGGCGGCAGCATCGTGGGCACCCACGCGGGCGATCTGATCAGCGAACTGGCGCTGGCCGTGGAAATGGGCGCCGACGTCGTCGACATCGCCAAGACTATCCACCCGCACCCGACGCTGGGCGAATCGGTGGGCATGGCCGCGGAAGTCGCCGAAGGCGTCTGCACTGACTTGCCGCCGATGAAAAAGAAGTAACGCGCCGCGGCTTGCCGCGTCTGCAATGGAAAGCGCCGCCCCTTTTTGAAGGGGGCGGCGTTTTTTTATGGGTGCGCGGTTTGTGCGTGCGTGGTCAGGCGTCGATCCGTCGGTACGAGGCGGGCGAAAACCGCATTGCCAGCGCCAGCAGCATGACCGCGCCGGCCAGCATCACGATCCAGGCCTCGGTCAGGCTCGAAAACCGGTCGCGCAGCACGCCCGCCAGCAGCGGCATGAAGCTCGCAAGCACGTAGCCGCCGCCTTGCACGAACGCCGCCAGCATCCCCGCTTGCGCCGGATCGTCCAGGTGGTCCATCGCCACGATCAGCGACAGCGGAAAGAGCGCACCGATGCCAATGCCCAGCAGCAGGCACGCCAGCAGCGCCAGCTTGAGCGGTGCAAGAATCAGGCATGCCAGCCCGCAGATCAGGATCGTCAGCACAACGGCCAGCGGCTTGCGCCGGTCGGGAAACTTGCCGATCCACGCCGACACGGCCAAGCCCGCCATCACTTCGGCCAGCGTCAGGCCGCCCAGCAGAAAGCCTGCGGCGGAGGGCTCCCACCCAAGGCCGGTGTAGAACGGGGGCAACCACGCCAGCACCAGCGTGTACGCCCCGGTGCCGATGCCAAAGAACAGCATCAGTTCCCACGCCCGCAGATTGCGCCAAAAAGCGCGCGGGGCGGTTCGAGTTGTGCGGTGGCGGGGCGATGGCGCATCAGCGCAATCTCGCGTTGCCTTGAACCACAACGGCAGCGCAAGCACGGCGGGCACGCTCCAGAACGCCAACGCTGCGGGCCAGCCAAAGCTGCCCGCCAGCCCCGCGGCGCTGGCCGCCGCGACGGCCGCGCCCGCCATGATGCCGGTGGTGTACAAGCCGAACACCCGGCCCATGTCATGCGCGAAATTGCGCTTGATGAAGGCCGGCAGCAAGGTCTGCGCCAGCGCAATGCCCACGCCCGCCAGCGCGGCCGTCAGCAGCAGTCCGTACGTGTTCACGGCGGCGTAGCGCGATAGGCAGGCCAGGGCCACCAACGCGATACCCAGACCGATCCCGCCCCGTTCATTCAAGTATCTGGTAAGGCGGCCGCCGGCCAGCGCGCAGATTCCCATGACAAAGACGGGCAACGTCGTCAGCAGGCTGGCCTGCGTATTGGTGGCCCCCGTGGCCGACTGAATCATGTCCAGCAACGGCCCGATGGCCGCCAGCGCGGGCCGCAGATTCAGCGCCACCGCGACGATGGCAATGAGGACAATCAGGGGGCGTAACCGCACGCTCAACATGGATATCTCGACATCAAGTTATTTGATGTCGAAGTATATAGACGGCACGGTGCGCTCGGCAACGGGATATCATGGCTGCCAATATAAATAGCTTCATGCAGAGAGAACCATGACTGATCGTGCAAGGCGCGCGCAGGAAGAATGGCAACGCGAGCGGCCGGACATCGACGCCAACGTGATGGCGCTGGCGGGGCGCCTGCTGGAAGCCACGCATCTCCTGGAACGCTATTGGTTCCTGCCGCTGGCCGCGCAGTTCGAACTGCACCAAGGCGAATTCGACGTCATCGCCACGCTGCGGCGTTCGGGCAATCCGTACGCGATGACGCCCACCGACCTGCACGAGGGCCTGATGCTGTCGTCAGGCGCGATGACCAGCCGGCTTGACCGCCTGGAACGCAAAGGCCTCATCGAACGCGTGCCGTCGCCCAATGACCGGCGCAGCACGCTGGTGCGCCTGACACCGGCGGGCTTGGCGCTGATCGACAAGCTGCTGCCGCTGCACGTTGCCAACGAGCAGCAGGCCATGGCGTCGTTGTCGCAGAAGGAACAGGCGCAACTGGATGGGCTACTGGCGAAATTGATTGTGGGCTTGGGACGCAAGCCGGGGGATTGAGCGGGTGCGCGGTGCAGGTTGCGTGGGTGTCGGACAGCGATTTCTTAGCGTAGGTGTCTGACACCCCGGAAGTGCGCGTGCAATCTGAGCCAACCCCCCCCACGGGTGTCAGACACCGGTCTGGCTAAAACACCATTTCGCGTACTCCTTGCGCCTTGTCTGCGGGTCCGGCCCCATCGCCAGATACAGGTCATGCAAGTCCAAATGACCGTCGTTGACAATGCCCATCCGCGCCCGATAGCTCGACCAACGGTAATCCGTGGCGGACACTGTCAGGCCGGCTCGTACCGGATTCAATTCGATGTACCTGCAGCAGTCCAACAGATACTGCTCAGTATCGATCACCCGCGATTTGAACCGAGCCTCCCAAAGCGAGCCGGCGACGTCCCTGCGCGCATTCCAACGTCGCGTCGCACGTTGCGCGATTCGCTGCATCAGCATCGACAGCGTCCGCGGATCATCCTGGGGCGTCAGCAACAGATGCACATGGTTCGGCATCAGGCACCAAGCGTGCAGCGCGACGCCCAGGGTTCGGCGGTAATCGTGCAGATCTTCAAGATAAGCGCAATAGTCATTGGAATCATCGAACACAGGCCGCTGCCGATGGCCACGCTGGACGATATGGTGCGGTTGATGCGCAATGAGGATTCGAGGTCTTCTGGCCATGGTTGCACGCGAGAGAATGGAACAGCAGGCAGGATAGCGATTGCCCGGTCTGAGGGGCGCGTCGGAGAGACAACTTTGGCCCTGCGTATGGCGGTGCGCCGGTGTCTGACACCCTTGAGGCGGCGGTGCAAATTGAAGGTGATCTCTCCAGGGTGTCAGACACCTTGAACCGGTGCTGCATGGGAACAAGGCGTTTTCTGCTGAACGTATCGATTGCGGGCGGGTGTCTGACACCCTTGAGGCGGCGGCGCAAATTGAAGGTGATCTCTCCAGGGTGTCAGACACCTTGAACCGGTGCCGCATGGGAGCACGGCGCTTTCTGCTGAACGTATCGATTGCGGGCCGGTGTCTGACACCCTTGAGGCGGCGGCGCAAATTGAAGGTGATCTCTCCAGGGTGTCAGACACCTTGAACCGGTGNTGCGGGCCGGTGTCTGACACCCTTGAGGCGGCGGCGCAAATTGAAGGTGATCTCTCCAGGGTGTCAGACACCTTGAACCGGTGCCGCATGGGAGCAAGGYGCTTTCTGCTGAACCTATCGATTGCGGGCCGGTGTCTGACACCCTGGAGGCGGCGGCGCAATTTGAAGGTGATCTCTCCAGGGTGTCAGACACCTTGAACCGGTKCCGCATGGGAGCAAGGTGCTTTCTGCTGAACCTATCGAYTGCGGGCCGGTGTCTGACACCCTTGAGGCGGCGGCGCAAATTGAAGGTGATCTCTCCAGGGTGTCAGACACCTTGAACCGGTGCCGCATGGGAGCAATGCGCTTTCTGCTGAACCTATCGACTGCGGGCCGGTGTCTGACACCCTTGAGGCGGCGGCGCAATTTGAAGGTGATCTCTCCAGGGTGTCAGACACCTTGAACCGATGTCGCATGGGAACAAGGTGTTTTCTGCTGACCGTATCGATTGCGGGCCGGTGTCTGACACCCTTGAGGCGGCGGCGCAAATTGAAGGTGATCTCTCCAGGGTGTCAGACACCTTGAACCGATCTCTCCTGGGTGTCAGACACCTTTTCAGCTTGCTAGGGCGCCGTGCAGCCGGGCACAAAAAAGCCGCCCGTGGGCGGCTGATCTTCGTTCTTTGCGTTGCGGCTGATTGCCGCGCGGCGGGGGTTTACGCGTGCGTGTTGATGCGCGAGCCCAGCGTGCCGTCGATTGCCAGTACCGGCAGCGATTGCAGCAGCGTGGCGACCGAGTCGGCTTGGGCGTTGATTGCCTTTTTAGTCACCGATGCCTGGACCTCCATCATGAGATTCGCGTCGCGCAGGGCCAAGGCGGAATTGACGGTGTTGTTGACGGAAGCATCCATGGTCTAGGTGTCCTGGTGATGTGAGGCCGCGTTAACGGCCGAAGCAAGTCGCATTATGGGGCACGCCATTCGAATGATGCAAAACATTTCGCAATGATCGCGAGCCGCAGTGCATTGTGGCGGGTGTTCGTGGCGGGCATGTGACACGGCCTGGCAAGCTTTGGCTGCGTCGGGCAGGCGACGGCGACAGATTTGGCCCAGTCGGGCTGTGCCGGCGTTGCCACAGGCGCGGCTTGCGCCCTACGGCTGGGCCGGGCATTCCTTGACTTGGCCCCAACCGTGATGCGGTTCGCAATACTGCTTGCGCGCGGCCCAGGCGCATTCCGGGCGCTCGAAGAAGCCCAGTTCGGCGCATCGTGCCAACTCGCCGTCGAGCGCGGCGACCCATGCCATCGGATCGGGGGCGGGAAACTCGGTGATGCGCAGCGTCGACTGCGGCCCGGCGGGTTCGCTGGCGGATGCCGCTGGCGCCGGATGATCCGGCGCGGCAGAGGAAGCCGCCTGCGTCGCGCGTTCCGGCGCATTCGAGGGATCCGCCGGCGCGGTACGATCCGGCCCGCCGGGGGAAGCCATCGAGGCAGTAGCAGACCCGGCAGCCGCAGACCCGGCAGGTCCCGCTTCTCCCGTCGCGGGCGATGCCCCAGCGCGATCCGCGCCAGTCGATGCCCCCGACGGTGACCCCACTGCTGACGACGCCGATCCGATAATCTTCTCGCCTTGCCCGCCTGCCGGCGATGGCGCGGCACCCGTGCCCGCCGTGTCCGATTCCGGCGGCAGGGGAGGCAGCGGCGTCAGGGGCACGCGCACGGGACTGGCGGACGTGGCGCCCGACGGTGCGGTGTTGGGGGAATTCCACGACACGACCAGCAGCACCAGCGCGCCGTAGATGGCCAGCGTATAAATCACGGTCACCGTCGCGCAGCCCACGCGGCGGCGCGTCATGGGTTCGCCGTCGTCGCGGCCGAACAGGCTGCGCCATCCGACCAGCGCCGCGCCGGGCGCGGAAATCAGCCACCAGCACAGGCGCTTGAACCAGCCCGGCTCCTGCCGCGGCAGCGAGGCCTGGACCTGTGCAGCAAGCAGCTCGCGCAGGGCGCGGTTCTCTTCGCGCAGGCGCAGGGTCTGCGTGTCCACCGGCCCCTGGTCATCTTGATCCGGAGTGCCGTCGTGCTGCGTAGCGAGTGG
Source organism: Achromobacter sp. Root565 (assembly GCF_001427425.1). Classification (NCBI taxonomy): domain Bacteria; kingdom Pseudomonadati; phylum Pseudomonadota; class Betaproteobacteria; order Burkholderiales; family Alcaligenaceae; genus Achromobacter; species Achromobacter sp. Root565. Next base: position 378,739 of record NZ_LMGO01000006.1, read on the forward strand.
ATCGGGAGGCGTGGCGGTCATGTCGTGAAAAATATAGATACAAAAGCTGCGGTCGCAATTATGAAGCATGTCCGCAAGGGGCAACCGGGGAATAGGACCGTAAATCGGCCGCTTGGCCCAACTTTCCGCCCCGCAGCCGAATCCTCCCGCCTCAGTCCTCTGTTGCTTCCCGCCGTCCCAGCAGCTGCATCGGATTGCCGCCCTGTATCGAATACGCCTCGACTTCGCCGCGCACAATCGTGCCGGCCGCGATCACGCAGCCCTCGCGCAGCACTGCGCCGTCCAGCAGCACGCAGTTGGCGCCGATCCAGACGTCGTCCTCGATCACGATGCCACCCTTGCTGGGCCTGAAGCCCTGTTCGCGGATGGGCAGATCGCGGCGGCGGAATTCATGGTTGGCGGGGGCGAAGGTGCAGTTGGCGGCCACCGCCACGCGGGCGCCCATGCGGATGCCGTTGCCGGTGTAGAGCACGCACCCGGAATTGATGACGCATTCCGGGCCGATCTCGACATCGCCCGCGCCGCCCGCGGGCTTGATCTTTACGAAGGAATCGATCACCGCGCGCGCGCCGACTACGATGCGCGTGCCGCGCGTCGAATCCTCGATATCTGCCAGCGCGGACACCCGCGCGGTGGGATCGATCTGGATCATGCTGCCCGCCGTACCGCGATCAGGCCTTGCGGCGCAGGAAGCCGTCGGGCGCCGACGTGACGAGCAGGCGGTCTTCGACCGAGCGGTCGATCTCGAACTCGGGATGCTGCTTGGTCCATTCCCACACGGCCGTCTTGGGGTTGTTGCCCTTGCCCCAGTGGCGGCCCGGCCATTCGTAGTCGGCCGGCATGTCTTCCACGAAGGTGTCGAAGACGACGCAATAGCTTCCCACGCTGACGAGATCCGCGTAGGCGTTCAGTTCGGCCAGCACATGGTCGTGCGTGTGATTGGAATCCAGGCACACCATGATGTTCTTCTTGCCCTCGGCGTGCGCGCGCACCTGCGCGATCGTCGCGGGGTCGATGCTGGAGCCTTCGATGAGGTGGATGCGCTTGGCTAGCGGGTGGGTCTCGATGGCCTTGCGGTTGTGCTCGCGGATTTCGATGTCCACGCCGACCACTTCGCCCGCGCCCAGCAGTTGCAGCATGGAGGCCGACAGCATCAGCGAGCCGCCGTGGGCAATGCCCGTCTCGATGATCAGGTCCGGCTTCACGGCCCAGATCAGTTCCTGCATGGCCATGGCGTCCATGGGCAGCTGGATGAGCGGGCGGCCCGCCCACGAGAAGTTGTTCATGTACTTGCGCTCCAGCGCCATCTGGCGCCAGGCAATGGAGAGCTCGCGGAATTCCTGGTCTTTGGCAAACCCGGCAATGCGGGCTTCCTTCTCCTGGCGGTACTCCGGATGCGCGTCGGGCGTGGTTTCAAGGTAGGACATTCAGATTCCTTTGTGCAGACGGTACTGCGCTAGAAAATTCGGGAAAAATTCGGAAAACGGACGCGGGGGCTGGCGGCACAGCGCTTGCGTGCGCGTCACGTCGATGTCGTCGAACGCCCACGCCGGGGCGCCGGGTGCGACCGAAACGGGGTAGCCCATGACATCCTGCAGGCACGCTGCGACCTCGCGGTTCTCAACGCCCGCGCCGTGCGCGACATTGAAGATGCCGGCGGCATCGGACAGGGCGATGGCAAGAATCTGCGAGACCGCGTCGTCGATGTGCAGGTAGTCCTTGCGGGAGGAGAGCGCCGTGCGCAGCGTGATGCGGCCGTCGCGCGCGCCTTCCTCCAGCAACTGATCAATGAAGCTGTCCGGCGCGTCGCGCAGGCCGACGATGTTGGACAGGCGCGCCACCTTGGCCGGCCGTCCGCCATGCAGGCAGAGCGATTCGCCCATGAGCTTGGACAGGTTGTACAGGTCGCTCGCGTCGTTCGGATTGACGCGCAGCGCCGCGCTTTCATTCGTGTCGGCCACGCCTGAATACACGCGCGTGCTGGACAGGTAGGTCAGGCTGTCGAAATCGCCGTGGGCGAGCAGGCTGCGCAACAGGCAGACGTGGGCCTCGACGGTGTCCAGCGGACGGCTGCGAAAGTCCGATGTCAGACCGATCGCGTAGATCACGTGACCCAGCGGGCGGCGCAGCAGGTCCGCATCCTGGCGCGGCGGCGCGTCACAGGCGACGCCGTCGGCGCGCAGACGCGCGGCCAGATGGCGGCCGATGAAGCCCGAGGCGCCCAGAACGGTGACCGGCCTGCTGTTCATGCGTGGGGACCGCTGTCGATGGAAAGCGACGGGATCGCCGTGACCAGCTTGGCGCCCCATTCATGGCGCGCGTAGGCAAGCTGCTCCGACACCTCGGTCTTCAGATTCCAGGGCAGGATCAGGATGTACTCGGGCCGGTCCTCGCGCAGCCGCGCTTCGGCCACGATGGGAATGTGGCTGCCCGGCAGGTACTTGTCCTGCTTGGCCGGGTTCAGGTCCACCACGTACGGCAGCAGATCCGGACGCACGCCGGCAAAATTCAGCAGCGTGTTGCCCTTGGCGGCTGCGCCGTAAGCGGCAATGCGCTTGCCGCCGCGGCGCAGCTCCACCAGGAACGCCAGCAGGTCATTCTTGACCCGTTCGGCCTGTTGCTGGAAGCGTGCGTAGAAGTCCGACCCGGCGACGCCGGCGCGCTGTTCTTCATCCAGCGTGCGCGCCACCTCGGCGCCGGTTTCATGCTTGCCGGTATCCAGGCGCTGCGCGAAGACGCGCAGGCTGCCGCCGTGCGTGCCCAGGTGCTCGACATCGAACACCGACAGGCCGTTGGCGGTGAAGATGCGCGATACCGCCGTGAGCGACAGATAGGAATAGTGCTCGTGATAGACGGTGTCGAACTGGCCTTCCTGCACCATGCGCAGCAGGTGCGGAAACTCGAATGTCGCCACGCCTTGCGGCTTGAGCAGGGCGGCGAAGCCCGAAACGAAATCGTTGATGTCCGGAACATGCGCCAGCACGTTGTTGGCGGCAATCAGGTCCGCGGCGCGTCCGCCCTCGGTCAGTTCGTCGCCCAGTTCGACGCCGAAGAAGCGCTGCACGATGTCGATGCCGCGGTCGCGGGCGGCTTGCGCCGTGCTGGCGGTGGGCTCCACGCCGTAGCAGGCAATGCCCGCTTCCTTGACGTACTGCAGCAGATAGCCGTCGTTGGCCGCGATCTCCGCGACCATGCTGTCCTTGCCCAGGCCGAAGCGGCCGATCATCGCATCCACGTAGCGGCGCGAATGCGCCAGCCACGATGACGAGAACGAGCTGAAGTAGGCGTAGTCGTCGGTGAACAGCGCCTCGCGGCCCGCGTGGTCTTCGGTCTGGACCAGCCAGCAGGACTCGCACACGAGGATGCGCAGCGGGAACCAGCTCTCCGGGCCGCGCAGCGCCGCTTCGGTCAGGTAGGCGTTGGACGGCGGGGCATGGCCCAGGTCGAGGAAGGGCAGGCGCAGTTCGGCCTGGCAATGGCGGCACTTCACAGTGCGACTCCAGAATAAGCAGCGTCCAGGCGCGGATGTTGCTGATCGCGCTCGGACACCAGGGTAGGGGGGGCGGGCCAGGAGATGCCGACGCGGGCCTCCTGGTAATGCAGACCGGCCTCGGCTTGCGGGGCATAGGGGGCGGAGTGGCAGTACAGCATTTCCACGTCGTCGCTCAGCGTCTGAAAACCGTGGGCGAAGCCTTCGGGAATCAGCAGCGCGCGGCCGTTGTCCGCTGACAGACGTTCCGCATGCCACTGCAGGAACGTGGGCGAACCCTGCCGCAGATCGATGGCAACGTCCCAGACCACGCCCCGGATGCAGCTCACGAGCTTCATTTCCGCAAAGGGCGGCAACTGGTAGTGCATGCCGCGGACCGTGCCGGCTTGCGCGGTATAGGTATGGTTGACCTGCGCGACCGGGCCGCTCCAGCCGCATGCCGCCAGATCGGCCGCATCGAACAGCCGCGCCAGAAAGCCGCGCGTGTCGCCGCGCGGATGGCGCTGCACGACCTTCAGGCCGGAGATCGGCGTATCGAGAATGACCAGGCTCATGTCCGCGCCTCGTAGCGGTCGATGTCGGCATGGCAGAGCGCCTGCGCATCGTCGCCGGCGTCGAATCGGCGGTACCAGTCCATGCTGTGCGTCACCGCCTGCGGCAGCGCCCATCGGGGCGCCACGTTCAGCACTGCGCGCGCCTTGGACGTATCCAGGGTGAGCAGCCCGGCCTCGTGCGGTCCTTCGATCTGTTCGGCATAGACCACGCGGCCCTTGCCGTAGGCGGACAGGGCAAGATCCACCACGGTGCGCACCGGCGCTGCCTCGGCGACATCCGGGCCGAAGTTGTACGCGTCCGCCAGCGCGGGCGCATCCCACAGCTTTTCCGCCAGGGTCAGGTAACCCGCAAGCGGTTCCAGGACGTGTTGCCACGGGCGTACCGATTGCGGCCGCCGTACATGCAGATCTCCGCCGTCCCGCCAGGCGCGCGCGGCGTCAGGCAGCAGGCGGTCCGCCGACCAGTCGCCGCCGCCGATCACATTGCCGGCGCGCGCGCTGGCAACAGCCAGGCCTTGCTCACGCAGGAAGGCGTCGCGATAGGACGCAATGACCAGTTCGCTGGCGGCCTTGCTGGCGCTGTAGGGATCGTGCCCGCCCAGCGCGTCGTTCTCGCGGTACGGGTAGGGCCATTCGTTGTTTCGGTAGACCTTGTCGGTCGTGACCATGACCGCGACCCGGGCCGACGGCGTGGCGCGCAGGGCATCCAGTAGATGCGCCGTGCCCATGATATTGGCGGCAAAGGTTTCGACCGGCTGCGCATAGCTCGGCCGCACCAGCGCCTGCGCGGCCAGGTGCAGCACGACGTCCGGACGGGCGGCCAGCACGTGTTCGCGCAGCGCGGCGGCGTCGCGGATGTCGCAATAGTGGCTATCGATCAGCGCGCCCAAGCGGGCGGCCTGATACAGGCTGGGTTCCGTGCACGGCGGCAGGGCAACGCCCGTCACCTGCGCGCCCAGCCGCTGCAGCCAGATTGCCAGCCAGCCGCCCTTGAATCCGGTGTGACCCGTCAGGAGGACGCGCTTGCCGCGCCAGAAACCGGCATTCGGCGTTACCAGACTTTCCATGGCGCCTTGCCCGTGCTCCAGAGGGATTCCAGCAGGTTCTTTTCGCGCAACGTGTCCATGGGCTGCCAGAAGCCCAGGTGTTCGTAGGCGTGGAGCTGGCCGTCACGGCTCAGTGCTTCCAGCGGGCCGAGTTCCCACGTGCAGTCGTCGTCCTCGATCAGCTTGAGCACGCTGGGCGACAGCACGAAGAAGCCGCCGTTGATCAGGCCGCCGTCGCCGCGCGGTTTTTCCGCAAAGCCGGTGACCAGATCGCCTTCGCGGCGCAGCGCGCCATAACGGCCAGGCGGCTGCACGGCGGTCACGGTGGCCGCCTTGCCGTGCTTGCGGTGAAAGGCGAGCAGGGCGGTGATGTCGATATCGGCCACGCCGTCGCCATACGTAAAGCAGAACGCCTCTTCTTCCTTCACGTAGTCGGCCACGCGCTTCAAGCGCCCGCCGGTCATCGTGTTCTCGCCCGTGTCCACCAATGTCACGCGCCACGGCTCGGCCTTGCGCTGATGCACTTCCATGCGGTTGTCGGCCATGTCGAACGTGACGTCGGACATGTGCAGGAAGTAGTTGGCGAAATACTCCTTGATCATGTAGCCCTTGTACCCGCAGCAGATCACGAAGTCGTTCACGCCGTGGGCGGAATAGGTCTTCATGATGTGCCACAGGATGGGCCGCCCGCCGATCTCGATCATCGGCTTGGGTCGCGTGTGGGTTTCTTCGGAAATCCGGGTGCCAAGGCCTCCGGCCAGGATGATTGCTTTCATGCTTGGGTTTCGCACCAGTTCTTGAACATTTCGCGCAGCGCGCCTTCGAACTTGCGCGCGAAGGCGGGTTCGTTCATCAGGGGGCTGACGCGCATTTCTTCGCGCAGGCCGCCGCGGATCTTGGCCAGGGCGGGCAGGTCGCTCGCCAGCGCGACGACCTTCTCCACGTACTCCAATTCCGTCTGCGCGACCCACTCGGGGCGTTGGATGCCGTGCAGGATCGAACTGCCGATGCGGCCGACGCTGGGCCGGCTGGCGAGGGTGACGTACGGCACGCCCATGTAAAGGGTCTCGACCAGCGTCACGCCCGAGTTGTGGGGGAAGCAGTCCAGACCGATGTCCATGCTGCGCAGGATGTCCCACGGGGGGCTGTCCCAGCCGATCAGCAGGCGGTCGCGCGCGATGCCGTGCGCGCCGAAGCGGCTTGCCAGCTCCTCGCGCATCGGGCCGTCCTTGTAGCTGCGGCTGTTGACGATCAGGCGCGACTGCGGCACGCGGCGCAGGATCTCTGCCCACACGCCGACGACCTTGTCGTTCATGCGGATCGCGCGGGTGAGGCTGCCGAAGGTGATGTAGCCGTTCTTCTGCGCCGGCAGGTCGTTGCAGTCGCCCATGCCTGCGCCGGCGCGGTAGACGAAGTTGCTGTCGGCCAGCCGCCAGGGCTTCTCAGAAAACAGGGCTTCGCTGCCCGTGGGCGCCATGACTTCATCGCTCATGATGTAGTCGATGGCGGTGAGGCCCGTGGTGTAGCCGAAGCCCAGCCAGGTCAACGAAATGGGCGCGGGCTTGCGGGCGAACACGCCCAGCCGGTTGCCGCCGGTGTGGCCGGCGACGTCGATCAGGATGTCGATGCCGTCGGCGCGGATGCGGTCGGCAAGCGCCGCGTCGCTCATGCCGGCGGTAGGCGTCCAGGCGTCGAAATAGCGCTTGAAGCGGGTGGTGACGGGGTCTTCCGCGACGAATTCCGCGTAGGCATGCAGTTCAAGGTTCTCGCGGTCGTGATGCGACAGCAAGGGCTCGATGAAGTTGTTGCCCGAATGCTGGCGGAAGTCCGGAGACACGTAAGCCACGCGGATGCGGCGCTTGGCGTCACGGAGGTTCGCATGGGGACGCCACGTCGACCGCAGGCCCTCGCAATGGACCTGATTGAACTGGCGGTAGGCGTCGAACACCTCTTCCGCGGTCGCGGACGGGGAGTAGTTCAGCGAAAACAGCAGGTTGTTGTGCGCGATGAGCGCCTTGGGCGCGATCGACACCGCGGCCTTGGCGGCGGTCACGGCGCCTTCCGCATCACCGCGATCCAGCAGGATCTTGCCCAGGTTGGTTCTGGCCTTTTCCTGATAGGGATCCAGCGACAACGCGGTCAGGCAGCTTGCCTGTGCTTCCTTGTAGCGCAGCTCCGAACACAGCGCATCGCCCAGCACGCCATGCGTGGAGGCGTCGCGAGGCGCAAGCTCCACCGCGCGGCGCGCCGCGCCGATGGCTTCGGAAGTGCGGGTGAGCGCCGTCAGGCAGGACGACAGCACGATATAGCTTTGGGCCCGCGCGGGCGCCAATTCCAGCATCTTGAGCGCCGGCGCGAGCGCCTGGCGGAACCTGCCGGAGTTGCACAGCGTGACAGCCAGGGGCTCCCAGGCCGCGGAGGCGCCCGGGACCGTCTTGATGAGCTGGCGCGCCAGGCCTTCGGCCTTGTCGTATTGCCGTTCGGTCAGCAGGTCCTGGATGCGCATGGCAAGCGTCGCCGCGGCCGGCGGCAGGCCACCGGCCATCGAGCCGGCCGCCAGAACGCGCTGATTCAGGCTGACGCGTGCCAGGGCGCCGGCATACAGTCCAAAGAGCTGCGCGTCGCCGTGGCTGGCGGTCAGCGCCTCGTTGAGCAGCGCGGCCCACGCCGACGCTGCCCCCTGCAGCAGCCCATAACGCTTGAGCAGGCCCAGCAATTCCAGGAGGCCCGATGTGTCCCGCGGGATACCTGCTTCGGTCGTTTCAGGCGCGGTGCTTACCTGCAGCAGCGGCAGCCCTTGGGCAAGCCGGTCCGCCATGGTCTGAAAATCGGGCGTCAGGATCAGCTTGACGGGTTCGTGCCACAGGTTGAACCGCAGCGGAACGCCTTGCGCAAGCTGTTCGGACAGCGCGACGTTCAGGCAGGCAACCGGGCGGACCGGCGCGTTGTCTTCACGATCGTAAGGGCCCGCTTCGACGCAGAAATGCGCCAGATCGTGCTCCATCAGCGTCGTCAGCGACTTGTCGAGCAGCTTGCGCGCGGCGCCGTCGTCCAGCCCCTCCGCGTGCATCAGCACGGCGACCAATGTCGTATAGGGCAGGGACCCGGGCCAGGCGTGGGCAAGCGTGTCCATCAGCTTGACCATGTGCGCTTCCGTGGTCACCAGGCCGCGGCCCAGGTGGTTCACATAGGTCGCACCCACCTCCTGCCCGTTGGCGGCCAGGCGCTGCGCGCCGCACGCCCAGCGCAGGTCCTTGAGCCGGCTCAGGTCCGGCCGCGGCTGGAGCTGTTCGGCGGCGGCCTGGGTGGTGAGAAGGCTTTGCCGGAATCCGCGTCCGGTCGCGAAATCCAGGTATTGCTGCCTGACGCTGGCAGGCTGGCCCATGGTCAGCAGGCTGTGGGTCAGCGAGACGTTCTGCCCCATGTTCAGGGCGATTTCGGAAAGGGGCTGGGCGTCGCCCACGTAACCCAGTCCGGCCTCGGCCGCCCGGCCCGCAAACTCGACGAAGTAGCAGGGATTGCTGGCGACCGGGACCACCGTGTCCTGCGTCTGGCCGTCGAAGGCGCGCTGGAACTGCGCCGCGGCCGTCGCGAGGTGATTGCCGATCGGGTTGGACGCCGCAATCCCATCGTTGAACAAGGTCAGCGCGGCCAGCGCGCTGGCGCGGAACTGGTCTTCTGTCTGCGCGGCGTGGCCGTGCAGCATGATGGCGTCGCGCACGACTTCCTGGGCTTTCGCGCCGGGGTAGACGTGGTAATCCACATACAGGATGCCGTTCGGCGACAACAGCCTGCCGCAGCGCTCCAGCAGGGCTTGAGCCTCGCCGGGCGGCAGATAGCTGTAGAGGCCGGTGACGATGATGTAGTCGAAGGGACCTGCGCCCGGATCCAGCTCGGCATAGTCCTGCGCCAGCAGCGTGAGATTCGTCAGGCCCAGCGCGGCGGCCATGTCGCGGCCTTGCGCGATGACGGCTTCAGACGCGTGGATGCCCGTGACCTGCGCCTCGGGGTAGGCCAGGGCGAAGGGAAAAAGCCCCTTGCCGGTGCCGCAGCCCACGCCCAGCACACGGGCCTTGCCCAGCGCCGGCGCCTCGACGCCGTAGAGATAGGCGGTAGCCTGCAGGTTCAGGGGGGAGTGGCTGGTCGCCAGAAGTCCCGGTTCGGCAATTGCCTGGCGGTGGTGGTAAGCCGGATTCGACATGGATGCGGGTGACGGACAGGCGAGAAGCCCGGAGTACGAGGAATGTGGCAATTCTACGAATCGCCACCCCCGTTCATTCCGCGAATCAGCGTCGGAATTCCGCGCCACTTTCCCCAAAGCGCCCGGCGCCTGGCAGACGAAAAAAAACCCGCCAGAAGCGGGTTTTTGGGGTGACCGGGTAAGGCGCGAAGGGCCTTGCCCGGTCTGCAGCCGGGAAAGCCGTGGCTTTCCTGGCTGTTCGTACCGTTTGCCGAGAATTAACGCAGCAGCGACAGCACGGTTTGCGGCACTTGGTTGGCTTGCGCCAGAACCGAGGTACCAGCTTGTTGCAGGATCTGAGCCTTGGACATGTTCGACACTTCCGTGGCGTAGTCGGCGTCTTGAATACGCGAACGAGCGTTGGAGAGGTTGTTGACCACGTTGTTCAGGTTGGCGATCGTCGATTCCAGACGGTTCTGCACAGCACCCAGTTCGCCGGTCAGCTTGTCCAGCTTCGTGAAGGCGGCGTCCAGCGTCTTCATCGGATCGGTGGTCTTCGTGCCCTTGCTGGTGTCTTCCGTGGTCAGCTTGCCGGAGCTGTTGACCTTGGCTTCCTTACCGATCTTGGCTTCGTAGTCGCCGGTGCCCGTGCCGCTCTTGACCGTGGCCTTGCCCGTGTTCGGGTCAACGGTGTAGGTCGTGTCGTACGTCTTGGTCGTGGTGAACGTGCCCTTGTCGTCGACGTAGGTGTCGGTCGACTTGCCGCTCGTGAACGTGACGTTGGCGCTGGTGATGCCTTGACCCAGCTTGACGATCACGCCGCCGGCGGTGGCGTTGGCCTTGACGTTAGCCAGCAGCGCATCGGTAGCGATGGTGTTGGTGAACGACAGTTGGTTGGCCGTACCGGTGTTCGAGTACGTCTTGCCGCCGATCGAGACCGACGAGTTGCCGGCGCCGCCGCTGCCGTTCGAGGCAGCTGCCATGACGGTGTTCAGCGTAGCAGCCGTGGCGCTGGAGCTGTTGGTGGTCAGGTTGCCAGCGGCGTCCAGGAACGCGTCTTGGCCGCCGATGGTGACCTTGCCGGTCGCGTCGACGTCGAACGAGGTCGAAGCCGAGCCGTTGCTGTGCGTGTAGGTGCCGGAGGTGGTGCCGGTAGCCGGGCGCAGCGAGGTGGCCAGGGCGGTAACAGCAGCAGCGTCCGAAGCCGACTTGTCGGTGAACGTGAAGTTCTTGTTGGCGGCGTCGTACGTGTACGTCACGCCGGTGGCGCCTGCGCCAACGCTGACGGTGTTGCCGTTTTCCAGCTTGGCGAACGTTTGGTCGGCGGTAGCAGCAGCGTGCGTCGTCGTAACCTTCCAGTCGTTACCGGTGGCCACGCCGCCAGCAGCTTGCAGGTCGGACACGGTAGCCGAACGGTTCTGGGTCACGCCCGAGCCGTTGACGTTGAAGCCGTCCAGACCCAGCGTCTTGACGCTGATTTCGGTCAGGTTCAGGGTGATCGTTTCGCCGTCGTTGGCGCCGACTTGCAGCGTCAGGGGCTTGGCCGAATCCGACAGAACCTTCACGCCGTTGAAGTCGGTTTGTTGCGAGATGCGATCGATGTCCGACAGACGCTGGTTGATTTCGTCTTGCATCGAGTTCAGCTGTTCTTGCGAGTAGCTGCCGTTGGCGGCTTGCACGGACAGTTCGCGAACGCGTTGCAGGTGGGTGTTGACTTCGGAGGCAGCGCCTTCCGTCGTTTGAGCCAGCGAGATGCCGTCGTTGGCGTTACGAGCGGCTTGGGTCAGGCCCTTGACGTTCGCGGTGAAGCGGTTGGCAATGGCCATACCGGCGGCGTCGTCCTTGGCGCTGTTGATGCGCAGGCCCGACGACAGGCGCTCGATGGCGGTGCCCAGGGAAGATTGCGACTTGTTCAGGTTGTTCTGAGCAACGAGCGACAAGTAGTTGGTATTGATGACTGCAGCCATGTTTAGGCTCCCAAGAGAGAAAGGCTTCTTCAAACCGGGCAGCGGGGCCGCCCATCTTTGTAACGGGAAGAATTCTTTGACTTGTGTCTTCGAATTTCTCCGTTGCCAGGATTACGGCAGTCAAAAATCAATCTTTAGGCTTTTTTTTCGGCAATCGTAAATTTGCACGATGGACAGCCGGATTTCCTGCCGGTTTCCCCTGGAGGACCGGCAGGACGCCGTGCGCTTAATTCAAGATGAGGCCGCTGCGGCGCAATTCGGTCAGCAGGGAATTAAGAAATTCCTGCGCGACCGGCTCCAGATTGCGGGCGCCTTTGTAAGACTGGCCGTTCGGATGCGGATGGCGGCCGGTCGTCAGCGCGTCGCGCACGGCGCTGCGCAGTTCGGTCGCGCCGCGCGATCCATCCATCAGGCTCATGATGTGCCGGCTCAGCGGATCGGCCGGCGGCGTCACGCCCTGATGCCAGAAGTTATGCAGGCTGACCTGCGTGTTGGGCCGGATGGCTTCGGGCAGCAGATTCAGGGCGCCCGTGATGAGCACGGGCTTGGATTGCGGCGCCTGATACGGCGACGGCTCCAGGCGGTAGTACAGCGCATTCGATTGCACGAGCGCGATGACATGGGCCAGCAACGCGGCGGTCATCTCGTCCTGGGTGGCGGCAGGCGCGTGCTTGCTGGCGGCTTCGCGGACGGCGCCGAACGTCACCGACTGCGGCCACGACTCGCCCAGCATGTCCATCAGCGTATGGGCGACCGGGTCATGCGAGGTCAGCGTGGCGCCGCGCGCGGACTGGTATTGCCGTTGTTGCGGGGCAGCCGCGGCGCCGGGTTGGGCGCGCAGGTCGGCAGCCAGGTGCATGCCCTCGAAGGCGCTGCCTTCGGGCTGCTCCAGGATCATGCCGGCGCGTTCGGCGTGAATCAGAAGGCTCTTGCGGAACGAGCGGCCGATGGCGAAGTCCAGATACTGTTCCCGCATCTCGCGGCCGGCGTTGACGGCCAGCCCGTTCAGGCCCAGTGCCACACGCGAACCGTATGTGGAGGGGAACGACAGTTGCGGTTCGGCATCGGTCACATAAGCCAGGCCGGCCTGTTGCGCCGCCGCCGCAAACTCCAGGAAGTAGCAGGGCGTGTTGACGGCTTCCAGGTATTCGTGAAGCAGGTAGTGATCGCTTTGGCCGCGCAGCTTCTGCGCGGTGTGCTGCAGCGCCGACTGCAGGGGATTGTTTTCCCACAGGCCGTTTTCAATAAGGCCGAGCATGTCCTTGGCGCGCGCCAGCTTCTCTTGCGGCGTTTGCGCACCGAAGCTGTTGAGCATCATGGCGTCGCGAATGACGTCCGACGCCTTCCAGCCCGGGTAGGTGTTGTAGCTGATATAGGCGACGCCCTCGGGCGCGAGGTTCTCCTTGCAGATGCGCAGGATCGCGTCACGCACTTCCGGCGGCACCCAGCTGAATACGCCGTGGCAAATGATGTAGTCGAACGTGCCGAACTCGGGCGTGATGTCGGTCAGGCTCATGGCGTGCAGATCGAGATTGCGTGCGCCGGCGGCCTCGGCCGCGCGCTGGCCCGCTTCGATCTGTTGCGGCGACAGGTCGACACCGACCGCGCGCGCCTCGGGATAGGCCATTGCGAAGGGCAGCAGGTTGCCGCCTGCCGCGCAGCCGAGTTCCAGCACGCGGGCGCGGCTCAATTCAGGCGTGGAAATCCCATACAGATGCGCCACGGCGCGCAGGCTGCCTGGCGCGGTGTACGAAAAGGGCAGGGAAAGATAGGGGGTTTCGTCGTAGGCGTCAGAAATGGCCTGCGTCAAGCGGTCGGGTGCGCTCATGGCGAAATTCCGGGATGGTCGTGGTGCGCTGCGAGGCTCTTGCGGTTCGCCGCGCACGCGTTGTGGGCTAGACCGAAAGGCTAGCAGCCCCACCGCGCCCCGGAAGGCATGAACAAGGTCCGATTTTCCCCCTGAATCCGCGCTGGCTGAAAGCCGCCCGGCGTCCGCAGGCCGGGAAAATCAGATGATCTGCGCGATCTGCCCCTCCTGGGGCAATTCCTGCCAGGCCTGATCCTTCAGCCGCGCCCGGATGCGCGCGGTCGCCTGCGACCGCAACTGGCACACCCGTGCCTCGGTCACATTCATGATCGCGCCGATTTCCTTCAGGTTCAGCCCCTGCTCGTAACACAGCGACAGCAACAGCTTTTCGCGGTCGGGCAGGGCGTCGATGGCGTGAACCAGAGCCTGCCGGAAGTCGCCGGCCAGCAGCGAGTCCAGCGGGTTGCCGCTGGGCGCGCCGTGATTCAGCGTGGCGGACCAGTCGGCCTGGCCGGACGCCGAATCCGGCTCGGTGGTGAAGTCTTCATAGTGGACGATCTGCACGCCTTGCGCGTCGTGCAGCAGCGTCTGGTATTCGTCGATCGGCAGCTCGAGCTGCGCCGCGATCTCGGCCTCGGTGGGCGCGCGCATCAAACGCTGTTCCAGAAACTGGATCGCTTGGTCGATCTTGCGCGCCTTCGTGCGCACGCTGCGCGGCAACCAATCCTGGCCGCGAAGCTCGTCAAGCATCGCGCCACGGATACGTGTCGTGGCGTAGGTCTCGAACTGCGCGTCCGCGGTTTCCTGGTAACGGCGGACGGCGTCGAGCAGGCCGATCATGCCGGCTTGTATCAAGTCGTCGAGTTCGACGCTGGCGGGTAGCCGGGCGAGCAATTGCAGGGCCAGCTTCCGAACTAGCGGCGCATATTCGACCAGGCTGTCATCTGCGTGGGGCATTGCGGGAATTCTGGCGGAGTCCATCGTGAAGCGCGGTCGTGTTGCCAATTTGCGACATTGTCGACAAGCGCGGCTACGGTAATGCGGGCGAATCTTAAGAATCGCTAAGTTGGCATTGTCGGCAATGGGCGGCCGTTCATTTCAGGAAGTACGCAACGTTTTGAATGCTTATTTGGCAAATTGGCGAGAATTTGTCACGAACTTGTATGTCAAGGTGTGTCTAGAAAGGCACGTTGCGCAACATCAACAAAGATTTGTCATATAAGTCATAGAAAATGACATGACCTGTGGTAAATTTTACTTAATTTGCGAACAAATGATACATTTCGCATTAAAACAGGATGCAGCAAGCGGACAGGTAACAAACGTTGCCTGACGCCACGAGTAATCAAGCCCCTCGGGTGGGATAGGGATAGGGAGTACAGCGTGCAACAAGTCGAAAATTCTTTGCTGGCAGACATTCGCGAAGTGAATCTGTCGTATCTGTTACTGGCTCAGCGCATGTTGCGGGACGATTTCGCCGCATCGATGTTCCGCCTGGGTTTCAGTAACGAAGTCGCTGACATTCTCATGCGTCTCTCGCCGGCGCAACTCGTGAAACTGGCCAGCTCCAGCTCGCTGCTGTGCCGCTTCCGTTTTGACGATTACAGCCTGCTGTCGGCGCTGACCCACGACGTTCTGGGTGGTGCACTGCAGCAAGCACATGCAACCATCCTGCTCGCCAAGCAGCCTGTCGAAGAACTGGCCTGACGGCCTCGCGAATCCCACTCGGACACACCTGTCATGGCCTCCAAGAGCGTTTCCCAGGAAGCGGACGACATCCTGCTTGCCAGCTCCATGATTACGCTGGGCGCGCGCCTTCAGGTGCTTGAGGCTGAAACCAGCCTCAGCCATGATCGCCTCGCCCGCCTGTATCGCGAAATCCGCGGCTGCTCGCCACCCAAGGGCATGCTGCCTTTTTCGGTTGACTGGTTCATGACCTGGCTGCCGAATATTCATTCCTCTCTCTTCTATAACGTGTATTCGTTCCTGAATACGCGCACCACCAGCAAGGGCATACGCGCCACCATCGACGCGTATCGCCTGTATCTCGAGAACGCAGGGCAGGAGACTGCGGACGCCGAGCCCGTCCTGAGCTTCACCCGGGCGTGGATGCTGGTGCGATTCTTCGACAGCGGCATGCTGCAGCTTTCCGCGTGCCGGCAGTGCGGCGGTCATTTCATCGCCCACGCCCACGATCCTCAGTCGGATTTCGTGTGCGCCATCTGCCGTCCGCCACCGCGCGCCGGCAAGACCCGCGCGGCGGCAAAAGCACGCGCCGGCAGCCGCCCAGCCCCCATTGCGACCGCCGCTCCGACCTGATCGGGCGTCCAAATACATCAAAAGCCCTGAAAAACACCCCCTAACCCGCCTTTTTGGGGCAGGGGGGACAGGGGATCATTGACGCAAGTTATAGACTTCGTTGGCAGGGGCCCGTTGTGTTGATTGTTATCGGTTTTCTTGTGGTGATCGTGTCGGTCGTCGGCAGCTTCATGGCGCTGGGCGGACACATGGGCGCGCTTTACCAGCCCTTCGAGCTGACGCTGATCTTCGGCGCGGCGTTCGGAGCGTTCCTGGCGGGCAACAGCAAGAAGTCGCTGATGCTGGTCAAGAAGGCGCTTCCGGACGCGCTCAAGAGCTCGCGCTACGGCAAGGACGTCTACATGGAGCTGATGGCGCTCCTGTACGTGCTGCTGAACAAGGCGCGCCGCGAAGGCCTGATGGCCATCGAGTCGCATATCGAGGATCCGGGCTCCAGCCCGATCTTCAGCGAATATCCCCGTATCGCCAAAGACGAGAAGCTCATGGAGTTCATCACGGACTACCTGCGCATCATGATCAGCGGCAACATGAGCTCGTTCGAGATCGAGACGCTCATGGACGAGGAAATCGAAACCTACCGCCACGAGCGCGAAGTGCCGGCTCATGCGCTGCAGCAGATGGCCGACGGCCTGCCTGCTTTCGGTATCGTGGCCGCGGTGCTGGGCGTGATCAAGGCGCTGGCCGCCGTGGATCAGCCGCCCGCCATCCTGGGTGACCTGATCTCCAAGGCCATGGTCGGCACGTTCCTGGGTATTTTGCTGGCGTACGGCTTTGTGGGTCCGCTGGCCTCCCGCGTGGAGCGCCGCACGGACGAAGCCATGAAGGTGCTCGAATGCATCAAGACGACGCTGCTGGCCAGCATGAACGGCTACCCGCCTCAGCTTGCGGTGGAGTTCGGACGCAAGGTGCTGTTCTCGGCGGTGCGGCCCACCTTCGGTGAGCTGGAAGAGCACGTCCGGCAGACCAAGTCGACCGGCAAGGCCTGACGGAGCGGGCCATGAGCACGGTAAATAATCACCGTGTGGTGATCCGCCGCAAGAAGGTCAAGGGCGGCGGGCACCACGGGGGCAGCTGGAAGATCGCGTACGCCGACTTCATTACGGCAATGATGGCGTTCTTCCTGGTGATGTGGCTGGTCAGCATCGTGCCGAAGGAAGAACTGAAAGGCATCGCCGAGTATTTCCGCATGCCGCTGCGCGTCGCCATCACGGGCGGCCCCAGCAGCTCGGCGGAAACAAGCGCCGTGCCCGGCGGCGGGCAGGACCCGCTGCGCAGCGAGGGCGATGTGCGCCGTGGCCAGGGCAACCGGGTCGAGTCCCAGCCCATGGGCGACGCCGAGCGCCGCGAGCAGCATCGCCTCGAAAACCTCAAGCGGCGCCTCGAGAACGTCATCGAGACGAGCCCCGTCCTGAAATCCTTCCGGCCGCAGCTCCTCATCGACCTGACGACCGAAGGGCTGCGCATCCAGATCATCGACAACCAGAACCGCCCGATGTTCGCGACCGGCCGCGCCGAAGTGCAGCCGTACATGCGCGACATCCTGCGCGAGCTGGGGCCGGTGCTGAACGAATTGCCGAACAGGGTGAGCATCTCCGGTCATACCGACGCGTCGCAGTATGCGCGCGGCGAACGCGCCTACAGCAATTGGGAGCTGTCGGCCGACCGGGCGAACGCCTCGCGCCAGGAATTGGTGGCAGGCGGCATGAACGAAAGCAAGGTCATGCGCATCCAGGGTCTGTCTTCAAGCATGAGTCTGGTTAAAGATGATCCGTATGCAGCCGTTAATAGACGCATCAGCCTGGTGGTGCTCAACCAAAGCACCCAGAAGCGGATCGAGAGCGAGAACGCCGCAGCCGCGGACGTGAGCGCCAAGGATGCGCGCGAGGTGGGGTCGGCCGTGCAGGCGGTGCAAGCCGCCAGCCAGGCCGCAACGGCAACCAAGCAGGGCGAGGCGGAGAACACCCCGCCCGCTGAAGGGGTTCAACAACAATGACGGCAACGATACTCGTGGCGGACGATTCCACGACCATGCGGATGATCGTGCAGGCGACGCTGACCGGCGCAGGCTGGAAGGTGTTGACGGCTTGCAACGGCCAGGAAGCGCTGGAGGTGGCGATGGCCAACCCGGTGGATCTGGTCGTCAGTGACTGGAACATGCCGGTGAAGGGCGGTCTGGAGTTGATCCAGGGGTTGCGCGAAGAGGATCGGTACATGGATGTGCCGGTGCTGGTGCTGACCACCGAGGACGACGTGGACAGCAAGATGGCAGCCCGGGATCTGGGCGTTTGCGGCTGGCTTTCCAAGCCGGTGGATCCCGATGTGCTGGTGGAATTGGCGACCGAACTGCTCGATGAGCAGGCCGGCGCGTAGCAGGTTCATTTAGAAAGGCGTACGGGTCATGAGTTCTGGTTTGGACCTCAGTCAGTTTTACGAGACCTTTTTCGACGAGGCGGACGAGCTGCTTGCGCAAATGGAGCAGCTGTTGCTCGAGCTCGATGTGGGCGCGCCCGACATCGAGCAGCTCAACGCCATCTTCCGCGCGGCCCATTCGATCAAGGGCGGCGCAGCGACGTTCGGCTGTTTCACTCAGCTGGCGGGTACGACCCATCTGCTTGAGAACCTTCTGGACGCGATCCGGCGTGGCGAAATGGCGCTGCGCACGGACATGATTGATATTTTCTTGGAAACGAAAGACGTGCTCAAAAGCCAACTGGATGCCTATCGGGCCTCCGAAGAGCCCGATGACGCCGTGTTTGAGCGTATTTGCGCCGTATTGAGGCAGCTTGCGCTGGAGCATCAGGACCCCGCCGCCGCAGCCGCTGCGCCCGCGCCCGCTGCTGCGCCGGTCGCCGCCCCGGCGCCCGCACCCGTGCAGCAGGCGCCCCAGCCTGCGCCGGCCGCGCCGGTCGAACCTGCCGCATCGGCCGCCGATGCTGACGGCCTGCCGCTGCGCGTGCGCATCACCAAGGTGTCCGACAAGGATGCCGCGTCCCTGCTCGAAGAAATGGGCAACCTGGGCGCCGTCAAGGCGAGCGAACGCGCCAACGGCGTGCTGACCGTCTGGGTGGAAAGCACCTGCACGCCGGAAGACATCGAAGCGGTGTGCTGCTTCATCGTCGACGGCGACCAATTGAACATCGCCCGTGAAGCGGCGCCGGCAAGCGGCGACGCCGCGCCTGTGGCCGCCGAAGCGGCGCCTGCCGCGCAAGCCGCGCCGGTTGCCGAGGCTGCCGCAGCCCCGGTTGCGCCCGAAGCGCCTGCCGCCGATGCTGGCGCGCCGGCCGCCCGTGCCGCCGCGCGTCCGGCCGCTGCCACCGCTGCCCATGCAGACAAGGAATCGACCTCGATCCGCGTCGGCGTCGAAAAAGTCGACCAGGTCATCAACCTGGTGGGTGAGCTTGTCATCACGCAAGCCATGCTGGCGCAGACCGCCTCCACGCTGGATCCGGTGCTGCACGATCGTCTGCTGAACGGCATGGAGCAGCTCGAGCGCAATGCGCGCGATCTGCAGGAAGCCGTCATGTCGATCCGCATGATGCCGATGGACTACGTGTTCAGCCGCTTCCCGCGCCTGGTGCGCGATATCGCCGGCAAGATGGGCAAGCAGATCGAACTGCAAACCTACGGCCGCGCGACCGAGCTGGACAAGAGCCTGATCGAACGCATCATCGACCCGCTGACCCACCTGGTGCGCAACAGCCTGGACCACGGCATCGAAACGCCTGAAAAGCGTGTCGCCGCCGGCAAGGATCCGGTTGGCCAGCTGGTGCTGTCCGCGCAGCACAACGGCGGCAACATCGTCATTGAAGTCAGCGACGACGGTGGTGGCCTGAGCCGCGAGAAGATTCTGAAGAAGGCCATGGCGCAAGGCCTGGCCATCAACGAAAACTCGCCCGACGACGAGATCTGGCAGCTGATTTTCGCGCCTGGTTTCTCCACCGCCGAAAAGGTCACGGACATTTCCGGCCGTGGCGTGGGCATGGACGTGGTGCGCCGGAACATTCAGGACATGGGCGGCCACGTGCAGCTGTCGTGCGAGCCGGGCCACGGCACCACGACGCGCATCGTGCTGCCGCTGACGCTGGCCATTCTGGACGGCATGTCGGTGCGGGTGGGCGAAGAAACCTTCATCCTGCCGCTGAACCACGTCACCGAATCGCTCCAGCCCACCAATGACCAGATCTACTCGGTCGCCGGCAACGAGCGCGTCATGCACGTGCGCGGTGAATACCTGCCGCTGGTCGAGATGCACCGGGTGTTCTCGGTGGGCGAGGCCCAGACCGATCCCACCCAGGCGATCGCCGTCATCATGCAGGCCGAGGACCGGCGCTTCGCGCTGCTGGTCGATCACCTGATCGGGCAGCACCAGGTCGTGGTGAAAAATCTGGAATCGAATTACCGCAAGGTCCCGGGCATTTCCGCCGCCACCATTCTTGGCGATGGCAGCGTGGCCCTGATTGTCGACGTATTTGCGCTCGCGCGCGCCAACCGGGAGCGCTGGTCGCAGCCCGAAGCCGTTCTGAATTGATGGAGCACTAAAAAATCATGGCAGCCAAACCGCAAGCGCAAGCCGCGCGCAATGAAGATGTCGGCAGCGAGTTCCTGGTCTTCACGCTGGGCGACGAGGAATACGGGATCGACATCCTGAAGGTGCAGGAAATCCGCGGCTACGACGCCGACACGGTGACCCGCATCGCGAATGTCCCGCCGTTCATCAAGGGCGTGACGAACCTGCGCGGCATCATCGTGCCGATCGTCGACCTGCGCATCAAGTTCAACCTGGGCCGCGTCGACTACAACGAGCAGACCGTTGTCATCATCCTCAACCTCGACCGCCGTGTCGTTGGCATCGTGGTGGACGGCGTGTCGGACGTGCTGATGCTCAACTCGGGTCAGGTTCGTCCGGCTCCCGAGTTCGGCGCCACGCTGTCGACCGAGTACCTGACGGGCCTGGGCACCGTGGACGAGCGCATGCTGATCCTGGTGGACATTGAAAAGATGATGACCAGCGACGAAATGGCGCTGGTGGAGAAGGTAGCCTCCTGATCGGAGTCTGGCCGGAATGCGGGGTAAAGGCGCCATATTGATCGCGATGTGGCGCTTTCCTTTAACGATTGCAGTCAAGGGATGGTTCTTGTGATGCGCAAGTTTTTCGCGAACATGACGATACGCAGCAGCCTGTTGTGGGTGCTGGCGTTCTTCTCATTCATGTTGGTGATTGGTGCCGCGCTGGGCGTGTTGTCGTTGCGCATCAGCAATGGGACGCTGGCCGAGATCAAGCAATCGCAGGAACTGGACGACGCCGTCGGCCGCGTGGTGATGAGCCACAAGGACACGCTGAACGGCCTGGCGCGTGCCGCCACGTTGAACTACGCGGACATCGTGCGCAGCGTGGGTCAGCCGACCCTGCTGGCGCAAGGACTGTCCAGCGAGGCCGCCGGCCTGCTCGAGCGCGCCAAGGCGTCGCTGAACAAGGGCCAGGCCGAGTTTGATTTCTTCAAGACCTTGCCGCGGCCGCCCGAGGCAGCCGAGGCCCTGAAGGAAATCGACGATGCCTATGCGGCGCTGGTGCAGCAGGGCGTCGCACCCCTGGTCGCCGCGCTGGAAAAGGCCGACATGCCGGCCTACCAGACGCAGATTCAAAAAGTGCAGGATGCGCTGGAAGGCCGCTTTGCGCGCGCCGTCGAAGGCTTTGATTTCTGGCGCGCCAGCAAGATGACGGACGCGTTCGAAGTGGCGCAGGTGCGCTACCAGTTCGTGCTGATGGCCGTCAGCGCCGGCGGCATCATTGCCGCGCTGCTGGTGTTTGCCACGTACGTCTTCCTGCGCCGCCGCGTGCTGCAGCCGCTCAAGGATGCTGGTCACCATTTCGACCGCATTGCCGGCGGCGACCTGACGGCTCGCGTCGAAGCTACCAACACCAATGAAATCGGCCAGCTTTTCGCGGCGCTCAAGCGCATGCAGGAAAGCCTGACCCGCACGGTGGCCTCGGTGCGCCGCGGCGTGGACGAAATCAATGTCGGCTCGCACGAAATCGCGGCCGGCAACACGGACCTGTCCAGCCGCACGGAGCAGCAGGCCGCTTCGCTGGAAGAGACCGCCGCCTCGATGGAGGAGCTGGCCTCGACCGTGAAGCAGAACGCGGACAACGCGCGGCAGGCCAACCAGTTGGCGGCCAGCGCGTCGGACGTGGCCGAGCGCGGTGGCGCGGCGGTGTCGGAAGTGGTGCACACCATGGAAGGCATCTCGGCCAGCTCGCGCAAGATTTCGGAAATCGTGTCGGTCATCGACGGCATCGCTTTCCAGACGAACATCCTGGCGCTGAACGCGGCGGTGGAAGCTGCCCGCGCGGGCGAGCAGGGCAAGGGCTTTGCGGTGGTGGCGGGCGAAGTGCGCTCGCTGGCGCAGCGCAGCGCTCAGGCCGCCAAGGAAATCAAGGGTCTGATCGAGGACTCCGTGACCAAGGTGGGCGCGGGTTCGCAGCAGGTCGAACGCGCCGGCTCCACGATGCAGGAAATCGTGGCTTCGGTGAAGCGCGTGACGGACATCATGGGCGAGATTTCGGCGGCGTCCGAAGAGCAGTCGAGCGGCATCGACCAGGTGAACCGCGCGGTGTCGCAGATGGATGAAGTGACGCAGCAGAACGCGGCGTTGGTGGAACAAGCCGCGGCCGCCGCCGGCTCGCTGCAGGAACAGGCGCAGCGCCTGGCCGAAGCGGTGGCCGTGTTCAAGATCAATACGGGCGAGGTCATCGAAGTGCCGGCGCATCGGCTGTCATCGGTGCGCGCCACCTATGACGACGCCCGCCTGCATGCGCCCGATGCGCCTGCTCTGGGACGCTGAGGATACGCGTGGCAACTTCGGCGAATACGGCCCCGTCCATTTCGGTGGACCGCCAGTTTGATTTCCGTGACGCGGACTTTTCCCGCGTCCGCAAGATGATCCACGCGCGCGCCGGCATTTCGCTCGGCACGCACAAGCGCGAGATGGTCTACAGCCGCCTCGCGCGCCGCCTGCGGGCGTTGGGCGGACAGGACTTCGGCAGTTATCTGGACAGCCTGGAGAACGAGCCCGACGCCGCGGAGTGGGAAGACTTCATCAACGCACTCACGACGAACCTGACCGCGTTCTTTCGTGAGTCGCATCACTTTCCGATCCTGGCGGACTTCGCGAAGAAGCGCGGGGGACCCGTTTCGGTGTGGTGCTGCGCAGCCTCGACGGGCGAAGAGCCGTACTCCATCGCGATCACGCTGACTGAGGCCCTGGGCCCGCGCGCCGCCGGTTCGACCGTGCTGGCCACGGACATCGACACCAGCGTGCTGAACCGCGCGCGCACGGCGGTCTATCCGAACGAGCGTGTCGCGAAGATGGAAGACGAGCGCCTGCGCCGCTTTTTCCTGAAGGGACGCGGCTCGAACGAAGGGCATGTGCGGGTCCGGCCCGAGATCGCCGACATGGTGCGCTACGAGACGCTGAACCTGTTGTCGTCGTCGTGGGGGATCACCGAGAAGTTCGACGTGATCTTCTGCCGCAACATCATGATCTATTTCGACAAGCCGACGCAGGCCAAGATCCTGGAGCGGTTCGTGCCGCTCATGAAGCCGGGCGGCCTGCTGTTTGCCGGCCACTCCGAGAACTTCACGTACATCAGCCGGGATTTCCGTCTGCGCGGGCAGACAGTCTACGAATGCGCAAATAAGGCCTGACCGGGCCAGGGCAGCAAACAAGATGAAGAAAATAAGCGTTTTGTGTGTGGATGACTCCGCGCTTGTGCGAGGCTTGATGACCGAAATCATCAATAGCCAGCCGGATATGGAAGTGGTTGCGACCGCACCCGATCCTCTGGTCGCGCGCGACCTGATCAAGCGTCACAACCCCGACGTGCTGACGCTGGACGTGGAAATGCCCCGCATGGACGGGCTGGATTTCCTGGAAAAGCTGATGCGCCTGCGCCCCATGCCGGTGGTGATGGTGTCGTCGCTGACCGAGCGCGGCGGCGAAATCACGCTGCGCGCGCTGGAGCTGGGCGCCATCGACTTCGTGACTAAGCCCAAGCTGGGCATCCGCGACGGCCTGCTCGAATACACGGAACTCATCGCCGACAAGATTCGCGCGGCGTCGCGCGCCAAGCTGCGCGCGCCGACGCCCCATGCGGCGCAGGCTGCGCCGGCGCCCATGCTGCGCCGTCCGCTGTCCAGCTCGGAAAAGCTGGTCATCGTGGGCGCGTCCACGGGCGGCACCGAAGCCATTCGCGAAGTCCTGCAGCCGCTGCCGCCGGACAGCCCGGCGATCCTGATCACGCAGCACATGCCGGCCGGCTTCACGCGGTCGTTCGCGCAGCGCCTGGACGCGCTGTGCGCCGTGACCGTGCGCGAGGCCGTACATGGCGAGCGCGTGCTGCCGGGCCACGTGTATCTGGCGCCGGGCGGCGAAATGCACATGCGGCTGGGCCGCAGCGGCGCCAACTACGTCATCGAGCTGGAAGCCAGCGAACCAGTCAACCGCCACCGTCCGTCCGTGGACGTGCTGTTCAACTCCGCGGCCGTCGCAGCGGGCAAGAACGCCATCGGCGTGATCCTGACGGGCATGGGCAAGGATGGCGCCACCGGCATGCTGGCCATGCACCGGGCGGGCGCCCACACGATCGCGCAGGACGAAGCAAGCTGCGTGGTCTTCGGCATGCCCCGCGAGGCCATTGCCATCGGGGCTGCAAGTGAAGTGGTGCCGTTGTCGGCGATGAGCGAACGCATTCTGACTCGCCTGGGCGACCGTGGGCACCGCGTTTAACGCGGGCTGACGCCACGATCGGTCTCAAGCAAATTTTTTCTGGAGTGAAAGATGGTAGACAAGGGCCTGAAGATTCTGGTGGTGGATGACTTCCCCACCATGCGGCGGATCATCCGCAACCTGCTCAAGGAGCTGGGTTTCGAAAACGTGGATGAGGCCGAGGACGGCGCCATTGGCCTGGAGAAGCTGCGCAACGGCGGCTTCCAGTTCGTGGTGTCCGACTGGAATATGCCCAACCTGGACGGTCTGGAGATGCTCAAGCAGATCCGCGCCGACGCGTCGCTGGCCTCGCTGCCGGTGCTGATGGTGACGGCGGAAGCCAAGAAGGAAAACATCGTTGCCGCAGCCCAGGCCGGCGCCAACGGGTACGTGGTCAAGCCTTTCACCGCGGCAACGCTGGAGGAAAAGCTGACCAAGATCTTCGAGAAACTTGGCGGCTGAGGCGTGCGATGAGCTCAACGGAAACCGTCGACCCGGCAGAGTCGCCAGACCTCATCCATCGCATCGCCTCGCTGACCCGCATGCTGCGCGACAGCATGCGCGAACTGGGCCTGGACCAGGCGATCAAGGACGCCGCCAATGCGATCCCCGACGCCCGCGACCGCCTGCGGTACGTGGCGCAGATGACCGAACAGGCCGCCAATCGGGTGCTCAACGCCACCGAGCAGGCCGGTCCGATCCAGGACAACATGTCGCGTTCGGCGCAGGCGCTGGATAGCCGTTGGCAGCAATGGTATGACCAGCCGCTGGAGATGCCGGAAGCGCGCGAACTGGTGCAGGACACGCGGGCCTTCCTGGCCGACGTGCCCAAACAGACGCAGCAGACGCAGTCCAAGCTGATGGAAATCATCATGGCCCAGGATTTCCAGGACCTGACGGGCCAGGTCATCATGCGCATGATGGACGTGGTGGGCGCGATCGAACGCGAACTGCTGCAGGTGCTGCTGGACAACGTGCCGCAAGAGCGCCGCGATGAAGCCAACAGCCTGCTCAACGGTCCGCAAATCAACCCGCAAGGCAAGACCGACGTGGTCACCAGCCAGGACCAGGTCGACGACCTGCTGGCCAGCCTGGGCTTCTAAACCCGGCTTTCGCGCGATGTCCGGCGTTGGCGGGAAAGCGGATCGCCTTCCCGCCCACATGCTCCAGAGGCGCCGGATGCCGCGCGGGGTTACTCGCGGGTGTCAGACACCGGCGTGCTAACCCGGTGTCTGACACCCGGGTGGCGTCATCGTTACGCGCCCGGCTGCTTCAGGGGTGTCAGACACCTCCATCCAGGCATCCCTAGGTGTCTGACACCCTYCAGAGACACGCTTCATAAGYCTGGATGCCCCTTGGGTGTCTGACACCCKGGTGGCGTCATCGTTACGTGCCCGGCTGCTTCAGGGGTGTCAGACACCTCCAT
The DNA here is from genome assembly GCF_001427425.1 of Achromobacter sp. Root565. Classification (NCBI taxonomy): domain Bacteria; kingdom Pseudomonadati; phylum Pseudomonadota; class Betaproteobacteria; order Burkholderiales; family Alcaligenaceae; genus Achromobacter; species Achromobacter sp. Root565. The sequence continues at coordinate 404,294 of NZ_LMGO01000006.1, forward strand.
CCAGGCATCCCTAGGTGTCTGACACCCTCCAGAGACACGCTTCATAAGTCTGGATGCCCCTTGGGTGTCTGACACCGTCCAGATAAGTCTCGTTGGGTGTCTGACACCGTCCAGCTCTCCGCCGTGCGGATGCAGCCGTTCGGCTTCCCTCTCATGACGTATTCCCTAAGGGTGCAATCGCTGCCCGGCCGATAGACTCCTGCCAACAATAATCGGGGCCTTGCAGCGTGAGACAAGGCGCGCTTTGCGCGTCAGGCCATGGATGCCCACAGAAGGCGGTCCAGGCCAGGGAGAGGAGGTTCATTGTGGCCAGATCCGTATTCCGCCTGGGCGGCATGTGGGGCTTGTTGCGTCGGCTCAATCGCGGCGACGCGATGCTGTCGGAGCGCGCCCTGTCTTTCAGTCCGGCCGCCTGGCCGTTGTACCGGTTTCTTGCGCAGATCCGCCTGCGGGTCATGACCGTGCGCCAGTCCAGCATCGAGATCGCGCTCAACGCGGCGCGCACGCAGTTCCAGGCGGGACGCTGTTCGCTGCTGGCGCGCGAGCAGGCCAGGGCTGCCGAGGCGCTCGCGGTCAGCGGCGCGCAGATCGCCGACCTGTCCGCGTCCACGTCCACGCATGCGCGGGATATCGCGGCGGTCTCCGGACAGAATCTGCACGCCGCGCAGCAGGCGCTGGCCGAGCTTACCGAGGTCAAGGAGCGCGTCGATCGCATGACGCGCGAGATGGCGGCGTTTACCGAAGTCGTGGAGCAATTGGCCGCCCGCGCGCACTCGGTGGGCGACATCAGCAAGGCGATCAAGGGCATTGCGCTGCAGACGCAGCTGCTGGCGTTGAACGCGGGCGTCGAGGCCGCCCGGGCAGGAGATGCGGGCCGCGGCTTTGCGGTGGTGGCCAGCGAGGTCGGCCGGCTGGCCGAGCGCGTCAACAGCGCCACCGGCGATATCGGCCGCCACACGGCTGAGATGCTGGGCCTCGTCGAGTCCACCCAGCGCCAGACCGGCACGCTGCGCGAGGACGTGGATGCGTCGGGCGCCGTGCTGAACCGCACCTGTGGCGGATTCGAGCGCTTCGTGCGCGACTTCGACAGCATGAACCGGCAGGTGGGCGAAGTGGTCCAGGCGATCGGCGAGGTCGACGCGACCAATCACGGCATGAGCCAGGATGTCGGGCGCATCGCGGCGCTGAGCGCGGACGTGCTGGAACGGGTGGGCAGCATGTCGGGCGAGATCGACCGTATCCGCCGCCAGACGGAAAGCGTCCAGGAGGTGCTGGCCGACATGCGCACAGGCGATACCGCGTTCGACAGCCTGTCGGCGTCGCTGCAGGCGTTTGCCGATGCGGCGGCCGGGCTGCTGCACGATGCCCGGCGGCGCGGCGTGGACGTGTTCGACCGGCACTATCAACGCATCCCCGGCAGCGAGCCGCCGCGCTATCACACGGCGTATGACCGGACCATCGACGAGCCGCTGACGCGCCTGCTCGATAGCGTGCTGGAGGCAGTGCCGGGCGCCATCTACACGATTCTGGTGGACAACCGGGGCTACGCGCCGGCCCACAACAGCCGATTCTCGCAGGCGCCAACGGGGGATCCGAAGGTCGACATCGTCCGGGTGCGCAACAAGCGGATCTTTGACGATCCGGTGGGCGCCCGGCTGGCCGCCAACACGGGGGCTCAGTTGTTTCAGACGTACTCGCGCGATACCGGCGAGATCGTCAACGACATTTCCTTGCCCATTTATCTGGGACCGGAACACTGGGGCGCCGTGCGTATCGGGCTGGATTACGCGCGCTTTCAGGCCATTCTGGACGGGCAGGCCGGCGACGGCCGGGTGGCGCGGGCGGCGGGTTGATCGCACGGCGCCCGGCAGCCGGCGGCGCATCCGGGAATAGCGCCGCTTTCCCCCCGTTTCTTGGCATATCGCCAACCCCCGGCGCCTCCTAGAATCTCGGCGGGCGGCTTGCATTTCCACGTCAGCGAGCCGCAACAATCCCGTAGAGCATGTCCGAAGAAAGCGACCTCGAGAAATCCGAAGCCGCCTCTCCCAGGCGCCTGGAAAAGGCGCGCGAGGAGGGGCAGATTGCGCGTTCCCGGGAACTGGGCACGTTCATGATGCTGGCCGTCGGTGTCGCCGCGATCTGGGCGAGCGGCGGGTCGCTGTACAAGGGCCTGAGCGGCGTGCTGCGCAACGGGCTGGCGTTCGATCAGCGCGTCGCGCTGGATCCTGGGGTCATGATCGAGCAGGCGGTAAGCGGTTTCGGCCATGCGCTGATGGTGCTGCTGCCGATCTTCGGTCTGCTGGCGGTGGTGGCGGTGCTGTCGAGCGTGGCGCTGGGCGGTCTGGTGATTTCGACCAAGCCGCTGACACCCAATTTTTCGAAGCTCAGCCCGCTGGCGGGCTTGAAGCGCATGTTCTCGTCGCAGACGGTGGTGGAGCTGATCAAGGCGCTGGCCAAGGCGATGCTGGTTGGCGGCGTGGCGGTCTGGGTCATCTGGCGCTACCACGACGACATGATGGGGCTGATGCACGTGGCGCCGTCGGCCGCGCTGACCAAGGCGCTGAGCCTGGTGGCGATGTGCTGCGCCTTCATCGTGGCCTCGCTGCTCATCATCGTCTTGCTGGACGTGCCCTGGCAGATCTGGAGCCACCTGAAGAAGCTGCGAATGTCCAAGGAAGACGTGCGCCAGGAACACAAGGAAAGCGAAGGCGATCCGCATGTGAAGGCGCGCATCCGGCAGCAGCAGCGCCAGGCGGCCCGCCGGCGCATGATGTCCGAGGTGCCGAAGGCCGACGTCGTCGTGACCAACCCGACGCACTATGCGGTGGCGCTGAAGTACGACGAATCGAAGGGCGGCGCGCCGCGCGTGCTGGCCAAGGGCACGGGCCTGATCGCCGCGAAGATCCGCGAACTGGCCGCCGAGAACAAGATTCCCACATTGGAGGCGCCGCCGCTGGCGCGCGCCCTGCATCAACACGTCGAGCTGGGGCAAGAAATCCCGGCCGAGCTGTATACCGCGGTGGCGGAAGTGCTGGCATGGGTTTTCCAGCTACGATCCTGGCGCTCGGGCTGGGGGCTTGAACCGTCGGCCCCCACGAAACTGAACGTGCCAGCCGAACTGGACCCGCAGGCTAAAACCGCAGGACAAGGAGTTTAAGGAATGAGCGCACTGCTCACCATGTTGAAGAATAACGGCGCCATGCACGCGCGGCTGCTGGCGGGTCCCATCCTGATCGTGATGGTGCTGGGCATGATGGTGCTGCCCTTGCCCACGTTCCTCTTGGACTTGCTGTTCACCTTCAACATCGCGTTGTCCGTGATGATCCTGCTGGTGGCCATGTTCACGCGCAAGCCGCTGGACTTTGCCGCGTTCCCGGCCGTGCTGCTGTTCGCCACGCTGCTGCGCCTGTCGCTGAACGTCGCGTCCACCCGGGTCGTGCTGCTGCACGGTCACACGGGTCCGGACGCCGCGGGTAAGGTGATCGAGGCCTTCGGCCACTTCCTGGTGGGCGGCAACTTCGCCGTCGGGATCATCGTCTTCATCATCCTGACCATCATCAACTTCATCGTCATCACCAAGGGTGCGGGCCGTATCGCGGAAGTGGGCGCGCGTTTCACCCTGGACGCCATGCCCGGCAAGCAGATGGCGATCGACGCGGACCTGAACGCCGGCCTGATCGGCGAAGACGAGGCGCGCAAGCGCCGCGCGGAAGTGTCGCAGGAGTCGGACTTCTTCGGCTCGATGGACGGCGCCAGCAAGTTCGTGCGCGGCGACGCCATCGCCGGCCTTTTGATCATGGCGATCAACGTCATCGGCGGTCTGGTCGTCGGCGTGGCGCAGCACGACATGTCCATGGGCGATGCCGGCCGCGTCTACACGCTGCTGACCATCGGCGACGGTCTGGTTGCCCAGATCCCCGCGCTGGTGATCTCCACCGCCGCCGGTGTGGTCGTGTCGCGCGTGTCGACGGACCAGGACATCGGCCAGCAGATCATCAGCCAGCTCTTTTCGAATCCGAGCGTGCTGTTCCTGACCGCCGGCATCATCGGCATCATGGGTCTCATCCCCAACATGCCCCACATCGCGTTCCTGACGCTGGCCGGCGCGCTGGGCTGGGGCGGTTGGGCGCTGCTCAAACGCAGGAAGGCCGCCGCCGTGGCCGCCGAGGAGATACCGCCGCAGGCGATCACCCAGGCGCAGGCCGCGGCCGCCGAAGCAAGCTGGGAAGACGTGTCGATGGTGGATCAGCTGGGGCTGGAAGTGGGCTACCGCCTGATTCCGCTGGTGGATCACGCCCAGAACGGCGAGCTGCTGCACCGCATCCGCAGCCTGCGCAAGAAGTTTGCCCAGGACGTCGGCTTTCTGCCGCCCGTGGTGCACATCCGCGACAACCTGGAACTCAAGCCCAACGATTACCGCATCCTCTTGTCGGGCGTGGAAGTGGGCAATGGCGTCGCGATGCCCGGCCAGTGGCTGGCCATCGACCCGGGCGGCGTGACCATGCAGATCAAGGGCACGCCGACGACCGATCCGGCGTTCGGCCTGCCGGCGCTGTGGATCGACAGTTCGCTGCGCGATCAGGCGCAGGTGGCCGGTTACACGGTGGTGGATGCGGGCACGGTCGTGGCCACGCACCTGAATCACCTGATGCACCGCCACGGCTCGAACCTGCTGGGCCGCCAGGAAGTGCAGCAGCTGCTGGACCGCATCGGCCGCGACGCGCCGAAGCTGGTCGAGGACCTGGTGCCCAAGACGCTATCGCTTACCGCGCTGCAGAAGGTGCTGCAGGGCCTTCTGTCGGAAGAGGTGCCGATCCGCGACATGCGCACCATCATCGACACGCTGTCCGAACACGGTCCGCGCCTGGCCGCGATGGCAGCCGGGTCGGGCGGGCAGCCGGACATCAACGAACTGATCGCGCTGACGCGCCGCGCGCTCGGCCGCGCCATCACGCAGCAATGGTTCCCCGGCGAGGGCGAGCTGCGGGTGATCGGCCTGGATGTGAAGCTGGAACGCGTGCTGTCGCAAGCCATGACGACCAGCGGCGGTCTGGAGCCGGGCCTTGCCGATACGCTGCTGCGCGAGGCGCAAGCGGCGGTCGAACGGCAGGAATCACAGGGCAATGCGCCGGTGCTGCTGGTGTCGCCGGTGCTGCGCGCGCCGCTGTCGCGCTTCCTGCGCCACCACCTGCCGCAACTGGGTGTGTTGTCGAATACGGAAATTCCCGATGAGCGCATCGTCCGCGTGACGGCGCTGATCGGCGGGAGCAACGGGCAATGAAGATCAGCCGCTTTTACGGGGCCAACACCCGTGACGTGATGCGTCAGGTGCGCGAGGCCTTGGGGCCGGACGCGCTGATCGTGTCGAACCGCAGTGTCGACGGCGGCATCGAGGTGCTGGCCACCATCGACGGCGCCTTCGATGACGCGCCGCAACCGCAGACCCCGCCGCGCGAAGCGCCGGCCTATGCGCCGCCGGCTCAGGAACGCCAGCCCGCGGCGCCGTCGTTCCGCGAGCCGGCTGGGTTTGAGCGGCCGCAGGTAACGCCTGTCGCCATGCCGCCTCTGCCGCCTGCCGCGATGCCGCCTGTCGTGTCCCCCGCGATGGCGCCCGCCGGCTATGCGACGCCGGCGCGATCCATTGCCGCCTACCAGTCCGCGTACGCGGCGTCGGCCCAGCCGGAGATTGAACCGTCCCCGGCAGAATTCACACCCGCTGCACCGTCGCCGGTGGCCGCGACGGCGGCCGCGCCTCAGCCGACCGCGCCTCAGCCGGCCGCGCCTATGCCGGCCGCGCCTATGCCGGCCGCGCCAATTCGCGTCGAGCTGCCGCCGCTTGCGCCCGTTGCACGCATGGCGCCGTCTCCCGCCATGCCCGAGCGCATGGTCACTGCGTCTGCGCCCGCCGCCGCCATGGCCGCCGCGCCGGCGACCGCCTATCACGCGCCGCAAAGCTACGCTGCGCCGCCCGGACCCGTGCAAGCGCCCGCCATTCCGCCCGCAGCGCCGCCGCAACCTGCCACGCTGCATGCCGCACCGCCCATGGGCCGCACGCCCGATGCCCCCGTGCGGCCGCCGCAGGGCCTGCCGCCCGCGAATCTGCCGGCCGATACGGCCGCCGGTCTGCAGGACGCGATCAGCGCCTTGCGTGGCGCGATGGAAAGCCGCATGGACGGCCTGCTGTGGGGTGGCCGCCAGGGTCCGGGCCGCGAGCCGGCTGGCGCCGCGCTGTTCCGCAGCCTGCTGGACGCCGGTTTCAGCACCAAGCTGGTCCGCACGCTGGTCGAGCGCCTGCCGCAAGGCCTCTCCACCGAGGCCGCGTTGAGCTGGGCACGCAATGAACTGGTGACGCACCTGCCGGTGGTGCGTTCCGAAGACGAATTCCTGGCCGGCGGCGTGTACGCGCTGGTCGGTCCGACCGGCGTGGGCAAGACCACGACGCTGGCCAAGCTGGCCGCCCGCTGCGTGGCGCGCGAAGGGCGCGAGCAGGTCGCCATGCTGACGACCGACCTGTTCCGGATCGGCGCGCTGGAACAATTGCAGATCTACGGCCGCCTGATGGGCGTGCCGGCGCACTCGGTGCGCGATGCCGGCGAGCTGCGCCGCATCCTGGCTGAACTCGGCAACCGCAAGATCGTGCTGATCGACACCACCGGGATCAGCCAGCGCGATCGCCTGGTGGCCGAGCAGGCGTCGATGCTGTGCAACGCGGGCAAGCCCGTTCGCCGGCTGCTGGTGCTCAATGCCGCCAGCCAGGGCGACACGCTGGACGAGGTGGCGCACGCCTATCGCAATGGGGTCGGCGAGGACGTCGCCGGCTGCATCATCACCAAGCTGGACGAAGCCACCCGCCTGGGCGCGGCGCTGGACACCGCCATCCGCCACCGTCTGCCGATCCATTACATGTCCGTCGGCCAGAAGGTGCCCGAGCACATGGAACTGGCCCGCGCGGACGTGCTGATCGACCGCGCGTTTTCGATGGTGGAGCGCGCCCGCGCGCTGTACACCCCGAGCGAGGCCGATCTGGCGTCGCTGGTGTCGTCGTCGCGCGAGCCGGACGCCGTGGACCCGGCGCGCCGCCGCCAGTTGCTGGCCTCGGCCATCCTGCCGCAGCAGGGCGGTGCGGGTTCGATCGCCGCGGCCCAGAGCCTGGACGACACCATTTCGTGGCTGGACAGGGACCCGGCGTGCCTGCAAGCGCGTAGCGCCTGGCGCGAGTACGTCAGCGACGGCGCGGGCGCCAGCCTGGCCGCGCTGGGCGACGAGCCGCTGGCGATGGTGCGCCGCGAGTTTTCCGCCGTCTGCAACCGCAACCTGCTCGTGATGCACGGCAAGACCGCCATGAAAGGCGAGGCCTTGCCCGGCGGCGCGCTGCTAGGCGCGTTGTTGATGAGCGATCGCGGGGCCGCGCTGGCGTCGCCCGCGCAGCAGCTCGTGCTGCCGCATGGCATGTTGACCTCTTTTTCGCCCGCCGCGCCGGCCCAGCCGGATGCGGCGGCCGCGTTGCAGGCCCGCGTGCAGTGGCTGGGCGAGCGCCTGCAGTCCGTGCCGCTGGTTCACATGCTGGAGGCCGGCACGGTTGCGTTGTGGCAGCTGTTGAGCGAGCAGGGGGTGTCCTGGGTGGCGCGTTGCGCGGGTGGCACGCGGGTGATCCAGGATGAATGCCCGACCAACCTGAATGCCGTCGGCAAGAGCGTGGGCTACCTGCCCGTGGGCCAGCCCGGCGACATGCCGGGCCTGCGCCCGGCGTCCGGCGGCAAAACCGCGCCGCTGGCACTGTGGGCCTCCGGCACCGAAGTCGTGCTGCCGGGCAAGGGGCAGGGCGCGAGCGTTCGCCTCATCTGCGCGCGTCTGATCGACACGGTCACCGGCGAGGTCGCGGGCCAGTTGTTTGGCGCCACGAACCTGCCGGCTTCGCAGGCGGACGCGGCGACGATCGCGCGCTGGCTGGTCCTGCAGGACGAGGCCAAGGCGGCGTTCCGTTACATGGCCAATGCCTGGCAGGCGCTGCCCGCCGTCGATGGCGCCCACACGCTGGCGCGCCAGTCGCTCATGGCCGGGCAGCTCGGCGCGGCCTGCTGGCAACTGGCCCATTCGCCGGCGGCCGACGTCGTGCGTGGGCCGCTGTCGGGCATCGTGGGCACCGAACGCAAGCTGTCGGGCAAGATGCTGCCGGTGGCGCTGCTGAAGATGTTTGCGCTGCTGGAGATGACGGGCGGGGCGTGAGGCCGCAAAACCCATCTAGCGTGAACGAATAAAAAAACGGCGTGCCATGCACGCCGTTTTCTTTTGGACGGAGGTCCGGGGAGGGCTTCAGCCTGCCACAATCGGCCGGCGTCCCGGCGCGCTGCGGGCGCCGCGGCCTTGCGCGTCGTAGGTCGAGGCGCTGCCGACGCCGACGTTGCGCAGGGCGTCCAGCGACTGCTGGGTGTAACGCAGATGCACGTCGATCAGGGCGCCGTTGCGCATATTGATTTCGCTGGCGGAGGCCGACTTGGTCAGCAGGGCGTGCCACACGCCGGACAGCTGCGGATATTGCGCCGCGGCCTGTTCGGTGCCGACGTGGCCCGCGGGCAGGCCGATTTCGGTGAGCAGGTTGTCACGCGTCTGGCTCAGGTCGACCAACTGCTGCGCGATGCCGCGCTTGCGCTCGGTGATCTGGTTCAGCGCCTCGACGCTGCCCTGGCTGACCAGGACCTCGGTTTCTTCCTCGAGGATCGAGGAGAATTCGGAGATCAGGGTGTCTTCCTGCTTCATGCAGGATTGCAGGGAATCGACGAGGCTCATGACAGACGGCTCAATGGAGAGAAGGGACGGGCTATTTCAGCAGGTCTCGGGCGCTGGCGATCAGGCTGTCGGCGATGCGGCCGGTGTCGATCTTGAGCTGTCCGGAGGCGATCGCGGCGCGAATGGCGGCAACGCGCTCGACATTGATGTCGTTCGAGCCGTCTTGCATGGCCAGCATCTTGCGCGACGCCGAGCTCAGCGCGACTTGCGAGCTGCTCGAGCCGGTGGCGCTGCCGGCGCCATAAGCTTGACTGACCGCGGACTCGGCGCGGGCACCGACGGCATCGGCTGCTAGGGGCCGGTTGGTGGTCGAATTGATTTTCAAGGTTTTCTCCGCAGGGCGTTCTGGGTCGGTTTGCGACGGATCCGCCTACTTATGTCTCTGTAACGACAAGGGCCGGAGGAACTTTAGGGTATATGCGAGCCAGGCGCAACGCGATTTGTAACAGTATCTATAGCTGAATTTCCACCAGGGTGGCGTTACGGACGACGCCGCTGACCACCTGGCCGCCCGCCGTGCGGACCTGGACCACGGCGCCGGGGGCCGCGTTGCCCATGGCTTCGCCTTCGCTGCTGACCATGAAACCGTTGCCGCGCGCGTTGATCCGCACGTTGGTGCCGCGCTGCACGGACTGGGCATTGCGCAGCGACGAGCTGCGGATCGGTTGGCCGGCGTTGATGCGGAACGCGGCGGTCATGCCGGCCACTGCCTGCGGGTCGGTGATGGCGCCCGGGGGCAGGGAGACCAGATCGCCCTCGCGGGCGTCCAGGTCTGCCGGGGTCAGGGCCTGGCCGGCGGCGATCAGGCGCGAGGCCACGTAATAGTGTCCGGCCACGCTGACGGACGCCTGCACGTAGGCGGTCCAGCCCTTGGCCGTGTTGCAGCGCACGCCGACCGTCATGCGGGACCGCAGTTTCATGCCGGACGGCAGGAACGGGGCCAGGTCGTCGCAGGGCGCCAGGCGATCGGTGCGCGGCGGGTCGATGGCGATGGACGCCTCGCCGGGCAGGGAGGCCAGTTGTTCCTGCAGATACGTCTGCGCCGCAATGATGATCGCTTCCGGGGCCTGGGTGGCCGCGGCCTGTGCCTGGACGGCGCTTGCCGAGGCCAGGAGCAGGGCGGCGATGCCGGCGCGCGCGAGAAGGAGTCTTGCGGAGATTTTCATGATGGATGAATTGTAGAAGTGGGCGGCGTTCGGCAATACGTGAATTGGATGAGAAATGACGGGTTATTTGGCTGATTGTGTTACAGGTCCGGCCCCTATCATGCCGTCATCCAATGGGATAACGGTGTGTCCGGCATCCCTGCTTTATCCGATTTGCAACGAATTCAAGGCGCCACGATGCTCGACAGGCTCAACGAAGATTTCCGGTTCTACCAGCAGGCTTTGTCACTGCGCGCGCAGCGCCAGGAAGTGCTTTCCTCGAACATCGCCAACGCCGACACGCCCAACTACAAGGCGCGCGACATCGACTTCAAGGCCGCCATGCAAAGCGCCATGGAAGGCACGATGCGCCTGCCCGACACGTCGCTCAAGCTGACGTCGGCCCGCCACATTCCGGCCAAGGCCGTGTCGCAGGGTCCGACGGATCTGCTGTACCGCCTGCCGTACCAGCCCAGCATGGACGGCAACACGGTGGACATGGACATCGAGCGCGTGCAGTTCGCCGACAACACCCTGCATTACCAGAGCACGATGCAGCTTATCTCCAGCCGCATCCGCGGGTTGCAGACCGCCATCCAGGATTGATCTTTAAAGGGAGCAACAGGCAATGTCCTTGTTGAGCATTTTCGATATCGCCGGTTCGGCGTTGAGCGCGCAGTCGCAGCGCATGAACGTGGCGGCCAGCAACATGGCCAACGCCGACAGCGTGGTCGGTCCGGATGGCCAGCCCTACCGCGCCCGGCAGGTCGTGTTCCAGGTCAACCCGGCCGCAGGCCAGGCGCTGGGGCAGGAAATCGGCGGCGTTCGCGTGGCCGGCGTGGTCCAGGACCAGTCGCCCCTGAAGATGGTCTATGACCCCAAGCACCCCCTGGCTGACGCGCAGGGCTACATCAGCATGCCCAACGTCGATCCGGTGGCCGAAACGGTCAACATGATCGCGGCATCGCGGTCCTACCAGGCCAACGTCGAGGTCCTCAACACCGCCAAGACGTTGATGCAGAAGACGCTGACCATCGGTCAATCCTAATTTTCAGCCAGAGTCTATCCATGACGACCGTCGATCAAAACACGAGCACCACGGCCATGGGCCTGGCGCAAACCGGCGCCAACAGCGCGAGCACCGCGCAAGGCCTGCAGGACCAGTTCCTGAAGCTGCTGGTCACTCAGCTCAAGAACCAGGATCCGCTGAACCCGATGCAGAACGCGGAGCTGACGTCGCAATTGGCGCAGATCTCCACGGTGGAAGGCATCACCAACCTGAAGAACACCATGCTGGCCATCAGCGGCCAGATCGACGTGTCGCAGTCGATGAACGCCGTGTCGATGATCGGCAAGGGCGTCCTGATCCCGGGCTCGAAGGTCAAGGTCGGCGTCGACAGCGCCAACCCCGCCGACCGCGTGGTCACGCCTTACGGTCTGGATCTGCAGGGCGACGCCGCCAAGGTTCAGGTCCGCATCTCGGATTCGAACGGCGCCGTCGTTCGCACCATCGAGCTGGGCGAGCAGAAGAATGGCGTGTACACGCTGGAGTGGGACGGCAAGAACGATTCCGGCGTGGCGCTGGAAGCGGGTGCGTACAACGTGTCCGTGCTGGCGACCGATGCCGACGGCGCGAAGGTGAATTCGGAAGTGTTGAGCTACGGCAACGTGAAGAGCGTGGCGTACTCGACCAACGGCCTGCGTCTGGATCTGGGCCTGGACGGCCAGACCAGCATGCTGGACGTGCGCAAGGTGATCGGCGCCTGAACGGGCGGATATGAATTGGTGCCGGCGCACGGGCGACGGCTTCTCCACTAAAGATTAGCGAGAGTAAACATGGGCTTCGGACAAGGATTGAGCGGCTTGAATGCCGCTGCGCAGAACCTGGACGTCATCGGCAACAACATCGCCAACTCGGGCACCGTCGGCTTCAAGTCGGCAACCGCATCGTTCGCTGACGTCTACGCCAGCTCGCGCGTGGGCCTGGGCGTCAAGGTCGCGGCCATCAACCAGCGCTTCACCGTTGGCGCGGTGACGGGCGGCGGCGGCGAATACGACATCGCCATCGACGGCGCCAAGGGCATGTTCCGCGTCACCGACCAGAGCGGCTCGGTCATGTACACGCGCAATGGCGAGTTCCTCGTCGACAAGAACAACTTCATCGTGAACGCCCAGGGCTATCGCCTGACCGGCTACCCGCCCGGCGCCATCGGTGCGAACCCGGTCGAACTGCAACTGCCGACGGCCAACGTCGCGCCGCAGGCCACCAGCACCGCCACCACCGTGGCCAACCTGGACGCGAACGCCAAGGTCATCTACCAGGTCGACACCGTGACGGCGCCCGCCGTTCCCGGCTCGGTCACCCTGGGCGGCACGCCCTACACCTTCACCAAGGCCGCCGGCGGCGCGCTGACGTGGACCCCGGCCAACCCGCCGGCCGCCGTGTACGGCACGGCTCCGAACACCGTCACGATCGACGGTACGGGCCAGGTCTCCGCCGGCACGCTGGAGAGCATTCCCGGCTACGTGGACTACACCGCCGCGGTCACCGAAATCGGCAAGCCGTTCGATCCCAAGATCTCCAGCACCTACACGAACGCCTCGCCCATGACGGTGTTCGACTCCCTGGGCAACTCGCACCAGGTCATGCAGTATTTCGTCAAGCGTGAAGCGACGGGCGGCACCAGCGTGTACGACGTGTACTACACGATGGACGGCCAGGCCATGGCGCCCACGTCGGAAGCCGGCGGCGTGTGGGGCAACCCCCAGCAGTTCACGTTCAACAACGCCGGCACGCTGACCAGCGCGCCGATCGTGAACCTCTCGTTCGCCCAGCCCGGCGGCACGTCCACCCCGGCCGATCCGCTGAACGTCGCGATCAACTACACCGGCACGACCCAGTACGGCAGCAACTACAAGCTGGTTGCCAAGCCCGACGGCTACACGTCCGGCGAGTTCAGCGGCATCAACATCAGCAGCGACGGCAGCCTGGTCGCCAGCTACACCAACGGCGAAACCCAGATCGTTGGCACGCTCGTGCTGGCCGACTTCTCGAACCTGCAGGGCCTGCAGCCCGTGGGCAACAACGCCTGGAAGGAAACGGCGGCTTCCGGCCAGCCGATCCTGGGCCAGCCCGGCACCAACAGCATGTCGACGGTGGTCGGTCAGGCGACCGAAGCGTCCAACGTGGACATGAGCAAGGAGCTGGTCAACATGATCATTGCCCAGCGCACCTACCAGGCCAATTCGCAGACCATCAAGACCCAGGACGAAATCATGCAAGTCCTGATGAACCTGAAGTAATGCCCGCTGGGCAAGCGACGACACCGACGGAATAGGCAATGGATAGAATCATCTACACCGCCATGAATGGCGCAGCGCGGATCACGGAGCATCAGGCCGCGCTCTCCAACAACATGGCCAACGTGAACACGGCGGGCTTTCGCGAGCAGATCGCGCTGTACCGCTCGGTTCCCGTGACGGACGGGGTGAGCCTGCCCACGCGCGTTTCGACGGTGGCGTCCACGCCCGGCAACAGCTTTCAGATGGGCACCATGCAGACCACGGGCCGCGACCTGGACGTGGCGCTGGCCAGCGAAAACGGCTGGATCGCGGTGCAGACGCCGCAGGGCGAAGCCTATACCCGCGCCGGCAGCCTGCAGGTTGGCATCAACGGCCTGTTGCAGACGTCGCTGGGCCAGCCGGTCCTGTCGGACCAGGGGGGTCCCATCGACGTGCCCGACCAGGCCGCGCTGACCATCACGTCGGACGGCACGATCACGGCGCTGGGCGCCGGCGACGGTCCGAACAACATCCTGAATCTGGGCCGGCTCAAGCTGGTCAATCCGGACAACAAGCAGCTGGTGCACGGCGATGACGGTGTCTTCCGCATGGCGCCGGTCAACGGCCAGCCCGCGCCGCCGGTGCCCGCCGATCCCAGCCTGCGCCTGTTGTCGGGCGTGCTGGAAGGCAGCAACACCAATCCGATGGCGTCGATGGTGGGCATGATCGAAAACGCCCGCCGCTTCGAGCAGCAGATGCAGGTGATTCAGCAGTCGGACCGCAATGCGGAACGCGCCAACGGCATTCTGTCCGTAAGCGCCTGATTTAAATAACATTTAGTTCGCGGCCAGGCCGCGGCACCGGAGTCTTTCATCATGATGCGTTCGCTGTGGATCGCCAAGACGGGCCTGGAAGGTCAGCAGACCTCCATGGACGTGATTTCCAACAACTTGGCCAACGTCTCCACCAACGGGTTCAAGCGCGGCCGTGCCGTGTTCCAGGACCTGATGTATCAGACGCTGCGCCAGCCCGGCGCCCAGGTGGGCGATGCCACGCAACTGCCGTCCGGCCTGCAGTTGGGCACCGGCGCGCGCGTGGCCGCCACCGAGCGCATCCACTCGGACGGCAACCTGAACAACACCGGCAGCGAGATGGACGTGGCGATCAACGGCCGCGGCTTCCTGCCGGTCGAACTGCCCGACGGCACGCAGGCCTATACGCGTGACGGCGCCCTGCAGCGCGACCAGAACGGCCAGCTCGTGACCGTCAGCGGCTATGTCATCCAGCCGCCGATCAACGTGCCGGACAACGCGCTGTCCATCACCATCGGCAACGACGGCATGGTTTCCGTGACGCAGCCCGGCGCGGCCGGCGTCAACGTGCAGATCGGCCAGCTCCAGATCGCCACCTTCATCAACCCGACCGGCCTGCAAAGCATCGGCGAAAACCTGTATCTGGAAACCGACTCGTCGGGTCCGGCGAACCTGTTGCAGCCCGGTGTGGACGGCGCGGGCTCGATCATGCAGAAGTACGTCGAGACCTCCAACGTCAACGTCGCTGAAGAACTGGTCAACATGATCACGACGCAGCGCGCTTACGAAATGAACAGCAAGGCCGTCAAGACGTCGGACGAAATGCTGGCCCGCCTGACCCAACTGTGATGCTCATGTCTGTCCTGCGCCTGGTACTTGCGTCTGCGCTGGCTCTGCTGGCGGCTGGTTGCGCCATTATCCCGCCCGAACCCATCGTGACCGGGCCGACGACGGCGGCCCCGCCGCCGCCGCCGATGCCGATGGCGCAGCCCACGGGCTCCATTTACCAGCCCACGACCTACGGCAACTACCCGTTGTTCGAAGACCGCCGGCCGCGCAATGTGGGCGATATCGTCACCATCGTGCTGAACGAACGCACCAACGCGTCCAAGAACGTGGCGACGAACACCAACCGCACCGGCTCGGCCACGCTGGGCATCGCTGCGGCGCCGTCCTTCATGGACAGCTGGGCGAACGCCAATCTGAACACCGAGGCCAATGGCGGCAACGTGTCGCAGGGCAAGGGCGACAGCAGCGCCAACAATGCCTTCACTGGCACCATCACCACCACGGTGGTGGGCGTGATGTCCAACGGCAACCTGCAGGTCGCCGGCGAAAAGCAGATCGCCATCAACCGCGGCAGCGAGTACGTGCGCTTTGCCGGCGTGGTCGATCCGCGCTCCATCACGGGCACGAACACCGTGTCGTCCACGCAAGTGGCTGACGCGCGCATCGAATACCGCAGCAAGGGCGTCATGGACGAAGTCCAGACCATGGGCTGGCTGCAACGCTTCTTCCTGATCGCTTCGCCGTTCTAAATCATGAAACAACAGACTCCGATATCCACCTTGCTGTCCCTGTTGGCGCGGGTGTGCGTGGCCGTCGGGCTGGCCGCGGGCGCCGGCGCGGCGCACGCCGAACGGCTCAAGGATCTGGCAAGCATCCAGGGCGTCCGGGGCAACCAGCTCATCGGCTACGGCCTGGTCGTGGGCCTGGACGGCAGCGGCGACCAGGTGCGCCAGACGCCTTTCACGCAGCAAAGCCTGACCAACATGCTGTCGCAGCTGGGCATCACGGTGCCCGCCGGCAGCAACATGCAATTGAAGAACGTGGCCGCGGTCATGGTCACGACAACCTTGCCCGCATTCGCGCGGCCCGGCCAGACGCTGGATGTGGTCGTGTCCTCGATGGGTAACGCCAAGAGCCTGCGCGGCGGCACGCTGCTGATGACGCCGCTCAAGGGCGCGGACAGCCAGGTCTACGCCATTGCCCAGGGCAACATCCTGGTCGGCGGCGCCGGTGCATCCGCGGGCGGTTCCAGCGTGCAGATCAACCAGCTGAACGGCGGCCGCATCAGCGCGGGCGCCATCGTCGAACGTGGCGTGCCCACCACGTTCGCGCGCGACGGCTACGTGCATGTCGAACTGAACAATACCGACTTCGGCACCGCGCAGAACGTGGCCACGGCCCTGAACCGCAAGTTCGGGCAGGGCACCGCCACGGCGCTGGACGGCCGCGTCATCCAGGTGCGCACGCCCATGGAGCAGGGCTCGCAGGCCCGCTTCCTGTCGCAGATGGAAGACCTGCAGGTCGCGCGCGCACCAACCGTCGCCAAGGTCATCATCAACGCCCGCACCGGCTCGGTCGTCATGAACCGTACGGTCATGATCGAAGAGGCCGCCGTGGCGCACGGCAACCTGTCCGTCATCATCAACCGCCAGAACGAGGTGGTCCAGCCGGACACGCCGTTCACGCAGGGTCAGACGGTGGTGGTGCCCAACACCCAGATCGAAGTGCGCCAGGACAACGGCTCGCTGCAGCGCGTGAGCACCAGCGCCAACCTGGCCGACGTGGTCAAGGGCCTGAATGCCCTGGGCGCCACGCCGCAGGACCTGCTGGCCATCCTGCAGGCGATGAAGACCGCGGGCGCCTTGCGCGCCGAACTTGAAATCATCTGACGGCCATGGCTTATACCAGCGACGCGGGACGCACCAACACCCGGCAGGATTCGGTCTTTGACATGGGCCGCCTGTCAGACCTGAAGCGCGACGTCAAGAAGGATCCCGCCGGCACCGAGCAGCAGAAACAGGTCGCCAAGCAGTTCGAGGCGCTGTTCCTGCAGATGATGGTCAAGCGCATGCGCGAGGCCACGCCCAAGGAAGGCCTGTTCGACTCCCAGCAGACGCAGATGCTGCAGTCCATGGCGGACGAGCAACTGGCCCTGCACTTGGCCTCGCCCGGCATTGGCTTGTCCCAGGCCATCCTGGCGCAGATGCAGCAGGGCAAGCCCGGCGAGATTTCGGACGAATCGGTCAAGCGCATCGGGCAGGGCGGCGATCTGGACTTCCAGACCGGCGGCTCGCGTGAAGTGTCGGCGCTGCTGAACGTGATGCGCAACAACCGGCCGGCCGACCGTGCGCTGGCCGCCGCCGAAGGCGCGCCCGAGCACGTGGTCGACTTCGTGTCCAAGATGTCGCGCGCGGCCAACCTGGCGTCGCAGCAGAGCGGCGTCCCGGCCCGTCTCATCATGGGCCAGGCGGCCTTGGAGTCCGGCTGGGGCAAGCGTGAAATCAAGCACGAGGACGGCAGCACCAGCTTCAACCTGTTCGGCATCAAGGCCGGTGCGAGCTGGAAGGGCAAGGTCGTCAACGTGCTGACCACCGAATATGAAGACGGCGTCGCCCGCAAGGTGACGCAGCCGTTCCGGGCCTACGCGTCGTACGAGGAATCGTTCGCCGACTACGCCCGCCTGATCGGCAACAGCCCGCGCTACGAGAGCGTGACGACGGCCCGCAACGAGGTCGAGGCGGCCCGCCGGATCCAGGACGCGGGTTACGCGACGGACCCGCGTTACGCCCAGAAGCTCATCGGCATCATGGGTCAGCTGCGGGGCGCGGCATCCAACGTGGAAAATTCGCGCCGGATGTTGGAAGGACTCTAAATTTGGGTGATCCCCTGCCGTAAACGGGGTATCCAGAGATAACAGCTGCGGTTACATACGGGGCATTGTCAGCATGAATTTGTACAAAACGGCATTGGGCGGGTTGAACGCGGCGCAAGCCGGCCTGGCCACCACCGGCCATAACATCAACAATGCCACCACGGTCGGCTACAACCGCCAACGCGTCATGACCTCGACGGCGGGCGCGCAAGCGACCGCCAACGGCTACATCGGCCGCGGCGTCCAGGTCGACACCGTCGTGCGCAGCTACGACAGCTTCCTGTACAAGCAGCTCGTCGGCGCAACCGGCAGCGGCGCGCAGCTCCAGGCCCAGCTCGACCAGGTCTCGCAGATCAACAACCTGTTCTCCGACCGCACCGTGGGCATCGCCCCGGGTCTGACCAATTTCTTCACCAGCATGAACACGGTGGCCAGCAAGCCGGCGGATCCCGCCGCGCGCGCCGACCTGCTGGGCCAGGCCAACAGTCTGACCACGCAGATCCGTTCGGCCTACCAGGAGATGCAGAAGCAGCGTGAAGGCCTGAACTCGCAGATCAGCACCACGGTGGAACAGGTCAACAGCTACCTGACCCGTATCGATGACCTGAATCAACAGATTTCCGTCGCGGCCGGCAAGGCTGGCGGCAGCCCCCCCAACGACCTGCTCGACCAGCGCGATCAGGCCGTCATGGAACTGAACCAGCTCATCGGCATCACGACGTACGAGCAGGGCGACAAGATCAGCATCTCGCTCACGAAGGGCGGCCAGTCGCTGCTGTCGGGCAACACGATTTACCCGCTGCAAGCCGTGCCGTCCTCCGCGGACGCCGGCCGCACGGTCATTGCCTACACGCTGCCCGCGGGCACCGGCAAGACCATCGCGGTCGAAATGAAGGACACGGAAATCTCCGGCGGCAAGCTGGGCGGGCTGCTGCAGTTCCGCGCCTCGTCCCTGGACGTCATGCAGAACCAGCTCGGCCAGATGGCCGTCGGTCTGGCGCTGTCGTTCAATGACCAGCACAAGCAGGGTCTGGACCAGGGCGGCAATCCGGGCACGGACTTCTTCGGCATCGGTTCGCCCCAGGGCGTGCCGAACACGCAGAACAAGAGCAACGCGCAGATCTCGGGTGAATTCACCAACCTGGCAAACATCAATGCCAAGGACTACGAGATCTCGTTCGACGGCACCAACTACCAGGTCGTGCGCATGCCGGAAGGCTCGCAGGTCTACAACGGCCCGGCCACCGGCACGCCGCCCACCGCCACGCTGAACCTTGAAAGCGAGATGGGCCTGACGCTGACCATCAATGCGCCGCCCCAGGCCGGCGACAAGTGGTCGCTGTCGCCCACGCGCGATGCCGCCCGCGACATCAACGTCCTGATCACCGATCCCGACAAGGTTGCCGCGGCGGACGCGGACGGCGGCGACGCCAACGGCAAGAACGCCCTGAAGCTGGCGCAGCTGCAGACCAGCAAGGTGCTGGGCCACGGCACGATGAGCATCAACGACATGTTCGCGCAGGTCGTGAACACCGTCGGGGTGCAGACGCAGCAGATCAAGACGGCCGCCACTGCGCAGGTCAACCTGGTCAAGCAGACGACCGCGGCTCAGCAGGCGGTGTCGGGCGTGAACCTGAACGAAGAATACGTAAGCCTGTCGCTGTACCAGGAGCAATACCAGGCCAGCGCCCGCATCATCGATGTGGCAAGCACCATTTTTGACACGCTGTTGGGCCTGCGCGGCTGATCAGAACGTTGACTGTGAATACTAGAAAGCATTACGGAGCTGCACCATGCGTCTGAGCACCACGATGATGTACTCGAACGGACTGAGCGGCGTTCTCGCTCAGGAATCCGACATGAATCGCCTGGTCGAACAGGTTGGCAGCGGCCGCAAGTTCCTCTCGCCCGCGGACGATCCGCTGTCGGCATCCCTGTCGATCGGTGTCGCGCAGACGCAGAGCATGAACACGACGTACGGGCTGAACCGTAACACGGCCAAGACCAACCTCGGGCAGGAAGCCAACGTCCTGGACTCGATCACCGTCGCGCTGCAAGACGTGCGCACCCGCGTCGTGCAGGCGGGTAACGGCACGTTCGCCGACAGCGACCGCCAGGCCCTGTCGACGGCGCTGAAGAGCGCCCGCGACGCGCTGCTGGGCCTTGCCAACAGCACCGACGGCAACGGTCAGTACCTGTTCTCGGGCTACGAAGGCGGCGTCGTGCCTTACGCGCAGGATGCCACCGGCAAAATCGTCTACAGCGGCGCCACCGGCGAGCGTACCGTGCAGGTCGACCAATCGCGCCAACTGTCCACCAGCGACCTGGGCAGCGACATCTTCGGCCGCGCCAATCCGGGTTCGACCGCCTACGTCAGCACCGCCGCGCCGACCAACGGCGGCACCGCGCAGTTCGGCACCGTCTCGGTCACGCCGGGCAGCCCCAATATCGGCAAGAACTTCAGCCTGCAATTCGAATCGGATCCCGCCACGGGCAACATGGGCTATCGCGTCATCACGACCGACCCGACCGCCAACCCGCCCGTGCCGCCGGTGACCTCGCCCGCGCCGCCGGCCGGTCCGACCCAATACACGCCGGGCTCCAGCATCGACTTCGGCGGTGTCGCCGTGGTGGTCAAGGGCACGCCGCAGAACGGCGACGTGATCGACGTTGAAAGCATTCAGTCGGCCGATGTGGACATGTTCAACACGCTGGACAACCTCATCAAGGTGCTGGATTCGCCCATCGCGGGCGATGAGAAGGCGCTGGCCCGTCTGAACAACGAACTGGCGACGGCGAACAAGAAGCTGGCGTCCAGCTACGACAACGTCCTGACCGTGGGCGCCTCTGTGGGCGCGCGCTTGAACGAACTGGAGGCGCTGGACGCCACCGGCTCGCAGAAGGGCCTGTCGTACTCGAAGTCGCTGTCGGATCTGGAAGACCTGGACTACTACGCCGGCGCCAGCCAGCTCGCGCTGCGCCAGGTGGCATTGCAGGCGGCCTCGGCCGCGTTCATGACCATCCAGGGTTCCAGCCTGTTCAGCCGCAAGTGATGCGGTAGCTTTCAGCGCGGCGCCGCTTGCGTGCGCCGCGGGTGGCGCACTTTTCGGACGCTGCCGGCCAAGGGCCGGGGCGTCCGTAGTGCGTATAGGGTAGGTTGTGTCGTTCTTCGTTGCTTAACGCTCGGATATTTCATGCTTGGTAATTTAAAAGTTCGCACCTGCATCATCCTGGTGCTGTTGCTCTTCACGGGCGCCATGTTCATTTCGAACGGTGTGGCGTGGATGGGATTGAATTCCGGCAGTGACAAGCTGGGACAGGTCAACGAAGCCTATGCCAACCAGGCGACGCAATTGCAGCGTGCCTATAGCACGTTCCTGCGCGGCCGCCTGCTGCTTGCCAATTCGCTGATGGACATGCAGCAGGGCAAGACTGAACAGTCCACGTCGCAAGCCAAGCGCGCCGATACGCTCATGGCCGAAGGCCTCAAGTTGTTCGACTTGTTCCGCAAGGCGCCGCGCATGGCAGGCTCCGAAGACCTCGTGGCCAAGCTGGAAGTCGCTTACAAGCAGTTCGAAGACGTCTACCGCCGTCAGGCCGCTGCCCTGGCCAACCTCGCCATCCAGGACTACCTGGACCTGAACGACGCAGGCGGGGCCGCCAACACCGCGTTCCGCGAGGCCGTGAACAACGTGCTGCAGTTCACGGACACGCGTACCGACGAGCTCATTGCGCAGGCGGAAGCCGATCACAACATTTCGCGCATGGTCACCATTGTGATGCTTGCCATCGCCCTGGTCCTGGCGCTCGGCTGCTGGATCTTCATCAATCGCACCGTGCTGCGTCCGCTGCACGAGGCTGGCGATCATTTCGAGAAAATTTCCGCTGGCGACTTCACTGGCCGCATCGAAGTGCGCAGCACCAACGAGATCGGCCACCTGTTCGGCGCGATCAAGCGCATGCAGGAAAGCCTGACCCGCACGGTGGCGACTGTTCGCCGGGGCGTGGAAGAAATCAACCTGGGCGCGCGTGAAATTTCCGCGGGCAACACGGACCTGTCCAGCCGCACGGAGCAGCAGGCGGCCTCGCTCGAGGAAACCGCGGCGTCCATGGAAGAGCTGGCGTCCACCGTGAAGCAGAACGCGGACAACGCCCGCCAGGCCAATCAGTTGGCGGCCAGCGCGTCGGACGTGGCCGAGCGCGGCGGTTCGGCGGTGTCGGAAGTGGTCAGCACGATGCAGGAAATCTCTGCCAGCTCGCGCAAGATCTCGGAAATCGTGTCGGTCATCGACGGCATTGCGTTCCAGACGAACATCCTGGCGCTGAACGCCGCGGTGGAAGCCGCCCGTGCGGGCGAGCAGGGCAAGGGCTTTGCGGTGGTGGCGGGCGAAGTGCGCTCGCTGGCGCAGCGCAGCGCCCAGGCCGCCAAGGAAATCAAGGGCCTGATCGAGGACTCCGTAAGCAAGGTGGGTGCGGGTTCGCAACAGGTCGAACGCGCCGGCTCCACCATGCAGGAGATCGTGTCCTCGGTGAAGCGCGTGACGGACATCATGGGCGAGATCTCGGCGGCGTCCGAAGAGCAGTCCAGCGGTATTGACCAGGTCAACCGCGCGGTGTCGCAGATGGACGAAGTGACGCAGCAGAACGCGGCGCTGGTGGAAGAGGCCGCGGCCGCCGCCGGCTCGCTGCAGGAACAGGCGCAGCGCCTGGCCGAAGCCGTGTCCGTGTTCAAGATCAACGCCGGCGAAGTCATCGA
Organism: Achromobacter sp. Root565; assembly: GCF_001427425.1. Taxonomy (NCBI): domain Bacteria; kingdom Pseudomonadati; phylum Pseudomonadota; class Betaproteobacteria; order Burkholderiales; family Alcaligenaceae; genus Achromobacter; species Achromobacter sp. Root565. The sequence continues at coordinate 426,737 of NZ_LMGO01000006.1, forward strand.
AGTGCCCGCGCGCCAGTTGGCGCAGCAACGCAGCGCGCCGCTGATGCCCGCGCCGAAGCCCGCGCAGGAAGCTGTCGCCGCGCCGGCCACGCAGCCCGAGCCTGCCGTCAAGGCCGCGCCCGCACCCCGTCTGACCCAGGTCGCCCGGCCCAAGCCGGCGGGCGCTACCGCCGCGCGCCCGTTGCGCCGGCCGGCCCCGCGCGCCGCCGATGCCGCGGACGTGACCGCGGCGGCGCCCAAGCCCGCCTCGCGTCGTCCGCCGCCCTCGGATGACGATTGGGAGTCTTTCTGACGGACCCGTTCCGCCAATGCATTGAACAGGCAGTAGAGAAAATCCCTTTTACGTGCTGACAGCCACGAAGCGCCGCCAGCACGATTACCGGAACTACGGAAATGTTTAGCAATCTGAAGGTGCGCACCGGCTTGATGCTGGCCCAGTTGGCAGTTGCATTGGCCGCGCTCGTTGCCATCGTCCTGGGTTGGAACAGCATGCAGTCCAACGCCCGGGCGATCAACACCTTGGATTCTCTGAGCGTTCAGCAGAGCAACCTGATCAAGGATTCGTACACGCAGATGCTGCGCGCCACCGTGCGCGCCGACATTGCCGCCGCCCAGCGCGCCGCAGGCGACACGAGCGGCGCTGCCGAAAACTCGCGCACCGTCCAGCAGCTGATCGCGGACGCCAAGAAGAAGATGGAGACCTTCAAGGCGATTCCGAAGACGACCGAAATCGGTAAGGCCTCGGAAGGCGAACTGCTGTCCGCCTTCAACGGCTTTTCGGGTTCCCTGCAAAGCATGATGGCCGCCCTGGACAAGGGCGATGCCGCGACCTACCTGTCGATCAAGAACACCCAGGCGGGCGCCGCCAGCGGTCTGTTCTTCAAGCAGCTCACCGATTTCGCCGCCAACATCAACACGTTCAGCGAACAGATGGTGAGTTCGTCGCGCGCGCAGGCGTCGATGATGACCTACGTCTACATCGGGCTGGCGCTGCTGATCCTGGTGGTGTCGCTGGGTGCGTTCCTGTTCATGAACCGCGTCGTGCTGCGTCCGCTGCGCGCCGTGGGCGAAAGCTTCGACAAGATCGCCGCGGGCGACCTGACCGTGCGGGTGGACGTCAATTCCACCAACGAGATCGGCGCGCTGATGGCGGCCGTCAAGCGCATGCAGGAAAGCCTGGCGCGCACCGTGTCGGCGGTGCGCCGCGGCGTGGACGAAATCAACGTCGGCTCGCGCGAGATCTCGGCCGGCAACACGGACCTGTCCAGCCGCACGGAAGAGCAGGCCGCTTCGCTGGAAGAGACCGCCGCATCGATGGAGCAATTGGCGTCGACGGTGAAGCAGAACGCGGACAACGCGCGCCAGGCCAACCAGTTGGCGGCCAGCGCGTCGGACGTGGCCGAACGCGGCGGCTCGGCGGTGTCGGAAGTGGTCAGCACCATGGAAGGCATTTCGGCCAGCTCGCGCAAGATTTCGGAAATCGTGTCGGTCATCGACGGCATCGCGTTTCAGACCAACATCCTGGCGTTGAACGCGGCGGTGGAAGCCGCGCGTGCCGGCGAGCAGGGCAAGGGCTTTGCGGTGGTGGCGGGCGAAGTGCGCTCGCTGGCGCAGCGTAGCGCCCAGGCCGCCAAGGAAATCAAGAGCCTGATCGAGGATTCGGTGTCCAAGGTCGGCGCCGGTTCGCAGCAGGTTGAACGCGCCGGTGCGACGATGCAGGAGATCGTAGCGTCGGTCAAACGCGTGACGGACATCATGGGCGAGATCTCGGCGGCGTCCGACGAGCAGTCCAGCGGCATCGATCAGGTCAACCGCGCGGTCGCGCAGATGGACGAAGTGACGCAGCAGAACGCGGCGCTGGTGGAAGAGGCTGCGGCCGCCGCAGGCTCGCTGCAGGACCAGGCGCAGCGCCTGGCCGAAGCGGTGGCCGTGTTCAAGATCAATGCAGGCGAAGTCATCGAAGTGCCGGCGCGCCAGTTGGCGCAGCAGCATCGGCCGGCCGCCCGCGTGGCCGCGCCCGCGCCCGAGGTTGCACCGCAACCCGCTGCGCCGGCCGCCAAGCCAGCCGCTGCTGTGCGCCTGACACACACTGCCCGCGCCAAGCCGGAACCGGCCGCCGGCGCCTCGGCAGCGCGCCCGCCGCGCAAGCCCGCGGCGACGCGTCCGGCACCCGTGGCAAAGGACGTTTCGAAGCCCGCGCCAGCACCGGCCGCAAGCCGGCGGCAGGCGCCTTCGGACGATGATTGGGAATCTTTCTGACGCCGGCGTTGCCGGCAAATAGGCAGGGTATGCGAGGTTATCTACATCTTCTGGCAGCGGCCGCTTTTGCGGCCCTTGTCGCTGGCTGTGCAGCAACGGGTCACAACTTCGACCCGAGCAAGCTGTCGACCCTGACGCCCGGGCAGACGACCATGGAAGAGGCCGCGCGCGCGCTGACCGCCCCGCCTGCCCAACAGTTCAAACAGAGCGACGGCACCGTGCTGGTGCTTTGGTCCCACAAAATCACCTTTGTCACCGACGGCCTGTACAGCCGTAAGGAAGCGCTGCTGCAGTTCGGCCCCGATGGGCGGCTGATGCGGCTCGTCGACAGCACCAATATTCTGCTGGAACCTTGGGAACGCCAGAAGTTGCTGGGACCTGCCCCCGCGCCTGCATTGACGCAGGACTGGGCACAACCTGCGACGGAGCCCGAGGTGCAAACCATCTACATTCCGGGCCCGGGCGAACCGGCCGGTCTGGCGCCGCAGGGCAAATAGCCTGCGGTTCGGCAGAAGACATCGGGCGTCAAGCCCGATGTTCGTCGCCCTGAGTGCATACCCTGTGTAACAGGGCGTGTCCACAGGGTGGTTTTTCATTTGGTCAGAGCAGTTCTGAGGGATGGGGAAATAAATGGAAGCGAGTCTCGAATCCGGTGGCAAAGCCGGCAAGGCCGGCAAGAAAAAAGCCGCGCGCGCACCCAAGGTCAAGCGCAAACTGAGGCTGCGCGATGCCCGCGTTGGCACGATGCTGCTGTGGGTGATGGCGTTTTTCGCGCTGCTGATTGCGGCGGTGGGCGGCCTGGCCGCGTACTTCCTGCAAAGCAACTATGAATCTATCCGCGAGGTCAACGCCCTGACGGCGCGCGCCAAGCAGGTCGAAATCATCAACAGCGACATGCTGCGCGCCCGCGTGAGCCTGATGGTGGCCGCCCGCCACCTGCAGGAATCCGGCTGGGGCAGCGGCGAAAACTCCGCGCGTGACGCGGCCGCTTCGCTAAAGGGCGCGACGGATCTCCTGACCGGCGTGCGCAGCCGCTTCGCCGACTTCCAGAAGAACATGCTCGAGGACGACACTGGCCGCCAGCTGTCGATGAACCTCGTGCGCCGCTATCGCTCGTACATCGACGACGGCGTGGACACGATGGTTGAAGCCCTGCGCAGCGAAGACTATTCGACGTTCTACATGGTGAACAACGAATACGGCACGCCCCGCAGCGCCGCCTTCATCGAGGCGATCGGCCAATTCGACAAGTACATCGCCGACCAGCAGCGCGAAACGATCGAGCAGGCCGAGGCGAACTTCAACCTGGCCATGATCGCCGTGGGCGTGGCGGTTGCGCTGGCGCTGCTGCTGATGGTGCTTGCCCGCATCCTGTTCGGCCGCCTGGTGGTACGTCCCTTGGTCGAAGCGGGTCAGCACTTCGACAAGATTGCCGCCGGCGACCTGACGGGCCGCGTGGAAGTGCGTTCGCACAACGAGATCGGCCAGCTGTTCGCCGCGCTCAAGCGCATGCAGGAAAGCCTGACGCGCACCGTGTCGACGGTACGCCGTGGCGTGGACGAGATCACCGTGGGTTCGCGTGAAATCTCGGCCGGCAACACGGACCTGTCCAGCCGCACGGAAGAGCAGGCCGCCTCGCTGGAAGAGACCGCCGCATCGATGGAAGAGCTGGCCTCGACCGTCAAGCAGAACGCGGACAACGCCCGCCAGGCCAACCAGTTGGCGGCCAGCGCGTCGGACGTGGCCGAGCGCGGCGGTTCGGCGGTGTCGGAAGTGGTCAACACCATGGAAGGCATCTCGGCCAGCTCGCGCAAGATCTCGGAAATCGTGTCGGTCATTGACGGCATCGCGTTCCAGACCAACATCCTGGCGCTGAACGCCGCGGTGGAAGCTGCCCGTGCGGGCGAGCAGGGCAAGGGCTTTGCGGTGGTGGCGGGCGAAGTGCGCTCGCTGGCGCAACGTAGCGCCCAAGCCGCCAAGGAGATCAAGGGCCTCATCGAGGATTCCGTGACCAAGGTGGGTGCGGGTTCGCAGCAGGTGCAACGCGCCGGCGCGACGATGCAGGAAATCGTGGCCTCGGTCAAACGCGTGACGGACATCATGGGCGAGATCTCGGCGGCGTCCGAAGAGCAGTCGAGCGGCATTGACCAGGTCAACCGCGCCGTGTCGCAGATGGATGAAGTGACGCAGCAGAATGCGGCACTGGTGGAAGAGGCCGCGGCCGCCGCCGGCTCGCTGCAGGAACAGGCGCAGCGCCTGGCCGAAGCGGTCGCTGTGTTCAAGATCAACGCTGGCGAAGTCATCGAAGTCCCGGCGCACCAGCTCGGTGGCTATGCCGCACCGTCGCTGAACTGATCGTCTTGATCCAAGCCGCGCCCGATCCTGCTGACGCGGGATCGGGCGCGGTTTTTTTTGCGCTCGTTGGCACGGTGTCAGACACCCATGCGGCATTCCATCAGCTTGGCGGTCTTCTCTGGCGGGTGTCAGACACCTGGAATGAGCCAAGGTGTCTGACACCCACCGAATTGCCGCCCCATGCCGATGACGCGCCACCCAGGTGTGAGACACCGTCCCGAGACACCCATGCGGCATTCCATCAGCTTGGCGGTCTTCTCTGGCGGGTGTCAGACACCTGGAATGAGCCAAGGTGTCTGACACCCACTGAATTGCCGCCACATGCCGATGACGCGCCACCCGGGTGTCAGACACCGTCCCGAGACACCCATGCGGCATTCCATCAGCTTGGCAGTCTTCTCTGGCGGGTGTCAGACACCTGGAATGAGCCAAGGTGTCTGACACCCACCGAATTGCCGCCACATGCCGATAACCCGTCACCCGGGTGTCAGACACCGTCCCGAACAAATATATGCCCTCCGGGTTGGGCTTGTTTTATATCTACAAGTTATATGCGCATTGACTCAAATCATAAGCACGTTAAGTTTTCCGCTTTATGACCGTAAATAATGTCAACGCCTGATTTTTCAGGACGAAAACACAGTAATCGATGGTGGCCGGGGGATCGGGCGCCAGCTGGAGACAAAACGTGCGCGTCAATCTACCTGTCACCAATGTGGAAACCAAGCTGCGCGAGGACCAGTATCTGATCTCTCGCACGGATACCAAGGGCCGCATCGTCTACGCCAACCCGGCGTTTGTCGACGTCAGCGGCTTTTCCCGTGACGAACTCATCGGCAAGGCGCACAACATCGTGCGCCATCCCGACATGCCGCCGGAAGCCTACGCGGACCTCTGGGAGACCCTGGAGGCGGGCGAGTCGTGGCTGGGCGTCGTCAAGAACCGCCGCAAGGATGGGGGCTACTACTGGGTGCTGGCCAACGCCACGCCCATCGTCGAGAACGGCGAGGTCGTGGCCTATTCGTCGGTGCGCGTGCGGCCGTCGGAAGAACAGATCGAGATGGCCGAAGACCTCTACGCGCGCATGCGCGAGGGCACGGCCAAGGGCGTACGCATCCTGCGCGGCCGGCCCGTGCGCGCGGGCTGGCGCCGCGGACTGGACGTGCTGGCGTTCCCGTTTCAGCCCGGCGTGCGCAACCGCATGCTGCGCCACGCCACGCTGTCGTCCGCCATCGTCGGCGCCGCCGGGGCGTATGGCCTGCATGCCAATTGGGCCGGCCTGAGCCCGTGGGGCGCGGCGCTGGGCTGCTGCGCGATCGGGCTGGGTATCGTCGCCATCTACGCGATGGGCTGGAGCCTGTCGCGTTCGCTGCTGGGTCCGATGCTCGACGCCGCGAACATGGCGCGCCAGGTTGCCGCCGGCAACCTCACCACGCAGATCGTGCCGGACTCGGATGACGAGGTGGGCAGCCTGAAGTTTTCGCTGGAGGTCATGCGCAAGAGCCTGATCGGCATCGCCCAGGACGTCTATCGCGGCATCGAGGGTACGACGCACGCCGCGGTGCACATCGCCCGCGGCAACCAGGAACTGGCCGGCCGCACGGAAGGGCAGGCGGCTTCGCTGCAGCAGACGGCCGCCAGCATGCAGCAACTGACGTCCACCGTGCGCCAGAACGCCGACAACGCGCGGCAAGCCAACAATCTGGCCGCCAGCAGCATGGACGTGGCGCGGCGCGGCGGCGTGGCCGTCGGGCAGGTGGTCAACACCATGCACGGCATCTCGGACAGCTCGCGCAAGATCGCCGACATCGTCACCATCATCGAAGGCATCGCGTTCCAGACCAACATCCTGGCGCTGAACGCGGCGGTGGAAGCGGCCCGGGCCGGCGAGTCCGGCAAAGGCTTTGCGGTGGTGGCGGGCGAAGTGCGCAGCCTGGCGCAAAAGAGCGCGCAGGCCGCCAAGGAAGTGAAGACGCTGATCGAAGACTCGGTGGATCGCGTGACCGAAGGCTCGGCCCAGGCGGAACAGGCCGGCGCGACCATGCAGGAGATCGTGGACGCCGTGCACCGCGTCACGGCCATCATCGGCGAGATCTCGCGCGCCTCGCAGGAACAGTCGACCGGCATCGAGCAGGTGGATACCGCCGTCTCGCAGATGGACGTGATGACCGTGCAGAACACGGCGCTCGTGCAGGAATTGGGCGGGGCGGTGACGCAACTGGGCGATCAGTCCGGCGCGCTGCGCGAGACCATCCGCGTCTTCCGCGTGGTGGGGCAGCACTGAAAGGCGGCGGCCGGTTGAACGCGTTGCCGGCCGCTGTCCGCCGGCAACGTGGCGAAACTATCGGCCCGCCAGCGCGTCCACGACGCGGCTCATCGCCGTCAGGCCCGATTCAAACAGCGATTCCAGGAAGGGGCCGGCGTGGGGCAGCACGATCGCAAGCACCGTCACGCCGATGATGAGCGTGACGGGAAAGCCCACCGAAAACACGGAAAGCTGCTGGGCCGCGCGGTTCAGGATGCCCATCGCCAGGTTGATGGTGAGCAGGGCGCAGATCAGCGGCAGCGCCAGCAGCAGGCCTGATACGAATACCGTCTTGCCCCATTCCACGACCGCGCCCCAGCCGTTCTGGTGCAGCTGGATCATCGCGATGGGCAGGGTGTCGAAGGAACGCACAAGCGCCGCCAGCACCAGCAGATGGCCGTCCAGCGCCAGGAAGGTCAGCATCGCGACAATGTTGAACATGCGCGACAGCACGGCGGTATTGGCGCCCGAGCTGGGATCGAAGAACGACGCGAACGACAGACCCATCTGCAGGCCCACGAATTCACCCGCCGTCTGCACCGCCGCGAAGACGATGCGCATGGTGAATCCCATGGCGATGCCGATCAGCACCTGCTGCATCACCATCCACAGGCCGGCGTAGGAGCCGGGCGCGACAGGCGGCATGGCGTCCAGCGCCGGGCTGATGGCCACTGCCAGCACGAACGCCAGGCCGATCTTGACCTTGACGGGAATGAGCGATTCGGAGAACAGCGGCGCGGTCGCCACGAGCGCCAGGATACGCACGAACGGCCAGAGAAACTGGCCGATCCAGCCGTTGAGCTGCTCGAGCGTGAAAGAGAACATGGCGTGGCAACCCTTGTCCCGCGGCGGGCGCCGCTCAGGACACCAGCATGGGGATCTGGCCGATCAGTTGCCGGATGTAGTCGACCATGACGCCGATCAGCCACGGACCCAGCAGCACAAGCACGCCGCACATGGCCAGCAGCTTCGGAATGAACGACAGCGTCATTTCGTTGATCTGCGTGGCGGCCTGGAAGATGCTGATGACCAGACCCACGGCCAGCGTGACGAGCAGGAGCGGACCGGCCATCGCCAGAACGATCTTCATCGCCTGGTAGGTCATGGTCATGACGGTTTCGGCAGTCATGGCGATCTCCTTTCCGCGTTACTGGTAGAAGCTCTGGGCCAGCGAGCCCATGAGCAGGTTCCAGCCGTCGGCCAGCACGAACAGCATCAGCTTGAACGGCAGCGCCACGGTGACGGGCGGCACCATCATCATGCCCAGCGCCATCAGGACGCTGGCAACCACCAGGTCGATGATGAGGAAGGGAATGAAGATCGTGAAGCCGATCTGGAAGGCGGTCTTCAGCTCGCTGGTGATGAAGGCCGGCACCAGGATGCGCATCGGCACCTGCGAGGGGTCTTCCAGCGCGGGCTGGTTGGCCAGGTTGGCAAAGAGCGACAGGTCGTTCTCGCGCGTCTGGTGCAGCATGAAGGTGCGCAGCGGATTCGCGGCGCGTTCGACCGCGGCCTCGAACTGGATCGTGCCTTCGGACAAAGGTTTATAGGCGTCGGTGTAGATCTTGTCGAACACCGGCGACATCGTATAGAAGGTCAGGAACAGGGCCAGGCCGATCAGCACGTGGTTGGGCGGCGACATGGCCGTGCCCATCGCGCTGCGCAAGAGGCCCAGCACGATGATGATGCGCGTGAAGCCCGTCATCATCAGCAGCGCCGCCGGCAGGAACGAGAGCGACGTCATCAGCAGCATGGTCTGCATGCTGAGCGAGTAGGTCTGCGAGCCGTTCGCGCCCGGCGTGGCCGTCAGCGCGGGCAGCGTGGCCTGCGCCACGACGCCGGCCGGGAAGAAGGCCAGGCCCAGCACCGCGGCGGCAGCCAGCATGGGCAGCGCACGCTGGGCGGCGCGGGCGGTAGACGTGCGAGAAGGCAAACTCATGGGTATCGCTTGATTCGCGCCGGGGCGTACAGCCCTAGCGGCGCTTGAGTGCCTGGCCCAGCTTGGCCGCGAAAGCGGCCGTGGGCAGAGGCGAACCCTCCGGCAACTGGCCGGCGGGCAGGGTATGCAGCGTGGTGAGCTGGTTCGGGCCAACGCCCACCACCAGCCAGGTGTCTTCGATCTCGACGACGACGACGCTTTGGCGCGGACCGACCGGCATGCTGGCAACCTGGCGCAGCACGTTGCCGCCGCCGCGCTGGACCAGTCCGGCGCGCTTGGCAAGCCACGCGGCGGCCAGAATGGCGGCCACCACCAGCACAAGGCCGATGATGACGCGCAGCAGGGCAGGTTCGGTCATGGCGCCAGGGATCAACGACGGTTGTTCAAGCGGTTGATCCGCTCGGACGGGGTGATGATGTCGGTCAGGCGGATGCCGTACTTTTCTTCGACGACGACGACTTCGCCTTGGGCGATCAGGTAGCCGTTGACGAAAATGTCCATCGGTTCGCCGGCCAGGCCGTCCAGTTCCACCACCGAGCCTTGGCCCAGCTGGAGCAGGTTCTTGATGGTCAGGCGGGTGCGGCCCAGCTCAACCGTCAACTGGACGGGTACGTCCATGATCAGGTCGATGTCGGTGCCCTGGCCGGGCGTGGCGCCGGCCAGCGGCTTGAACACGGACGCGGCGGCCGATGCCGAGGCAGCCGGTGCCGCGGCGGGAGCCGGGGCCGGCGCCGGGGCGGGAGCAGGCGCCGCTGCTTCGGGTGCAGCGGCCTGTTCGGCCATCGCGGCGGCCCAGTCGTCCTGCGGCTTCAGACCGTCGGCTTGCGTGGGCGGGTTGGCGCGGGATTGTTCGGCGAGCGCGTCGGCCCAGTCGTCGGCCGGGGACGAGCCAGTGCCGGGCTCGTTCTTGTCAGTCATGGTCAGAGGCCTCGTTGGGTTCTGTATCGTGGGTAAACAGGTTTTGTACGCGCAGGGCGTATTGGCCGTTGAAGACGCCGTAGCCGCATTCCATCAGCGGCACGTCGTCGACGTGGGCGATGACGGTTTCAGGCACGTCGACCGGAAGGACGTCGCCGACCTTCAGGCTCATCAGTTCGCGGATCGACGACGGGATGCGGGCAAATTCCGCGACCACGTCGATGTCGGCGCTGCGCACCTGGCGGGAAAGCTGCTGCGACCAGCGCTGATCGACTTCCTCGAGCGTGGTTTCCTGCAGCGGACGCGTCAGCAGATCGCGCACCGGCTCGATCATGGAATACGGCAGGCAGATGTTCAGGTCGCCGCCGGTCGCGCCGAATTCGATGTGGAACGACGAGACGACCACCACTTCGTTGTTGCCGGTGATGCTGGCGAACTTGGTGTGCATCTCCGAGCGGACGTATTCGAACTCGATCGGATAGACGGGGTCCCAGGACTTGCCGTAGCTTTCCAGGGTCAGGTTGAGCAGGCGCCGGATGATGCGCTGTTCGGTGGTGGTGAAGTCCCGGCCTTCGACCCGCGTGTGGTAGCGGCCATCGCCGCCGAACAGGCTGTCGATGACCAGGAACACCAGGTTCGGGTCATAGGTAAAGAGCGCCGTGCCGCGCAGCGGCTTCATCTGAATCATGTTCAGATTGCTGGGAACAGGCAGGTTGCGCTCGAAGTCCGCGTATTTCTGGATCTTGATCGAGCCGACGGTGATGTCGGCGCTGCGGCGCATGAAGTTCAACAGCACGTTGCGCATGTTGCGCGCAAACCGCTCGTTGATGAGCTCCAGCGTCTGCATGCGGCGGCGCACGACGCGCTCGGGCGAGCTCAGGTCGTAGGCGCGCGCACCGGCGTTCTGGCCGTCGGATTCCTTTTTACTATCGCTCTCGCCGGTGACGCCAGCCAGCAGCGCATCGACTTCGTCCTGCGAAAGAAACGCCTCGTAGGCCATGCTTATTGCACCACGAACGCCGTGAACAGCACGTCGGTCACGTACTGGCCGTCAGGCAAGGGCGAGAAGGGACGGTTCACTGCCTGCTTGATGGCCGCGACCATGTCGTTCTTGCCTTGCTGCGTTTGCACGGCAGTGGGCGACTGGGACGACAGGACCATCAGGATGCGGCTGCGCACTTCCGGCATGTACTTTTCCAGACGCGTGCGGGTATGTTCGTCGCTGACGCGCAGGGTCAGGCCAACGTGCATGATGCGTTCCGTGTCCGCGTTCTGCAGCGTGACCGTGAAGGCTTCGATCGGCACGAAGATCGGCGCGGGAACGGCGATCGGGGTGGCGGACGGCGCGACGAAGGTCGTCGGCGTGGCCTGCGGGCCTTGGCCCGGCTGGCCTTGCACGCTGCCCGGCTGACCGGGTTGACCAGGCTGGCCGGGTTGGCCGCCAGGCACCTGGCCGACGCCAAGCTGCACCGGAGCGCCGCCTTGCGGTTGCTGCAGGCGCTGCGTGATGAACCAGGTTGCGCCCGCACTGGCGGCGGCAACGAGCAGCAGCACCAGGATCGCCAGCAGCGGGCGAAGAATGCGGCCGATGCCGCCGGAGGACGCGCCGCGCGCCGGCGCGGGAATGGGTTTGATTGTCGCCATCTGGAGTTCGATGCGTGTTTGCCGCTGGTGAAAACGGATTCTTAGTGGATGAAAGCATTCTGCCCGAATTCACGCCGCCGCTTGGAGGCGAAAAACAGGGCGAAAGCCGCGTATCTCAAGCTATTGCTGCACTGCCCGCATCCGTTGCCGGATACGGGCCGCCGGATCATTACGCGAACGTGTCGACCAGCGCGTTGGCATTGCGCGACACCGTCACCGCGGGCTGGGCGGCATCCGCCCCGCCGTCCGCCACTGCGGCGCCGCCGCCTTGCTGACGCTGCGAGCCGTTGCCGCCTTGCTGCGCGAATTCCTGCTGCGCGGCCTGTTCACCGACGCTGGTCTGGCCCAGCGAGATGCCGGCCTGGGCAAGCGCCTGCTGCAACTGCGGAATCGCGACTTCGATCGCCTGGCGCACCGACGCATGCGCCGACACGAACGAGGCGGTGGCCACGCCGTCCGCCAGGTTCAGGCTGACGCGCAGCGGACCGAGGTCCGGCGGATCCAGCCGCAGTTCGGCGGTCTGCATGCCTTGGCGCACGTTGCTGCTCATCATGACCATCTGCTGGCCGAGCTCGGTGCCCCAGTGGGTTGCGCCGACCGGGGTGGCCACTTGCATGACGACGGGAACGATCGGCTGCGCGATGGCGGCCTGGTTGACGACCGGCAGCGCCTGGCGCTGCGTGGCGGCGGCCAGCGCGTGGGCCAGCGCCTCCTGCGGGTTGGCGCCATGCTGCGGCGCCTGGAATTGCGGGGTCGTGCCGGCCAGCAGGTCGGGCTGCTCTTCGTCGGCCACGTGGGCGGGCAGCGCGGGTGCGCCTTCTTTTTGATCCGCGGGCACATCGCGCGCGACGCGCGGCAGGGGCAGTTCCGGCGCGGCCTTCGAGGCGTCGGTCTTGACCGCTGCCTTGGGGTCGACGGGGGCCTGGGCAAGCGGGGCGGAACCCGGCTTGACGGCGGCGGTGACCACCGGCAGCGCGGCTTCGGCTTCGCGGGCGATTTGCGCTGCCGCGGCCTGCGCCTGGCCGGCGGTCGCGGCCACCGGCGTCTGCGCCTGTAGCGCGGCCTGCGGCACCAGCGTGTCGGCGGCGTTCAGCGCGGCCGTCAGCACGGCAGCGCCCTGGTTCATGGCGGTGGCGGTCGCAGCGGCATTGCCGCGCGCAAGCTGCACCTGCTCGGCGGCCTGGGCCGCGATCTCCAGGGCTTGTTGCGGCAGGTCGGACGCGGCCACCGGTTGCTGCGCGGCGACGGCGAGAGCGCCGGCTTCGGCCTGCGCGGCGCTTTGCACTGCATCATTGATGGCGCCGCCGGCAGCGCCTTCGGCCGTGCTGGCGGGATCGCTGGCCTTGCCGTCCTTGGACGGCGTCTTGCTGTTGCCGTTTGCGGGACGGGCGTCGGCGGCCTGGTTGGGCCGCTGCTGCGCCGGACGTTGCTGAGCCAGCACGTCCGAGAAGGAGGGTCCTTTGTCTTTCTTGTTCGAGGCAGCCGGTTTGGCGCCAAGCACGTCGTTCATCGACGTCGGGGCGGCCGGTGCAAGCGAAGGCAAGGGCAGGGGAGCGGTCATCTTGGGCTTCCTGTGTGGAACTGCTTAATGCATGCCGCTGGCCTGGCGCTGGACCAGACGGGCGGAGTATTCGTCGTTGGCGCGCTGTTCGCGGCGCGAATCCACGAGGGCCTGGGCGCGCTGCTCGCGCTGCGCCAGGGCATCGTAGGAATTGAGCTTGCGTTTTTCCTGCTGCCAGTAAAGCTGGCCCTTAGTGAGGTTGTCCTCGGCCTGGCGCAGCACGCCCTGCTGCTGGCCGATCGCGTCGTCCAGCGTGCCGATGAAGCGCTGATAGTTGTGGCAGTCGCTGGCCGCCATGCCGCTCGTCATCGCCGTCTGAAGGCGCTCGAGGTAGTCCTGACGGTAGTCGTGCAGCATGGAAAGCTGGCGCTGCGCATTGCTGCGTTCGGCGGTCAGCCGGCCCAGGAGGCGGGCGGCTTCGTCCGTGCTCTCCTTGGCCAGGTTGATCAGCATGTCCAGAGGCAGTTGGCTAGGCATAGGTGTCCCGTGATTCGAAACTGGCTCGCAATTGATTGACGGCGTCTTCGTATCCGATGTTCTCGCCGATGTCCTGCTGCAGGAAGGCTTCCAGGCGCGGGTAGCGCGCGATGGCGTCGTCCAGCTGCGGGTCGTTGCCGGCGGCGTAGGCGCCGACGGCGATGAGGTCGCGATTGCGCTGGTAGCGCGACAGGCTTTGCTTGAAGCGGCGCACGATCGAGAACTGCTGCGGCGTGATGAGCGAGGTCATCGCCCGCGAGATCGACGCTTCGATGTCGATGGCGGGGTAGTGGCCCGATTCGGCCAGGTGCCGCGACAGCACGACGTGGCCGTCCAGGATCGCGCGCGCCGAGTCGGCGATCGGATCCTGCTGGTCGTCGCCTTCGGCCAGCACGGTATAGAACGCCGTGATGGAGCCCGCCTTGCCGGACGGACCCGGCGCGCCCATGCCCGCGCGTTCCACCAGCATCGGCAGCTTGGCAAATACCGACGGCGGATAGCCCTTGGTGGCGGGCGGTTCGCCGATGGCCAGCGCGATTTCCCGTTGCGCCATCGCGTAGCGGGTCAGCGAGTCCATGATCAGCAGCACGTCCAGGCCCTGGTCGCGGAAATGCTCGGCCAGGCGGGTCGCATACGCGGCGCCCTGCAGGCGCAGCAGCGCCGACACGTCGGCCGGCGCGGCCACCACGACCGAGCGCGCGAGGCCTTCGGGGCCCAGGTTGTGCTCGATGAATTCCTTCACTTCGCGGCCCCGCTCGCCGATCAGGCCCACGACGATGACGTCGGCCTTGGTGTAGCGGGCCATCATGCCCAGCAGCACCGATTTACCGACGCCGGAGCCGGCGAACAGGCCCATGCGCTGACCGCGGCCGACGGTCAGCAGACCGTTGATGGCGCGCACGCCCGTGTCCAGCACCGTGTCGATGGGCGCGCGCGACAGCGGATTGATGGGCTGGGCCGACAGGGGAGCGAGTTCGGCGCCCGTCAGCGGACCCAGTCCGTCCAGCGGGCGGCCGGCGCCATCCAGCACGCGGCCGAGCAGCGCGTTGCCGACAGGCAGGTGGCGGCCAAGCTGGGGCTTGGCGTTGCCGTTCAGTTCGGCCTTGCGCGGCAGCGGAATCTGGCGCTGCACGGGCGGTTCACCGGGCACGACGCGCGCGCCGGGGGGCAGGCCGGAAATGTCGGCCTGCGGCATCAGGTACAGCGTGTGGCCGTCAAAGCCCACGACTTCGGCGTCTGCCCAATGGTCGTGGCCGCGCGCAATCTCGATGCGGGCGGCGGCGCCGACGGGCAGGCGCAGGCCGGTGGCGTGCAGCACGAGGCCGGTCGCGCGCGTGATCTTGCCGCTGACCAGCCACGGATCGGTGGACGCCGCGCGGATCGAGCCGATCTCCAGTTGCGTCTGCCAGCGGTCGAGCACGGGCGCGGTCGGCTTGGCCGCCGCGGAAGCGGCTGCGGCGCCCGCGAGGGGCGCCTGGCCGGATTGCTCGGAGGCCGGATTGCCGTTCACACCGGCTCCTCCCAGGTTGCGTTGCGGCCGAGCGAGGCGGCCACGCGGCGCCAGCGGGTCTGCAAGGTGGCGTCGATGTCGCCGAAAGGCGTCTCGGCGCGGCAGCCGCCGCGCAGAATGGATTCATCGGCCAGCACGCGCCAATGGCCTTCCTTCAGTTCGTCGGCCAGGTGCAGGCGGATCAGCTCGATATCGTCCGGGTTCGCCCACAGGCGCATCTGGCCGCCAGCGGTCGGATTGATGTGCAGGACGTCGCGAACCGCGTTCACGACCGTCTCGGGCTGTTCGGCAAGGGTGGTGCGAACCACTTGCTGGGCAATGTCCAGTGCCAGCGTCAGCAGGCTCTGGCCCATCTTTTCTTCCAGCGCGCCGATCGACACGGCGCAGGCTTCGACCAGCGTGTGCAGGCGTTGCGCCTCGGCGGCGCCCTGTTCGCGGCCCTGGGCCAGGCCTTCCGCATGACCGGCTTCGCGGCCGGCGGCAAGGCCGGCCTCGTAGCCTGCCTGCTGGCCGGCTTCCTGGCCCGCGGCGTGGCCGCGCGCCAATCCTTCCTCGTGTCCTTCCGCGATGGCCTGGGCGCGCAACTGCGCCATGACCACGGCGGGATCGGGACCCGGATCGGGTTCGGGCTCGGGTTCGACTTCGACGGGCGCCGGCTCGTCGAACGACAGCATCTGCCAGCGACGCCAGGCGGCGCTGCGCGAGATGAGCGTCGCCGCGCCGTTGTCCGCGTCAGACATACGCGTCGTCTCCGGAGTTGCCCAGCACGATCTGGCCGCTTTCCGCCAGGCGGCGGGCGATCTGCAGGATCTTCTTCTGTTCGGTTTCGACCTTCGACATGCGGATCGGGCCCTGGGCTTCCAGGTCCTCGCGCAGCATTTCGGCCGCACGGCTGGACATGTTGCGCAGGAACTTGGCGCGCAGCTCTTCCTGGGCGCCCTTGAGCGCGACCATGAGCGTGTCGTTGTCGATTTCCTTGAGGATGAGCTGGATGGCGCGGTCCTCGACGTCGAGCAGGTTGTCGAAGACGAACATCTCGTCGATGATCTTCTGCGCCAGGTCATTGTCGCGTTCGCGCAGGCTGGCGACCACGGTCTCTTCCTGCGTCGAGTTCATCATGTTCAGGATCTCGGCCGCGGTGCGCACGCCGCCCATCTTGCTGCGCTTGGCGCCCTGGCCAGCCAGCACGGAGTTCAGCACTTCGGTCAGCTCCGACAACGCCGCCGGCTGCACGCCGCCGAACGTGGCGATACGCAGCATCACGTCGTTGCGCAGGCGGTCCGTCAGCAGGGCCAGCACGCCGGCCGCGCGGTCGCGCTCCAGATGAACCAGGATGGTGGCGATGATCTGCGGGTGCTCGTCGCCGATCAGCTCGGCCACGGTGTTCGGGTCCAGCCAGTTCAGCGCGTCGATGCCGCTGCCGCCGTCGCCGGCTTCCAGGATGTCTTCGATCAGGCCAGCCGCGCGATCGCTGCCCAGCGCCTTGGTCAGTACGCTGCGGATGTAGTCGTCCGAGCCCAGCGTCACGGCCATGAATTGGTCGGCTTCCTGGCGGAACTCCTCCAGCACGACGGCGACGTCGTTGCGCGTGACCTGCTTTAAGCTCGCCATCGCGGCGCCGACCTGCTGCACTTCACGGGCGCTCAGGTACTTGAACACTTCCGCCGCGGCGTCTTCGCCCAGCGACATCATCAGGACGGCGCTGCGCGTCATGCCGTCCATTGGCAGGGAATCATTTTTCATCTTTGGTCATCCAGGTGCGCAGGACCATCGCGACGGCGCGCGGATCCTTGTTGGCCATGGTGCGTGCGCGCTCCAGGTTGTCCTGGTAGCGGTCGGTTTCCTTGGCGCGGGCCAGATCCTGGGCTTCGCGGGCGGCTTCGACGCGCTCGGCTTCGGCCACTTCCGGATCCACCGGCGGGTACAGGTACTCGGTCACCGAGCGGCGCAGCTTGCGATACAGCCACAGTGCCAGGACGCCACCAATCAGCCAGGCCAGGATCGTCTTGAACAGCGAGATCATTTCCGGATCGCGCCACATCGGCAACGGCGGCGGGCCATCGTTGAACTGGCTGTTGACCAGGTTGAGCGAGTCGCCTCGGCCTTCGGAATAGCCCATGGCTTCGCGCACCAGGTTGGTGAGCTTGTTCAGTTCTTCGGGCGGCAGGGCCTGCAGTTCGCCGTCCTTGTCGCGCACGTAGTTCACGACCACGGCCACCGACATGCGCTTGAGGTTGCCCGTCGGCTGCTTGATGTGGCTGATGGTGCGGTCGACTTCGTAGTTCGTCGTCGCGTCGCGGCGTTCGTTCAGGTTGGCCGCGGGGGCCTGGGTGCCGGTCTGCTGCTGCTGTTGTTGCTGCTGCTGCGCGTTGGGCTGCGGCGGCTGGCCGGGGCGGGGCGGCTGTTGCTGCGGCGGATTGGTGATCGGCGCCTGCGCGTCGGCGGGCGCCTGGTTCGACAGCGCGCCGGGCACGCCCTGGGCGGGGCCGACGCCGCGCTGCGTGGAATCGCTGGTCTGCTGGCTGCGCACGGCGGCCTGGCCAGGTTCCTGGTTGGGACGGTAGACCTCGGACGTTTCTTCGCGGCGCGAGAAATCGACGTCCGCAGTGGCCTGGGCGTGCACGTTGCCGGGGCCGACCAGGGGATTCAGGATGGTGAGGATGCGCTCGACGGTGCGCTGCTCGATCTCGCGCACGAAGCGAAGCTGGTCGGCGTCCATGCCGCGGCCTTCGCCCAGCGGGGAGGACAGCAGGCGGCCGTTCTGGTCGACGATGGACACGCTTTCTGCGGTCAGTTCCGGCACGCTGGAAGCCACCAGCCAGGAAATCGCGGACACCTGCGCGTCGCTCAGGCTGCGGCCCGGATACAGGTTCAGCAGCACGGAGGCGGTGGGCGCCTGGCGCTCACGCACGAACAGCGACTGGCGCGGCATGGCCAGGTGGACGCGGGCGTGCTGCACGGTGTGCATTGCTTCGATCGAACGGGCCAGCTCACCCTCCAGACCGCGCTGGTAGTTGATCTGCTCGGCAAACTGGCTGGCGCCGAAGCGGGCGTTGTCCATCAGCTCGAAGCCGACGGAACCGCCGCGCGGCAGGCCTTGCGACGCAAGCTGCAGCCGGGCGTCATAGACGCGGTCGGCGGGCACGAGCAGCGCGGTGCCGTTTTCGTTGTAGCGGTAGGGAACGTTCATCGTGCCCAGGGCGGTCACGATGGCGCCGCCATCGCGGTCGTCCAGGTTCGAGAACAGAACCTTGTATTTCGGTTCGCTGCTCCACATGGCCACGGCGACGATCACCGCGACAAGGGCGGCGGCGGCGCCGATCAGGACGGGCTTGGGAAGCGCGCGGACCCGTTCCAGCACGGGGAACTTGGCCAGAAGCGACGAGCTCAGGGTAGCCTGCTGATTCATTGACGGCTCCCGCTGGCTTCGCGGAGCAGGGAAAATGACTTCATGTCTGGGTAGGGCCGATTACACATGCAACGTGCTTCTGGTCTGGGGAGAGCGTGGATTATTGCCCCTGAGACAGCGATCCCAATCGATGAAAACAGCCGTTTTTTGGCGTTACTTAATCCCTATGTCGGCGGCAAGACGCAAAGCGGGGCCGCATCCCCGGCCAGGGATGTCGGCATTCGTTGAAATGTCGGGTTTTTTGGCGGTTCTTGTCGGCTATGGGCCGGCCCGATCGGCGTTACGCTGCGTGTGCACTTTGGCGTAATCCACCCACCAGCAAGGAATAGGTAATGGCTGTATCAGGCTTGTCCGGCATCGAAGGCATGCTCCAGCAGATGCGCTCGGTCGTGAGCAAGGCGGAGACCGGTAATCTGGGCGCCGGCGACGCCGTTGCGCAGCCCGACGGTTTTGCCGCGGAACTGCAACGTTCCATTCGACGCGTGACCGCCGCGCAGAACGCCGCCAGCAATCAGGCCAAGGCGTTCGAACTGGGGGCGCCCGATATCTCGCTCAACGACGTCATGATCGACCTGCAGAAGGCCAGTCTCGGCTTCCAGACGGCGGTCCAGGTGCGCAACAAGCTGGTTGCGGCCTACAAGGAAATCTCGTCGATGGCCGTCTAAGGCCCGCGGCTTGGCAAAAGGCCTTCCCGCGGGAAGGCCTTTTGCGTTTCACGTTCAGTTGCGCTGCGCGCCTTTTTCCAGACGCCACACCACCTGCTGCAGCCAGTTCTCCTGGCGGGCGTTCAGGTTCATGAACAGCGCGCCCACGTGGCTGACCGGCGGTTCGCCCGTCAGCGACACGTGCTTCGGCGCTTCGCCATCGGTGCTGCTGTCGGCCGAGGCCATCGGCTGGCCCGACACCGGGTAGATGTTGCGCACTTCCAGGTCGGCGCTCAGCTTGCCAAGCTCGCCGAAATCCAGCTCCACGTCTTCCATCACCGCGCCGCGCTGGGGCAGCTCGCCCACCGCCAGGCCCACGCGCAAGCCCACCCCGTCCACCGAAATGTCGCGCACGGTGAAGCCCATCGGCTTTTCCGGCGCTGCCGGTTGCCAGGTGGCCATGCAGCGGTTGGCGCTGGAGATCATCGAGGCGCGGAACATCTTGCGGCGCTGGATGCGGGCAAGCCGATCGGGGAAGGGCGACATCAAAGCCGCACTGCCGTCATCGAAATGGATGATTTCCGGTCGCTGGACGCGAAAGCGGATCTGCACGCCGCCATAGGCGGTGGCATTGAAGTGGAACGTCGTGCCGCTCAGCAGGCCCATGCTGTCGGACTGTTCAAAATCCGCGCCGTCGTAGTCGCGCGGCCGCCAGAAAAATTGGCGGGTCTGCTTGTCGGCGCCCAGGATCAGCACGGCGATCTCCCGGTCCGCGGCATCGCGCACCAGGATGTGGCTGTCGGGGTGCGTCAGCTCGAAGAGCGCGGAGCGCATGTCTTCCGGCCGGGTCAGCAGGAATTCCGGATCGGCAGCATCCAACACGGTGATCGTCCTTAGGTAGAGATTTCGGGCCGCGCGGCCTGGGGGATGTCGCGCGATTCCAGGCGGTACAGCCAGGCGAGCAATTCTGCCACCGCGACATAGAGTTGGGGGGGGATATGTGCGTCCAGGTCGACCTGCATCAGCAGGCCCACGAGCTCGCGGGATTCGTGCACGTACAGCCCGTTTTCCTCGGCCGCCCGGACAATCGTGTCCGCCAGCTGGCCATAACCCTTGGCGACCACGCGCGGCGCGCCGTCGCTTTCGTCATACGAGATGGCGACCGCCGCGTTGCGGTTGGCGTTCGGGCCGGTGTCCGCGGGGGAGGAGGGGGTGTTCATCAGAAATCGGTCGGGATGACGGGACGGGGTTCAACCACGTTGACCGTCAGATTGCTCAGGGTCAGGCCGGCGGCCAGGAGGCGCGAGCGTAGCATGTCCGAGGAATCGTTGATTTCGGCCGCGCTGTGCGGCGCAATCAGCTGCAGCACGATCTGGTCGCCGGCGAGGTTCAGGCGGGCGTCGACCAGGCCAAGGCGCGGCAGGTCCAGCTTCACGCGGGTGGCCCAGGTTGGCACGGCCGATTCGCGGTCCTCGCCGTACGGGTCGCGCTCGACTTCCCACTCCATCTGCGTGCCGGGCCAGGCTTCGCCCTGCCAGTTCAGCGTCTGGTTGGCCAGCACATCGAGCTGCTGGCGCACCAGCACGGTCAGATCCTGATGGATGCCGGCGATCGGCGTGCCGGGCGTGTTCGTGGAAGACGACGTGCCAGAGCCCGAGGGCGCATCGGCGCTGGCGCCCGAGCGGCCGGCGCCGGCGGCTTCGCCGCGGCTGCGCGCCTGGGTGCTGGCGTGCGCGGCGGTGTCGCGCGACATCCTGGCTTGGGGCTCGTTTTCCAGGGTGGACGGGTTCTTGCGCCCAAACACCATGTCGGTCAGGTGCGATTCGTAGAAGAGGCCGCTGGTCTGCAGGGCATTGCGCAACGCCTGGCCAAGGGCGCGGGCGGACGGGCCGCCGGCAGCCAATGAGGCATGCGATGCGGCTTGCGTCCCTTTCGCGCCGCCGGCCTGGTCCCCCGCATGCGCGGCGCCTGGCTTGGCGTTGCCATTCGCGGCATCCGCAGCGGCAGTGGCCGAAGGCGTGGCGGTGGCGGCGGGCAGGGTGGTCGACGCCGGAAGCTGGGCCGTCGTCGCGGCGGCCGGCTGTCCAGGCTGACCCGCCTGCGCGGGCTGGCCGGGTTGGCCGGCCTGAGCCGCGGGTTGGCCGCCTGGCGCGGCGCCACCGGGTTGCTGTCCGCCCTGCGCGTCGGCGCTCCAGAGCGGCGCACGCCCCTGCACGGCCGGGGCCGCTTCGGGGTATTGGGCGAGCAGGGCCAGGATGGTGCGTGCGGTCGTGCCCAGCGTGGTTGGCGCCGAGGCGGTGGTATCGCTGCTGGTGACCAGACCCCGGGCGGCCAGCGCTAGCGCGGCGGCGGTTTTGGGGTCGACAACAGTATTCTGGCGGTCGCCTCGGGCGCCGCCAGTTTGTATGCCTTGCCGGGTATCGCGGGCCGAGCCGTCCGAGGGCCCGGCTTTCTCCGGGCTGCCAGGCTGGCTGACCGCGTCGGGCCGCGCGCCCGAAATCTGGTTGGCGTTCGCGGCGGACATCGTCGTGCCCAGCACGGCGTCCAACCGCTGCACCAGGACGTTGCCAAGCGCGGCGGGACCGATGCTCATTGCTCAGACGCCTGGTTGCCGTAGGCCGACAGCAAGGTCTGCTGGCGCTTCATGCGTCCCAGCAATTCGCCCAGCCGTGCCAGTTGGGGCAGCGCCAGGTCACGCGTCAACGCGTCGTTTTCAAGAATGCGCACGAGCAGGTCGTACTTCATGGTGCGGCCGGCTTCATCCAGGGGGCTGGCGGGCTCGGCATGGCGCAGGCGCTCGACCTGCTCACAATAGAGCTGACCGTGCACGAGCGCGGTGTCCCAGTCGCCGGCCTGGGCGGCTGTCAACATCTCGCTCGTTGATATGGCGATCTCCTGATACTGTTCCAGGATGGCGGAGTACTGGGTGAGCGACGTCATAGAAATCTCGGGCGAGCGATGGCTGGCAATAGTCGTTGTAGGGGCCATCAAAGCGTTACGTCCGGGGCAGGCCGATCGATGGAAGTCTGCCAGGCGTCGGAAAGGTCCGCCAGCAGGCGGTCCGCGATGTCGAGCTGCTCGACGTCCGCTTTCAGGTTTGCCATGAGCAGCGTGCGGACGATGTAGTCGTACAGCCGGCTCAGGTTGGCGGCGATGTCGCCGCCGGCTTCCATGTTCAGGCCCATCTTCAGGCCTTCGTCGACGATCTTGATTGCCTTGGTGATGGCCGTGCCGCGCTCGGCCACGCGACCTTCCTGCATGTGCAGGCGCGCCTGTCCGATTGCCGCGCGCGCTCCCTGGTAAAGCAGGGTGATCAGCCTTTCCGGTGTGGCGCTCATCACTTGGGTCTCCAGGCCGATATCGGCGTAGGAGCGGACAGAGTATGAGCCTGTGGGGCGGCGCGCGGCGTACGTCATTTAATGCATCTTCTCGGTTATCACTTCGACGACTTGTTCATGGCCGCGAATTGCTGGGTCAGGTAGTTGGCCGTGACCGACTGCTGCGCAACGAATTTGTCCAGTTGGACGAACTGCGCGCGCATCAGTTCCAGCGATGCTTCGCCGGCGGCCTTGGCGCGCGTGTACTGGTCCTTCACGTTGGCGATCGACTTGGCCAGACCGTCGGTCTTGGTCTTGATCGAACCGGTGTCGCTCAGGATGTCCTTGGTGGCCTTGTCGAAATTCGCGGCCAGACCGTTCTCGCCGGTCAGCATGCGCGCGACGTCGGCGCTGTTCGTGGCCAGGGCCTTGTCCAGCTTGGTCTGGTCCAGCGTGAGCTGGCGCGTCTGCGGGTTGGTCGTGATGCCCAGGTCGGCCAGCGAACGCATCGTGCCTTCGCCCGTCACGAACTGCAGCGCGCTGGCAAGCGACGACTGGATCGCGCGCGTCGTGCCGTCGCCGGTCAGCGGCTGGTTGGTGGCGGCGGCGGCGTCGAAGGCCGTCAGGTTCTTGATCGTCGTCTGCAGCGTGTTGTAGGCGGTGACAAAGCTCTGGATGGCCTTGCTGGCCACCGAGGGATCGCTTTCCAGCTTCAGCGTGATCGGCTTGCCCGCTTCCGTCTTGGACGACAGGTTCAGCGTGACGCCGTCGATGGCGGTCGAAATGTTGTTCGTGCCGCTCTTGATCGTGATGCCGTTGATATCGATCTCGGCATCGACGGCGGCGGTGGCCGTCATTTTGCTATTGGCGGCATCGGTGCTGCTGTAGGACAGGACGTCCTTGAGCGACTGGTCGCCCGTCACCGTGATGGACTTGACCGAGGCCTGCACGCCGGTGTCCTTGGCGGTCATCATCAGGTAGCTCTTGCCGTCGCCGTCGGTGATGACGGTGGCGCGCACGCCCAGCGTGTCGTCGGCGTTGACCGCCTTGACGATGCCGTTCAGCGAGGTGTCGTCCTTCAGGTCGACGGTCTTCTTGGTGCCGTCGGCCAGTTCGATTTCAAACGAACCCGTGGCGCCGTTGGACGCCTTCCGGTCGGCGACCGCGCCCGATTGCAGCGTCTGGGAAGTGGCAACGTTCTTCACGTTGATCGTGTACTGGCCGGCCACGGCGCCTTCGGCGGCCACGGTCGCGGTCAGGGCGTCACCGCCGGTCACGCTGCCTTTCACGGCGCCCAGCGTCTCGGGCTTGCCCAGTGCGGCGGCAGCCTTCTGCACGGCTTCCACGGCGCTCTTGAGCTGGCCGTATGCCGTAACGCGGGTTTCGAAGCTGGTCTGCCGTACGGTGTACTGCTGCAGCTTCTTTTCCTCGGCTGCTTGCAGCTTCGTGAGGATATCCTCCAGGGGCAAGCCTGAGTTCGCGCCGAGATTGGTGATGGTGGCCATTGAAATTCCTTCCTAGCGATGCAATTCTGACAAAAATGTGATCCCGGCTATCGGCCGGGTAAAGGCATAAGGCGGGCCTAATTCGGCGGTTCTCTCACCGGGCCGCGCGTCAATCTTGGCGAACGGTGTTTTAAGTGCCGGATCAGGCCGACGTCTTGATACCGTTCCCCTGCATGTTCACGATCATCTTGGCGATCTTCAGCACCGTTTCGCTCGGAATGGTGCGCAGGACATCGCCCGATTCCGCGTCGATCACCGACACCACGACCTGGTGCACGTTCGGGTCGATTTCAAACTGAAGCTGTGTCGACCAGGCCTTCATCTGGTCATTGATCTCATCCAGGGCTTTGTCGAGCGGCAACTTCTGCGCATTTGCCTGGTCGGACGTGGCGCCGCCGGAGGCGTTGCTGTTGGCGCTGGCCGGAGCCGGCGTGGCGGTGGCGGACGGGTCCGGCGTGGCGATAACGGTCGAAACCGGTAACGACGCGAACGCTGCGGGGGCTAACGGGGTTACGGCCATGATCACTCCAACGGCGAGGGGGGCGTCTCGGAGAACGCGCTGTTTTCAGGAAATTCTCAGTTACCATAACGGCACCCTCGCAGGGAACTTTAGCCCCGCGCATATGGATGGTTCACGTGCTAAGAGTCTGGATCGGGCGATGAGTGTCAAGACGGCGTTGCGAGTGATCGAAATCATCGAAACCTACGCCCGCGAGAAACGCGCGCTGCCCTTGTCGGAGCTGGCCCGCCTGCTGGACGTGCCGGTCTCCAGTTGCCTGGCGCTGATCCGCACGCTCACCAGCCTTGGCTATCTGTATGAAACGGGCCGGCGCCAGGGCTATTACCCCACCGGCCGCCTGCTCGCCATGGCCCAGCGCATCGCGCGGGCCGACCCCGTCCTGGACCGGGTCTATCCCAGCCTGGTTGAACTGCGGGACGCCACGCGAGAAACCGTCGTCTTCGCCAAGCTTTCGCCGGACGGCCGCGTCGTCTACCTGGATGTGCTGGATTCGCCGCATACGATCCGATACGCGCCCGTTGCAGGCGAGTTCAAGGACGTTCATGCAAATTCGCTGGGAAAAGCGCTGCTTTCACTGCTGGACGAACCGGCGCGCGACGCCTTGCTCGCCAACATTCCCATGACGCGCTACAACGACCGCACCCTCGTGACCCGAGAGGCCTTGCTGGCGGACCTGGACGCCGCTCGGCAGCGGGGGTGGTTCATGAACAGCGGAGAATCCATCGCCGACGTGGGGGCGATTGCCTGGCCGGTCACGCTGTCCGGTGAACATTACGCCATTTCTGTTGGCGGCCCGATCTACCGGATCGAGCCAGAGCAGGAAACTTACGCCCGCATCCTGCGGGCTGCCTGCACGGGGCTGGAGCAGCAGGCCTGAACCGCGCCTGCCTGCCGCCAGCTTCCGTCTAGTACGACTTGGGCAGGCCCAGCACCTTTTCGGCGATGAAGCACATGATGAGCTGCGGGCTGACCGGCGCGATGCGGGGAATGAAGCTTTCGCGCAGCAGCCGCTCCACGTGGTACTCCTTGGCATACCCCATGCCGCCCAGCGTCATCACCGCCGTCTGGCAGGCGTTGTAGCCGGCCTCGGCCGCCAGGTACTTGGCCGAATTGGCGGCAGGGCCGCAGGGCTTGCCCGCGTCGTACAGGCTGGCCGCCTTGAACACCATCAGGTCCGCGGCTTCGAGCTGCATCCAGGCCTGGGCGAGCGGATGCTGGATCCCCTGGTTCTTGCCGATGGGGCGGCCGAACACGGTACGTTCGCCGGCATACTTGACGGCCCGGTCCAGCGCCGCGCGGCCGATCCCCACGGCTTCGGCGGCGATCAGGATGCGCTCGGGGTTCAAGCCGTGCAGGATGTATTCAAAGCCGCGGCCTTCCTCGCCGATACGGTCGGCCACCGGAATCCGCAGGCCGTCGATGAACAGCATGTTCGAGTCCACGGCCTTGCGGCCCATTTTCTCGATCTCGCGCACCTCGATCTTTTCGCGGTTCAGGTCGGTATAAAAGAGCGACAGGCCCTGCGTGGGCTTTTCAACTTCGGATAGCGGGGTGGTGCGCGCCAGCAGCAGCATCTTGCTGGCCACCTGCGCCGTCGAGATCCAGATCTTGCGGCCGTGCACGACGTACTCGTCGCCCTGGCGCACGGCGCGGGTGCTCAGCTTGGTCGTGTCCAGCCCGGCATCGGGCTCGGTGACCGCAAAGCAGGCCTTCTCGCGGCCGGCAATCAGCGGTTCGAGCCAGCGGCCGCGCTGCTCGTCGCTGCCGAACACCACCACCGGATTCAGCCCGAAGATGTTCATGTGGACGGCGGAGGCGCCCGTGAAGCCGGCGCCCGACGCCGCGATGGTCTGCATCATCAGCGCGGCTTCGGTCATGCCCAGGCCCGCGCCGCCGTACTCCTGCGGCATGGCAATGCCCAGCCATCCGTCGCGCGCCAGGTCGGCGTGCAGGGGTTCCGGAAAGCCGCCCTCGCGGTCCCGTTCCAGCCAGTACTCGTCGGGATAGCGGTCGCAGATGCGGGAAACCGCGTCGCGCAGCGCCAGTTGATCGGGGGTGAATTCAAAGTCCATCGTTGTTTCCGTCCTGGGTAATGCCACGGGCAAGCATGGCGTCGATCTGTTCCTGTCCGTAGCCAGCCTCGGCCAGCACCTCGCGGCTGTGCTCGCCCAGCCGCGGGGCGGGACGCCGAATCGAGGTCGGCGTGCCGGCATAGCGGCCCAGCGTCCCGGTGGTGCGGATGCGGCCTTCCGAGGGGTGGTCCATTTCCCGGATGAACCCGGTAGCGGTCAGGTGCTCGTCCTGGATCAGGCCGTCGATGGTGTAGAGCTGCGAGGCCGGAATGTCGGCGCGAGCCAGTTCCCGCAGCCAGTCGTCGCTGGGGCGGGTGGCGATCACCTCGGCCACGAAGGCATAGACCTCACTGATGTGCGCGGCGCGCGCGCCATGGGTGCAGAAGCGCGGGTCTTGTGACAGCTCGGGCCGCCCGATCAGGTCAAAGAAATTGCGCCAGTGCTTGTCGTTGTAGATCAGCAGGCAGATGTACCCGTCCGACGTGGCGTACGGACGGCGATGCGGCGCCAGCAGGCGCGCGTACCCGGTGGGCCCCATCGGCGGCTCGAAAGTCGCGCCGCCCAGGTGGTCGCCCAGCACCAGGTGCGCCATGCCCTCGAACATGGGAATCTCCACCGGCTGTCCGCGCCCGAGCGCGCGGGCGCTCAGCACCGCGGACACCAGCGCAATGCCGACGTGCAGACCCACCGCCCGGTCCGCCAGCGTCAGCGGCGCGTAGCGCGGCACGTCGCCGCTTTGCTGCGCGGACAGCGCGGCAATGCCGGTCTGCCCCTGGATCAGGTCGTCGTAGGCGGGGCGGCCGGCGTAGGGACCGGCCTCGCCAAACCCATAGGCGCCCACATAGACGATGCGCGGGTTGCGCGCCGTCACCGCTTCGTACGACAGGCCCAACCGCGCCATCGCCTGGGGGCGGATGTTGTAGAGCAGGGCGTCGCAGCTTTCGGCCAGTTTCAGGCAGGCCTCAAGCCCCTCGGGGGTCTTCAGGTCCAGCACGATCGAGCGCTTGTTGCGGTTCAGGTGCAGGTAGAGGTGCCCCATGCCCGGGTTGCGCATGGGTCCGACGGCCCGCATGTTGTCCCCCGCCGGCGACTCCACCTTGATGACGTCCGCGCCCAGGTCCGCCAGAACCTGGGTCGCGTACGGCCCCATCACCACCGAGCTGAGGTCCAGAATGCGCACGCCGGCCAGCGGTCCGGCAACGGGCGTGTCGGGCAGGGGCTGGTCGATCATTGCTGCTCGATCCCCGCGTCACGGATCAGCTTGCCCCACAGGTCGCGCTGTTCACCAACAAACTGGGCGAAGGCCTCGGGCGTGCTCGAGAAGGCGTCGAAGCCCAGTCCCGCCAGGCGCTTCTTCACGTCGGGCTTTGCCACGATCTGGTTGATGGCCCCATTCAGCTTGGCCACGATCTCGGGCGGCATGCCGGCGGGACCGAAGTAGCCGTTCCAGGAGTTCAAGTCGAAGTCGGGCACCCCCGCTTCTGCCATCGAAGGCAGATCGGGAATGATGGCGCTGCGCTCGGCGGTGGACACGGCCAGGGCGCGCAGTTGGCCCGACTGCACGAACGGCAGGCCAGAGGTCAGGTCCGTGAACATGAAGTCCACCTGTCCGCCGACCACGTCGGTCAGGCTCTGCGGCGTGCCTTTATAGGGCACATGCAGGATGTCGATCTTGGCGCGGTTGGCCAGCGTGGCGCCCGCGACGATGCCGGTGCTGTTGCCGCTGGCGTAGGTGATGCGGCCCGGGTTCTTCTTGGCGTCGGCCACCAGGTCGCCCACGGTCTTCCAGGGGCGCTTCGGGTTCACGACCAGGATGAAGGGCAGGTTGCCGCCGCGCGCGATCGGGGTGAAATCCTTGACCGGGTCATACGGCACGTTCTTCATCAGCCAGGGGGCGGCCGAATGGGAAGTATTGGTGGTGACGAACAGCGTGTAGCCGTCCGGCTTGGCACGCGCCACGTAGTTGGCCGCGATCGTGGCATTGGCGCCCGGTTTGTTCTCCACCACGACCTGCTGGCCAAGGAGGGTCGACAATTCGGCCCCGAAGATCCGGCCCACGGCGTCCGTGCCCGATCCTGCCGGGAAGGGCACCACAAGGGTAATGGGCTTGGTGGGGTAATCGGCGGCGTGGGCGGGGCCAGCCGCCATCATGGCGGCGCCGCTGACCAGCGCGGCGCCAAGCAGGCGTAGGGATTGCATGGGTGTGTCTCCTGTCTTTATTGGAATAAGGCGCGGCTCTATCGGCCGCTGCCTCTCGCGAAGCGCCGCGTCAAGCGGCTGGGGGTGGCGCCGGAAAATCGCGGATCACGCGATCGGGGGATTCTTCGTAAGGCGGCGTGTAGATCACCAGCAGCCGGGCGGGTTCATCGCTCGTCACGGTGAAAACGTGGGGAATGTCGGGGGGGAAGTAACAGCAGTCGCCGGGGCCCATGTCGGCCCATTCGTCCTGCACCTGCGCGCGGGCGGTGCCCGAAATCAGGTAACAGACCTGCTCGATGCCGGGGTGCGCGTGCGGCAGGGCGCCTTTACCCTTGTCGATGACGCCCAGCAGCACCTCCACGCCGCGGGCGCCGACGGTGTCCGGGCTGATCAGCCGGCGGTTGAGGGTGCCGGTGTGGTTGGCAGGGCTGTAGCCCGGAACGTCGGCTTCACGCACCAGCCATTTGGGAGTTGAACGCTGCGTCATGTCTCTTCCTGTTATTTTCCATACATGAATTTATTTTTACGTATGAGAAAAACATGGGCAAGCACTTTCTGCCGGCGGATACCGTGCCACACCCTAGGGGATTAGGGAAAACACCGGGCACACACTGCTAAAATCGCAGGCTGATTTCCTTTCGCGAACCCGTCTCATGTCTTCTGTCCGCACGCCTGACGCCGCTGCCAACCTGTCCGATTGGCTGCAGTACCTGGAGTCCATCCACGCCACCGCGATCGACATGGGGCTGGACCGGGTGCGCCAGGTCGCGGACCGCATGCAACTGTCGCTGCCCGGCGTCAAGTTCGTGGTCGGCGGCACCAACGGCAAGGGTTCCACCTGTGCCATGCTCGAGGCCATCCTGCTGGCCGCGGGCTACAAGGTCGGCTTGTACACCTCGCCGCATCTCATCGACTTCAACGAGCGCGCCCGCGTCAACGGCCAGATCGCCTCCGATCAGGACCTCATCACGCAGTTCCAGGCCGTCGAAGCCGCGCGCGGCGATGTGTCGCTGACTTACTTCGAATTCACCACGCTGGCCATTCTGCGCCTCTTCTCGCAGTCGCGCCTGGATGCCGTCGTCCTCGAAGTCGGCCTGGGCGGACGCCTGGATGCCGTCAACATCGTCGATGCCGACTGCTCCATCGTCACCAGCGTCGACCTGGACCATACCGACTGGCTGGGCGACACGCGCGAAAAAATCGGCTTCGAAAAAGCCCACATCTACCGCAGCGGCCGGCCGGCCATCTGCAGCGATCCGGTGCCCCCGCAGTCGCTGCTGGATCACGTCGAAGCCATCGGCGCGGACCTGTGGCTCTTCGGGCGCGACTACAACTATTCGGGCGACCGCCAGCAATGGGCGTACGGCGGGCGGGAACAGCGCCGCAGCGGGATGGCCTATCCGGCCCTGCGCGGCGCCAACCAGTTGCTCAACGCCTCGGCGGCGCTGGCCGCGCTGGAATCCGTGCGCGACCGGCTGCCCGTGCAGCAGCAGGCCGTGCGCCTGGGGTTGTTGCAGGCATCGCTGCCCGGCCGCTTCCAGATCCTGCCGGGCCAACCCACCGTCATTCTCGACGTGGCGCACAACCCGCATGCCGCTGCCGTGCTGGCGCAAAACCTCGACAACATGGGCTTTCATCCGTACACCCACGCGGTGTTCGGCATGCTGAACGACAAGGACCTCGCCGGCGTGGTGGCCAAATTCGGCTCCCGCGTCGACTACTGGTATTGCGCCGGTCTTCCAGGGCCGCGCGGCACCCCCGCCCAGGCGCTCGCGGACCAGGTCGCCGCAGCCCTCCCGCCGCTGCCCGCCGGCAGCGAAAGCCCCAGCATCCAGCCCTACGCCGATCCCGCCCAGGCCTTTGCCGCAGCGCGCGAACGGGCAGGGGAGAATGATAGAATCGTGGTATTCGGATCGTTTCTCACCGTAGCCTCCGTCTTGCAGGCTCTGGGTCGCAAGGCATAGGCAAATCGGGCCATTCGCGTCATGGCGGCCCCGCCGCCTCAATGCCGCAAGGCGCCGCAAGGAATTCTCTTCCATGGGTTTTTTCAAACGCAAAGATCCCGCCGAGCAGGCGCAGGCCTCCAAACGGGCTGCCGTGCCAAGCGAGGTCCAGGCCGCCGAGTTGCGTGGCCGCGCGCGTCGCAGGCTCGCAGGCGCCGTAGCGCTGGTGCTGGCAGCCGTCATCGTCCTTCCCATGGTGCTCGATTCGCAGCCCACCCCGGTCGACGACAACATTCCCATCAAGGTGCCGGAACGCAATACGCCGTTCCAGCCGCAGGTCTCGGAACCGCAGGCCACCGCACCGGCCGAGCCGTCCGCGCCCACCGACCCCGCCGCCGTTCCCACGCCACCGGGCGTGACGTCCGTGCCGCCCGTGGCCGCTGCGTCCAACACGCCGCACGCCACCGCGCCCGCCGCACAGCCGGTCACGCCTGCAGTCCCGCCGGTCACGCCGCCCAAGCCCGAGGTCAAACCCAAGCCCGAGCCGGCCAAACCCGCGACGCCCGCCAAACCCGACTCGCGTTCGGACGACGGCGCGCGCGCCCTGGCGCTGCTCGAAGGTCGCAACGCTCCGGCGTCCTCGCCCAAGCCCGACGCGCCCAAGCCGGCTGCCTCCAAGGGCAATTTCGTGCTGCAGATCGCCGCGTACACCACGTCGGAAGACGCCCAGTCGCGCCGCGGCAAGCTGCATCAGGCCGGCGTCACCAATGCATTTGTCGAGCAGGCCACCATCAATGGCAAGCAGCAGTTCCGTCTGCGCGTGGGGCCGTTCCCCTCGCGCGAGGCGGCTCAGGCGGCCCAGGCGCGGTTGCGCACGCTGGGCTATGACAATGGTTTCATTGCCGCCCAATAGTGACCGGCTTCGACTTCGTCGTGCTGGCCATCCTGGTGGTATCGGGTGTGCTGGGCCTGGTGCGCGGCCTGCTCAAAGAGGTGCTGTCGCTGGTCGCCTATCTGCTGGCCTTCGTGGCCGCGATATGGTGGGGCCCCACGGTCTATACCTGGCTGGAGCCCTATATTGAAACGACGCTGCTGCGCATGGGAGTCTCCTACGCGGCGGTGTTCATCATCGTGTTGCTCGGCGTGGGGTTGGTCAATATGACGCTTGCCGCCCTGATCCGCAGCACCGGACTGAGCCCGGCCGATCACGGCCTGGGCGGAATGTTCGGGCTGGCCCGTGGTCTATTGATTGTGCTGGCGCTGGTCGCCGCCGCAGGGTACACGCCGCTGCCACAAGAGCCATGGTGGCAGGACGCCATGTTTTCGCATTCGGCCATCGAGGCCATCAAACATATCAAGACGTGGCTGCCGCCAACCCTGGCGACGTGGCTGCCGTACTGATTAGCTTCAAATCAACCAGGAAATCTCACCATGTGTGGAATCGTAGGGGTCATCGGGCGCGGGCCGGTCAACCAGCTGCTCTATGACAGCTTGCTGCTGTTGCAGCATCGCGGGCAGGACGCCGCGGGCATTGCGACGTCGCAAGGCAACCAGTTCAATATGTACAAGGCGCACGGCCTGGTGCGCGACGTGTTCCGCACGCGCAACATGCGCGCGCTGCCCGGCACGTCCGGCGTCGGCCAGGTTCGCTATCCGACGGCCGGCTCCAGCGCCAGCGAAGAAGAAGCCCAGCCTTTCTACGTCAACGCCCCGTTCGGCATCATGTTGTCCCACAACGGCAACCTGACCAACTGGCGCGAACTGCGTGAATCGCTGTACCGCGTCGACCGCCGCCACATCAACACGAACTCCGATTCCGAAGTCCTCTTGAACGTGCTGGCGCACGAGCTGCAATCGGCCGCCAACGGCGTGTCGCTCGATGACGACGCAATGTTCCGCGCGGTTGCCGCCCTGCACAAGCGCGTGCGCGGCGCCTACGCCGTCGTGGCCCAGATTTCCGGCTACGGCCTGCTCGCCTTCCGCGATCCCAACGGCATCCGTCCGCTGTGCATCGGCCGCCAGGAAACCGAAGAAGGCGTCGAATGGATGGCCGCCTCGGAATCCGTGGCCCTCGAAGGCAGCGGTTTCACCTTCGTGCGCGACGTCGAGCCCGGCGAAGCCGTGTTCATCGACCTGGACGGCCGCCTGGTCGCCCGTCAGTGCGCCGACAATCCGCAGCTCGTTCCCTGCATTTTCGAATACGTCTACTTCGCCCGCCCCGATTCGATGATCGACGGCGTGTCGGTGTACGACGCGCGCCTGCGCATGGGTGAATACCTGGCCGACAAGGTTGCACGCAACATGCGCCTGGGCGACATCGACGTCGTTATGCCGATTCCCGATTCCTCGCGCCCGGCCGCCATGCAGCTTGCCGCGCGCCTGAACCTGGACTATCGCGAAGGGCTCATCAAGAATCGCTACGTGGGCCGTACGTTCATCATGCCGGGCCAGGCCGTGCGCCGTAAGTCGGTGCGCCAGAAGCTCAATGCCATCGGCATGGAGTTCAAGGGCAAGAACGTGCTGCTGGTGGACGACTCCATCGTGCGCGGCACGACCAGCCGCGAAATCGTCGACATGGCTCGCGCCGCCGGCGCCAACAAGGTGTACTTCGCCTCGGCCGCGCCTCCGGTACGCTTCCCGAACGTGTACGGCATCGACATGCCCACGCAAAGCGAACTGATCGCCACCGGCCGCACGGACGAGGAAATCGCCCGCGCGATTGGCGCCGACAGCCTGATCTACCAGGACCTGCACGACATGCAGCAGTCGGTCCGTGACATCAATCCCAAGCTCACGCGCTTCGAGGCCTCGTGCTTCGACGGGCAGTACATCACCGGCGACATCACGCCCGAGTACCTGGCCCGTCTGGGGCAGTCGCGTTCCGAGCCCGGCAAGGACGAAGACGCGGGCGGCCTGCGCTTCAACATGGGATACACGTCCGACGACGCCTGATTCCTGCGGGCGTTCGCGCAAACAGAAATGCCGTCCCTCGGGACGGCATTTTTTTCGCCGGCGCCACCGCACCGGAAATGGTCAGCCTTGCGCTTCCCACAACGGCGTGCGCGTGGCCTCCAGATGCGTCAGGTACAGCCGCAGGTCGAACTCGTACTGATGGTAGTGCGGCTCCATGCGCAGGCACATGTTGTAGAACGCCTTGTTGTGGTCCTTTTCCTTCAGATGGGCCAGTTCGTGCACGGTGATCATCTTCAGGAATTCGGCGGGCACGTTCTTGAACAGCGTCGCCACCCGGATCTCGTGCTTGGCCTTGAGCTTGCCGCCCTGCACGCGCGAGATGTAGGTGTGCTGGCCCAGCGCGTGCTGGATCACGTGGATCTTGCTGTCAAAGGCCACCTTGTTGATCTGGTCGCCGTTGCGCATGTAGGCGTTCTTCAGGTCGGTCACGTACTGGTACAGCGCCTTGTCGGTGCGCACTTCATGTGCGCCGCCCGGATACCGGGCAAGCAGGGCGGCGCCCAGCTTGTCCTGGTCCAGCAGTTTTTGCGCTTGCGCCAAGAGCGGCTCCGGATAGCCGGAGAGGTACTTCAGGGTCTGCACGATCTCGATGCGGCGTTCAGGCCGAGGCGCCGCGCCGGAACACCACCGGCAGCGCCATGAAGAACAGGATCACAAAGAGCGCCAGGCTCCACAGGGCGTATTCGACGCCCAGCACCGGCACCTTGGCGTCCATGCAGGTGGCGTAGATGCCGAACAGCGGCGGGATGGCGCTTTCCAGGCCGATGCCAGTCATGAAGCGGTCGGCAAACGTCTGGTCGCACGACAGCATGTTGGCGGCGACGCTGTACTGATACCAGGCGGCCACGATGCCGGACAGCGACAAGAGGGCAGCAAGAAAGCCGCAGATCCGCGTCAGCGCGCGTCCGCCGCCAAAGCCCCCGATCAGCGCGACCACGCCGATCACGAGATAGATCAGGCGCTGCATCACGCACCAGGCGCAGGGCGGCATGTCGAAGACGTGCTGGGAAACGAGGGCGATGCCCACGGCGCCGAAAGAGAAAAGGGCGATCAGGCGGAGCAGGCGTTCTGAGCGAGATGTCATTGTTGCGTTGAAATGGGTTGGACGAAGCCGGCGCGGCGGCCGGACATGCTTAGGCCTTCGGGACGGGAATTGGTTGCATGACCTGGGTCAGCACGCTCAGGAGCAGTTCCCGCGCGCCTTCCCAGAAAATCTGCACCCCCAGGCACAGCATGATGAACGCCGACAGCCGCATGAAGACCGCCGTGCCGTTGTCGCCCAGGCGATGCAGCATCTGCGCCGCAAAGCGCAGGCAGACGTAAAGCGTCAACGAAACGACGATGATGCCGGGAATGGAGCCCGCCAGCCGCACCAGGCTCCATGCGTGGTTCGTGTCCCGCAGCGAGACGCCCACCGTGATGGCGGCCGCAATGGAGCCAGGGCCGCAGCTGATGGGGAAGGTCAGCGGATAGAACGCGCGGGCCTTGGCCATCTCGGGTGTGAACGATTCGGCCATGCGCGCCACCCGTTCGGTGTCGGCATCCGGCGAATTCACCAGCCGCCAGGCGCTGGCGATCACCAGCATGCCCCCGCCCACGCGCACGATCGACAGCGAAATGCCGAAAAAGCTCAGGAGCACGTTGCCCGCCACCATGGCGACGATCAGCATCAGGCACACATTGATCGCAACCCGCTTGGCCAGCACCACCCGCGTGGCGGAGGACGCGCCCTCGGTCAGCGATAGAAAGATGGGGGCGATCGCGGGCGGATTCAGGAATGGCAGCAGGGTGGCCAGCGCGAAAAAAAAGCTGCCACCGAAAATGCGCAGATAGTCGTTGAGCTGCATGTGAGCAAGCATCGCCTGGCCGAAAACCCGGATTGTATGCGTTCCGGGCCGGGTCTGGCGATGCGGGCTCAGGCGGCGCGCTGCTGGGCCTCGTCGCCCGAAAGCGCGTCCAGAATGTCGCGCTCGAACTGCATCTGGCTGCGGGGGCGCGCCAGCGCGGATCCGTCCACGATGAACACGTCTTCCACGCGGTCGCCCAGCGTCATGATCTTGGCCATGAGCAGGTTGATCTCGTGGCGCGCAAAGACGCGCGCCAGGGCGTGCAGCAGCCCGGGGCGGTCGGTCGCCGTGACGGACAGCCGCCACGACGTGCTGCGTTCGTCCGGCTGGAGTTCGGCCTGGGGCATGACTGGAAACACGCGCGACACGCGCGACTGCCGGCCCCGCCCGTACCACCCGCCGCGGCCGGGCTGGGCCTGCGCGGCCGTCTGCGGATCTTTCAGGCGTTCGGCCAGTTCGTGTTCAACCAGCGTGGCCTGCGCACGCAGGTCGCTCGCGCCCTCGGGCAGCAGGACGATGAAGCTGTCCAGCGCCCAGCCATGGCGGGTCGTGTGAATGCGCGCATCCTGAATGGACAGGGACTTGGCATCGAAATAACCGCAGATCGCCACGAACAGGTCGGGCGCGTCGCGCGTGTAGACCATGATCTGCAGGCCTTCGCCCTGCTCGGTGGGGCGCGCCTTGACCACGGCTTTGGCAGGAGCGACCTGGTGGTACAGGTGGCGCGTGTGCCAGGCGATGTCAGAGGCGTCATGGCGCAGGAAATACGCCACGTCGAGCTGATTCCAGAAGGCTTCGCGCGCGTCGTCGCGCAGTCCGGCCAGCCGGGTCAGCCGCGCCGCTTCTTCCTTGCGCTCGGCCAGGACCGTGTGGGCGTCGGCATGGGCGCCGCCCAGCGCCGCCAGCGTCAGCTTGTACAGGTCTTCCAGCAGCTTGCCCTTCCAGGCGTTCCAGACCTTGGGGCTGGTGCCGCGGATATCAGCCACCGTCAGCAGATAGAGCGCGGTCAGGTGGCGCTCGTCTTTGACCGTGGCGGCGAACGACTGCACGACCTCGGGGTCGGACAGGTCGCGCTTTTGCGCCACCGCCGACATCAACAGA
Source organism: Achromobacter sp. Root565 (assembly GCF_001427425.1). Classification (NCBI taxonomy): domain Bacteria; kingdom Pseudomonadati; phylum Pseudomonadota; class Betaproteobacteria; order Burkholderiales; family Alcaligenaceae; genus Achromobacter; species Achromobacter sp. Root565. The sequence continues at coordinate 463,235 of NZ_LMGO01000006.1, forward strand.
TGCTGGCGCACCAGAAATTCGACCAGCTTGGCGTCCTCCGGGTCCATGCCGTGCTCCGCGGCGAACTTGCGGACTTCGCGCGCGCCCAGTTCGGAATGGTCGCCGCCGCGGCCCTTGGCGATGTCGTGAAACAGCGCCGCCACATACAGCAGCCAGTGCCGGTCCAGGCCGGCGATCAGTTGGCTGGCCAGCGGGTACTCCTGCGCATGTTCGGGCATGGTGAAGCGGCGCAGATTGCGCACCACCGCCAGCGTGTGCTGGTCCACCGTATAGGCATGGAAGAGGTCGTGCTGCATCTGCCCGACGATGCGGCGGAATACCGGCAGATAGCGCGGCAGGATGTTCAGCATGGTCATGCGCCGCAATTCATGGACGATGCCGCGCGGCTGCTGCAGGATCTGCAGGAACAGCTTGCGATTGACCGGGTTGCGGCGGAACTGCGCGTCGATGCGGTGGCGCGAATGCCAGATGGCGCGCAGCGTGCGGGCCGACATGCCGGTCAGCTCGGGGTGCTGCTGCATCACCAGGAAGGCGCGCAGCAGCAGCGTGGGATTGCGCTCGAAGCCGTCGTCCCGAATGATGTCCAGGCGGTCGCGCAGGTTGCGGAAATCGTCGTCGATGTCGCGCGCGTCGCTGTCGGGGCGCGGGAACAGCCGTTCCTCGATGTTCTGCACCAGGATGCCGTTCAGTTGCGTCACCAGCCGCGCCGCCCAGTAGTAGCGCTGCATCAGCAGTTCGCTGCCCCGCCGAGTGGCGGTGGCGTGAATGCCGTAGACCTCGGCCAGCGCGGGCTGCAGATCGAACAGCACCCGGTCTTCGCGCCGGTTGGCCAGCAGGTGCAGTTCAATGCGCAGGCGCTTGAAGGCCTGCTCGGCCTTGCGCAGGTCGCGCGCCTCGGACGAGGTCAACAGGCCCGCCTGCGCCACCGAACGCCAGTTGTTGCCGAAACCGGCGGCGCGCGCCATCCACAGAATGACCTGCAGATCGCGCAGGCCACCCGGCGATTCCTTGCAATTGGGTTCCAGCGCGTACGGCGTGTCGTGGTAGCGCGCATGGCGCTGCTGCATTTCGACGCGCTTGGCCAGAAAGAACGCCTGCGGATCGAGCCGGGACTTGGTCGCCGCATCGAATTTGCGCATCAGCACGCGGCTGCCGGCCAGCCAGCGCGATTCCAGCAGCGCGGTCTCTACCGTGATGTCCGCGTCCGCCTCGCGCTCGCAGTCCTCGATGGTGCGCACGCTGTGGCCGGGCTCCAGTCCCAGATCCCACAGCGATGCCACCAGTTTTTCGATCGCGCTTTCTTCGTCGGGCGTCGGCGCGTGCGGCAGCAGGATCAGCAGGTCGACGTCGGAGTGGGGGTAGAGCTCGCCCCGGCCATAACCGCCCACGGCCGCCAGCGTGGCGCCAACCGGCAGCGGGCAATGTTTGACCAGATCCCGTAGCGCGACGTCCACGATGCGGCGCAGCTCGGTCAGCAGGATGTCCGGCCGTTCGTGTTCCCGGAACTGGGCCACCACGGCCCGCCGGGATTCCTGGATGCGTTCGCGCAGCTTGGTGAGGATTTCGGCGGTCATGGGTGGCTGCGGGTCTTCAGACGGCGGGGATGACGATGGGTTCGGTGATGAACGCGGGCGGCTGGGGCATGCCGGGCGAGAGGGTCAGGACCTCGTAGCCGGTTTCCGTCACGCAGACGGCGTGTTCCCATTGCGCGGACAGGCTGTGGTCGCGGGTGACGACCGTCCAGCCGTCAGCCAGTTGCCGGATCTCGCGGCGGCCGGCATTGATCATGGGCTCGATGGTGAACAGCATGCCGGTCACCAGCTTCACGCCCGAGCCGGGCTTGCCGTAATGCAGCACCTGCGGATCTTCATGGAAGCGCTCGCCGATGCCGTGGCCGCAGAATTCACGGACAACGGAGAAGCCATTCGATTCGGCGTGCTTCTGGATCGCGTTGCCGATGTCGCCCAGCGTGGCGCCGTTCTTGACCTGCTGGATGCCCTTCCACATGCACTCGAACGTGGTGTCGGACAGGCGCCGGGACAGGATGGACTGTTCGCCCACCGCGTACATCCGGCTGGTGTCGCCGAACCAGCCATCCTTGATGATGGTGACGTCGATATTCAATGAGTCCCCGTTTTTCAGGACCTTGTCGCCGGGAATGCCGTGGCAGACCTGGTGATTGACCGAGGTACAGATGGCGCCGGGGAAGGGCGGGTAGCCCGGGGGCGCATAGCCGACCGTGGCGGACTTCACCTTCAGTTCGTCGGTCAGGTATTCCAGGCACAGGCGGTCGAGTTCGCCCGTGGTGACCCCCGGCTTGACGTGCGGGGTGATGAAGTCGAGAACTTTGGCGGCGTCCTGGCAGGCGGCGCGCATTTTGGCCAGGTCGGCCGGATTGGTGATTGTGCCCATGGAAAGCTTGCGATGAGTCGCTTGAATGTCTGCTTGAAAGAATAGTAGAATTATAAGCTTCCCTAAAAATTTGGGGAGCAATCGGGTTACCGGCAAGAAGGGTCAGGGATGAAAACATCCGTCAGGGTGAGAACATCTTGGCCCCCAGCCAAACCCGGCGGGTGCTGGCCTTTGGGTCCAGAGCACATCCGGCAGGATTTCTCGTTTCGCGCGGTTCTTTTCTAGGATCCCGCGGCAAGCCCTGAAGTTTCACCGCAAGCGAAGGTTGTGGAGCGAATTCGGGCAGGCTGCTGGGCATAGGGAAAGCCAAGTGTTGCATGGAAATCCGGCTGGGCAGGCTGTGGGCATGACTGCCGGCATTGGCTGGGCGCGGTGTGCTTGCAAGCCCGGAAGTGTTTTCGAGCGGCGATGCAGGTTCGGTATGGGCGCTGGATTAAGTTCTTGGAATTGCGCTGAAAAGCGTGCGCTGAAAAGCGCATCCTGAAAGGGATCCTTAAGAACTGCCACAGTGGCCTGATGCGCGGGCTGGCCTTGCGGCCAAGTTTGCGAAGAACTGGATTTCGCCGCCAACAAAACAATTCCGGGTGCGTCTCGAAGAAACTTCCAGGAACTTCCTGGAGTGTCGGACAGACGCAATGCAAGTCTCTTGTCGTGTGGCGGCCGTCTGGGTTTATCGCGGCAGCGTAGTAGAAGTCGTTAAAGGCGAGCCGCTACAGGCAACGCGCCTGGAGCGTCGTAGTTATTGCGGCAGTGATCGGCCGGCCCGGTTAAAATCTTTGTCATCCCGCGTTTTGCGGGAAATCGCGCGCAACACCACCCAGGGTGTCAGCAGGATGCTGATGCAGGTGCGGCGCAAGAAACCAACCCTTGGAGAATTAAATGTCTTTGATGCGCGAAATGCTGGAAGCGGGTGTCCACTTTGGTCACCAGACCCGTTACTGGAACCCCAAGATGGCTCAGTACATCTTCGGTCACCGCAACAAGATTCACATCATCAACCTCGAAAAGACGGTTGATAAGTACCAGGAAGCCACCAAGTTCGTGAAGCAGCTGGCTGCTCGCGGCGGCAACATCCTGTTCGTCGGCACGAAGCGCGCCGCTCGCGAACTGGTCGCCACCGAAGCCGCACGTTGCGGCATGCCCTTCGTCGACGCCCGTTGGCTCGGCGGCATGCTGACCAACTTCAAGACGGTCAAGACCTCGGTCAAGCGCCTGAAGGACATGGAAGTCGTCGTCGCCGAAGGCGGCGCCGAGCGCATGATCAAGAAGGAAGGCCTGCTGTTCCAACGCGAACTGGACAAGCTGAACAAGTCGATCGGCGGCATCAAGGACATGAACGGTCTGCCCGATGCCATGTTCGTGATCGACGTCGGCTACCACAAGATCGCCATCGCCGAAGCCAAGACCCTGGGCATCCCCGTGGTCGCCGTGGTTGACACCAACCACTCGCCCGAAGGCATCGACTACGTCATCCCCGGCAACGACGACTCGGCCAAGGCCATCGCGCTGTACGCCAAGGGCATCGCCGACGCCGTCCTGGAAGGCCGCGAGCAAAACCTGAACGGTCTGGTCGAAGAACTGGGCGAAGGTCAGGAAGAGTTCGTCGAAGTTCAAGACAACCAGGCCTAAGCCGGTTGTCATGTCCGGCGGTTAAGGTCTGGAAGCGGTGCCAAGACTGGCCCGCTTCCGCCCCGCCGGCGCTGCGAAGCTGGGCTCCCATCTTCCAGGCCCGCCCAGTGCGGGCGTCCCATCGAATCAAATCACAGCCCCGGCCCGCCGGGGCGTGTCTTAGCAAAATTTGGAGCAAACATGGCTGAAATTACCGCTGCCCTGGTCAAGGAACTGCGCGAAAAGACTGACGCGCCCATGATGGAATGCAAGAAGGCCCTGACGGAAGCCGAAGGTGACCTGGCCCGCGCCGAGGAAATCCTGCGCGTCAAGCTGGGCAACAAGGCCAGCAAGGCTGCTGCCCGCGTCACGGCCGAAGGCCTGATCGGTCTGTTCATCTCCGCCGACGCCAAGCAAGGCGCCGTCATCGAAATCAACTGCGAAACCGACTTCGTCGCCAAGAACGACGACTTCGTCGGCTTCGTGAACAAGCTGGCCGAACTGGTCGCCACGCAGAACCCGGCCGATGTGGCCGCGCTGTCGGCGCTGCCGTACGGTGAAGGCACGGTCGAAACCACCCGTACCGCCCTGATCGGCAAGATCGGCGAAAACATCTCGATCCGCCGCTTCGAGCGCATCCAGACCGCCAACTCGCTGGCCAGCTACGTGCACGGCGGCAAGATCGGCGTGCTGGTGGAATACACCGGCGCCGAAGAAGTGGGCAAGGATCTGGCGATGCACATTGCCGCCACCAAGCCCAAGGCCCTGAACGCCGACGGCGTGAACCCGGCCGACATCGCCGCCGAGCGCTCGGTTGCCGAGCAGAAGGCTGCCGAATCCGGCAAGCCCGCCGACATCGTCGCCAAGATGGTGGAAGGCTCGGTCGTGAAGTTCCTGAAGGAAGTGACGCTGCTGTCGCAGCCGTTCGTCAAGAGCGACAAGCACACGGTCGAACAGCACCTGAAGGAAAAGGGCGCCTCGATCAGCAAGTTCGTGCTGTTCGTCGTCGGCGAAGGTATCGAGAAGAAGACCAGCGACTTTGCCGCTGAGGTTGCCGCTGCCGCCGCTGGCGCCGCCTGACCTCTAGGTAGTGCTTAAAGGCCGGCGCTAGATTAAATTCTAGTCCGGCCTTTTTCGCCGCATGGGCCCCAAAAGGCAGACGCCTATGGGGCAGCCAACCCGCCTCGCGGGGCGGCGCTGGGGGTCAACCCCATTCTTGTCTTACACTTTCGTCGGATTGTTCTTCGGGATATCACCTATGAGCAGCAGGGCATACAAACGGGTTCTTCTCAAACTTTCCGGCGAGGCGCTGATGGGCGACGATGCTTTCGGCATCAATCGCTCCACCATCGTCCGTATGACCGATGAGATCGCTGAAGTCGCCGCCGCAGGCGTCGAACTGGCCATCGTCATCGGCGGAGGCAACATCTTCCGTGGCGTCGCCCCGGGTGCGCAGGGCATGGACCGCGCCACCGCCGACTACATGGGCATGATGGCCACCATCATGAACGCGCTTGCGCTGCAGGACGCGCTCAAGCACAAGGGTATCGACACCCGGGTACAATCCGCGCTGAATATCGATCAGGTCGTCGAGCCCTACATCCGGCCGAAGGCTTTGCGCTACCTCGAAGAGGGCAAGGTCGTGATCTTCGCCGCGGGCACCGGCAATCCCTTCTTCACCACCGATACGGCTGCGGCACTGCGCGGCGCCGAAATCGGCGCGGAGATCGTGCTGAAGGCCACCAAGGTGGATGGCATCTACAGCGCGGATCCCAACAAGGATCCCACCGCGACGCGCTACGCGCGCATCAGCTTCGACGAGGCGATCGTCCGCCGTCTGGAAATCATGGACGCCACCGCCTTCGCGCTGTGCCGCGACCAGAAACTGCCGATCAAAGTGTTTTCGATCAATAAGTCCGGCGCGCTCAAGCGAGTCGTGAGCGGCGAGGACGAAGGCACGTTGGTACACGTTTAAAGAAAAGGAAATTCCATGAGCGCAGCAGAAATCCGCAAATCCGCCGATGCCAGAATGGCCAAGTCGCTTGATACGCTCAAGACCAACTTGGCCAAGATTCGCACGGGCCGCGCCCACACCGGCATCCTGGATCACGTGCAGGTCGAATACTACGGTTCGCCCGTGCCGGTTGGCCAGGTCGCCAACGTGAACCTGGTCGACGCCCGCACCATCAGCCTGCAGCCGTACGAAAAGCACATGGCCGGCCCGATCGAAAAGGCCATCCGTGAGTCGGACCTGGGTCTGAACCCCATCTCCATGGGCGACACGATCCGCGTGCCGATGCCCGCGCTGACCGAAGAGCGCCGCCGCGACCTGACCAAGGTCGTGCGCAGCGAAGGCGAAGACGCCAAGATCGCGGTGCGTAACCTGCGCCGCGAGGCCAACGAAGCGCTCAAGAAGCTGGTCAAGGACAAGGAAATCTCCGAGGACGACGAGCGTCGTTCGCAAGATGACGTCCAGAAGCTGACGGATCGCGCCGTCGCCGACATCGACAAGATGGTCGTCCAGAAAGAAGCCGAAATCATGACCGTATAATCCCAGCTCGCCACGAGGCGCCGCATTGCGGCCCGCGTGGCGTCAGGATTTCGTTGCACATGCGCCGTCCCGTCCATTGCCTCGCGGTACTTCCTCGTAGCGATGGAAACGACGGCGCAGGTTTTTTCCCGTATTCGTCTTTTTCGCCGGTCCGCCGTGCGCAGTCCCCAAACTAATGGCAACCAGTTCGACTCAGGCGGTCCCCGACATCCGTGACATCCCCGAGCACGTCGCCATCATCATGGATGGCAACGGCCGCTGGGCGACGCGGCGTCTGCTGCCTCGCACCGCCGGGCATGCCAAGGGCGTGCAGGCGGTCCGGCGCGTGGTCGAGGCCTGCGGACGCGCGGGCGTGCGCTACCTGACGCTGTTCGCGTTCAGTTCCGAGAACTGGCGCCGTCCAGCCGAAGAGGTCTCGCTGCTGATGCGCCTGTTCGTGCAGGCCCTTGAACGAGAAGTCGGCAAGCTGCAGGAGCAGGGCGTGCGCCTGCACGTGATCGGCGACCTGAGCGCCTTCGAGCCGCGCCTGCGCGAGCTCATCGCCGCCGCTCAAGAACGTACCGCGCACAACGACCGGCTGCACCTGACCGTCGCCGCCAATTACGGCGGCCGCTGGGACATCCTGCAAGCCACCCGCGCCATGCTGGCGGCAGAGCCGGACTTGGCGGCCAACCCCGAACGGGTGGACGAAGAGCGCCTTTCCAGGCATCTTTCCATGGCATGGGCCCCCGAGCCCGACCTGTTCATCCGCACGGGCGGCGAACAGCGCATTTCCAATTTCCTGATCTGGCAGATGGCGTACGCGGAGTTCTACTTCACTGACCGCTACTGGCCGGATTTTGGCGCCAATGAACTCACGGCCGCCTTTGATTGGTACCGCACGCGCGAGCGCCGCTTCGGCCGCACCAGCGCCCAAGTCAGCGAAGCCGCCGCAAAATAGGCGCATCGCGACGCGCGCGTCTTTCCAGGCTGCACAAGAGGAGACCGTCACATGCTGGGCCAGCGTATCGTTACCGCCGTTGTTTTGTTGGCCATTCTGGCCGCCGCCATGGCGAGCGCCAATCCGTGGTGGTTCGTCGCGTTGCTGGCCCTTGCGGCCGCTTGCGCCAACTGGGAGTGGCTGCGCCTGACGCTGCCCCAACCACCGTCCCCCGTCATCTCCATCGGCGTTGCCGTGCTGCTGTTTGCCGGCATGCTTGTGCTGACGTCCGCCTGGTTGGCGGGCGACCGCAGCGGCGCCGGCGATCCGGGCTGGGTGCTGCGCTATCTGGTTCCTGCCGTCTCGGCCGTCTGGCTGTTCGGCGGCGTGGCCGCCGTGGTGCGCGGGCGTTCCGATGCGCCGCCGGCCAGCCTGGCCTGGTCGGTCTTCTCCGTGCCAGCGGCGTTTGCCGCCTGGGCGGTCCTGGCGCAAATGTACGTGGCGCGCGGCGCGGTGTTCGTCGTGTCCCTGCTGGCCCTCGTCTGGGTGGCCGATATTGCGGCATATTTTGCCGGCCGGGCATTCGGCAAGCGTAAACTGGCTCCGCGAGTCAGCCCGGGCAAGACCATTGAAGGCGCCGTTGCCGGCGTCCTCGGCGCGGTGGTGTGGATCGGGCTGTCCAGCCTGTGGGACGGCACTTTCGGCCATGCGCTCGTCGAACGCTGGACGTTCGGGCTGGCCTTGCCGATCGCCGCGGTGCTGGGCGTGCTGTCCATTGTGGGAGACCTGTTCGAGTCGCTGCTCAAGCGCCGCGCGGGCCGCAAGGATTCCAGCACGCTCCTGCCTGGTCACGGCGGCGTCTATGACCGCATCGATGCGATCCTGCCCGTCGCGCCGTTCGCGCTACTTTTGTCTGGAGTCTTGTTTTGACGGCTTTTCAACGTGTCGTCGTGCTGGGGTCGACTGGTTCGATCGGTGAAAGCACGCTGGACGTAATTGCTCGCCACCCGGAGCGGATGGCGGTTTACGCACTGTCGGCGCATAGCCGGATGCAACGGTTGGCCGAGCAGGCGCTGGCCAGCCGTGCCGCGGTCGTGGTGGTGCCCGACACCGCCGCCCGTCAAAAATTCATCGATGCGTGGCCAAGTGGCCAGCCAATGCCCGAGATCCGCGTCGGCGCACAGGCGCTGGCCGACACCGCCGCGGATCCCCAGTGCGACGCCGTGATGGCCGCCATCGTCGGGGCCGCGGGCCTGCCTTCGGCACTTGCCGCCGCGCGCGCCGGCAAGCGTGTGCTGCTGGCCAACAAAGAGGCGCTGGTCGCCGCCGGCACCCTGTTCATGCAGGCAATTCGCGACAACGGCGCCGAACTTCTGCCCATCGACAGCGAACACAACGCCATATTTCAGTGTCTGCCGCATCAGGGCCGCGCCGACGCGCCCCATCTTCCCGCGAAGGGTGTGCGGCGCCTGCTGCTGACCGCGTCGGGCGGCCCGTTCCGCGGGCGCGACCTCGAAGACCTGCACGACGTCACCCCCGAGCAAGCCTGCGCCCATCCCAACTGGAGCATGGGCCGCAAGATCTCCGTCGATTCGGCCACCATGCTGAACAAGGGCCTGGAAGTCATCGAAGCCCACTGGCTATTCGCAATGCCCGCCGATCGGATCGACGTGGTGGTGCACCCGCAGAGCGTCGTGCATTCGATGGTCGAATACGACGACGGCTCCGTCCTTGCGCAGTTGGGCCAGCCCGACATGCGCACGCCCATTGCTTACGGCCTCGGCTTTCCCGACCGCATCGAAAGTGGCGTCGGGCCGCTGGACCTGACCCGGCATGGCCGTCTCGACTTCGAAAAACCGGATCTGACCCGGTTTCCGTGTCTGGCCCATTCCTTCACCGCGATGCGGGCGGGGCAGGGCGCGTGCGTGGCGCTCAATGCCGCCAACGAGGTCGCGGTCGAGGGCTTCCTGGACGGCCGGCTGGCCTACACCTGGATCCCGCGAGTCATCGAGGCCGCGCTCGAGTGGCAAGCACGGCAGCCATCTGTTACCCTCAGCAGTCTTGACGACGTACTTTCGCTTGACGCCGAGGCGCGCGCATTTGCGGGCAACCTCGGACTGGCCTGATAGCGGGCCGCGCCTGCCTCTGATTTCCTAGATTCCGACCCCATGCTTTTCACCCTGCTGGCCTTTGCCGTAGCGCTTGGCTCACTGATCATTTTCCATGAGCTCGGGCACTATTGGGTCGCCCGCCTCTGCGGCGTGAAGGTCTTGCGTTTCTCGGTGGGCTTTGGCAAGGTCATCCTGCGCCGCACCGACCGGCACGGCACCGAATGGGCCGTTTCCGCGCTGCCGCTTGGCGGTTACGTCAAGATGCTGGACGATGCGCCGCCCGGTGCCTCGCCCGCGGTTGCGGCTTCCGCGTTCAATACCAAGCCGGTGGGCCAGCGCATCGCCATCGTGGCGGCGGGTCCCATCTTCAACCTGATTCTCGCGGTGTTCCTGTATGCGGGCCTGAACATGGCCGGCACCGAGGAACCCGTCGCCATTATCGCGCCGCCCGCGGCCGAGACCCCCGCCGCCCGCGCCGGCCTGCTGGCCGGTGATCGCATCCTGGCCATCGACGGCGCGGAAGTCTCTTCCTGGTCCGACGCCCGCTGGCGCCTGATGGACGTCATGTCCACCGGCGGCCGCGCCAGCATCGAGGTCAGCACCCCATCCGGCGCAGTCCAGCGGCGCGAACTCGACCTTCCCCCCAACACGATGGACCCGGCCGACGGCGATCCGCTCGCCGCCGCGGGTGTGCGTCTGGCCCAACCCAAGCCGGCAGTGCGCGCCGTGATCGATGGCGGCGAAGGGCAGGCCGCTGGCCTGCGCGCCGGCGATCTGGTCGTGGCCGTGAATGGCCAACCGGCGCCCGATACAGGCGCCCTCGTCAAGCAGATCCAGGAAAGCGCCGGCAAGCCGCTTGCCCTGACCGTCGTACGCGACGGCGCCAACGTCACCCTGAACGTCACGCCGCGTCCCGAAGTCGTCAATGGCCAGGAGATCGGCCGCGTTGGCGTGCAGTTGGGCGGCAACGTGCCCATGGTGACGGTGCGCTATGGCGTCTTTGACAGCCTGTGGCGCGGCGCGGTCCGCACCTGGGACACCGCTTGGTTCTCGCTGCGCATGATGGGCCGCATGGTGACGGGCGACGTGTCGTGGCGCAATGTCAGCGGTCCGGTCACCATCGCCGACTACGCCGGCCAGACCGCCCGGATCGGCATTGTTGCGTATATCGCCTATATCGCATTGATCAGTATCAGCCTGGGCGTTTTAAATTTGCTTCCCATTCCTATGCTGGATGGTGGCCATCTGCTGTACTATCTCGTCGAAATTGTGCGGGGTAGCCCCCCGCCTGCGAAATGGATCGACATCGGACAACGCGCCGGCATAGGTATATTGGCAAGCCTTATGGGGCTTGCGCTGTTCAACGATTTCACGCGTTTGTTCACTTGAACGCGATTTAGCATAAAATCCCCCGCCATTTGCACGACCGAGGATACTCAAGGATGTCTTTTCGCCGGATGTTTCAACACAAAAAGGGTCTACTGCCGGGTCTCGTTGCCGCGTTGATGTTGCCGGCCTTGGCCCACGCCTTCGAACCCTTTGTCGTGCGGGATATCCGCGTAGAGGGTATTCAACGAACCGACGCCGGCACCGTCTTTGGTTATCTTCCCGTCAAGGTCGGCGAGAAATTCACCGAAGAAGAAGCCACGGAAGCCATTCGCCGTTTGTATGGCACGGGCTTTTTCACCGACGTTCAGATCCAGACGGACAATAATGTCGTCGTCGTAGTCGTCCAGGAACGCCCGACCATCGCCTCCGTCAATTTCAACGGCATGCGCGAGTTCGATTCCAAGGCAATCACCACCTCGCTGGGCCAGGTCGGTTTTGCGGAAGGCCGCATTTTCGACCGCTCCATGCTCGAGCGCGCCGAATACGAACTGAAGCAGCAGTATCTGTCCAAGGGCAAGTACGGCGTCGAAGTCACCTCCACCGTCACGCCGCTGCCGCGCAACCGCGTTGGCGTCAGCTTCGACGTGTTTGAAGGCTCGGTCGCCCGCATCCAGGAAATCCGTTTTGTCGGCAACAAGGCCTTTTCCGAAAGCGACCTGCTGGACGAATTCAAGCTCACCACCCCGGGCTGGCTGACCTGGTACACGGATACCGACAAGTACTCGCGAGAAAAGCTCGAAGGCGACCTCGAACGCCTGCGGTCGTTCTACCTGGACCAGGGTTACCTGGAGTTTTCGGTCGAACCGCCGCAAGTCACCATTTCGCCGGACCGCCAGGACATCCGCATCACGATCACCGTTCACGAGGGCGAGCCCTACAAGGTGCGCAGCGTGAAGCTGGCCGGCAACCTGCTGGGCCTGGACAAGGAAATCAACGATCTGGTGCAGATCAAGGCTGGCGAGACGTTCTCGGCCGCCAAGACCAACGATTCCGCCAAGGCGATCACCGACTACCTGGGTGAATTGGGCTACGCATTTGCCAACGTCAACCCGAACCCGCAGCTCGACCGTGCCAAGCACGAAGCCGACCTGACGTTCTACGTCGATCCGAGCCGCCGCGTGTATGTGCGCCGCATCCAGATCGGCGGCAACACGCGTACCCGCGACGAAGTCGTGCGCCGCGAAATGCGCCAGCAGGAAGCCGCCTGGTACGACGCCGGCGACATCAAGACCTCGCGCGACCGCGTCGATCGCCTGGGCTACTTCAGCGATGTCAACGTCAAGACCGATCCGGTCCCGGGCTCTCCCGACCAGGTCGACGTCAACGTCGACGTGAAGGAAAAGCCCACCGGCATGATCAACCTGGGCGTGGGCTACGGCTCGTCGGAAAAGGCCATTCTGTCGGCCGGCATCAGCGAAGACAACGTCTTCGGCAGCGGCACCAACCTGACGCTGCAACTGAACACCAGCAAGACGAACCGCGCCGTGGTGCTGTCGCACACCGACCCGTACTGGACCAAGGACGGCATCAGCCGCACCACGTCCGCGTACTACCGCGTGACCGAGCCCTGGAACAACAACGACGGTGATTACCGCGTCAAGGCCTTGGGCCTGGGTATGAACTTCGGTATCCCGATCTCGGAGTACGACCGCATCTTCCTGGGCGGCAACTTCGAACGCAACCAGATCGACCTGTACAACAACTCGCCGGCGGCTTACGAAAGTTTCGTCGACCAATACGGCGATGCGACCAACTCGGTGATTCTGAGCGCTGGCTGGTCCAAGGACACGCGTGACAGCGCACTGGCGCCGACCAAGGGTTCGTACACGCGCCTGAAGGCCGACTTGTCGACCATCGACCTGCAATACACGATGCTGACGGCGCAACAGCAGTATTACGTGCCGCTGGGCGGCTCGTACACGCTGGCGCTCAATGGCATGGTCGATTGGGGCCAGAGCTACGGCAACAAGGATTACCCGGTCATCAAGAACGTCTATGCCGGCGGTATTGGCACCGTCCGCGGTTACGAGGGCTCGTCGCTGGGTCCGCGCGACGTCAAGACGGGCGACTACCTGGGCGGCACGCGCCGCATCGTGGCCAACGCCCAGCTCTACCTGCCGTTCCCGGGCGCCTCGAAGGACCGCACGCTGCGCTGGTTCATCTTCAGCGACGCGGGTCAGGTGTCGGCCGGCAGCGGCCTGAGCTGCACCCGCGGCCGCGACAACACCGAGATCGAGGATCCGTGCGGCTGGCGTTTCTCGGCGGGCGTGGGCCTGTCGTGGCAGTCGCCGATGGGCCCGCTGCAGTTGTCTTATGCGCGGCCGCTCAATTCCAAGCCGGGCGACGACAAGCAAAGCTTCCAGTTCCAGATCGGGACCGGATTCTAAGCAAGGCGTTACTCTTGAAAACAAGGGCAGGGCCGACCGGCCCAGCGTCCTTGCTGTTTAGTGGCACAATACACACTTTGGCTTTGCCTTACTGGAAGGTGAGATTTTCATGATGTCTGATTTCGCACTTAAATCATCGAAGACGCTGGGCGCGAAGCGCCGTGGCAAGCTGGGCGGCTCCATTGCCCTGGTGGGTGCGCTCATTCTCGGTTCGGCTGCCGCGATTCCCGCGCAAGCTCAAGGCACCAAGATCGGTTTCGTCAATACCGAACGCATCCTGCGCGAATCGGGTCCGGCCAAGACTGCGCAAAGCAAAATCGAAGCCGAATTCAAGAAGCGCGACGACGAACTTCAACGCCTGAACAACAGCCTGCGCTCGCAAGCCGAGAAGTTCGACAAGGACGCACCCGTCCTGTCCGAATCCGACCGCGTCAAGCGCCAGCGCGATCTGGCCAACCTGGACACCGACCTGCAGCGCAAGCGCCGCGAATTCCAGGAAGACTTCAATCGTCGCCGCAACGAAGAATTCTCGGGCATCGTGTCCAAGGCCAATGACGCCATCAAGCGCATCGCTGAACAAGAAAACTACGACCTGATCATCCAGGACGCAGTGACGGTCAACCCCCGCATCGACATCACCGACAAGGTGATTCAGAGCCTGGGCAAGTAAGCGATACCCGTCTAGTCATGCCGGTTTTACTGGATCTTGCCCGCGCGCCGACACTCGAAGCAATGTTGAGCGCCGCCAATACCCAGGGTATCGACTGGCGTATCAGTGCGGTTCCCGGCGCAGACCCCATGCGGGTCTGCGGCATCGGGACCTTGTCTTCGGCCGGTCCTCAGGAAATCTCTTTCCTGTCCAATCCCCGCTATCAAAGCCAGCTTGGCGCAACCGGAGCAGGGGCGGTCATCGTCTCTCCCGACGTCGCCGAAGCCCTTGAAGCCCAGGGTAGCGACCGGCCGCGGTTCGCATTGGTCGTCTGCAAGCATCCCTACCTGCTTTTCGCGCGCGTCGCGCAGTGGTTCGACACTGCCCGCAGACCCGCCTTGCCCGCTGAAACCCATCCCTCCGCCGTGATCGCGCCCGACGCCATCATCGAAGAGGGCGTGCGCATCGGCCCCAATTGCGTCGTCGAATCCGGCGCGCTGATCGGGCGCGGCACGGTGCTGGGTCCCGGCTGCGTCATCGGCGCCGGATCGACCATCGGGCCGGACGGACGTCTGCATGCAAACGTCACGCTGTACGAAGGCGTCAAGATCGGCGCCCGGGTCATCCTGCATAGCGGATCGGTGCTCGGCGCCGACGGCTTCGGCTTCGCGCCGGATCCTTCGCTGGGCAAGGGCGCCTGGGGCAAGATTCCGCAGTTTGGCGGCGTGTCCCTTGGCGACGACGTCGAAATCGGCGCCAACACGACCGTCGACCGGGGCGCACTCGAAGACACCGTCCTGGCGGACGGCGTGAAGCTCGACAACCAGATCATGGTTGGCCACAACTGCCGCATCGGCGCGCACACCGCGATGGCGGCATGCGTCGGCGTGGCGGGGTCCACCACCATCGGCGAACGCTGCACCATTGGCGGCGCCGCAATGCTTTCGGGCCACCTGGTGCTGGGCGATGACGTGCACATCTCGGGCGGCACGGCAGTGACGTCCAATATTTCCAAGCCTGGCCGCTACACCGGGGTCTTCCCGTACGCGGAACATGGCGAATGGCAGCGCAACGCCGCCGTGATACAACAGTTGGCGCAATTGCGCCGCCGCTTGCGCACGCTGGAAAAGGACTAGGGCGCGTTCGCCGCCCTGGCGCGCGCGCGCCGCCACCTTATTTAATTTCGCAGGAACGCAGAGAAAAATGGAACTCGACATCAAGGGGATCATGGAGAGGCTGCCGCATCGCTACCCGATGCTGCTGATTGACCGTGTTGTGGAAATGGTGCCTGGCAAGTCCATCGTCGCCATCAAGAACGTCTCGATCAACGAGCCGTTTTTCAACGGTCACTTTCCTCACCATCCGGTGATGCCGGGCGTGCTCATCGTTGAAGCCATGGCCCAGGCCTCGGCGCTGTTCTCCTTCACGGACGAGAACGGTGGCCTCAAGTGCGACGGCGCCAAGACCGCCTATTATCTGGTCGGTATCGACGGCGCGCGCTTCCGCCGCCCCGTCGTCCCGGGTGACCAACTGCGCATCGAAGTCGAAGCTGAACGCCTGAGCCGCAGCATCTGTAAGTATCAAGCTCGCGCGACGGTCGATGGCCAGGAAGTGGCGTCGGCCAAGCTGATGTGCGCGATTCGCAGCCTGGAAGAGTAAATGGCAGGAAACATCCATCCCACCGCTGTTGTCGATCCGGCGGCAAAAATCGACCCGACCGCGGTCATCGGCCCGTTCGCAGTGGTGGGGCCCGATGTGACCGTCGGTGCGGGGACCGAGATCGGCCCGTACTGCATGGTCGACGGTGTGACCACCATCGGTCGCGACAACCGTTTCTACCGCTATTGCTCCATCGGCGGGATGCCGCAGGACAAGAAGTACGCGGGTGAGCCCACCCGCCTGACCATCGGCGACCGCAACACGGTCCGCGAATTCGTCACGCTGAACACCGGCACGACGCAGGATGGCGGCGAAACGACGCTGGGGGACGACAACTGGATCATGGCCTACGTTCACGTGGCGCATGACTGCCACATCGGCAGCCACACGATCCTGGCCAATTCGGTGCAGCTTGGCGGCCACGTCCACGTGGGCGACTGGGCGATCATCGGCGGCCTGACCGGCGTGCACCAGTTCTCGCGCGTGGGCGCGCACACCATGACGGGCGGCAACAGCTCCCTCATGCAGGACACCCCGCCGTTCGTGCTGGCCGCCGGCAATCCGTGCCGCCCGGTGGGCGTCAACGTCGAGGGCCTGAAGCGCCGCGGCTTTTCCGCAGCTTCCATTTCGGCCCTGCGCGAAGCCTACAAGATCATTTACCGCCGTGGCTTGTCCCTGGATGCGGCGCGTGCCGAATTGCGCGAGCGCCAGCAGGCCACCCCGGAAGCCGCGGAACACCTGCAGATGCTGCTGGATTTCCTGGACGTCGCCTCCCGCGGCATCATCCGCCCATGAGTACTCGGATCGGCATGGTGGCCGGCGAGCCTTCGGGCGACTTGCTGGCCGGTCGCATCATTGCCGGTCTGCAAGCGCGCGACAACGGCGTGCTTTGCCAGGGCATTGGCGGGCCGCAGATGCAGGCCCGCGACTTTGAGGCCTGGCACCCGATGCACGCGCTGACCGTCTTCGGCTACGTGGATGCGCTCAAGCGCCTGCCCAGCCTGCTGGCCACGTACCGCGACGTCAAGCGCCGCTGGCTGGCCGAGCCCCCCTCGGTATTCGTCGGCATCGACGCGCCCGACTTCAACCTGCGGCTGGAGCACCAGTTGCGGCAGGCGGGTACGCCGACGGTGCACTTCGTCGGCCCCTCTATCTGGGCGTGGCGCTACGAACGCATTCACAAGATCCGCGAATCGGTATCGCACATGCTGGTGCTGTTTCCGTTCGAGGAAGAGATCTACCGCAAGGAAGGCATTCCGGTCACGTACGTGGGCCATCCGCTGGCTGGCGCTGTGCCCATGCAGCCGGACCGCGCGGCTGCCCGCGAGCGCCTGGGCATCGACCAGAACGCCCGCGTGCTGGCGATCCTGCCCGGCAGCCGTTCGTCCGAGATCCGCCTGCTGGCGCCGCGCTTCCTGCAGGCGGCGCAGCAATTGCTGAAGAAGGATCCGGCCCTGCAGTGCATCGTGCCCATGGTCAACGACCAGCGGCGTGCGGAGTTCCTGGAAATTCTGGCGCAGCACCCGGTGCCCGGGTTGCGCTGCGTCACCGCGAACGACCTGCACGGCGAGGGCGGCGACCGCAAGGCGCCCGTGGCCTGGTCCGTCATGGAAGCCGCCACGGCGGTCCTGGTTGCCAGCGGCACCGCCACGCTCGAGACGGCGCTGTTCAAGCGGCCCATGGTCATTTCGTACGTGTTGTCGCCGTGGATGCGACGCATCATGTCCTGGAAGTCCGGCCAGCAGCGCCCGTATCTGCCGTGGGTGGGCCTGCCCAACGTGCTGCTGCGCGATTTCGTGGTTCCCGAGCTTTTGCAGGACGACGCGACGCCCGATAAACTGGCTGAAGCGACCTGGCAGGCGTTGACCGACGACGCGCTGATCGCTCGCGTGGAGGCCCGATTCACCGCCATGCACCAAGACCTGTTGCGCGATACGCCGGCGCTGGCCGCGCAGGCGATCCTGGAGGTGGCCGATGGAGCAGCCTGAGCTTTTCGTGGCGCCCGAACAGCCCGCGTTGCTGACGGCGGGCGTTGACGAGGCCGGCCGCGGCCCGCTGGCAGGCGAGGTCTACGCGGCCGCCGTCATCCTGAATCCGGCGCGCTTCATCGACGGCTTGGCCGATTCCAAGGTCCTGACCGCGGTCCGCCGCGAGGAACTGGCGCTGCAGATCAAGGAACAGGCGCTTGCCTGGTGCATCGCCAGCGCCACGGTCGCGGAAATCGACAGCCTGAACATCCTGCGCGCCACCATGCTGGCCATGCAGCGCGCGGTGCAGGGCCTGGCCACCGCGCCGCAAGTGGCCCTGGTGGACGGCAATCAGGCGCCCAAGCTGCGCTGCACCGTGCAGACCGTCATCAAGGGCGATGCGCTCGTCCCCGCGATCTCTGCCGCCTCCATTCTTGCCAAGACCGCCCGCGATGCGGATCTGCTGCGCCTGCATACGCTGTATCCGCAGTACGCGTTCGATCAGCACAAGGGCTACGGCACGGCGCTGCATCTGCAACGGCTGCGCGAGCACGGCCCGTGCGCCGAACACCGCCGCAGCTTCGCGCCCATCAAGGCCTTCGGCCTGGTTTCATGAAGCACATCAGTTCCCGGGACAACCCGGCGGTCAAGGCGCTGGTCAAGCTGGCCGGCACGGCCGGCAAGCGCGGCGCGCCGGTGCTGCTTGACGGCGTGCACCTATGCCAGGCCTGGTTACAGCACTTCGGCGCGCCCGATCGGGCGATCTTCGACGTGGAGCGGCTGTCTCAGCCTGACATCGCAGCGCTTGCCGCAGCCGTCCCCGACGATGTCAGCCTCGCATTGGATGCGCGGCTCATGCACGCGGTAGCCGCAGTGGAAAGCGGGCAGGGCGTCGCCTTCCTGGTCACGCCGCCCGTTCCGGCACTGCCTGAGCAGGTGGATGACACCTGTGTCCTGTTTGACCGCATCCAGGATCCCGGCAACGTGGGCACGCTGTTGCGCACGTGCGCCGCGGCGGGCATCAAGCGCGTGTTCCTGGCCACGGGGACGGCGGCGGCCTGGTCTCCCAAGGTGCTGCGCAGCGGACAGGGCGCGCATTTTGCCCTGGACATCCACGAACACGCCGATCTCGAGGCCTTGCTGCCCCGCTTGCGCGTGCCGCTGGTGGCGACCGCCCTGGACGGTTCGCGCGACCTGTTCTCGGACCGGTTGCCTGAACAATGCGCATGGGTTTTCGGCCACGAAGGCCAGGGCGTGGCGCCCGCGCTGTTGGCGGCTGCCAGCCTGAAGGTGCGGATACCGCACGACGCCAAGGCCGTGGAGTCGCTGAATGTCGGGGCCGCCGCCGCGATCTGCCTCTTCGAGCAGCGCCGGCAGGCAAGTGTGCGCCACCCCGCCTGATTCCCCGCAGGACCCCCGCTTTTCCGCCGATTGAAGGGTGATCCATCCCCTTATACTGCCGCGCTCGTGCAACACGGGCCCGCGCCGAGGATGGACGCTGCCCGCCTATCTGAAACCCGGGGAGGGGATACGTGAAGAACTGGATCAAACTCAGCTTAGCCGCGCTTGGCGCTGCAACTTTGCTGGCGGGCTGCGCCGGACCGCGCTACGCCGACGTGTCCGCAAAGATCTCCGCGCTGGAACCGGGCGAAGGACGGATCTATTTCTACCAGCCCAAAACGGCCAATGGCGGCAAGGTCGGGCATCCGGCGATCCTGGTGGACAACGTCCGCGTCGGAAAATCCAAGGCGGGCCACTTCTTTTTTGTGGATCGCCAAGCCGGCACGCTCGACGTGATCACGGCGACCGACCGCAAGGAACGCAAAGACCCGCTAGTGGTGCCGCTTGCGGCGGGACAGACCCAGTACGTGAGGGTCGACATCGACGGCGGGAAGCAGGTTCTGCGCCTGGAACCCTTTGCCGAGGCGGCGCAACAGGCCTTGTCCGAACTGCGGTATTGGGGCGCCAGCCACCGCGATCGCGAGCCGCTGCGCTATTGATCAGATGACACGTTTTGTAGATTTCTGACGCACCCCTATACTTACGCACTTCGTTCGTAGCCGGGGTAACCATGGTCTCGTCGGTAGTTCCGAAAGTCGCGGGCCTGGCCCGCGTTGGCAAGTTTGCAGCGTTGGCCGTTGCGGGGATGCTGTCTTTGAGCGCCTGCATGTCCGTTTCCACGCAAAAGGTCAGCCTTGTTCCCGTGGCGGCTTCGGAGCCGGCCAGCGTGATCCAGTTGTCACGCATGGTCAGTGCCCAACTGCCGAATGACAGCGTCGTCAGCCTGCCTTCGGCATCGCGATGGCAACGCGTAGGCGCCTTGGTGCAAGGCGATGTCTACCGTTCACTCGGCGGGCTGTTCACGATCCAGACCCGGCGCCAGGGCGAGGCCTACCTCGTGGCGTCTTCCGGAAAGCTTGTCGGCTTCTACTTGCCAGGCGAAACGGCTTATATGCCGCTCAACCGTCCCGTCACCTTGCCCGTGGAAATGCGTCAATGAAGATCTGGCTGAAACTGGCGGCGACGGCCGCGACGGCGGTTGCGCTGGCCGGCTGTGCCGGCGCTCAGTACCAATCCTTGCAGGGACGCATGCCGCCCGTCGCGCAAGGCAACGGGCGCATTTACTTCTATCAACCCCAGACCTCGCCGGTGGCATCGGCGCAGCAGAAGCTGCGCGTGAACCGGGACGTCGTCGGCCGCAACAAGCCGGGCAGCTTCTTCTTCGTGGACCGTCCGGCGGGCAATTACGTCGTGACCAACCTGTACTGGACGGGCGATGGGGTCAGCTTCAAGCTCGATCCCGGCCAGACCCGCTACGTGCGCATCACGGCCGAGTCGCTGGGCAGCACTGGCGCGGTGGGCAAGCTGTCCATGGAACTGGTGGATCCCCCGGAAGTCGCCGAGACCGAGCTCCTGAAGATGCGCTATTGGGGCGCGGCTTCGTCCGAGCAGATTCCTGGCTTGCGCTAGGTCCGAACAGCAAAGAAACAACAGAGAGCTTCTATGACCCGCAGCATCAAGATGATCGCCGCCGCCGCGCTGGGCGCCGCCCTGTTGGCCGGTTGCGGCGGTCCCCGCTACAAGGACGTGGCGGGCACCATCCCGATCATGGTCCCGGACACGGGCCGCATCTATTTTTATCAGCCGCCGGCGCCGATTGGCGTGGTGTCGAATCAGCCGTATCTGCGCGTCAATGGCGTGAAGGTCGGCCGGTCCAAGCCCGGCAGTTTCTTCTACGTGAACCGCCCCGCAGGCAAGTATGAGATCGATACGCTGCGCGATGGCGAGTCCCTGACGTTCGATTTGGCGCCGGGACAGACGCGCTACGTGCGCCTGAGCATCGAAGGCGCCACCGGAAACAGCGCCAGTGTGGGCCGGCAGGACATGCGCCTGGAAGCGTCCGAAGCGGTGGCTCAGCAAGAAATGTCGCCGCTGAAATATTGGGGCGCGGGATCGCGCGAACGCGTGAAGCTGCGTCCCTGATTTTTTCGCTGCGGCAAGCAGGGCGCGCCTTGGCGCGCCCTTTTTTTATCCGCGATCCAGCCCGACTTCCTGCAGCACGGTGGTCGCGATCTCTTCGATCGACTTGGTCGTGCTGGACAGCCACGAAATGCCCTCGCGGCGCATCATGCGTTCGGCCTCTGCCACTTCGTAGCGGCATTGCTCCAGTTGCGCGTAGCGGCTGTTGGGGCGGCGCTCGTTGCGCACCTCGGCCAGACGTTCCGGCTGGATCGACAGGCCGAACAGCTTGGCGCGGTGCGGCGCGATGGTGGAGGGCAGGGTGCCGCGTTCGAAATCGTCCGGCGTCAGCGGGAAGTTGGCGGCTTTGATGGCGTACTGCATGGCCAGGTACAGGCTGGTGGGCGTCTTGCCGCAGCGCGAGACCCCGACGAGGATCACGTCGGCCTGATCCAGCTGGTTCACGAACTGGCCGTCGTCATGCGCCAGGCTGAAGTTGATGGCGTCGATCCGGTTCCGATATTTTTCGGAATTGGCCTGCATGTGCGAGCGGCCAATGGAATGGCTGGACTTCAACCCCAGCGCCTGTTCGATGTGGCTGACAAACGTGCCGAACAGATCCAGGAAAATTCCGTTCGCCTGTCGAACACGAGACAGGATTTCCGGGTTGACCAACGTGCTGAACACAATGGGTGGAACGCCCGCGTCCTGGGCGCTCCGGTCGATCCGCATGGCGACCTCCGCAGCCTTTTCGAGTGTGTCCACGAAGGGCAGGCGGATGGGCTTGAAATTGACCTCCTCAAACTGCGAAAGCACAGACTGGCTGAACGTCTCCGCGGTGATGCCGGTACTGTCGGAAACGATGTAAACCGTGCGTACGATAGGGGTAGATGTCATGTGTAAAAAATTCCAACCAGGCAGATGGCCGGACGTACTCCACCGAGTACAATCAGGCCCCTATAAGTCACCCCAAGGGCGGTCCAAGGCCAGTTTGGTCAGCGTCTGAAAACGTGTCTGCAAAGCCCGGAAAACGCGGTTTTTCCGGCGGCAAAAACAGCACGATTCAGCCATTGACCAAACTCGCTTTCATTCCATTGTAAAAGGTGACTTCAATGTCGTATGTTGTTTTGTTCGAGCAGCTCCGCATGACGGATGTGGACTCGGTAGGAGGCAAGAACGCATCTCTTGGCGAAATGATCAGCCAGCTGTCTGGCGCGGGCGTCCGCGTGCCGGGCGGCTTTGCCACGACTGCTGACGCCTTCCGCGATTTCCTGAAGGCCTCTGGCCTGGACAAGCGGATCGCTGAACGGCTGACCACGCTGAACCCCGAAGACGTGCGCGAGCTGGCCACCGCCGGCGCGCAGATTCGCCAATGGATTGTCGACGCGCCGTTCTCGCCTGAGTTCGAAGCGCAGATCCGCGAAGCCTTTGCCAAGCTCGACGCTGACGGCAAGGGCTCGTTTGCCGTGCGCTCCTCCGCCACCGCCGAAGACCTGCCCGACGCCTCGTTCGCCGGCCAGCAGGAAACCTTCCTGAACGTCGTGGGCATCGACGACGTGCTGGACAAGATCCGCCACGTGTTCGCGTCGCTGTACAACGACCGCGCCATTTCCTATCGCGTGCACAAGGGCTACGCCCACGCCGACGTCGCCTTGTCGGCCGGCATCCAGCGCATGGTGCGTTCCGACAAGGGCAGCGCCGGCGTCATGTTCACCATCGACACCGAATCGGGCTTCCAGGACGTGGTGTTCATCACGTCGTCGTACGGCCTGGGCGAAACCGTCGTGCAGGGTGCCGTCAACCCTGACGAGTTCTACGTCTTCAAGCCCACCCTGGAACAGGGCCACTATCCCATCGTCGGCCGCCGCATTGGCTCCAAGCTGATCAAGATGGAGTTCGATCCCGAGCGCCCCGAAGGCCGTGCCGTGCGCACGGTGGACGTGCCGGTGTCCGAGCGCAACCGCTACTCGCTGACCGACGACGAAGTCAACGAACTGGCCCGCTACGCCGTCATCATCGAAAAGCACTACCAGCGTCCGATGGACATCGAGTGGGGCCGTGATGGCGTTGACGGCAAGATCTACATTCTGCAGGCGCGTCCGGAAACCGTGAAGTCGCAGCAGGGCGCCAACGACGTGCAGCAGCGCTACCGCCTGAAGGCGACGGGCCAGGTCCTGATCACCGGCCGTGCAATCGGCCAGAAGATCGGTTCGGGCCCGGTGCGCGTGGTGGGTGACATCTCCGACATGGACAAGGTGCAGCCGGGCGACGTCCTGGTCACCGACATGACGGATCCCAACTGGGAGCCCGTGATGAAGCGTGCTTCGGCCATCGTGACGAACCGCGGCGGCCGTACGTGCCACGCCGCCATCATCGCGCGTGAGCTGGGCATTCCGGCGGTGGTGGGCTGCGGCAACGCGACTGACCTCCTGAAGGAAGGCCAGGCCGTGACCGTGTCGTGCGCGGAAGGCGACGAAGGCCGCATCTATGACGGCTTGATCGAGACCGAGGTCGAGGAAGTGCGCCGCGGCGACATGCCCGCCATCGATCTGAAGATCATGATGAACGTCGGCAACCCGCAACTGGCGTTCGACTTCGCCCAGATTCCCAACGGCGGCGTCGGCCTGGCTCGCCTGGAATTCATCATCAACAACAACATCGGCATCCACCCGAAGGCGGTCCTGGACTACCCGAACGTGGACGGCGAACTGAAGAAGGCCGTGGAATCGGCCGCTCGTGGCCATGCCAGCCCGCGCGCCTTCTTCGTCGAGAAGATGGCCGAAGGCGTGGCGACCATCGCCGCCGCCTTCTATCCGAAGCCGGTCATCGTGCGCATGTCGGACTTCAAGTCCAACGAATACCGCAAGCTGGTCGGCGGCTCGCGCTACGAGCCCGAGGAAGAGAACCCCATGCTGGGCTTCCGCGGCGCATCGCGCTACATCGCCGAAGACTTCGCCGAATGCTTCCGCATGGAATGCGAAGCGCTGAAGAAGGTGCGCGATGAAATGGGCCTGACCAACGTCGAGATCATGGTGCCGTTCGTGCGCACGGTGGGTCAGGCGGAAAAGGTCGTGAACCTGCTCGCCAAGCACGGCCTGGCGCGCGGCGAGAACGGCCTGAAGCTGATCATGATGTGCGAGGTTCCGTCCAACGCCATCCTGGCCGACGAGTTCCTGCAGTATTTCGATGGCTTCTCGATCGGCTCGAACGACATGACCCAGCTCACGCTGGGCCTGGACCGCGATTCCGGCATGGAACTGCTGGCCGCCGACTTCGACGAGCGCGACGAGGCCGTCAAGTTCATGCTGCGCCGTGCGATCAAGGCTTGCCTGGCCGCCAAGAAGTACGTCGGTATCTGCGGCCAAGGCCCCAGCGACCATCCCGACTTCGCGCAGTGGTTGAAGGACGAAGGCATCCTGTCGATGTCGCTGAACCCGGACACCGTTGTCGATACGTGGCAGCGTCTGGCCAAGAACTGATTGGCTGGTTGAAGTAAAAGCCCCGCGTCCTTTTTGGGACGCGGGGTTTTTTTATTCTCCGTGGGAATAGGCCGCAGCCGCGTTGAGGGAAAAGCGCTGGTTGAGCGTCGGCGACGAATGCTTTTTTCAGATGACCCGATCAAAGTAAGAGTCTTCTGATATCCATAGATAGGATCGTGTGACGTAATGGACCCATATTCCATTCGCGTCCATTGCGAGATTCTTTATTTGCAGCGGACGCGTTTTTATAGGCGGACCGCGCGCTCCTTGCGGGTGCTAAAGGTCTGTCGATGCGGGAGCACGTCATTCCTACCCAATCCGACCTGCGGTTCACTTTCACCATCGGCGACGAGTCATTTGAGGTCGTCGAATTTACGCTGCAGGAAGGGTTGTCGGAGACCTTTCTGCTCGAAGTGGACCTGGCCAGCGCCAATCCCGCTCTCGATTTCGGCGCAGTCCTGGAGCGCGCCGCACTGCTGACCATCTGGCACGGCGACACGCCGGTGCGGTACGTGCACGGCGCGGTCTCTGCTCTTGCTCAACGCGACACGGGCTTTCGCCGCTCACGCTATTGCGCGATCGTCGAGCCGCGTCTGGCGCGCTTGAAACTCAGTTCCGACTGGCGCATCTTCCAGTCGCAAAGCGTCCCCCAGATCACCGAAGCGGTGCTCAAGGCGCATGGCCTTACCCAGGATTACGAGCAGCGCAGCACCACCCAACACCAGGCGCGCGAATACTGCGTGCAGGCGGGCGACACCGACTACCACTTCGTCGAGCGCGTCATGCGCGAGGAAGGCTTCTTCTACTCCTTCCGCCATACCGCTGAAGGCCATCAATTAATCCACAGCGACCGCCTGTTCATCCATGGCCGCGTCGGTGATGAGCCGGTGCAGTACAACGCGATCCCCGGTGGCGACCAGCCGCAGCCTGCGTTGCGGCGGTTCGCCTACACCGAGAACGTGCGTACCGCACGCCAGACCCAGCGCGACTACACCTTTCATCATCCGCGCTACAGCCACCAGCACAGCCGCGACGGACGAGATCTGGACCATCAGGGCCGCCGTTACGAACGCTATGACTATCCTGCTCGGGCTAAATTCGACGAAGCCGGCGGACCTTTCGCCGAAAACCGCCTGCGCGGCCATCGCCGCGATGCGCGCGTCGCTTTCGTTGAAGGCGATGACCCGCGGCTCCAGCCGGGCATTTCATTCAGCCTGGCCGGTCATCCGCGCGAAGACCTGAACCGCGGCTGGCGTCCGGTGCGCATTGTCCACCGCGGCATCCAACACACGAGCCAGGCCGAGGAAAGTGCGCAAGCCCCGTTGGGAACCCACTACAGCTACGAAGCCGAACTGGTCCCGGACGACGCCGAGTGGCGCGCGGAACCGCTACCCAGGCCCCGCATCGACGGTCCGCAGAACGCCGTGGTGGTCGGCCCGCCCGATGAAGAGATTTATATCGACGAGTATGGCCGGGTGAAGGTCCAGTTCCCGTGGGACCGGCTCGGCGAGGAGGACGAACGCAGCTCCTGCTGGATCCGCGTTTCACAGGACATCGCCGGCGCCACTTGGGGGCACATGGCCATCCCGCGCATTGGGCAGGAGGTCATCGTCTCTTACTTCGATGGGGATCCGGACCAGCCCGTGGTCACCGGCCGCGCCTACAACCGCCTGCAATTGCCGCCCTACGAGTTGCCGCGTCACAAGTCGCGGATGACGATCAAAAGCAAGACCCACAAAGGCGAGGGATACAACGAACTGCGCTTCGAAGACGAGAAGGACCAGGAAGAAATCTACGTCCACGCGCAGAAGGACCAGAACATCCACGTCAATCACGACGAAACCACGTTCGTGGGCCATGACCGCAGCGAACAGGTCGAGCACGACGAGACCATCACGATCGGCCGCGACCGTAAGGAAACGGCGGGCAACGACGAACAGGTCACCATCGGCCAGGACCGGCGGCATGACATCGGACGGGATGATTTTTTGACTGTGGGGCGCAATCACACGATCTACACCACCAAGGACCGCACCGAAGAAGTGGGCAACAACCGCCGCGACAAGACCGCGGCGAATCATTGGGTGAGTATCGGCGGACACCAGGAGCTCACGGTCGAGGGGCAATCGGAATTGCAGGCGGGGCAGGCGATCCGGCAGCGCACGAAGGATTTTGAGAGCCAAGCGGCAGAGAGCCTGACTATCAAGGGACCGGGGGGAACCATCCGAATCGATGCATCGGGTATCACGCTTGATGGGGTCGCCATTCTGATCAAGGGTCCGATAAATCAAAAGCCCGGTGGCGGCACGAACTCGATCTCCGTCAACGGCACGCCGGAACCCGGCGAACCCGTTTGTGTGGGATGCCTGCTGAAGGCCATCGCGGAGGGCCGCAGCGTCGTGCGGTTCGGTGGATAAGCTACCTATGAATCCATTCTCTGAAAGTGTTGTGAACGAACTGCGCCGGCTCCCCGATCATGGACTGACAGCCATCGTTGAAATGGCTCGCCTGAAGACAAATGTCCGAATGCAGCTTATGGAGCGATTTTCCGGCTGGCCGCTACTGCAGCAGCGAGAGTTGGAGAATCTCCGCGAGATTGGCCCATGGCTTTTTGCGCCTTCTACGCAGGAAAGCCTGCAAGGCCAGTACGACTTTCTCTGCGACGCTGCCGAGATGGCGGGCGACGCGATCAGCGCCTGGCTGACCAGTGCCATGTCTCCAGCCCTGCTGGCCGAGCACCTTAGCTGCGCCACAACCGCGCAGGGGCCGGACGGTGCCACTTACTTGCTGCGCTTTCATACGGAACTGGCCTTTCCCGTGCTTCATGCGCGTCAGGATCTACCAGGAATCGCCGATTGGCTGGCGCCGGTTCGCCATTGGTGGCTCGTATTTCCCCACCGAGAGCGCAAGGCCTGGAAACACTTCACAGGTCACGGTTCAGCCAGGCCGTATCCCTCACCGGCCATCCAACTGGACGAGTCATGCTGGGTGGCGCTCGCGGGCGACCCGCTCGCGTACCGGCTGGCGGACCAGCTTCGGGTGCCCCTTGAAATGAAGGGCGACCGCGAAAACTGCCATGGCACCCGGCTTGGACTCGTTCATGACTTGCTGGCTCAAGCGGATCGCATTGGCTTGAGCCAACAGAGCGACCGAATCGACTACGTGACCTTGATGGCGTTGCAAGGCAAGGCGCTAGAGGGTTCATCGGCATGGAACGACGCATTGCAGGAAGCGAAAGCGCTGCGAGAACCCCTGGCGCAGGCTCTGCAAGTGCGCATGCGCAGAAAAAATGGTTGAGGACGTCAATGTTCGGTTGGAACGACATCTTTAATGAATGTGCGGAGAATCGCACGCTTCTCGATGGAATCTTGAATCGTGGGGCGGAGGTAACTTGCACTCGCACCTTCACCATACTTCCGCTGCGGTATGGCGCCGTGGGAGGCAGCGCCGAACAGCGCAAACTCCTTCCGTCTATGCCCGAGCATTTGAATAAGCCAAGCAGCGTGGGCAGTCTGAGTGAATCCACTTACGCATTACGCCCGCTGCGCCAGGGGTTTCTGTATGTCCTTGTCCAGCGCGTGAGCGCAGGGACGTATGAATGGCATAGCCAGTACCGGGTATCGGAAGCCGGAACGCTGACCTATATGGATGCTGAGGAACCGTGGAAGCGCAAAGCCGCAGCTGTCCCGGGCATGGATGACCCACCTGGCTGGAGCTGGATGTTCAAAGTCCATGACGTCGACGACATCAAGGACCTTCGCCTGCTCTTTAGCCCATGCCCTTTGACCAAGGAAACGCTGCGCCGATATCGCACGCTCCCGGCAAGCCGGAATAAGTTGGTGCCGGTGGATATCGCCAAACTTGCGTCGCAGGCCCCCGAGGAAATGGATTGTGTCCGCCCGCAAGACGGCGTGCTGACTTTTGATCAGCTTGATTGCGTAGCGGACTTCGCGGCTGTAAACCAGCCCAGATTGAGCATGCTGCTTAAAGCGCAGGCGTTTAACCCTCTTGCGCCACCCCTGCAAGCCACTCAGGCAGAAATGCGACCAACGGCCACGCACAATCGGTTCCGTGGCGCGGCCATCGTAGTGGATGACGCCCTCGGAATTACTCAGGAACTGAACGCGTGGCGAAATGCGAGTATTGAAGCACTTGAAGGCTTCATGGCAGCGGAGGACGGCGAAAGACTCACCAACCATCGCAAGTTCACTATCGCATTTGGCATTGAAAACATCAGAATGCTTGTAGAAGACGAAGCCGAGAAGCTCTATTACAAAGAGCAGTGGGACTTCGGAGTGCGTTACTCGGACCGCGGGTACGAGATGAGCAACAGCCACATGGTCCCGCAATCGGTGCGCGGCTACTACAACTATCGCAACCCACAGCATCAGCGGGAAGTTCAGGAGGCCGCCGCCAGGCGGAGGCGTGCCAAAAGTTGGAGCAAGTACGCTGGCTACATTGATGAGGATATGCGTCAGGATTTCCTGAACCGCTACCGAGACGAAGTTAGCAAAGCGGACGCGGTCAAGGACGCGCGCGCTTCGGATCACCTTCTCTGGTTGCAGAGCGAACCGCTTCTCGACGCACTCGAAGTCTTTGATCGCGAAGATACCGAGCAGGCCCTGCTGTTTGAAGACCAAATGGGAAAGGCCGTCGTCGGCATGAACGCCACTGCGGTCGGCGAGGAACTGCTTGATCGCTGGCGTAAGGCGGGGGTGTCGCGAGAAAACTTGTTCTGGCGGTCGTTGGCGCAGAACCAGGAGAGCGTGGAAAGCGAAGTGGACCAACTTTTCGGTGAGAGCGATACGCTGAAATCCGTCGACCCTGCCGCGTTGCAAAACCGGCTAAAGAAACTGGCGGATCTCTACGAAAAGAGCCACGCCATGCTCGATTCGCTGGCTGATGCCTCGACGGGCGGAGGGCCACCGTCCGGCTATCTGGTCGGCGGTGCAATGCTGATCAATACGCTAGGAAGCTCATTATTTCAAAGCAAGACCGCTGCTGCCATTGTGGACGCCCCACTCAATAAGCTCGCGGCGTCAGTGTTGCTCGCCCGCCTGGGTCGGTACTCGCAGCATTATCGTCTCGAATTGCGGAACGGCAAGGAGCTCAGTCGAGGATCAACGGCACGCATGGAGCGCTCCGCCAGCCGACAGTTCGAGAAGGCCCTGCAGACGGGAGTAAAAGGGCCGATGACTGAAATCCGCATTGGAAGCACTCTGGTGTTCTTGGAGATGTGGAACCTCTATAACAGACTGACCGCGGCAAACAAGCGAAGCAGGGAGTATGTGGAGATTGTCGCGGCGCTGGTGGCGCTAACTGCAACGGGTTTCGAAGTGGGCGCGGGCGCGGTGACCTTTGCTGAGAGGAGTGGCAGCGCTGCTGTGCCAAGGTATTCCGCAGTGGCCTTCGCTTTACGGCGGGGGTCTTGGCTGGCACAGCTTCGCTAGTCGGGGCAACCTATGACTTCCAAGACTTCAATAAAAATCTCGTCTTCAAAAGATTCTCAATCGCTGGCTTTTACTTTTTGCACGCTAGCGCCCAGCTGGGTGCAGCCACACTATCCGTTGCGGTCGGGTTGGGTGCGGCGGGCGCTTACTTAGCGCACTTATCGAAGAGGTATGGAACCAGTCGAATGTTTGGGCGTGCGCTCAACGCGGGCTCCAAGGTGTCTGCTGCTCTTGCTGGCCGGATGATCTTGATGCTTCGTATATTCCTGAGCGTCAATCTCACGATTTTGGCTTTGGCGGCGGTTGAAATATACATCCTTCCTGATGCTCTGGAACTATTTCTGGATCACTGCTCGTTTCGTAAAAACCGCAGCAACGGTCCTGTGGCGACAGAAGAGATGGAGACCGAACTCATGCAACGAACGGTGAAGGTGGTGCACTAATGTATTTATTAGAGCGCGGTTTTCAGTGGTCAATAAATTTGATGAGCTACGAGGAAGCGACCGAAGAATTGGGCAAACAACAACGCCAGCCGGGGCAGTCTGAAATTCACGCTCCTGAAGGTGTTAGCGAGTGTGTTTGCAGCGACGTCTACGACAATGAGTCGGTATATGCATTGACCGAATCGGCTATGGACCTTCGCACGCCAAATGATGAGAAGAGAGGAGTAATCACCGCGTTTTTAGGATGGATTTATGGGTTTCTGATCTACGCGTGCTTGCGTACCGTAATCGTATCCGTGGACTACATCCTGCAAGGTCATGGCTACTATGACAATTTGCCGCTGGATGGTGAGGATTACTTTTTCCTAATACTCTTTCCGGTGCTCTGGTTTGCGGTGCTATGCGTTTTCTTAAAATACACATTACGGTATTTTCGGTTGGAGTCGCTCACTGCCCGTCGCATCATCGTTCGTTTCAACCGCGTCACCCGCAAGGTTTACTTGCTACGGCCCGAGCATCTAGGCGGCATTCGTATCATGGATTGGGATAAAACCGAGGTGCTTATGGACAAAAGCATGAGCGAACTGGAGGGCACCGGAGGCTTCGTCATTTTGGTCTGGGACAGGGGCGATGGTGTGGACTTGCAGGGAACTCCTACCGACAACCTCGAAGTCACTTTCGTGGGTAAACCTACTCGCAACGCCAGCGAGCTCCTCGCGTTTTGGGAGTACATCCGCCGTTACATGGAGGACGGCCCCGCTGCCGTGCCGGCGCCCAAGAAGTTCGTTAGCAAGTTCCCCTGGCCCTGGCTTTCGTTCAAGGCGGCTTGGGGTTTGGACACCCAGTTCCTGCGCCACAGCGGCTTATGGGTGTTTGTCGTGGCGAACCTATTAATGTTGCCCGCTATCCTGATTCATGCTGCCGGCCACTGGCTTTCGCTGCTGCTTTGCTACGAGCCCCGATTTCCCCGCGACATCGAAGATGCAGGGCGATGATCTCGAAGCTGCTTTAAGTGCGCAAGGGGTTGGAGACCTGGCTAGGGGGAAGATCAAAATGCCTTCTTGTAGCCTTGAATGCGCAGCGGCCTCCGCGGCCTTCTTGCGGCGGTAATCGGAGCCCGGACCCGGCCGCGCCCAGATCAGGCGGCCCGGGCTTCGCGGGCGATGAGTTCGCGTTTGCGGTCGATGCCCCAGCGGTAGCCCGCCAGCGAACCGTCGGTGCGCACCACGCGGTGGCAGGGAATGGCCAGCGCGATGTTGTTGGTGGCGCAGGCGCGGGCGACGGCGCGCACGGCGGCGGGTGCGCCGATGCGTTCGGCCACTTCCGAATAGGTGGCGGTGGCGCCGAGCGGAATCTCGCACAGGGCCTCCCAGACCTTACGTTGGAATGCCGTGCCGCGCACGTCCAGCGGCAGGTCCAGGCCGCGCGCCGGATCTTCGACGAAGCCGACCACGTCGGCCACCCAGCTTTCGAATCGGGGGTCGGCGCCGATCAGTTTGGCGGCGCGGAAGCGGTCCTGCAGGTTCTGGACCAAACGGTCCGGGTCCTCGTCCAGCGCGATTTCGCAGATGCCGGTGCTGCTTGCGGCCACCAGCAGTGCGCCCAGCGAGCACTGCGCGACCGCGAACCGGATATCCACGCCTTCGCCGTTCTTGCGGAACGCGGTGGGCGTCATGCCCAGGATGGCGGGGGCGGCTTCGTAGAAGCGTCCGCTGGAATTGAAGCCGGCGTCGTACATGGCGTCGGTGACGCTGGCGCTTTCTTCCAGGCTTTGGCGCGCGCGGCTGGCGCGCAGGGCGTTGGCGTAGGCCTTGGGCGTGATGCCCGTGGCGGCCTTGAAAATGCGGTGAAAATGGAAGCGGCTCATGCCGGCCTGTTCGGCGAGCGTCGACAAATCAGGCGGCTGCTCGGCCTCCAGTGCGCGGCAGGCGCGTTCCACGGCGGCGGCGTGCTGTTTGCTCAAGGGGACGGCGGCGGGGCTCATAAGGGACTCCTGGCTTCTCGCGTGATGGCTTTACGCATGACGCTATCGTCTCAAGGCAAGCCGGCCCGCGCACTCCGCTTGTTGCGGCGGTCTCTGACGCAGCCGATGGGGCGCGCTGGCAGGGCTCAGGCGCCGGGCGCGTAGGTCTCCAGAAAGCGGCGCAGCAGGCCAGCCGCCACGGGCGTGGCCCGCACATTGGCCGACAGCCCCGGTATGTCGAGGTTTTCGGCGGCGTAGCGGCGGCCATAGCGGTCGAGATGGGCCCGGATGAAGTCGGGGCCGAACTCAGGGTGGAACTGGGTGGAAAAGACGTTGCGGCCGATGCGGATCATCTGGTGCTCGTCCAGGTCCGAAC
Source organism: Achromobacter sp. Root565 (assembly GCF_001427425.1). Taxonomy (NCBI): domain Bacteria; kingdom Pseudomonadati; phylum Pseudomonadota; class Betaproteobacteria; order Burkholderiales; family Alcaligenaceae; genus Achromobacter; species Achromobacter sp. Root565. Next base: position 496,057 of record NZ_LMGO01000006.1, read on the forward strand.
GCGCCAGCACCGTCGCGCCCGCAGGCAGTTGCAACACGGTCTGCGCATGCAGCATCTGGGCCGGGAACGTGGTCGGCACGCCGGCCATGAGCTGATCGCCGCCGGCGGTGGGCAGCAATTCGACGGTCTGGGTGCCGACTTCGCGGCCAGCTGGGTTGTAGCCGACCTTGCCGCCGAATGCGTGCGCCAGCAACTGATGGCCGTAGCAGACGCCGAACATGGGCAGGCCGGCTTCCAGGGCCTCGCGCAGCCAGGCGGCGGTGTCTTCGCTCCAGGGTTCCTTGTCGGAGACCATGGCGGGCGAACCGGTAATCAACGCGGCGCGGTAGCTGGAGGGCGCCTGCGGGCGTTGACCTTCGTAGACCGCGACGATCTCGGCGGCGCTGGCGGCCAGACCGGCCGCCAACATGATTTGTTCGGCATAGCCGCCGAACTGGCTTTTGAGCGTATCGTCCGGATCGCCGGTGTGCAGGATCAGGACGGGGAGAGCAGAAGGAGTTGCAGCGGTCATAAATGCGTGTGCGTGGATAAGGGCGGCGCGGAAGTCTCGCGACCGGGCGCGCCAGGGGCACATCATAATCCAGCGAAAATGTTCCCGTCGGTGCACGACAAACCCCGCTCCGTCCCGGAAATACGTACAATCCGCTCAGATACTCATCCTTACAGACGATCTTGAGACTATGTGGATTTGGCTAGGATTGGCCGCGCTGGCCCTCATTGGTGAGCTGGCGACAGGAACCTTCTATTTGCTGCTCGTCGCCTTGGGTTTGGCCGCCGGCGGTGTTGCCGCCTGGCTGAATGCGGGCCTGCAATGGGAACTGGTGGCGTGCGGCGTCGTGCTGCTGCTGGGGCTCCTGGTGCTGCGCAAGACGCGGGTGCTGAAAAAGCGCGAGGTCAACTCCGCCCGCAACGCCGACGTCATTCTGGACATCGGCCAGACCGTCATGGTCGAAGCCTGGTCCGACAGCGGGGCCGCGCGCGTCTGGTACCGCGGCGCGCATTGGCAGGCTGAGCTGGCCAAGGGGCATGCCGCCCAGCCCGGCGAACACACCATTACCGAATTGCGCGGTTCGATCCTCGTGCTTACTCCCAAGCGCGGCGGCTCGGCATAGCAGAACGCGCCCGCGCAGCGCCGCGGGCAATCGCTGGAACCCTGGCCGGCACGGCGGGGCAAGCCGGCGCATCTACTCCAAAAGAGGCTTCACACCATGATCGATACTTCAACCATCGTGCTGCTTGTCATCGTTGCACTGGCAATCCTGATCGTCGTCAAGGCGATCGCCATCGTGCCGCAGCAGCATGCCTGGGTGGTCGAGCGGCTCGGCAAATTCGACCGCGTCCTGTCGCCGGGCGCCGGATTCGTGATTCCGTTCATCGAACGCGTGGCCTACAAGCATTCGCTGAAGGAAATTCCGCTGGACGTGCCCAGCCAGGTCTGCATCACGCGCGACAACACGCAGCTCCAGGTCGACGGCGTGCTGTACTTCCAGGTCACGGATCCGATGCGTGCGTCGTACGGTTCGTCCAACTACATTTCGGCAATCACGCAGCTGGCCCAGACGACGCTGCGTTCGGTCATCGGCAAGATGGAACTGGACCGCACCTTTGAAGAGCGCGACTCCATCAACAGCAACATCGTTTCTTCGTTGGACGAGGCGGCGCTGAACTGGGGCGTGAAGGTGCTGCGCTACGAAATCAAGGACCTGACGCCGCCCAACGAAATTCTGCGTTCGATGCAGGCGCAGATCACCGCCGAACGCGAAAAGCGCGCGCTGATCGCTGCCTCCGAGGGCCGCCGCCAGGAACAGATCAACATCGCCACCGGCGAACGCGAAGCCGCCATCGCGCGTTCCGAGGGCGAGAAGCAGGCGCAGATCAATCAGGCCCAGGGCGAAGCCGCTGCGGTGCTGGCGATCGCTGAAGCCACGGCCAAGGCCATCACGCAGGTTGCCGATGCCGTGCGCCAGCCGGGCGGCATGGAAGCCGTGAACCTGAAGGTTGCCGAACGCTACGTCGAGGCATTCGGCAACGTGGCCAAGGAAGGCAACACGCTCATCCTGCCGGCCAACCTTTCCGACGTGGGCGGCATGATCGCTTCCGCCATGACCATCGTGAAGTCCACGCGCAACACCTGATACCGCGCCTCGCGGCGCGCCCGCCCATGATCGCTCCCGTTAATTTGCTTCTGATAGCAGCGCTGGCGGGAGTGCTTTCCCTTTGCGTGCTGGGGTCGCTGGCGCGCAGCGGCATGGCCGGCATCCGCGAAACCATCCGCGCCAACCTGCTCACGCTGTTGGCGTTTTCTACTTTTGCGCTGCAAAACACCAAGGCGCCGCTGTGGGCATCCATTCTGGTGCCCAACACGGCCATCGCGCTCGCCCTCTGCGCGTACTACGCGGGCGTGCGCCGGCTGCTCGGGCTGACGGTGCCCCGGCATCTGATGACGCTGGGCTGTGTGGCCGCGCTGTCGGTCGTGGCGGTCTATACGTACGTGGACTGGCAGGTGGGGCCGCGCATCGTGGCGATGTCGCTGCTGCAGATGGGGTTCATGCTGGCCGTGGCCATCGTTGTCCAGCGCAACATGCCCGCGCACCGCTCGCGCTACAGCTACCGTTTCGTGTGGGTGGTGACGCTGATCTCCGCCATGGTCTGCGCGCTTCGCGCCGCGGTGTACCTGGTCGAACTGGACATGGTGTCGGCTTTTCTGGAACCTACGCTGTGGAGCGTCGCCTTCCTGACGCTGGGCGTGCTGATCATGCCTTGCCTGACGCTGGGCACCATCATGATCATCCACGACCGCATGCTGGCCGATCGCGAACAGGAAGCCAACACTGACTTCCTGACGGGTCTGATGTCGCGCAAGGCGTGGTGGCTGCAGGCCGAGCGCTATTGCGCGCAGGCTCTGCGCATGCGCCGTCCGCTGACCTTGCTGCTGCTGGACATCGATCATTTCAAGCGCATCAACGATACGCACGGCCACGCGGCCGGCGATGCGGTGCTGCGCCATTTTGGCCTGCTGGCGACCGCGACGCTGCGCACCGGCGATCACGTGGGCCGGGTGGGTGGTGAAGAATTCTGCGTGCTGTTTGCGGACATGCGCAGCGACGCGGTGCTGGAGGTGGCCGAGCGGCTGCTGGATTCGGTGCGGCGCACGCCGTGTGCGCATGGCGGCAGCACGATTTCGTACACGTTCAGCGCCGGCGTCGAAGACTGGATACCTGGTGAGAACCTGCAGGTGCTGTTTGAACGGGCCGACCGCAAGCTCTATGCGGCCAAGTCGGCGGGGCGCAACCGCATCGTGGGCCCCGGCCACGAGGCCGAGCGCCCGGCGCTGCCGGTGGCAGCGTAAATCAGTCGTCCTTGCTGCGGCGCGGGGCGCGGGTGTCGTGCTTCATGATGCGTTCCTTTTCGCGCGCCCAGTCCTTTTCGCGCGCGGTGTCGCGCTTGTCGAACTGCTTCTTGCCGCGGCCCAGCGCGAAATCCAGCTTGATGCGCCCGTTCTTGTAGTGCAGATTCAGCGGCACCAGCGTATAGCCGCGCTGCTCGACCTTGCCGATGAGCTTGCTGATTTCTTCCGCCTTGAGCAGCAGCTTGCGCGTGCGCATGGCGTCCGGATGGATGTGCGTGGAGGCCGTGGGCAGGGGGCTGACGTGCATGCCGAGCAGGAACAGTTCGCCATCGCGCACGATGACGTAGCTTTCCTTGAGCTGCACGCGGCCGTCGCGGATCGCCTTGACTTCCCAGCCTTGCAGGACAAGTCCAGCTTCGTAGCGGTCTTCGATGAAATAGTCGTGCGTGGCCTTGCGGTTGTCGATAATGCTCATAAAGCCTTCTTGCTGGGATTCTGCGAATCTGGCTATCCGGCCGATTGCGGGTTGTTGCGAACGGGGATTGCTCGTTATTCTGCGCGATGTGCCGGTCCGGGGTTTAAGCCGAGTGTTTCGGCCCATTTAGGCCCACAAAGCGCTGTGCCGGTAAAATCTTGCCATTCTAGCCATTTGCGATAGTCGATGCACAAAGTACAACGATCCGTCCTGGTGCCTTACAGCGCCGCCCAGATGTTCGACCTGGTTGCCGACGTGGAGAAGTACCCCGAGTTCATGCCGTGGTGTGGCGGCGCCGAGGTGCAGACCCGCGACGAACACGGCATGCAGGCCTCCATCCTGATTTCCTTTGCGGGGATGAAGCAGCGCTTCACCACCCGCAATGTCCACGTCTATCCCGAACGGATCGACCTGGAACTCGTGGATGGTCCCTTCTCCAGCCTTGTGGGGCATTGGGTGTTCCAGCCGCTGGCCGAAGACGCCTGCAAGGTTCTGTTCACCATGGAGTATGCGTTTTCGAACCGGCCGCTCGAAATGGTGGTGGGGCCGGTCTTCAACCGCATTGCGACCAGCTTCATTGATTCCTTCACCAAGCGCGCGCAGGCCAAGTATGGCGAATGAGGCGTCCGCGGCAGGGCAGATCGGCGTCATCGTCTGCTACGCCTTGCCCGGCCACGCGTGGCAACGGGAAGTGCGCCTGCCCGAGGGGGCGACCGTCGAGGACGCGTTGGCGGCCAGCGGGTTTGCGCAGGCGTTTCCGGTCGTCAAACCGTGGGAACGGGGCGTGGGCGTCTTTGGCCGCGCTACTGAGCCGCACGCGTTGCTGGCCGACGGCGACCGCGTGGAAATCTATCGCGGTCTGACCTTCGATCCCAAGGAGTCGCGCCGCCGTCGCGCCGAGCACCGCCGTACCAAGACCGCCCGCAACGGGCGCGTCCGGCCGGCCGGTTTGCTGTAGCGCACTGAGGGGCGGCCGTTGCCGCCGCCCCGTCCCCGCACATTGTCATCAATAAGACAAAGCGCCCGGCCGCTTCGGGCGTAACATTAACCCGGGTTCGTTCTTACGTTTACGTCAACGTCATGTCAAAATCGACGAGCTGGCGTTCACGAGACGGCAGCAACGCCACGAGACAATACCGACTACATCAGGAGACAGGCTGTGGACTTGGAACTGACCGACGAGCAGCGCGCGTTCGCGCAGGCCGCGCGCGATTACGCAGAGGGCGAGCTGGCTCCCCACGCCGCGCGCTGGGATGCCGAGGGCATCTTCCCCCGCGAAGCCTTCGCCCGGGCGGGCGAGATGGGCTTTTGCGCGATCTACGCCAGCGAAGACATCGGCGGCCTGGGTCTGCCGCGCCTGGACGCCACACTGGTGTTCGAGGAAATGGCGGCGGTGGACCCGTCCACCACGGCGTTCCTGACGATTCACAACATGGCGACCTGGATGGTGGGCAAGTGGGGCCAGCCGGGTCTGCGAGACGCCTGGGGACCCTTGCTTGCCAGCGGCGAAAAGCTGGCTTCCTATTGCCTGACGGAGCCGGGCGCCGGTTCCGACGCGGCATCGCTTTCCACGCGGGCGCAGCGCGACGGCGACAGCTACATCGTCAACGGCGCGAAGGCCTTCATCTCCGGGGGCGGCGACACGGACCTGCTGGTCGTGATGGCCCGCACCGGCGGCGAGGGACCGGCAGGCATCAGCGCCTTTGCGATCCCGGCCGACAGCGAGGGCATCGGCTACGGCCGCAAGGAAGAGAAGATGGGCTGGAACAGCCAGTCCACGCGCCCCATCACCTTCGAGAACGTCCGCGTGCCGGCCGCCAACATGCTGGGCGTGGAGGGCGAGGGCTTCAAGATCGCCATGAAGGGCCTGGACGGCGGCCGGATCAATATCGGAACCTGCTCGGTGGGCGCCGCGCAAGGCGCGCTGGACGCAGCCCGCCGCTACATGGATGAGCGCCGCCAGTTCAACCGCCGCCTGGCCGAGTTCCAGGCGCTGCAGTTCAAGCTGGCGGACATGGCGACGCACCTGGTGGCGGCGCGCCAGATGGTGCGGCTGGCGGCCTGCAAGCTGGACGCCGGCGCGGCCGATGCGTCCACCTACTGCGCAATGGCCAAGCGCTTTGCAACCGATATGGGCTTCCAGATCTGCCTGGACGCGCAACAGATTCATGGTGGTTATGGTTACCTGAAAGACTATCCCTTGGAGCGTTTGGTGCGCGATACTCGCGTTCATCAGATTCTGGAGGGCACCAACGAGATCATGCGCGTGATCATTGCCCGCCAATTGTTGGAAAAAGGAGCCGACATAAGATGAATGCACCGGTGTTGTTCGAAGAAAGATCCGCTGCCAATGGAATGCGTTTCGGCATTGCGACGCTGAATGCGCCGCAAACCCTGAACGGCCTGTCGCTCGAGATGGTGGACCTGCTGGCTGACCGTCTGGACGCGTGGGCGCGCGATCCCGGTGTTGCATTGGTGGTGCTGCAGGGTGCGGGCGACAAGGCGTTCTGCGCCGGCGGCGATCTGCACGGCCTGTACCGCAGCATGACCGAGAACGCGGGCAAGCCTAGCTGGAGCAACGCCTATGCGCGCCGCTTCTTCGAGCACGAATACCGGCTGGACTATCGCATTCATACCTATCCCAAGCCCGTTCTGTGTTGGGGCCACGGCATCGTCATGGGCGGCGGCATCGGCCTGATGATGGGCGCCAGCCACCGCGTTGTCAGCGAGACCTCGCGCCTGGCCATGCCGGAAGTGTCGATCGGGCTGTTCCCGGACGTGGGCGGAAGCTGGCTGCTGAACCGCATGCCGGGCCGCAGCGGCGTGTTCCTGGCGCTGACGGGCGCGCAGTTGAATACGTCCGACGCCTTCTTCGCGGGTCTGGCGGATTTCCGCCTGAACAGCGCGGACTGGCCCGCGTTGCTGTCCTCGCTGGAGCAGCAGCCGTGGGCCGGGCAGGCCTCGGGCGCAGCCGAAGACGCCATTCCGCCGCGCTCCATCAACGACGGCCTGCTGCGTCGCGCGCTCACCGCGCTTGAGCCGCCCACGCCGCTGGAACCCGGGCCGTTGCGCCAGCACTCGTTCGTCGTCAACAACCTGTGCAACGGCAACCGGCTGGACGACATCTACGAGGAGCTGTCCTTCCTGAAGGACCACGAGGATCCGTGGCTGTCGCGCGCGGCCAAGACCATGCTGGCGGGCTCGCCCGGATCGGTTCGCCTGGCGTTCGCACTGCAGCAGCGCACGCGTTTGCGGTCGCTGGATGACGTGTTCCGCGTCGAGTACACCGCCGCGTTGGCGTGCACCGCGCATGGCGATTTTGCCGAGGGCATCCGTGCGCTGCTGGTGGACAAGGACAAGAACCCGCGCTGGAACCCGGCCGTCATCGACGTAGCCACCGACGCGTGGGTGCAGAAATTCTTTGAGGAACCCTGGCCGGAGGGCGAGCCGCATCCGCTTGCCGATCTGGGGCAGGAAGGGCGCTGAGCGGGCCCTGACAGGGCGGCCGGCCCGCCCGCTGGCCCCTGGTCCCCGCCTGCCGCGCAGGTCACGCAGTTACGCAGGTCACGATGAATCCATACCTACAGCAATAGCAACAGGAGACAAGACATCATGAGCAGCATCGCGTTTATCGGTTTGGGCAACATGGGCGCGCCCATGGCATTGAATCTGGTCAAGGCCGGCCACAGCCTGAAAGTGTTCGATCTGGTGCCGGCGGCCATCAAGCTGCTGACCGACGCCGGCGCGACGGCGGCGGCGTCCGCGTCGGAAGCGGTTGAAGGGGCCGAAGTCGTGATCTCGATGCTGCCGGCCAGCAAGCACGTCGAGGGCCTGTACCTCGATCAGGATCTGCTCGGCAAGATCGCCTCGAGCGCGCTGGTCATCGAATGCAGCACGATCGCGCCCGACTCGGCGCGCAAGGTGGCCCAGGCGGCCGAGGTGCGCGGCATCGCCATGATCGACGCGCCGGTCTCGGGCGGCACGGGCGGCGCGGCCGCAGGCACGCTGACCTTTATCGTGGGCGGCGCCGAAGCCTCGCTGCAGCGCGCGCGCCCCGTGCTGGAAAAGATGGGCAAGAACATTTTCCATGCGGGTCCGGCGGGCGCGGGGCAGGTGGCCAAGATCTGCAACAACATGCTGCTCGGCATCCTGATGGCCGGCACGTCCGAGGCATTGGCGCTGGGCGTGGCCAATGGACTGGACCCGAAGGTGCTGTCGGACATCATCGCCAAGAGCTCGGGACGCAACTGGGCGACCGAGCTCTACAACCCCTGGCCGGGCGTCATGGAACATGCGCCGGCGTCCAAGGGCTATGCCGGCGGTTTTGGCGTGGACCTGATGCTCAAGGACCTGGGGTTGGCGGCCGAGGCGGCGCTGTCGGCGCGCGCCTCGATTCCGCTGGGCGAGCTGGCTCGCAACCTGTATTCGCTGCACAGCGGGGGCGGGTCGGGCAAGCTGGACTTTTCCAGCATCGTCAACCTGGTCAAGCGCGAGCAGGACTGACATGGCGCCGTCCCACGCACCTGCGGACCCGGCCGCGCGGGTCCAGGCCAGTTTTGGCCAGCAAAGCATCATGGCGCTGCTGGGCGCCAAGCTCGACGCGGTCGAGCCGGGCAGGGTGGACATCGTTCTGCCTTACCGCGCCGACCTCTGCCAGCAGAACGGCTTTCTGCACGCGGGCATTTCCACCACCATCGCCGACAGCGCGGGCGGCTATGCCGCGTTCACGCTGTTCGGACCGGATGAGGACGTGCTGACGTCGGAATTCAAGATGAACTTCCTGGCGCCCGCCAAGGGCGACCGCTTTGTCGCGACCGGGCGCGTGGTCAAGCCCGGCAAGCGTCTTTCGGTCTGCCAAGTGGAGATGCACGCGTACGATGGCGAACATGCCACGTTGTGCGTGATAGGCTTGCTGACCGCGGTGCGCGTGACGCCGCGATGAATTCCGCGCGGGGCGCGCCGGGCCGCTGGCCGGGCGTGCCCCGCGCTTGTCGCGCCTCGCATGGGTTTTCCGGCAATGCCAGCAAAAGAACATCATCGAATTTTCCGCAGCAACTGGCTGCGCGCCGCAGTGCTGGGCGCTAACGACGGCATCGTCTCGACAGCCAGCCTCATCACCGGCGTTGCCGCGGCCCAGGCCTCGCACGGCGCCATCCTGACTTCCGGACTGGCGGGCCTCGTGGCCGGCGCATTGTCGATGGCGGCGGGTGAGTACGTGTCGGTGCGCTCGCAGGCCGACACCGAAGCCGCTGACCTGCGCATGGAGCAGCGCTCGCTCAAGCGCAATTCCGGCGAAGAACTGGCCGAGCTGATCGACATCTACGTGGCACGGGGACTGACGCGCGAGCTGGCGGAACAGGTGGCGCGCCAACTCACCTCCCATGACGCGCTGGACGCGCACGCCCGAGACGAATTGGGCATCTCGCTGCATAACCGTGCGCGGCCGGTGCAGGCGGCGCTGGCCTCGGCTGCGTCGTTTGCCGGGGGCGCAGCGGTGCCGCTGGCGGTGGCGGCGGTATCGCCGGGACCGCATCTGATCGGCTGGGTCATCGGTGCGTCCGTGTGCTGTCTGGCGGCGCTGGGCACCATGGCCGCGAAGGCGGGCGGCGCGCCCAAGCTGCCCGCGGCATTGCGCGTCACCGTGCTGGGCGCGGCGGCGATGGCCGTGACGGCCGGCGTGGGGGCGTTGTTCGGGGTGGCGGTCTGACAATGACCGCAAGGCCTGCGCGCGGAAATCAGCGCGAGCAGGCCCGGACGGATCAGGGATTGATCGAGTACGGCAGCGGCGCCGCCGCGATGCGGGGACCGTCGGCGCTGGCCAGGCGCAGGTCGCCTTCGGGCAGCGCGGCCAGCGTGGTTTCAAACAGCACCGACACGACGCCGGCGTCGCTGGCGGCCTGCACCACGCGGCCAATGGCCTCGCCGGGCTGCGCGGCGTCAAACACGTCCACCCCCGCGAGCGCCGGGCCTTTCAGGCCGGCGTCGGCAACGGTGCCGTAGGCCATGCGCCGCTTGACGGTGCCCCGGTAGTGGCTGCGCGCCACGACTTCCTGGCCGGGATAACAGCCCTTGGTGAAGCTGACGCCCTGGATCAGGTCCAGGTTGACCGTTTGCGGAATGAAGACGTCCTGCGTGGCCGCGGCAATCCAGGGAATGCCGGCCGCCAGGTCTCCCGCTTGCCAGTGCGCGGCCGGCGCCAGTCCCAGCGCCTGCGTGAGCGCGCCGGATTGTTCCAGCTGCGCGTCCGACGCGATCCACCACCAGCGCAGGCGGTCGTCTGCCGACGGCGCGACGATCCAGGTGCCGGACGGCAGGTCGGCGCGCTGCCAGGTAGCGCGCGGCAGGGTGCCCGTCAGGGCCTCCAGCGCGGCGGCCTGTTCCGAGGTGGCCTGCACCCCGGCCACGTGCAGCGGCGCGGCCGCCAGCTTGACCTTGGCGCGCAGGACGAACATGGACAGGCGCTTGATGAGGGCCTGGGACAGGTCCTGCCGGACCATGCCGTAGAACTGGGGCGCGTCGTCGGCATTGCCTGCGCCGCGCCACATGACCAGCGTGGCCAGCAGGCGTCCCTTGGCGGTGCAATAGCCGGCCAGGCGGGCGGCGTCCGGGGGCAGGCCCGTGACGTCCTGCGTGAGCTGGCCGTGCAGAAAGGTGAGGGCGTCGGCGCCCGAGGCGGTGAAGACCGCCAGATCGTCCAGCGGAGCGCATTGCGCGCAACCTTCGGCGCGGACGGGAATCGAAGCGTAATAGGCGTGCATGGCGGCGGGGTTATCGCGTCATCAAAGTGCTGATGATAGCCCCGATCCCGGCCTTGCCCCGCCATGTCCCCGATGACCAAAGGGGCGCGCCGCTCGATCCGGCCCCGGTTGTGTCCCGGGCGAGGCCCGCGATCCATTAAACTTCCGACACTTATGAAGATGCGACTCCGAAATTTCGTCCTGTGGTTCCTGCTGCTCATCGTTCTGGCCGTAGGCGGCGCGGTGGGCGCCGCCTACACCTGGATGCACCGCCCGATGACCCTGCCGGCCGACAAAATTGACTTCGTGGTGGATCCGGGCAGCAGCCCGCGGACCGTCGCGCGCGCGCTCAACGCGGCCGGCGTGCCGATGTGGGAGCCCGGTTTCGTGTGGATGGCGCGCCTGTCCGAACGCGACAAGCTGATGAAGGCGGGCGGCTACCAGGCGATCAATGGCGATACGCCGTGGCTGCTGCTCGAGCGCTTGGCGCGCGGCGACATGACCCAGCGCCAGATCACGTTCCTGGAAGGCTGGACCTATCGCCAGATCCGCCAGGCGCTGCGCGAAAACACGGACGTCAAGCAGACGCTGGGTGAGGTCAGCGACGAAGAATTGCTGGAACGGCTGGGGTCGACCATCAAGCATCCCGAAGGCCTGTTCTTCCCCGACACCTATGTCTTCACTCCGGGCAGCACCGATTTCGACCTGCTGCGCCGCGCCTACCAGGAAGGCCAGCGCATCCTGAACGACACCTGGGACAAACGCCAGTCCGACGTGGCCGTCGCCACGCCCTATGAAGCGCTGGTGCTGGCGTCCATCATCGAAAAGGAAACCGGCCACGGTCCGGAGCGCCGCCGCGTGTCGGGCGTGTTCACCAACCGGCTGAAGATCGGCATGCTGCTGCAGACCGATCCGACCGTGATCTACGGCATGGGCGAGGCCTATCAGGGCCGCATCCGCAAGCGCGACCTGCAGACCGACACGCCCTGGAATACCTACACGCGTCCGGGCCTGCCGCCCACGCCGATCGCCGCGCCGGGCCGGGCCGCCTTGCTGGCCGCCGTGCAGCCCGAACAGCACAAGTTCCTGTATTTCGTCTCGCGAGGCAATGGCACAAGCGAGTTCTCGGCCAATCTGTCCGAGCACAACCGCAACGTTGCCCGCTACATTCTCGGTCAGGGCCAGCGTTCCACGCCTGCGCCCACCCCCGCGCCCGCCGCCGCGCCGGCAACGCCCGAACCCGAATCAGCACAAGGACAAGATCAATGACCTCACGCGGACGCTTCATTACGCTGGAGGGCGTGGACGGCGCGGGCAAAAGCACGCACACGGACTGGATCGCGGACTTCCTGCGCGGGCAGGGCGTAGAGGTCGTGTCCACCCGCGAGCCCGGCGGCACGCCGCTGGGCGAAAAACTGCGCGCGCTGGTGCTGAACGATGCCATGGGGCTGGATACCGAGACGTTGCTGATGTTTGCCGCCCGGTGCGAACATGCGCGCCAGGTCATTGAACCGGCGATTGCGCGCGGCGCGTGGGTCGTCTGCGACCGCTACACCGACGCCAGCTACGCCTATCAAGGTGGCGGCCGCGGCCTGGGCGCCGAGCGTGTCGCGGTCCTCGAAGACTGGATGCGCGCCGGCCGACCGGACCGGACCTGGCTATTCGACGTGCCGCTTGAAGTCGCGCGGGCGCGGCTGGCCGACGCGCGCGAGCCCGACCGCTTCGAGCGCGAAGGCGCGGCGTTTTTCGAGCGCACCCGCGAGGCCTATCATGCCCGCGCCAAGGCCGACCCCGACCGCATTCGCGTCGTCGATTCCACTCGTTCCATCGCCCAGATCCGCACCGAGCTCGAGGCGGGCCTGCGCGAGCTGCTGGCCGTTCCTGCATGAGCGCGCCCCAGTTCCACCCCTGGCAAATGGAGACGGCCCGTGTGTGGCTGGGCAATCGCGACCGGTTCGCGCACGCCTGGCTGGTGCACGGGCTGGCCGGCATCGGCAAGCTTGATTTCGCCATCGCCGCGGCAGCCAGCCTGCTGTGCGAGACGCCCGAGAACGGACTGGCGTGCGGCCACTGCGCCGCCTGCAACTGGTTTGCTAGCGGCAATCACCCCGACCTGCGCCGTATCCGCCCCGAGGCGGTGGCCGTGGAAGAGGGCGCGGACGCGGCCGAACAGGCCGAAGACGCCGAGCCGGCGGCGGGCGCCGCCAAGCGCGCGCCTTCCAAGGAAATCCGCATCGACCAGATCCGCTCGCTGGAATCCTGGTTCAACACCGCCACGCACCGCGGCGGCTGGCGCGTGGCGCTGTTGTACCCGGCCCACGCGCTGAACGTCGTGTCGTCCAACGCCTTGCTCAAAGTGCTGGAAGAACCGCCTCCCCATACCGTCTTCCTGCTGGTCGCGGACGCGCCGGACCGGCTGCTGCCCACGCTGGTGTCGCGCTGCCGCCGCCTGCCGCTGCCCGCGCCCGACGCGGATACGGCGCTGCAATGGTTGCGTGACCAGAACGTGGAACCGGCGCGCGAGTGGCTGGCCGCCGCGGGTGGCGCGCCGCTGGCGGCGTTGCGGTTGGCGCAGTCGGGCGAGTCGGCCTGTCCGGCCTGGCTGGGCCAGTTGGTCAATCCGCTGTCCAAGGGCCAGACGCCCGATGTGGGCACGCTGGCCGAATCCTTGGAAAAGGTGGCGGCGGCTGAATGGATCGATGCCTTGCAACGGCTCTACACCGACCTGATGCTTGCCAGCGCCGGGGCGCCGGTGCGCTATTTTCCGTCGCTGCAAGCCGGCGTGGCGCAGGTTGCCGCCCGTATCAATCCCGCGCGCGTGGCCGAATCGGCCCGCTGGCTGACGCGCCAGCGCGCCTTGGCCACGCACCCCCTGAACGCCAAGCTGTTCGCCCACGCCACCCTGCAACGCGTGGTGCTATCCTGCCAGGCGTAAGCCCTACCAGACTCTCCATGTACGTCGATTCACACTGTCATCTGAATTTTCCCGAGCTTGCCAACGATCTGCCGGCCATTCTGGACCGCATGACGGCCAATCAGGTCACGCACGCGTTGGTCGTCAGCGTCAACATGCCGGAATGGCCCGGCCTGATGTCGCTGGTCGAGCCCGAGCCGCGCCTGTGGGCGTCGGTGGGCGTGCACCCCGATTACGAAGACACGCCGGACCCGACGCCCGAAGAACTGGTGCGCCTGGCCGAGCATCCCAAGGTCGTGGCCATCGGCGAAACGGGGCTCGACTACTACCGGCTATCCGAACCGCTGGATTGGCAGCGCGAACGTTTCCGCCGCCACATCCGCGCCGCGCGCGACGCCGGCCTGCCGCTGATCGTGCACACCCGGTCGTCCGCCGAGGACACCGTGCGCATGCTGCGCGAGGAAAAGGCGGCCGAGGCGGGCGGTGTCATGCACTGCTTTACCGAGACCTGGGAAGTGGCGCAGGCCGCGCTGGACCAGAATTTCTACATTTCGCTGTCCGGGATCGTGACGTTCAAGAACGCGCAGATCGTGCATGAAGTGGCGACCAAGGTCCCGCTGGACCGGCTGCTGATCGAAACCGATTCGCCGTACCTGGCGCCGGTGCCGTTTCGCGGCAAGCTCAATGATCCGTCCAAGGTGATCCACGTGGCCGAGAAGATCGCGGATCTTCGCGGCATCACGGCGGCCGAGGTCGCGCGCGCGTCCACCGACAATTTCTTCAAGCTGTTCAGCAAGATCAAGAAATAGGTCATCCCGATTCACTGAATCCGCATTCAAGGACAGCCATGGCCATCCGCATCGCCTTCGCCCACAAAGCCTTCCTGTCATGCAGCCGCGCCGGCCTGCTGGCGCTGGCCATTGGCCTGGCCGCGCCCGCTGCGCAGGCCGCCAATCCCACCGACTGGTGGGTCTACGTCGCCAACGACTACCCCGACGACATCCGTGATCTGCTGGCGCAGGGCTCGGACCCCAACGTGCGCTACAAGAACGGCCAGCCCGCCATCATGCGCGCCGTCGTGGACAACGCCTGGAAGGTTTTCGACGTGCTGGCCGCGGACAAGCGCACCGACGTCAACGCCGAGAACCCGGCGGGCGAGACGCCGCTGATGTACCTTGCCATCGCCGGACAGACCGAGCGCGCCAAGAAGCTGATTGCGCGCGGCGCGCAGGTCAACCGCCTGGGCTGGACGCCGCTGCATTACGCCGCGTCCAAGGGGCAGATGGAGATGGCGCGCCTGCTGCTGGCGAACAAGGCCATGATCAATGCGCCCGCGCCCAATGGCGAGACGCCGCTGATGATGGCAGCGCTGTCGGGCCGCAAGCCCATGGTCGAGTTGCTGCTCAAGTCCGGGGCCGACGTCACCACGCAGGACACGAAGGGGCAGGACGCGGCCGCGTGGGCGGCCACGGGCAAGTCGGAGTCGCTGGCCGCCGAGCTGACGGCCTTGGTTCAGAAGGAAGAGGACGCCAAGCGCAAACGCCGCGCGGCGGCGCAGGGCGCGCCGCAGCAAGCGGATACCGCGCCGACGACCGATGTGCCGTCGGCGGTTCAAGCGCCCGCGGCCCCGCCGACGCCTGCGCCGGCTGCTGCGGCGCCCGGTGGCGGGGTGAAGGGGGTCTCTGGCGTCGGCCTGTCGGATTACGAGAAGCCGCCCGCGCCGTGACGAACGCCCGGTAGGCAGTCGCTCGAACACCCAACTGCCGACCTATCAAACCCGCCTTCCGGCGGGTTTTTTTACGCCGGAAATTCGGGGTTTTCCCTTGAGATTCTCAATTGGTGGGAAAAATCAGAAGTAAAACCGCCACAAATTGATAATCTCGCTTCGATATTGCTGGGAGTTGAATCGATATGTCGGAAACCTCTGTCGGGGCGGGCGCGGATCGCGTCCTGTATGTGCTGGCCACCCTGGCCCGGCACGACGGCCCGCTGAGCATTGCCGCGCTGGCCGACAAGACGGGCTTGGCGCAGAGCACGCTCTACCGGCAGATCGCGCTCCTCAAACGCTGGGGCTTCGTTGCCGAACACGAGGGCGAATACGGACCGGGCCCCCTGTGCGTGCAACTCGCATGGGGCTTTGACCAGTCGTCGTTCCTGATTCACGAAGCGCAGCCCGACATGGCGGCGCTGGCCGCGTCGTCCGGCGAAACCATCGGTCTGCTTGTCGCCGTGAAGGACCAAGCCGTGTGCCTGGACATGGTGGAAAGCCAGCATCCGCTGCGCTGCTCGTTCACCAAGGGCCGCGGGCTGCCGCTGGCGCGGGGCGCGTCGGCCAAGTCCCTGCTGGCGTTCATGCCGCAGGCCCGTCTGCAGGCCGCGCTGGCCTATCTGGCCGACGAGGCCGGCGTGGATGCCGCCCGGTTGACGGGCGAGCTGGAGGCCATCCGCGCGCAGGGCTACGCCGTGACCGACAGCGAGGTCGACGCCGGCGTCTGGGGCGTGAGCGTGCCGATCTTCCAGCGGCCGAACCAGGCCGTGGCCTCGATCACGCTGATGGCGCCGTCCACGCGCGCCGCGCAGCATCCGGACGCGCTGATCGACATGACCCTTGCCGCCGCCCGCCGCATTTCAGAACGCTTGAAGGCCGCCTGACGCCGCAGTGCCTGCCGCATCCGATTATCTGATTTACCCGCTTTACCGCTAAGCCCGTTCCTAGCCGCAACGATCGTCGTACCCACCGTCGTACCACCTGCCGCACCCACCTCCATAGGACCCCACCATGACCACTCGCCGCACCCTGCTGTCCGCCGCCCTGACCCTGAGCCTTGCCTGGGCCGCCGGCGCCGCGCACGCTCAGGAAACGATCCGCGCCGTCACCGACGCCACCTTCCCGCCGATGGAATTCGTCAAGGATGGCAAGCGCACCGGCTTTGACATCGAGCTGGTCGAAGCGCTGGCCGGCGCGATGGGCAAGAAGGTCGAATGGATCGACATCGACTTCAAGGGCCTGATTCCGGCGCTGCAGGCTGGCCGTGCCGACATCGCGGTATCCGCCATCTACATCACGCCCGAGCGCAGCAAGGTCGTCGATTTCACCGACCCGTACTATGCGGGCGGCCTGGTGGTGCTGACCAAGGCCGACGGCCCCATCAAGACGATCAAGGACCTCGATGGCCGCAAGGTGTCTGTGCAGGTTGGCACGAAGTCGGTGAACTACGTGAAAGAGCATTTCCCCAAGGTGCAGCGCGTGGAAGTCGAGAAGAACCAGGAGATGTTCAACCTGGTGCAGATCGGCCGCGCCGATGCCGCGGTGACGGGCAAGCCCGCCGCCAAGCTGTTCGCGCAGAGCACCAACGGCCTGACCGTCCTGAACGAGCAGGTCACGACCGAGGACTATGGCATCGCCGTGCCCAAGAGCAAGCCTGAGCTCACGCGCGACCTGAACGCCGCGCTGCAGAAGCTGAAGGCCGATGGCAGCTACCAGGCCATCGTGAACAAGTGGTTCGAGGCGCCCGCGAAATGAATCTGGAATTTTCACCCGTCTTCGCCGACTTCGACGCGCTGATGCGGGGCGCGCTGGTCACCATCGAGGTGACCGCGGGCGCCTTGCTGCTGGGCTGCGTGATGGGGCTTTTGGTCGGTATCGGCCGGCTCAATCCGCAGCGCCGCATCACGTATCACCTGTGCAGCACGTACCTGCTGTTCTTCCGGGGCACGCCGCTGCTGGTGCAGTTGTTCATCTGGTTCTTCGGCTTGCCGCAGTTTGGCGTGACGCTGCCGGCGTTCGCTTGCGGCGTGCTGGGCCTGGGCATGTATTCCGGGGCCTATGTGTCGGAGATCGTGCGGGGCGCGATCCAGTCGGTGGATCGCGGCCAGACGGAGGCGGCACGCTCGTTGGGCATGTCGTCCGGCCAAGCCATGCGCATCATCATCCTGCCGCAGGCTTTCGTGCGCATGATTCCGCCGCTGGGCAACGAGTTCATCGCGCTCATCAAGAACTCGGCGCTGGTCTCGCTGTTGACCATTCACGATCTGATGCACGAAGGGCAGAAGATCATCAGCGTGTCATACCGCTCGCTGGAAACCTACCTGGTGGTGGCTTTGATCTATCTGGCGCTGACCACGACCGCCATGGTGATTTTGCGCAAGATCGAGCATCGTCTGCGCGCGGGAGGAATGGTGCAATGAGCCTTGTCATCGAAGGTCAGGAAATGATCCGCATCCGCGGCCTGCACAAGTCCTACGGCGATCATGCCGTCCTGCGCGGCATCGATTTCGATGTGCTGAAGTCGCAGGTGGTGGTGGTCATCGGACCCAGCGGTTCGGGCAAGAGCACCTTGCTGCGTTGCTGCAATGGGCTGGAAGTGGCCCAGCGCGGCACGGTCGATATCTGCGGCCAGACGCTGCAGGCGGACGGGGCGATGTTGCCCGAAGCCGAACTGAACCAGTTGCGCACGCAGGTGGGCATGGTGTTTCAGGGCTTCAATCTGTTCCCGCACCTGTCGGTGCTGGATAACGTGACCGTAGGCCCCCGCACGCTGCTCGGCATGGGGCGTGAGCAGGCCAATGCGATGGCGTCCGACCTGCTCAACAAGGTGGGCCTGTCGCAGAAGATGGCGGCCATGCCCGCCAGCCTGTCGGGTGGCCAGAAGCAGCGCGTGGCCATCGCGCGTGCGCTGGCCATGCAGCCGCAGGTGATGCTGTTTGATGAGCCGACCTCGGCGCTGGACCCGGAATTGGTGGGCGAAGTGCTGCAGGTCATGAAGCTGCTGGCCCGCGAAGGCATGACCATGATGGTCGTTACGCACGAAATGGGCTTTGCGCGCGACGTGGCGGACGTGGTGGCCGTGATGGACGGCGGCGTCATCCTGGAATCCGGCCCGCCGGAGGTGATCTTCAGCGAGCCGCGCGAAGCCCGCACCCGCGAGTTCCTGCAAGCGGTCCTGAGCGCGGGTCCGGGGGCGGCAGCATGAGCGCGCCGCAACTGGACAAAAGCCTGTGGAAGGCGCGCGACGACAGCGGCGAACAGGGCGACACGCGCCGGCTTGCGCACATCGTCCAGGCCGAAGCAGGGCAGGCCGAAGCGGGCGAGGCCGTGGTGCTGGGCTTTGCCTGCGACGCGGGCGTGGCGCGCAACCAGGGCCGGGTGGGCGCCGCCGCGGGGCCAGCCGGCATCCGCAGGTATCTGGCGGGCCTGCCGGCGCACGGTCTGACGCGTCTGCTGGATGCCGGGGACGTCGAATGCCACGGCGACAAGCTGGAGGACGCGCAGGAGCGCCTGGGCCTGCGTCTGGCCGAACTGATGGGGCGGGGCGCCCGGCCGGTCGTGCTGGGCGGCGGGCATGAAATTGCCTGGGGCAGTTTCCAGGGATTGGCCCGCTGGCTGGACGCGCGCGGCGACGCCGGCGCCGTGCTGGTGCTGAACCTGGACGCGCACTTCGATCTGCGTACGGGCCGCCCCGGCAGCTCCGGCACGCCGTTCGACCAGATTGCGACAGACAGCGAAGCGCGCGGGCGCGACCTGCAATACGCCTGCCTGGGGGTCTCACGGCTGGCCAATACGCCGGCGCTCTACGCCCGCGCCGCGGAAATCGGGGCCGCGTGGATCGAAGACCGCGACATGCAGGAGCGTCATCTCGAGGCGCGGCTGGCCGATGTGGACGCGCTGCTGGCCAAGGCGCAGCATGTGTACCTGACGATCGACCTGGACGTGCTGCCCGCGGGCGTGATGCCGGGGGTGTCCGCGCCGGCGCCCTATGGCGTGCCGATGTCCGTGGTCGAGGAGATCGTCCTGCGGGTCAAGGCAAGCGGCAAACTTCGGCTGGCGGACCTGGCGGAGTTCAACCCCAAGTTCGACGTCGACGGGCACGGCGCGCGCGCGGCGGCGCGTCTGGCCTGGCAGTTGCTGTCGGTGTGATTTGAGGCTGGCGAGGTGTCTGACACCCTTGCCGCGGTGGTGCAGGCTGTAGACCGTCTCGCCAGGGTGTCAGACACCGGGTGATGCGGTGCTCTTGCTGCGATGGGCAGGATGCCAATGGAGGTGTCTGACACCCTTGCCGCAGTGGTGCAGGCTGTAGACCGTCTCCCCAGGGTGTCAGACACCGGTGCACATGAAGGGCGGCTCCCAACGCGGGGGCTGCCCTTTTTATTGGCCCCGTGGCGGCCAGCGCAGGCTGGACGCCGCCACATTGCGGGCTTAGGATAGGTGCAGCTTCCGGCCCCGCCTGCGACCCGCTCGGTATTCGCAACGATTATGCGTCCCTATTTAAAATATTTAAACTTTAAATAGGGACGCTATAACTTTCGTGGATAAAATGGCGCAACTTTGTCAGGAGAGCATGCTCATGTCTCAAACTCCCACCCATGCCTTGCCGTCTTATCTGAATGCCGAGGACCTCGGCCCCTGGGGTAATTACCTGCAACAAGTCGACCGGGTCACGCCGTACCTCGGTTCCCTGAGCCGGTGGGTCGAGACGCTGAAGCGTCCGAAGCGCTCGCTGATCGTCGATGTGCCGATCGAACTCGACAACGGCACCATCGCCCACTTCGAGGGCTACCGCGTGCAGCACAACGTGTCGCGCGGCCCGGGCAAGGGTGGGGTGCGTTTCCACCAGGACGTGACGCTGTCCGAAGTGATGGCGCTGGCGGCCTGGATGTCGGTGAAGAACGCGGCGGTCAACCTGCCGTACGGCGGCGCCAAGGGCGGCATCCGTGTCGACCCGCGCAAGCTCTCCGCCTCGGAACTCGAACGCATGACGCGCCGCTACACCAGCGAAATCGGCGTCATCATCGGACCGTCCAAGGACATTCCCGCCCCTGACGTGAACACCAACGCCCAGACCATGGCCTGGATGATGGACACGTACTCCATGAACGAAGGCGCCACCGCCACCGGCGTGGTCACCGGCAAGCCGATCGCGCTGGGCGGCAGCCTGGGCCGCGTCGAGGCCACCGGCCGCGGCGTGTTCGTCGTGGCGTGCGAAGCCGCGCGCGACCGGAACATCGATGTAGCCGGCGCGCGTGTCGTCGTGCAGGGTTTCGGCAACGTGGGCGGCACCGCCGCCCGCCTGTTTCATGAAGCCGGCGCCAAGGTCATTGCCGCGCAGGATCACACCGGCACCGTGCACAACGCGGCTGGCCTGGACGTTCACAAGCTGCTGTCGCACGTGTCGCAGACTGGCGGCGTGGGCGGCTTCTCGGGCGGCCAGGCGCTGGACAAGAACGAATTCTGGACGCTGGAAACCGAATTCCTGATCCCGGCAGCCCTGGAGAGCCAGATCACCGTCGACAACGCCGCCAAGGTGCGCGCCAAGATCGTGGTCGAAGGCGCCAACGGCCCCACGACCCCGGAAGCGGACGACATCCTGGCCGAGAACGGCGTGTACGTCGTGCCGGACGTGCTGGCCAACGCTGGTGGCGTGACGGTCAGCTACTTCGAATGGGTGCAGGATTTCTCCAGCTTCTTCTGGAGCGAGGAAGAGATCAACCAGCGCCTCGAACGCCTGATGCGTGAAGCCTATGCCGCGGTGGCGCAGGTGTCTCGCGAGCACAAGGTGACGTTGCGCACCGCCGCGTTTATCGTGGCTTGCACGCGCATTCTGCAGGCCCGCCAGGTGCGCGGCCTGTATCCGTAAAGACTGAATCGACGATGCGTCCTCGGGCGCGTCGCCGAGGAGGCAGAGAGAGGCAAAAAAAGGAATCGCTCCGCAAGGAGCGATTCCTATTTGTGGCGCCAGAAAATGCCGAATGGATGTCGGGCGTCTTCGCTTGAGGACGCCAGCCGCGATGGTGGCTTCACGAAGCCGGCAGCAGCTCCGGCTTCAGGATGCCGCGCAGGTCCTGGTACGAAATCGCCAGTTCCGGCTCGCCGTGCGAATACGGCGCGATCGAATAGGCGTCGTACTTGACCACGATGCCGTCGCGCGTGAGCGCGAAGTTGTCGCTTTCCTGGAACGGCCACATCTTGTTGTAGGCCGCCGGGTCGCGCTTGGCGTCCGGGTTGCCGGTCAGCCATTTGGCGTGCGCGCGCTGCAAGGCCGCGACGTACTCGGCGCGGCGTCCCGGGATCAGCGCTTCGTCCAGGCTCATCACGCGGCCTCGGCTGCGTTCCCAGTTCAGATATTGCGTGGCCGGGATGCCGTGCGCGGCGCCGGTCAGATACTGTTCCGTGTGCAGTTCGATGGAGACGACGTCCCCCACCGTGTCTTTCACGCTGGCCTTGAAGTAGGTCGCGTCGCGCGGACGGGCCGTGGACCAGAAATACGTCGTGTATTCCGACAGCGTGTTGTAGGGGCCGCGGCGATTCGCGTCGGTGCCGGTCATGTAGGCGAGCACGTGGTCCACCAGCGCGGTCAGCTTCGGGATGCCGGGGAAGGCCACGCTGTCGATCTCGATGCGCGGGCAGTCGCCCTCGCAGCCCGGCTTGCTGGCGGCCCACTTGATGCGCTCGGTGGACAGGTCGCCCACCTTTTCCGGCGTGGCCGTTGACTGGGCATCGGGCGTTGCCAGTGTGATGTTCGACGGGGGCGTGCTGCTGCACCCGGCAAGGGCCAGCAGGGCGGCGCCCAGAATCAGACCGCGTATCGCGCCAGGCGGCGTGAATGTGCGATTCATGCAATTACCTCCAAAAACCGAGGCGCCGTCAGGGCACGACGCCTGTCCACTCGGCGCGGGAGAACTTTTCGTCCGCCTGCGCCTGGGCGCGCGCGAGCGTCTCGCTGCCCACGCTGCCCGGGGTCAGACGGTGCAGGCCGGCAAAAGTTTCCACCATGCGGTCGATGATGACCTCGCGCGCCAGGCCGGTCTGCGTGCGCAGGGGATCGACGCGCTTCTTGGCGCTGGTGGTGCCCTTGTCGGAAAGCTTCTCGCGGCCAATGCGCAAGACCTCGACCATCTTGTCGGCGTCGATGTCGTAGGACATGGTGACGTGATGCAGCACGGCGCCCGCGCGGCGGGCTTGCGCCGCGCCGCCGATCTTGCCGATGTCGGAGGCGATGTCGTTGAGCGGCTGATACCACGCCTTGATGCCCAGGCCCTGCAGCGCGGTCAGCACCCAGGCGTCGAGGAAGGCGTACGACTCCTGGAAGCTCATGCCGTGGACCAGCGCCTGCGGGGCGCTCAGCGAATAGGTGATGGAGTTGCCGGGCTCGATGAACATCGCGCCGCCGCCGCTCACGCGCCGCACCACCTCGATGCCGTGGCGCGCGGCGCCTTCCGGATCGACTTCGTTCTTCAGGGATTGGAAGCGGCCGATCACGACGGCCGGCGCCGACCATTCCCAGATACGCAGCGTGGGCGGCCGCTGTCCGGCGCCGACTTCGTCGGTAATGACCGCGTCCAGCGCCATGTGCAGCGCGGGCGGCTGCGGGCCTTCATGGATCAGTTGCCAGTCGTAGTCGTTCCAGTCGGTGCGGGTCATGCCAGCGCCCTCCGCAGCACCACCGCGATGGCTTCGGCCGAGAAGCCGAACATCTCGGCGTCGGCCGGCAGGGCCGATTGCACGGCCACCGCCAGCTCGAGTTCGCCGGCGTCCGCGGGCATGCCATTCAGGCCGCGGTTGATGGCTTCGAGGGCTTCGGGCGGTTCAAGAAAAAAGTCGCCGCTGATGCGCACGTCGGCCAGACGGCCATCGCGCACTTCGAGATCCGCGACGACCAGTTTGCCGCCGGGGACTTTGTATTCGCCATGCAAGGGCATTGGGCGCTCCTTTCGAAAATCAGAATCAGACGTTACAGGCTGAGCTTCATGCCGTCGTGGCTGGCCTTGAAACCCAGGCTTTCGTAGAACCGGCGCGCATCGGGACGCGCGCGGTCCGTGGTGAGCTGGACCAATCCGCAGCCCTGGCTGCGGCACTGTTCGATGGCCCATTCGAACATGGCGCGGCCCAGGCCCGCGCCGCGGAATGCCGACGCGATGCGCACGCTTTCGATCTGGCCGCGCCACAGGCCCAGCCGCGACAGGCCGGGTATGAACGATAACTGCAAACAGCCCACCAGTTGTGAATCCTGCTCAACCACGGCCAGGAATTGATTGGAATCCTGTTCAATTGCCTCGAAGGCGGCGACATAGCGCGGGTTCGGCGGGATGGACGCGTCCTCGCGTCCGGCGCCCAGGTCGTCATCGGCCAGCATGGCCACAATGGCGGGCAGATCGGCCGCGCGCGCGCGGCGAAAGACGCGTTGCGGTGCATTCATGGCGCGCTCCTTGGGCGTTAGCGGACGTGTTGGGCGGTCTGGCCGAACAGGATGCGGCGCGCTTCGTCGTCGCTGAGCGGGGGCGTGGTGTTGATCGTGTCGGCCAGCGCGTAGGCGCGTTGCGTCGCGGGGCGTGCGCGGATGGCGTCGAACCAGCGCTTGAGGTGCGGAAAGTCGTTCAGGTCCTGGCCCTGCTTGGCGTGCGGCACGATCCACGGGTAGGCCGCCATGTCGGCGATGGAATAGTCGCCGGCGACGAATTCGCGGTCGGCCAACCGTTTGTTCAGCACGCCGTACAGGCGATTGGTTTCGTTGACGTAACGATCGATGGCGTAGGTAATGCGTTCCTGCGCGTAGCCCGAGAAGTGGTGGTTCTGGCCGGCCATGGGACCCAGGCCGCCCATTTGCCAGAAGAGCCATTGCGACACTTCAGCGCGGCCGCGCACGTCGGCGGGCAGGAACTTGCCGGTCTTTTCGGCCAGGTATTGCAGGATGGCGCCGGACTCGAACAACGGGATCGGCGCGCCGCCATCGGCGGGCGCCTGATCCACGATCGCGGGGATGCGGTTGTTGGGCGCGATGGCCAGGAATTCGGGTTTGAACTGGTCGCCGCGGCCGATGTTGACGGGGTGGATCTTGTACGGCAGGCCGGTCTCTTCGAGGAACATCGTGATCTTGTGACCGTTGGGGGTAGTCCAGTAATAGAGATCGATCATGGGGGTGTCCTGTTCGTCATGGCGCCGCGGGCAGCCGCCCGCGGATGGGAAGGGCCATGATAGCGGCGCGAACCGGACGCACGCCTGAATAACCGGGGACCGGGTGCGGGTTTGCCCTAAACCGCACCCGCCCGCGGGCTGCGCGGCAGGCGCCAGCTCCAGTTCAGGCTGACGGCGGCGGCGGCCAGGAAGATCAGCGCCACGCCAGCCACTTGCGTCACATCCATGCGATGGCCGTAGACCACGAAGTCCAGCAGGATGGCGACCGCGGGATAGATGAAGCTGAGCGCGGCGGTGGAGGTGGTGGGCAGCTTCTGGATGGCCGAGTACATCAGGATGTACATCAGGCACGTATGGATCAGGCCCAGCGCCACCAGATACCCCCATTGCACGGGCTGCGCGGGCAGGGCGTTGAAGTCCGCCATGGGCAGCAGCATCACCGCGCCCAGCGTTACCTGCACCAGCGCCAGCACCTGCGGCGGGATGCCCTTCAGGCGCTTCACGATAATGGCGGTGATGCCATAGAGCGCGGCCGCGCCCAGTCCCAACATCAGTCCCGACAGATACGCGCCGCCGCCCGCCGCGCCCGCGTCGCCAAGACGCAGCACCAGCAGCAGGCCCGCAAAGGCCACGAGCGACCACGCGACCTTGCCGCGCGAGGGGCGCTCGCCCAGGAACAGCACACCCAGGCCGATCAGGAAAAACGGCTGCACGTTGTAGACGGCGGTGGCCAGCGAAATGGACGCCAGGCGGTAGGCCGAAAACAGCAGCACCCAGTTCAGCACCAGCGCCGCGCCGGCGATCAGCGCCAGGGCCAGTGTCTTCGGGGTGAACAGGCCGGGCTTGAGCAGGCCGCGCGCCCAGCAGTATAGAAAGAGCGACAGCGCGCCGAACACACAGCGGAAGAAGACGACGTTCCAGGCGCTTTGCCCGGACTCCAATACGAAAACGCCCAGGGTGCCCGACAGGGTCATCGCGGCCGCCATCTGCAGGAGGCCCGTGCGTTCGGTCGAGGGGATCATGATGGTTCTCCGATAGGCCGTCTGGCCAGGAATTTGATGGAGAAATTATCCCAGGCAGTTCAATCTGCTTATATGATCTTGCGGTGGCAGTTTTGGATTTCAACCTTGCTTTGGGTGGAATTTATGCAGAACGACCTAAAAAATGAAAGTCCGGTTTTGGATGGAATTGACCGCCGTCTGGTGGAGATGCTGTCGGCCAATGCGCGCACCACCACGGCCGATCTGGCGCGGCAGGTCGGCATGTCCGCGCCCAGCGTCGCGGACCGCATGCGTCGGCTTGAAGAGTCAGGGGTGGTCCGCGCGTACACGCTGGACGTGGATCCGGTGGCGCTGGGTTATACGCTGGAGGCAATCGTGCGCATCCGGCCGCTGCCCGGGCAGTTGCGCCACGTGGAGGGCCTGATCCAGCAGATTCCGGAATTCGTGGAGTGCGACAAGGTGACGGGCGATGACTGCTTCATCGCCCGCATGGTGCTCAGGTCGATCACGCATCTGGACGGCATCCTGGAGCGCGTGACCGAATTCGCCGAGACCAACACCGCCATCGTCAAGGCGCACACCGTGCGCAGGCGGCTGCCGCCGCTGCGCTAGACGGGGGCGGACAGGGCCTGGGTGATGTCCTCGCGCAGGCTGGCGGGCGTGTCGGTAGGGGCATAACGCTTGATGACGCGGCCGTCGCGTCCCACCAGGAACTTGGTGAAATTCCACTTGATGCCTTCGGTGCCGAAGACGCCGGGTTTCTCGCCCTTGAGCCACTGGTACAGCGGGTGGGCGTTCGCGCCGTTGACGTCAATCTTGGCGAACAGCGGAAAAGTGATGTCGTACTGGGTGCTGCAGAAATTCTGGATCTCGGCTTCGTCGCCGGGCTCCTGGTGGCCGAACTGGTCGCACGGAAAACCCAGCACGGTCAGCCCGTCGTCGTGGAACGACCGGTAGAGCTCTTCCAGGCCCGCATACTGCGGCGTGAACCCGCATTTGGACGCGACGTTGACCACCAGCAGCACGCGGCCGCGATACGTTTCTAAAGACTGTTCCGTGCCGTCGATGGCGCGGGCGGAGAAATCATGGATCGTGCTCATGCGGGCTCCTGAAATCGGGCGTCCGAGCGCGGCGGCGCGGGCGCGAGGGCAGACCTGCGAGTGTAGCGCCGGACAGCGGCGTGGGGGCTTTCCGGCTGCGCGGCCAAGCCCGTCCTATGATGCGGTGTTGCCGAAGACCCGGTTTGAAAGGAGCCCCGCATGGAAGGAATGATCGAGCGACTTGAGGCCATGCTGGCCAAGGGCACGGACAACCTGCTGCTGCGGTTTTCGCTGGGTAAGGCTTATGCGGAGCAGGAAAGCTTTGCCGATGCCGCGACGCATCTGCGCGCGGCGCTGGCCTTCGATCCCACGTATTCCGTCGCCTGGAAATGGCTGGGCAAGGCCTGCCTTGGGCTGGGCGACAAGCCGGGCGCGCGCGCCGCCTGGGAGTCTGGATTACAAGCGGCCCAGGCGCGGGGCGACCAGCAGGTCGTCAAGGAATTGCAGGTGTTCATCAAGCGCCTGAACAAGGAAGCGGCCGCGGGCGCCTGACCGATCCGCCGCGCGCGGGGGTGAAGTCCCCGCATCCTATATCCCGCGATCGCCCGTCAGGGCAAATGGGGTTTGCGGTGCGGGCAACTGTTGTCTGGCTTCAGCGGCCAGGGGCGCCGGCGGCACACCTGACACGCGGAATACCTCAATTGCGTGCCGCAGCCGGGCGCCATCCGTGCGCAGATTCTCCACCGCCTGCGACGCCTGCGCGACACGCGCGGCGTTGCCCTGCGCGGCGCTGTCAGTTTCGGTGATCGTGCGGCTTACGGTGTCGATGCCCGCGTGCTGGTCAGTGGAGGTCGCAGCGATCTCGTTGATGATGCGAGTGACCTGCTGCACCGAGTTCACGATGTCGCGCATGCTGGCGCCTGCCCGTTCGACGTGCCGCACGCCTTCGCCGACCCGCGCATCCGAGCTTTCGATCAGCGCCTTGATTTCGCGCGCGGCGGTGGCGCTTTTCTGTGCGAGGCTGCGCACTTCGCTGGCGACCACCGCGAAGCCCTTGCCGGCCTCGCCAGCGCGCGCGGCTTCAACCGCGGCGTTCAGCGCCAGGAGGTTGGTCTGGAAGGCGATGCCGTCGATGATGCCCACGATCTCGGCAATGCGTGACGAGCTTTGGACGATGCCCTGCATCGCTTGCGCGGCCTCGTCAACCACCTGGCCGCCACGCCGCGCAAAATCGCTGGCCTGATTGGCCATGGCATCGGCGTCGAGCGCGTTCGCCGCGTTCTGCTTCACCGTCGCCGCCAGTTGTTCCATGCTGGCCGCGGCCTCTTCCAGCGACGCGGCCTGACGTTCGGTGTGGGCCGACAGGTCGGCGTTGCCGTCCGCGATGTCGGCGGCCGATTTCAAGGCGTTTTCGATGCCGGCATGCACGTCGCGGGTGATGCTGACCAGACTTTTGCGCATGACTTCCAGGGAGAATTTCAGTTCGCCGATTTCGTCCTGGGCCAGGGGGCCGGAGAGCGGGGTGCTCAGGTTGCCCGCCGCGATCTGGCGCGTGAAGTCCGTGGCCGCGCCCAGCAGCCCGGCGATGGACCGGGCAAAGCCCCAGCCCGCCGCGAAGATCAGGCCCACGCCGCCTGCGGTCAACGCCGCGGCAACGGCCAGCGCCTCGGAAGAGAGGCGCGTGTGCAGACCGTAGATCGCCGCTGCCGCCGCAGTCAGAAACAGGGAGGCCGACAGCACCGCCCACGCCAGCATGCGCGAGCGCACGCCGGTCAGCCGGCCGCGGGTCAGGCGTGCCAGGACGCCGCGCAAACCTGTGGGCCGGACCTGGCCGGCGTGCAGCCGGATGCCAGGCGCCGTGCCCAGACGCAGGCTGTCGTAGGCGGCTTGCGCGGCGTCGATCTGCGCGCGTGCCGGCTTGACGCGCACCGACGCGTAGCAGACCGTCACGCCGCGCTCGATGATGGGCGTGACATTGGCCAGCACCCAGTAGAACCCGCCGTCCTTGCGCCGGTTCTTGACCATGCCCGTCCAGGGTTCGCCGCGCTGGAGGGTGCGCCACAGGTCTTCGAAGGCGGCCTGCGGCATGTCCGGATGACGCACGATGTTGTGGGCCGCGCCCACCAGCTCTTCGCGCGAGAAGCCGCTGACCTCGACGAACGCGGGATTGGCATAGATGATCCGGCCGCGGGAATCGGTGCGGGAGATCAGATACTGCTCGTCGCGGAGTTCGGTTTCCCGGTCGTTGACCGGTTGATTGTTGCGCATGCGTCGCTCGTCCTGTGATGGGCGAGGGCATCATCGGGGACGGGCGCGGTGGCGGCAATGATGTACGTCAACGCCGTCACAGGTTCGGCGGCTTATACGGCGGGCAGATTGCCGAAGGCTTCCAGCGCCCGCAGCCGGCTTTGCGCCAGATCGACGATCGGCTCCGGATACCCGGCGGCGGCTCGCTCCATCGGGTTGGGGTCGTGGATCGCCTTGTCGTCCAGGTGCGCCAGTTCGGGCAGCCATTCGCGCAGGAATGCGCCGCTCGGATCGAACCTGCGCGATTGGGACAAGGGATTGAAGACGCGGAAATAGGGTACGGCGTCGGCGCCCGTCGAGGCGCTCCATTGCCAGCCGCCGTTGTTGGCGGCCAGGTCGCCGTCCACGAGCTGGCCCATGAACCACGCCTCGCCCAGACGCCAGTCGATCAGCAGGTTCTTGGACAGAAACATCGCCGTCACCATGCGCAGCCGGTTGTGCATCCAGCCCAGCGCCAGCAACTGGCGCATGGCGGCGTCCACGATGGGAATGCCGGTCTTGCCCTGCTGCCAGGCCGCCAGATCGTCGGGCGCGTCGCGCCACGGCACGGCGGCGGTTTCCGGCTTCATGGGCTGGTGCATGGACAGGGCGGGAAAGGCGGCCAGGAGGTGCTGGTAGAACTCGCGCCACAGCAATTCGTTGATCCACGTGGCGACGCCGGCCTTGCCGCTGTCGATCTCGCCCTGGTTGGCCGTCAGCGCGGCGCGCAGCGCCTGTCCCGGGGACAGGACGCCCGCGGCCAGATAGGGCGACAGGCAGCTTGTGGCGGGCAGCGAGGGGAAATCGCGCTCGTCCTTGTACGCAAAGATCGCGTCGTCGGCAAAGGCGGCCAGCCGCTCGCTGGCCGCGGTTTCGCCCGCCGGCCACAGCGCGCGCACCGCGTCGTTGGGCGCGTCGAACCCGTCGAACGATGCCGGCAGGGGGTCGGACTTCCAGCGCGGCGGGGTCTGGGCGCGCGGCGCGGCGATGGGGCGCAGCGGGGCGCTGCGCAGGCGCTCGCGGCAGGTGCGGGCGTAGGGCGTGTAGACGCGGTAGCACTCGCCCTTGCCGTTCAGCACGGTGCCGGGACGCAGCAGCGTCGCGCCATGGTGCAGGGTCCAATCGACGCCGATGTCCGCCAAGGCATTTGCGACCGAGTCGTCGCGGCGCCGTTCGTTGACGCCCCATTCGGCATTGGCGTGGACCTGTTCGATGGCGTACTCCTGGCAGAACCCGGCCAGGGCCCGCGGCGCGTGGCGCCAGTCGTCCACGGTGACCAGCTTCAGGGGAATGCCGGCCTGCGCCAGGTCGTGGGACAGCTCGCGCAGGTTGCGCAGCCAGAAATCCACCTTGGCCGGGGCGTCGCCATGTTGGCGCCATTGGTCCGGTGCAGCCAGGAAAAGGGCGGTAACCGTGCCGGCCTCGGCCGCCGCGGCCAGCGCGACGTTGTCGTGCATGCGCAGGTCGGTGCGTAGCCAGAGCAGCGTATTCATGGGAGGGCTCCAGGGACGGGGCCGGGCAAGGCGGGCCGGCGAGGCTGCGATTCTATCCCGAGCCCGCGCGTGGCCCCGCAGGCGCATGGAATACGATGTAAAAACTACGAGGAGATGTGACGGATGTTGCGGCGCAACCCACTGCGCCGCGGCCTCGCAAGGGGGAGAGCCGAGCGGGCGTCCGGGCGGCCGAGACGCCCGAATTTGCCGTCAAACCATGAAACACGCTGGCCTGCGGGGCGTATTGACGCACGCGGGACCCCGCCATGTAATGCAAATAAACGACTAAGAGCAGGCAAACGCTATGGGAAACCTGATGGACTTCCGACCGTCCTTTCTGAAGGGGCGCACACCCGCAGGCAAGACGTCCCGCGATGTATTGCAGAAGCTTTGGCAATCGGTCGATTTGCCGGAGGAGTCGCTGGAGCACGTGGTGCTGACGGGCGCCGAGCCTGTCGTCCCATCTTCATTCGCCGTGGGTACGGCGGCGCAGGCCAGCATGGCCGCCGCCGCGCTGGCTGCTGCCGAGGTCTGGCATCTGCGTGGCGGCGCCCGCCAACAGGTCAGCGTAGACATGCTGCATGCGGCGCAGGAGTGCCGCAGCCACTTCACGATCAACGGCGTCACGCCCAATATCTGGGATCCGATTACGGGCGTCTATCGTTGCGGCGATGGAGGCTGGGTGCGCATCCACGCCAATTTCGCGCATCACCGTGACGGTGCGTTGGCGTTGCTGGGCTGCCCGACGGGCGACGGCGCGACGCGCGAGGCCGTGGAACGCGCGCTGAGCCGCTGGAAGGCGCTGGATTTCGAACAGGTCGCAGCCGATGCCGGCATGGTGGTGTCAGCCATGCGCTCATTCGAGGAATGGGATCGCCACCCGCAAGGGCAGGCCGTCGCGGCGCAGCCCCTCCTGACCATCGAACGCATTGGCGAGGCCGATCCGCGCCCGCTGCCCAAGTACGCGCAGATCGCGCGTCCGCTGCAGGACATCCGCGTGCTCGACCTGACGCGCATCATCGCCGGACCGGTGTGCGGCCGCGCGTTGGCTGCCTATGGCGCCGACGTGATGCTGGTCAACAGCCCGCAACTGCCCAATATCGACAACATCATCGACACCAGCCGCGGCAAGCTGTCGGTGCTGGCCGACCTGGATACTGCGGATGGCCGCATCGCGCTTGGCAATTTGCTGTGCAGCGCGCACATCTTCGTGCAGGGTTACCGTCCGGGCGGGATGTCCGCGCTTGGATTCGGTCCCCTGGACGCGGCGCGCATCCGTCCCGGCATCGTCTACGTGTCCTTGAATGCGTATGGCACGACGGGTCCGTGGGCCAACCGCCGCGGTTTCGATTCCCTGGTGCAGACGTCCACCGGTTTCAACCACGCGGAAGCGCTGGCGGCCGGGCAGGCGACGCCCAAGGCGTTGCCCATGCAGATCCTGGATCATGCCTCGGGTTACCTGATGGCGTTCGGCGCGCAGGCGGCGCTGGCGCGCCAGGCGACCGAAGGCGGCAGTTGGCACGTGCGTGTGTCGCTTGCCCAGACGGCGCACTGGCTTCGTGGCCTTGGCCGGGTCGATGGCGGGCTGGACTGTGCGATGCCCGGGTTTGACGGCCTGATGGAAACGTCGCCGTCAGGCTTTGGCGAACTGGTCGCCGTGCGGCATGCGGCGCGCTTCTCGGAGACGCCGGCGCGGTGGATCCGGCCGTCCAGCCCCCCGGGTACGCATCCGACGGTCTGGCCGTTCAATTAAGTCGGGAAGATTAAGGCGGGCAGTTTAAGTCGGGAAGTTGGCGCGCGCGGTGAGCGCGCGCCATGGCCTTATTGCTTTGCCTTCCAGGCCCGCAGCGCCCGCATCGTGTTCGTGACGTGCGATTCGGGGCTCATGTCCGTGAATTCATACAGGATCTTGCCTTCCGGCGAGATCACGTAAGACACGCGCTGCGCATACTCCGGCCGCCTGTCGTGCACGGCGTCATAAGCCTTCATCACTTTGCCGTCGCTGTCCGCCGCGACGGCAAATTTGTTGCGGCATTCGCTGACGGAGAACTTCTTGAGCGTGTCGATGTTGTCGGTGGATACGCCGATGACGGTGGCGCCAAGCGACTTGTATTCGTCCGTGGCTTCCGCAAAGTTGTGGGCTTCGATGGTGCAGCCCTGCGTGAAGGCCGCCGGAAAGAAATACAGCACCACGGGACCTTGCTTGAGTGCTTCGTTCAGCTTGAACGTGTATTCGTTGCCGCCCAGCGAAGCGGGCACGCTGAAGTCCGGTGCGGGCGCGCCGACGGGCAGTGCGGCATTCGCCGCCGTGCCGGCCAGCAGGCCGCATACCAGGAACCAGGGGGCAAGGCGCTTCATGGGAGTCTCCAGTTGGGACCGCGAAAAAGCCGCGGCAAGCTGCCTACTGTAGCGGCGCGGCGGGCGAGGGTCCAGTTAGCCGCCATCAGGCCCGCCACGGCCATTGCCCCGGGATTGGTCGCGCTGCTGCTGTTGCTGCTGTTGCTGCTGCTGGCGCTGCTGTTGCTGATCGCGCTGCTGCTGTTGGCGCGCCTGCTGCGCCTGCTGGTCTCGTTGCTGTTGCTGGCGGGATTGCTGCTGTTGTTGCTGTTGCTGCCGTTGTTGTTGCTGCTGCTGCTGCTGCTGCTGCTGCTGCCGGGCCTGCTGGTCGCGCTGCTGTTGATGGCGTTGCTGTGTCTGCTGCTGGTCGCGTTCCCGTTGCTGGCGCGCCTGCTGTTCGTGCTCTTGACGGTCCTGCGCCATTTGCCGCGCGCGGTCATCGCGTTCGCGCTGCTGGCGCGCCTGTTGATCCTGCTGCCGCCGCTCTCGCAGATCCTGCTGGTTCTGCTGGTCGCGCTGCAATTGCTGGCGGGCCTGTTGGTCGCGCATTTGCTGTTGGCGAAGCTGCTGCTGCGCCTGCGCGTCGTTCTGCTGGCGGTTGCGGTCCTGCTGCTCACGGGCTTGCTGCTCGCGAGCCTGCTGCTGGCGCTGCTGGTCGTTTCTGAGTTGATCGCGCGCCTGCTGGTCGCGGACCTGCTGCTGGCGGTCTTGCGCCAGGCGGTCGGGCTGTGCGGAAGGGTCGCGCGGACGCTGCCCAGGCCGTCCGTCACGCCCGCGATCGTCGGTCAGGGCTGACCCAGGCGGCGGGTTGTTGCCCTGCGCGCGGCCATCCCGGCCCGGTCTGCCGTTGTCAGCATGATCCAGATACGCCTGCGGCGGCCGTCCCTTGTTGTGTTCGTAGAACTGCGCACGGTTGCCGCCCGCATCGCGCACGTAGCCACGCTGCACGGCCGTGGGTCCGGAGTGGCGGTCGTTGCGCGCGGCCAATTCGCGCGGGTCGGCGGTCCGGCGCACGCCTTGCGGGCCACCGTGATAGCTGACACGGCGGTTGTCCACATTGTTGACGACAATGTCGCGGTGGTAGACGTTGGTCACGCGCGTCACGTTCACGTTCGTCACGGACCGGTTGTAGTAGAAGCGGTCGCGCTTCCAGTAGCCGCCGACATACCCCAGACCGGTATAGCCGAAGCCATAGTTGATGCCGCCGTAAAACCCCACATGCGGTCCCCAGTAGCCCGCGTTCCAGAGATACACGCCGTTGGAAAAGCCCCAATATCCGGGCGTCCAGAGCGCGCCCTGAAACGGAGCCAGCACCCAGGCGCCAGGCACCCAGAAAAAGCCGTAGCGGTTGCGGCTCCAGTAGCCCGGCACCCACAGATAGCCATCGGATGGCGCTGGCGGCTGTACATACACCGGCAGGGGCGGCGGCGGTTCCGGGCTGCGGTCCACCAGCGCAAGGTTCGCATTGGCGGGGTCGCCCTCGTCGTAGGCTGGCTCATAGGCGGACGGAACCGGGGCCTGCTGCGTGGAATAGACGTTCGGGGCGGACGGCGCCGGCACCTGCTGCGTCGAATAGACGGTCTGCGCGGTAGCGGCCGCGCTGGCCGCCAAAAGGGCTGCGGTGGCCAGGGGGCGCAAGCGGGCGATCTGGAAGGAAGGGCTCATGAGAATGTCCTCTGCGCAGCAAGTCCGCGGTTCAATAGCCGCGATAGTAATAATGCGGGGCGGGATACGCCGGGTAATAGTAATAATGCGGCGTGTAATAGACCGGAGCGGGCCGGTAGTAGGCCGGCCGCGCCGGCACGACCACACAGCCGCTCAGGGCGCTTGCCATCGCCATCAACAGCAACACTTGCTTCTTCATTTTCGGCTCCCGCCGGGCGCAAGGCGCGAGATACGCCTTTCCTGCGCTCATGGGAATTAGGCCACGGCCACGGGGTCGAGTTCGGGACTGTAATCGTTCCGAAACAGCTTTCGCGTGACCAGTGATTGCGGGTGCGTGACGGTCGATGTCGTTCGTATCAATGCCTGCGTGAATGCGTTATTTGCGTCGCAAAAAGAAAGGGGACCGCGTGATGCGGTCCCCATGACGTCGCCTTGATCGGCCGCGCTATTCGCGGCGGGCAGGTCGGGCGGTCAGTTCCAGCGGCCGCCGTTGCCGGCCAGGCTGAAACGGCCGGCGCCCATGAAGGCAATTGCCAGGCCGGTGAAGAGGAACATGCCTTGCAGTTCCAGTGCCCAGCCGCCGTTGTTGGTCATGCTGGCAATACTGCCGCTGTGTGCGAGCAGGATGGCGACGACCATGTTGATGGCGATGATCAGGCCGCCCAGACGAGTGTAGACGCCGATGATCAGCAGGACGGGGGCAATGATTTCGCCCACGTAGACGCCGTAGGCCAGGAAGCCGGGCAAGCCGTGGGAGGACAGCATGCCGCTGATGCCGCCGACGCCGCCGCCGGTCAGTTTGGCCAGGCCGTGGAGCAGAATCAGAATACCGAGGGTCAGGCGCAGGATCAGCTTGCCGGTGTCATCGGACTTCATCATGGTGAGTTTCTCTTTTGATGGTTAAGGGGGACAGTGCGCCAGTTGGAACGCACCGCTTGCCTTTGGTTCCGTGCCCGCCGCACATTCGAAAAATCCAGCATACGGGCGTGCAGGCGGCGCCATTATGGCAAAGCCGGTACAAAACCCACAAGCTTTGCCCGCAGCCGGTAGCCGGGCGCCTGCCCATGCCAGTTAAGATGTGTCCCCAATGAACAAGCAGCTGAAAGTCTCATTGGCGCAGACACCCCACGGCAGGTGCGCGCCCCAGCCAGATCACGGGCCTACGTCCCTGCCGATGACGGCAACGGATCCGCGCAGCGTGCCGCGCCGTTGGAGCCACGAATCATGACGGCGCTGGCCTATGCGTATCTTGCCCCCTCCGAAATCGCCCAGCGGCAGGGCCAGGCCGACCTGAACCTGGCCACCAGCGGCGGTCTTGCGCCTTCGGGCGCGGTGGTGCATCCCTTCTTCTTTTCCGGATTCGTCGCGCAGCCCGCCGTGGTGGCGCAAGCGCTGCTGATGCTGGCGCGGGTGGCGCGCACGCGCTTCTACGTGCCGCCAAATACGCTGGCGGCGGTGCTGCGGGCGGCGGATCCGGTCGTGACGTCCACGCCCGAAGGCCTGCGCTTCGAGTCCTTCAGCGTGTGCTGCGGCGTGTATGCGCGGCTGGACGTGGACGCGGCGGCGCTGGACGCTACGCACCTGGCGGCGGGCGTCACCAACGTGGACGTGAATCCCCCGTTGCGCCAGGCGCTGGCAGGGCTGCGACCGTCGGAGCCCCTGCACCTGAACGTGGGCAGCGATGCGTTGCGGGTGACGACGCAAGCGGGGGAGATCGTCGAAGAGAAAGTGCCGCTGCCCGCGCGCTGGCTCAAGGGCTTTGCCGAGACGCAGATGCTGTCGTCGGACATGGCGTGCCGCCATGTTCTGACGGGGGCGGCCTTGCGCCAGTTCATGCAGGCTTTGCCCCGGTCATCGGCGACCAAAACCGTGATGTGGGCGACCCAGGCTGCCCGCTCGCTGCGGCTGGCCACGCAGGCGACGCCTGGCGCGGTCTGCATGGCGGGGCCAGAAAGGCTGCGCGTCCTGGAACCCTTGCTGCGCCATGCCACCGCGCTGCGCGCGTATGGTGCCGATGCGGCGGCAGGGGCGCTGCCGCAAGCCAGCGCCTGGGTGCTGGAACTGCCGGGCGCACGGGTCACGCTGGGCCTCAGCCCGGAGAAAGCGCGCGGTTTCTCGGGCGAGGGGGCGGTGCTGCACCGGGTCGCGGGCGGGGATGCGAATGAGGATGCAGCGTTCGTGTCGACGCTGCTGGCCTTCGAGCCGCGCATCGACATTGCGCGGCTGGCCGAGCGGGCCCTGCTGCCGGAACCGCAGATCCTGTCCGCGCTGAGCGTGCTGGCGTCTTCCGGCCAGGTGGGGTTCGATCTGGCGGCCGGCGCGTATTTCCATCGGCCGCTGCCGGTCCAGGCGGGGCTGCTCGATACGCTGCACCCGCGGCTTGCCGATGCACGCAAGCTGGTGGCCGGCGGTGGTGTCCGGCATGAAGGCGAGGGGCAGTTCTCCGTCCAATCGGCGCAGCAGCGCTATCGGGTTGCGCTGGGCGCCGAACCGGTTCTGGATCGCTGCACCTGCCCCTGGCACGCCAAATATCAAGGCACGCGCGGGCCGTGCAAACACACGTTGGCGGTACGCATGTTTCTTGACCCGCTCAACGCAACTGGAGCCGACGCATGACCCTGAGCCTGATTGAACGCCGTGCGGCGCTGCGCGACGCCGCCGGCGGTGGCGATGCGGCGGATATTGCATCTTTTGCACGCGCGCTGGATGGGGCGAACGAGGAGGACCGCGCCGCGTTGGCCAAGGTCTTGCCGCCGTCCCGCCTGTTCAGCGCGGAGGGCCCCACGCCGCGGGCGTGCTTTGTGTTGGCGGCGTTGGGCAAGCCCAAGCTCGTGGCGGATACGCTGGCGCCGGCGGACATGGTGCGCAAGCGCGAATATGCCACGCGACATGGCGACATGGCGGCGGCTGTCGTCGATGCCGCGGCGGGACGGGACGCGCCGTGGCGCGCCGCGTTCGTCGAACTGTTGGCGGAGCAGCGCTGGTGGGCCGAGGATCTGGCATGGCCGGTGTGCCACGCGCTGGTTCGGCTGGACAGCGATGCGTCTCTATCCGCGGCTTATCTACGCTGTTTCGTGCAACAGGTCAGCGCCATCGGCGGGGACGGACAACTGGACGCGGACCATGGCAAGCTCATGGCCGCCTATCTTCAGGCCCACCCCGATCAGATCGCGCGCGAGTTCTGGGCCCTGTTCCGGGTCGAGGGCATGGGCGCCGATTACTTACTCATGGAGCGCACCGGGCCTGCCTGGGACGCCGCCGTCCTCACGCTTTGCCAAGACAACGAGGCGTTCCGCGACCGCCTGCTCGCCGAGTCGCTGGAGGCGCTGCTGCGCGATTTTCCGGCGAAGACCATTGCCTGGTATTTGCGCATGCATCGCCTGGCCGACCCGGCCGCGCATGAGGTTGCGGCCCGCCAGCACACGTATTTCGCCGTGCTCGGCACAGCGCCGAGCACGGCGCTCGGCCTGGCCCTGGACATGCTCAAGCGCGCCGCCGGACAGCTGGACGTGGACGCGATGATCGAGGCCGGGTCCGCGGTCCTGACCCGATCGGAGAAGAAGCTCGTCAAGGCCCTGCTTGGGCTGTTTGCCGCGCTGAAAACCGATGCCGGGCAGCGGCATCGCATGTCGGGGATCGTGGGCGAAGCGCTGGAAGGCATGCCATTGGACCTCGCTCCGCTGGCGCGCAAGCTGGTGACGCCGTTCAGCGAGACGCAAGCGGCCGAGGCGCGCGGTCAGGCCTGCGTGGAGGTTGACGGCGTTTCCCGAGGGATCGCAATACCGGCGCCGCGCCGCATGCCGCTGCCCGATCTTCCCGATCCAACGCCCCGCATCAGCGGCGACGATGCATTGCACGCATCGATCGCCGCGCAGTTCGAGGGGACAGGGCACGGCGCCGACCTGCCGCGCATCTTCGATTACCTAGCCGGCCGTCCGCACCAGCCGCTGCCCGACGCGTTGCAATACCGCGCCGCCGAGATCATCGATTCGGTGTGGGAGGAACGGGATGCGTCGCCGCGACGCCTGCTGGCCGCCGCGCTGCTGGGCAGGGAAGACGTCAGTTTCCGAGGCTACGCCCGCTATGTCGTGGCCGTCGCGGGCAAGCCGGAGCCCGTCGGCGTGGCCTTGCAGGAACAAACCGTCTCCAGCAGCCGCTACGACGCGGAAACCGGCGACTGGAAGTCCGATGAAACCTGGACCTCCCGCTGGGGCTATCAATACCTGCCCACGCATTCTCCGCTGGCCTTGCTGGCCGGCGTCTTTCACGACCTGCGGTCGAGCCGGGCGCAGGGCACGCCGTTCAGGCCGCCGGCGGCCATCTCCGCGCAGCGCTTCGTGTGGGAGCGCGTGCTTGCCGAGCCGGGCGAGGGCACGTTTTCGCGCGACCTGGCGGTGTTGGGAGATGGCCCCAAACCGTTCTGGATGGCGACGGGCGCCGCCGCGGTCGGCGACACCTTTGCGTCGGCGGCCCTCGATGTTGCCGACGTGCCCCCCGAATTCACGTTCCGCGCCCAGGAGGCGCGTGAGCAGGACGGTTACGGCCAAGTCGTCGAATGGACGGCCTGGCTGCTGCAATCCAACCCCGACACGCTGGCCGCGCATTTCCATCCGATGCTGTGCGCGGCGGTGCAGGTCATCAACGTGCGCGGCCTGGGGCCGTTGCTGACGGCGCTGGGCGCGTCCCGGTTGCCGCCCGGCGCGCCCGTCTATTCGGCCCTGGCGCTGGCCGCATCGGGAAAAATGGCCGAGCAGCGTGCGCAGGCGGCGGAGGCGATCGCGCGGCTGGCCGACGCCGGCCTGCTGGATCCCGCGCCGTTCGCCGCTCAGATCGCAGCGTATCTGGCGCAGGGCTTCGCTTTGGCCGGGCGGCTCGCGCAGACGTTGGGCGATGCCGCATCCATCAGCGCGCTCGCCGGCTGCCGCACGCTTCAGACGCTGGAGGCGCTGCTGCCGCAGTTGCTCGATGCCGAAGGCAAGCCGCTGGCCCAGGCCGGCAAGCTCATCGAACTGGCCGCGCGCCTGTCCGATGACTACGGTATGCCAATCGCGTTGCCCGCCACGCTGGCGGCGCGGCGCAAGGGCGCATCCGTGCTGGCGGTAACCCTGCGCAGCCTGGAAGCCGTCGTGCCGCGCGTGACGCCTTTGGCCACAACTGCCGCTGCCGCCGCGCAGCGGGCTCTCGAAGGATAGCCACTCGCATGACCACCTACAAAAACCTCTGGGACTACTACCGCGATACGGCGCGGCTGATCGAGGAGGGCGCGACGTTGCGCTCGCTGTACGACGCCATGCTGGGCGTACAGTCGGAAGACATGCGCGCGGTGCAGGCCTCGCCCAAGCGGCTGCGCGAGATGGCGCAGGGCTGGTCCCAGCGCCCGAATTTTTTGCCGATCCGCCTGAACGAGGTGTTCAACGGGCTGCAGGTCGACCGGACGGATGACTATGTGCTGGCCATGGTCGGCGGGCTGGGCGGACGGCAGGAACAGGAAGTGCGTCTGTTCATGCTGCGCCACGACCATGCGCTGCGCGACGAAGTGTTCTGGCGGCTCTTCGAGGTGGAAGGCGGCGGCGAGATCTCGCTGGCCAACATCGACAAGTTCTCGCGTGAGGAATTGAATTGGCACAACACGGTCGTGCTGCTGGCCAACGAAGGCACGCTGGACCGTCGCCGCGTGCTGCGCGGCTGCCTGGAGGCGCTCAACCGGGATTTCTCCGCCTATCGCGCCGGCTGGTTTTCGCGTGTGTACGCCACGCTGGCCCCCACGCCTGGCGAGGCGGCGGCGGACCAGCCGCTGCTGCGCCAGAGCCTGGGTTCGCCGATCACGGCCACCGTCGCGCTGGCCGTGAAGCAGTTCGAAACGCTGCACAAGCAGGGCCTGCTCGACGCTGCGCCCTTTGTGGACGCCTGCGGGGGCGCTTTCTCGGGATCGAAGGCCGCGGCGCTGTCGGTGCTGCGCATCCTGGAAGCGCTTGGCGCGCAGGCGAGCACCGAACCCGATGCCCTGGCAGAGGCGTTGGCCCTGGGCCTCGCACATCCGCATGCCGACGTGCAGCGGGCGGCGGTGAAGGCACTGGCGAAGCTGGGCCGGACGGACCTGGCGCAGCAGCAGCGCGACGCGCTGGCGCCGGCGGTGGCGGTGTTGCTGCCGGATTTGGCCGGCAAAGATGCCGGGGCCGCCGAGGCCTTGCGCACACCGGGGACAGGCCTCGCGGAAGGCGCCACTGCCCATCTCCCGACAAACACGTCTTCCGGCTTGCCGCTGCCCGGGCCGCTGCACCCGTGGACCGACGCTGACGCCCTTGAGCGCTATGCGGCGCTGCTGGAAGCGCCCGCCGACGTGCTGGAGTTCGAACTGGCGCTGGCGTGGCTGGCGACGTCCGGTCAGGTGGCTGCCACCGTCGCGCCCTTGGTGAAGCGAGCCCGCCACCTGGCGGAGCGCGACGCCCAGCACTACGCAGCGGCGTTGCTGCTGGCGGCGCATGATCCCGAGAGTCCCTTCCTGCCGCAAAAGTACTGGCAGAAGACCACGAGCCAGGTCGTCAACGGCGAGTGGGTGTATGAGAACGTGGGCGAACCCCAGCCGCTGCCGAGCGCCGAGCAATCCTCCCTGCTGCCCAGCTTCATCACCCGCCTGCGCGAAGTGGCCGGGGTCGTGCAAGGCAGGGCGCCGCACCGTCCGCTGCTGGCCACGCCTACCAACACGCACGGCTGGGTCGACGCGGATGCCCTGCTGGCCCGTTTCGAGGCGGGCAGGAACAGCGGCGCGCCGCTACCGGTGGATCTGGTTCAGGCCTTGCTGCGCGTGCATCCCGAGCACCGCGCGGGGGTGATTCAGGCCACCGGCGGTGCATGGCCGCAGATAACCGACACGGTGCGGGTCGAGTGGCGCAGCCGCGGGTCCAGCACCTTGAAGACCGATGGTTCGCCGCAGTGGGTGTGGTGGAGTCCGGTGGTCCATGCCGAGCCCGCCGAGGCGCCTACGGCCACGCAGCCGGCGTTGATTCCGTCGAGCGCGCCGCAACACCACGACAGTGTCGACGCCCACGCGCTGGTCTGCGCGGAACTCGGCCTGGCCAATCCGGCATCGACCCTGCCGCTGGCCGCGGCCAGCATCGAGATCATGAACGTGGCGGCGGGCGACGAGGCCGAGCATCGCGCGCCCGCCGTCCTGCGCGTTCTTGCCGTGCATCCGGGCGCCTGGCAGCCGGAGACAGTCCAGTTGCTGGCCCTGGGCATGGCGGCCAAGCAGGCGGAGGTGCGCGCACAAGCGGTGGAAGTTTTTGCCGCCGCGATCCCGCAGCGCGTGGACGCGACGGCCGCGGCGCAAGCCTACGCCGCCTGCGCGCCGGCTATCGTGCTGACGCGCTGGGCGGCGTCCTTCACCGATGCGGCGACGCTGGCGCCCGCCGCGGTCATTGCCGTGCTGGGCGGCCTGTTGCCGCGCCTGGATCCCAAGGCGCGCGGTATCGGATCGCTGCTCACGGTGCTGCTGGATGAGTCGCTGCGCCATGCGCAGCCGGTTGCGGACTCGGAACTGCGCGGCTGGCTGGCGGGCTTTACCGGCACGTCAGCCGCCGCCAAGGCCGCCAAGGCGCTGTTGGCGCTGAAGACGCCATAGCGCGTTCGTCAGAGCCCGCCGGGCGGAAAGAGCGCCAAGGTGTAAACCCGCATTCAATCCGCTTCGGCAGCAACGTGCTTAGAACTCTTCCAGGAAGCGCATGCGGAACCGGCGGCCCTTGATGTTGCTGTTGGAAATGCGCGAGAACGCCTGCTTGGCGATCTGCCGGTCCAGGGCCACGTACGAGTTGAACTCGGTGATGTTGATCTTGCCGACCTGTTCGAACGTCAGGCCGCCGTCGCCGGTCAGCGCGCCCAGCAGATCGCCGGGACGCAGCTTGTCCTTCTTGCCGCCCTGGATGTTCAGCGTGACCATGGGCGCGCGCAGCGGCCGGTCGGCCTTGGGGCGCAGCGACTTGAGGTCAGCCCACTTCAGCGGCGCGCCCTGGTACTGCTCGATCAGGTTGGCCCAGCGCATTTCCTCGGGCGAACACAGGCTGAGCGCCAACCCCTTCTGGTCGCCACGGCCGCTGCGGCCGATGCGGTGTACGTGGACTTCGGTGTCCTTGGTCACGTCCACGTTGATGACCGCGCCCAGGTTCTGGATGTCCAAACCGCGCGCGGCCACGTCGGTGGCGACCAGCACGGCGCAACTCTGATTGGAGAACTGGATCAGGATTTCGTCGCGTTCGCGCTGTTCCAGGTCGCCATTGAGCGCCTGCGCGCTGATGCCCTCGGCCTGCAGGCGTTCCACCAGGTCATGGCTGCGGATCTTGGTGTTGCAGAAGGCCAGCGTGGAAACCGGCCGGAAATGCGCCAGCAGCTTTGCCACCGCATCCAGGCGTTCACCGTCGTTGATCTCGTAGAAAAGCTGCTCGATGCGGCTGGCGTCGTGCTGCGCCTCGACCTTGACCTCGGCCGGATTGCGCAGGAAGCGCGCGCTGAGCTTGCGGATGTTGTCAGGGTAGGTGGCTGAGAACAGCAGCGTTTGGCGCTTGGCGGGACAGTGTGAGGCAATGGCGACGATGTCGTCGTAAAAGCCCATGTCCACCATGCGGTCCGCCTCGTCCAGGACCAGCGTGTTCAAGCCGGACAGGTCCAGGCTGCCGCGCGCCAGATGGTCCTGGATGCGGCCGGGCGTGCCCACCACCAGATGCGTGCCGCGCGCCAGCGACTCGGCCTGCGGCCGGGCCGCGGCGCCGCCGCACAG
The DNA here is from genome assembly GCF_001427425.1 of Achromobacter sp. Root565. Classification (NCBI taxonomy): domain Bacteria; kingdom Pseudomonadati; phylum Pseudomonadota; class Betaproteobacteria; order Burkholderiales; family Alcaligenaceae; genus Achromobacter; species Achromobacter sp. Root565. The sequence continues at coordinate 539,033 of NZ_LMGO01000006.1, forward strand.
CGTCAGGATCTTCACGTTGGGAATCAGGCGCGCCAGCCGCCGCAGCTCTTGTGCGACCTGATCTGCCAGTTCGCGGGTAGGGCAGACCACCAGCCCTTGCGGCGTCAGGCGGTTCACGTCCAGGTTCTGCAGCACGCCCAGCCCGAAGGCGGCGGTTTTGCCGCTGCCGGTCTTGGCCTGGGCGATCACGTCGCGCCGTTCAAGGATCAGCGGCAGGGCCTGTGTCTGGATGGGTGTCATCTGTTCGAAACCCAGGGTTTTCAGGTTGTCGAGCAGGGGCGGCAGGAGGGGGAGGGTAGAGAAGGCGGTGTCGGTCACGGAGGGGCGGATCCCGCAAGGGATCGGAAAAAGGCTGAGTTGCGCGTTAGTGTAAAGCCTGAGTCGGTATGATCTGCCGACGGGCATGGCCGGCTGCGGGGCGGGCCTGTCCCGATAATCAACGGCAACCGATGTCAGGGTGGATCATGTTCGACAAGTTGAAGGCGCTACGGGAAGGCGCAGCCGTCAAGGCAAAGGCGCTCACCAGCCGCACGGCAGGCGCGCTCGAAAGTTCAAAAGCCCAGTTGGGCGATGCCGCGGCGATTGCCCGGGCCAAGGGCCTTGAGCTGGCGGGCGCCACGGCCGAAAGGGGCAGGGAACTGGCGGGTGCCACGGCCGAAAAGGGTCGCGAGCTGGCCGGCGCCACCGCGGAAAAAGGCAGCGCGCTCGTCGAACAGCATTGGCAGACCATTGAGCGCGTGACAGTCGACGGCCTGCTCAGCGTCTCGGCCGAAAAGCTCAAGGACGACGCGATGGTCAAAGACGTGCTGGAGCGCGCTTACGAGGCGTTGCCCACGGTCATCAGGCTTGTCTTGCCCCGGGAACGCTACCTGGAAATCGTCATTCAGAAAAAGCAGCCGCTGCTCGCCAAGATCGAGGGCGCGCGAAACCGCCGGCAGGAGCGGGCCGAGTCCGGCGCCGCGCGCAAAGATCAGGACGGCTGAATAACGGTTACGCGGACGCCTCATACGTCCCCGCCAGCGCCCGCGCCGCCTCCTGCATGCGCGGCAGCCACGCCCGGGCGCCGTCGATCGACAGCCTTGCCACCGGCGCATGCAGCGCCACCGCCGCAATCGCCCGCGATCCATGCAGGATGGGCACCGCCATGCAGACGATGCCCAGCAGGAATTCCTCCCGGTCGAAGCTGGCGCCTTCCTTCTTGATGACCCGCAGCTCTTCTTCCAGCGAGGCTACGTCGCACAGCGTGTTCGGCGTATAGCGCGGCAGTTGCGCGGCGGCCAGCATTCGTTGCCGGGTTTCCCGGCGCATATAGGCCAGAAACAGCTTGCCGCTGGCCGAACAATGCAGCGGCACGCGCGAGCCGGATTGCAGGTTGACGCGCAGCGGCCAGGCGGTTTCCACGCGGTCCAGGTAGATGACCTCGTCGCCGTCGAGCATGGTGCAGTTGCAGGTCTCGCCGATCTCGTCGACCAGGCTGTCCAGGATGCGGTGGCGCTCGCCACGCAGCGGCGAATTGAGCAGCGTGTCGCGGGCCAGCGCACCGAGGCGCGGGCCGCTGACATAGCTTTTGCCGGCCGGTTCGCGCAGCAGCATGCCGGCATCGACCAGGCGCGACAGGATCCGAAGCACGGAAGGTTTGGGCAGGCCGGTGGCGTCGGTCAGTTCGGCCAGCGAGACGGGCTGGGCCGAGCGTGCAACCTGTTCCAGCAAGGTCAGCGCGCGCAGGGCGGCGGAGGATTCGTCTTTCATCTTTCAATAATTGAGATTTCCGCGATCGGCTGACCATCCTCGCACAGAAATTGCAGAAAATGAAACGGCATGGGGTGGGAAGCCGGGGGTTTCTGGCGCAGTATCGGATCACACCGGCCAATCAGCAATCGGACAAGCGCCGGCACGCCAGGAGAGAGACCATGAGCAGCAAGCAACACATGACCCCCAGCGAAGCGTTTGTCGAAACGCTGGTCGCGCAGGGTGTCAAGGATGTTTTCGGCATCGTCGGTTCGGCCTTCATGGATGCGCTGGACCTGTTTCCCGCGGCCGGCATCCGCTTTGTGCCGACGGTGCACGAACAGGGCGCGGCGCACATGGCCGACGGCTACTCGCGTGTGACCGGCCGGCACGGCGTGTGCATTGCACAAAACGGCCCCGGCATTACCAACTTCGTGACCGGCGTGGCGGCCGCCTACTGGGCGCACAGCCCGGTCGTGGCGATCACGCCCGAGACCGGCACGGCGGGCATGGGGCTGGGCGGCTTCCAGGAAACCGAACAGCTTCCTATCTTTTCGCGCATCACCAAATACCAGGCGCACGTGAACCGTCCGGACCGCATGGCAGAATTCACCGCCAAGGCGTTCGACAATGCGATGGCCGAGCGCGGCCCCGCGCAGCTGAACATTCCGCGCGACTACTTCTATGGCGAGATCGATGTTGCCATTCCGGAGCCGCGCCGCATCCGTCGCGGTCCCGGGTCGGAAGAGGACCTGGAGGCGGCGGCGCGCATGCTGGCCGAGGCCAAGTTCCCGGTCATTGTGGCGGGCGGCGGCGTGCTGTTTTCGGACGGCCAGGCCGAATGCGTGGCGCTGGCCGAGCTGCTGGGCGCGCCGGTGGTCACCAGCTATCTGCATAACGACGCCTTTCCGGCCAGTCATCCGCTGTGGTGCGGCCCGCTGGGCTATCAGGGCGCCAAGGCGGGGATGAAGCTCCTGTCGCAGGCGGACGTGGTGCTGGCGCTGGGCACGCGGCTGGGACCTTTCGGCACGTTGCCGCAGCACGGCCTGGAATACTGGCCGCAGAACGCCCGCATCATCCAGGTCGACGCCGACCACCGCATGCTTGGCCTGGTACGCCCGGTGTCGGTGGGCATCTGCGGCGACGCCAAGCCGGCTGCTGCCGCGTTGACGGCACGGTTGCAGGCACGCGATGTCGCCTGCACCCGCACCAAGGAAGGGCGCGCCAGCGAGATCGCCGCGCAGAAGGCCGAGTGGGAACAGGAACTGGACAGCTGGTCGCACGAGCGCGACGACTGGAGCCTGGACATCATCGAGCAGGGCGGCGGCCGCATGCACCCGCGCCGCATGCTCCGCGAGTTGGAACGCGCCATGCCCAAGCACGTGATGGTGTCGACCGACATCGGCAACATCTGCTCGGTGTCCAACAGCTATCTGCGCTTTGACGAGCCCAATTCCATGCTCGCGGCCATGAGCTTCGGCAATTGCGGCTATGCGCTGCCCGCGCTGATCGGCGCCAAATTGGGCCGGCCCGACCGCCCGGCGGTGGCCTACGTGGGCGACGGCGCCTGGTGCATGAGTTTTCAGGAATTGCTGACCTGCGTGCGCGAGCAGATTCCGGTGACCGCGGTGGTGTTCCACAACGGCCAGTGGGGCGCCGAGAAAAAGAACCAGGTGGACTTCTATGGCCGCCGCTTCGTGGGCAGCAACCTGCTCAATCCGAATTTCTCGGAGCTGGCGCGTGCCATGGGCGCCGAAGGCATCCGGGTGGAGCACGCCGACCAGGTTGGCGCCGCGCTGCAGGCCGCGTGCCAGGCGCAGCTGGAAGGCAAGACGACTGTGCTGGAAATGATGGTCAGCAAGGAGCTGGGCGATCCCTTCCGCCGCGATGCGCTCAAGCAGCCGGTGCGCTTCCTGGACAAGTACCGCAAGTACGTGAACCAGCCGTTCCAGGCCGGCGAGGTGCCGCTGCCGATCGAGCCGGCCGGACGCTGACCGGCGCGCGCGGCGCGGGCCGGGACGTGTGTTGACGCCCCGGCCCACGCCGGTCATTCACCCGGCCGCCGCACGCGCGGCCGCGGCAGGAGCGAAGACATGGCTTTCGACCGTTTGTTCGAGCCGCTGCGCGTTGCCGCGCTGGCGGCGGGGCGGCTGCGCACCGCGGTGGCGTATCCGCTGTGCCCCGTCAGCCTGCGCGCCGCCGTCCAGGCCAGCGAGGCCGGCTACATCGAGCCGGTGCTGGTCGGGCCGGCCGGCCGCATCGCCGCGCTGATGGCGCAGGAGGGCATGCGAGCGGGTTCCATGGAGATCGTCGATACGCCGGACGACGAACTGCTGGCCGCCCGCGCCGCCGCGGCGCTGGCGCGCGATGGCGCGGTCAGCATGCTGATGAAAGGCAGCTTGCACACCGACCACTTCATGTCCGCGGTGGTGACGCGTGAATCGGGCCTGCGCACCAATCGGCGCATCAGCCACGCCTTCGTGATGGCGGTGGCGGCGTATCCGAAGCTGCTGATCCTGACGGATGCGGCCGTCAACATCGCGCCGTCGCTGCAGGAAAAGGCGGACATCGCGCAGAACGCGATCGACCTGGCGCGCGCGCTGGGCGTGGAGCGGCCGAAGGTGGCCGTGCTGTGCGCCACCGAATCGGTGAATCCGGCGATGCCGGCCACGCTGGATGCCGCGGCGCTATCCAAGATGGCGGACCGAGGGCAGATCCGCGGCGGCGACATCGACGGGCCGCTGGCGTTCGACAACGCGATCTCGCGCGAAGCGGCGGACCAGAAGGGCATCGTGTCGCGCGTGGCGGGCGACGCGGACATCCTGCTGGTGCCGGACATCGAGGCCGGCAACATGCTCTACAAGGAGCTCACGTGGCTGGCGGGCGCCGGCGCGGCGGGCCTGGTGCTGGGCACACGCGTGCCGGTGCTGCTGACGAGCCGGTCCGATTCCATGGAGGCGCGCGTCAACAGTTGCGCCGTCGCGGCGCTGTACGCGCACGCGCTGGGCGGCTGAGAGCAGGCTGGCCTGGCACCACCAAGTCCAGCGGTTTGGTACTAAGCGTGCATCCGAGGGATGACTACGCTAGACCGCAAGCCATCCATGAATGGTTCACGCGACAACATCAAAGGGGTAGCACATGCGCAGCGCAAGACTAGGCCTGGCCACGATTCTGTCGGTGTTTGCAATGGCGGGGGGCGCCGCCGCGGCGGATGCGCCCAAGGCCGGCGGCACGCTCGTCATCGGCTCCACGCAGGTGCCGCGGCACCTGAACGGCGCGGTCCAATCCGGGACCGCCACGGCGCTGCCCAGCTCACAGCTCTTTGCCAGTCCGCTGCGCTACGACGCGGACTGGAATCCGCAGCCCTATCTGGCCGAGTCGTGGGAACTGGCGCCGGACGGCAAGTCGCTGACGCTGCACCTGCGCGGCGACGCGATCTTTCATGACGGCAAGCCCGTGACCTCCGAGGACGTGGCGTTCTCGATCATGGCAGTCAAGCAGAACCATCCGTTTCAGACCATGTTCGCGCCCGTCGAAAGCGTCGAAACGCCCGACGCCCGCACCGCCGTGCTGCGCATGAGCAAGCCCCATCCGGCCATTCTGCTGGCGCTGTCGCCGGCGCTGATGCCCGTGCTGCCCAAGCACATCTACGGCGACGGCCAGGACCTTAAAAACCATCCGCGCAACTCCGCGAACGTGGTGGGCTCGGGGCCGTTCATCTTCAAGGAATTCAAGCCGGGCCAGGAGATCGTGCTGGAACGCTTCGACAAATTCTTCATCAAGGGCAAGCCGCTGCTGGACCGCGTGGTGGTCAAGATCAATCCCGATGCGACCAATCTGCTGATCGGGCTGGAGCGCGGCGACATCGGCGCGCTGCCGTTCATGACCGAGCCGACGATCCTGCGGCGCGCCAAGGACAATCCGTCCATCGTCATGACCAACAAGGGTTATGAAGGCATCGGCGCGCTGAGTTGGCTGGCGTTCAATACGACGCGCAAGCCGCTGGACGACGTGCGGGTGCGCCAGGCCATCGCCTATGCGACCGACAAAGGCTTCATCACCAAGGCGCTGAACGCGGGCTTTGCCGCGCCGGCGCATGGGCCCATCGTGGGCACCAGCCCCTTCGCCAGCGACGACGTGAAGAAGTACCCGCTGGATCTGAAGCAGGCTGAAAAGCTGCTGGACGAGGCCGGCTTCAAGAAGGACGGCAAGGGCGAGCGCATGACGCTGACGGTGGACTACATGCCCGGCAGCGACGTGCAGGGAAAGAATGTCGCGGAATACCTGCGCAGCCAGTTGAAGAAGGTGGGCATCAACGTGCAGGTGCGCGCCTCGCCCGACTTTCCGACTTGGGCCAAGCGCATCGCCGGCAAGGACTTCGACATGACCACCGACATCGTCTTCAACTGGGGCGATCCGGTCATCGGCGTGCATCGCACGTACATGTCGTCCAACATCCGCGACATCATCTGGACCAACACGCAGTCCTACAAGAACCCGAAGGTCGATGCGCTGCTGGAGCAGGCGGGCACCGAGACCGACGCGGACAAGCGCCGCGCACTGTATGCGGAGTTTCAGCGCCTGGTGACCGAGGATGTGCCCATCGATTTCCTGACCGTCATTCCGTACCACACGCTGTCGTCCAAGAAGGTGCAAGGTCTGCCGTCCGGCATATGGGGCCTGTTGTCGCCGCTGGATGACACCTCCGTGCAGTAGCGGGAGCCGTCATGCTGCGATACCTCTCGCGCCGCCTGCTCTACGCCGCGATCCTGCTGCTGGCCGTGGTGACGCTGAACTTTCTGCTCATCCATATCTCGCCGGGCGACCCTGTGGAGACCATCGCGGGGTCGATGGGCGGCATCAGCGAAGACCTGCGGGCCCAGCTTCGCGTGCAGTACGGGCTGGACAAGCCCTTCCTCGCGCAGCTTGGCATCTATCTGGGGCAGGTCGTGCGCGGCGATCTGGGCTACTCGTACTTTTTCAACGTGCCGGTCGCCCAGTTGATCTGGGATCGCGTGCCCGCCACGCTGCTGCTGGTGGTGACGTCGGTGACCGTCGCGTTCCTGGTCGGCACGCTGCTGGGCACGCTGGCCGCCCGCAAGCCCAACGGGTTGCTGTCGCAAGGCATCACGCTGCTGTCCGTCGTGGGTTATTCGGCGCCGGTGTTCTGGACCGGCATCATCCTCATCATCCTGTTTGCCTCGGTGTGGCCGATCTTTCCGGTGTCGGACATGCGGTCGGCGGGCGGTCCGCAGGACGGCTGGGCGGGCGCGTTGGACGTGCTGCATCACCTGGTGCTGCCGGCCTTCACGCTGGCGTTCGTGTACCTGGCGCAATACAGCCGCCTGGCGCGGGCCAGCGTCATGGACGCGTTGCAGGCCGACTACATCCGCACCGCGCGCGCCAAGGGGCTGCCCGAGAACACCGTGCTGTACAAGCACGCGCTGCGCAACGGCGTGCTGCCGGTGGTGACCATGCTGGGTCTGCAATTCGGCAACGTGCTGGCCGGGGCAATTCTGGTGGAGACGGTCTTCAACTGGCCCGGGTTGGGGCGTCTGGCATTCGACTCCGTGCTTCGGCGCGATTATCCGACCCTGCTCGGGATCCTGCTCTTTGCCTCGCTGCTGGTCGTGGTGATGAACCAGCTTACCGATCTGGCGTATCGCCTGATCGATCCCCGGATCAAGACATCATGAGACCCGCACCCATCGCGCTGCCCGGCGCCGCCGGCGCCGACGCCCGGCCCAAGCCGCCACCCCGGCCAACTTACGAGGCGCTGCGCGTGTTCGCGCGCAACCCCAGCGCGCTGGCCGGCGTGCTGCTGCTGGCGACGATTCTGGCAATCACGATCTTCGGGCCGATGCTGATGCAGGCCGACCCGTTCGAGATTGCCGCGGCGCCCATGGAGCCGCCCGGCGGTGAGCTGCTGCTGGGGTCCGATTACCTGGGCCGCGACGTGCTGACCGGCATGATCTACGGCGGCCGCGCGACGTTGCTGGTGGGCGTGGTGGCGGCGGTGCTGTCCATGGCCATCGGCATCACGGTTGGCGCGCTGGCGGGCTACTACGGCGGCTGGGTCGACGAAACCCTGATGCGCATCACCGAGTTTTTTCAGGTGCTGCCCACTTTGCTCTTTGCGATGGTGCTGGTGACGCTGTTCAGCCCGTCGCTGGCCACCATCGCGGTCGCCATCGGCGTGGTGAGCTGGACGGGAACGGCGCGGCTGGCGCGCGGCGAGTTCCTGCGGCTCAAGCGGCGCGAGTATGTGCTTGCCGAGCGCGTGATCGGCGCCGGAGACGCGCGCATCATCTGGCGCGTCATCCTGCCGAACGCATTGGCGCCGCTGATCGTGTCGGCCACGCTGGCCATCGGCACGGCGATCCTGTTTGAGGCGGGGCTGTCGTTTCTGGGCCTGGGCGATCCCAATGTGATGAGCTGGGGCTTGATGATCGGCAGCAACCGCCCCTATATCCTGACCGCGTGGTGGGCGGTGACGCTGCCGGGCGCAGCCATCTTCCTGACCGTGCTGGCCGTCAGCCTGATTGGCGACGGGCTGAACGACGCCTTGAATCCGACATCGCGGGGCCGGGCATGAACGCCGCCGACATGGCCCCCGTGCTGGAAGTGGACGGCCTGAGCCTGGCGTTCCGCACGCGTGGCCGTGAGGCCGAGGTGCTGAGCGATGTGAGCTTCGACCTGCGTCCCGGCGAAACGCTGTGCCTGGTGGGGGAATCGGGCTGCGGCAAGAGCATGACGGCGCTGGCCATCATGCGGCTGATTCCGCCCTTGGCGCGCGTGGGCGCCGGTCACGTGCGCCTGCGCGGCGCGGACCTTGCCATGCACGACGACGAGGCGATGCGCCGGGTGCGCGGCAACAATATTTCGATGATCTTCCAGGAGCCGATGACGGCGCTCAACCCGGTCTACACGGTGGGCGACCAGATTGGCGAGCCGCTGCGGCTGCATCAGGGGCTGTCCAAGCGCGAGGCGCGCGAGCGCGCCATCGAGATGCTCAAGTCCGTGGGCATCCCGCTGCCGGAGCGCCGCGTGGACGATTATCCGCATCAACTGTCTGGCGGCATGCGGCAGCGGGTCATGATCGCGATTGCGCTCGCCTGCGACCCGGACGTGCTCATTGCCGATGAGCCCACGACCGCGCTGGACGTGACGGTGCAGGCGCAGATCTTCGACCTGTTGCGCGAGCAGCAGGCACGCCGGGGCACCGCCGTGCTGCTGATCACGCACGACATGGGCGCGGTGTCCGAGATGGCGGACCGCGTGGTGGTGATGTACGGCGGGCGGGTGGTGGAGCAGGGCAGTGTCGGTCAGATTCTGGCGCAGCCGCGCCATCCGTACACGCAGGGCCTGATCGCGTGCCTGCCCGAGCTGGACCGCGAACCCGACGACGAGCGGCCCGACCTGCCCGAGATTCCGGGCGTGGTGCCGTCCGTGTGGGAGCGTGGCGTCGGCTGTCCGTTCGTCGACCGCTGCAACCGCGCCATGGCGCGCTGCAGCCGCGAGTTTCCGCCCATGACCGTGCTGGCCGGCGGGCAGGGCGTTTCCTGTTGGCTTTATCCGGAGGCATCGCAATGAGCCAGGCGCAATCGTCATCCCTGTTGTCGGTGCGCGACCTGTCGGTGCATTTTCCGGTGGGCGGGCGCGGACGCGATGGCAAGCCGGTGGTGGTGCGGGCGGTGGACGGCGTGTCGTTCGAGCTTGAGCGCGGCCGCACGTTGGCGATCGTGGGCGAGTCGGGCTCGGGCAAGACCACCACGGCGCTGTCGGTGCTGCGGCTGGCGGACCCCACCGGCGGCAGCATCCATTTCGACGGCAGCGACCTGACCGCGATGCGCGGCGCAGCCCTGCGGCGGATGCGGCGGCGCCTGCAACTGGTGTTTCAGGATCCGTACTCGTCGCTCAATCCGCGTCAGCGCGCCGAGGAGATCGTGCGCACGCCGCTGGACCTGATGGGCATCGATCCGCCCGGCGGCCGCGAGGCGCGCGTGGCGCTGATGTTCGAACTGGTGGGGCTGCGGCCCGAACAACGCCAACTTTTTCCGCACCAGTTTTCCGGCGGACAGCGGCAGCGGCTGAATATTGCCCGGGCGCTGGCCAGCGCGCCGGACCTGATCGTCTGCGACGAACCCGTGTCGGCGCTGGACATCGCCATCCGGGCGCAGATTTTGAATCTGCTGCGGCGCATCCAGCGCGAGCAGGGGCAGTCGTTTCTTTTCATCTCGCACGACATGGCGGTCGTGGAGCATGTGTGCGACGACATCGCCGTGATGTATCTGGGAAAGATCATTGAGCGGGCCTCGCGGCGGGCGTTTTTTTCACGGCCGCTGCATCCGTACAGCGTGGCGCTGATGTCCGCCGTGCCGACAGTCAAGGGGGGCCGCGAAACGGCGGCGCGGCGCGTCAAGCTGACAGGCGATCCGCCCAGCCCGGTCAACCCGCCGCCCGGCTGTCGCTTCGCGGGGCGATGCCCGGCCGCGCAGGCGCTGTGTTCCACCCGTGAGCCCGAATTGCGCGAGGTAGCGCCGGCGCATCACGTGGCCTGCCATTTTGTCGAGACGCGCGATGGCGTGACGGTGTCGCCGTTGCAGGGCTGATCCGCGCGTACCGATTTCACCGACCGATAAGGAACCCCGATGACCCAGCCTTCCGGCTCCACGACGCTTTATGTCGCCCGATCGATCCTGACCATGAACCCCGCGCAGCCGCGCGCCACGCACGTTGCCGTGCGGGATGGCCGCATTCTGGGCGTGGGCAACCGGGAGGATCTGGCCGGCTGGGGGCCGGCGCAGGTTGACGATCGTTTTGCAGAATGCGTGCTGATGCCGGGCCTCGTGGAGGGACATTGCCATCTGCCCGAGGGCGGCATGTGGAAGTTCGTCTACGTCGGCTACTACGACCGGCGCGGACCGGACGGCAAACTCTGGTCCGGCCTGAAAAGCTTCGCGGAGGTTGCGGCCCGGTTGCGCGATGCCGAGGGCGCGCTGGCGCAGGGCGAGACGCTGATAGGGTGGGGCTTCGATCCCATCTTCTTTGGCGGCGATCGCATGAGCATTCATGACCTGGACGCCGTGTCGGCGCAGCGGCCCATCGTGGTCATGCACGCCAGCATGCACCTCATGAACGTCAACTCGCCCATGCTGGCGCGCGCGGGCATCGACCGCGACACCGACATCGAGGGCGTGACCCGCTTGGCGGACGGCAGACCGAGCGGCGAGCTCTGCGAATTCGCGGCCATGTTCCCGGTCATGCGGCTGATCGGCAGCCCGTTCCGCACGGTCGGGCTGACTGAGGAAGGGCTGCGGATGTTCGGCAAGGTGGCGCAGTGGGCGGGCGTGACCACCGCCACGGATCTGGTCAACGAGTTGAATGATGAAGGCCTGGCGACCCTGGCGCGCGTGACGGGCGAGGAGGAATACCCGGTGCGCATCGTGCCCGCCGCGTCGGCGCTGACGTACGCGGGCAACGCGGCTGGCTGCCTGGAAAAGCTGACGGCCGCGCGGCGGCTGAATCACGCCAAGCTGCATCTGGGCATGGTGAAGCTGGTGGTCGATGGGTCGATCCAGGGCTTTACGGCGCGCGTGCGCTGGCCGGGCTACTTCAACGGCGCACCCAACGGCATCTGGGTCATCGCGCCGTCCGAACTGGACGCGATGGTGCAAACCTATCACGACGCCGGCGCGCAGCTTCACATCCATACCAACGGCGACGAGGCCACGCAGCTTGCGATTGAAGCCGTGGACCGCGCATTGCAGCGCACGCCGCGGCGCGACCATCGCCACACGCTGCAGCATTGCCAGATGGCCGACTCCGCCCAGTTCCGCCGGATGGCGAGCCTGGGCATGTGCGTGAACCTCTTTGCCAACCACATCTACTATTGGGGCGATGCGCACTATGCGCTGACGATGGGGCCGGACCGCGCCAACCGCATGGACGCGTGCGCGTCGGCGGCGCGCGCGGGGGTGCCGTACGCCATCCATTCCGACGCGCCCATCACGCCGCTCGGTCCGCTCTTTACGGCCTGGTGCGCCGTGAACCGGCAGACGGCCTCGGGCCGCGTGCTGGGCGAGTCCGAGCGCATCGGCGTCGACGCCGCGCTGCACGCCATCACGCTGGGCGCCGCGTACACGCTGCACATGGACCATCTGGTGGGCTCTATCGAGGTCGGCAAGTACGCGGACTTCTGCGTGCTGGCGGACGATCCGTCCGAAGCCGCGCCGGAATCCTTGAAGGACCTGAAGGTGCTGGGCACGGTCATCGGCGGGCGTCCGCTGCCGCTGCGGGAGGCGTGACGTGGCGCGCATACCGCTGACGGTGGTGGGCGGCTTTCTGGGCGCGGGCAAGACCACCTTGCTGAACCACGTGCTGACCGCCAGCCCGCGCCGCGCGGCGGTATTGGTCAACGACTTCGGGCCTGTCGACATCGACGCGGGTCTTATCGCGGAGCGCGCCGACAACGTGATCCGGCTGGCGAACGGTTGCGTGTGCTGCTCGATGGCGGGTGGAATGGATGACGCGCTGGCGCGTGTGCTGGCGCTGGATCCGTTGCCGGAATGGATTGTCATCGAGGCGAGCGGCGTGTCCGATCCTGGCCGAATCGCGCAGGTCGGGATGGCCGATCCGCTGTTGCAGCTGGAAGGTGTGGTGGTACTGGCCGATGCCGGCGCCATCCGCGAGGTGGCGGCCGATCCACTGTTGGCGGATACCGTGCAGCGGCAGCTGCGCGCCGCGGATTTGCTGGTGTTGAACAAAATCGACCTGGTGGTGCCGGATGCGCTGGCGGCAGTGCAGGATTGGCTGCACGAGGCAAGCGGCGGGGCGCCCGTGGTGCGCGTGTGTGAGGGGCGGGTGGATTTGCAGGTGTTGATCGGCGGCGATGAGGGGACGGCGAGTGGGCATGAGGCGGAGGATGGGTGCGGTCATGACTGCGGTCCAGCCTGCGGTCATGGCGATTATCCCGGTGGCGCTCACGTCGGCCGGCACATACCGCACCACGTCGACCCGTCCGATCCCGCCCATCCTTTTCAAAGCTGGCTATGGCGGGCGCCCGCGGTGTTGGACGCGGACATGCTGGCCGAGCGCCTGAAGCAGTTGCCCCGAGACGTGCTGCGCGCCAAAGGTTGGGTCCGCACCGGCCGGCACGGCTGGGTGCTGGTGCAATTCGCGGGCCGGCGCGTGCGCTTTGACACGCAGGCGCGCGCGCCTGCTGATCAATGCGAGCCATCGCTGGTCGTGATCGGCATGCGTGGCGTCACCCGCATGCCGGCGATCGCGGCACATCTGGACCTGGCGGCGCTGCTCGATGTCGACGTCGCAGTCGCGCACGAAGCAGCCTGCGCCGTGCCGCTGCGCTAGTTCTGGTGCAAGCGATTCCCCGCGTCTGGTCCTACCCGCGCGCATGCCGCGCACGTACCTTGAAGGTTCAGCGTGGACGCATCTCGCGCCGCGCCAGAGAAGGAGGGTAGGCAATGCAACAGACCGTCACCGTGGAAATGCTGGCCGAGTTTGCGGCCGCCTGGAACCGGCACGATATCGACGCCCTGATGTCATTCATGAGCGAAGACTGCGTGTTCGAGACCGTCGGCGGCCCCGAGCAGTACGGCAGCCGCCATGCAGGCCCGGAAGCGGTGCGCGCGGCCTTCGCCGCGGCCTGGAAGAACTTCCCGGACGCGCAATGGGAAAACGGCCGGCACTGGGTGGCCGGCGATCGCGGCGTCTCCGAGTCCACGTTTCGCGGCACGGCCGCGGACGGCTCGCGGGTGGAGGCCGACATGGTCGACGTGTTCACCTTCAAGGGCGGCAAGATCCAGGTGAAGAACGCCTTCCGCAAGCAGCGCCCGGCCTTGCCGGCACGGGGCTAGCCAACATCATGGACACGCAAATGTCGGTCGGAATCTCCCGTCCGGCGCCCGCGTCCGGCGCCGCCATCAACGCCTACAACCCGGCCTACGATCCGCTGGTCTCGCCGCCCGGCCAGGGCCAGGACTACGCGCCCACCTACTGGGTGGCGACGGCCGGTACGCCGCCCGAAGACGATGGACCGATCAGCGGCGACGTCGATGCCGACGTGGTGATTGTCGGCTCCGGCTTCACGGGCCTGTCGGCGGCATTGGCGCTGGCGCGCGATTTCGGCGTGAAGGCCGTGGTGCTGGAGGCCAATCGCGCCGTGTGGGGCTGCACCAGTCGCAATGGCGGCCAGGGCCAGAATGCGTCGGGACGCCTGTACCGCTCGCAGTGGATCGAACGCTGGGGACTGGACACGGCCAAGCGCCTGGATGCCGAGATCCGCGAAGGCTTCGAGTATTGGAAGAGCCTGGTCGCGCAGGTGGATTGCGACGCGCAGCCCGGCGGGCATCTGTACACGGCGCATCGCCAGAAAAAGATGGCCTTCCTGCAGAACGAAGCGCGCGTGATGCGCGACGTCTTTGGCTACGACACGAAGATGCTTAGCCGCGCCGAATTGCGCGAACGCTACGTGGACGATCGCGAGGCCGTGGGCGCCATGCACGAGCCAGATGGTGTCGGCGTGCACCCGCTCAAGCTTGCTTACGGCTATCTGCGACAGGCGCGTGCGCTGGGCGTGCGCATCCATCCGTCCAGCCCCGTGCTGGGCTGGCGCGTCGAGAACGGCGTGTACCGGCTGCAAACCCCCGGCGGCACCGTGCGCGCCCGGCGCGTGGCCTTCGCCACCGGCGGCTACACCGCGCAGGGCGTCAACCGGCTGCTGGACAACCGCATCATGCCGGTGCTGTCCAATTCGATGGTCACGCGGGTGCTGTCGGCAGAGGAACGCGAGGCGGCGGGTTTGAAAAGCACGGTGTTCATCACCGACACGCGCACGCTGCGCTTTTACTACCGCCTGCTGCCCGACGGCCGCATGCAGATAGGCAGCCGCAGCGCGCTACGCGGCGCAGACGCCGAAAACCCGCGCCACCTTGCACTGCTGCGCGAAGGCTTGGCACGCAAGTTCCCCGCGCTGCGCGGCGTGGATGTGGCGTATTCGTGGTGGGGCTGGGTAGACGTCAGCCACGACATGATGCCGCGCGTGACGCAACCGGATCCGGCGCAACAGGTGTACTACGCCTTCGGCTACGGCGGCAACGGCGTGGCCTTCTCGGCCCACGCGGGCAGGCGGCTGGCGCAACGGATGATGGGCAAGGACGGGATTGCGTGGAACCTGCCGATTTACGACACGCCTTTACCGGGGCATCTCTTCGCACCATTCCGCCGCATTGGGCAGGGGTTGTTGTACCGCTGGTACTACTTACGGGACGAGTTGCTGTAGCGGTGCGGGGACGTCAGTCCCTCCGATGATGCAGGTGTCTGACACCCTCTGAGAGGGCATCGCATGATGAAGACGCTCTCACCAGGGTGTCAGACACCGTCAAAATGAAGGGCAATGATGCAGGTGTCTGACACCCTCTGAGACGGCATCGCAGGATGAGGACGTTCTCACCAGGGTGTCAGACACCGTCAAAATGAAGCGTGTCAGACACCGTCAAGCACGAGATCCTGCGCCACGCGCCGCTGGGCGTCGACCACCTTCGCCAGCCGCGCGATGCCGGGTTCGATATGTTCCGGCCGGATCGACGTAAACCCCACGCGCAGGAAGTTCCGCGGCGCGTTGGCGCCGTCCATGAAGAACACGTCCCCCGGTTCGACCACGACGCCTTCAGCCAGCGCGGCCTCCGACAGCGCCGCCGCATTGAGCCACGGCGGCCCCTGCAGCCAGCACGATGACGAACCGGTGATCGGAATGGCCGTGAAATCCGGCAGGTGCCGGGCCAGCGCCTGCGCCAATTCGGCGCCGCGCTTCTGATAGGCCTGCGACTGGCGACGTAGCAGCGAATGATGGTGGCCCAGCGAGATGAAGAGCGAGAACGCGCGCTGGATGTATGCGGACGGGTGACGCAGCATCAGGCGGCGCAGCGCGCGCAGTTCGGCGGCCAGCCCGCGCGGCGCGACGATGTAGCCGATGCGCAGGCCCGGCGCGAAGGACTTGGCCAGGCTGCCCACATAGATTACGCGCCCGTCCCGGTCCAGGCTTTTCAGCGCGGGGATCGCGCCTTCGCCCCAGCGGCTTTCGCTTTCGAAGTCGTCTTCGATGATGAGGCTGTCGGACTGCCGCGCCAAGGCGAGGAGAGCGGCGCGGCGCTCCATGGACAGCGTGACGGTGGTGGGGCATTGATGGCCCGGCGTCACAAAAAGGTAGTCGCATCCCAGCAGTTGCGTGCCCGTGCGCAGGCCCTGTTCGTCCACGGGCAGCGGCAGCAGATGGCGCGTGTGGCTGGCGAAGATGTTGCGGGCGTCCGGATAGCCGGGGTCTTCCATGCCGACCACGGTGTCCTCGTTCACCAGCAGGTCGGCCAGCAGATAGAGCGCGTGCTGCGCGCCGACCGTGATGACGATTTCCTCGGCGTCCGCCCACACGCCGCGGCGCGGCAGCACCTGGGTGCGGATCTGTTCGATAAGCGCCGGGTCGTCATGCGTGATGAGGTCCGGCGCCCAGCTGCGGATGTCCAGCACCGACAGCGCCTTGATGCAGCATTCGCGCCATTCGGCGGTGGGAAAGAGGTCCTGGTCGAACTGGCCGTAGACGAAGGGATAGGGCTGCTTCTGCCAGTCGCGCGGCTTGGTGATGTTGCGTTGCCGCGAGGGTCGAAAGCGCAGGCGTTCGTCCCAGCGCACACCACCGGTTTCAGGCCCATCCGCCGGCGTGGCGTCGGCAGCCGGACCCGAGTGGCCTTCCATGACGGTGTCGCTGACGAAGTGTCCGCTGCGTTCGCGCGACACCAGATACCCTTCGCACACGAGCTGCTGGTACGCAAACACCACAGTGTTGCGCGCGATGCGCAACTGGTCGGCCAGGTAGCGGCTGGACGGCACCGGCATGCCGGGCGGCAGGTGGCCGCTCAGGATGGCCGACACCAGCATCTGGCGCACGCGCCCCTGCAGGCTGAGGTTGGGCGCGCTGGCCTTTTCGAACAGGCGTTCCCACAACACAGGCTTGAGCATCGAGGCCTGGCTGGACATGGCTGGCTCCTTTTGACTGCGGACACGCCCGGCGCTGCACTGCCGCGCCCGGGGCGTCCGAGTCTCAGAATAAGGGAGCCGGATGGGGGAAGGAATGGGGGATTGCCCTGTCAGATTCGTCCCTTCCACGGGATGGCGAAGCGTTCCAGGTAACGCACCAGCAGGTCGAAGGCGAACGCAAAAAGTCCGATCACGATGATGCCCATGATGACCGTGTCGCTGGCCAGGAACTGCGCGGCGTTCAGCACCATGAAGCCCAGGCCCCGGTCGGCTGCCACCATTTCAGCGGCAACCAGCGTCGTCCAGCCGACCCCGATGCCGATGCGCATGCCGGTAAAGATCTCGGGCATCGCCGCCTTCAGGATCACGTGCCAGACGATCTGGCGGCTGGTGCCGCCCATGGCGTAGGCGGCGTGGATCTGCTCGATGGACACCGAGCGCACGCCCGCGCGCGCGGCGATCGCCATGGGCGCGAAGATGGCCAGGTAGATCAGCAGAATCTTCGGGAACTCGCCGATGCCGAACCAGATGATGATGAGCGGCAGGTAAGCCAGCGGCGGCAGTGGACGGTAGAACTCGATCGGCGGATCGAAGACGCCGCGCGCGTAGCGGTTCACGCCCATCAGGATGCCGACCGGAGTCGCCGTGACGCACGCCAGGAAGAACGCGCCGAACACGCGGCCCAGGCTGGCGAGCGCGTGCTCGGTCAGCGTGGAGTTGGCCACCCCTTCGGTCATGGCAAAGACGAACTTGTCGTAAACGGCGATGGGCGACGGCAGGAACAGCGGCCGCACCCAGCCGGCGCTGGTCACCAGGAACCACAGCGCGATCAGCGCCAGGCTGGTCAGCAGGCTGATGTGGCCGCTGTAGCCGGCGCCCGGCGCCCCGTACACCTTGCCCGGCGCCGCCGGCGTGTGGCCGATGCGGCGCTTAGGCATGGAGGGCGTGCGGGGCGGCGGCGCGCTCGTCCCCGTAGATGATGCCGAGGACTTGTTCGCGCATGGCGATGAAGTCGGGACTGGATTTGATGCCACGGCCATCGCGGGTCTCCAGGTAGCGCCGGTTGAACGCCGGCTCAAACGTATGCGTGATCCGGCCCGGGCGCGGCGACATGACGATCAGCCTCGATCCCAGGAAGAGCGCTTCTTCCACGCTGTGGGTGATGAAGAAAAACATCTTGTTGGTCTGCCGCCAGATGTCCAGCAGCAGCTCCTGGATGGTTTCCCGGGTCAGCGCGTCCAGCGCGGCCATGGGCTCGTCCATCAGCAGCATGGCGGGGTCGCAGGTCAGCGCGCGCGCAATGCCCACGCGCTGCTGCATGCCGCCGGACAACTGGTAGATCATGTGCCGGTGGAAGTCCTGCAGCCCCACCAGTTCCAGATTGCGGCGGGCGCGCGCGCGGCGGGTCTCTTTGTCCACGCCTTGCAGCTTCAAGCCGAATTCGGTGTTCTCCAGCACGTTCAGCCAGGGCAGCAGGGCGTGCTTCTGGAACACGACGCCGCGGTCGGCGCCCGGCCCGACGATGGGGTTTCCGCCCAGCGTGATCTCGCCTTCGGTCGGCGACAGAAAGCCGGCCAGCAGGCTGAGCAACGTGGTCTTGCCGCAGCCCGACGCGCCCAGCGCGACGACGAATTCGCCGGGTTGGATGGTCAGGTTGACGTCGTGCAGCGCGATGACGGGGCCGCTGTCGTGCAGGCCGGGATAGGTGACGCTGACGCCTTCCGCGCACAGGCGCTGCGCGGCGGGTGTGGACTGCATGGTCATGCTGTTCCCCCTGATCGTGGCGGCGAGACCTGCGGCTGCGGGCCCCGCCATGACGCTGCGGCCGGCGCCGGGGTGGCGCCGGGCCGGGCCGGACGGATTACTTGAGGGCCGCCTTCGCGTACTGGTCCGTGACGAACGGGCTGTAGTCGTCCAGCGCCTTGTCGATCTGCTTCTGGTCCTTCAGGAACTTGGCGCTGGCCGCGAAGGCGCGGGCGGCGCCCGAGTCCTTGCCGCCGCCCAGCCACGTCTTGGAGGCCTGTTCTTCCGCGGTCGGGAAGACCAGCAGGCCCAGCGCCTCGACGATGTCGTCCGGCTTGCCGCCGATGAGTTTCACGATGCCCTTGACCTGCGGCGAATCCGCCGTCCACTTGGCGCTGTTGGCGCGATAGTCCGCGTAGGATTTGGCCAGCACGCCGGTGAAGGCGGCCATGAACTTCGGATTTTTCTGCGCCCAGGCCTTGTCGACCACGATGCCGTCGAAGGTCGGCACGCTGGCCGCGCCAATCTGTTCGGAGTCGGCAATGATCTTGCCGGTCTTGGCGATCTCGGTCAGCGCCGGCGGCCACACGTAGGCGGCGTCGATATCGCCGCGCTGCCAGGCGGCCACGATCTGCGGCGGTTGCATGTTCAGGATGCGCACGTCGCGGGGCGGCACCTTCCAGACCTGCTCAAGCCCGACCAGCAAATGAAAGTGCGACGTCGACACGAACGGCGTGGCGACGCGCTTGCCCTTCAGGTCGGCGGTGCTGTTGATGCCGGAGCCGTTGCGCGCCACCAATGCTTCGGATTTGCCGATGTTGTCCAGGATCCAGAAGAGCTGCATGTCCACGCCGCGCGTGGCGGCCGAGGTGATCCCGGTCGAACCCAGTACGCCGACAGGCACGTTGCCCGAGGCCAGCGCGGTGGAGATGTCGCCGCCGGAGGTGAACTGGCGCCAGTCCACCTGGTAGCCGGCGTCCTTGAGGGCCTTGTCGAAACTGCCGTCCGCGATGGCGGACAGGAACGGCCCGACGATGAGCTGGTAGCCCACCACGAGCTTGGTCTGCGCGTAGGCGGGCGCAGCCAGTAGCGCGGCGGCCAGGCCGGCAAGGGTGCAGCGGCGAATCAGGCGGTATATCGCGTTCATGGAGATCTCCGGGAGAGAACGGCCGCGCCCCGGCGCGACCGGCTTGCTGGTTCCAGTTTGCCCGGATGGGACCAGAACGCTAGGGCCAGATGTCCGGATCAGTAGGAGCCAAAAGCAACCGGGCCCGCCGGCTGCGCCGGCAATGCCCGAACGGGCATCGTCGTCGCAGCGGGCGGGCCCGCGATATGCGCCAAAAGGATGAGGGACGTGGCAGTGACTGCATGCCGGGTGTCTGACACCCTGCAGAGAGCGCCGTCAGATCACGGCCTTCGGCAAGGTGTCTGACACCCGCCAGAGATATCCGTCAGATTACGGCCGCGCCGGTAGGGTGTCAGACACCGTTCAGCGAATAAGGCTAAGAAATTCGGCGCGGGTTGACGGGTTTTCGTGGAACTCGCCCAGCATCACCGACGTGACCATGGAGGAATTCTGCTTCTCGACGCCGCGCATCATCATGCACATGTGCTGCGCCTCGATGACGACCGCGACGCCAGCGGCGCCGGTGACGCTTTGCACGGCTTCAGCCACCTGGCGGCTGAGGTTTTCCTGGATCTGCAGGCGGCGCGCGTACATTTCGACGATGCGGGCCACCTTGGACAGGCCCAGTACCTTGCCGGCAGGCAGATAGGCGACGTGCGCCTTGCCGATGAAGGGCAGCATGTGGTGCTCGCACAGCGAGTAAAGCTCGATGTTCTTGACCAGGACGATCTCGCGCGTGTCCGACGTGAACAGCGCGCCGTTGACGATTTCTTCCAGATTCTGGTCGTAACCGCGGCACAGGTGGCGCATGGCCTTGGCGGCGCGGGCGGGCGTGTCGGCCAGCCCTTCGCGGGACGGATCTTCCCCTAGTGCTTCGAGAATGGCGGTGTAGTGCTTTTCCAATGACATGGGGACTCCTGGCGGCGCGCCCTCTGGCGCGCGATGATGCGAAGGGTGATGCGTGGGGTAACGCCAGGCTTGGTGCTTGGCGTAATGCGTAGGTGTCGCAAGTCTACCTCAGCGGGGCGGACGGACCGCGGGCTTACCCGCGGCGTGTGGGGGTATTTCCCGCGTTCAAACCCCCCGGTTTTCGACCGCGTACTTGATGAGTTCGGCCTGTCCATCGATGCCCAGCTTGCGCTTGATGTTCAAGCGGTGCGTCTCGACGGTGCGCACCGACAATCCCAGCGTCTGCGCGATCTGCTTGTTGGCATGGCCGTCCGCGATATGGCGCAGCACGTCGCGTTCGCGGTGCGTCAGCAGCGTGGCCAGGGCGCTGGCCTGCGACAGCCGCACGGCCGCTGCGGCGCTGAAGTAGCTGCGGCCGGCCATGACGGCGTCGATGGCGGTGATGATTTCCTGCGCGGGCTCGTCCTTCAGCAGATAGCCGCGAGCGCCGGCCTTGACCGCCTGCACCATGTATTCGGGGTTGTCGTGCATGGACAGCACCAATACTGCGATCTGCGGATAGCGCTCGTGCAGCAGCGCGGTCAGCTCCAGGCCGCCGACACCGGGCATGTTCAGGTCCATCAGCACCAGATGAGGCAGGGTGCTGCCCTGCGGGTCCTCGGCCATGCAGGCAGCCAGGAAAGCCTGGGCGGCAGCGGCGTTGCCCGCTTCGCCCACCACGCGCAACTGCGGCACGGTTTCCAGGCGCAGGCGCAGGCCATCGCGCACCAGGGGGTGGTCGTCGATCAGCAGGAGGCGGACGGCGTCGGGTTTGTCGGTCATGCTTGAGAATGCGTCGGAAGGGGGCCGCCGGCGGGCGGCAGCGGAAGCCAGGCCTGCAAGGTCGTGCCTTGCGCGGTGGAATGAAACGTCAGGGTGCCGGACAGCGCGCTCATGCGTTCGCGCATGTTGCGCAGGCCGATGCCGCGATGCGGGTCCTGCTGGACCTCGGCGTCGTCAAAGCCGCAGCCGTCGTCGCTGATGGTCAGACGCAGGTCGCGCGCCGAATACGCCAGCGTCAGGTCGGCGCGCGTGGCGCCGGCGTGGCGCATGACGTTGGTCAGCGCCTCTTGCGTGACGCGGAACAGCGCCGTCGCATAGGCGTCGGGCAGCTTCACCGGCTGCCCGACCGTGCGCAGGTCCACGGCCAGCGGCGGCGCGCCGTTCTCGGGGCGGATGGCAAACTCCCGGCCCAGATGCTCCAGCGCGGCGGGCAGGCCCAGGTCATCCAGCAGGGTGGGGCGCAGATTGTGCGAGATGCGCCGGACCTCGCCGACCGCCATGTTCAGGCGGTCCAGCGCGCCGCCCAGCGGCGTGTCGATGTGCGCAAGCGCGCGGGAATCGTCCGTGTGCGACTGGCGCAGCCGCTCGCGGGCGGCCTCCAGCGACAGTTTTACCGATACCAGCACCTGGCTGATGCCGTCGTGCAGCTCGCGCGACAGGCGGGCGCGCTCGTCTTCCTGCGAGCGCACGATCTGGCGGGCCATCAGGCGCAACTTGGCGTCGGATTGGCGATGGTCGCTGATATTGAGGGCCAGACCACAGGCCGCCACGCCCAGGATGGACACGGCGGCAATGCCAGCCACCCACGCGAACATGTCGCGAATGTTGGCCTGCGCCGCGGCGTCGATGCGCACCAGCGCCTGCTGCACGTCGTCCAGGTAGATGCCGGTGCCCAGCATCCAGCCCCAGCGTTCCAGCACCACCACGTAGCCGAGCTTTTCCACGGTCTGGTTGCTGGACGGCTTTTCCCAGAGATAGTGCACCACCTCGCCCTGCTGCCCGCCACGTCGCGCCGCCGTGAGCAGGTTCTGAATGACGGGCTGGCCCTTGGTGTCGCGCAGGTTCCAGAGGTCTTGCCCGACCAGTTCGGGCTGGCGCGGATGCATCAGATTCTTGCCATTCAGGTCATAAACGAAGAAGTAGCCGTCGTGGCCGAACTCCATTTGCGCCAGCAGGTCCAGGGCGCGCTGACGCGTGGCCTCGTCGTCGCCCGCGGCCTGCAGCGGCGCGATGGCGCTGTAGGCAAGGTTCACGTAGTGGCGCAGCTCGCCTTCCTTGCTTGCCAGCCAGGCGGTTTCGACCACCTGTTTTTCGCGCTGCGCCAACTGCAGTCCCTGCACGTAGACGGCGACCGTGATGGCGGCGACGGCCACCAGCAACGGGACCGCCGCAAGCAGCAAGATTTTGAGACGCAGCTTCATAAGGATTTGTATCAGGTCGGAGCGAATTTGCTGCGACGCATCAACCGGAAGGGAATCGAGGCGGGAACGCGGAAACTTCGGGGATTTTACGATTTCCACGGAAATTTGCTGCGGCGCATGACGTAGTAACACGTAGCTCGGTTGCGTAGTTCCGCGCTTGTTGGCGCGATGGCCGCAGCGCAATACTGGCGCCCGCGTCGACCTGACGCAGCGTGGACGCGTGCGTCCGCCACCCCACAACAATGAGTCTGCCTTCCGCGGGACGAAAAAAGCGTTTCACGCCAAGAGCATGGCGGGAGGCAAGAGGAGCACTTATGCACACCAGCAGTAAGGGACTGGGTCAGCACCTGGTCTGGCTGGCGGTTGCGGTACTGGGCGCGTTTGCGCTGGGCACCGTGGCGCTGGCCAGAGGGGAGACCATCAACGCGCTTTGGGTGGTGATTGCCGCCGTCTGCGTCTATCTCATCGCCTACCGTTACTACAGCCGCTTCATCGCACGAAAGGTCTTCCAGCTTGACCCGACGCGCATGACGCCGGCCTGGAAGTACAACGACGGCCTGGACTACGTGCCGACCAACAAGCACGTGCTGTTCGGCCACCACTTTGCCGCCATCGCCGGCGCGGGTCCCCTGGTCGGCCCGGTGCTGGCCGCGCAAATGGGCTACCTGCCTGGCATGCTGTGGATCCTGGCCGGCGTCGTGTTCGCCGGCGCCGTGCAGGATTTCACGATCCTCTTCATCTCCACCCGCCGCGACGGCCGCTCGCTGGGCGACCTGGTCAAGTCGGAACTGGGCAAGATCCCGGGCGTGATCGCGCTGTTCGGCGCGTTCATGATCATGGTCATCATCCTGGCCGTGCTGGCGCTGATCGTCGTGAAGGCGCTGACGCATTCGCCGTGGGGCACCTTCACGGTGGCCGCGACCATTCCCATTGCGCTCTTCATGGGCGTGTACCTGCGCTACATCCGTCCGGGCAAGATCGGCGAGGTGTCCATCATCGGCTTCGTGGGTCTGATGGCAGCCATCACGTTCGGTCAGGACGTGGCCGCGCATCCGGTCATCGGCCCGATGTTCGACTTCGACGGCAAGGGCCTGACCTGGATCCTGATCGTCTACGGCTTCATCGCCTCGGTGCTGCCCGTGTGGCTGCTGCTGGCGCCGCGCGACTACCTGTCGACCTTCCTGAAGATCGGCACGATCGTCGGTCTGGCGATCGGCATCGTGGTCGTGGCCCCCGAACTGAAGATGCCCGCGCTGACGCAATTCGTCGACGGCACCGGTCCGGTGTGGTCGGGCAACCTGTTCCCGTTCCTCTTCATCACCATCGCCTGCGGCGCGGTGTCGGGCTTCCACGCCTTGATCTCCTCGGGCACGACGCCCAAGCTGATCGAGAACGAAACCCAGGCCCGCTACATCGGTTACGGCGGCATGCTGATGGAATCCTTCGTAGCCATCATGGCGCTGGTGGCGGCATGCGTCATCGAACCGGGCATCTACTACGCGATGAACAGCCCGGCGGCCGTGATCGGCACGACGCCGGAGCAGGTCGCGCAGGTGGTGTCGAGCTGGGGCTTCATGATCACGCCGGCCGATCTGGTGCAGACGGCCAAGGACGTGGGCGAAAGCACGATCATCTCGCGCGCCGGCGGCGCTCCGACGCTGGCCGTGGGCATGGCCCACATCCTGCATCAGGCGCTGGGCGGTCCGGGCATGATGGCGTTCTGGTATCACTTCGCGATTCTGTTCGAAGCGCTCTTCATCCTGACGGCCGTGGACGCCGGCACCCGCGCGGGCCGCTTCATGCTGCAGGATCTGCTGGGCACGTTCGCCCCGTCGCTCAAGCGCACGGATTCGCTGCCGGCCAACCTGATCGCCACGGGCCTGTGCGTGGCGGCGTGGGGCTACTTCCTGTATCAGGGCGTGGTGGATCCGCTGGGCGGCATCAACACGCTGTGGCCGCTGTTCGGCATCGCCAACCAGATGCTGGCCGCGATTGCGCTGACGCTCGGCACGGTGGTCCTGTTCAAGATGAAGCGCGACCGCTATGCGTGGGTGACGGTGCTGCCGACGCTCTGGCTGCTGGCTTGCACGCTGACCGCCGGTCTGCAGAAGCTGTTCCATTCGGACCCGCGCGTGAGCTTCCTGGCCCACGCCGACAAGTACAACGCGGCGATTGCCGAGGGCAAGGTGCTGGCGCCGGCGAAGTCGCTGGGCGAGATGTCGCGGGTGGTGATGAACGACTACATCAACGCCGGGCTGTGCGCGATCTTCATCTTCGTGGTGGTGAGCATCGTGGTGTTCGGCTTGAAGTCGGTGCAGCGCGCCCGCAACGAAAACAAGCCGACGTCCCGCGAAACGCCGTACGAGTCGCTGCCCGCAGCCGCCGCGGCTGGCGCGGACTGACCTTTATCCAGGAGAAGCCGCATGCTGTTCAGCAATATGACTTCAGCGGCCGGCGCCGCCGGCCGCTACCTGGGGCAGACGCTCCGGCTGATGGTTGGCGTGCCGGATTATGAGACCTATGTCGAGCATATGCGGCGCACGCACCCTGAGCAGGAGCCAATGAGCTATGAGGATTTCTTCCGGGAGCGTCAGGAGGCGCGATACGGGGGGAAGAAGCGGATTGGGTGCTGCTGAAGTGGTAATTGGAAGGCCTTGCGGATGCAGGGCCTTTTTTTTTGTGGGTGATGTTAGGCAGTTCGTAGGGGGCGATTTTCGTGCGCGTTATGTTCTTCGTAGGTTGCATTAGTTCTTCGTAGGTCGCCCGACGCCGCGGTCACCGTGGGTGCGATCGCCCACGATTGCGGTCCGGAGCCTTCGCTCCGGACTGCCCCGTTGTCATCTTCGTCCAGGCCTTCGGCCTTCCCTTCAGATTCCCTCGGGCGCRTCTTTGGTTTGCGCGCTGCAAGACCTGTGGACGGGGCAGGGGATCTGCGGGGCCGCCGAATTGCTGCCGCCCGGGCGGCGGCAATCGGCATCGGTTCCGTGGGACGTCGAGCGTTGTGCGCTTGCGCGCTGACGGAGGGGTGATTGCTAATGGGCGCTCCAATACGGGGGTGGGGCGGTGATGGGCGGCGCGCAGCGACTTCCAGCGTCAGCTTGCCGACCAGTACGCGCGCCGCCCATCGGGCACTGGATTTCACTTGACGATGACTGGCGGGCGGCGGTTGCTGCTGATGGTGTCAGACACCCGAATCAGTCTTACGAATGTGGCGGTGGATGCGGCTGCCGGTGTCTGACACCCTTGGGAGATGGGCTTGGCATGACGGCCATCTCACCAGGGTGTCAGACACCTGACCCAGATCCAGCCACACGCGAAGCGTCATCGCCACGACGCAAGACGCTGCGTAAGCCCCCAAAGGCCGCCCGCGCGGCCGGCCGGGGGCGGGCACCGCAAGACGCTTTTCTTCCACCCCGCCGTGTGCAAGAACCTAAAGAACCCATCTCGCCCCAGCGCCCGTAAAGATTAGGCAATCAGAGCCCGGTGTGGCGTGGGCCTGGGGTGGGCGGGGCGTTTAGATGCGCCCGACGGAAACTGAAGGGAGCCGAAGGCGGACGAAGTTGAGGACGGGGCAGTCCGGAGCGAAGGCTCCGGACCGCAATCGGAGCCCCGCCCGCCCCAGGCCCACGCCGCGCCGGGCGTCTAAAGAACGCCAACCATGCCCAGCAACGCCGACGATACCCAGCAACCGCCAACCATGCTTAGCAACCGCCAACCACAATCACACCGTCCCCCGCCGCCGAATCTTCTCCGCATACCCCACCATCGGCACCGCTCCAGCCGCACAAATCGCCATCACTAGAAAGCCACCCGGCGCATAGCTCCTATACATCGCGCCGCCAATCTGAATGCTGGCGAACATGAACACGCCGCCCGACAGCAACGCGTACAACGCAATCGCGGACGTTTTGCAGGCTGCCGGGACATGGCGGGTGATGTACCACATGATCGCGGCGTTGTTGCCGGCCAGGGTGAAGCATTGCAGCAATTGCAGGCCAGCGATAAACGCAGGATCCGTGGTGGCAGACAATCCCGTCCAACGGATCGCAGTCATGACGGCCGAGGCAAGAATCAGCCACTGCGCGCCCGTGCGCGCCAAAATGCGAGGCGCCAGAAAAAAGAACAGAACCTCGCTCGTCACGCCCACCACCCACAGCAGCGAAATCATCGCCGTCGACAATCCGTTCGCGGTCCAGTGCAGCGTCGAATAGGAATACAGAAAGCCATTACTCGCCTGCACCAGCGAAGCCGCGGCGATGCACAACAGCAGCGGGCGGTCCCGCAGGACGTCGCGCATGGGCAGGCGCGTGCGGTCGACCGGAGTGTCGTTGGCCGCAGGCCGTGCCGCCCGAGGCAACAGGCGCACGCACGCCAGGCACGCGACGATCAGCAGGATCGACAGCCACATCACCCAGTCCGTGTCGAACGTCTTGATCAGATAGCCGCCCGCCACGGTCACCGTGGCAAATCCCAGCGACCCGCACGCGCGCATCACCGTGTAGGAGTTGCCTTGTCCACGCCCGCTTGCAATGGCCATGCGGTCCATCAGCGGCAGCACGGCGGGAAACACCGCGTTCAGCAGCAACGTGATCGCCAGCAGCCAAGCTGAAGTCTGGCTGAACGGATAGCACACGAAAAGCGCCAGCGATGCGGCCAGCGCCGAGGCGATCAGCGCATGGGCGCGGCCCGTCTGGTCCGCCACGTGGGCCACGATCGGCGTCGACACGATCTTTGGCAGGAATGAGGTGGCGACGATCAGCCCGATCAGCGCCGGGTCCAGTCCCCGGCTGGCGAACCACAAGGGCAAGAACGGGATGCTTACGCCCTGCAAGCCGTAGTACAGGAAATAGAACCCGTGCAACGCGATGGCGCCTTGCCTGGCGTCGGGATTGCCGCGCATGGTGGTGAAGGAAACTGGGAGATGCGAAGCGGCGTAGCATACTCCTTCGTCGCGCCGGGCATTGGCAAAGCGCAGCCGGAGATTTACGCTGAGCCTCGCGGCCGGTTGCAAGCGCGCCGCGATCGTGTTTTCCGATTCATATCCAGGAGCTGCGATTCATGGCCAAGAAACTGAATGAGAAGACCACCAAGGCGCTGAAGGACCGCCGCAAGGCGCCGCTGGCGACGCCCACCGACCTCGCCGCTGACGCCACCCGCGACATCTCCGCGGCGCTGAACCAGATACTGGCCGACGTATTTGCGCTGTATCTGAAGACCAAGAATTTTCATTGGCACGTCAGCGGTCCCCACTTTCGGGACTATCACCTGCTGCTGGACGAGCAGGGCGATCAGCTGTTCGCCATGACGGATCCCATCGCCGAACGCATCCGCAAGATTGGCGGCACCACGCTGCGGTCCATCGGGCATATCTCGCGGTCGCAGCGCATTGCCGACAACGACGCCGACTACGTGCAGCCGCTGGACATGCTGGCCGAACTGCGCGAAGACAACAAGGTGCTGGCCGCGTCGCTGCGTGAAGCCCACAACGTCACCGACGAGCATCGCGACATCGCCAGTTCCAGCCTCATTGAAAACTGGATCGACGAGACCGAGCGGCGCACGTGGTTCCTGTTCGAAGCCAGCCGTCAGGGCGACTCGACGGGGCATTGAGCCTGGCCGCCGAAGCGGCGGATCAGTCATACCGTTATCGTCGTATCAGAGCCGCCCGCCAACCCGCCCGCCCGACCGCGCGGGCGGGTTGGCGGGGTCAGCTGCGGTCGTCCAGCAGCGCGCTGATTTCGATTTCGGCCCAGCTGCGGCCTGGCAGGCTGGTCACGCCCACCGCGCTGCGCGCCGGACGCGGCATGTGCGGGAATGCGGTCTGCAGCACTTGTGATGCACCGTCCAGCACCGCGCTGTGGTCTTCGAATTCCGCCTCGCTGCGCAGATAGCCGCGCAACTGCAGGACGGCGCGCACGCGGTCCAAATCGCCGCCGCAGGCTTGGCGCAGGGCGCTCAGCGCGCTCAGTGCAGCCTGCGCGCACGCCGCGCGAGCCGCGTCCAGATCGGCGCCATGCCCGCATATTCCGACGATGGGTGTGCCGTCCCGCCGGCTGGCCTGGCCGCTGACGCAGACCAGGGTTGCGCCGCTCAGGGCTGCCAGGTGGTAGGGCGCATAGGCGCCGCGCGGAACGGGCGCGGCGGGCAGGCGCCAGCCGGCCGCGGTCAGCCGCGACTCGGCCGTACAGAGGCGGGTTACCGCATCCATTGCGTTTCGCCGCTCAACCAACATCCGGGGGCGTCTGCGCGCCGGCGCAACTGGATTGCCGACGGCGAGCCCATGGCCACGCCCTGGCGGACCGTGTATACCCGGTCCGCCGGCACGCTGCCTGTCTCGTTCAGGTAACCCCACAAGGCCGCGGCGGCAATGCCGGTGGCGGCATCCTCGGGGTAGCCGGACGCCTTGGGAAATTGCCGCGCGCTGGCGCTGTCCTCGCTCAGCGCATAGGGATAGAGGCCGGTCGAGCCGATCGCTTCGCAGATGTCCCGCATCGCATCGAAGTCCGGCGCCAAGGCATCCAGGTCGGCCACGGTCGGCATCCGCACCAACGTCTTTACGCGGCTGGTGCTGGCATTGATCATGTGCAGGCCGGGCAATTCGGGATCGATGCGCAGCACGGCGGCGATCGCGCGGCATTGCGCTGGCGTGAGCGCTGAGGTGACAACGGCAGGTTGCGACACCCAGGCGCGATTGCCGGCGTTGTCCCACTCGATGTCCACGCTGCCGCTCAAGGTCTGAACGCGTGCGCGCGGCGTGCTCCAGCGTTCCCACTGCCGCAGGGCCCAGAGCGTGCCCACCGTTGCGTGGCCGCACATCTCCATTTCGTGGCCGGGCACGAAAAATCGCAGTTGGCACAGGTGGTCATCGCGGTCGGCCGGCACCACGAAGGAAGATTCGTGGCCGTGATGGGCGGCCAGGGCCTGCATGTCGGCGGCCGACATGCCGCGCGCGTCAAGCACCAACGGCACCGGGTTTCCGCCTTGCAGGGGCTGGGACGAATCGACGAACACGCGCAGCAGGGCCGCCTGACCGGCGGGAGGCTGGGCGGGAAGGGGGGTGGGGTGAAGGTCAGTCAAACTGGACTCCGGTCTTGGTGATGAGGTTGCCCCAGAAGGTGAGGTCGTGTGAGACGGTTTGAGTCAGCGAGTCGGCCGTGCCGGGTTTGACGTCCACGCCCTTGGCCGCCAGGTCGGCGGCAATGGCCGGGTCCCGCAGTACCGTGTTCAGGGCAAGGTTCATCTTTTCCACGATGGCCGGCGGCGTGCCCTTGGGAAAGGCCAGGCCATACCAGAGCGATTGCGTGTAGGCCGGCATGCCCTGCGCCGCGAAGGTGGGGACGTTGGGCAGGATGGGGGTGGCGCTGGTGGTCGCCACCGCGATCAGCTTGCCGCTCTGCACGAAGGGCGCCAGGCCCACGGGGTTGTCGAACATGATGTCGACCTGACCGCCGATCAGATCCGTGTAGGCGGGCGCCGCGCCACGGTAGGGAACGTGCGTCAGATCCAGTTTCTCGTCTTTCTTGAACATCTCGCCCAGCAGGTGCGACACCGTGCCGGCGCCCACCGAGGCATACGTGCCGACGTGGCGCGCTTTCAGCGCGCCGACCAGTTCGGCAAGCGTGGCTGCCTTCAGGGCGGGCTGCACCGCCAGCACATAAGGCGACGTCCCGATGAAGCCGATGTAATCGAAATCCTGGGCCGGCTTGTATGGCAGGTTTTTGTACAGGTGGGCGGCGAGCGCGGTGGTGCTGGTCGTGACGGCCAGCGCGGTGTAGCCGTCCGGCTTGGCGCGCGCGGCCTGGCCCGAGCCCACGGTTCCGCCCGCGCCGCCCGCATTCTGGATGATCACGGTCTGCTTCAGTTCGCGCGTCAGCGCAGGCTGCAACGTCCGCACCACCAGATCCGTGCCGCCGCCGGCCGGGAAGGGCACGATCAGGGTGATCGGCTTGTCCGGCCAGGCGGGCTCGGCCAGGGCGCTGGCAAGCGGCAGGGCAAGCAGGGCGGCGCAGAGCAACGCCGACGGAAGTGTGCGATTCATGGATTTCCCCTTGTGTGTTTGTCGAATGACCCAGATCGTAAGAAGCAGGCGTGCCGGCGGCGAACCGCGACGCGACAGTAGCCGATCCCAAGCGCGACAAGGGAAACCACGCGCCCGCGCCGGGCTTGCATGAAAGCGGCCGCGCGCCGATACTGGCCCAACGCCCAATCTTGCCGCTGCCGGGCATCCCCCGGCGCACCACACGCCCGCACTCCCTCATGTCGCGTTCCGTCCCGCTTTCCTCCAAACAGGACCTCATCGCCCAGACAGGTTTCGCCCTGGCTGCCAGCCGGCAGCCGCGCTACGCCTTCCATTGGCACGAACACGACTGCGCCATGCTGCTTTGGCCCCGGGCCGGCGCGCTGGACAGCGCCTGGCGGGACGAGGCGGGCGCGCGCCGCCGCTGCCGGCTGGTCCGAGGCCAGGCGTTGTTGCTGCCGTCCCATGTCGAACACAGCACGCGCGCCGAAAGCATTTCGCAACAGCATGGCGAGCTCTATCTGGCGCCGGAATTGCTACGGGCCTGCCGGGCGGGGGGCGTGCTGCAGCTGGATGGCGCGGCGCAGGCCATGCTGGACGCACTCTGGAAGCCGGCGTTGTCGGCGTCGGCGCTGCCGATGCTGGTGGAGGCGTTGATCACCCAACTGGATGCGACGCACCGGATTCACGGCCAGGTTCTGACGCCGCAGGCGCCGCTGCCATTGGCGCGGCAATGGTTGGAGCTCTTGCGCGAGCGGCTGGAAGCGGGGCAGCCGTTGCCGGCGATCGCCGATTCGGCCAGCGTGCTCGGCGCCACCACGCGCACGCTGCAGCGCGCCTGCATGGAAGCCTATGGCCAGTCTCCCATTTCCTTGCGCCGCATGGTCCTGGCGCAGGCCGCGCGCCAGCGGCTTGCCATGGGCGAGCCGGCGGCGAGAGTCAGCGCCGAATTGGGGTTTTCCAGCAGCGGCCACCTGGGCCGGCTGCTGCGTGCGGTGGACCCCTCATCAGAAGCCGGCATCGCCGCACAGTCCTGAAAGGGCAGGCGAGCGGGCGGTGCCCGCGTCGGATTCGAACAACGCCTTTCCTGGGCTTCCCGCCGTTGGGGCGTGGCCCGGAATGGAAGCGATCAGTTCCCGGGTGTAGTCGCTGGATGGCTGCAGGAACACATCCCGTGCCGCGCCGATTTCCACCACGCACCCACGCTGCATGACGGCGATGCGATGGCACAGGCGTGCGGCGACGCGCAGGTCGTGCGTAATGAAAACAATGCTCACGCCCAGCCGTTCCCGGATGGATTCCAGCAGGTCCAGGATCTGCGCCTGCACCGAAACGTCCAGCGCGGAGACCGCTTCGTCGGCAATCAGGATTTCCGGCTCCATCATCAGCGCGCGGGCGATTGACAGGCGTTGGCGCTGTCCGCCCGAGAACTCGTGCGGAAACCGGTCCAGCGCGCCGGGATCCATGCTGACGAGCTCCAGCATCTCGATCATGCGGGCGTGAACCTGCGCGGGTTGCGCCCCAAAGTTCAGAGGGCCTTCCGCCAGCGTGCGGCCGATTCTGCGGCGCGGGTTGAACGAGCGGAAGGGGTCCTGAAACACCATCTGCACGCGTTTTCGGTAAGCACGCGCCTGCGGTCCGGACAGCCTGCCGACCGGTTGCCCATCGATGAAAATCTCTCCCGACGTCGGGGAGGCGAAGCGGGCCAGGCAGCGGCCCAGCGTAGTCTTTCCCGAGCCTGACTCGCCGACGATGCCCAGCGTCTCGCCCCGCGCCAACTGCAACGACACGCCGCCCAGCGCATCGACGCGGCGGCGCCGGGATCTGAACAGGGACCGGGTTTCAAAGCGCAGGGTCAGGTCGCGGACCTCCAGCGCCGGCATGTCTGCCGGTTCCAGCGGCTTGGCGCGGAAATCGCCGCGCGGGCGCGCTGCCAGCAGGCGCTGCGTGTAAGGGTGGCGGGGGCGCTCAAGCACATCGGCGGCAGTGCCCTGCTCAACGATACGCCCCGCCTGCATCACGACGACGCGGTCGGCAATCTCCGCGACGACGTCGAAGTCGTGGGTGATGAACAGGACGCCATTGTCGTGGCGGCCCCGCAGGTCGTTGAGCAGCCGCAAGACCTGCGCCTGCGACGTCACGTCCAGCGCCGTGGTCGGCTCGTCCGCGATGATCAAGCCCGGCTCCATCGCCAGCGCCATCGCGATCATCACGCGTTGGCGCTGACCGCCCGACAACTGGTGGGGGTACGCATGCTGGAGCTTTTCGGGATGGGGCAGGCGCACATCGGACAGCAGGGCCAGGACACGGCTGGCCACCGCCTCGCGCCCGAGCGTCTTCGCGTGGAACTCGAACACCTCCGCAATCTGGTCGCCGACGCGCATGAGCGGATTGAGCGCCGTCATCGGCTCCTGGAAGATCATTGCCATCCGGTTGCCCCGCAGCTTCTGCAGCGTGTCCCGTCCGGCGTGCGTGATATCGCGGCCCGACAGCGCAATCTGGCCGCTTTCCAGCGTGAGCGTCCCTTTGGGCAACAGGCCCATGATGGCGCTGGACGTCACGGACTTGCCGGACCCGGATTCGCCCACGATGCAGACGATTTCGCGGGCACGAACGGTGAATGACACGTCGTCCACGGCATATCTGCGATCGCCGCTGCCGGGCAGGCGCACCTTCAGGTTGCGCACGTCAAGGATGGGGGAGTCGGGGGCGCCGGCCGTCGGGGCCTGGGGGAATGCTGGGTTCATGGCGTCAGCCCTTCGATTTGCGGGAGAGTCGGGGATCCAGGCGGTCGCGCAAGGCGTCGCCGAACATGTTCACGGCGAGGATCAGCAGGGCAAGGAACACGCCCGGATACAGCACGATCCAGGGGGCGCGCTGGAAGAAGGGGCGTCCCTCGGCGATGATGCTTCCCAGGCTGGGAATCTCCGGTGGAAAGCCCAGTCCCAGGAAGCCCAGCACGGCTTCGGTCAGGATGGCGGCTGCGCAGACGAAGGTGGCTTGCACCACCAACGGGTTGATCGTGCTGGGCAAAATGTGCCACCACAACACCTTCAGGGCCGGCGTGCCGGAACCGAGCGACGCCTCGACATAGGGTTCCTCGCGCACGGACAGCACGACGCCGCGCACCAGCCGGGCCACGCGGGGGATCTCGGGAATCGAAATGGCGATGACCATCGTCACGATGTTGGCGCCGCCCAGCGCGACCATCGCCACCGCCAGGAGCAGGCC
The DNA here is from genome assembly GCF_001427425.1 of Achromobacter sp. Root565. NCBI lineage: Bacteria > Pseudomonadati > Pseudomonadota > Betaproteobacteria > Burkholderiales > Alcaligenaceae > Achromobacter > Achromobacter sp. Root565. The sequence continues at coordinate 573,078 of NZ_LMGO01000006.1, forward strand.
GGGGATCGCCATGATGCCGTCCATCAATCGCATCACGGGGGCATCGAGCCGGCGGACATACCCGGCGGCCAGTCCGATGGCCAGGCCTGCCGCGATGGCGATTACGCTGACCAGCGCGGCAAGGGTGATCGACAGGCGGCCGCCGTAGAGCACCCGGGACAGCAGGTCGCGGCCGAGGGAATCGGTGCCCAGCCAATACACATCGGAAGAGGGCTGCAGCCGCGCGCGCGGCGCGAGCGTGCCGGGGTCATGGGAAGTGAGCCACGGCGCGCCCACGGTCAGCGCCACCAGCAGCAGGAGCAGCAGCAAAGAGCCGAGCATCACAGGGTCGTGGATCAGGGCGGTGATGGCCTGGCGCAGCCGCGATGGCGGTGCGGCGGGCAGGAGGGTGGCGGGAAGGGTGGGGGGCATGAGTCAGCTCCGGATCGTCGGCGGTTCAATAGCGGATGCGGGGATCGAGGACGACATACGCCATGTCGATCAGCAGGTTGACGAAGACGTAGATGAACGAGAAGAACAGGATGGTTCCCTGCACCACGGGGTAGTCCCGGGCAAGCACGGAATCCACGATCAGGCGGCCGACGCCGGCGATATTGAAGATGGTCTCGGTCACCACGACGCCGCTGATCAGGGTGGTCAGCGCCACCCCGACAATCGTGACGATGGGAATCGCGGCGTTGCGCAGCGCGTGGCGAAACAGCACGAAGCGTTCGGTGACGCCCTTTGCCCTGGCGGTGCGCACGAAGTCTTCCCCCAGCACATCCAGCAGGCTGGCCCGCGTGATGCGCGTGATCAGCGCGACGAACACCATGGCCAGCGTCACGGTCGGCAGCAACAGGTGCTGGGCATATCGGCCAATGCCTTCGTCGAGCGGCGAGTACCCTTGCACCGGCAGCCAGTCCAGATGGACCGAGAACACCAGAATCAACAGATACGCCACGACGAATGCGGGCATGGAAAACGCCAGCACGGCGCCGGCCATGATCCCGCGGTCCGCCAGGCCCCGGTGGCGCCACGCCGCCAGCACGCCCAGCGGAATCGCGGTGGCAATGGTCAGCAGGATCGCGCACGCCGCCAGCGAGAAGGTCGGGCCCAGCCGCGCCGTGATGAGCGAGGTCACCGGCTGCCTGGATTGGATGGAGCGGCCCAGGTCGCCCTGAACAAGCGCGCCCATCCAGCGCAGGTATTGCGTGCCCAGCGATTGGTCCAGGCCCATTTCCGTCCGGATCTGGGCGATGGATTCCTCGCTGGCCATGTCGCCGGCGATGACGCGCGCGGGATCGCCGGGCGCCATGCGCAGCAGCAGGAACACCACCGTGGCGACGATGAGCATGACGGGGATCGCCGCCAGGAGGCGTTTGATGATGAGTTCAATCATGAATATGCCTTTCCATTGCCCGGGCCGGTCCGGGGGCGGCCGGCCGGGCTGAGACGTTGCGCGCTACCAGAAGAGAGGAATCTGCGCGTCGGTCATGCGCCCCAGCTTGGCCGGGTTGTATCCCTTCATCTTGGAGTACGTGCCCAGCGGGATGAAGAACACCTGGTCGTAATTGAGCTTCTGGATGGCAAGGGCGATTTCCTTGCGTCGAGCCGCATCGCCGGTCTCGGCGAACTGGTCGCGCAGGCGCTCCATCTCGTCGCTCTTGGTCCAGCCGATGTAGCCGGCTTCGCCGCGCCCATCCAGGTTGGGATTGGTCAGCGGGTTCATCAGGTCCAGACTGGTGAAGCCCGTCTGGAAGATGCTCCAGCCGCCTTGCGCCACCGGATCCTTCTTCGAATAGCGGGACAGCAGGGTGGCCCAGTCCATGGACTGGATCTCGACGTTCATGCCGATGGTCTTGAGCGCCTGCGCGGTCACGGACGCCAGGCTGGACAGCACCGGCAGATCGGTGGGGTGCAGGATCACCACCTTGCTGCCGTCATAGCCGCTTTCCTTGAGCAGGGCCTTCGCGTGCGCCAGATCGGGCTCTTTCGTCTGGGTGGCGCCGGCTTCGGAGGCATACGGAGAGTTGCAGCTCAAGACGGCGCCGCACAGGCGGTACATGGTCTCGTCGCCGATCTGCGCGGCCAGGTAATCGCCCTGGTACACGGCGGCAAGCACCGCGCGGCGCACCTTGGGATTGTCAAAGGGCGGCTGTAGCCAGTTCATGCGCATCGTGAAGATGTTGGTGCTGTCGCCATAGGATTTGAGCGCAACGTTCTTGGCATCCTTGAGCTGCGGCATCAGATCCGGCGGCACATCTTCCACGAAGTCGATCTCGCCGCGTCGCAAGGCGTTCACGGCGGTCTGCGAGTCCGAAATGCTGACCAGCTCGATCCGGTCCGCGATGGCCACCTTGCCGCCGGCAAAGCCGCTGGCGGGTTCCGCGCGCGGCACATAGCCGGTGAACTTCACGTACGTCGCCTTCACGCCGGGCTGGAAGTCCGCCGCCACGAATTTGTACGGACCCGAACCGATTACCTCGGTGATCGGTTGAGAGACCGGCACCGCCGCGATGCGGCTGGGCATGATGAAGGGCACGGGCGAGGCCGGTTTGGCCAGCGCTTCGATCAGCATGCCGAACGGCTGCTTCAGGTGGAATATGACCGTGCTGGCGTCGGGGCTTTCCAGGCTGCGGGTAGCGGCCATCAGGCGCAGGCCCAGGACGTCACGCTGGCCCCAGCGCTTGAGCGAAGCGACGACGTCTTCGCCCGTTACCGGCGTGCCGTCATGGAACGTCAGGCCTTTGCGCAGCGTCAGAGTGACGGTGAGCCGGTCCGCGCTTTCCTGCCAGCTTTCGACCATTTCGGGCTGGGGCTTTCCGGCGGCATCCAGGGCGAACAGCGTGTCGAAGACCATGTAGCCGTGGTTGCGGGTGATGTAGGCATTCGTCAGGATGGGATCGACGACGCGAAGCGGCGCCTGCATGACGATCCTGGCCGTGGTTTCGGCGTGCAGCGCGCTGACAGGCGCGATTCCGATGGCGCAGACAAGGGTGGGAGCAAGAACGGCGGGCGCGCAGAGGCGGCCCAGTCCGGGAAGCGTGAATTTCATACCGGTACCTTCAGAGTGAGGGTGGAACAGGCGAAATGGACGAGGCTCGGCCGCGAGCCCGTCTGGTCAGCCGAACTGCGGTCTGCGCGCGGCCCAAGGGGCCACGCGCTCAAGCTGCGCCGAGAGTTCGAGCAGGATGTCTTCGCGACCGAAATGGCCGATCAGTTGGGTGGCCACGGGCAGACCCGCGTCTGTCCAGGACAAGGGCAGGCTGGCCGCGGGCAGGCCCGCGCCGTTAATGACAGGGAGGAAGGTGGAATACGTGGCGGCGCGCGCCCGGTACTCGCGAAAGCCGAGACCATCGGACGTGTTCAGCGCAAGATAATCGAGCTTGCACGGAAGCTGCGCCAGCGTGGGAGTGAGCAGGACGTCCAGGTCCGCCATGGCGGCGGCAAAGGCGCGGCCCACGGCATGAAGGCGGGCCACGGCGTCGATGTAGGACGCCGCGTCCAGGCCTTTGCCGACGAGATACCCGTCGTGGATGACCGATTCCAGGTCGCCCGCTTGCAGGTTGCGGCCCAGCGTCTTCAGACGGCCTTCGACGGCAACCACGATGTTGCTGGCCAGGATGCTGCCGTGGGCGTGCACGAAGCCGTCATAGTCGATGCCGGGCAGCGTGGCCTCGAATACGTCATGGCCCAAGGCTTCCAGCAGCGATGCCGTGTGCGCGACGGCGGCATCGCACTCGGGGGCGATGGCGATGCCGTTCCACGCGGTGCGCAGGAAGCCCACGCGCAACGGCCGCGAAGCCGATTCGTGAACGGCCTCCAGGAATGCGCGCGGCTTGGGCGGTGCGGCATAGGGCGCGCCGGCTTCGTAGCCGGAGATCATGTCCAGCGCCGCCGCCGTATCGCGCACGGAAATGCTCAATACGCCGTCCGTCGCCATGCCCGCCCATCCTTCGCCTTTCGCCGGACCCATCGGCACGCGGCCTCGTGAGGGCTTCAATCCGAACACGCCGCAGCACGCGGCCGGAATCCGGATGGAGCCGCCACCGTCGCTGCCGTGGGCGACGGGCACGATGCGCGCTGCGACGGCGGCTGCGGCGCCGCCGCTGGAGCCGCCCGCGGAGCGGGTCCGGTCCCACGGGTTGGGCGTCGCGCCGCCGTTACGCACGGCCTCGGTGGTGCCCGCCATGCACAGCTCGGGAACCGTGGTGCGCGCGAACGGGATCAGGCCCGCCGCCTCGAAGCGGTCTGCGACGGTTGCCGCGTAAGGGTAGGTCGTGCCGTTGAACAGCGCCGAACCGATGCTTGACGGAAATCGTTTGTGAGCGAAGCCGGAGTCCTTCAGCAGGAAGGGAATGCCGCGAAACGGGCCGCGCGGCGTCCATCCGGCGGCGATGCCGCGCGATTCTTCGTAGCGCGGATAGGTGAGGGCGTTCAGGACGGGATTGCGCTGCTCGGCCAATTCGATGGCGCAATCCATGAGTTCTGCGGACGTGACTTCGCCGCGTTCAAGCAATTTGGCCAGAGCAAGGCCGTCCAGGCGCTCGTACTCGGTGGTTTGCATGTTTCCCCTTCTTTGCAATCTGAGCGATTCACGGCTTTCTTGGTGAAGCCGGGGCCGTAAACGCGGGGGGAACTTGCTGGGCGTGGTGTTCTCTTGGCCCGCGTCAGTCGGCAAACCCAAGTCTATGGATCGCAGCCGCCAGGGCCAAACCAGGATGCGACAGCGTGGCTATCCCAAATGCGACACGAACGCGGCCTACCAGTTCACGCGCGCCGTCAGCGTGATGTTGCGCTCGTCGCCGTAATAGCAGGTGTAGGGGCACGCGGCCACATAGGTTTTGTTGGTCAGGTTCTTCACGTTCAGCGCGAACTGCCACTTGTCCAGTTGATAGCGCACCGCTGCGTCATACGTGGTGTACGACGGTATCGGCAATTCGTTGATTTCCTGGCGGCCCACATAGCGCACGCCCACGCCCGCGCTCAGGCCCGGCACGGACGAAAACCGGTAATCCATCCACAGCGATGCCATGTTGCGCGGGACCGATTCGGGCCGCGATCCTTCGTTGCCGAAATTGCTCTTGACCACGCGCGCGTCCGTCGTTGCCAGGGCGGCCACCAGATCCAGTTGCCGGTTCAGGCTGGCCCGGGCCTCGATTTCCGCGCCTTTCGAGCGGACTTCGCCCGTCTGCACCAGAAATCCCACGTGGTCGGGGTCGCTGGTCAGGACATTGCGTTGGGTGATTTCGTAGAGCGCGAACGTGATCGACGCATCCACGCCCTTTGGTTCGTATTTCAATCCGATCTCGTGCTGCACGCCCGTGGTCGGCTTGAAGGGATTGGCGGCGAAGTCCAGTCCCGTCACGGGCTGGAACGACTTGCTGTAGCTGTAATAGGGCGCCAAGCCGTTGTCGAACAGATACATCAGGCCGACGCGCGGCGTGAAGGCGTGGGAGTTCTGTGCGCCGGTGCCCGGGGTCGACTCGGTACGCACGGAGTCGTAGCGCCCGCCCAGCAGCGCGATCCAGCGTTCGTTGAACTTGATCTGGTCCTGCGCGTAAAAGCCCAGTTGGCGCGTGCTGTCTTCGCCATAACCGGCGGGGCCGAGGTCCGGCCGGGCGCCATAGACGGGGTGGTACAGGTTCAGCGGCGCGATGGAGCCGAATTTCTGGGAGCGCGAGAACTCGTTCTTGCTCCAGTCGATGCCGAACAGCAGCGTGTGTTCAAAGCTGCCATGGCGCAGCTTGCCCAGCAATTGGTTGTCCACGGCCAGACCCTTGTCGGTGTCGTACCGCGTCAGGGCATAGCGGGTGGCCAGGGCCGGGTCCGACTCGTCCACGCGCGTGTCTACCGCGGCGTACTGATTGTCGGCGCGCTGCTTGTAGGTCAGCAGATTCTGGCGCACCTTCCAGTCGTCGTTCAGCTTGTGTTCGAGCAGGTAGCCCAGCGTGGCGCCCTTTGTGACATAGCGGTCGAAGTCCGGTTCGCCAACGAAGCGCGAGCGCGAAATGCGGCCATTGGGGTTGGACAGCAGGGTGCCTTCCAGAGGTTTGCCCACATCGTAGGGGCTATCGGTGCGGCTGTAGCTGGCCAGGAACGTGATCAGCGTTGCATCGCTGATCTGCCACTCCAGCGCGCCGGCCAGCGAAGTGCGGTCGTTGTTGATGTAGTCGACCATGCTGTCGCTGTTGCGCGCCAGTCCGGTCAGGCGGTAGCGGACATTGCCGTCCTCGGTGACCGGACCGCCCAGGTCCATCGCGATCTGCTTCTTGTTCCAGCTTCCGGTCTGCAATTCGAGCTCGCGCAGCGGCTCCGCCGTGGGGCGCTTGCTGACCAGGTTGATGATGCCGCCGGGCGCGGCCTGGCCGTACAGGATCGAGGCCGGTCCCTTGAGCAGCTCGATGCGTTCGAAGTTGTAGGGCTCAATGGCGCCGCTGAGCGAGTTGATGGGGAACTTGGTGCCGTTCAGGTACAGCGGGGCCGCGCCGGTAACGTTGAATCCACGGATCGTGAAGCCCGTGCCGATGTGCCTGAGCGCCCCGCCTTCCAGCGGCTGGACGCTGGCCGTGTAGCCCAGTGCCTGGTCCAGCGAGTCCGCCGCCTGCGCGACAACCTGGTCGCGCGGAATCACCGATACGGACTGGGGCGTTTCATGCAGCGCCGTGTCCGTCTTGGTGGCGGTTGCGCTGCGCCGGGCCACAAAGCCTTGCACCGGGCCGAAGGCGGATTCCTCGGCAACGCCTGTCACCGTCACTGCGGGCAGGGTTTGCGCGGCGTCCTGGCCCGGCTGACTGCCGGGTACCGGACGCAGGATGTAGCCGCCATTCGGCTGTGGCCGGGCAGCCAGCCCGGTGCCGGCCAGCAGCCTGGCCAGCGCCTCGGGCGCGTCAAAGCTGCCCTGCAAGCCGGGACTGCGCTTGCCCGCGATGTCGCTGCCCGAATAGGACAACATCAAACCGCTTTCGAGGGCGTAGCGGGTCAGGGCGCTTTCCAGCGACCCGGCGGGGATCGCGTAGCTTTTCACGCTGGCCTGGGCGTGTACGGCATCCGTCCCGGCCGACAGGGCGATGCCCGATGCCGTGAGCCAGAGGGCGCGGCTTGCCGCCAGCGCGAGGGTATTGCGTGCGATGAGGCGCGCGGCGCGCCGAGACTGACGGGGGTGCATGAATGGTCCGGTTTCCGGTTGAAAAAATGTGGCTTCTATTAGGTTTGCCACTTGGGAAACGGAAACCCCTCATGTTGGCGCGAAAAAGTTTTGGGGCCGATGCGTGGCGCGGCGAGGCGAGGCGCGCCGCGGCGCTAGGCGCCGCGCAGGCGCACGGTGATCCAATAGCGCGTCACCTGGTCGACGTCGATCGGATGCGTCCGGCGCAGCATGTCCAGCACCCGGTCGGTGTCGTCCAGCGGATAGATGCCCGAGACCTTCAGGCGGCCGGCATCGGGGTCGCAGGCCAGCCGGCCGGGCATATACCGGGCAAGCTCTGCAATGAAGTCGGACAGGGGCATGTCCTGCGCAACCAGCATGCCCACGGACCATGACGCATCGCGCGGGTCAGCCACCCGCGTGGGGCCGACGGCGTCGCGGGTGAACGACGCCTGTTCGCCCGCGTGAATGACGTGCGGCGTATCCGCTTGGTGTTCGGGGCGAATTTCCACGGCGCCCTCGAACACCGCGGCGTGGCTGCGGCCAGGGAACTGCCGCACGCTGTAGCGAGTGCCCAGGGCCCGCACGCGGCCTTGCGCCGTTTCCACCAGAAAAGGACGAGCGGGGCGCCCGGCCTGGGATGCCGGATCGGGCGCGGTGGCGATCAGGATCCGGCCGTGCAGCAGGCGGACCAGGCGCTGCGAGCCGTCAAACCGGACATCGATGGCGCTTGCCGTGTCCAGGTCGATGCGGCTGGCGTCGGCCAGCAGGATGCTCGTGCGTTCTCCGGCCGCAGTGTGGTGATCGGACTGCCAGTCCTGCCAGCCGCGCCACAGGTTGTCGCGCGCCAGCCAGGCGCCGCCGCCGGCAAACAGCGCCACCGCCAGCGCCTTGACGGCCTGGCGCCGCGCGGGACGGCTCCGGCCCTCGCGCGTCAGCGCGCCGCGTACGAGCGGCGTGTTCAATCCGCGCAACTGCTGGCCAAAGGTCTCGATGTGCCGCCAGGCGCGCTCGTGGTCGGGGTCGGCCTCGCGCCAGCGCCGGCAGGCCTCGCGCGTGGCGTCGCTGGCGTCGGGCGCCTGCAGGGCGACCAGCCAGTCCACGGCGCGCAGGCTGACGCTGGCGGGCAATGGCGGGCCCTCAAGCTGGGGGAAGGCCGTCGGGCTCGGGTCCGCGGGCGAGTTGGGCATGGGGAAGCGGGCGTTCTTGGAACAGGCGGCTACGGCCGTGCCGATGCTCAGGCGCCGAAGAAGCAAAGGTGCGCGGCCTTCGCGATATGGCGCTGCACGGTCGCCAGTGAGACGTTCAGCGTGGCGGCAATGTCGGCCTGCTTCATGCCTTCCAACTGAGACAGCAGGAACGCCCGGCGCACGGGAGCAGCCAGCGTATCCAGGCGGCGGTCCAGTTCGACCAGGGTTTCAAGCAGGATGGCGCGCGTTTCGGGGCCGGGCGTTTCAAGCTCGGGCAGGTCGGCCAGGGTGGCCAGGTAGGCTTCTTCGATCCTGCGGCGCCGTATGAAATTGGACACCACGCCTTGGGCCACGGTGGTCAGCAGCGCGCGTGGCTCGCGCACCTCGACGGTGTCGCCGCGGACCAGGAGGCGCATGAAGGTGTCGTGCGCAAGATCGGCGGCATCGGATGAATTTCCCAGCCGCCGCCGCAGCCATCCTTTCAGCCAGCCATGGTGATTCGCGTACAGGACATCGATGCCCTGCTGCGGCACTGCAAACTCAGTCGCGGACATCCTGCCCTCCAGCGCGTCGCGGGGCTGGAGAATACCGGCACCGTGAAAAATGAGAATCATCCGCATTCTAAGAGAAGCCGCGATGTGGCGACAAGCGGCAGCGCACTACCCGGCAACCGCCCGCCTGGGCACGCTTTGGCGCGTGCTCGGGCGGTGCTTTCACAGGCCGCGGATATCAGCCCTCTCTGCCGAACCCGCCCGCCGCCCATTCCGACGCCCGCTGCACGTTCAGCTTGTACGTTGGCGGCACGCGGATCTGTGCGAGCTGGTCGCCGAATTCGTCGTAGGCGCTGAGCGTGGCATAGGGCTCGTCCTCGTCGGGCACGATGTCCAGCTTGATGGTCACACGGCCATCGTCGGTGTCGATCTTTACGCTTTTGTGCAGCGTAGCGTGCAGTTGTTGTTCGTGGCGGCGCAGGACTTCGTTGGCGGTCTTGACCAGCGTGATGAAGGCAGGCGAGTCGAGCGGCTTCGGGTTCTTCTTGTCGCGGCCCATGGTCCAGGGGCCCACCAGGGCGGGTTCGGCCTCTCCGTCCTTGGTCATTTCGACGGCCCAGCCGTCGTCGTCTTCGTTCTTGATGACGCGCGCGGTCCAGCCGTCGTCGCGCCAGAGCCTGGCTTCCTGTTCCTTGGGCGCGTCGGAAATGTCGGTGTCCGGCGTGGAAGTGTCGTTCACTGCGGTACTGCTCCTGGATTCGTTGATGCGCGGCGATGACGGCGCGGGCCTTGAGGGCGACCCTGCACTGTAGCCTAATGCGCGGGCAGGGCGGGTGGCACGGTTGTCACGCAGGCCGGGGCGCGGCACGGCGATTGCGACCGTACGCCTTTGCCGCGCCCGCTAGATCGCGCACGACTCGGCCCAGGCACGAAATTGCGTGAGCTCGGGCGAGGGCCTTCGGTAGTCCTCGGGCGGCAGCACGAAGTAATAGCTTTGCGCGCCCAGATCCACAGTCAGGTCGAACGGCGCAACCAGCCGGCCTTCGTCCAGTTCCTTCTGCACCAGCGGCTTTTGCGCGATGGCCACGCCGTAACCTTCCAACGCGGCCTCGTAGGCCAGCGCGGACGACTCGTAGCGCAAACCGCGCGACACATCGATCTCCGTCAGACCGGCCGCCCGCAGCCAGATTTCCCAGTAGTCGGGGCGCGCCAGCGTGTGCAGCAGGATCTCGCCTTTCAGGTCGGCGGGCGTGTGCAGCCGGGCGCGCTTTTCCGGAATGCACACCGGCAGCAACTCATTGACCATCAGCTTGTAGCTGACGAGGCCCCGCCAGCGGCCGTCGCCCATGCAGATGCCGGCGTCCACTTCCTCGCGCTCGAAGTCCGGCGCGTCCACGGCCGTGTGGAGCTTGACGTCGATGTCGGGATATTGGCGGTGAAACCCGGAAAGGCGCGGCAGCAGCCAGCGCATGGCCACGCTGTGCGGCGCCTTGATGACGAACTGGCGCCGGCGCGAGCGCTCGCCCAGTTCGGACGTCGCGCGCTGCAGCCCGCCGAACAGGCGCGCGATATCGGCGTGATACCCCGCGCCCATGGAGGTGAGCACAATGCGTCGGTGCTGGCGCAGGAACAGGCGGAGCCCCAGATGTTCCTCCAGCAGGCGGATCTGGCGGCTGACGGCAGCGGGCGTCACGCTGAGTTCCTCGGCCGCGCTGGTAATGCTGCCCAGACGGCCGACAACCTCGAAACAGCGCAGCGCATTGAGCGGAGGCAGGGCGGTCATCGGGGTGGTTCAGTTAACAAAAAGTTAAGTGTGCCATAGATAAAGTCGTTTGAACCCTGATGCCCAAACGCCCAAGATGGCACGGCCGCCCCGACTTCGCGGCGCAAGAGCAGCCAAAAGAAACATCCATAAGGGGAAATCCATGTTTAGAACATTGGCTCGACGGATCGGAATCGCCGCCCTCTGCGGCGCCGCAGTGCTGGCCGGACCCGCAACGGCGGCCGGCTATCCGCAGCGTCCCGTCAGCATCGTGGTGCCGACCACGCCCGGCGGAACCGCCGACATCCTGGCCCGCCTGATCGGCCCGCGGCTGGCCGAACGCTGGGGGCAGCCTGTCGTGGTGGAGAACAAACCGGGCGCGGGCACCCTCATCGGCGCCGACTACGTGGCCCGGGCCAAGCCCGACGGCTACACCTTGATGCTGACCTTCAACGAACTGGCCACGCTGCCCGCCTTGAATCCCAACGCCAAGCTGGACGTCGAGAACGGCCTGGCGCGCATCGGCAAGATCGGCAGCCTGCCGGTCCTGGTCCTCACGCGCCCGGGCATCGACGATGCCGATCTGGCCACGCTGATCAAACGCTTTCGCGCCGAACCGGGCAAGTACACCTACGCGTCCAACGGCTCGGGATCGTCGCTGCAGCTGTTCACCGAGATCTTCAAGCGCGAGGCCGGCGTGGACGTGATGCACGTGCCTTACCGGGGCGCGCTGGAGGCCTCGATGGCGGCGATTGGCGGCGAAGTCGACCTGCTGGTGCAGTTCGCGTCGGGCAACGTCATCAACCACGTGAAGGCCGGCAGGCTCAAGGCCTACGCCGTGGCGTCGCCGCAGCGTCTGGAGGCCTTGCCCACCGTGCCCTCAGCGGCCGAGGCGGGCCTGCCCGGGCTGCGATTGGAGGCCTGGTACGGCCTGTTCGCGCCCGCCGGCATTCCCGACGACATCAAGCTGAAGATCAACCGCGACCTGAACGAGGTGCTGGCCGAGCCCGCGATCCAGGAACGCCTGAAGGGCATCAATCTGCTGGTGCAGCCAGGCACGCCGGCCGAATTCGATACGTTCTTCCGCGCCGAATATGCCCGATGGAGCGCATTGATTCGGACCCTCGGCATCAAGAGCAGCGAATAAAAAGCAGCGAATAAGACACCGGAGCCACACCTTGACCTACGATCCCAGCACCCACACCGCGCTGACGTTTCATGACGCCCGCGCCAACTTCGCCGAACGCCGCGACTCGCCGCGTGATTACCTGGAACGTTGTCTGGAAGTGATTGCCGCGCGGGAGGGCCAGCTCAAGGGCTGGGTCGTCCTGAACGAGGCCGGCGCCCGCGCCGCGGCCGACGCCAGCGCCCAGCGCTACCGCGACGGCCGCCCGCTGTCGGCGATCGACGGGATGCCGGTCGGCATCAAGGACCTGATCGAAACACGCGATATGCCCACGCAGATGGGCTGCGCGGCGTTCGATGGCAACTTCCCGAAGAACGACAGCGCCGTCGTGCGTGCGCTGCGCGATGCCGGCGCCATCATTTTGGGCAAGACCGTCACGACGGCGCTGGGATTTCTCGACCCCGGTCCGACGACCAACCCGTTCGACCCCCGCCGCACGCCGGGCGGATCGTCCAGCGGGTCGGGCGCCGTCGTGGGCGCCAACATGGTGCCCATGGCCATCGGATCGCAGCTTGTGGGCTCTGTGCTGCGGCCGGCCAGCTACAACGGCAATTGGGCCTTGAAGCCGACGTTCGGCGCGCTCAATCGTGGCGAACGGCTGGGCCTTAGCCAGGCCCACATCGGCATCCATGCCAATTCCGTCGAGGACATGTGGACAGCGGCGGCGGAAATCGCCCAGCGCGCAGGCGGCGACCCGGGGCATCCGGGCTTGTATGGTCCGCTGCATCCGCCTTCGGCCCAAAAGCCTGCTCGGCTGGTCGCGCTGGAAACCGAGGGGTGGGCGCGCGCGGAACCGAATGCCCGCGCGGCGTTTGAGGCCAGCCTCGCCAAGCTGTCCGGGCAAGGCGTGACGATCATCCGCCGTGGCGATTCGCCGCTGGTCGACGCGCTGGAGCGCGCCATCTCGCAGGCGGCGCCCCTGTCGCTGCGGCTTATCTCCTGGGAGCAGCGCTGGTCGCTGGCCAATCTGGTTGCCAACCACCCCAACACGCTGGGTCCCAGCCTGGTGCGGCAACTGGAAAGCGGCCGCGGCATGACGCTGGCCGAATACCGCGAATGCCTGCTGCTGCGCGAACACGCGCGCCAATGCTTGGCGGCCCTGGCCACGCAATGCGATGCGCTGGTGAGCCTGAATGCCTGCGGCGCGGCGCCCATCGCGGCCGACATCCGCGACAGCAAGTATCCGACGGGCGACGTCTCCTTTGCATGCGCGTCGTCACTGCTGGGCGCGCCCGCGATCAACGTGCCGTTGATGGCCGTCGATGGCTTGCCGCTGGGGTTGCAGGTGATGGGGATGGCGCATGGCGATGCCGCAATCACCGGCATCGGGACGTGGATCTGTCAGTCCTTGCTGCGTGCGGGCTGATCCGCCGCCGGCGAGGCCGGGACGGGGTGCAGGGAGCCGAAAGGCGCGAAGCGCGAGCAGGGCGCACCCGCGTCCTGCCCGTGCCGACGCGACAATCAGACTCAGCCGGCGTGAGCGATTGATCACGCCGACCTGTCTCGCCGATTGATCTCATCCTCGGGATTTCGCCCACAGATCAGGCAGGCTGAGCCAGCGCGCGATGGCGGACCGCATTGTCCAGATCGGCGATCGGCGCAAGCAGGCCTCGGTCGAATTCCTCCTGCGGCTGGGCGGCGCGCAGTCTGGCCGGCCAGTCGGCATGCGTGAGCGCGCCTCGCCCCAGCGAAACGAAGTCCGCCTCTTCCCGGGCCATCAGGTCTTCGGCCCGCGCCACGTCATGCAACGAGCCGTTGGCCAGCACCGGCACCGAGACGTGCCTGCGCGCCAGCGCCGCCAAGCTGGGGCCGTCCTCGCCAAAGGCGGGACGCCAGGCCTCGAACTCGGTGGTGTGCAGGTAATCGATGGGCTGCGCGCCCAGTGTGCCGAAGATCCGTGCGGCCTCGTCCTGGCCGCCCGGCCACTTGTGGGTGAAGTCGTTGACCTTGCCCTGCGAGCTGCGCACGCCCACGACAAAGCCCGCCGGCGTCGACTGCCGTACCGCCTGGATCACGTCCACGGTTAGACGCAGGCGGTTGTCCACGCTGCCGCCATAACGGTCCTGGCGCAGATTGGTGTGGGCGCCGAGGAATTGGTCCAGCAGATAACCGTTGGCGCCGTGTATCTCCACGCCGTCAAACCCAGCTTCCTGCGCCCGGCGCGCCGCCCGCGCAAAGCCGTCGACCGCCTCGGCGATCTCATCGATCGTCATCGCTTCCGGCATCCGGTAGGGCCCTTGGCCGCGGTAGAAGGTCATCTGCTGTCCGGCTGGCTGCACCGCCGACGGTCCCTTGGTCCCGGACCGATGCGGATTGCCCTGCGACAGCGCACCCGCATGCATGAGCTGCGCAATGATGCGTCCACCCCGAGCATGCACACGGTCCACCACCGGCCGCCAGGCTTCGCGCTGCGCGTCGTCCGCCAGACCGGGCTGGAATAGGTAGCCCTGCGCATGGGCCTTGTCTGTATAGATGCCTTCGGTGATCACCAGGCCAAAGCTGCCGGCGGCGAAAGCCTCGTAATACTCGGCCATCTGCGCGGTGGCGTGGCCGTCCGCCGTGGCGCTGACGCGTGTCATGGGGGCGACGGCCAGCCGGTTGGGCAGGTTCAGCGCGCCCACGCGCAGCGGCGTGAACAGCGTGGCGGGTGGCGTCGGCGCGTCGTTCCGCGGACGCTTGCTAAGCGTGGTCATTTCACTGGCCCTCCGATTGGCGGACCGCGGCGATGGCTTCGATCTCGATCATCGCGGCCGGGTCATACAGGGCCTTGATCTCCGCAATGGTGTCAGCCGGGTAGGGCGCCGAGAAGAACTTGCGGCGCAGCGCCACCACGTCGTCGAAATGTCCCATGTCGGTGACAAAGATCGTGACCTTGATGACGTCCTTCAGGCTGGAGCCGCCGGCTTCCAGCGCGCGGCGCAGGTTCTGGAAAGCCTGCTCGCCCTGCGCCAGAAAGCCGCCGTCCACGATCTTTCCGTCGTCGGCGGCGCCGGCCTGCCCCGAGATGAAAAGCAGATTGTTGAACTGGATGCCCTGCGACAGCAGGAAGGGTGCGTAATTGTCGGGCTGGGTGATGACTTGTTTGAGCATGATGCGAATTCCTTCATCTATGACCGGACGGGAATATGGGGGCTGGTGTCCGGTGATGCCAATGTAGGCTTTGCGACTGAACCGTGACAAAGGTTCGTTTGTCAGCTATAAGACGAGAAAAACTCATTTATAAGCCAGCCGCCCATGCAACGCCGGTCCCTTCCGCTATCCGCACTGCGCGCCTTCGAGGCCGCCGCCCGCCTGGGCAGCTTCAAGGCCGCCGCCGAGGAACTCGCCGTCACCCCCACCGCCGTCAGCCACCAGATCCGCGCGCTCGAGGCGGGTACTGGCCTCGCGCTGTTCGATCGCCAGGTGCGCAAGGTCACGCTGACCGAAACCGGGGCGCAGCTTTACCCCGTGCTGCGCGACGGCTTCGACAAGTTCGAGGCCACCTTGGCGCGCCTCACGCAGCAGCGCACGCGGGCGCAAGTCAGCATCTCGGCAACCAACGCTTTCACCGTGAAGTGGCTGGTGCCTCGCATGGCTGATTTCCGTCGGCTGCATCCCGATATCGACCTGCAATTGCAGGCCAGCGACGACCTCGTCGACCTGCGCTCGTCCACGGTCGACATCGCCATCCGCTATGGCCGCGGGCCGTATCCCGGGTTGGTGACGCAGCCGCTGTTCACCGACCGGTTCGCGCCGGTCGCCAATCCGCGCCTGGGCGTCGTGTCGCCGGATGATCTGGCGCGAGTGCCGTTGATCCGCTTCGACTGGAAACGCGCGCAAACCGAGAATCCAACGTGGGAGCGCTGGTTTTCAATAGCTGGGCGCCCGCTGCCGCCCGAGGGCGGGCAGTTGCGGTTTTCAGATGAAGGCCACGCGATACAGGCGGCTGTGGCGGGGCATGGGATTGCGCTGGTCAGTTTGGCGCTGGTGGACGATGAGTTGCGGGCCGGGCATCTGGTGCAGCCGTTCGGGCCCGAGATCGACGGGCACACGTATCACTTGGCGATGTTTGGCGAGCGGGACGCGTCGGTGGCCGTGCAGGCGGTGGCGGGGTGGCTGCGGCATGCGACCAAAAAGGGGACGTCACCCTGAATTGATGTATCAAGAGGTAACCTTGGCCGTTGCTTCAGTTATTACATTCGCCGGGATTAAGGCTTAATTTGGAAAGTCGGAGCGAATTCAGTTTTGTCGCGAGACAACTAGATCAGATATCACGGAGCAGTCGTGGCTAATGAAGAAGTAATTGATCAGGGATCTTCCGCTATCGAACTTGACCGAAGCGCAGTGGAAAAAGCGATGTCCATATACGACGAGCTTGGTCGGAAAGGGTTCAGCGAGAGATATCCGACGTTTGCTTCGCCCAGGGAGTTTTGGGTTCGGCCCTCGCGTCAACGCAAATACCCTGCCTATCCCAGCAAAGCTATTGCCGCTATCGCCCGCGGGGTAACGTCGATTAACGGCGGATGGTCCCAACCCCTCTCCGCTGGGGCGTTGCTGCATAACACCGGCTATCTAATTGTTGATGAACAAGGTCAACTACATCCCGTGCCCCTGGATCAATACGCGCATTTAATTAGCGGCGCGAATTGGATCCGCGCATATGCCTTGACCAACTATATTGGTCCCGCGCGTGAACGGGGTGATGCCACCGTCTCTATTACTTCAGGAACACTTCATAAAGAACTGGGATTGAAGCAGAATTTGCCCAATGTTTGTCAAGTTCTCCGTGGAAAAATATTTCTTGAGTACGCGTCCGTCCCTCCTCCCGAACAGCAAGGCCCCGACAACGGCTCTACGACCCGTTTCACCTTCAACCTGACATCAAAAGTGAGCAAGATGCTACAGCCTACGCAGACCGCGACTAATCTGATTTTGTATGGTCCTCCGGGAACAGGAAAGACCTACAGAACGGCATTGGAAGCGGTTCAGCTTTGCTTAGGCGCAGATGAAATGGGTCAGCTGCTAGAAGCGGGGGGCCGTCAGCGCTTGATGGAAACGTATCGTCGGCTGGTCGCGGAAAAGCGAATCGAGTTCGTCACGTTTCATCAGTCTTACTCCTATGAGGAATTTGTTGAGGGTCTCAGGCCTACAACCGAACCGTCGGATAGCTCGCAGGATGATGATGAAAGCGATGGCTTGGTACCGGCAACAGGCGGATTTCGATTGGCTACGAAGGATGGCATCTTCAAGCGAATCTGCGAGCGAGCCCATCTGGACACCGGAAGTGATACGGACAAGATGCACCTCGACCGCCAACGTCCGATATTTAAAATGGCGCTGGGGCAGAAGCGAGTCGAAGAAGACCGGATTGCCGAGGGCTTGGACAACGGTCTTATACACCTGGGCTGGGGAGGAAAGATCGATTGGTCAGACTCAAGATTCGATAGCGGCCCGGAAGTACGCAAGGAATGGGAGGCGCAGAACTATCCGATTGGCTCCGGTCGGGAGGCCAACGTTGAGATGCTTTTCGCATTCCGGTCGCAAATGCGAGTGGGCGATTACGTGGTTTTGTCTGATGGCCGAGACTATGTTCGGGCGTTTGGCCGAGTCACGGGCGAGTATTATTTCGATGAATCGGCCGATTATCACCCGCACCGTCGCAAGGTTGAATGGATTTGGATCAATCCTGAAGGTGCGCTCCGCGCGAAGTTTTATCCGAACTATTTCCGTCGCCAGACGATTTATCGGTTGAATACGACCCTGGTGAACTGGGATGCGCTCGAAGAGCTTGTTTTGGGTGACAAGGCAATTAGTCCTGCTGCGACTGCCAAGCCGTATGTGCTAGTCATCGACGAAATCAATCGGGCAAACATCTCAAAGGTTTTTGGGGAATTGATCACCCTGCTTGAGACTGACAAACGGCTTGGCTGCGTCAACGAGATCAAGGTGACCTTGCCTTACTCCAACCAGGAGTTCGGTGTGCCTCCAAACCTGCACATCATCGGCACCATGAATACCGCGGATCGGTCGATCGCCTTGCTTGATACGGCGCTGCGCCGCCGCTTCGAGTTTCAGGAATTGATGCCAGATCCCAAGGTACTGAAGACTGTCGATGGCATCGATTTGGCCACAGTGCTCAATACCATCAATGAGCGAATCGAGTATCTCTTTGATCGAGAGCATCAAATTGGACACGCCTACTTCATAGGATGCGATTCCAGAGAGCAAGTCGACAATGTGATGCGCCACAAAGTGATTCCCCTGCTCGCTGAATACTCCTATGAAGACTGGAGCAAAGTAGCCGCAATCTTGGGCGACGCCAATCAAGGTGAAAGGGGCCGTAAGCCTGGTTTTCTCGATCGCAGGAAACTAGTCGCGCCTCCTGGGCTGGACGCCGATGGCGACGAGCGGGTTCGATATGCCTGGAGCGTCCAGGACAACTTTGACTACTCTGGACTGCTCAAGCCATGATCCGTCGGACCGTCCTCGAATGGGGAAAGCTCGAGTATGGCGAAGACCCAGATAACGTTCAGACGATTCCGATTCGCGCAGCTGATCGAATAGCGGCAGTGGCGGCCGCTTCATCGTTAGCAGGCGAGGGCGGGCAGGGCGTGATCGAACATGGAAGAAAGGCGCTCCGCGCACGCGGCATGGTGGGTGTTGTCGCCACCGGGGACTGCGTTTTGGAAATACTTCCGAAAATCGACTGCCTGCCTGTCACGGACAAATCCCAGGAGGGAAGCGTTCGGATTCGTCTGGTCCATATGCTCATGGAAGCACTCGATATCAAGATCGACGTGGGACAAATGACGGCGTTAGGGCAAGGCAGCAATCTTCTCGAAATCCTTGTTCGGGTATTTTCGGAGAAGCTTCTTGCCGCCGTACACCAAGGCATGCCTCGACGGTACATCGCTCATGAAGAGGATTTGAGCGCATTGAGGGGGCGTTTGGACGTGGTGCGGCAATTCACTGTGTTGGCTGCCAGCCCTTCACGTCTTGCGTGCCGCTTTGACGCCCTATCGTCGGACATCGTCCTGAATCAGATCATGAAGGCTGCGGTGGCACGGTTGCAGCGAATGACCAAGAGCGTTGCCAACCAGCGCCGACTGAGTGAGCTCGCGTTCGCCTACGCCGACGTTTCTGACATTGCCGTTTCGGATCTTCGTTGGAGTGACGTAGTTCTCGATCGTACCAACGTTCGTTGGAAAGAACTGTTGAACATTGCCCAATTGTTGTTAGGCAACAGATTTCAGACGTCGTCAGTTGGAGACTCGTCCGGCTATTCCTTGCTGTTTCCCATGAATGAGTTGTTCGAGACTTACGTTTCCCGAATTCTGCGACGGAGCTTGGCTGGCCGAGGTTTGCGCGTAGTGAGTCAGGGCGGACTGGTGTATTGCCTGACGCACAGGAATGCGGGTGGTCTGTTCCAGACCAAACCCGACATCCTGATCAAAAAGGGGGGCCAGGTGCTGCAAGTCATCGATACGAAATGGAAGCGGATAAGCAGCGATATCGAGGACAAGAAGCTAGGGGTTTCGCAACAAGACGTTTATCAAATGATGGCCTATGGCAGCCTTTATGGTTGTGAGCGCTTGACTCTGTTGTACCCGCATCATTTTGGACTGGCAAGGAGCGAGGGGCAGCAGACGTTTCATAGGGTCACGAACACCGATAGAATTTTGGAGACTTGCACAATCGATGTATCGCACTCCGTAGGCATTAGTGAGCGGCTGCGCCAAGTGGTTGAGCGTCCTGTTGCTGCGGGCCAAGCCACGCCGACTTGTTAGGCCATCGACAACTTCTGGCCCTTGCGTTTAAAGGGTGATGCGCGCCACATCCGCTTACCGGTGATCGGCCTGGTCAACTGACGCCGGCTTTCGCCGCAGTTCAACCACCTGCGCCGCGCCCACCGCGCGTGCGCGCAGCTGGCCACAGCCGCCGTCCACGTCCTGCCCAGCGCTGTTCCTGACCTTGGCCAGCACACCACGGCCGTGCAGATAGCGGACGATCGCGCGGATACGCTCTGCATCAGGGCGCTGGTAGTCATCCCCTTCGAGGCTATTGAAGGGGATGACGTTCAGGACGCCGTACTTGCCCTTGAGCAGACGCACGACGGCATCGAGTTCGTCGTCGCCGTCGTTGATGCCCTTGAGCAGCGTCCATTGATACTGGATCGGGTAATCCGTGTCGCGAGCGTATTGCTCGCCAAGTTCAACCAGTGCTTCGGGCGCGATTTTCGGCGCGCGCGGCAGCAGGTGGGCGCGCAGGTCGGCTTTGGTCGTGTGCAGCGACAGCGCCAGCGCCGGTTTGACGCGTTGCTTCGGCAGGGCGTCGAACACACGCTGATCGCCCACGGTCGAGAACACCAGATTCTTGTGGCCGATATTGCCTTCCGTGCCGAGCAGGTCGATGGCTTCGAGCACGTTGTCCAGGTTGTGCGCCGGTTCACCCATGCCCATGAAGACAACCTTCTTCACCGCGCGCTGACGCCGAGCCAGCACGACCTGGGCAAGGATTTCCATGCTCGTGACCTGACGGATCAGGCCGCTCTTGCCGGTCATGCAGAACCGACAGCCGACCGCACAGCCCACCTGCGTGGAAACGCACAGGCCGTCCCGCGGCAGCAGCACGCTTTCGACCATCTGCCCGTCGGCCAGCTCGACAAGCAATCGCGAGCCGTCGCTGCCGGCGTGTTCGGAGCGGATCTGGGCAAGGCCATCCAGTTCCGACGTCAAGGCGGGAATGGCATCACGCAGTGCGAGAGGCAGGAAGTGCTCGGCACTACGCCGCCGTGTCCCGGTGTCGAGCGCTTGCCCGTTCAACCAGACGCGCACGACCCGGCCACGGTGGACGGGCAGGGCGCCTAGGGCGGTGAGGCGATGGGTGAGGTCGGAAAAGCGCATGGGGGGCGGATTTTACTCTGCCTCGACCCGGTTCCGGCCCGCCCGTTTGGCTTGATACAGTTTGACGTCGGCCCGCTGATACAACGCTTCCCAGGAGTCCAGGCCATCCGTATGCGCCACCCCCCGCGCCGATCGTGACCGGCGATTCGTCGCCTGGATGCCGCACGGCGTGCTCAATCGCGGCGCGTAGGCGTTCTGCGCAGCGTAGGGCCTCGGTTGGCTCGGTGGCCGGCAAGAAAATGCCGAATTCCTCGCCGCGCGTTTGCGCCGCCCCCCCGGCGCTATCTATCCTTCGCGCTCACCAATACCGGCTTATCCCGCCACCAATCCGGAAACGTCTTCGCCAGATTCTCCACCTTCGGCACATCGTTGATCACGATGTACATACTGTTGGGGTTCCGCACGAGATAGTCCTGGTGGTAATCCTCCGCCGGATAAAACGCCTGCAACGGTTCGATGGTGGTGGCCAGCGCCTTCGGATACACCCCCGTTTTATTCAGCTGCGCGATATACGCCTCGGCCACCTTGCGCTGGCTGTCGTTGGCCGGAAACACGGCGGATCGGTACTGCGTGCCGTGATCCGGCCCCTGGCGGTTGAGCTGGGTGGGGTCATGCGCCACCGAAAAATAGATCTGCAGCAACTGCCCGTAGCTGACCTGTTTGGGGTCGTAGGTGATTTCCACCGCTTCCGCGTGGCCGGTGCGCCCGCCGCTTACAGCGTTGTAGTTGGCGGTGTTGGCTTGGCCGCCCGCGTAGCCGGACACGGCGTTGCTGACGCCCTTGACGTGTTGGAAGACGGCTTGCACGCCCCAGAAGCAGCCGCCGGCGATGACGGCTTTTTCCTGCGTGGCGGTGGCACTGGCCGCGTTCGCAGACTGTTGGTCGGCGGGCGGGGGGATGATGAAGGCGCGTTCGGCGGCGGGGGCGGCGGTCGAAGCGATCAGGCCGCCTGCGGTGGCAAGCGCGGCGCAGAGGCGGCGCAGGGTGGGGTGCGTGGACATGGTGTCGGGTCCTTGTAGCGATGCGAGGGACGATCAGGCTTGCGGGGCGAAGGTCATGGCCACGCCGTTCATGCAGTAGCGCAGGCCGGTGGGGCGGGGGCCGTCGTCGAACACGTGGCCCAGGTGGCCGCCGCAGTTGGCGCAATGCACGGCCGTGCGGGTCATGCCGAAGCTGCGGTCGCGGGTTTCGCCGACGGCGCTGGGCAGGGGCTGCCAGAAGCTGGGCCAGCCGGTGCCGCTGTCAAATTTGGTCGACGAGGAGAACAAGGGGTGTTCGCAGCCGGCGCAGGCGAACGTGCCTTTGCCATGCTCGTCGTTGAGCGGGCTGGAGTAGGGCCGTTCGGTGCCGTCGCGGCGCAGCACCTGGTATTGCTCGCGCGTCAGTCGCTCGCGCCATTGGGCGTCGGTGAGCGTGTAGGGGAAGGTGGCGGCGGGCGCGGCGGCTTGCGCCGAGCCGCTGCGCGTGACCAGCAGCGGGGCGATGCCAACGGCGGCTGCCGCGGCGCCGCCCAGGCCAAGGAAGTGTCTGCGTGTGAGGTTCATGGCGAGTTCCATGCGGGTTTGTTCGAGCCAGGGGCCGGCGGATGCGGCCCCGGCGCGGGTTCACTTCTGCATGCCGTCCTTGCTCATCCCGTCCTTCGACATGCCGCCTTTCGACATGGAGTCCTTCGGCATGGACCCCTTCGACATCGAATCGCGGGACATGGAGTCCTTCGACATTGACCCCTTCGACATGCCATCGCGCGACATGGAATCCTTCTTCATCCCGTCGTGCGACATGCCGTCCTTGCCCATCGAGTCCTTCTTCATGCCGTCCTGCGCCGGCGCTTCCTTCGACATGCTGTTCTTGCTCATTCCGTCTTTGCCCATGGTGTCGGCAGCGTGGGCGGCCGTGGCGCCAAGGGCCAGGCACACGGACAATGCGGCGGTGGTGAGTTTGTTCATGATGCGTTCCTTTTGACAGTGAAAAAAAGCGGGAAATCACCTAGCTGCCGCCGAACCAGTTGTAGCCCTGGTCCTCCCAGTAACCGCCCGGGTAGGTGTTGGTGACGAAAATCGCCTGGATGTGCTTGGGGTTCTTGTAGCCAAGCTTGGTGGGCATGCGCAGCTTCATGGGAAAGCCGTATTCGGGGGGCAGCGTCCGGCCGTCGTACGTCAGGGCGAGGATGGTCTGCGGGTGCAGCGCGGTGGGCATGTCGATGCTGGTGTAGTAGTCGTCGGCGCACTTGAAACCGACGTACTTGGCGGACAGGTCGGCGCCCACGCGCTTCAAGAACGCAGAGAACTGCACGCCGCCCCATTTGCCGATGGCGCTCCAGCCTTCGACGCAGATGTGCCGCGTGACCTGGTCCACCTGCGCCATGGCGCGCAGCTCGTCCAGCCGCCAGCGGCGCTTGTCGGCCACCATGCCGGTGACTTCCAGCCGGAACGACGCCTCGTCCACCTGTGGCACGTCGTCGATGCTGTAGAAGGCATTGAAGGGAAACGGCCGGGTGATCATGGATTCGGGATAGGTCGGCGCAAGCTTGGCCGGGTCAAAGATCCAGCCCTGCACGCGGTCGTTGAAGCGGGAGACGGCGGACAGCGCCTGTTCGACGCTTTCGTCGTCGGACAGCGAGCATCCGGACAGCATGGCCAGGCCTCCCAGCGTCAGGCCGCGGCGCAGGAAGGCGCGGCGCGAGGGTTGCTCGACGCGCTTGCCCAGCAGTTTTCCGGCTTCGCGCAGGATGGTGGATGCGTCCAGGCCTGGCAGCAGGCGGCGTTTTTCAGTCATGGCAGGTTCCTATTTGCCGCGGATCATGGTGAGCAGGCTGCGGGGCACCAGGGCGACCATCGCCAGGTGCACGGCGACGAAGCCGGCCAGCAGGGCCATCGCGAAGAAATGCACGCGCCGTGCGGCCTCGTACCCGCCCATCAGGTCGCGCAGCAGGTCGAATTGCACGGACTTCCAAAGCACGAGCCCGGACAGGATCAGCACGGCGATGTCGGCCATGACGAAGAGGTAGGCCAGGCGCTGCACCTGGTTGTAGCGGCGCGGGTCGGCGTGCGAGAGCCGGCCGCGCAGCGCGGCCAGCAGGTCGCGGACCACGCCGCCGGGGCTGACCGGCAGGAACTTGCGCCACAGGCGGCCGGTGGCGACGTTCAGCGCCAGGTAGAGCAGGCCGTTGGCAAACAGAAGCCACATGCCGGCAAAGTGCCACTGCAGCGCGCCGCCCAGCCAACCGCCCAGCGTGATGCCGTTGGGAAAGGTGAAATCGAAAAAAGGCGCGGCGTTGTAGATACGCCAGCCGCTCATGATCATGACGACCACGGCCAGCGCGTTCAACCAATGCGTCAAACGCAGCCAGCGGGGGTGGATGACGGGGGACGACCCGGGGGACGCTGGCTGATCGGCCTGTTTTCTTGCCGCCGGCGCCGAGGCAACGGCTGGCGGGGCGCCCGGTGGCGCGGCGGCCGGCGTAACAAGCGGCGTATTGTTGGGGGCGGGTCGGGCCAGCATGGCGGTCTCCGGTGGGCTGTCGATGGAGGCATTCTTCCTCCTGGCCCATACCGAAGTCCTCACGCAAAGTTAAATTAATTGTGAACTTTGCCCCGCGCCGATTGGCGACAATAGGCGCATTGATCACGCCCCAGGTTGCCCCATGGATACGCCCCGCCGCGTACTGATAGTTGAAGACGACGCCCACATCGCGGAACTGCTGCGCCTGCATCTGCGCGACGAGGGCTACGCGGTCGAGCACGCGGCCGACGGCAACGAGGGCATGCGCCTGCTTGAAGAAGGCGGCTGGGACGCACTGGTGCTGGACCTGATGCTGCCCGGCATCGACGGTCTTGAGATCTGCAAGCGAGCGCGCGCGATGGCGCGCTACATCCCCATCATCATCACCAGCGCCCGGTCCAGCGAAGTGCACCGGATCCTGGGCCTGGAGTTGGGCGCCGACGACTATCTGGCCAAGCCGTTCTCGATGCTGGAACTGGTGGCGCGCGTGCGGGCGCTGCTGCGCCGCAGTGACGCCATCGAGCGCAATGCGCGCCAGGACGCCGGCAGCCTGGCCGTCCATGGCGTGTCGATTGATCCGATTGCCCGCACGGTCGATGTCGACGCGCGCCGGCTGGATCTGACGCCGCGCGAGTTCGATTTGCTGCATTTCTTTGCGCGGCATCCGGACAAGGTGTTCTCGCGCATGGACCTGCTGAACCAGGTGTGGGGCTACCAGCACGAAGGCTATGAGCACACGGTCAATACCCACATCAACCGGCTGCGCACCAAGATCGAGGCCGACCCGTCCAATCCGCAGCGCATCCTGACGGTCTGGGGCCGTGGCTACAAGTTTGCGGCGGCGCCCGGAGTGCAGCCATGAAGCGTTTCACGTTGACTCAGCGCCTGTCCGGCGTTTTTGCGTTGCTGCTGTTGGCGTGCTGCGGCGCGTCCGCGTGGCTGCAGATCGCGGCCAACTCGCGCTACGAACAGGAGGTCGTGCAGCGGTTATCCAGCGGGCTTGCGCAGCACATCGCCGGCTCCACCGAGCTGATGGATGCGGGCGGCTGGAAGCCGGATGCCGTGCGCTCGATGTTCGACATGCTGATGACGGTGAATCCGGCGGTGGAGGTCTACCTGCTGTCCAACGATGGCCGCATCGTGGGCGACGCCGCGCCGCCCGGCCAGATCAAGCGCGAGCGCGTGGATCTTGCGCCGGTCAAGCGCCTGCTTGCCGGCGGCATGCTGCCCATCACGGGCGACGATCCGCGCAGCCTGGACGCGCAAAAGGTGTTCAGCGCGGCGCCGGTGCGCGTGGATGGCCGAGAACAGGGCTACGTGTACGTGGTGCTGCAAGGCCAGGCGCATGACGCGCTGGCGATGGACGTGTCGCGCACCTCGGTGCTGCGCACGACGCTGTGGTCGATTGCGCTGGTGGCCTTGCTGGGGCTGGTGGCGGGGCTGGCGGCGTTTGCGCTGATCACGCGGCCGTTGCGGTCGCTGACGCGCGCGGTGCGTGCTTTTGATGGCGACGACGGCCAGGCGCTGGCCGCGCTGGAGCTGCCGGCCGATCAGGCGGCGCGCAACGGCGACGAGATCGCGGTGCTGCGGCGCACGTTTGCGCAGATGGGGCGGCGGATCTCGGATCAGTGGCGCGAGCTGACGCGGCAGGACCAGCAGCGCCGCGATCTGGTCGCCAACATTTCGCACGATCTGCGCACGCCGCTGACGTCGCTGCATGGATATCTGGAAACGCTGCGGTTAAAGGACGAGACGCTCGATCCCGCCGAGCGCCGCCGCTACCTGGACATCGCGCTGGCGCAAAGCCGCAAGGTCGGCCGGCTTGCGCAGGAACTCTTTGAACTGGCGCGGCTGGAGTCCGGACTGGTGCGCCTGGAGCCCGAGACGTTTTCGCTGCCGGAACTGGTGCAGGACGTGATGCAGAAGTTCGAATTGGCGGCCGAGGCGCGCCAGCAGCAGCTGACCACGGACATTGCGCAGGCGCTGCCGCCGGTGCGCGCGGATCTGGGGCTGATCGAACGCGTGCTGACGAACCTGCTGGACAACGCGATCCGGCACAGCCCGCCGGGCGGTCAGATTGCCTTGCAGCTTGGCTTGTCGCGCAACCGGGTGCAGGTGCGGGTCAGCGATTCCGGCGAAGGCATCCCGCAGGCGCTGCGTGCGGGGCTGTTCACGCGGGCGTCGGCGCTGAACCGCGGGCCGGGCGAAGCCGGCGGACTGGGGCTGGTGATCGTGCAGCGCATCCTGCAACTGCACCAGAGCGAGATCCGGCTGGTGGACGGGGCAGGCGGCGGGGCGGTGTTTCAGTTCGAACTGGCGACAGCAAATCAGGGGTAGGCGCTGTCAGTCGAGGGCGTCGTCCCGCAGCCGGGTGACGACGCCTTTCACGGCATCGACTTCCAGCAGGTCGCCGGTGGCGACCCCTTGCAGCACGCCGTGGACGCTGACGACGGCGGGAACGCCGAACTCGCGCGCGACGATGGCGGCGTGCGACAGATAGCCGCCGACCTCCATCACGACCGCGCCCGCGCGTAGAAAGAGCGGTGTCCACGCAGGGTCGGAAGACGCCGCGACCAGAATGCCGCCGGCGGGCATGGACAGGCCTTCGTCTGGCGTGCGGGCGACGAACGCACGACCGCGTGCGCGGCCGCCCGCCACCGGCGTGCCTCGCCAGGAATCGTGCGATGCGTTCGCACGGGATGCAGGGGGCGTCTGAGTAGCCGGCGCGGTTTGGCCCGCGAATTCGGTGATGACGTCGTGATCCGGCAGCGCCGTCCATACCTGCAATTGTGCACGTCGAGCGGCGGCGCGCCGGCCCAGCGCCGCGGCATCCATCCGGCCATCCGCCAGCGCAAATATCTCGGCCGCGTTCAGATGGAAGATGTCGTCGGCGTTTGCCAGACCGTTCGGGCCCATGTTGCGGCGTCC
This sequence comes from Achromobacter sp. Root565, assembly GCF_001427425.1. Lineage (NCBI taxonomy): Bacteria > Pseudomonadati > Pseudomonadota > Betaproteobacteria > Burkholderiales > Alcaligenaceae > Achromobacter > Achromobacter sp. Root565. The sequence goes on from NZ_LMGO01000006.1 coordinate 600,144, forward strand.
CAGCTCCAACGCGCGCTTGCGGGCCACGGCCAGATACGCCACGAGCACGCTGCGCGCGGCCTCGCGCTGGTTGCCTTCCAGGCGGGATGCCGTGAGGAGCTTGGCGGCCAGCGGGCGCTGCCAGAACGGCAAGGCGCGGCGCACGCGTTGCCACGCTTGCCGCGCGGCGTCGTCCTGCCGGGCGCGCAGGGCGGCGGGATCGGCGCCGATCAGGTTGAGGATGCTGTCCAGCAGATAGCCGGGCGCCTCACGCCAGCGCGCATTGCGCAGGTAGGTCTCGTAAACGGCGCGATGGCCGTAGCGATGCAGGAAGTCGGCAAAGGACTTCTTGAATGGGCTGTCATCGGGCAACGCCTTTGCCCACGCGGCGTCGTCGCGGTCCGGCGCGCGCAGCCACGCGAGGGCCTGCGCGTCTTGCTCGGCCAATTGCGCCAGCGCCATGAGCGCATAACCTTGCTCCGCGGTCACGCTGGGGGCGCCGCCCGCCATCAGCGCGGCGGTCAGCGCGTGGCCTTCGCCGGGCACGGCCTTTTCCACCATGTCGAGCAGCTTGGACAGCGCACCGCCGCCCGAACCCTGCAAAAAGAACAATTGATCGGCGGCCAGCACGGTCTGGAACTGTTCGCGCAACTGCGCGCCCAGGGCGGCGTCGGAGGCGGGCAGCGGCGCATCCAGCCATGCTTGCGCGCGGGCCAGAAGCCGGGGCAGGTCGGTGGCGGCCTGGCGGCGCAGCGGCGCGGCCCGGCGCAGATAGCGCACGATGCGCAGGCCGTGCCGCAAGCGCTGTGCGGCGCTGACCGGTGGCACGCGGATCTCGGGCTGCGCGCCGCCCAGCAATGCGTTCATGTCGCGGGGGCTGACGCCCAGCGCGTCATGGCCCACCCATTGGATGACCGAGGCATTCAGGTAGGCGCGCCCCTGGAATAGCGCCGCAAGCGGCACGCCGGGCAGCGTGGCGTAGCCGCTCAACTCGAAGCCGCAGGTCAGCATGCGCTGCGCCATCACGCGGCCCGCATCCCACTCCAGGGCCGACATGGCATGCGGCAGGACCTCGCGGGTATTGCCGCGCGACCAGTAGTCCGGCTGGTCTTGTAGCGCGGGATAGGTGTGGCGCGCCGACGCGGTGACCGGGCGCGCCTGCACGATCCAGAACCGGTCGCCGTCCCAGGCCCATTCAAGGTCATACGCCGCGCCGCTGTAGTCCAACGCCCGGGCGGCATCGCGGACAATATCGCCCAGTGCTTCGGCCTGCGCGTCCGTCAGAACGGCTTGCGCGGCGCGGGCCGCGGGCGTATCGGTCAAGTGTGTGCCCCTGCCGCTGGCGGCGGGTTGTGTGGCGTGGCGCTTGGCGCCGATGCGCCGTGCGGTCACCGGCCAGGCTTGGCGCAGGTAGTCTTCGCGCAGGCGGTATTCGTCGCCGTCCGCCTCGCCGTTCACAAGGGATTCACCCAGGCCCCAGTTGGCGTGGATGACCATCTCGTCGTGGCGGCCCGTTGCCGGGTCAATGGTGAAGGCGATGCCCGACGCCTGCGCTTCGATCATCGGCATCACGACGACCGCCATGCCGCCCGTGCCGCCTATCGGCAGGCCGAGGCGCTGCCGGTACGCCTGCGCCTGCGGCGTCCACAGCGAATCCCAGATGCGGCCAAGCGCCTGCACGGCGGCATCGGGTCCCCGCACGTTCAGGCAGGACAGATGGATGCCGGCAAACGACGCGCCGGCAGAGTCTTCTTGCGGCGCCGATGAGCGCATTGCCAGGGGGCGTTCCAGCCAGCCGCGTGCGTGCAGCGCCTGGAAGAGGGCCTGCGCCACGGCGGGGGGGACGTCCTGGCCGGGCTGGTGTTCGACGCTGGCCTGCGCCGCCATCACAAAGCCGTCGGGCACCGGCACGCCAAATTGCGCCATGCGGCCCAACTGCCAGCCTTTGCCGCCCGCGGCTTGCGGACCGGCCTGCGCCGCGGCCGCCCAGTCCAGCACCAGGGCGCTCATGCGGCGCTCCCCGCCATGCCATGCACGAACAGGGCAATGGCGGCGTCGAATTCCTGCTGGAGCGACGCGCCGGGCTGGTCCAGCCAGCGCAGCAGGGCGCCCAGGTAGAGGAATTGCAGGTGATGGGCCAGCAGCTCGGCGTCCATGTCGGAGCGGGCCTGGTTGGCGGCCTGGGCGTTCTGGATCAGCGCCGCGAACACGCGGTGCAGGCCGCTGCGCGGATGGCGCTCGTCGTCTTGTGTGCCTGCGTGCATCGTGGCAAAGCGGTAGCGCAGATAGGGGCCAAGATAAGCGCGGTGCGATTCTGCCCAATCCGCTGACGCATGCAGCAGCCGCGTCAGCCGTTCGGCGAAGGTGGGCAGCGTTTGCAGCGTCGGCCAGAGCGCCATCAGCGCGCCCGCAAGCTCGCCGTGGAAGCGTTGCGCCAGCAGCGCCTCCTTGACCGGAAAGTGGTTGTAGAGCGTGCCCTTGGACACGTCGGCCTGCGCGGCAATCTGCTCCATCGTGACAGCGTCGTAGCCCAGCGCTTCGAACAGGCGCCAGGCGGTCTGCGTCAAATGGTCCAGTGTCTGCTGGCGCTTGCGCTCGCGGCGGCCGATATCGGTGGCGTCTGCGCCAGGTAGCAGGAACTGAGAGTCGGGCATGATGGGGGGAGATAGTTAGACGATGTTGAAAAGTATACGTCGTCTAATTATTTCTCATGCGAAGGCGCGGGCGGCGGTCTGGCCGTTGGCTGCGTACGGCGCGCCGGCGCACATCGCCATCGCCATCGCCGGAGATCATGTGCCGCTTTACACCGCCGCCGCGACCGGCTCCGGCTTCACGCGCACGGCCTTCAGCACCCCCACCATCAGGCAGCCGATCCCGACCAGCGTCAGCGGTTCCGGCATGGCGCCACGCAACATGAAGGCGTAAGCCAGCGCCGCCAACGTTTCAAAGACGATCAGCTGACCGGCCAGCGCGGTCGGCAGCCGCTGGCTGGCTTCGTTCCAGCACAGCGTCCCGAGCCAGGACGCGAAGAGACCGATGGCGATCATCAGCCCCAGGAACACGTCGGGGCGAGGGCCGAGCGGCATGTCGAACGGGCTGCCCGCCGCCGCCATGCCCGCCCACAGCACGCCATAGCCCGCCAGCGCCAGCGGCAACGTGGCTACACCCTGCGCGGTTGCCCAGGTGCGGGGGCTGCGGCCGGGATGGTTGCGCAGCCAGTCGGCGTTGCGCAGCGGATACCACGTCCAGCATGCGACCGCGACCAGCGCGAGCAGCGCGCCGATGGCGTAGCGCGAGAGGTCGGCATCCGCGTCCTGGCGGAGCGCCTGCAGTTCCACCTGGTTGACGCAGGCGATGCCCAGCGCGATGAGCGCGAGCGACGGCGCCAGCCGCCTCCACGGCAACCGGCCGTCGCGGCGCGCATTGCGCAGGTTGGCGCTGATGGCGATGACCACGGGCAGCGTGCCAATGATCATCGTGGGCACGGGGCCGCCCGCGCGCTGGATGGCGCTGGCCAGGCACAGGTAATACAGCAGGTTGCCGATGGCGGCGAGCTTGAGCGCTTCGATCCAGTCCGCGCGCGTCAAAAGGCGCAGGTTGCGCCGGTCAAGCCAGGCAAGCGGCAGGGCGATCAGTCCGAACGCCAGGTAGCGGGCCACGGATTGCAGGGCCGCCGGGTATTCCGGCAGCAGCAAGGGCCCGACGAACACCAGCCCCCACATCAGGCCGGCGGCCAGGGCGTAAAGGGTTCCAGCCCACATACATCGCTCCAGATCATGAATGCGGGCAGTCTAGCCAGGCGGATGGAGGAAATCTTGTACGAGATTGCGGTGCGGGGCGTCGCTAGCCGCGCGTCTGTTTTTGATAACGCGCCGGCGTGACGCCGTAGCGGCGCGAAAACGCGCGCGTGAGGTGCGCCTGGTCGGTCAGTCCCGCCGCCAGCGCGACCTGGGCTGGCGCCACCCCCGCCGCCAGCAGGCGCTTCGCCTCGTACAGCCGCAGCGCCATCAGCATCTGCTGCGGCGTGGCGTGATGGTGGGCCTGGAAGCTGCGCAGGAAATGGAAGGGGCTCAATCCGGCCACCGCCGCCAGTTCGTCCAGCGTCAGGCGCCGTGAAAGGTTCGCGCGTAAGTACTCGATGACCTGCGAGAATCGCGGCGCGCCCTCGGTGGCGGCCGGTCGCGGCACGCTGGCATGCCGGCGGAATTCGCCCAGCAGCGCGTGCAGCGCGCTGTCGAACGCCAGCGGCTCGGACGCGTGCCACAGCGCATCCAGCAACGCCGTGACGCGCTGCGCACCGGACGGGTCATGGCCGACCGCCGCGCCGAACCACCAGCCGGATTCGCCCGTTACCCGCGCGGCGACGTCGGGGTCGATGTAAGCCATGCGGTATCGCCAGCCGCCTTCGGTTTCGGCGCGTCCGGTATGCAGTTCGTCCGGATTCATCAGCACCAGCGATCCGGACGGCGCCAGGTGGTCGGCGCCCCGATAGCGGAAACGCTCGACGCCAGATTCGATGGCGCCCAGCCCGAAGGCCTCGTGCGTGTGCGGCTCGAAGGCGTGGCGGATGATGTGCGCGCGGTACAGCTCGACGCCGGGCTGATGGGCCGCGCGGCGGAACTGTGCGCGGTCATTGGGATGGTCGAACGCCGTCGGCACGCCCGTGATCGGGGGGGCGGCCGGATCGGGGATGGCGGCGTTGCGTGGCATGCCTGGAATTTAAGCACGCCGAGTCTGGCCCCCTCAATCGCCGCTGACGTCTCCCGTTTCCCCGGACATTTCCCCTGCACGCGCCAGCAGCAGTTCGCGTTCACGGGCGTTGCGGGTCATGCCGGCCGCGCGTTCGAATTCGGCGCGGGCTTCGGCCTTGCGGCCCAGCTTGGCCAGAAGGTCCGCGCGCACGCTGGGCAGCCAGTGGTAGTTCGCCAGCGAGGGCTCCGACGCCAACTGGTCGGCCAGATCCAGGCCCGCCTGCGGACCGAAGGCCATGCCGATCGCGACGGCGCGGTTCAGCGCCACCACGGGCGACGGCGCGGCCTGGGCGAGCGCATCGTACAGCGCCACGATGCGCGTCCAGTCGGTTTCCTCGGGCGTCCGGGCCCGCGCATGGCAGGCGGCCAGGCCAGCCTGCAACGCATAGGGGCCACGCGCGCCGCCCAGCGCATCGGCCCGGTCCAGCGCCGCCAGTCCGCGCCGGATCAAGAGCGGATCCCAACGGCGGCGATCCTGGTCCATCAGCAGCACCGGCCGGCCCTCGGCATCGGTGCGCGCATGCAGGCGCGACGCCTGCAGTTCCATCAGCGCGACCAGCCCATGCACTTCGGCCTCCGCGGGCGTCAATTCGGCCAGGATGCGGCCTAGGCGCAGCGCTTCATCGCAAAGACCCGGCCGCATCCAGTCGTCGCCCGAGGTCGCGGAATAGCCTTCGTTGAAGATCAGGTAGACGACTTCCAGCACCGAGGCCAAGCGCTGCGCCCGGTCGGCGGCCGACGGCACCTCGAAGGGCACGTTGGCGGCGGACAGCGTGCGTTTGGCGCGCACGATGCGCTGGGCGATGGTCGATTCCGACGCCAGGAACGCGCGCGCGATCTCGGCCGTCGTCAGCCCGCCCAGGAGGCGCAGCGTCAGCGCTACGCGGGCCTCGGTGGACAGCAGCGGATGGCAGGCGGTAAAGACCAGCCGCAGCAGATCGTCGCCGATGTCGTCCTGGCGCGCTGCATCCAGCGCGTCGACGAAGTCGGGCTCCACGTCGGCCTGCAAGGCCTCCAGTTCGTGGCCGATCTGCTCGTGCTTGCGGGTGTGCAGGGCATCGAGCCGCAGCCGGTCGCGCGCGCGGTTCTTCGCGGTGGTCATGAGCCATGCTCCGGGATTGTCCGGCACGCCCGTCTGGGGCCAGCGCTCCAGCGCCGCGACCAGCGCATCCTGGGCCAGCTCTTCGGCCAGCCCCACGTCGCGCACCAGGCGCGCCACCCCCGCGATGACGCTGGCGGCTTCGATCCGCCAGACCGCCTCGATGGCGCGATGCGTGGCCGCCTGCGTCATGCGCCGGTCGCTTCGCCGGGCACCATGTAAGCGAATTCCCAGATGTGCCCATCCAGGTCGTCGAACCCGTGCGCGTACATGAAGCCGTGATCCTGCGGCGCGCGCGGCGCCGTGCCGCCCGCGGCGACGGCCCGCGCGACCAGGCCGTCGATCTCGGCACGGCTTTCGCAGGACAGGCAGACCAGCACTTCCGTGGTCTGCGTGGCGTCCGCCACCGGCTTGCCGGTAAAGCTCTGGAAGAAGTCCTTCACCAGCAGCATCACGTAAAGGTTGTCGCCGACGACCATGCAGGCGCCCTGTTCGTTGGTGAAGTCGGGGTTGAAGCTGTAGCCCAGTTTCTTGAAGAATTCCTGGGACTTCTGCATGTCGTTGATGGCCAGGTTGACGAAGATCTGCTTGTGCATGGCGTGTCTCGCTTTCGGTTCAGGGGTGTACGCAGAGGGTCAGGCGTTCGGCGCTGGCATCTGGCGGAAGCGCTCGACTTCCTTGCTGGGCTCGAAGTCATCCAGTTCGAATACCTGGCGCACCTCGATCTCGCAGTCCTGGCCGGGGAAGGGCGTCGGAAAGCGCATCGCCCATTGCATCGCCTCTTCGCGGGAGCGCACCTGGATCATCGTGTAGCCAGCGATCAGTTCCTTGGTTTCGGCGAACGGCCCGTCGAGCAGCTTGCGTTCGCCGCGGTCGTCGTAGCGCACGCGCCAGGCTTTCGACGTCGGGTGCAGGCCGTTGGCGTCCAGCAACACGCCGGCCTTGACCAGGGCTTCGTGATAGGTCGCCATCGAGGCAAGCAGGCTGTCGTCCGGCATCATGCCGGCTTCGCTGTCGGGCGTGGCCCGGACGATGATCATGAATCGCATCTGAGGTCTCCTGGGAGGGAATCGCAAGGCCGATAGGGGCGCTTGTACAGGTACGACGAACGGCGTGGTGTGATATCGACAAGCACATCGCCTGCTTAGGGTAAACACCGAGTCAAGCGAATGTATCGCCGTCCTAGCACCCCGTTACGAAGGTCCAGGCCTTGTTGCAGGCGGGTCCCATACACTCGCAGCGTCTTTAACCACCCTGAAGCAACGCCATGAAAGTTCTGTGCAGTCTTGCCCTCATCGTCTCCGTGCTGTCCGGCTGTGCCGTGTACACCCCGCAAGGCTCCGTTGTCGTCGATCCGCATGACGGCGGCGGCCGTGGCGGCTTCTGTCCGCCCGGACAGGCCAAGAAGGGCAATTGCTGATCCGGCGGCGGCCGGCCGCGAAACGACGGCCGGTCTGGCCCCGCGCCCTTGCGCAGGCCGCCTTTGGCGCTACATGAAGCAGGGGCCCAGCTCCCTGACTTCAACCGTGGCCCACTGCGCGGCCGGGCATTCGGCGGCCAGCGCCAGCGCTTCTTCGCGCGACTCGCAGGTCAAAAGGAAGAATCCGCCGATCATTTCCTTGGCCTCGGCGTAGGGGCCGTCCATCAGTTGGCGTTCGCCGTCGCGCACGCGCAGGCGCACGCTTTCGGCATCGGACTTGAGGGATTCGGCGCGCGTGAGCAGGCCGCGGGATTGCAGGGATTCGGCGTAGCGCACCATCTGCGCATAGGCCTCGCGCCCTTCCTCGGGCGTGCGCTGGGCGCGCTGGCCCACCGGTTCGACGATCAGCAGCATGTACGGCATGGGGACTCCGGGGCGGACTGGGGTCGCCGCGAGCGGCGGGTCCGCTAGGTTAACGCCGATCCCGGCGTCCGCGCCATGCCGGAAAAATCGCCTCAATCTTCCTGGAAGATCGATTCGATGGACGTTTCAAACACGCGGGCGATGGCGAAGGCGAGCGGCAGGCTCGGATCGTATCGGCCCGTCTCGATGGCGTTGACGGTCTGGCGCGAGACGTCCAGGCGTTCAGCCAGCGCGGCCTGGCTCCAGCCGCGCGCGGCGCGCAATTCGCGGATGCTGTTTTTCATCGATGGCGCAGCGTGTCGACGATGGTGGTGAACGCCCAGACTCCGCCCATCAGCGGCCAGACCACGAACATGCTCAGTTTGGGAAAGCCGGCGATCTCAAGAAATCCATACGTGAACGTGACGCCGGCGGTGACGGCGGCAGCAATGGCCAGGTGTTCCAGCGTGATCTTGCGGATGAATTCGTCGGACCCGCGCACGGCGCGCACGACGGCCCGCAGCGCCAGCAGAAACGCCAGCATGGGCGTGAGCAGCACCACGGTGCGCAATGCGCCGGGTTGCATGTCGAAGCTGAGCCGAAGCGCACCGACCAGCAGGACGGCGTAGAGCGCCATCGAGAAGCCCAGTTCCTTGAAATAGCGGCGCTTGGCTTGTTGTTGATTCATGGGAATGCCCTTGTTGATGTAAAGCGTGCTTGACATTCTGGCGGGCGTGCCTCGGTGTGTCAAGCGTCCTTTACATCTCCAATATGCGACCAGCCGGCAATAAAAAACCGGCTTGCGCCGGTTTTTTGGAAGGAAAGGGATCGCGGATCAGGATTGCGCCGGTGCGGCGGGAGCGGGCGCCTTCATGGCGTTCGCAGGCGCTTTGGCGTCCGGAGCGGCCGCCTTCGCCGCGGACGGCGTTGCATCCGGCACGGCCGGTTTCGCCACGGGGGCGGCGGCTTGCGGCGCGTTGCCCGGCTTGCCGGCGGCGGGCGTCTGCGGGGCGGCGGCGGTCTTCGGCTGCTGCGGCGTGATGTCCATGATGAGTTCGACGCGGCGGTTGGCGGCGCGGCCTGCTGCCGTGTCGTTGGATTCGATCGGCCGCGTTTCCGCGTAGCCCACCGCGCGCAGCCGCTGCGGCGTCACGCCATCGCGCACCAGCTCGCGCAGCACGCTGGTGGCGCGGCTGCTGGACAGCTCCCAGTTCGAGGCGAACTGCTTGGTCAGGATCGGCACGGGATCGCTGTGGCCTTCGACCGAGACCTGGTAGTCGTTCTTGTTGAGGATGCCGGCCAGGCGCTTGATCACGTCCAGACCTGCGGTGCTGAGCGTGGCCTGGCCCGAGGCGAACAGCAGTTCGTTGCTGATGCGAAAGCTGACCGACTGCTCATTGACGATCACGTCCACTGAATTGCCCAGGTCCGCCAGGCCCAGCGATTCCTTGGACGGCGCGGTCAGCGGCGGGGCGGCCTCGGCCACCACGACCTCGTCTTCTGCCGGGGCAGGCGTGGCGGTAGTAGCGGCGGTGGCGGGAGCGGGCAGCTCAGTCCAGCTGGCCGGAATCTGCACGGTCTCGAATTCGGAATACTCGCCGTCGTACTTGGGCAGGCCGCTACCGCCCAGCGTGCCGACCAGTTCGACGGGCTGCTCGGACTTGCCGGTGGCGCCGCCGTGCATGGTGACGGCCAGCATCACGACCAGCATCGCGAGCAGCAGCGTGATGAGGTCCAGGTAGCTCAGCAGCCAGTTCTCGGAATCCTGTTCAACGGCGTCCTCGACGTGCCAGCGCGCATAGCGGTCCTGGCGGTCGCTATCGCTGGGCCGCCAGCCGCTCGCGGCGGCGGTTTTCTGCGCGCGTAGCTGCGCCTGGCGGGCCTGCTCGATCCGCTGCGCAAGGGAAGGGGAAATCAGGCTCATTGACGCGCGGCAGCGGGGCGGGCGACGGACACGGGGGCGGCTGCGGGGGCGGTTGCACCGGGCTTGACCTGGCCTTCCGTCTTGGTCTTGGGCTTGGCGTCGGCGCCGCCGTCATAGATTTCGTCTTCGACGTGCATGACGAAGGAATTCAGCGTCTCGCGCACCATGGCCGGGCCGCGCTTCTCGCACATCATCGAGATGCCCTGCAGCACCATGTTCATGGACTCGACGCGGCGTGCCGTGCGGCGTTCCAGCTTCAGCGCGATCGGCTTGCAGACCAGATTGGCGAGCAGGATGCCGTAGAACGTGGTCATCAGGCCGATGGCCAGTTGCTGGCCGATGGTCTGCATGCTGCCGTCGCCCAGGACGGCCATCAGGTTGATCAGGCCGACCAGGGTGCCCAGCATTCCGAAGGCGGGCGCGAACGTAGCCATGACGCGGAACATCTGGGCCTCGGCCTGCTCGCGGGCGCGCAGACGGGCCACGCGCCACTTCAGCAGTTCGATGATCTGGTCTTCGGGCGTGTTGTCGATGATGAGCTGCACGCCCGTGCGCAGGAACGGGTTCGAGACCTTCTTGAGCTCGTGCTCGACCTTGTGGACGTCGGCGTTCATCCAGAGCTGCGCCATCGACACCAATTCCTCGATGTCGCGCTGCTGGTCGTGCTGGTCGTTGCGGAACACGGTGCGAACCAGCTTGAACACGCGCACCACTTCCTGCAGCGGGTACGCAATGAACAGCGCGGCGCAGGTGCCGCCCAGCACGATCGCCAGGCCCGGCAGGTTGAAGTACAGGCTGGCATCGTTGGCGGACAGCGCCACCACGATGATCAGGGTGAGCAGGCCGACAACGGCGCCGATGACGGTAGACGGATTCATGGATCTTGCCCGAGAACATGGCATCCCACGCGCGGAATGCCGGATTGTCGGGAATTCTAGCCAGCGCGGGCCTCGGTCAATTCGCCGGAAAGCGGGGCGAAATAGGCGGTAAGCGCCGGCTTAATCGGCCAGTCAGGCGCGCGGCGTGCCAGCGATACGCTGGCGAGAATCGGGGACGGTCTAGCGCTGCCGCGCGGCTGCCTGCTGCGCCAGCCATTCCTCGCGGGTGATCTCCCAGATTTCGGCGGGATGACGGCCGCTGACGAAGCCGCGTTCTTCGGTACCCACCAGCCGCATGCCGCTGCTTTCGGAAATCCGCCGCGAGGCGGTATTGGCGACGGCCTTGGGCGCGCGCAGCACGGGTTTGCCCAGCACGTCGAACCAATACGCCGTGACGGCCGCGCTGGCTTCGGTCATGTAACCCAGCCCCTGATGCGCCGGATCCAGCCAGAAACCCCGGTTGTTGCCGGGTTCGTCGTCCATCAGGCTGACGACGCCGATCAACTGGTCAGGCTGCGCGCGCGTGCGCACCGACCAATGCCATTGCGTCCCGCGGCGCATGGCGGGCAGGGCGGCGTTTTGCAGGAACTGGCGCGCGCCATCGGCCGGATAGGGCCAAGGCACCTTGTCTGCCAGAAAGCGCACGACCTCCCAGTGGGCAAACGTGCGCTGAATGGCGTCGGCATCGTCCAGGGACAGGGGGCGCAGCACCAGTCGATCGGTGACAAGTTCGGGGGGCAGCAGGGTGTCGGGCATGGCGGCTCGGGGCGGATGACGGGGGAGACCAAGCGGAAATGTATATCATGGGCGAATTCTGGCGGTGTCAGGCCTGGTTTGGCCTTCCGACCGCGGCATTGGAGAGAACATGAACAACCCCAACGAAAACGTCAGCATGGCGCTTTTCTGCGACTTCGAGAACGTGGCGCTGGGCGTGCGCGACACTAAATTCCAGAAGTTCGACATCCGGCCGGTGCTCGAGCGCCTGCTGCTCAAGGGCAGCATCGTGGTCAAGAAGGCCTATTGCGACTGGGAGCGGTACAAGGAATTCAAGGCGCCGATGCACGAGGCCAATTTCGAACTGATAGAAATCCCGCACGTGCGCCAGTCGGGCAAGAACTCTGCGGACATCCGCCTGGTCGTGGACGCGCTGGACTTCTGCTACACCAAGTCCCACGTCAATACCTTCGTCATCATCAGCGGCGACTCCGACTTTTCGCCGCTCGTGTCCAAGCTGCGGGAGAACAACAAGAAGGTCATCGGTGTGGGCGTCAAACAGTCCACGTCGGACCTGCTGATCGCCAACTGCGACGAGTTCATCTTTTATGACGACCTGGCCCGCGAAGGCCAGCGCACCGCCGAGGCCCGCCGCGACAACCGTGGCGTCAGCGCCCAGCGCCGCTCGCCCGACGAAGAGCGCCGCCGCAAGGAAGAGCAGGACGCGCGCAAGACGCGCGCGGTCGAGATGGTCGTCGAGACCTTCGAGGCGCTGATGGCCGAACGCGGCGACAGCGGCAAGATCTGGGCATCGGCCCTGAAAGACGCCCTGAAGCGCCGCAAGCCTGATTTCAACGAGTCCTACTACGGCTTCCGCGCGTTCGGCAATCTGCTGGAAGAAGCGCAGTCGCGCGGCTTTCTTGAGGTCGGCCGCGAAGAAAAATCTGGCACGTATGTCTACCGTGATGGCTCGGGCGACGCGTCCTCGGACCCGTCTGGCGACGCGAATGGTGCGTCGAGCGCTGACGGGGCGGCCGATGTCGGCGAGGCGCCGAGCTCTGGCGGCCGAAACAGCCGCAAATCGCGCGGTGGCCGCAAGACGGCGGGCGGCCGGACGGCTGGCTCGCACGGCGAGGGTTCGGAGCGGGAAGCGACCGTGACCGCGTCGGAGGGTTCCGCCGAGGTTGCGGATGCCTGGAAACAGCCCGACGCGCCGCAGCAGACGGAAGGCGGCACGGTGCTGGATGTGTCGCAGGCGCCGGGTCAGATTGCTGGCGAGGATTCTGCCGACGGCTCGTCGCCGCCGCGCGGCGCCAGACAGGCGGATAACGGGCGGCAGGGCCGCTCGGGCCGCCGGGGGCGCGGGTCAAGGACGGGCGATGATGCCCGGCAGTCCGGGAATTCCGGGTCGGGTGAAGATGCCGTTCAGCCGCGTGAGCCGGTCGAGGGGCAGGGGCCGTCCGAAGGGAAGACTTCGGCTGAACCGCCAGAATCGTCCGGGCGCCAGGCGTCGTCCAAGCGACACGCGCCGGCTAGCAAGCGCGACGACGTGGCGCCGCCCGCGTTCACACGGCCGGTTCCCCCGCCGCCGCAGTCGGCGCTGGTCTCCGGCCCGCCACCCGTCGTGAATGTCGCCGATTGGACCTTCGCCGCGCCGCCGGCGAAGACCGAGCGCGAGCGCCGCGGCGAGGCGCCAGATCCCTTCGCCGGGGCGCCGCGTCGGTCGGAAGCGGCTACTAAAGCCGTTTCCGAAGCCGCTCCCGCAGTTGCTCCCGATGCTGCTTCCACCAAGTCCGCCGCCAAGCCTGCCCGGGGCGCCCGCAAGACCACGCCCAAGGCGCCGGCCAAACCGGAAAGCGCGTCGGCCGGCGCGGCGCCCGCGACGGCGCCCGCCGCCGAGACCGGCACGGCCGCAAAACCGGCACGCAAAACCGCGGCCCGCAAGACGGCGCCGCGCAAAACCGCGAAGAAAACCGACTCGGCTTAAGATCGGTGATCGCCCGGGCCGCTGCCGGCCCCCGATCCCGCCGTCCCATGCACCATGTTCTGATCAGCTCCTGCCTCTTGGGCAACCCCGTGCGATACGACGGACGCGGCGTGACGCATAACGATGCCGTCCTGGCCCGCTGGCTGCGGGAGGGGCGTGTGGTGTCGGTCTGTCCGGAGGTGGCGGGCGGCATGCCAATCCCACGCCCCCCGGCGGAAATCGAGCCGGGTAGAAGCGCGGCCTCGGTGCTGGCCGGAAACGGGCGTGTGGTGGCGGTGACGGGCGACGACGTGACGACGCCCTTCGTGCACGGCGCACGCCAGGCGCTGGCCGCTGCGCAGACGCACGGCATTCGCATCGCCGTGCTGAAAGAGGGCAGTCCGTCTTGCGGCAGCGGCTACGTCTACGACGGCCATTTTGCGGGCCGCCGCCAGCCCGGCGTGGGCGTCACCGCAGAACTGCTGCGCGAGGCGGGCCTGTACGTGTTCAGCGAACACCAATGGGCTGAAGCCGGAGCGTTTCTGGCGCAGTTGGAGGCCGATGATGCTCGCTGAGGCGGGAGACTGGATGGTGCTGGCCGCGGTGGCCGGTGGCGGGTATCTGGCCTGGAAGGTCTTGGCGCATGCTGGCCGCAGCCGGGTGCTTGCCCGGACCGCCGCGTTGGTCAGCCTGGCGCTTTCCGCCGTCTTCTTCTACGCCTGGTACGCGCAGTATCTGCGCTGGGAATTCAACGAGCTTGGCCGCTACTACGATTCCGTGGAGCAGGTGGTCTACACCGACTCGGGCTTCGTCTGGGTGCTGCCGGCCGGGGCGTTGCTGGCCGCCGGCCTGATGTTTGCCTGGCGCGGCTGGCGGCGCTGACAGGACAGTTGGCGCCGCGCCGCCGCCGAACAGTATCCGGAATAGCCGGACGCTCGCGTCAGTAGGCGCGGTATCCCCGGTAGCCGCGGCTTTCCATGCAGGAATCCCGCGCGCGGTTGTAGGAATCGATCATGACCTTCGTCGTCCACGGGGTGATGTTGGACGGGTCATGGCCGCTTTCGTTCATGGCCCAGCGCCGGCATTCGTACGAGGCATCGGCCAGCGCGATTTCGGCCTGGGGCGCAGGGGCGTATACGACGGGCGGGTTGGCCGGGACGGCCACTGGCACGGGATAAACGACCGGCGGCGCCTGATAGACGGGCGCGTTGTACACCGGCGGCGCCTGGTAAACGGGGGCGTCATACACCGGCGCGGCTTGGTAGACCGTCGTGCCGTATACCGGCATGGCGACGGGTGCGGCGTACAGGGGGGGACTGGTATAACCCACCCCCGACGAATACACGCCGGTCCGCACGTATCCGGGCCTTGAACTGGCTGCGATGAGACCCACCGACGTCAGCGCCACGGCGCCGCCGATCCACCAGCCGTTCGAGCTGCCGCGGTAATGATGATGGCCGCCGCCATAACCGCCCCAATATCCGCCGCGTCCGCCCGCCATTGCGGGTGCGCTGGCAACCGCCAGCACCAACGCCGCCATCGTCACCCGGCCAATAAACCGCTTCATGATCTTGCTCCTCGGCCGCCCGGCGCCGGCACCTTGCCATCAGGCCGGGCGATAGGCGTAATGTACTGCTCGGCCGACACGAGAAGAATGTCCCCAGACGCTACGGGAATTTCAACTGATTTCAGAAGGGTGACGGGCGAAACGCAGTGAAATGAACCATCAAGGGTGCCGCAAATTGGTCTCGCGGCCAGTGGCGGAATCAGGGGATCGGTAGTATTTTTTTGCGATGATCACGGCACTACCGAATACAGCGTCCCAGGACAAGCGTCTTACCAAGGGCGAACGCACGCGCAAACAGCTTTTGGCCGTCGCCGCGGCCGAGTTTGCCGAACGCGGTTTCCAGCACACCCGGGTCAGCGACATCGTCGCCCGCGCCGGCGTGACCCAGCCGGTGTTCTATCAATACTTCACCAGCAAACAAGCGGCCTATGACGAGCTGGTGGGGCTGTTCGCCCAGCGGTTGCGCCAGGCAATCAGCGAGGCACGGCTTCCCGGCCACCTGCAGGGCGAAGCTCTGGTGAACCGCATCCGGCAGGGCATAGGGACACTGCTCGCCATCCTGCAGGAAGACCCAAACCTCACGCGCATCGGCTTTTTCCAGGCCGAAGCGGCCGAGGCGCTCAAGGATGAACTGGTCATCCTGATCGCCGAAAACGTCAGGTCGGAGCAGCGAGCGGGACTTTTCCGCCCGGAAATATCGCCCGAGTGGTTCGGCCAGTCGCTCATAGCCATCATCGAACGTTTCACGCGCCTGCTGCCCGACGCGGCCGGGCAGCAGGCGGTTGCGGAGTTCATGACGGATCTGCTGCTGGATGGGATGCGTAGGCGGTAGGAAGGCCTAGGTTGTTTCATCAAAGCCGCACAACCGGTCGATTTCCTTGGGGAACTGCGTGTAAGGCACGTTGAACTGAATGAAGGCCTCAACACTGTCCGGATACGCTTCAATCAGCAGCAGAATTATCCATAGCGGGATGGTGATAGGTGCCTTCAATATGCCGTAGGGCTCGGCCAACCTGCGGCACAATCCGGCATACCACTTCCGGTATGGTTGAAGGGTTTCCTGTCTGCGGCTTGGGCGAGGAGGCAGCGGCGCGGGTTCTGGCAAGCCTTCAGGGCCTCGGGCCATGAAGGCTTGAAGATAAGCCCACAGCGCCTTGGCTGACCGGTCTCCGTCGAACAGGCCGAGGTTGCCGCATGCAACGCAAATCTCCGTTGGCGGGCTCATACCGTGGTCAACGCCAATTAAGAACAGCGGATGTCGGCTGGTGTAGCCGCTAGTGGAGACGATGGGGATATAGCCGGCCAAAGCCTCTATGTGGTCCCAATCGAGCGCGTGGAGGCGCTTCTGCGGCAGGGACACGAAGTACAGCTTGCGAGTACCGCGGTGAATCCGGATAAAACCTCCCCGACTTCGATGCGCACCGCTGGCAATGTAAAAAACAAAGGCGAGCCCGATCGAAACCGGGAGTCCTGAAAGCATGATTAGGACCGTTTCCAAGTCCACGTCGGCGGGCCCCAGAGCAAGCAAGACTGACGCAAAAACGATGACGAAAACCAGAGCGGACATGCCAATGTAGCCCGCAGTGCCGCTCCGAATGTAGTTTGGGTATGTTTCGAGCTCGACACATTTGTCGTTGATCCACCTCACCCCGTCCGGCTGAGGCTCATGGCCGGCGCAACTTCCGGTACCTAGCGGTGTCCCACCGAAACGCAGATTCTTTGGAAGGCGCTTGACTTCAATCGTCACTTTGGACCCTCGACGGGTTCAAGCTTGGCGGAATCGATAGGGTCTGAGAGCCATCCCCCCGGCGAGAATACGAGCGCTTTCGGAGCATCCGGTTGCCGTAGTGCGAGATTAGGCTGACGTTCGGGGTCGGGGAAGTATAGATACTCCAGTGCAACTTCAGCATCCTCGTCCATCTGAATCGACCAACCACATTCACTGCTGGTGCTGCCCAACGGTGTAACCAAGCATTCACGTCGATAGTCAATCGGGTTGGAACCGGGTGCGTAAGCGATTGGTCCGTCAACCCGGGAAAGCATGGTCCCTCGCAAGGTAACGACCAATTTGGTCTGAAATTCTTCTCCGTTCAGGCGATTTGTGTTCGGCAACTGGCAGCTGATGCGAAGAGTGCCGACCGAGTACCCGTAGGACTTATTCCATTCCGGCGTCAGTCGTGGACGGTAGCACAAGCCGTGGAAGGCATTCAGTTCTTCCAGGTTCGTGTATCGACGACGATCCACGCCCCAGACGGAGTGTTTAAGCCAGATATCAATTGGTCCGTGTTTGGTCATATCGGCGCCGAACGCGAATCCAACAATTAGTACGAGCGCGATGCCTGCAACAATCGCCCAACCGGCAGGGTTAAGACCGAGCACGACGACTGCCCCTCCGCTAGTCAGCGCCTTAGCTGTGGCTACTCCTCCTGCCCACGTCGCAACTGATACAACACCGCCGGCTAGCGCCGAGCCAATCAGCATGCTTCCCAGTTGTGGGTTGCTTTCATTAAATGCACTGATAGATTTAACGAAGTCCGCTACGGCTGAGAGTCCCGCCCCGCCAGCTCCGAAGAGTGCAACACCTCGTTTTGCTGCAACGATTTTCATATTCGTTGCGAAGGCGGCATTTCCACGAGATCCGGCATGTATCGCAACAGTCGTTGCGCCAATTTCAATTCCTGCTCCAATAAGCGCGCTCGAGGCGCCCAGCAGACTATAAAAATTTGCTATGCGGGCGGTTCCGCGGCTGAATTCCCGCCAGGCATTGATTAGCGGCTTCAATGCAAGAAAGCCCCCCAATCCCGTAAGGACGAGTCCTCCGGGCGCCCTGAGTTTATTAACCGAGTTGAGGAAGGGGTTGCCTTCCATCCTGATAGGCCTGGGCGGCGGCAGTGCTGGCTTGTCCGTTGGCGCCTCGTCAAGTTCGCGGTACGTGGTTTCACCAACCTTCACCCAGTCATAGACTGACGTTTTCTGACCAAGGTCTGCCTTATTGATCTTCGGGGACGGCATCTTCCACCCCCGCAATCCGTCTTCGCCAAGCGTTTGATACCCCTGGAATTCATAAGCGGCTCGCAGCAGGTCGTCGATTCCAACGTCGTAACGGACAATGGTGAAGCCGGCTCTGACCTCCATCACANAGCGTTTGATACCCCTGGAATTCATAAGCGGCTCGCAGCAGGTCGTCGATTCCAACGTCGTAACGGACAATGGTGAAGCCGGCTCTGACCTCCATCACGTGCCGCAGACGTGGCATCAGTACATCCGCCACTTTGGATTCCGGCAGCGGCTGCAGGAGCCCAATTAGCGCGTTGGAGGCTGCGGTCAATTGGTGCTGTTCCAAGACCTTGTCCATGACGCTGAAAAGGTTCTTGGCAATTTCACCGGAACTGGCTTTCAGACGGGCAAGAAGCAGCTCGCTGCCATTGGCCAGCGCAAGCCAAAAGGGGCTTTCGTCGACGGGCAAATTGATTAGGTGGTTCAGTACCTGTATTCCATCTTTGGAGTGCACCAGTCCGCCAATGCACTGAAGTACAGCTTCCTCATAGTCGTGTGCGTTGTGGATCACGCTGCGGTCAAAGCACCGTAGTGCCTTGCCCAAGAGTTGCGATAAGTCGATCAGGCGGACCCACGCCAGGGAATCCTGTACCGCTTTGGCAATTGTGTTTTCGAACGCTTCTATTTCTTTGGCATAAATGCGGGGAAACGAAAGCGCGCCTGCGTAGTTCACCAGGTTTTGCTGCCTTACGAGCGTCTTGCCCAGGTTTGGATTAGTCGCAGCCTGTTTCTTCATCCCCTCGAAATAATTGCTGATGAACGTTCCACTCTGCAGTTTGTGTGCGTTCCGTCCGGCGTATTCCGTCTTG
>NZ_LMGO01000007.1:0-193634 GCF_001427425.1 Achromobacter sp. Root565
TGCATGTGTAAGGCATCCCGCTAGCGTTCAATCTGAGCCAGGATCAAACTCTTCAGTTTAATCTCTGTATTTGTTTCGTATTCTTGGTCTGAATAAATCCAAACCAGGTCATACGTCGCTACTCAAAGGAAGTGAGGTATGTTCTTAAACTTGACGTCTAAGGCACTTCACTTCTAGTGAGCACTTGATTTCTTGTGCTTGCGATCAGGCCGAAACCCAATCGCTGCACTCGCATCAAGCGCCCACACTTATCGGTTGTTTAATTGTTAAAGAGCGGTCTTGCTAAATTCTGTACTGCTAAATTCCGTACTACTGGTTTCTACTTTCAACCTCGGCCAACTTCGCTTTTGCGTCGTCGCTGTCGTTGCAGCAGAGAAACGAGATTATGAAGAAGTTTTTATCGCTTGTCAAGACAGCTTCGCTTTTTGCTTTCGCAGTTTGCTTCGCTTTCTTGCGGCGACCTCTTCAGGCCTCGCCAGGACTTTCGTCCTGCCCTAGCAGTTATCGAAACGTTAGGGTAAACCCTAATTTTTCAGTAACTGCCAAGCCCGAAACTATAGCACAATTTTTGCAGACCTTGCAACTGGCTTCTGCCTAATTTGCGTCGATCCTTGCAATAACCGCGGGGCGCTCATTTCTGATTGCCGTTGCGGCAGGTGAGGTTGGGTTGCCCCGCTTCGCCTGTTGCACTTGCTTGGCTTCGCGTCTCAAAACTGTCTGAGCTGCGAAGGAGCGAGACTATAGCACAGAATTTTGCGCTGTCACGCCGGTGTCGCAAATTATTGGTTCGGCGGCTGGATTGGTCGCAACACGTCCCCCATGGCGACCGGCGTGCGGCTTTGAGGGAAAGGCTGCCTGTATATATATAGAGACGCAGCAAGCGAGCAGCCACGCCCGCTGACCTGGGAAGGCGGAGGGTGCTGCTGGGGGCCCTCCCCTTGTGCGAGATGGAGACATTCGGAGAAGCTTTTTTCGCCGCTCTACATATGGACGAGCCGCAAGGCGCGGCGTTTCGCATGCCAAGGGCCCCTGGCGCGATGTTACCAACGGATGAAATCCACATGGCGAAGCCGGGTCAATTCGCGGCGGACGGTAGCTTCGTTGACCAGCCATTGGGGTGCGCCCACGTCGTTGAGCATGTGAGGGTCCATGTCTTGGGCAATGTTGCGCATGCGCGCCGCGTTGCGGTGGGCGAGGTAGGCATTCCACAGCCGAGCGAGCACGCCGCGATCGGGTGCTTGCGCGGTTTCCAGCACCGCCACGGTTGCAGCAGCCCCGGGTGCAGAAGCAGCTGGCGCGGACGTGGCTGGCGCGGCGGCAGGCAGCGGTTGGCGGCGTGTGCAGACCAGGGGAGGCGTCTGCATGAAAGATTGCGCGGTCATAACGGGCTCCTTGTATTCCGTTTTGGTAAGCGTAATCGCCCAATACCCATTCGAAAATCCAATTGTTTTGGCCTCATCGGTAAGCTACGATGACCAATAATTTTCTTAGAAGGTCCGCCATGCGCTTGCCGCTGAATACCCTTCCTGCTTTTCGCGTCGTCGCGGAACTGCAGAACCTGCGTGCTGCCGCTGAGCGGCTGCATCTGACACACAGCGCCGTGAGCCAGCAGATCAAGGTGCTGGAGGAGCAGATCGGCTTTCCGCTTTTCGAGCGCAGCGGCCGCGGCATTGTGTTGAACTCCGCCGGCGCGGCGCTGCTATGTAGCGTGCAAGGCGCCATGGCGTTGCTCGATGAAGGTCTGATGGCGGCGAGTGCGGCGGCGAGCGGGCGCGAACAACGGCTGCGCGTGTCGGTATTGCCGTCGTTTGCGCAGCGCTGGCTGTTGCCGCGCATGGCGCGGTGGCGCGCCCGGCATCCGGAACTGGCGCTGGAGATCGAGACGTCCCAGCAACTGGTCGACTTGGCGCGGGACGGCTTTCATGCCGCGCTGCGGATCGGGCAAGGACCGTGGGCCGGTGTTGAGTCGGAGCCGCTATTTGACGTACCGTTGCCGCTGATCGTGCTGGCTTCGCCCGAAACGATGGCCGCCCTGCCCGACAATTCGCCCGAAACGCTGGCACGCCAACCTTTGCTTGGCGAACGCGAGCTCTGGCAGCTTTGGTTCGCGGCAGCCGGGTTTCCAACGCCGGTCACGCCAGTGGCGTCGTTCAATGACGCGGGGATGATGCTGCAGGCTGCCGAGCAGGGGCTGGGCATCACGCTCGGCCGCGAACTGCTGGCGGCGGATGCACTCTGTGCCGGGCGGCTTGTACAGGTGTCGCCCGTACGCGTGCATTACGAACTGGGGCAGACCTACCACCTGGTGTATCGGCCGAGCTTGCGGGACTGGGCGCCGCTGAACGCGTTCAAGCAATGGCTGCGCGATGAGTTGGAAATGTCGCGCCAGACACTGGTGACATCAAAGCCCGAGGACGAAAGATAGGGCCCAGGCGAAAAAAAAGGTAAAGCGGCGGGCAGCAGCTTTACCTTGACCAAAACGCGGCGCCCGGCAGGACATTGCCTTGACAGCCTGGGTTCGCTTCGCTCGAAAGCCCAGGCGGACGCCGCGACGGCGGCAGTCAATCTGTAGTCCTGCTTCAGGCCGCCTTGCGCGCCGACACCGCGACAGGTTGCATGGAGTCGGTTTCATTGAACCGCTGGTGCCACGAGAACGCCTCTTCGAGCAGATGCGGCGTTTGGCCGCCGCGTGCGCACGCGCGATCGAAGTAGTCTTGAAGCGCGTCCCGATACGAAGGATGCACGCAGTTCTGGATGATGGCGCGGGCGCGCTCGCGCGGCGCCAGACCGCGCAGGTCAGCGAGACCGCATTCGGTGACCAACACGTCAACATCGTGTTCCGTGTGGTCGACATGGGACACCATCGGCACCACGCTGGAGATGTCGCCATTCTTGGCCATCGACTTGGACACGAAGATCGCAAGATGGGCGTTGCGCGCGAAATCGCCCGAGCCGCCAATGCCGTTCATCATGTGCGTGCCGCCGACGTGCGTGGAGTTCACGTTGCCGTAGATGTCGAACTCCAGCGCCGTGTTGATGGCGATGATGCCGAGGCGCCGCACGATTTCGGGCGCGTTGCTGATTTCTTGCGGACGCAGCACGATGCGTTGGCGGTAGTGCTCCATGTTGGCGAGGATCTTCTCGTACACGGGCTTGGACACGGTGATGGACGACGCCGATGCGAATGCCAGCTTGCCCTGGTCGAGCAATTCAATAGCGCTGTCCTGCAGCACTTCGGAGTACATGACCAGGTTCTCAAAGTCAGACGATTCGAACCCGTGGAGGACCGCGTTGGCGATGGTGCCGATCCCTGCCTGCAACGGCAGCAGCGCGTTGGTCAGGCGGCCGGCGTCGACTTCGCCGCGCAGGAATTGGTTGATATGTCCTGCGATTGCGTTGGTCTCGGCATCGGGCGGCAGCGCGTTGGAGGGGCTGTCGGGCTCCTGCGTGATGACGATGGCGGCAATGCGGTCGGGATCGACCTCGATGCAGGTCTGGCCGATGCGCTGGTCTGCCGAAACCAGAGCGATGGGCTGACGGGCGGGACGGTCGCCAGGAATGTAGATGTCGTGCAGGCCTTCGATAGCCGCGGGCACGCTCAGATTCAGCTCGACGATGATCTTGTCGGCCTGCTGAACGAACGACGCGGAGTTGCCCACCGACATCGTCGGCACGATCGCGCCGGATTCGGTAATGGCGGCGGCCTCGATGATGGCCACGTTGATAGGCCCCAGATGACCCGCCCGCAGTTGTTCCACCGTCTCGGACAAGTGCTGGTCGATGAAGGCGATTTCGCCTTGATTGATCTTGCGGCGCAGGGTCGTGTCGACCTGGAACGGCAGCCGCCGTGCCAATGCATTGGCCTGCGCCAGCATCTTGTCGGTGTCGTGACCGAGCGACGCGCCCGTGATCAAGGTGATGGCCAGCGGTTCGCGCTCGGCGCGTGCCGCCAGCGCGGCCGGCACCGATTTACAGTCGCCGGCCCGGGTGAATCCGCTCATTCCGACGGTCATTCCGTCCTGAACCAGTAAGGCGGCCTGTTCGGCTGAGGTGATCCTGGCGTGCAGGTCGGCGTTGCGGATCCGGTCGAAAGGCATGGTGTCTCCAAATTCAAAGGCTGGCGGCTTAGGGCCGGGCGTAGCGACAGTGGTCTGCGGCGCCCGGGCACCGTCTGACGCGGCGTTTCCCGAGGTCCCAAGCGCCGTGGATACGGGCGTTGGGACGATTTTTCGGCAGTATAGGAAGGCGGGAGCAAATCTCGTAATGACTTAAAATCATCCAATTCAGTCGTTTTTTTCATCATTTGGATTTTTCTCGCGCACGGCGCGGAGGGTCAGCTTTCCCATGGACGTGCGCGCATTGCGGTATTTCGTCGAAACCGTCCGACATGCCAGCT
Organism: Achromobacter sp. Root565; assembly: GCF_001427425.1. NCBI lineage: Bacteria > Pseudomonadati > Pseudomonadota > Betaproteobacteria > Burkholderiales > Alcaligenaceae > Achromobacter > Achromobacter sp. Root565. The sequence goes on from NZ_LMGO01000007.1 coordinate 4,397, forward strand.
TCACGCAGGCGGCCAAAACGCTGTTCGTCACGCAGTCCACAGTCAGCAAGATGATCCGGCAGCTGGAAGAAGAAGCCGGCACACCGCTTCTTATCCGCGATGGGCATACTGCCCGTCCCACCGATACCGGCCGGGTTATGTACCAGCGCGGCCTGCAGGTGCTGGAAACCATGCGCCAACTATCGGAAGAGTTGCGCCAGACCGCAGAACTGGGGCGCGGGGCGCTGGAGGTGGGCATCCCGCCAATGATCAATCTGCTGTTCACGCCGGTGGTGAAACGGTTCCGCGAATTGCATCCTGGCATCCACCTGACACTGCGGGAAGGCACGGGTCAGGCGGTGGAAGGCCTGGTGGCCAGCGGCGAACTGGAGGTCGGCGCCACCATCTTGCCGATTGCACCCGATGGCGGCCTGACCGCGCAGGCGTTTGGCAGCTATCCCATATGGGTGATCGGACCGCCCGACGCGCCGTGGGCCGGAAAGACCTCGCTGCCGCTGAGCGCGTTGCGCGAAGCCCGGCTGCTGATTCCCACCGACGATTTCGCGATCACCCGGCGGCTGCGGCAGGCGTTTGCGGAGGCGGGATTGCAGCCCAGCATCGCCGCGCAAAGCGCGCACTGGGATTTTCTGGTGGCGATGGCGTCGGCCGGACTAGGCGTGGCCCTGCTGCCCGAGCCGCTGATACAGCGGATGAAAACGCGGGGCCTCAGCACCGCGAAGCTTGCGAAGTCCGGCATCCAGTGGGAAGTCGGCCATATCTGGCTGCAGTCCGGCTATCTGTCCTTTGCTGCTCGCGCATGGCTGCAGGTCTGCGACGCCGTACTGGGCAAGCCCCGGATTCGGGCTGCACGCACGCCCGAGCGCCAGCCGAAGTGAATCCAAACGTTCGGCTGGTAAACATGGGTTGCGCGCGCCGCCATGGCTGGCCGGCCACAGGGTGCCTGCGCCCGGATGCGGCCCCCATTTCACGGCCCGCAAGCCTAGGCCAGACCCTAGGCGGCGGCCGCTGAAAATACGGGGACGCAAGGCGAGTTTTTGTTGCAACGGCCGGGGCGGCGGCTTGTTATGCTGCCGCCTCCATGCGAGGAACTCGCTCCAGAAACATGATCCCGACCACGCACCCTCTGCCCTTTCGCGCGCGCCTCGTCCGCGCGCCCAACCTGGCGGCGCTGCTTGCTGCGCTGCTGCTGGTGTTCTGCTTTCTGCCCGCCTTTGCCGCGCCGCCCGCCGCCCCTGCGGATACCGAGGCTGTGCTCGGCGCGGCGCGCAAGCAGATTGACGAAATCCGCAAGCGGGTCCCCGACGAAACGGACGACGCCGTGCTGCTCAAGCAGCGCGGCGAGGCGCTGGACATTCAGTCCAAGGCGGACGCCGCAACTGAAGCGCTGACACCGCAACTGGCCAGCGTGACCGCACGACTGAGCGAACTGGGCGCACCGCCGGACGGAGCCAAGGAAGCGCCCGATGTGGCGGCGCAGCGGGCGCAACTGGAAAAGAACAGCCGCGCGCTGGACGCGCAGATCAAGCTGGCGCGGCTGCTATCGGTGGATGCCGGCCAGACGGCCGAACAGATTTCAGCCCAGCGGCGCAAGCAGTTTCAGGCGCGCTTGGGCGAACGTCGCGACTCCTTCCTCTCTGGCCAGTTCTGGACCGAATTCCGCCAGGAGTTTCCCCGCGACCTTGGGCGGCTTGAGGCATTGCGCGACGACCTGTCCACCGCCGTGGGGCAGACGCCGAAATGGGGTTGGCTGCTGCTGGCGGTCGTGGCGGGTCTGGCGATTGCCCTGCGCGTCTGGGTTGGCCGGTATCTGCTGCAGCTGACCGCGACGCGCGTGCCGCCCGGCCGGCTGCGGCGTTCGTTCCTGGCCGTGGCCTTGGTGGCCTTGTCGGTCGCCACCCCCGGCGTGATTGCCCTGCTGATCCAGACCGGCCTGGACTGGCGATCGCAGCTTTCGGACAGCACCGATTCGCTCCTGACCAATCTGGTGGCCACGGTCTGTTTCGGCGGATTCGTGTCGGGGATGGGCTACGCGCTGCTGTCGACCAACCGTCCTTCGTGGCGCCTGCCGCCGGTCAGCGACATCGTGGCGAACCGCCTGCGCTGGCTTCCCGGCACGCTGGGCGTGCTGGTGGTCCTGATCTGGCTCGCAGAACGATTGCCCGTGCTGCTGGACGCCAGTCTGACGACGACCATCACCCTGACCGGCATCGTGGGCGTGCTAAGCATGGCGATGCTCGCTGCCGTGCTGTCCATCAGCCGCCGCCTGCGCCGTCAGGTCATGCAGGACAGCGAAACGCCGGTTCCGCTTTGGGTCTCGCTGATGCTGGCCGCCATTTGGACGGTGCTGATCGTCAGCCTTGCCAGCCTGCTATTGGGCTACGTGGCATTCGGCAGCTTCCTGGTCAAGCAGGTGCTGTGGGTGCTGATCGTGCTGGCTTCCGCCTATCTGGCCTCGACGCTGGTCGAGGACGGTTTCAGCACCTTGCTGGGCACGGCGCACCGGGACAGCGCGGAAGGCGATGGGCCCAGCATGCGCGATCAGGCCGCGGTACTGCTGTCCGGCCTGGGCCGCGTGGCGATCGGGCTGCTTGCCATCATTCTGGTGCTGGCGCCGTTTGGCGAGGCGCCGATGGATCTGGTGCAGCGCTTCGACCAGCTTCGCAAGGGCCTGGCGATCGGCGAGGCGCAAATCCGGCCCGGCGCGGTGCTGCAGGCATTGATCGTACTGGCGCTTTCGCTGCTGAGCGTGAAGATGCTCAAGCGCTGGCTGTCCAACCGCTATCTGCCGACCACGGAACTGGATCCGGGCATGCAGTTGTCCGCCGCGACGCTGTTCGGCTACGGCGGCTTCGTGCTGGCCGTGGCGTTGTCGCTGTCGGCCGCCGGGATCGGACTGGAACGGGTCGCGTGGATCGCGAGCGCGCTGTCGGTGGGTATCGGTTTCGGTCTTCAGGCGGTCGTGCAGAACTTCGTGTCGGGACTGATCTTGCTGGCCGAGCGGCCGGTGAAGGTGGGCGACTGGGTGTCGCTGGGCGGCGTCGAAGGCGACATCCTGCGCATCAATGTGCGCGCCACCGAGATCCAGATGGGCGACCGTTCCACGGTGATCGTGCCGAATTCCGAATTCGTGACGAAAACGGTGCGCAACGTGACGCGATCCAATCCGCTTGGTCTGGTGCAGATCAAGCTGCCCATGCCCCTGTCGACGGACGCCGAGCAGGTGCGCGAACTGATGCTGCAGGCGTTGGCGGATCACGAGGACGTGCTGGAGTCGCCGGCGCCCAACGTCTTCCTGGACGGTATCGACGCAGGCCATCTGATCTTCAATGCAAGGGGCTATGTGTCGTCGCCGCGTGCAGCGTACGGTGTGCGCAGCGCGCTGCTGTTCACGGTGCTCAAGCGTCTGGACGAGGCCAAGCTTGAAGTGTCGTCCCCGCCGACCATGCTGCTAGCGTCGGCGCCGGAACCGGCGCAGGCGCCTGCGCCCGTCGCGGTCCCGCCGCCTGCCGCGCCCTGATCGCCGTCATGCGCTGGCCGCATCAGCCGGGAGAATACAGGTCGGCAAATTGCTGCCGTTCCAGTCTAGGGTTGCGCAGCGGCGGCGCGGTGAACGCGGCGCTTCGGGCCGACAGCACCGGATAGCCCTGCGTGACCGGCGTCATCGGCGCCTGCGGCTGCACGGGCGCGGCGCCCGCTGTCTGAACCGGCGTCTGCGGCCCGACCTGCGCCACGGCGCCACTGTCGAACCGATGGTCCGCTGTTGTCAGCGCAGGGTTGGTGCAGAGCCCCTGCGCCACCAGCGCCGCCTTGGTGCGATCGTCGGTCTGGCACAGGATGTCGATGGCCGCGGTTTCCAGACGCCGCGAGCGATCCGCGTCCTTGGTCGATGCCGCCGCCTGCATCGTGCGCTCGAAGTTGCGGCGCAGGCTGCATTTCTGGTCTTCGATCGGAATCGCAACGTTCATCCCGAAGCCCACCACCGAACCGCCGCCGCCCGCCGACACCATGCAGCTGTCCGACGAGAACGAGCCGTAGAAGCTCTGGCCGCCAACCGGCGGCGCGCTGCGCAACGTGCTGGTCCCGCTATTGCTTGAATTCAGTGTGATGCCCTGGTTGTTGCCCGCGTTGGTCGACCCGGACGATGCCGACGTCGTGGAACTGGACGTGCTGGTCTGCGCCCCCGCCGACATGGCGGCGAGCGACAGGGAGATGGCTAAAACTATGCTCTTCATGATGTCCCCTCGCCCGGACGGCCGAAGCCGTCCGGATAATTGGGTCAGCGATTGAACCCAACGACATGGCCCACTGAGCCGATGCCGTGTATCGACCCGAACGCGCCGATATTTGCCGCGTGGAACGAGCCCGTCGCCGACGCGCTCGTGTCCGTCTTGCCAAACGTCGCGCCGCCGTTGGCGATGCTGTCGCCGACCATGATCGGTGCGTTGCCCGACACATGCCCGTACGATTCGCTATTGGCGTACTGCCGCGTACTGGTGACGACTTGCGTGCCGTCGCGGCTGAACGATCCGCCGACCTCCGCGATGCCGCCCGTGCTGCCGAACGATGTCTGGCTCGACGAGCCGTAGCCGTTGACCTGGGTGGCGACCACCGAGCTGCCGGTGGAAATGGATGAAGCCGTACCGTTGATGGCGCCGGCGTGGCCGGTCACCGAGCCTCCGACCTGGCCCGGGCCAGTGGCGTAAGCCGATGCGGCGAACAATGACAACGCGGCGACTGCTGCGAGCTTTTTCATTTGAGCTCCTCCTGATCCGTCTGCACGGATGCACAGGTGCCGGAGACCGACCGGCGCGGACCGTTACTCCCCAGGAACTGCGCCCCTGCCTGGGCAGGGCGTGGGACTTTCGTATTGGTACGGAATGATTGCGCCGTCCTAGGCAGGTCGGTATCGGTTAAACGAACGACCGGGTCTTTCTGGAGGATGGACTCGCGAATTACACAGACCTGAAAGTGGAGATGCCGGCCTCGCGCGACCATGCGTATGGATGACGCGATGCGTCCGTCAAGCCTCGCTTGCGGGCGGCTTTCAGCTCAAAGGATGGGACCGGTCGCGTGAGGCTCACGCGTGATATCTAACGCGCCAGGCGTAGCAGCCAGCCGGTCTCGCGACGCGCCAGCATCAGGTCCACGGCCACCAGCACAAGCAGAAATCCGCATTCAGCCACGTACAGATTGGCAAGCACCTGATAGCTTGCCAGCAGCACAATGCCGGTGACGCCGGCGAGATATGCGGGCCAGGCGGGCGGCAATCCGGACGCCGGGCCACGCGTGCGGCGCGACAAACACAGCCAGGCAACGAGCGGCAAGCCCAGCATCGACAGCGGAATATAGATGGCGATGGCAGACAGCAGCACCGCGACGCCGAATTGCGTATGCAGGCACAAGGACATCAAGGCAATGACGCCAACGCCGACATACCAAAGGAGGCGAATGGAAATGAGACGAGTCAATGTGACGGCTCGGTGATTCATGAAGCGGGCTTGTGGCGAAGTTTTCGGCCATACTACTCCCGCCTTGCCCACCCACCTTCAATCGGAGACCAAGCCATGATTCAGGAGATTGCCAGCATCCACGTCCGCGAAGGACAGGAAGCGCTGTTCGAAGCCGGTGTTACCCAGGCGAAGCCGCTGTTTCTGCGCGCCAAGGGCTGCCATGGCATGGAACTGTACCGCAGCATCGAGCAGCCGCAGCGCTACACACTGGTGGTGGACTGGGAGACGGTCGAAAACCACATGGTGGATTTCCGGGAGTCGGCCGATTTCCAGGAGTGGCGCAAGCTTGTCGGCGGCTTTTTCGTTGAGCCGCCCCAAGTGCACCACGAACAGAAAGTGATCTGAACGCGCCGCGCCGGTCCGGGCGGCTGCGCGGACCGGCGTTATTCTTCCGGCGGCTCGTTGTATTTGCGCGCGCTGCGCCGGAACGCATCGGCCGGGTATTTCTGGGCGTTCTTCACCATCTTGCCGGCAACGGCCTGCGCGATATCAATGCCTAACTGGTCCGCCAACGCGACCAGGTACATCTGCACATCGGCGATCTCGTCCGCGGCGACGCAAGGCGGGCGGCGGGCAGATTGCGCGACTCGTCTTCATCCAGCCACTGGAACAGCGAGACCAGCTCGCCCGTTTCCCCTGCCAGCGCCATCGCCAGATTCTTGGGCGAATGGAACTGCTGCCATTCGCGTTCAGCCGTGAACTGACGCACGGCGAGCCGGATTGCTTCCAGGTCGGACATCGGAACCCCCACAGGAATGGCGCCCCGCTACGCCGTGGCCAGGCGAGCGCTGGCGGCCAACGCGACCGCAACCGTCGTCCGCACGTCGGCCAAGGCCCGGTGGGTCGGCTGCGAGGCGCCGACGTGTCGCGCCAGAATGTCGAGCTTGTGCGAAGGCAACTCGGGCCACGCGCGGCGCGCAAGCGCCAACGTGCAGTGCGTGGCGTTCGGGAATGGCATCCCCGTCTGGTCCGCAGCCGCGCTGAGGAAGCGCCGGTCGAACGAGGCGTTATGGAAGAACACCGGCAGATCCTCGACAAAATTCAGGAACGACGAGAAGGCCTGCGCGACCGGAATGCCGTCGCGATCGACTTCGGCCTGCGTGATGCCGGTAAGGCGGGAAATGAAGGAAGGGACACGGCCGCAGGTGCGCACGACTTGCGTGTACTCGTTGACCACCGCACCGCCCTCGCCGACTCTGACTGCCGCAAATTCAAGAATTTCGCAGCTTGAGGTGGACAGGCCGGTCGTTTCCAGGTCGGCGACGATGAAGGGGCCGCCCAACGCTTGCAGCGCGTGCGTCAAGGCCGCTTGCGCACGCGGCGCGGGACGTGCCGGTGATGTGTTGGCCGCACGCGTGCGCCGATGGAAATAGGTCACGCGCTTACTCCGCTGGGTGAAGGGCCGCGAAGCGGGCCGAGCCGTCGGCAAGCTGCCCGAAAAACAGATCGGCCGGGCGCACCCACAGGCCGCGCGCGTGAGGCCAGAGGTGTTCGTACACCACCATGGACTCCTCGGTTTCGGAATGGCGGGCGGTGCCGATATAGCGGTACAGGCCGCCCTTGTAGTGGCGGTGCGTGGCAAGCGCGAGGGCTTCGGATTCAGTCATGGACACGTCGGGGCAAATGGCGCGGCCCGCGGCGGAAACTGCCCGCGCGGGCCACGAATGATCGGCAATGCCGTCTTTATAGCGCACTCGCGTGCTGGCGCCGCGCAGGCAGGGCGGCCGCCCTGCCCACTAGGCGGCGCGCAATCGCCTTGCGGTCTCGACGTGGGTTTCGGTGAGGTCTTCGGTCACACCGGCAAGCTTGTCCGATTGCGCCAGCGACACATCAACGACTTGACCCATGATTTCGGTCACGCGGCGAGACGAGGCGACGATGCCCTCCATCGTGCCGCCCGCGGACTGGACCTGCACCGCGCCGCCCTCCACCTGCGCCACCGACGTCGTGATGAGGGCCTTGATTTCCTTGGCCGCCGCCGCGCTGCTTTGCGCCAGGTTGCGGACCTCTGACGCCACGACCGCGAAGCCTTTGCCGTGCTCGCCCGCACGGGCGGCCTCGACGGCCGCATTCAGCGCAAGGATATTGGTCTGGAATGCAATGCCGTCCATCACCCCGATGATCTCGGAAATGCGGCGCGAGCTGCCGGTGATGGCTTCCATGGTGGACACGACGTCGCGCATCGTATCGCCGCCCGTTTCAGCAATGCGGCTGGCGTCACGGGCAAGGCTGTTGGCCTGCCGCGCTCTTTCGGCGTTTTCAGTCAGGCCCTGCACGGCGACGCGCAGCGTTTGCGCCGCCGTAAAGCGCTTGGTGATGTCGGTGGCAAACTTCACCACCTTGAATGGGCGGCCCTGCGCGTCGAGGATGGGGTTGTAGCTGGCTTCGATCCAGACCTGGCGGCCGCCCTTGCCCAAGCGCATGTACTGGCCGGTGTCGTGCTCGCCATTGCGCAGCCGGCGCCAGAAATCCTTGTATGCGGTGCTTCGGGCTTCTTCGGGTGGCACGAAGATGCTGTGGTGCCGGCCCAGTACCTCGTCAGCGCGATATCCCACCGCGCCAAGAAACAGGTCGTTGGCCCGGAGGATAGTGCCGTCCAGGTCGAACTCGATGATCGCCTGGACCTTGGAGATGGCTGCAAGCTGGCCTTCGGAGTCCGCCTGGCGGTTTTGCTGGTCGGTGATGTCGGTGGCGTACTTGATCACCTTCACCGGGCGTCCGCGCTTGTCAAAGATGGGGTTATAGGACGCCTGCAACCAGACGTCCGAGCCGTCCTTGCGAATCCGCCGATAGCGCCCGGCATCATGCGCGCCCTGTCCCAGCCTTTCCCAAAAGGCTGCATATTGCGGCGACCCGCGCTCATCAGGATCGATGAACATGCGGTGATGCCGCCCCTGGATCTCATCGAGCGAATAGCCCGTGGTGTCCAGGAAATTCTGATTGGCCATCAAGATGCGGCCGTTCAAATCAAATTCGATGACCGCCTGAGATCTGTGAATGGCGTTTATTTGTCCCAGCAGGTCGTTTTTATCGGTACTGCGGTATCCACGGATAAAGCGGCCAAGAGTATGCCAAAGCATGTGACCTCCAGGGTTTGAGTTTGCCGGCGTGCCTGGTACACGTATTTTTTTATGTATCGAATAGAAACCACTTAATCCCAGAAATTATCACGTCCCGATGTATTCCTTGATGTCCCTTTTAAAAAGAATTCAAAGCGTCGCCACGACGCACACTCGGGTAATCCCGGGTTCAAGCCGCGTCCAGCTCGCGATACTGGCGGAAGATGCCTTCGCCAAACGGCAGGCGCCGGCCGCTTGAAAAATAGGCTTGAAGTTCGGGCAGGGCAGTTACCCGCTCGTGCAGCGCAAAGACATTTGGATAATGCGCGGCGACGGTGGACATGCGTTTGGGAAACGCGAATAGAAGCCCATCGACGAGGTGATACAGGGACAAATCGACGTAAGTCCATTTTGCGCCGCCCGCCAGCCAGGCTTGCGGTCCATCCAGCAACCGCTCGAAATACCCGAGAAACTTCGGAATACGCTCTTCGCGAAAGACCTTGGCGCGGCGGGCGGCCTCTTCCTTCTGGTCTTCGTAATAATCGCTGGCGGAAATGGGGTGATGGGTATCGTGCGCTTCAGCCACCATATCGGCAATCGTGAGCTGCAACTGATTCACCCATAAGCGGCCTTCGAGCGACTCGGGAGCAAGGCCATGCTTTTCGCCGAGGAAAAGCAGGATATTGGCGGTCTGCCCCAGCGTCATTTTTCCGGCCACCAGATACGGCGGCGCAAAAGGCGGGTGCTTGCGGGCGGATTGCATGTCATCGATCAACGCGCTTTCGTCGGCGCCCGGATCGCGGGCGCGTTCCCGATACGAAATACCGCCCGCTTCCAGCGCCAGGCGCACGAATTCTCCCCGTCCGGGGATGCCATCCCAATACCAAAGGTCGTAGGTCATACGGTCTCCTTTCCGTTGGTGCAGCCGAACCTGCAGTCTGCAGCCGCCGCCGGACGTTAGCAAGGCGCATGCCGGGCGCCTGCAAGCGAAAAAAAGCGCGCTGACCGGAAGCCACCGCGCTTTGTTCCACCGACGCGTCTTACGCCTGCGCCGCGTCTTCGAGGATCATTTCGGCGCCACGCTCAGCCACCATCATGACCGCGGCCTGCGTGTTGCCGGAAACCATCTTCGGCATGACCGACGCATCCACGACACGCAGGCCCGTCAGCCCGTTGACGCGCAGCCGCTCGTCTGTCACGGCCGCGACGTCCGTACCCATGCGGCAGGTGCCGATGGGGTGGTAGATGGTCTGTCCGTTACGCCGCGCAAAGTCCAGCCATGCGTCATCACTGTCCACCTGCGAGCCGGGGCTGACCTCGGCCTGCACGTAGCGTTGCAGGGCGGGCTGGCCCACGATGCGCCGGGCCGCTTGCATGCCGCCCACCAGGCAGTCGCGGTCGACCTGCGCGGACAGGAAGTTGGGCCGGATCGCGGGCCCGACCAGCGGATCGGGCGACTTGATATGGATGGACCCGACGGACTCGGGGCGCAACTGCGCGACCCCGATCGTCATGCCAGGATGCCGGTCCAGAATGCGTTCGGCGGCGTTGGCGTAGCTGGCGTGCACGAAGAAGAACTGCACATCGGGCGTGGGCAACCCCGGCGCGCTCTTCACGAAGCCGTGCACCAACCCGGTACCCAGCGTCAGAATGCCTTTGCGGCTCATGTAATAGCGCGCCACCTGCTGCGCCAGCCGCCAGCCGCGCGACATTTCATTCAAGGTTACGGTGTTCTTGACGCGCCAGTTCATGCGCGTGGCGAAGTGGTCGATGTAGTTTTCGCCCACTGCCGCTTGCGCGTGCACCACGCCGATGCCGTGCGAGGCCAGCAAGGCCGGATTGCCCACGCCGGACAACTCCAGCAATTGCGGGGATTGCACCGCCCCCATGCAGACTAGCGTTTCGCGGCTTGCGCGCACGGTGTGTTCCTGCCCGTTCTTGCGGTAGACCACACCCACGCAGCGCTTGCCTTCGAAGACCAGGCGCGTGACATGCGCACCGCATTCCACGCTGAGGTTGCGCCGTCCAGCCGCCGGTTTCAGGTAGCCGTCCACGACGCTCCAGCGCCGGCCGCGATGCTGGAGCACCTGGTAGTAGCCCACGCCTTCCTGGTCGCCGCTGTTGTAATCCGGATTGAACGGCTGGCCGTCTTCGCGCGCGGCCTGCAGGAAGGCCTCTGACACGGGAAAGCGCTCGGCAACCTCTTCGAGGTGCATCGGGCCGTCCTTGCCACGGTTCTCGCCGCCGGGCGCATAGTTCTCGATCTTGCGGTAGATGCGCTCGGCCACATCGCGCCCCCAGCCGGCGGCGCCCGCGGCCACCCATCCGTCGTAATCCTGAGGCTGGCCGCGCACGTAGATCATGCCGTTGATCAGCGTGGATCCGCCCAACCCCTTACCGCGTGGCACCGCGATGACCCGGCCGTGGACGTTGTCCTCGGGTTCGGTGGCAAAGCGCCAGTTGTATTGCGGATCGACCAGCAGCTTGGAAAAGCCCGCCGGAATGGGAATCCACATGCTGCGTGCCTCGTGGCCGGCCTCCAGCAGCAGTACGCGATACCTGCCGTCCGCGCTGAGGCGGTTCGCCAGGATGCAGCCGGCGGTTCCGCCGCCCGCGATGATGAAATCGTAGTCGCCCATCGTTGTCTACCGAATGTGTGCAGCGCCGCCTAGCGGGCGGACGTCACGCCCAGCGTTTCCACCATCAGTTCGATCTGGCAGGCCAGCATCGGCGCGCCGTAATGAATCTTGCAGCCGCGCGCCTGCGCCGCCACGAGCAGCGCCGTGTCCTTGGGCTGCATGATGACCTCGCAGACCAGTTGGTCCGGCGTCAGGCGGCTCACGTCCAGCGGCAACGGATCGCCCTCTTTCATGCCCAGCGACGTGCCATTGACGACCAGGTCATGGCCGGACGGGTCCGCATTGCCCACGGCGATCTGCGCGTCCGGATGCAGCGACAGGATTCGGGCCTTGAGGTCCTCGGCCTTGGCAGGCGTGCGGTTGGCGATGGTCAGACGCGAGACGCCGGCCTGCACCAGCGCGAAGCCGATCGCATTGGCCGCGCCGCCCGCGCCAGCCAGATAGACGCTCTTGCCTTCGGGTGCGACGCCGCAGCTGCGCAGGCCCCGCACGAACCCTTCGCCGTCCAGCATGTGCGCCACGAGACGCCCGTCGGCCTCGCGCCGCAGCACGTTGGCCGCACCGATCTTGCGTGCGACGGGCGTGGCGTCGTCGGCCAGTTCCAGGATGGCGGTCTTGTGCGGCACGGTGACGATCACGCCGCCCAGGTTTTCCAGGCGGCGCAGGCCTTCGACCACGGCCGCCAGGTTGTCGGGCCGCGCGTGAAACGGCACGCAGACGCCATCGAAACCGATCTTGGTGAAGTGTTCGTTCATACGCTGCGGCGTCTTCACGTGATGGATGGGGTCGGCCAGGATGCCGAACAGGCGCGTGGTGCCGCTGATTTCCTTCATGGATGTCTCCGGATCAATGCTGGATGAATTCGCGCGCGACGCCGGCAATACCTTCGGCGTCAAGCTTGTAATGGGCGTACAGCGTGGTGGGCGGCGCAATGAGGCTGTATTCGTCATAGATGCCATGACGGCGCAGGCGCGTGCCGGTGCCCGCGTCGGCCAACACCTCGGCCACCGCCGAACCCAGGCCGCCCAGCACATTGTGCTCTTCGACCGTCATCAGCCGACGCGACTGCCCGGCGGCCGTAAGGATGGCGTCGCGGTCCAGCGGCTTGATCGTCGGCATATCGATCACGCCCACCGACAGGCCCTCTTCTCGCAACTGCCGGGCGGCGGCCAGCGCGCCGTGCACCGTGATGCCGCAGGCGATCAGCGTCAGGTCGCTTCCGACTTCGTGGACGATGGCGCGGCCGAATTCGAACGGCGTGTTGTCTTCGTAGACCTGCGGATCGCGCCCGCGGCCGATACGGAAATAGATGGGCTCGGGCCAGTTGGCGGATGCCTTGATGGCAGCCGCCAGCTGCGGGCCGTCCGCGGGGGATACCACGGTCAGGCCAGCCAGCGCGCGCATGGTGGAGATGTCTTCGGTGGCGTGGTGCGAGGTGCCGTAGAAACCCAGGCTGATGCCGGTGTGATGGCCGATCAGGCGGACCGGAAGGCGCGTGTAGGCGACGTCCATCCGGATCTGTTCGCAGCACAGCAACCCGAGGAACGACGCGAACGTGGCGACGAACGGCATCATGCCTGTCGTGGCAAGCCCGGCCGCCGCCGACACCATGTTCTGCTCAGAGATGCCGAACTGCACGTAGCGGTCGGGATAGGCCTCGGCGAAACGGTTCAACCCGTTCGAATATTGCAGGTCGGCCGATCCGGCGACGACCGGATGGCCGGCCTTCACCAGTTCGATCAACCCGTCGGAGAGATAGGACAGCCCCGGGTTCACCGCGTTGAGAGCGCGGTACTGCCAGGAATCGGGAGAGAGTACTTGTGCCTGTGCCATTCAGATCTCGCGGGAGAGGATTTCTTCGACAGCGCTTTGCGCATCTTGCGGGGCCAGGTAGCCCAGGTGCCAGCCCGGCTCGGTTTCCATATAGGACACACCCTTGCCCTTGATGGTGCGGGCGATCACGCATGCGGGCTTGGCGCGCGCATCGTCGGCGCGCAGGCGGCGCAGCACTGCGGTGAGTTCGGAAAGGTTGTGGCCATCGACTTCGTGGACCTCCCAGCCGAACGCCAGCCACTTTTCCTTCAACGACTCCACTCCCATGACGTCGTCGACCTTGCCGTCGAGCTGATAGCCGTTGCGGTCGATGATGGCGATGAGGCGGGACAAGCGGTTGTGCGCGGCGAAAAGCGCGGCTTCCCATACCTGCCCTTCCTGCATTTCGCCGTCGCCCAGCATGACGAAGACGCTGAAGTCACGCTTGTTCATCCGGCCGCCCACCGCCATGCCCACGCCATTGGACAGCGCGTGACCGATGGAACCCGAGCTGAAGTCGACGCCCGGCACCTTGCTCATGTCGGGGTGATCACCCAGGGGGCTGCCCAACCGCGTGTAGCCGTCCAGCAGCGCATGATCGATAAAGCCCAGATCGGCCAGCACGGGGAACAGGCCGACGGCAGCGTGACCCTTGCCCATGAGGAAGCGGTCGCGATCCGGCCACTGCGGCTCGCCCGGGCGCAGGCGCATCACGTCGTAGTAAAGCGCCGCGAAGATCTCGGCGCACGAGAACACAGAACTGTAGTGTCCGACCTTGGCGATTTCGATGAGGCGGATTGTCTCCAACCTGATATGGCGGGCCTTCTCCCGCAGCATCGCGACTTCCCCTGCGGTAGGGGCCTCCTGATCCTTGCGCATCGCGCCTCCTCCTGTTGTATGGATATATGATATATAATATACCCATTGCGCTCGAATTTGCTACGGCGGGCTAGAATCGCTCCTGGATTCACCCGCACCTTCCATACAGCAAGCCAGAAACGCCATGCCCAGCCTCAAACCGGTCAAAAAAGAGAACCTTTCCGTCAGGGTCTACAACGAAATCCGTAACGCCCTGATCAACGGGCAGTACGAACCTGGCGAGCGCCTGATCATTGGTGAGCTGGCGCAGGAAATGGGCGTGTCCATCACGCCGGTGCGCGAGGCCATCTTCCGGCTCATCAGCGAGCAAGGACTGGAGATGCAGGCGGCCACGGCGGTATACGTGCCGTACGTCAACTCGGAAAAGCTGCGGGAAATCCAGCAGATCCGCTTCCACCTTGAAGGCATGGGTGCCGCCGAGGCCGCGCAAAACATCACGCGCAAGCAACTCGACAACCTGATCGCGCTGCAGCGGGATTTCATCTCGTGCACGTCCACCGATCCCAAGCGCGCCAGCTACCTGAACCGCAAGTTCCACTTCGCCATCCTGGAAGCCAGCAACAAGCCCATCCTGCGCAACACCGTTGAGTCGTTCTGGGTCATCACCGGCCCCATCCTCAAGGTGTTTCACGTCAAGACCGCGGGCCTGGACTATTCCGAAAACGAGCACCGACACGAGGCCGTCATCGAGGCCCTGGAAGCGCGTGATTCGGAAGCCGCACGCAACGCCATCCAGGCCGATCTGGTCTGGGGCGGAAAGATCATGATCGACTGGCTGGTCGAACGGGAAAAAGAACTCGACTACCGCCCCCCCGGGGCACGCAAATAGGGAGACGCCATGCTGAAGATTTTCGGAGCGCCCAGCCGCTACATCCAGGGGTCGGGCGCCCTGGACGCGCTGGGACAATACGCGGCGCTGTTCGGAACGCGCGCTGCGCTGGTCATCGACAGCTATGTCCATGGCGTGTTGGGTCCGAGAATCGAGGCGCTGTGCGCCCAGCATGGCGTGGCGCTTGCGCCGCTGATCGTCGAAGGCGACCTGACACCGGAAGTCATCGACGGATTGCGCGCGCAGGCTGCGCCCGCGAACATCGACATGGTGATTGCGGTGGGCGGGGGCAAGTCGCTGGATGCCGGCAAGGCCGTGGCCAAGTCGTCGCATTGCCACCTGATCACCGTCCCGACTGTGGCATCCAACGACGCGCCCACCAGCAAGAATTACGTGCTTTACGATGCGCATCACAACCTCCTGGCCGTCGAGCACATGCTGTTCAATCCCACCATCGTGCTGGTCGACACCGCCATCGTCGCGACCGCGCCGGTGCATTTTTTCCGGGCAGGACTGGGCGACGCGATCTCCAAGAAGTTCGAAGCCGAGCAGTGCCAGCGCAATGGCGGCAAGAACATGTACGACGCGGCGCCGCTACTGACGGCCCAGCTCATCGCCGACGGGTGCCTGCGCACGCTGCTGGCGGACGGCGCGGACGCCGTGGCCGTGGCCGGAACCGGCCAGCCCACGCCCGCCTTCGAGCGCGTGGTGGAAGCGATGATCCTCATGAGCGGTCTTGGATTTGAAAGCGGCGGCCTGTCCATTGCCCACGCCTTGACGCGCGGACTGCCAAAGATCGACGGCATCGCAACGGCGTTGCACGGCCTGCAGGTGGCGGTGGGCTTACTGGTGCAGCTCGACCTGGAGAACCGCAACGACGGCATGCTGGCCGATCTGAAGCAGTGGTACGCCCAGGTCGGTCTGCCGGTCACGCTGCGCGAACTTGGCGCGGCCGGAGATCCGTCCGATGCGGAACTGTCGCTGGCGGCGGACCTCAGCCTGAAAGCGCGCCATGCCGCCAACTTTGACCGCACGCTGGATGTGACCACGCTGGCCGCCGCGCTGCGCCGTCACGCCTGACACCCTCTGCAGGCGGTAGGCGCTGGCGGGTTTGACGCCCGCCAGCCGCCCTGCCCGCCCGCGGCATCAGAACGCGACGTTGTCCTTGCCCTTCAATCCCAGCTTTGCGCGCGCTTCGTCCGGCGTGGCGACCTCGAGATTCAGCGCCTCGAGAATGCCGCGGATGCGCTCCACCTGCACGCGATTGGATTCGGCCAGTTGCCCCGGTCCGATCCACAGCGAGTCTTCAAGGCCCACCCGCACGTTGGACCCCATGGCCGCGCCGATGGTTGCCAGCGGCATCTGATTGCGGCCGGCGCCCAGGATCGACCATTCATAGTCGTTGCCAAAGAGGCGGTCCGCCGTGCGCTTCATGTGCATCAGGTCTTCCGGGTGCGGGCCGATGCCGCCCAGGATGCCGAACACCGATTGGATGAAGGGCGGCGACTTGACCAGGCCGCGGTCCACGAAATGGGCCAGGTTGTAGAGATGGCTGATGTCGTAGCACTCGAATTCAAAACGCGTGCCGTTGGCGTTGCCCAGCGTCAGGATGGATTCAATGTCCTGATACGTGTTGCGGAAGATCAGCGAGCGGCTGTTTTCCAGATGCTCGCGCTCCCAGTCGTGCTTGAACTCCGAGAAGCGGTCCAGCATCGGAAAGAGGCCAAAGTTCATGGAACCCATGTTCAGCGACGCCAGCTCCGGCTGGAACGTCGTGGCCGGCCGCATGCGCTCCTCCACCGTCATGTGCGGACTGCCGCCGGTGGTGATGTTGATGATGGCGTCGGTCTCGCGTTTGATGCGCTCAAGGAAAGGCTTGAACAACGCCGGATCCTGCGAAGGCTTGCCCGTCTGCGGATCGCGCGCATGCAGGTGCAGGACGGCGGCGCCGGCCTTTGCCGCACCAATGGCCGCCTCGGCGATCTCGTCGGCGGTGACCGGCAGGTGCGGCGACATGCTGGGCGTGTGGATGGCGCCCGTCACGGCGCAAGTGATGACGACTTTCTGTTTGGGCTTAGCCATTGTTGTCTCCGTGTTGTTTGTGACGCATGAGGCGCATCAGTTTTTCGTCGCGCCAGAAGCGGCGCGACGCAAGTTCTTCCTCGGGCAGCAAGGCCCGCCGCTCGTCCGACAGCGCGTCGACCAGCGCGCCTTCCCAGACCACGCAATCGCCTTGGCTTGCGCCAATCGACTGATAGAGCCCGCCGTATCGGCGGCAGTAATCCGCGAGGCCGCCCGGCGCGTTCAGGTCGATGGTTTCAAAGGGACCCATGAAGGACCAGCGCAGACCCAGGCCGTCCTTGACCGTGGTGTCGATGTCTTCGGCGCTGGCGATACCCTGGCTTGCCAGCCGGAAGGCTTCCTGCAGCAGCGCGCCTTGCAGGCGGTTCAGAATGAAGCCTTCGATTTCGCGCCGCACCAGCACGGGCTTCTGGCCGATGCCCGCCATCACGTCGCGCGCGCCGGACAGCGCTTCGGGGCTGGTCCAAGGCGCCGGACACAGCTCGACCACCGGGATCAGGTACGGCGGATTGACCGGATGCGCCACGAGGCACCGGTGCCTGCCCGCGAGATGCTCGGTGAACTGGCTGGCCGGGATGCTGGACGTGGAGCTGCCAATGATGGCGTGCGGTTCGGCCAGGGCGTCCAGTTCGGAAAACAGCGCGCGCTTGATCTCGACGTTTTCCGGGGAATTCTCCTGGACGTAGCTGGCTCCCTGCAATGCCTCATGCAGGCTGGCCGATATCTGCACGCGGTCGACGATGGCGTCCGCGTCGTCGAGCAGGCCCTGCGTTTCCAGCACGCGAAGCTGCTGCAGGATGAGCGCGCGCGCCTCGGAAAGCATGGCGGCGTTCACATCATGAAGCCGCACCTCCCAGCCCATGCGCGCAAAAACGATGGCCCAGCCCTGCCCGATCAGCCCCGTTCCGATGATGGCGGCACGCCGCGGCGTGATGTCCGCGCCCATCAGTAGAGCTTCTGCGTGAAGCCGTCCACGACAATCGCCTGGCCGGTGACGCTGCGCGCCGCTTCGCTGGCGTTGAACAGCACCATGTTGGCGATGTCCCGCGCGGTGACCATGCGGCCGAGCACAGCCTGATTTTCGTACTGCGCGGCGATCTCTTCGACCGGCCGGCCCAGCGTATCGGCTTTGGCGGCGATGACCGCGCGGATCCGGGGGCCTTCGACCGCGCCGGGCAGGATGGCATTGACGCGAATGCCATAACCGCCCAGTTCGATCGCGAGCGACTTGGTGAACCCGATCACCGCCCATTTGGATGCGGAATAGACCGACCGGCCGGCAAAGCCGAGATGCCCTGCCGCCGAAGACAGGTTGATCATCACGCCGGCCTTCGATTCCTTGAGCAGGGCAATGGCCTTGCGCGCGCACAGGAACTGGCCCGTGATGTTGACAGCAAGGGTGCGGTCCCAATCAGCCTTGGAAAGCGTTTCGACGAAACCCGTGGGTCCGGCAACGCCAGCGTTGTTGATCAGGATATCCAGGCCGCCGAGCGTTTGGCGGACAGCGGCAAAGAGCTGTTCCACGCTGGCTTCGTCGGAAACGTCGGCCCGCGCCACCTGCACACCGGGCAGTTCCGTGGGCACAGCAGCCAGCCGTTCCTCGTTGACGTCGCACACGAACACGGTGGCGCCCGCGTGGTGAAAAACCTTGGCCATTTCCAGGCCGAGCCCGTCGGCGCCGGCCGTGATGAGCACTTTCTTGCCGGTGAAATCCACTTCCTCAAACATGCGCTTGTCTCCTAGGATCCTTCTTATAAGTGCGGATCATCATATACGATATATGATAAAACCAGCTATCCTGTGATCCGTCACGCGGCTGCGGCGTCGTCCAAAAAGCGTCGTTCGCCGGGCGGAATCATGTGTACATTTTTCCCTAGTATCGGCCGCTAAGGCTTTATTCATGCGGTTTCAGGGAATTCCCTGATTCGGCATGCAGCGACCGCCACTAGAATCCAAGGCGAGGGTTTCTCGCCCCGCCGGCACATATATCATATATATCAAAAGACGGACGGAACTTAGTATCCAGTCCGCATTCCATACCGACAAAGGAGCGTAGACAGTGTTCAAGTTCAACAAAATTGTTTTGGCGCTGGGTGTGTGCGGCGCGCTGGCAAGCGGCACCGCAGCGGCCGACATGAAGGTGGGCGCCCTCTTCCCGTTCAGCGGCGCGCTTGCGCTGCTTGGACAGGAAAGCTATCGCGGTCTGGAATTGGCCGTTAACGAGATCAACGCCGCCGGGGGGATCAACGGCGAGAAGATCGAAATCATCAAGGCCGACGCTGTCGACCCGACCCAGGCGGTGTCCGAGACCAAGCGCCTGATCTCGGCCAACGTGGTCGGGGTGTTCGGCAGTTACGCGTCCGGCATTTCGTACGCGGCCTCGCCCGTGACGGAGCTGGCGGGCGTGCCCTATTTCGAGCTGGGGGCCACCGCGCACAAGATCACCACGCGCAACTACAAGTATTTGTTCCGCAGCAACCCCAACACCGCGCTGTACGGCGTGTCGGTGGTGAACGCGTTGCATGACACCATCGCGCCGGGCATGGGCCTGAACCCGAAGGACATCAAGATTGGCATCATCCACGAAGACGGCCCGTATGGCACCGACGTGGCGGCCACCGAAAAGAAGCGCGCGCAGGAACTTGGCTACAACGTAGTGGAGGTTCTGCCCTACTCGGCCAAGACCGTCGACCTGTCTTCGCTGATCCTGCGCCTGAAGGGCGCGAAGGCCGACGTGGTGTTGCAGACGGCCTACCAGAACGACGCCATCCTGTTCTTCAGCCAGGCGCGCGCGGCGGCCTTCAAGCCCAAAGTCGTGATCGGCGCGGGCGGCGGCTATTCGCTGGCCGACACCGCCAAGGCCGTGGGCGCCGACATGAACGGCGTGTTCGACCTGGACTTCCCGCAATCGTCCATCAATCCGGCCGGCGCGCCGGGCCTGGACAAGTTCCTCGAAGCCTACAAGTCCACCTACAAGAGCGATCCGCAATCCGGCCACAGCCTGACCAACTACGTGGGCGCCAAGGCTTTCTTTGAAGCCATCGGCAACGCCAAGTCCACGGACAAGGACAAGATCCGCGCCGCGGTGCTGGCCTACAAGAAGCCCGCCGGCCAGACGGCCAACGGCTGGGGCTTCGACTTCGGCGAAGACGGGCAGAACAACGCCTCGACCTTCTACGTGATGCAGTGGCAAGACGGCAAGCTCGTCACCATCGGCCCGGAAAACCTCGCTCTCGGCAAGCCCATCTTCAAGAAATAGAGCGCGATGCCAGCGGCCGGGCGCCGGAGCCTCACGCTCCGGCGCGGCCGGTCATACCCGGGGCCTGAGCGCCCCGCCCCTGGACGCTGCGGGACAGGGACGGGGCGCTTCCCGCACTTAGAGGTTGCACAATGGAATTATTCATTCAACTGGTCATCAACGGCCTGTTGCTGGGCGGCGCATACACGATCATCAGCCTGGGGCTGACGCTCATTTTCGGCGTCGTGCGCGTCGTGAACTTTGCGCACGGCGAGTTCCTGATGATCGGCATGTACATGGTCTATCTGATCGCGGCGCAGTTCGGCGTCCATCCCTACGCGGGCCTGATTCCGGTCGCCGTCATTCTGTTCGCGCTGGGTGCGCTGACGCAGAAGGGCATCATCCAGCCGCTGCTTCATGCTGATCAACACATCCAGATCTTCGCCACGGTGGGCGTGTCCACCATCCTGCTGAACCTCGCGCTGGTGATCTTTGGCGCCAACGTCTATCGCGCGCCGGTCGAACTGGGCACCAACGCCATCGAAGTCGGTCCGTTCTCGATGGTCACGGGCCAGCTCGTCACGTTTGTCATCGGGCTGACGCTGGCCGTGCTGCTGCACCTGTTCATGCACCGCACCTACCTGGGCCGCGCGCTGCGGGCCGTGGCGCAGCACCGATATGCCGCCACCCTGATGGGCGTGAACGTCAACAACGTCTACGCCATCGCCTTCGGGCTGGGCACGGCATTCGTCGGCATCGCCGCGGGGTTGCTGGCGCCGCAGTACCCGGTGTTCCCCACGGTGGGCACCTACTTCGTGCTGACGGCGTTCGTGATCGTGGTGCTGGGCGGCCTGGGCAGCCTGTATGGCGCCGTTGCCGGCTCCATAATCATCGGCATCGTCGACACGCTGGCGGGCTTCTACATCGCGCCCGACCTGAAGGAGGTCGTCTATTTCGGAATCTTCCTCTTAATCCTTGTCCTGAAGCCGAACGGTCTGTTCGGTGTCGGTACAGAGTGACCAGAACAACAAGGAGCAAGACGTGTTTCCCGACTTTCGACACCCCAAAGCCTACGTCAGCCTCATCCTGCTGATCACGATGTTCCTCGTGCCCGTCGTCATGGGCACACCCTTCTGGACCAACCTCTTCGTTCTGCTGTTCGTGTTTTCCGCGCTCTCGGTCGCCTGGAACATCGTGGGCGGCTACGCCGGCCAGTTGTCCCTCGGCCACGCGGTGTTCTATGGCATCGGCGGCTACACGGCCACCCTGCTGACGCAGAACTTCGGCATCTCGCCGTGGATCGGCATGTTCGCGGGTGCGGCCATTTCCGCGGCCGTCGCCATCCTGATCAGCTATCCCACGCTGCGCCTGCGGGGGCCCTTCTTTGCGCTGGCAACCATTGCCATCCTGGAAGTGGTGCGCCTCTTGGTCATCCACGAGGAAAGCTGGACCGGCGGTTCAAGCGGCATCAGCCTGCCCTTGAACATCGGCTGGGCGTGGATCGTGTTCCGCGAGAAGATCAACTACGTCATCATTGCGTTCGGTTTGTTCGTGATGGTGACGTGGGTCTCGTGGTACATCCGCAAGTCGCGCATCGGTCATTATCTGATCGCAATCCGCGAGCGCGAAGATGCCGCGCTGGCAGTGGGCATCCACACCGTGCGTGTGAAGATCATCGCCGCCGTGGTGTCCGCCGTCCTGACCAGCATCATCGGCACGTTCCATATCACCTACCTGACCTTCGTCGATCCCAGTTCCGCGTTTTCGCTGGAGCTGTCCATCCAGGTCGCGATGTTTGCGCTGATCGGCGGGCTGGGCACGGTATCGGGTCCGATCGCGGGCACCTTCCTGGTGCTGCCGATTGCGGAACTGGCGCGCGGCTGGCTCAGCAGCGTGGGCAATGGCATGCACGGGCTGATCTACGGCCTGATCCTGGTCGCGGTGGTGCTGACCATCCCGCGCGGTCTGGCGGGCGCATTCGGCCCCTTCATCGAGCGCATGCTGGCGCGCCTGCCTTATCTGGGCACGCCGCCAGCCAAACGCAAGCTGGCCGACGAGATCCGCATCCGCAACGCCACTCGCACCGAGCAGCCCGTCTTGAAGGCGGCGGGGCTGTTCAAGAGCTTCGGCGGCCTGCGCGCCACCAACGACGTATCGCTGACGCTCAACCAGCACGAAATCCTGGGCATGATCGGGCCGAACGGCGCCGGCAAGACCACGGTGTTCAACCTGCTGTCGGGCTTTCTGTCGCCGGACAAGGGCGACATCACGATGCGCGACGAGCAAGGCAACTGGGTCACCTGCAAGACGCCCGACGCCTTCGCGCACAAGGGCCTGGGCCGCACGTTCCAGATCGCCAAGCCGTTCACGGGGCTGACGGTGCTGGAAAACATCATGCTGGGCGCGTTCATCCACACATCAGACCGCGACGAAGCCGAGCAGATCGCGCTGAAGGTGGCTGAGCAGACCGACCTGGTGAAGTACCTGAACACCGAGGCGCGCAGCCTCACCGTGGGCGGGATGAAGCGTCTGGAAGTGGCGCGTGCGCTGGCGATCAAGCCGCGCATCCTGCTGCTGGACGAAGTGATGGCGGGCCTGAATCCCACGGACATCGAGAAATCCATCCAGATGATCCGGCGCATCCGCGATTCGGGTGTTTCAGTGCTGCTGATCGAACACATGATGCAGGCCACGATGGCGCTGTCCGACCGCATCATCGTCCTGAACGAAGGGGGCGTGCTGGTCAGCGGCTCCCCCAAGGACGTGGTTGAGAACCCGGCCGTCATCGAAGCCTATCTGGGCAAGGAGTATCAGGATGCTTAAGGTGTCGAATCTGACGTCGGGCTATGGCAAGAGCCAGGTGCTCAACGGCCTGAATTTCGAGGTTAACGCAGGCGAGATCGTCACGCTGATCGGCGCCAACGGGGCGGGCAAGACGACCACGCTCAAGACGCTGTGCGGCGTGATCGCCGCCACGCAGGGCAAGGTGGAATTCGAAGGCCAGGACCTGACGAACCGCGAACCCTACGACATCGTGGATGCCGGGATCACCATGATCCCCGAAGGACGCCAGCTCTTTCCGCACTTCACCGTGCGGGACAACCTGCTGATGGGGTCGTACAAGCGCGCGGCGCGGCCGATCGTCGAGCGCAAGCTCGACGAGGTGCTGCGCATCTTCCCGCGCGTGAAGGAGCGGCTGAGCCAGTACGCCGGATCGCTGTCGGGCGGCGAGCAGCAGATGGTGGCGATCGCGCGCGGCATGATGGCGGACCCGAAACTGCTGGTGTTCGACGAACCGTCGCTGGGGCTGTCGCCGCTGCTGGTGCAACAGATGTTCGACATCATCCGCGACGTCACCTCGCATGGCGTGACGGTGCTGCTGGTGGAGCAGAACGTGTTTCGCACGCTGCGGCTGGCGGATCGCGGCTATGTGCTGGAAAACGGCGCAATCGTGCGCACGGGCACGGGCGCGGAGCTGCTCAGCGACCCTCACGTCAAGAAGGCCTATCTGGGCCACTGAAATCCAAGGACAAACGTCTCATGTCTTTACGCTGCACATTCATCGACCATGGCAAGGGCGGCGCGCCCGATTGCATGCGCATCGCCGAACGCGACATGGAAACGCCCACGCGCCGCCAGGTGCTGATCGAAGTGGCCTACGCGGGCGTCAACCGCCCGGACGTGCTGCAGCGCTCGGGGTCCTATCCCCCGCCCGCGAGCGCCTCGCCCTATCTGGGCCTGGAAGTCTCCGGCACCATCGTGGCGGCCGGTCCCGACGTGCGGGACTGGAAGGTGGGCGACCAGGTCTGCGCACTGACGCCGGGCGGCGGGTATGCCCAGTATTGCCTGGCCGACGAGCGCCATTGCCTGCCGGTGCCGCGCGGGCTGGACCTGCTGACCGCGGCGGCCATTCCCGAAAACTACTTCACCGTCTGGACCAACGTGTTTGACCGCGCACGCCTGGCCGCGGGCGAAAGGTTTCTCGTCCACGGCGGCTCGAGCGGCATCGGATTGACGGCGATCCAGCTCGCGCGCGCATTCGGTGCAGAGGTCTGGACCACCGTGGGCAACGCGCAAAAGGCGGATGCCTGCCTGAAGGCCGGCGCACATCATGCCGTGCAGTACCGCGACGCGGACTTCGAGGCCGCCGTGAGCGAAGGCACGGGCAAAGCCGGCGTCGACGTGATCCTGGACATGGTTGGCGGCGCCTACATCAACAAGAACCTGCGGTTGCTGGCCCTGAACGGGCGGCTGGTGCAGATCGCGTTCCTGGAAGGCAGCAAGGCCGAGATCGACGCCCTGCCCATCATGACCAAGCGGCTGCAATTCACCGGATCCACGCTGCGCCCGCGTTCCGACGAGGACAAGGGCGCCATCGCGCAGGCGCTGGCGCAGAAGGTGCTGCCGCTCATGGAGCAGGGACAGTGCCTGCCCTTGATCCACAAGGTCTTTCCGCTGGCCGAGGCCGCTCGCGCTCACGCGCTGATGGAAAGCAGCAAACACATCGGCAAGATCATGCTGCAGGTGCAGCCATGAGCGCGCGCTTTACCGGCCAGACCATCATCGTCACGGGCGCGGTGGGCGGCATCGGGTCGGCCATCGTCGACGCGTTCCTGGCCGAAGGCGGCCGCGTGGGTCTCATCGACTTCAACGCGCAGGCCGGCCAGGCCTTTGAGAAGGAACTTCAGAAACGGGGCCACGACGTGTGCTTCGTGCCCACCGATGTCGCGCATTTCGATCAGTGCCAGGCCGCCTATGACCGCATCACGTGTGAGCTGGGCGCCGCGACCATCCTGGTCAACAACGTCGGCATCTCGCCCAAGACAAACGGCCGCGCGCTGAAGGTCTGGGAAATGCCGCCCGCGGAGTGGAACAATGTCGTCGCGGTAAACCTGAACAGCGTGTTCTACATGACGCGCCTGGCCACGCCACATATGGTGCAGGCGCGGCAGGGACGCGTCATCAATATGTCGTCGGTGGCCGGCCGGGCGTACTGCGATATCGTGGCGGCGCATTATGCGGCCACCAAGGCGGGGCTGATCGGGTTGACGCGGCACTGGGCAGCCGAGCTGGGCGAGCATCAGGTGACCGTGAATGCGCTGGCGCCGGGCCGGATCAGCACGCCCCTGCTGAAAAGCGTGCCGCAGGAAATCAACGACGCGGTGGCGGCCGTGACCGCGCTACGGCGCCTGGGCACGCCCGAGGAAGTGGCGGACGCGTGCCTGTTCTTCGCGTCCGATCAGGCCAGGTTCGTGACCGGGCAGGTGCTGGACGTGGCCGGTGGCTGGTTGATGACCTAGCCCGTAAAACGCTCACGAAAAAAAGAGCCCGTTCGATTGAACGGGCTTTTTCACGGCGGTAACGCAGAGCGTCAGGCCTGCACGCCCAATCGGTAAACCACCGTGTCCAGGCGGCTGACGCCGGCGGACTGAAACTTGGGTTCCTTATCAAGCATGTCGCGGCGGTCGATGATGACGGCGGGCGACACGCTTGAGAAGATCGCTTGCACTTCGCTGTCCACCACGGAAAACGGGGGGCCAGCCATCTCGTCTTGGGGATAGTCCAGGGTAATGAGCAGGCCGCGGTACGACGGCGACAATTGCCCGTAAACGTGGCGCACGTAGTTTGCCCGCATCGCGTCCGGCAGCGCGACGAGCGCCGCGCGGTCATACACGCCCACGCAATGCGACAGCACCTGCGCGTCCATCTTGAAGATGTCTCCGCAGACGATCTCGATGTTGCCGGCGACGTAATGCGTGCCATATGCCGATTCGTGCTTGACCGGCCGCAGTTCGTTTTCTGTGAAGAACTGCTCCACCGCAAGCTGCGACAGCTCCGCGCCCAGCACCTGATGGCCCTGCGCGGCCAGCCACACCATGTCCAGCGACTTGCCGCACAGCGGGACCAGCACCTTGCCGCCCGTGGGGACGTCGAGCGTTGGCCAATACTTTTGCAATAGCGGCGTGATCCGCGACTGATGAAAGTGCGTGCGCCCTTCGCGCCAACGTTCCAGCCAGAATTCCGCGTCCATGACTTGTCTGCTCCTCCTATGAGTAGGTGTCGCAATTGCACCGTGATGTTTCGCACCCGGACGGCACCGGGATCAGCGTACCCGCCACCCTTGCCGGGGCGCTTGATCGCACGCAATGCGCGCTCGGGCATTGTAGTGCCGGTCTGAAATGACGGGCGCGGCCGCCCTGCCAGTCCTTCGCCCGTGAAGGTTCCGGTATCGTATGGACCCGACATGACGTCCCGCGGACCTTCTCATGCTTGCAGCGCTTCGCATCCGTCTCTTCTCATCGTTGCTACTCGCCAGCGTTCTGGCGAGCCCGCCGGCCCATGCCCAGGACGCGTCGCAGTTGGACGACGCCTACCTCACGGCGCTGCGGACGGAGAACGACGCGCTGCGTGCGCGCATCCAGCAGTGGCCCCCTGCCCTGCAGGCGCAGAACTCGCAAGTTTCCGCGGCGCTGCGGGCCGGCAATCGCCAGGAGGCGCAGCGCATCGCCGAAGACATGGCGCGGCTGGAACCGGCCAACGCCGACATCAGGCTGTTCCTGGGAAAGCTGCAAGGTCAGCAAGGCAACATGGCGGCGGCCCTCGCACTGTTCGAGCAGTCGATCGCGCTGGATCCCGGCAATAAGTGGGCGTACATCAACAAGGCGGGTGCCCAGGCCGAACGCGCGGACCTGCCCAACGCGCTGGTGACCACGCAGGCGCTGATCGCAAGATTTCCTGACTGGAGCATTGGCTACAACCTGCAGGCGTCGCTACTGGATTCAATGAACCGCCACGACGAAGCGCTGGACGCCTATGAAAAAGCGGTACGCGCCAAGCCGGCCAGCGCCCTGATTCTGACGAATCAGGGCAACCTTCAGCGCCGGCTTGGCCGCCTGGCCGACGCCCGCAATTCCTACGAAGCCGCGCTACGGGTGCAGCCGGGCTACGCATTCACCGAAACACAATTGGCAAGCCTGCCGCAATAGGGCCGTTGCGCCCGGAGACCCCATGAACCGTCGTCCCCTGCTGCTGATGCTTGGCAGCCTGATCGCCGCGCCGTTGCGCGCCCTGGCATCGCCTGCCCGCGATGCCATCATTCGCCAGGTATATGCGGCGCCAGAGGCCGGCCTGTCTTACACCCCACAGCATGCCGCCTTGGTGCGCCTGCTGCGTGTGCAATGGATGCCGGTCGAATCCGGCGCGCCCGGCATCGATTTCGAGCAACCGCTGCTCGGCGGCACCGATACGCTTGCCACTGCACGCAGCGCCCTGAAGACGGCCGACGATGCGCTGGTCATCCGGCGGCTGGCCGAAGTCTGCCGCCTGGTCCCGCGCTATGTGCAATCGGTCGGCAGGCTGCAACCCGGCCGCTATGAAGTGCCGGCTGAGATGCGCGAGGCCTTCGATTTTCCGGAAAGCGGCGTGGATGCGAAGGGGACGTTCAATCTGCGCAAGGAGCATCTGATTCTGCTGCGCGCCGCAGTCTGGCGCGAAGTGGATGATCAGGCGCTGGGCGCGGTTTTGCGCGAAGGGGACCGCTTCTGGCCCATGCCCTACATCGACGGCAAGCGTCCGTATGGAGTCTCCAGTTACTACCAGGTCGACATCGGCCGATTGTGGGGCGAACCCTATTCGCTGGACGCCAAGGGTCACGCCATTAAGGACCCGGTCAAGGACGCCCGTTTCGAACGCCTGCACTATGAAACGCTGGCGGCGCTGCAGGTGTTTCTGAGCCATTCCGCTGCGGTCAAATCAAAGCGGTAACGAGGAGCCCGCTACGCACGGTGCATGAAGCTGCGAATGTCGTCCATGATCGGCACCGCGGCCAGCAGCATCAGCAACAACGCCAGCGGCCACGTTGAACCGAAGCCGAAATTGAAGAACGAATACGCGCCCGTCACGCCACCCACGAAGAACAAGGTCACCATCAGGCTCAGCACGATAAGCTTGCCGCGGTCGGCCAGCACCCGCGGCATGGCCTGCGGGTCGCCCTTGGCGACGTTCCAGTAGAAGAGCTTGCCGAGCTCGATGCCGATGTCGGTCACCATGCCCGTCACGTGCGTGGTGCGGATTTCGGACCGGGATACCTTGGTGATCATCGCGTTCTGCAGGCCCATGATGTAGCAGAGCAGCATCACCGTGCCGGGTACGTAGAACCAGCGCAAGGTCTCAAGGTTTGCGCCCAGCAGGCCAAAGATGAGCAGCAGCACGGCCTCGAGCAGCAGCGGCATCGCGTATTCGCTGGCCAGCCGAGATCTGCGTCCGAAGTTGATCAGAAAGGCAGAGCTGGCCGCCCCCGCCATGAACGACAACAGCGCCGCCAGACCTTGCAGCATCACGATCACCCCGCCGAGCGCCATGTGGTCGGCCATCATGGACACGATGCCGGACATATGGGAGGTGTACTGCTGGACCGCCAGGAAGCCGCCCGCGTTGACGGCGCCGGCGGTAAAGGTCAGCAGATAGGCAAGATGGCGGTTGGCTTGCGGGCTGCGGCTGACCGCGGTCAGCCGGCGCAGATACGGGATGGTCACGCCTGTCCTTTCAAAACAAGAACGTGTTCACTGCGATTCGGAATGCCATTCTAGACGCGGTGGTGCCGCGCCGATCAGGGCCTTGAGACGGGATAGTAAACGCCGCCCAGCGCGCCGTTAAGACCGCAATACGGCCGGCCGGCCGCGTCAGCGGCGCCTGCCGGCGGGATTTCGGCCAGCACAAGGCCGTACCCCTTGCGCGACAACGTCAGGGACCAGCCCTCGGCATCGACCGTCTCGACGACCAGCGCGTTGTTCTTGACCGCGCCCACGCCGCGGACATCGCACACCCAGCGGCCATTCTCGGGATGCGCCGCGGAGCCGTCGAACGCCAGGCTGCCATCCGGCTGCCGTTTGATTGAAATGCCGCCCGCCAGGTTTTCCCAATCACCTTCAAAGCCCTGACGCCGCTTGAGCACCAGCGATGTCATGAAGGCGTCGCGATACTTCAACCGGTCGGCCAGTTCCTTTTGCGGCGCGTCGCCGCCGGGCGGTGACGCGTAGGCCTCGTCCCGCACCTTGACAAACCAGCGCTGATCTTCCGTCAGCGCCTTGCCCGTTGCCGGGTCGAAAGTCATTCTGGCCTTGCTGAAGTGTCTTGCAATGCTGGCATCCTGTTCGGCCAGCCCGCCATCCGCGCAGATCGCCTTCTCGACCGCCGTCCGGGCCTTGGCGCAGTCGAACGACGGCTTGCTTGCAGCCCAAGCCGCCGGACTGCACAGCACGACGCACAGCATCATCCCGTTGGCCAGGCGATTCATAGCGAAAACGCCCGCAGGTTGGCGACACGCGCCGCCAGGCCGTCCTCGCCCAGGTAGTGCCCCAGCTTGCCGGCGCGCACGCGCTTGAGGTCTTCCTGGTAACGGGTGGCCATGGAATCGCGCACCTGGGCGTACGCCTCGGCAATGCCTTCACCGCAGGCGTGGGCAATGAGACGCGCCGCCTCGGGGGATCCGCACGCGACACAGCGCGCGACACCCAGCGCATCGGCTTCGGCGCCGCGCGCCAGCAGCGCGGCGACCAGTGCGGCGGGCGGTTCGCGATCGAAGCGGTGAATGGCGGTGGGACTGACCGGCGCGCCCGCATCCAGCAGCGCCTGCGCCGCCGCGTGCGCGTGCTGCATCAAGGCCACGTCCAGCGCCTGGGCGCTGCCGCGCAGCGGCGCATCGAGGCGCACGCCCTGCGCCGACAGACGCCGCACGAGGGCCGCGTCGTCGTGCGACAACGCATGCTGCAAGGCCAGCGCGGCCAGACCAGGCTTGGCGGCCAGCGTTCCGTCCTCCAGAGGGCCGCGCCAGTCCACCAACGCCCGCCGATGGAAGGCGGCCACGCGGTCCGCCAGCGGCTGAGGCATGCCATGATCCGACACGCGCTCATCCAGATACTCCAATACGCGCAAGCCCGTGCTGTCCTCGTCTTCCTCGGGATCGGTTTCCAGGCACAGCGCGGCAAACGCGGCGTGCAGGTCCGGCGCGATGGTCGCGATGCCGTCCTGCTGCAAGGCATGCGTCCAGCCCGGCAGGCCCTGCTTCCATGCGACCACGCTGCCTGCGCGCGGCCCAGGTTCGACGGCGACGTAGATGCGGTCGCAGTATTCGAAGCCGCCTATCGGCAGATAGCGCAGCTTTCCGTTCCACGTCGCGCCGTCCTCGGCCGCGGCTTCCTCGGCGCACTCCTGCTCGTGCTCGATCCAACCTTGCAGGTCGCGGTACTGGTCGCTGCCGTCGTAGAACAGCTCGGACCAGCTCAGGGCCTCTTCGTTGCCGTCCATCTGCGCGCGCAGATCGTAGGCCAGCTCGCCCCCGGCGGTGAGCCGCCACAGGTCGAGCAGCGCTGGCGGAAGCGGCCCCTCGCAAACGGCCTGGATTTCCGCAATGCGGGCGTCGGAAATCGGCGGCTGCACATCGATCAGCAGGCGGTCGGCAAACACCGCAATGCCGTGCTCACGCAACGCCAGCAGTTCGCCGGACGTGAAAAACTCGCTCATGTTGAAACTTCAAGGATGGAGACCGGTGCGATTTTACTAGCCGGGGGGTGAAGAACCGCCACCCTAAGATGGCCGACCGCCGTTGATGTACGGAGTTTGCCCTTGGCCTTCCACACGAGAAAGCATGACGTCCAGCGGATGCGGACCGGCGCTGGCTCGCCGGTCCATCGTTGATCGCGCCTCGCGTCAGGCCGCACCCGACTCGCGCAACTGCTGGCGCCGGTATTCGCCCTGGCGCACGTGCATCCAGCCCGGGTACTCCGGCGGCAGTGCGCTGACCTTGTCCAGCGCAGCCAGCTCGTCCTGCGTCAGCCGGATGTCCGTGGCGGCCAGATTGTCCTCCAGTTGATCCACGCGCTTGGCGCCGATGATGACGCTGGTGACGACCTGCTGGTGCAGCAGCCAGGCCAGCGCCACCTGCGCGACCGAGACGCCGCGTGCGTCTGCAATTTGCCGCAGCGCGTCGATGCTGTCGTAGGCGCGCTCCCGGTCCACGGGCGGAAAATCGAACGCAACGCGTCGGCTACCGGCCTCGGCCTCGCCATCGCGGCTGTACTTGCCGCTGAGCAGGCCGCCGGCCAGCGGGCTCCACACCATCAGCCCGACGCCCTCGCTCTGCAGCATGGGAACCAGTTCCCGCTCCAGATCGCGGCCGGCGATCGTGTAGTACGCCTGCAGCGACTCGAAGCGCGCCAGTCCCAGGCGTTGCGCAATGCCAAGCGCCTTCATGATCTGCCAGGCGGCCCAGTTCGACACGCCGATATAGCGCACGTGGCCATGCTGCACCAGCGTGTCCAGCGCCCGCATGGTTTCCTCGACGGGCGTGGCGGGGTCGAAGCCGTGGATCTGATACAGGTCGATATGGTCGAGCTGCAAGCGCGACAGGCTCTTCTTGACGCCATCCAGGATGTGCACGCGCGAATTGCCGCGGGCATTGACGCCCGCGCCCGTCTGCCCGAAGACCTTGGTGGCGATCACGACGTCTTCGCGCGGGACCTTCAGGTCGCGCAAGGCCTGGCCGGTGATGATCTCCGAACGGCCTTCGGAGTACACATCCGCCGTGTCGATGAAATTGACGCCCGCGTCCAGCGCGCGGCCGACCAGCCGGTTGGCGTCTTCCTGTTGCAGGCTGCCGATCTTGCTCCAGAGTTCGCCTTCGCCGCCGAAGGTCATGGTGCCCAGGCAAAGCTCCGAAACGAACAGGCCCGTGCTGCCGAATTTCTTGTATCGCATGTGTGCTCCTTCAGGGGCTGGCCGGCGCGCCGGATCCCGGAGTGGGACCGCTGCGGCAGCCTGCCGGGGTGCGGACAGTATGCGTCCGGCGAGCTGCGCGCACGCTGCTTGATCCTGCCCTTTTTTTGCCTGATTCTCCGGCGAGGCGGCCGATGCGGCGCGACCCGTCGTTTTCTCCGGGATTCCTGCCTAATCCTCCATTCCCCTGTGCCGGCCACCGCGAACCGCGCAAGATGGCAATACACTGGCGGACACCCAATCCTCTGCCGCCATTGCCCATCTGGTTTACGGGCGGCGCGCCCCGGGAGCCCCTCGATGTCTCTGAATTCTGCCCGATCCCTTGCGTCCGCCGGCGCCGCCCAGGACGCCGCCTGCGAACTGGGGCGGTCCGAGCTGCTCTGTACGCTCGAGCGCATGACCGGCACCCTGGAAGGGGCGCTGGATACGCCGATCGAGGGCCTGTACCTGCACCGGCTGTCGCAGCCGTCGGGCGCCAAACCGGGCCTGCAGAAGGCGGCGCTGGCGGTCATTGCGCAGGGATCGAAGCGCCTGTTCATCGGCGACGAGACCTACGAATACGATCCCTTCCATTTCCTGATCTCGTCGGTGGATCTGCCCGTGGTGGCCAAGGTGTCGGTCGCCAGCCCGACGCTGCCCTATCTGGGCCTGCGGCTGGATTTGAACCCCGAGGAGATCACCGCGCTGATCAGCGACGAAAACCTGCCGCCGCTGGTGCCGGCCGAAGCCTCGCGCGCGCTTTGCATCAATCCGCTGGGCAGCACCCTGCTGGACGTGGTGCTGCGGCTGCTGCGGCTGCTGGACACGCCGCGGGACATTCCGATCCTGGCGCCGATGATCAAGCGCGAACTGTTGTACCGCCTGCTGATGAACGGCCAGGGCGTCGTACTGCGCCAGACGGTGCTGCAGGACAGCCAGCTCAACCGCGTGGCCAAGGCGATCCGCATCCTGCGCGACAACTTCGCGCAGCCGCTGCGAGTCGAAGAAATCGCGCGCGACGTCCACATGAGCGTGTCGTCGCTGCACCACCACTTCAAGCAGGCTACCGCCATGAGCCCGCTGCAATACCAGAAGCACCTGCGGCTGCAAGAGGCGCGGCGGCTGATGCTGACGGACGATGCCGGCGTGGCGCTGGCCGCGCATGCCGTGGGCTACGAGAGCTCATCGCAGTTCAGCCGCGAGTACAGCCGTCTGTTCGGCGCGCCGCCGCTGCGCGACAAGCAGCGCTGGAAGGACGAAACGGCGCTGGCCGCCTGAAGACTCAGCCATCCGCCCGCCTCGGCAGATTGTTCTACGCCTCGAAGACGATCCGCATGCCTGGCAGGCTAAGCCCGTCGAGCTCGGTGCTCCAGGTCTCGCCGGCGTGAACGGGGTAGGCGCGCGTCAGCGTGCCGGTCGTGACCAGTTCCCCGGCCTGAATTGCGTCGGTTGCCGCTCGGTCCGCCACCACATCGATCAGATGCGCCAGCGCGGCCACCGGGTTCCCCAGCACGTTCGCGCCGCTGCCGGTCTCGCGCAGCTGGCCATTGCAGGACAACGCCACCTGGAAACGCTGCAACCGGTCGAGCAAGTCGGGCCCGAGTTCAGCGGGTTCGGCGCGCGCCCCAATGAAAAGCGCGGCGTGCAACGCGTTGTCCGCCACCGTATCGGCCGCCTGGAACTGCCAGGCGGGGAAATGCGATTGGACCAGTTCGAACCCATGTGCGATCCAGTCCACGCAGGCCAGAATCTGCGTCAGGTCGCGCGTTTGCGGCGGTGCGGTATGAAAGTGCAGCACGATCTCGGGTTCGATGCGCGGCTCTGCGTACGCAGCGAGCTGGCAGCGGACCTCGCCGCCGTCGGCCTGCACCAGGGTGTGCGCGTAGACGCGCCCCCAGACCGGAAAGTCCACGCCCAACGCCGCCCACATCGCCGGATTGGTGAAACCGATCTTGCGGCCGACTTGCTGCGCGCCTTGCGCCACGCGCATCTCGTGGACTTTGGCCGCCACATCGTAGGCCTGCGCCAGGCCAAAGCCGGCGTGCCTTGCCGTCAGGGGCGCAATCGGCGTGGCATGGTCCTGCGCCGCCTTCATTTCCCGCGCAAGCGCGAGCGGATCGATGGACATGGCGTCTCCTCCCTACTTCCTGTGGGTAATGCCGACTTTATAGGGAATCGGCGCCGCGCGCCGTAATATGCTCGACCGGCCCACCGACAACCCACGAGGAATTTGCATGCACGACCTGAATGACCTTTATTACTTCGTGGAGGTCGTCAAACACGGCGGTTTCGCGCCAGCCGGGCGGGCGCTGGATATCCCGAAGTCGCGCCTCAGCCGCCGCATCGCGCTGCTGGAGGAACGCCTTGGCGTGCGCCTGATCCAGCGCTCCACCCGTACCTTCGCGGTGACGGAACTGGGCCAGGAATACTACGACCAGTGCCTGGCGATGCTGGCGGGCGCCGAAGCGGCGCAGGATGTCATCGACCGCACGCACGCCGAACCGCAAGGCACCATCCGCATCGCCGCGCCGCCTGCGCTCATCTACTACTTCCTAGGTGACGTGGTGGCGCGTTTCATGGAAAAGTGCCCCAAGGTGAACATCTACCTGAAGAGCTTCAGCCGGCCGGTGGACGTGCTGCGAGAAGGCTTCGACCTGGCGGTACGGGTGCGCTTCGGCCCCATCGAAAGCAGCGACCTGGTCATGAAAAACCTGGGCTTGAGCTGCCAGAGCCTGGTCGCCAGCCCCGCCCTGGCGCGCACACTGCCCGATCCCGGCGACCTGCAGCGCATCAGCCGGCAGCCGACGATGGCGCTCGGGACCGAGCAGCGGGAATGCCAATGGCGCCTGATGGGACCGGAGAACGCGCGCCTGGCGGTGCCTTTCATGCCCCGCCTCGTCACGGACGACATGCTGGCGCTGAAGCAGGCCGCACTGCGGGGCGTGGGCGTCGTCGCCCTGCCCCTCCTGATGATTCGCGAGGAACTTGATGCGGGCACCCTTGTGCCCGTGGGCGCGCCCTGGCAACCCGAGCCCGGCAGTGTTCATGCCGTGTTTCCGTCGCGCCGTGGCCTTCTGCCTGCCGTCCGTGAGCTGTTGGATTTCATGGGAGACGCGTATCGTGAAAACGCGCGCTGCGAAGCCGCAACGCAGACGCGCCACGGCATCCCAACCCTGCAACCCGTCCATACATTGTCCGATAAATAGAACGCTGAGAGTCGAATTTCCCGTCTACCGGCGCGGTCGTCCTGAAATTAATATCCTTCCTACGCACTCAGCGTTGCCCAAACCACCGCGCAACACCGCGCAAAACCTGAATTGACCAAGGAATCAGCCATAACCCGCCCCTACGTGAAGCTCGACAAGTCCCAAGCCGCCGTTCTGCTGGTGGATCACCAAGCCGGCCTCCTGTCCCTGGTGCGCGACTTCCAGCCCGACCAATTCAAGAACAATGTGCTGGCCCTGGCCGACCTGGCCGAATACTTCAAGCTCCCGACCATCCTGACCACCAGTTTCGAAGACGGCCCCAACGGCCCGCTGGTCCAGGAACTGAAGGACAAATTCCCCGACGCCCCCTACATCGCCCGCCCCGGCAACATCAACGCCTGGGACAACGAAGACTTCGTCAAGGCCGTCAAGGCCACCGGCAAGAAGCAACTGATCATCGCCGGCGTCGTCACCGAAGTCTGCGTCGCCTTCCCCGTGCTGTCGGCCATCGAAGAAGGTTTTGACGTGTTCGTGGTGACCGATGCCTCGGGCACCTTCAACGAAGTGACGCGTGACGCCGCATGGCGCCGCATGGAACAGGCCGGCGCGCAACTGATGTCGTGGTTCGGCGTGGCTTGCGAACTGCACCGCGACTGGCGCAACGACGTGGAAGGCCTGGGCACCCTGTTCGCCAACCACATCCCCGACTACCGCAACCTGATGGCCTCGTACTCGGCCTTCAAGGCGGCCAAGTAAGGTTGCGCGGCCGGCTTGCCGGCCAGACCACGCTGAGACAGCGATGAAAAAAGGCCCAGGCATTTGCCTGGGCCTTTGTCACTTCTGCTTGCGGGCGAAGGGATACGCCTGCTGCGCCAGGAATGTTCCTGGCATGTCGTTGTCCAGGATCCCGTAGTTCTGCGGCAGCCGGTTTCCCGCCCCGCGCACCGCGGTGCCGAACAGATAGTCGATAAATGAAAAGTGCGCGGCGTAGTTCTTGTCGATCGCCTCGGTATCGGACGAGTGATGCCAGTGATGGAAGTCTGGCGTCACGATGATGTAGCGCAGCCAGCCCCACGGCAGCTTCACGTTGGAATGGATCAGCACCGCCTGGAATCCCACGATGATGATGTAGGCATCGAGCACGGCCTTCGAAAAGCCCAGGACGAACAGCACGCCCAGCACGGCCACGCGCGTGATCAGCAGTTCAACGATGTGCAGGCGCGAGCCGGCCAGCCAATCCAGCGTGCGCGTGCTGTGGTGCACGGCATGGAAGCGCCACATGAACGGCACCTCGTGATAAATGCGGTGCGCGGCGTATTGCGCCAGGTCCGCCACCAGCACCGCCACGAACAGCTCCAGCAGATACGGCATCGACTGGATGGCCTGTTGCAGCGGCTCGTACGCCGCCCATGAAAACAGGCGGTGAATGAAGAAGTTGATGCAGAGCAGCACCGCGCCCACCGACAGGTGATTGAACAGGAAGTGCTTCATGTCCACCTGCCATTCGCCGCGAAACACCGGCTGGCCCGGGTACAGCGGCGTCAGCTTCTCGAAAATGATGAAGACGGTGCTTGACGCCAGCAAGTCCAGAATAAACCAATCAAGCCCAAGATACGGATGGCCGCCAGTATTGGTGGCGCTAACGGCCACTTGGCTGCCGCCTGCCGCGACCGCGCAGCACACCAGCACGAACGCCGCAATGTTGAGCCAGCGCTGCCGTCCCAGCACGGTGTTGGCCAGCGCAATCGAGCCCGACACCAGCAGCGCGCCGAACAGCAGCGTGCGCATCGCTTCCACCGAGTAGAAGCTGCGCAGCTCGGGCGTGGTCAGGTAAGCGGGAAAGTGAAACGCCAGCACACCCAGCACTGACAGAATGGCCAGAAACAGCGCAATCACGCCGCTCATCATTCCCGTGCCGGGATGGATCCGGCCGTCCTGCTTGAAAAGATCCATCACTCTGCGATAGACCGGTGCGCGCTTGTTCATTGGGGATCTGGGACAGTCCAAGGGGAAGGGAGTGTATCGCCGGGGACAGACCATTCTGTAAAGAAACGTGAACGCGCACGACAGAATGGCTCATTTCTTGCCCGCCTTGCGCAGGGTCAACGGCAGCCAGCGGCGGATTGGTCCGCAAGGTTGACAAGGCGATGGCGTTGGCGTGTCATGGGCTTTGACGCTGATGATCGCGTCGAGCCAGGCGCATCGTCGGTCCCGTCAACCGGTTCCTCAAGAGGCCTTTATGTTCCCTGAATACCGCGAGCTGATTACCCAACTCAAGTCCGAAAACGCTCACTTTTCGGCGCTGTTCCAGCGGCATAACGATCTGGATCAGGAAATCCAGAACATGGAGGACGGCATCAAGCCGTCCTCGGGCGCCGCGATCGAGGTGCTTAAAAAAGAAAAACTGCACCTGAAAGACAAGCTGTACGGCCTGCTGCGCGCGGCCGACCCAAACGGCCACGGCAAGAGCAACGGCAGCTGACCTGCCGCTCGGCGCGGGCTACATCAGTTCCAGGCCCGCGCCTTTGACGACGGACGCGTACTTCGTCATTTCCGAACGGAAGTACGCCACCGTCTGCTCCGGCGGCATCAGGACTATACGGTTGTTCTGGGTCGCCATCGCCTGCTTCACCTCCGGCGAATTGAAGGCGCGGCCCAACGCGTCAAAGATGCGGCGCACGTCCGCCTGCGGCAGCTTCGCCGGTCCGACCGCCGCGAACCACCCGCCGATTTCGTAGTCCGCCAGACCCTGCTCGCGCAGCGTCGGCAGGTCGGGCAGCGCCGCCATGCGCTCTGCGCCACAGGCGCCCAGCGCCTTGAGCGCGCCGCTCTTGATCTGCGGCAGGACGGACGGCAGCGACAGCACGCCGAAGTCGACCTGCCCGCCGATCAGATCGGCCATCATCGGTCCCACGCCCTTATACGGGATATGCCGCGCCTTCACCTCCGCCTGCTGCACATACATTTCCGCGGCCAGGTGCAGGATCGTGCCATTGCCCGACGACGCGTAGTTGTAGCGGCCAGGCTGACTTTTCAAGAGCGCAGTCAGCCCCTTGATGTCGTTCGCGGCAATCTTCTGCGGATTGGCGACCACCAGGAACGGCGTCATGCCCACCATGCTGATCGGCGTGATGTCGGCCAGCGGGTCGAAGGGCAGGCTCTTGTAGACGCTCGGGAAGATCACATGGTTGTTCGACACCATGCTGAGCGTGTAGCCGTCAGGCGCCGACCGCACCAGTGCCGAGGTGCCCACGATGCCGCCCGCGCCAGGCTGGTTTTCGACCACGACGGTATGGCCGAGCGCGGTGGACAAGGCAGGTCCCGCCGCCCGGGTGATCGTGTCCACCCCGGATCCCACGCCCACCGGCAGGATGAATTTCACCGGCCGGTCCGACTGCGCCCACGTCACGCCGGGCACACCCAGCACGGCGGCGCCCAGCGCGCCCAGCACCTGGCGGCGGCTCCAGCGCCCGCCCGCACGTTGATTGCTCATGTCTGTCTCCTGATGGTTTTTGTATCGGCCGACTTGCGCGGCCGTTTACTGCAACGGCTTTATCAACTGCTCAGGCGCGGCGCGGCATGCTGCAAGCCTGGCGCGCGCGCCACCACCTCACGCTGCGGCGCCCTGCGCGCGCAACGCTTCGATCTGTCCGGCGTCGTACCCCAACCCTTGCAGGAGCGCGTCGGTGTCCGCGCCCAGCACAGGCGGATCGCGCCGCACGCCAAGGCGATGCCCGTCCATCATCAGCGGAAACAAGGCGGCGCCGGCGGTCTGGCCGGCCCGCTCGCCGTCAGGCAAACGGATGTCGGCCAGCCCACCGGTGGCGCGCAGGTGCGGATCGTCGTACAGCTCCTCCGGCTTGACGATGGGGGCGAACGGCAGGCCGATGCGTTCGAACACGGCTGCGAGCTCCGCCGCGCGGTAATGCACCAGCCGCTTGCGTAGATCCGCCAGCAGCGTGGGCCGCAGCAGCACCCGGTCATTGTTCGTGGCCATCGCCGGGTCGTTTTTCAGATCGTCGAATCCGAAGGCATCGCAGAACGTCACCCACTGCGCGTCGCTCACCGCCGCCAGGAAGATCTGCTCGCCGTCCTTGACCGTGAAGACGTCATAGAGCGCCCAGGCCGATACCCGCTCGGGCATCGGCGCGGACGGCTGGCCCGTGATCGCGTACTGCAGCATGTGCTGGCCCACGAGAAACACGTTGTTCTCGAACAGCGCCGACTGCACCTCCTGGCCGCGCCCGGTGATGCCGCGCTGGATCAGTGCCGCCATCGCGCCGATGGCGCCAAACATGCCGCCCATGATGTCGTTCACACTGGTGCCGGCGCGCACCGGATCGCCCGGCCGTCCGGTCATGTAGGCCAGCCCGCCCATCATCTGCACGACCTCGTCCAGGGCCGTGCGCATCGCATAAGGGCCCGGCAGAAACCCCTTGTGGCTGACGTAGATGAGGCGCGGATTCTCTTTGGACAGCGAGGTGTAGTCCAGGCCGAATTTTGCCATCGTGCCGGGCCGGAAGTTTTCCGCCACCACGTCGGCGCTGGCGGCCAGCTTGCGCGCCACCTCGGCGCCCGCCGGACTCTGGATGTCCAGCGCGATGCTCTTCTTGTTCCGGTTGAACATCGGAAAGAATCCCGCGCCCACGCCCAGCAGATGACGCGTGCGGTCGCCTCGCACGGGTTCGACCTTGATGACTTCGGCGCCCAGATCGGCCAGCACCATCCCACAGGTGGGCCCCATGACCATGTGGGTGAACTCCACGACGCGCAGGCCGGCAAGGGGCAAGGGACGGGAGGACGGGGGAGTGGCGGCGTTTTGCATGGAAAGGCTCGATGTTGATGCGTAATGCGCACGCTCAGGCCGGCTGGCCGCTGCGTGCAGGATAGGTCTTGGGCAGGCCGGCGCGCCACAGCGCGCCGTGCAGCGGCTGGTCGGGCAGCCAGCCAGCGGCGGCTTCGCGCAAGGCCAGCAGGCGGGGCAAGTCGATGCCGGTCTCGATGCCCATGCTTTGCAGCATGAACACCAGATCCTCGGTGCTGACGTTGCCGCTGGCGCCCGGCGCGTGCGGACAGCCGCCGATGCCCGCCAGGCAGGCGTCAAACCGCGCCACGCCGGTGTCCAGCGCGGCCAGCACATTCGCCAGCCCCAGCCCGCGTGTGTCGTGAAAGTGGGCGCAGCACAAACGATCGCCTGCGATGCGGCGCGCGGCTTCGAACAGTCGCCCCACCGACGCCGGATCGGCATACCCCACCGTGTCGGCCAGACTGACGCGGTCGGCGCCGGCATCCAGCAGTGCCTGCATGAGTCGCAGCACTTCGTCCTGGCGCACTTCACCCTGCAAGGTGCAGCCAAAGGCCGTTCCGACGCCGCCCTCGATCAGCATGGACGAGCCCGCCGCGTCGCGCGCCGCGCGCATCTGGCCGACCATCGTCACCACCTCCTCAGGGGTCTTGCGCAGGTTCGCCAGGCTGTGCGCGTGGCTGGCCGAGAGCGGCACCAGCATCAGGTGAGCACCGCTGGCCAGCGCCAGTTCGGC
Source organism: Achromobacter sp. Root565 (assembly GCF_001427425.1). NCBI lineage: Bacteria > Pseudomonadati > Pseudomonadota > Betaproteobacteria > Burkholderiales > Alcaligenaceae > Achromobacter > Achromobacter sp. Root565. The sequence continues at coordinate 44,942 of NZ_LMGO01000007.1, forward strand.
GCCCTTCAGGTTGGGCACCAGCACGGACACCGACAGGCCGGAAAGCCGCGTGGCATGGGCGATCAGTTCCGCCGTGTCCGCCAATTGCGGCAGCAGGCGGGCGGGCACAAAGGAGCCCACTTCGATCTCGCGCTGGCCCGCCGCGTAGGCCGCGTCGATCCAGTCGAGTTTGGTCTGCGTAGGCATCACGACGGACAGGCTCTGCAGGCCATCGCGTAGCCCCACTTCACGGATCGTGACGGCCGACGGGCGACAGGAGGGTTCTTGGAGGGGCATGGCAATTCGGCGATGAGAAGAGAAATCCCAGTTTAGATATTCTCAATCCGCCCACAAGCAGTATTTTGGAACGCTTAAAATTCCGTTTCGGAATATCAACCTGGGCGACCGCCATGCGCGACCTCGACATCACCACCCTGCGTCTCTTCATCTCCGTCTGCGAGACCGGCAACATTGCCCGCGCCGGCCAGCGCGCCAACATCGTGGGGTCGGCCATCAGCAAGCGGCTCGCGCAGCTTGAGGACACCGTAGGCGCCAAACTGCTCACGCGCAAGCGCCGGGGGGTCGAGCCCACCGAAGCCGGCGAAACGCTGCTGGAGCACGCGCGCGCCATCCTCGCCAGCTCCGAGCGCATCGAACGCGACATGTCCGCCTACGCCAGCGGCGTAAAGGGACAGGTGCGGATCCTGGCCACCGCATCGGTCCTCGCCGAATCCCTGGCCGAGGACATCGCGGCCTTCCTTCAGGCCGCGCCCCACCGCAACATCCGGGTCGACATGGAGGAACGCGTCAGCCAGGAGGTCGTGCGCGGCGTCCGGGAAGGCATCGCCAGCCTGGGCATCTGCTGGGATGCAGCGGACTTTCATGGACTGGAACGGCGTCCGTACCGGGGCGACCGCCTGGCGATCGTCACCGCGCCGGGCCATCCGCTCGCCGACCGCGAAGCCGTCTTCTTTGAAGACGCATTGGAATACGAGCATGTGAGCATGCCCGCCGCCGGCGCCGTCCTGCGCATGCTGCAAACGGCCGCCAACGACAGCGGCAAGGCGCTGCGGCACCGCGTCACGGTCAGCAACTTCGATTCGGCCTTTCGCGTCGTGCTGGCGGGATTGGCCATCAGCGTGGCGCCCATCGAAGTCGCCACGCCCTATGCATTGGCGCACGGGCTGCGGGTGCTGCCGCTGAAGGACGCCTGGAGCCGGCGGCGCTTCGCGATCTGCATGCGCAACGCATCGGCGCTGCCTGCGGCCGCAGCGTTGCTGCTGGATCATCTGGTGGCGGCGGGCGCGAGCAGTGCGTCGTGAACTGGCGTTGGCACGAGCGAGGCTTCGGGAAGCGCATGGACGAGATGCGGGCAGGCTCGTTCAATTAGCTGTACTAATCAAAGATTAGGATATTTAGTTTTTCTAATCACGCGGCTAGCGCTAGTCTGAGCGCCCCTTGTGCCTTGCCAGACGTTGCAGCATGACCACCGCTTTCATCCCCGGATTTCTCCTTGGCCTCAGCCTCATCGTCGCAATCGGCGCGCAGAACGCCTTTGTGCTGCGACAGGGCTTGCGCAAGGAACACGTCTTCGTGATCTGCCTGGCCTGCGCGCTGTCCGACGCCATCTTGATCGCGGCGGGCGTGGCGGGCTTTGGCATGGCGGTCGGCCTGCTGCCTTGGCTGGAACCGGCCATGCGTTATGGCGGCGCGCTATTTCTCTTCGTGTACGTGGTGCGCAGCCTGCATTCGGCGTTTCGCACGCAGCACGGCCATCTGTCGCCCTCGTCCCGTCAGGCGAATAGCCCGTACGCCGCGCTGGCGACTTGCCTTGCGCTCACGTGGTTGAACCCGCATGTCTATCTGGACACCGTCGTCCTGCTGGGCTCCATATCCAGCCAGTACGAAGGCCGCAAGCTGGCCTTTGCCGCAGGGGCAATCTGCGCGTCGTTCTGCTTTTTCTTCGCGTTGGGATACGGCGCGCGCCTGCTTCGGCCCGTCTTCGCCAATGCCGCCGCGTGGCGTGTGCTGGATGCCTGTGTCGGTATCCTGATGATCGTGATCGGCGTACAGCTGGTGAGGTAATCCTCATCCATATGGCGGACGGCGAAGGCGGCGGCGCGCTGCTACGCTGCCCTACCCGTCGTCCTTAAAGGATCGTCCGCCATGAGAACCGCCATTGGCGCCGCCTGCGCGTTGGCCATCCTGCTGTGCAGCGGTCCGGCCTTTGGCCAGTATGTGGTGCGGACCCAGGACATGAGCGGCAAATGGAGCGTGCCGAACCCGCATTACGAAGGTGTGCCCGAGCTGTTCCGGGCAAGCTCGGGCGCCAAGCGCGCCTGCCTGGACCGCGGCCCGCCCAGCAACCTGTACCGCGCCACCAAGGTCATCGACCTGCGGACCGGCGAAGAGGTGCTGGTGGTGGACTGCATCCCGATTCGGAACGAACAGCGTCAGCGATCGGAGCAGATTCGGGCGAATGCGTTGAAGGCGGCGCCGCAGCAGTGATTCAGTGTTCGTGCCGCGTGCCGCTTTCCGAGATGGTGCGCTGCCAATCGCCAAGTATCGTGACCGGAGCCGCGCGCCTTCGCGACGAACGCGCTATCGCGCCTTTTGCGCGCCGTCCCTTTCGCCCGCGGACGCGTTCAGGTATTCCTTGACCGTGCCGTCCTTGTTGTAGGTCACCGTCAGGGTGCGCTGATCCTGCATGGCGCCGAACTCGCTGTTGTTGAAATAGAACCACGACGCCGTCCGCAGACCCTGCTTGTTGATGTCCCGCGTGCGGGGCGGGCCAAAGTCGCGGACCATTTCATCAAACGTCGTGACGTTGATCTTGATGGCTTGCACCTTCGACTGCGTGATCATGTCTCCCGGCGCGGGAGCAGCGCAGCCCGTCACAAGGGCGGCCACGAAAAGCACGGACGATCTCATTGAACTTCCCCAGTCCTGTCAGCCGGCAGGTGCGGCTGTCGTGTTTTTGAATTTCGAACGAGCATAAGAATACTCTGCCCGCCGCCGCTCGGGCGGTGGACAGCGCCGGCGTTACCGGCCCAGCGCCTGTGATGTTGCGGTCATCTACAATGCCGCCAGTTGCCGAGCGCGAAGTGGCGCCGGCCCGCAACAAACAGGCAGCATGACCCGCGCGAAGAAATCAGCACCCAGAAAGAAAGCCCCGGCCAGCAAAAGCCGGGCCGCCAGCCCCGGCCGTATCTACCGATTCCTGCGTACGTTCACGCTGACGTCGCTGGCCGCGTTCGGCGCAGCCACCTATGCGCTGAACCCCCAGTGGCGCGCGCACTTCTCCGTCGACGACATTCTTGCGCGCGTCGGCTGGCCAACCCAGGAAAAGTTTGCGCCCGCAGCCGCGCCCGCCGGCGGCATGGCGCACACGCGCTTTTCCGACTGCCCGCAATTCTTCCCGCAGCAACGCCCGCCCGTCGTGCCCGCCAGCCAGGCGTTGCGCGAGTTGTGCTTTTCAAACTTCGCCATCCTGCACAACGGCCAGACCAAGACGCCCGTATTCGTGGCCGAGCGCCTGAACCGCAAGATCCTGACGCAGGCACAGGGCATGGAGCGGGCCGACAAGTTCTACGCCGAGGCGCGCGTGCCTCGCGCCGAACGCGCCGAACTGGCGGACTACAAGGGTTCGGGCTATTCGCGCGGCCACATGGCGCCCGCGGGTGACATGTCCACCCATGAGGCCATGGCGCAAAGCTTTTCACTGGCCAACATGGTGCCGCAGGACCAGCGCCACAACGGCGGCCCGTGGAGCCAGATCGAGCAGGACACGCGCAAATACGTGATGCGCGCGTCGGGCGACGTGTATGTGTTCACCGGGCCGTTTTATGGCGACAAGCCCAAGGAGATCGGGTCCGGCGTTGCCGTGCCCAGCCACCTGTTCAAGGTCGTGTTTGATGCATCCACGGGGCGCTCGTGGGTGCATTGGCAGGCGAACAGCGCGAGCACAAAGGCAGGCGCGCCGATCAGCTATGAAGAGTTTGCGCGCCGCACGGGGATGCAGTTGCTGCCGACAACGGGGAATTGATCGTTCGGCTATTTCGGCCGCGGCGACGGCAACCCCTGCTCCACGGCGGGCCACTCCCCCGCCCGCAGGCGCGGCAGGCACATGACCATCGCCTTCGCCACATTGCGCACCTCTTCCTGCACCGCCGTGTCCTCATCCAGATCCGCGTGACTCGTGGCATAAGGCTTGTAGTAGCCAATGTAGCGATCCAGCTTCGACGACGCCCCCGCATCCACCAGCCCCATCCATTCCAGCCAATCGCACAGCGCGCGCCGCTGCCCCTCGATCCCCGCCACGTCGCCATGGACCATGACGCCATAAGCGCGGCCCGCCAGGTGCTTCGGAAACGGCCACCCGTCCATCTCGATCTGCTTGGCCTTCATCGCGTCCTTGCCCGAGGTCGTCGTCGGATCGGGGTTGCCCCCATCCGCGCAGACCAGCCGGTCGATCATCAGCTTCAGCACGCTGGGCGACTGATACCAATACGTGGGCGCCAGCAGGATCACGCCGTGCGCCGATACCCACTGCTCGTAGAGGTCGTTCATCGCATCGTTGTCCTGCGCGAGCGAATGGTTGGGATAACAGCTGCAGGGCCAATGGCAGAGCGGCATCGCCGTGGATACGCAGCCTTTGCAGGGATGGATAAGGTATTGGTATTCCGACGTCAACCGGCTGAGGTCCAGCATGTCCGCCTGCACACCGGCCGACTCCAGTTCATCGCGCACGATTTCAGACAGCCGCCACGTCTTCGCGACCTCGCCTGGACAGGTCCCGTCATTGCGCGCCGCGCCGTTGATCACCAGGACGCGCGAGCGCGTATCCGGGTCGCGCTGCACCAACGCCGCGCGCGTCAGACGATCATGGGCTTCCTTCCATTCCACCGACAGGTCGTAATCGGGATCGGCATAACCTGATCCCGCTTTGACGGTGTCGGGCGCCTTGCGTCCGTTCGCATAGGCATCCCAGGCGATGGATTCGAGCCGCTCCAGTGCTTCGGCCTCTGCCTTGAATCCCGGGTCGTAGAAGCGGCGCATGAAACGCAGACGGAATGTGTCGCGGGGCAGCTTGCCGGCATATTGTCCGGATCGGACGTCGAGCTTCGGTTTGGCCATAGCGGTGACTCTGCAAAGATGCGCGTAGCCAAGCAGCAACTCTTATGCCTGCCTGCTTGCTGTCATGGCTTGCACCAGGGTGATGACCGCACGGAAGCGTCACACCTTTCAAGGGGCGCATCGAGTGCAGTAGGATGAACCGACCGACTGGAGGAATCATGCAAACAGCCAAGTGGGACTTTCAGATCACGAAGCCGGAGCAAGACGGCGATGAATGGCGCATCGGCTACACACTGATCTCACCGATAGCCGGCGTGCCGTCCGAACGCATTGCCATCGACGAACATTTTCATTCCGCCCATGGCGCTATTGCCGAGGCGACCCGACTCGCGCAGATTCATGTTGCCGACTTGAACGGTGAAGCGCCGACGTTCGAACGTCCGAGCGATTCCGAGGTGCCGTTCGACAAAGACCAGCGGTTCTAGGCAGTACCGCGCAACGGACGAGAGCAGCCACGCGAGCATTTACCGCGTGGCTGCGAATCGCCGTCATTGCGCGTTACATAACGGCCCGTTCAGCGGGCCGGAGCCGGCGCACTGCTGGCCGGCGTAGCCGGGTTCGCCGGGGTGGCAGGCACCTGGATCTCTTTCTTGCGCAATACCCCGCCGCCCTGCACGCTGCCCTGCACATTCGTGGGCGAGGTCATCTTGGACACGCAGGTTTGACGTTGAGCTTCCGGCAGACGGTTGCAGCGCGCCAGCTCGTTCTGCCTGAGCTGCTCGGGGCTCTCCGCACTCAGGTTCTGACGATCACGCTCTTGCCGCGCCGCGGCCGCTTCGCGCAAGCACGTCTCCAGCGGTTGGCCGGAAGCGCCGCTCTTGCAGGTCGCGACATCCTGCTGATGCTGCGCTTGCGACGTAGCGCTGGTGTCGGCCGCGTACGCCGCGCCCGTGGCCCATGTCAGAGCCGCCAGGCAAAGGCTCGCGGAAACTCTTTTCAGGGGCACTTGAACAGCATTCATCTTGTGAACAGTATTCATGGTCAGCTCCTCAAAAAAGGGAAATGCGTCCGGCGACACGCCGAACGCAACCTCCCGGCGCTATATCTAACACGCAGGAGTCATGGTCAACAGCGAGCGAAGTAACGTGATGTGTCAACCGCCAAACCCGATAGGCGTGTTTCAACGCGCAAGGTAGGCGCGTACGAGTTCCATCAGATACAGGCCTTGGGGAGTCGGCGTGCTGTCACGCCGGCGCACGATGTACACATCCCGCGCGATGTCGGGATCCAGCACCGGAATCGACTTCAGGCCATAACCATGCGCTTCAAACAACGCCGGCATGATGGTCACGAAATTGCCCGACTGCACCAGCCCGATCATGGTGGCCAACTGATCCACCTCGATGGTCCAGGGCAATTCCAGTCCGCGAGCGTTTAGGACGCTGTCGATCTGCAAACGGGTGGAACTGACTGGATTCAGTCCCACTACCGGCAGGCCAGGCAACTTTTTCCACGATAGCTTGCGGCTGCGTGGCGCCAGGGCAGAACGCTCTGCGTACACCAGGTTGAAACCGTAGGTGGCGACGCGCTCGGCCTCCAGGGTGGGGCCGAATGACACCGGCGTGGTGATGCCGAATTCCACCTCGCGCTCTTCGACCAGGCCAGTCGTGACGGTGGCGTTGCCGTCGCGGATGGAAAGATACACCTGCGGATGCCGTGCATAAAACTCGGGCAGCACATTCGGCAGCACCGAATAGCCTACCGAGGCCACCGTGCTCACCATCAGCGTGCCTTCGTGCCCCCGCGCGCGGCGGGCTGCCTCGGTCAAGCTGGCATCCATCTGGGTGACGATGGGCAGCACGCGCTCGTAAAGCGCACGGCCCATCGACGTCAGCACCACACTGCGCGTCGTACGTTCGAACAAGCGTCCGCCAATTTCCGACTCCAGCTTCGCGATGCGCCGGCTCAAGGCCGAAGTCGTGACGCACAGCAGCGCGGCAGCCGATGTGTATTGCCCCATGCGCGCCACGCAGCAGAACGCGCGGATATCTTCCAGATCGTAATTGATTCGCATAGATCAATAATCGTTGAAATTTTTTCGATAGACGTAACTATACGCGCGGCCTGAGCATGCGGGCATCACTTCGACGAGCCATCATGAATCCACAAGGCAATGGCATTTTCCTGAAATCGATGAGCAGCTTCTTCGTGGGCGGCGCGACCGCCGTGCTTGAAGGCCTGCCCGTCGAGTATCGCAGCATGGTCCTGAACGGATCGCCGCGCGAGGTCGACCCGAACGGCGAGCAGGTCTACGGACAGATGTATGTCCAGGAGTACCGCCTGGCACAGCCCCGGCATCCGGATCCGGTGCTGCTATGGCATGGCGGGGGCATGACCGGCTGCACATGGGAAACGACCCCCGATGGCCGCAACGGCTGGCTATGGAAATTCCTGGACGCCGGTTACGACGTGCTGGTCAGCGATGCCGTGGAAAGGGGCCGTTCGTCATGGGCACGCTTCCCGCAGGTGTATCGCGAAGCGCCCGTCTTCCGCACCAAGCGAGAGGCCTGGACGACGTTTCGCATCGGCCCCGTCTACCACCCGGACCCGCCGCGGCGAGAGGCCTATGCAGGGCAACAGTTTCCCACCGAGGCGTTTGACGCGTTCGCCAATCAATGGGTGCCGCGCTGGCCGGGCCACGAGTCCATGATCCTGGCGGCATACGAAGCGTTGATTGACCGGGTGGGGCATTGCCATATCGTCGCCCACAGCCAGGGCGCGGGCTTTGCCGCCGAAATTGCGCGCCGCCGTCCACACGCGGTGCGCCGGGTGGTAGGCGTGGAGCCAGGCGGTATGCCGAAAGCGGCGCCGATTGAAGCGCTGCCGCCGCATCTTGTTGTATGGGGCGACTTCATCGAAGCGTCGGGCTCGCACTGGGTCGGCTACCGCCAACAAGCCGAGCGCTATCTGGATTCCATACAGGGGTGCGCCGACGTTTCGGTGCTGGACCTGCCCGTCACCGGCGTCGCGGGCAATTCGCACCTGCCGATGATGGACCGCAATAGCGACGAGGTGTTCCAACGCGTCCTGAAGTGGCTGCAGAGCTGAAGAACCACGAACGAAAACAACAGGAGACAACCATGAACATTCGAACTCTTTCCAGCGCGGCACTGCTGGGAGCCCTTGTGTTGGGAGGTGCGAGCGCGGCGCATGCGCAGGCCTACCCCGCCCATCCCATCAAGCTCATCGTGGGATACGCGCCGGCAGGCTCGGTGGACACGTTCGCTCGCATCATCGCCCCCGAGCTGGGCCGCGAGCTGGGCCAGACCGTCGTCATCGAGAACGTCGCGGGAGCTGGGGGCATCATCGGCGTAACTCGCGCCATCAACGCGAAGCCCGACGGGTACACGGTGCTGATGGGCATCGTGTCCGATGTCGTGATCGCGCCTATTCTGCAATCGTCGGCCAAATACACCTACCGCGACCTGGCCGCCGTCGCGCCGCTGGGCACGAGCGGCGTCGGCGTGGTGGCAAACCCGAACCTGGGTGTGAAATCGTTCGGCGACCTGATTGCGCGCGCCAAGGCCAACCCGGGCAAGCTGACCTATGGCGCCACGGGCGTCGGCTCGCTGCCCGCAATCGCCATGGAGAGCTTCAAGCTCACCACCGGCACGGACATCACCTTCATTCCCTATGCAAGCGCCTCGAAAATCGCGACCGATGTCATCGGCGGGAACGTGGATATCGCAGTGTCCGGGTTGCCTGCCCTGCTTGAACTGATCAAAAGCGGCCGTGTGACGGGCGTGGGCGTCATGAGCCGCGACCGCGACATCGGCAACCCGGACTTGGCGTCGGCGGGTGAAACACCGGAACTCAACGGGATGGACTATTTCTTCTGGACCGGCATTTTTGCGCCTTCGAATACGCCGGAACCCATTGTCCAGACCTTGAACGCGGCGTTCAGCCGTGTCATGGCCAAGCCGGAGATCCAGGCACGGTTCAAGGAATTGGGCGTGAAGGTCAGCCCGCCCACCTCGCCATCTGCGTTTGGGCAGTTCGTGGCGAGCAGCGATGCGCAATGGCAAAAGCTGATCGAAGAAGCGAAGATCCCGCGTCAGTAGGATGAGGGGACGGAGTACGCGCGTACACGACTAAGCTCAAATGCCCAAAGGCTGATCGCGATTCGGACGAACCAACAAAATGGCCCCAACCTCTGTGAGTTTGGGGCCATCTGCATGCAGGTCCCTATTCTGGGACACCGGTCGTCTTTGCTTGCTCTGCGGAAGTCCGAAGACCCGCATGAATATTGGTCGGGGCGGTGGGATTCGAACTCACGACCCTCTGCTCCCAAAGCAGATGCGCTACCAGGCTGCGCTACGCCCCGAAGGGTGGCAACTATACCAGAAAGCGACCCCACGCGGCCGAGGTTCACCCATTCGGCGACGTAACAAAATGCCCGCCCTGCATCCCATGTAATGAAAAACGGCGCGCCACAAAGGCACGCCGCTTCCTGCACCACAAAACCCGCCACGTTCAGCCAAAACGGCCCGTGATGTAGTCCTCGGTTTCCTTACGCGAAGGCTTCACGAAGATCTGGTCGGTCTGACCAAATTCCATGAGCTCGCCCAGGTACATATACGCCGTGTAATCCGAGCAACGCGCGGCCTGCTGCATGTTGTGCGTCACGATCACGACGGTGTAGTCGTTCTTCAGTTCAGCGATCAGCTCTTCGATCTTGGCGGTGGAGATGGGATCCAGCGCCGAGCACGGCTCGTCCAGAAGCAGCACTTCCGGCTTGATCGCCACGCCGCGGGCGATGCACAGACGCTGTTGCTGGCCGCCGGACAGGCTGTTGCCGCTCTGGTGCAGCTTGTCTTTCACTTCGTTCCACAGCGCAGCCTTGCTCAGCGCCCATTCCACGCGCTCGTCCATCTCGCCCTTGGACAGGCGTTCGAACAGACGCACGCCGAAGGCGATGTTGTCGTAGATGCTCATGGGGAACGGCGTGGGCTTCTGGAAGACCATGCCGATCTTGGCGCGGATCAGCGAGATGTCGGTCTTGGCCGTCAGCAGGTTTTCGCCGTCCAGCAGGATTTCGCCCTCGGCGCGCTGGCCGGGATACAGCTCGAACATGCGGTTGAACGTGCGCAGCAGCGTCGATTTGCCGCAGCCCGACGGGCCGATGAAGGCGGTGACCTTCTTCTCCTGGATCGACATGTTCACGTTGCGAATCGCGTGGAACTTGCCGTAGTAGAAGTTCAGGTCCTTGACCTCGAGCTTGTTCTTGACTGCGGTAGCGGTGTTTTCCATTGGGTTTCCCTTGGCTGTCGGCGCGGCCAGCGCGCCGGCAAAGCGATCTTTACTTGCGGAACAGGTTGCGGGCGATGATGTTGATGCCCAACACCAGCAGCGTGATCAGCGTGGCGCCGGCCCAGGCCAGGTTGTTCCAGTCCTTGAAGGGGCTGGCGGCGTATTGGTAGATGACGACCGGCAGGTTGGCCATCGGGCCGTTCATGTTCAGCGACATGAACTGATTCGACAGCGCGGTGAACAGCAGCGGCGCGGTTTCGCCAGAGATGCGGGCGATCGCAAGCAGCACGCCGGTGATGATGCCGGATTTGGCGGCGCGATAGCAGACCAGCGTGATCATGCGCCACTTCGGGCAGCCCAGCGCGGCGGTCGCCTCGCGCAGGCTGTTGGGCACCAGCAGCAGCATGTTGTCGGTGGTGCGGACCACGACGGGAATCACCAGGATGGACAGCGCGATGGCGCCGGCCCAACCCGAGTAATGCCCGACCTGCGCCACATACACGGCATAGATGAACAGGCCGATGATGATGGACGGGGCCGACAGCAGCACGTCGTTCAGGAAACGCGTTGCCGGCGCCAGCCAGCCGCGCTGGCCGTATTCAGCCAGATAGGTGCCGGCCAGGATGCCGACCGGCGTGCCGATCAGCGTGCCGACGCCCGCCATCATCACGCTGCCGAGAATGGCGTTGAGCAAGCCGCCCGCCTGGCCCGGCGGCGGCGTGATTTCGGTGAAGAGCGTGTACGACAGCGCGGGCGCGCCCTTCATCAGCAACGTGAGAATGATCCAGAACAGCCAGAACAGGCCGAAGACCAGCGTCGTCATCGACACCGCGAGCATGATGCGATTGACCACGCGGCGCCGGCGATAGATGCCGTTCTGCATGTTGAGTACGGATTCAGCCATGATTTTTTCCTTGTGCTCCGGGCGTCAGGTCTTCTTGCCTTCGCCGGCAGACAGGCGGACCAGCAGCGTCTTGGCCAGGGCCAGCACGATGGTCGTGATCAGGAACAGGATCAGGCCCAATTCCAGCAACGCCGCCTTCTGGATGCCGCCCGCCTCGTTGAATTCGTTGGCGAGCGCCGAGGCGATGGAGTTGCCGGGCGAGAACAGGGAACCGGACCACTTGAACGCATTGCCGATGACGAAGGTCACCGCCATCGTCTCGCCCAGGGCACGGCCCAGGCCGAGCATGATGCCGCCGATGACGCCCGACTTGGTGAAGGGCAGCACCACGCGCCACATCACTTCCCAGGTCGTGCTGCCCAGACCGTAGGCCGATTCCTTGAGCATCGCGGGGACCAGCTCGAACACGTCGCGCATCACGGCCGCGATGAACGGGATGATCATGATGGAGAGGATCAGGCCGGCGGTGAAGATGCCGATGCCAAATGGCGGGCCTGCGAACAGGCCGCCGATGATGGGCACACTGCCCAGCGTCGCGATCATGAAGGGCTGCACGTACTGCTGGAACACCGGCACGAAGACGAACAGGCCCCACATGCCGTAGATGATGGACGGGATGGCCGCCAGCATTTCGATGGCGGTGCCCAGCGGGCGGCGCAGCCAGGTGGGCGACAGTTCGGTCAGGAAGATGGCGATGCCGAAGGAGACCGGCACGGCGATGATCAGCGCGATCGCGGAGGTCAGCAACGTACCGATGATCGGCACGACGGCGCCGTAGTTGGAATTGACCGGGTCCCAGTCATTGAGCCAGAGGAACGACAGGCCATACTTGGCCAGCGATTCGCGGCTGCCGTAGATGAGGGAGATGAGAATCGCCGCCAGAAGAATGAACACCAGGAAGGCGAACAGGCGGGTCAGATTCTTGAACAGCGCATCCATCAGCGCGTTTTTTGTTTGCTTCATAGGCGAAGGCGTGCCGGTAGTCACGGAATCCGCCACGCTGGGCGGAAGCGGCACACTATTATCCATTACCGCGCTCATGGATGGACTTTCCTTAGGTAACCTGGGGGAACAGCAGAGAGGTCAATTTACAAGCGGCGGCCCCGCCCGCCTTCAGGCGTCGGGGCCGCACGGTACTGATTTACTTCCAGACAGCCTGGCCGTCAGCGGACTTCACTTCGCCCCAGGCGGCGCGGATTTCCTTGGTCACGGCTTCCGGCAGCGGCACGTAGTCCATGGCTTCAGCCGACTTGGCGCCGTTCTTGAAGGCCCAGTCGAAGAAGTCCAGCACAGCCTTGCCCTGAACCGGCTTGTCTTGCGACTTGTGGATCAGGATGAAGGTGGCGGCGGTGACGGGCCACGAATCGGCGCCCGGCTCGTCGGTCAGGACCACGCCCATGCCCGGCGCGCTCTTCCAGTCGGCGTTGGCGGCAGCGGCAGCGAAAGCCTTTTGCTCGGGCTGGACGAACTTGCCGTCCTTGTTCTGCAGTTGCGTCCAGGCCAGCTTGTTCTGCTTGGCGTAGGCGTATTCGACGTAGCCGATCGAGTTCTTCAGCTGGCCAACGTAGGCGGCGACGCCTTCGTTGCCCTTGCCGCCTTGACCGGTGGGCCACTTGACGGCCTTGCCTTCACCGACTTGCGACTTCCACTCCGGCGACACCTTGGACAGGTAGTTCGTCCAGCCGAAGGTGGTGCCCGAGCCGTCCGAACGGTGCACGACGATGATGTCGGCCGAGGGCAGCTTGACGTCGGGGTTCAGCGCCTTGATGGCGGCGTCGTCCCACTTCTTGACCTTGCCCAGGAAGATGTCGGCCAGGAGCTTGCCCGACAGCTTCAGCTTGCCCGGCTCGACGCCGTCGACGTTAACGACGGCGACAGTGCCGCCGATCACGGCGGGGAACTGCAGCAAGCCGTGCTTTTCCAGGTCGGCAGCCTTCATCGGGTCATCCGAGGCGCCGAAGTCGACCGTCTTTGCAATGATCTGCTGCTGACCGCCGCCCGAACCGATCGACTGGTAGTTGACCGCGTTGTTGGTCGCAGCCTTGTAATCGGACGCCCACTTGGCGTAGATCGGGTACGGGAACGATGCACCGGCGCCGGTGACGTTGGCGGCCTGGACGGCAAAAACAGCGGCGCTCAGCGCGACGCCCACGGAAACTTGCTTGAAGACACGTTTGAACATCTGGGTTCCTTCTGTGCTCGTTAAAGGAGTCTTGGCAGGCTTTTTAGCTGCCTGTCTTTCAGCGACCTTCGCATCTTAGGTAGGTAACGTGACAAGACCATGACAGTCACAAACTGTTCATGCAGATGCTCGATGCGGCATAAAAACGACGGCCGCCGGGCGGTTGCCGGGCGGCCGTGGGACAGAATCAGAATTTGGGGGACGAACCCCCATTTCAACAGTGATCGTTCACACGCCCAGCTTCTGCATCAGGAACTGATGCACGTTATAGGGCTCGCGGCGGCTCTTGACGCGCGCATAGTCGCCGCTGGGCTGTTGCTGCCAGGCAAGCTGGTTGTCGCGCAGCGCATAGGTGAAGGCTTCGTCGATGACGCGCTTCTTGAGCGTCTTGTCATAGATCGGGAAGGCGATCTCGACGCGGCGAAAGAAGTTGCGGTCCATCCAGTCGGCGGACGACAGGTACACCGTCTCTTCGCCGTCTGCGTAGAAATAGAAGACGCGGGAATGCTCCAGGAAGCGGCCCACGATGGAACGCACGCGGATGTTTTCAGACAGCCCCGGCACGCCGGCGCGCAAGGCGCAGACGCCCCGCACGATCAGATCGATCTTCACGCCCGCCTGGCTGGCCTTGTAGAGCTCGGCGATGATCTGCTCTTCCAAGAGCGAATTCATCTTGGCCATGATGCGCGAGCGCTTGCCCGCCTTGGCGGCGCGTGCCTCGGCGCGAATCAGGGACACCATGCCCTCGTGCAGCGTGAACGGCGATTGCATCAGCGACTTGAGCGTGCGGCGCGCGCCCAGGCCCGTCAGCTGCGCGAACACCTTGTCCATGTCCTCGCACAATTTGGGATCGGCGGTCAGCAACCCGAAGTCCGTATACAGGCGCGCCGTGCGCGGATGATAGTTGCCGGTGCCCAAGTGGGCATAGCGGCGCAGACGGCCCTTTTCGCGGCGCAGCACGACCGCCATCTTGGCGTGCGTCTTGTGCGCCACCACGCCGTACACGACGTGTGCCCCCACCTCTTCCAGCTTGGAGGCCCAGTTGATATTGGTCTGCTCGTCAAAGCGCGCCATCAATTCCACCACCACCGTCACCTCCTTGCCGGCGCGCGCCGCCAGCAGCAGGATCTTCATCAGCTCGGAGTCCTCGCCGGTGCGATAGATGGTCTGCTTGATGGCCATCACGTCGGGATCCAGCGCAGCCGCGGTCAGGAAGTCGATGACCGGCTGGAACGACTGGTAGGGATGGTGCAGGAGGCGGTCGCACTCGGCCACCGCCTCGAAGAGTTCCGCGGGCTTGTCGCCGACGCGGTCAAACGGTGCGGGCACGGGCGCACGGTAGTCAGGAAACAGCAGGTCCGGGCGCGCCGCGGAGTTGCACAACTGCATGAGGCGCGACAGGTTCACCGGGCCGGGAACGCGGTAGGTGTCGTCGGCCTTGAGCGAAAACTCGCGCTGCAGGAAGGTTTCCAGTTCGACGGGGGTCAGCTTGTCGATCTCAAGCCGGACGGCCGCGCCGAAGTTGCGTTGCGACAGCTCGCCCTGCAGGGCGTGGCGCAGGTTGGTGACTTCTTCTTCGTCGACGAAGAGGTCGCTGTTGCGGGTCACCCGCCACTGATAGCAGCCCAGCATCTCCAGGCCCGGGAACAGCTCGCCCACGAAGGCGCGAAGGAGCGAGGTGAGGAGGATGTAGCCCTCGGGCTGCCCCGACAGCTCCTGCGGCATCTTGATCAGACGCGGCAAGGCGCGGGGCGCCTGGACGATGGCGATGGACGCCTGACGGCCAAAGGCGTCGGCGCCGGCCAGCGACACGATGAAGTTCAGGCTCTTGTTGTAGACCCGCGGAAACGGATGCGCCGGGTCCAGCCCAATGGGCGTCAACAGCGGCATCACGTCACGGTGGAAGACGTCGCGCGCCCATTCCTGCTGCTCCGCATTCCATTCGGAAGCGTGATGCAGCGCGATGCCCTCCTTGTGCATGGCCGGCAGGATCTCGTCGTTGAGCAGGTTGTACTGGCGGTACACCAGTGCGTGCACCGCCTGCTGGACGCATTCGAATGCCTCGTCCGGCGTCATGCCATCCGGGCCGACCAGGTTGGGCGACTGGCGCTGCTGCTCTTTCAGACTGGAGATCCGGATCTCGAAGAACTCGTCCAGGTTGGAACTGACGATGCACACATAGCGCAGCCTTTCCAGCAGCGGTGTCTTGGGGTTCTCCGCCATCGCCAGCACACGTTCGTTGAACTTGAGCAGCGACAATTCGCGATTCATGAGCAGAGGCTCGCCTGGCGGACGTGTGGGCATACCGGATTCCATACGAAAAGAGAGCGTGAAGTTTTACTGCAAACAGGTGACGGTTCTATGACAGCGCCCAATCGCTAAGGGTACGTCAAATGCGGGACATATGGCGCACCGGACAATGGCTTCCAAGCCCCTGTTCCGTAAGCAAAAACCCGTATCCGGCGGCGTTGTCACATGGGGTCCTTATAATCGGTCCACCTCACAGCCAATATTACGAGCCGCATGGATCAACTTCTGGCCGCGGTGGACCTCGGGTCCAACAGCTTTCGCCTCTCCATCGGACGCATCGTTCAGCAGGACGGTACGCCCCAGATCTACCAGATCGACCGCCTCAAGGAAACCGTCCGGCTCGCCGCCGGCCTGGACGCCGAAAAACGCCTTGGCGACGACGCCATCGACCGCGCCATTGCCGTCCTGGAACGCTTCGGCGAACGCCTGCGCAGTTTCCACCCCAATCGCGTCCGTGCGGTTGCCACCAATACGTTCCGTGTCGCCCGCAACACGAAAGATTTCCTGCCCCGGGCCGAAGCCGCATTGGGCTTTCCCATCGAAGTCATCGCCGGCCGTGAAGAGGCCCGGCTGATCTTCACGGGCGTGGCGCACACCCTGCCCCCCTCGCCCAACAAGCGCCTGGTCATCGACATCGGCGGCGGTTCCACCGAAGTCATCATCGGCAAGGGCCACGAACCGGGCCTGATGTCCTCGCTGTACATGGGCTGCGTCAGCTACAGCCGCCAGTTCTTCTCGGACGGCGTGGTGGATGCGCACCAGATGAAACAGGCCGAGCTGGCCGCCCGCCGCGAAATCGAAGTCATCGCCAAGCAGTACCGCAAGATGGGCTGGAAGGAAGCCTATGGCTCCTCCGGCACCGCCAAGGCGCTTTTCGCCATCCTGACCGAAGGCGGCTATTCCGACCGCGGCATCACGCGCTCGGGTCTGACCAAGCTGAAGGACCGTCTCATCCGCTCGGGTCGCGTCATTCCGTCCGAGCTTCCCGGCATCAAGATCGAACGCGCCGACGTGCTGCCCGGCGGGCTGGCCATCATGAGCGCGCTGTTCGACGAGCTGGGCATCGACGTCATGCACACCGGCGACGGTGCGCTGCGCCTTGGCGTGCTGTACGACCTGCTGGGCCGCGACGACGAGCACGACAAGCGTGACGAATCGGTCCGTCAGTTCGTCAAGCGCTATCACGTGGACGTGAATCAGGCACGCCGCGTGCGCCACGCCGCCCTCAGCCTGTTCGACGCCTTGTTCCCCGAAGGCCAGGAGCGCGCCGAGCTTCGGCCCGCGCTGGGCTGGGCGGCCGATCTGCACGAAGTGGGTCTGTCGATTGCCCACAACGCGTACCACAAGCACTCAGCCTACGTGCTGGAAAACGCCGACATGCCCGGCTTTTCGCGCGCGGACCAGCAACTGCTGGCCTTGCTGGTGCTGGGACACCAGGGCAAGCTGGCCAAGGTGGAACCGCTGGTGCGCACGCGTCCGCAATGGAAGGCGATCCTGGCGCTGCGCCTGGCGGTGCTGTTGTTCCGCCGCCGCGGCGAGATCGAGCCCCTGCCGCTGACCGTCTCGGTCCGCGACAATTCCATCGTGGTGCGCGTCAACCGCGAATGGCTGGCCGAACACCCGCTCAGCGACTTCACGCTGCGTGCGGAAGAAGCCGAGTGGAACAAGGTCGGGTTTTCGTTCGAACTGCTGGAGTTCTGAAAACAGCGCACGGGGCGGCACGGCCGCCCCGGCTGATCAGAATGGCGACAGATCGGTTTCGCGATCGAGCCGCCTGAGCTCCATGCGCAGCGGCCGGGTTGCCCGCCGTATCAGTCTGATTGTCATTCGGCGGAACAGGCGGCGCATGATGGATGGCGTCTAGCGCTGGGTGGCGACGATGGCCGGCTGATCCAGCCCGAAATGGCGACGGTAGCGCTCGTCCATGCGCTCCATCTTCAAGAGGACCGGGAAGTCGGCAGCATTGAAATCCGGATCCCATGCTGGCTCGCCGCACACCTTGGCGCCCAGCTTCAGGTAGCCCTTGATCAGCGGCGGCACGCGCGCCGGCAGCGTGCTGTTGAGTTTTTCGACCGGGTAGCGGTGCAGCGGCGTGACTCGCGGCTCGTTGCCCTGGGGCATCTGCTTGGCAACCGTGCGCCAGACTTCAGCGGCGGTGACGCCATCATCACGCAGGCTCACGCTGGCGCAGCCGAGCACGTATTCGTAACCGCCGCGGCGCAGGTATTCGGCCAGGCCGGACCACAGCAGCATGATGACCGCGCCGCCGCGGTAGTCGGCATGGGTGCAGGAGCGGCCGACCTCGACGACTTCGTCGCGGATGGCGCCCAGGCCCGACAGGTCAAATTCCGATTGCGAGTAGTAGCCGCCGGCTTCCCGAGCCTTTTCGGGGGTCAGGATCCGATACGTGCCGACGACTCGGTCCGTGTCGAGTTCGCGGACCATCAGGTGCTCACAGAATGGATCGAAGCGATCCTGCTCGATGCCATCTTGCGCGTCGGGGAAGACGGCACCCATGTCTTCAGTGAAGACGTCATAGCGCAGACGCTGAATCTGCTCAATTTCTTCGGCGGTGCGCGCGAGGCCGACCGCCAGGACCTTCGGGGAAGCGCCCGCCCAGGGTTCGGCGGTACTGCGGCTCGGGTTGATGCGTGCTAATTCCAGCATTGCGCGAAGCTCCTAGAGAGTCCAGCCAGTGTGGACACCCTCTGTGTCAATGACTTGACCAATATGTTACGTGACTATGAAGTTTAGGCCGGCACAGAAAACGCAAACAAACAAAGGCCACGCGACGAATTTCGACGCGTGGCCACATATTAAATCGAAACTCAGGGTTTACCCCAGGCTTGCCGCAAGCTTCTCTGCAGAATTGGTCGCCAGCGCCTCATCTTCGGCCTCAACCATCAGGCGCAGCTTGGGCTCGGTACCCGACGCGCGGATCAGGATCCGGCCCCGTCCGTCCAGTTCCGCTTCGACTGCCTGGCGCGCCGCGCTCAGGCCGGCGTGGGTTTTCCAGTCCAGGCCCGGCGTCAACGGCACGTTGATCATCTTCTGCGGATACATGCGCAGGTCGCTGACCCAGTCGCCGAGCGTGGCGGAATTGCGACGCAGGGCCGTCAGGACCTGGAGCGCGGCCACGATGCCGTCGCCGGTGGAATGGCAGTCCAGGCACAGCAGATGGCCCGAGCTTTCACCGCCGTACAGCCAGCCGCGCGACTGCATCTGTTCCAGCACGTAGCGGTCGCCGACGTTGGCGCGGTCAAAGCCCACGCCCAGGCGCTTCATTTCGCGCTCGAAGCCAAAGTTGGTCATCAGCGTGCCCACCACGCCCTCGACCTTGCCGCGTTGCATGCGCTCGCGCACGATGGCGTACATGAGTTCGTCGCCGTTGTAGATGCGGCCCTCGCCGTCCACCATCTGCAGTCGGTCGGCGTCGCCGTCCAGCGCAATGCCAAGCTGGGCGCCGCGCGTCTTGACTTCCTTGGCCAGCAGCTCGGGGTGCAGCGCGCCCACGCCCTTGTTGATGTTGAAGCCGTCGGGGTTCACGCCGATCGCGTGGACCTCGGCGCCCAGTTCACGGAAGACGTGCGGGGCGATGTTGTAGGCGGCGCCGTGCGCGGCGTCGACCACGATCGTCATGCCGTTCAGGTCCAGATCGTTGGGGAACGTGCTCTTGCAGAACTCGATGTAGCGGCCCTGGGCGTCGCCCATGCGGCGCGCGCGCCCCAGTCCTTCCGAGCTGACGCAGCCCAGGGGCTCGTCCAGCGCGGCCTCGATATCGGCCTCGATTTCGTCGGGCAGCTTCATGCCCTGCGCCGAGAAGAACTTGATGCCGTTGTCCTGATAGGGATTGTGCGACGCACTGATGACGATGCCGGCGACCAGGCGCAGCGCGCGGGTCAGGTAGGCCACCGCGGGCGTGGGGATCGGGCCGGCCAGCAGCACGTCGATGCCGGCGGCCGACAGGCCCGCTTCCAGCGCGGATTCCAGCATGTAGCCGGAAATCCGGGTGTCCTTGCCGATGACGACCTGCGGGCGCGTTGCGCCGCGCACCGCGTGCTCGCGTGCCAGCACGCGGCCAGCCGCGTAACCCAGGCGCAGCGCGAATTCGGCGTTGATCACCGGACCGCCCACTTCACCGCGTACGCCATCGGTACCGAAATATTTGCGTCGAATCATGAACTGATTGCTCCTTGTTCAGCCGCCTGCCATACCTTAAGCGCATCCACCGTGGCCGCAACATCGTGCACGCGCACGATGGAGGCGCCACGCGCGACGCAGGCAAGCGCAGCGGCAATGCTGCCGGGCAGCCGGTCGCCGACCGGCCGGCCGGTGGCCTGGCCGATCATGTTTTTGCGCGACAGGCCGATCAGCAATGGATAACCGGTACTGCGCAGGCTGGACAGCCGGCGCAGCAGTTGAAAATTCTGGTCGGCCGTCTTGCCAAACCCGAAACCGGGGTCCAGCACGATGCGCCGAGGATCGATCCAGGCCGCGCGCAGCTTTTGCGCACGAGCCCCCAGGAACAGGCCGATTTCACCGATCAGGTCGGTGTACTCGGGCGGCGCCGCCTGCATGGTGCGAGGCTCGCCTTTCATGTGCATGACGCACAGGCCGCAGCGCGATTGCGATACCGCCTCAATCGCGCCCGGCTGCCTGAAGCCGTAGATGTCGTTGATCATGTCCGCGCCAGCGTCCAGCGTGGCCCGCATGACCTCAGGCTTGAACGTGTCGATGGATAGCGGCACGCCGCAGTCGCGGAGCGCCTCCACCACCGGCAGTAGCCGGTCGAGCTCGTCAGCGACGGAAACGGGATCGGCGCCCGGACGGGTCGATTCGCCGCCCAAGTCCAGGATCTGGGCGCCTTCCTCGATCAGCCGGCGCGCGTGCGCCACGGCGGAATCAGTATCGTCGTGCTCGCCGCCGTCGGAAAAAGAGTCCGGCGTGACATTGACGATGCCCATGACAAGCGGGCGCTCGAGATCAAACTCGAAGCGCCCGCAAAGGAAGTTATTTGCCATAAACCAGAACGAAGAACCTCAGACCGCAGCTGCCGTGCTACCGCCTGCAGCCAGGCCGGTCGGCGGCGTATCGGACGTGTCCGACGGGCCTTGCGGCGTCTTCGGGGGACGTGGGGGGCGGCCCTCAATGATGTCGTTAATCTGGTCGGAGTCGATGGTTTCCCATTCGAGCAGCGCCGAGGTCATGACTTCGACCTTGTCACGGTTGTCTTCCAGGATCTTGCGCGCGACGCCGTACTGCTCGTCGATGATGCGGCGGATCTCGGTGTCCACCTTCTGCATGGTGGCTTCGGACATGTGCGTGGTCTTCGTGACGCTGCGGCCCAGGAAGACTTCGCCTTCGTTCTCGGCGTAGACCATGGGACCCAGTTCGTCGGTCATGCCGTAGCGCGTGACGATGTCGCGGGCGATGGCGGTGGCGCGTTCGAAGTCGTTCGAAGCGCCAGTCGTCATCTGGTCCATGAAGATCTCTTCCGCGATACGGCCGCCAAACAACACGGCGATCGTGGACAGCAGACGGCCCTTGTCCATGCTGTAGCGGTCGGTTTCCGGAAGCTGCATCGTCACGCCAAGCGCACGGCCGCGCGGGATGATGGTGACCTTGTGGACCGGGTCCGTCTTGGGCAGCATGCGCGCGACGATCGCGTGGCCGGATTCGTGGTACGCGGTGTTCTTGCGTTCCTCTTCGGGCATCACGATGGAGCGGCGCTCGGCGCCCATGATGATCTTGTCCTTGGCCTTTTCAAAGTCGGACATATCCACCGTGCGGCCATTGCGGCGGGCGGCGAACAGCGCAGCTTCGTTGACCAGGTTGGCCAGGTCGGCGCCGGAGAACCCCGGGCAGCCGCGCGCCAGGATGGTCGCGTCGACGTTGGGCGACAGCGGAACCTTGCGCATATGGACCTTCAGGATCTGCTCGCGGCCACGGATATCGGGCAGCGGCACCACAACCTGGCGGTCGAAACGGCCCGGACGCAGCAGCGCCGGATCGAGCACGTCGGGACGGTTGGTCGCGGCGATCACGATGACGCCCTGGCCGGATTCGAAGCCGTCCATTTCAACCAGCATCTGGTTCAGGGTCTGTTCGCGTTCGTCGTTGCCGCCACCCAGGCCGGCGCCACGCTGGCGGCCCACCGCATCGATTTCGTCGATGAAGATGATGCAGGGAGCGTGCTTCTTGGCGTTTTCGAACATGTCGCGGACACGGGCCGCGCCCACGCCGACGAACATTTCAACGAAGTCCGAGCCGGAGATGCTGAAGAACGGCACCTTGGCTTCGCCGGCGATGGCCTTGGCCAGCAGCGTCTTGCCGGTACCGGGCGAACCCACCATCAGCACGCCGCGCGGGATACGGCCGCCCAGCTTCTGGAACTTGCTGGGGTCGCGCAGAAAGTCGACCAGTTCCTGAACGTCTTCCTTGGCTTCGTCGCAACCAGCGACATCGGCGAAGGTGATCTGGTTGGTGTTCTCGTCGAGCATCCGGGCGCGCGATTTGCCGAAGCTGAATGCGCCGCCTTTGCCGCCGCCCTGCATCTGACGCATGAAGAATACCCATACGCCGATCAGGAGCAGCATGGGGAACCACGAGACGAAGATGCTCATCAGGAGCGACTGCTCTTCGCGCGGCTTGCCCGAAACTTGCACGCCGTACTTCAGCAGATCGGAGACCATCCAGAGATCGCCGGGCGAAGTCAGCGTATAGGCGCGGCCCGCGTCCGGGGTGACGTACAGCACGTCGCCTTGAACGTCGACCTTGCGGATGCGTCCCGCCTTGGCGTCGTCCATGAACTGCGTGTAGGTCACGCCGTCCTGGGTCTGGGCACGTCCGTCGAACTGTTTGAAGACGGTGAACAGCACCAGGGCTATCACCATCCAGACAGCGACTTTGGAAAATGAATTGTTCAAGGTCGATCTCCTGCTTTCGATTCCGACCGGCGACTGCGCACCCGCGTATGGCACAGTCACAAGTATGTCAATAGCCCATTCTAACCTGTAGGACGGAGTTGCGTCCTGGCAGCCGTGGGGCCCATTTAATTACATTTGATTCTTGAGTTTTCTGGTCGTCGTCTCGGCGGGCCGGGGTTTTCTTGGCCAGGGCAATCTGCCCCGGATGATTACAGAAGGGTTACTTCAGATCGCGCGCCACCAGAAAGGTTTCAGAGGACTTGTCCCGAGAGGCCTTCGGTTTGCGTTCGACCACCCGCCGGAAGCGCTTCTTGAAGGATTCCACGATCTGCGAGAAGCCCGTGCCGTGGAAAGCCTTGACGATCAGCGCCCCGTTGGGCTTGAGGTGGGCGCAGGAAAATTCCATCGCCAGTTCGCAAACATGCTGGATGCGCGCGGAATCGGCAATACCCACCCCGGACAAGTTGGGGGCCATGTCGGAAATAACAAGGTCCACCGCCCGGGATCCGACCATGTCTTCCAATTGTTTCAAAACTTCGTCTTCGCGGAAGTCGCCCTGGATGAATTCCACGCCCGCGACGGGCTCCATGGGCAGGAGGTCCAGCGCGATGATGCGGCCGTCCACGATGCCGCCCGGCCCGGCGAGCCGCTCGCGCGCCACCTGTGACCAACTGCCCGGGGCGGAGCCCAGGTCGATGACCAGGTCGCCCCGACGCATCAGCTTTTCGGTGTCGAGAATCTCGATCAGCTTGAAAGCGGCGCGGGCGCGATAGCCCTTCTGTTGCGCCAGCTTCACATAGGGATCGTTGATGTGCTGGTGAATCCAGTCTTTAGAGAATTTATTCTTGGCCATTACCGTACAATTCCACGCATGCCTATATTAGAACTTACCTCTCGTGAGCGCAGCGACCTGCGGTCCGCCGCTCACCCTCTGCGCCCCGTCGTCCTGATTGGCGACAACGGGTTGACCGACGCCGTGCTGAAGGAAATCGATCTCGCGCTGACTTCGCATGGCCTCATCAAGGTTCGCGCGGGCGGCGACGACCGTGAAGCCCGGGACGCCATGCTCGCCACGATCTGCGAGACGCTATCCTGCGCGCCTGTGCATCACTTGGGCAAGACCCTGATCCTGTTCCGCCCGCTGCCCGGCAACATCAAGCCCGCCGCGCTGGCCGCCCAGGAACCCGAAGCGCCTGCCAAACGCCGCGCCTCGGAGCCTTACACGCCCAAGAAGCTGGCCGCCGAAGGCAGGACCCTTGCCAAACGCCCGCGCCGCAGCGAATCCGAAGAGCCCGCACCCGCCAAGAAGCGTTACGTCCCTCAGGACGAACTCAACAAGAACGGCAAGCCCATGCGGCCTTCCAACAAGCGCTCCACGGCTGGCGGCCACGGCATTCCGCGCCGCGCCGGCAGCGCGCTGAGCCTGCGCGCCGGAGCCCGCAGCGGCACGAGCCGCAAGACCGCAAAAAGGTAAGTCCAGGCACAAAAACGGGCGCTTTACGCGCCCGGTCCACCATAGCGATCCGCAATGTACCGCGGAATTCAGACGAACGTTGCGTCCGGGCCAGGGTGGTTTGACATTTTTACTGCTTGTGGCGCTTGCGTCAGATGTAACGCACGCCCAGGACTTCGTACTCGCGAACGCCAGCCGGGGCAACGACCTCGACCACATCGCCTTCGCTCTTGCCGATCAACGCGCGAGCCACGGGGCTGGACACGGAAATCAGGTTGGACTTGATATCAGCTTCGACGTCGCCGACGATCTGGTAGGTGACGCGATCGCCCGAATCCAGGTCTTCGATGTCGACGGTAGCGCCAAACACAGCGCGGCCTTCGGCCTCGAGCGAGGACGGGTCGATGAGGTGGGCATTGGAAAGCGTGCCCTCAAGCTCGGCAATCCGGCCCTCGATGAAACCTTGGCGCTCGCGAGCG
Organism: Achromobacter sp. Root565; assembly: GCF_001427425.1. Classification (NCBI taxonomy): domain Bacteria; kingdom Pseudomonadati; phylum Pseudomonadota; class Betaproteobacteria; order Burkholderiales; family Alcaligenaceae; genus Achromobacter; species Achromobacter sp. Root565. Next base: position 69,561 of record NZ_LMGO01000007.1, read on the forward strand.
GCATCGTACTCGGCGTTTTCCGACAGATCACCCTGCGCGCGAGCCTCGGCGATCGCGTTGATCACGGCAGGACGTTCGACGGTTTTCAGCCGTTGGAGCTCTTCTTGCAAGCGCTCGGCCCCGCGCACGGTCAAAGGAATGGCAGACATGTCGTTTCCCAAACAAAAAGTAGAAAAACGCCCCGAAGGAGCGTTCTCGGTGAAGGCCGCAGGACCAGCGCGCTTGCCATGGGCTTGCCATTGGCTTGCCATTTAATGCTTGGAAAAATCTGGCGAGCGGCGCGGGCGACCAAAACAAAACCCCGGCTCGGGTCGGAACCGGGGCAATCAAAGTCATATTGTGGTCAATCTCGACGGGAATTGCAAGCCGCCGGAGAAAACGCCCTTTTCGACGCATTTCGCCGCTGTAACCCGCTAAAACCGGCGATTTCGCGCCGAAAAGCCGTGGCGGCCCAGTTCGGCGCAAACAACGCCCGCGCGGACTGCGGGTTTTCCGGGAGGCGCTAGCGCCCGGAATCTACTGGCCGATAGTCTTTGCGCCGCCCACACCCCGTGTTGTTTACTTCGTGCGGCGCAACAGCGCGTACAGGATGATCGCGCCGAACGTGGCGGTACCGATGCCGCCCAGCGTGAAGTCGCCCAGCTTGATGGTGAAGTCGCCCGCGCCGAGCACCAGCGTGACCGCGGCCACGATGAGGTTGCGGTTGTCGGTGAAATCGACCTGGTTGACCACCCAGATGCGGGCGCCAGCAATGGCGATCAGGCCGAACACCACCACCGACATGCCGCCCAGAACCGGTCCCGGGATCGTCTGGATGAGCGCGCCGAACTTGGGCGAAAAGCCCAGGACGATGGCGATCAGGGCGGCGATCACGAACACCAGCGTGGAATAGATGCGGGTGACCGCCATCACGCCGATGTTTTCGGCGTAGGTGGTGACGCCCGTGCCGCCGGCGGCGCCCGACACCATGGTGGCCACGCCGTCGCCGACGAAGGCTCGGCCCAGGTAGCGGTCCAGGTCGCGGCCCGTCATGGCGCTGACGGCCTTCACGTGCCCCAAGTTTTCGGCCACCAGGATGATGGCGACTGGCACGATGAGACCCATGGCCTCGGCCTTGAAGACCGGCGCCGCGAAGTGCGGCAGGCCGAACCAGGCGGCGGCCGACACGGCGCTGAAGTCGATGGGTTTGCCCAGGCCCAGGCCGTTGGCCAGCACGGCGTAAACGACGCAGGCGAGGATCAGTCCGACGAGGATCAGCAGGCGCTGCACCATGCCGCGTGTGTAAACGGCGATGCCGCCGACGCACACGATCGTGACGATGGCCATGGCGCTGTCAAAGCCCGACGCCCCCATGGCGCCCTTGGCGGCGATGGGCGCGAGATTCAAGCCGATGACCGCGACGACCGCGCCCGTCACCACGGGCGGCATCAGCGTGTCGATCCAGTTGGCGCCGCCGCCCGCCCGCGCATTGACGATCCAGACGATCACGCCGATCAGCGTGTACGCCAAGCCGCAGGCGATGATGGCGCCCAGCGCCACACCGATATTGGCATTGGCGCCTCCGCCGGCATAGCCGGTCACCGCGATCACGCCGCCGATGAATGCAAAGCTGGAACCCAGGTAGCTGGGCACGCGTCCACCCACAAACAGGAAGAAGATCAGCGTGCCGATTCCCGACATCAGGATGGCGACGTTGGGATCGAATCCCATGAGCAGCGGCGCGAGGACGGTCGAGCCGAACATCGCGACGACGTGCTGAGCGCCCATGGCCACGTTCTTGGGCCAGGACAGCCGTTCATCGGGCGCGATGATGACGCCGGGCTCGGCGTCGTCGGCCAGGCGCCAGCGCGGAAAGTAGGAATTGGACATGGATTCCCCGGGGGATGGTACGGATTAGGGTTTCAGACTGCGAGCGGGCGCCAGTGTAAAGGGGGCCATCGAACGGGGGCAACGTTTAAGTTTTGCCGCCGGATTGCCGTACTAGTGGAAACCCCGAAATCCCAGGCAAAGGTACAGTCATGGCGATCAACAGCATCAGCGGCACCTCCCGCATCGGCAGCCTTGCCGACATGTGGGCCGAAAAGATTCAGGCCAACAAGGAAGCGAAGAACGCCTCGGGGCAGGAGGCCGTGTCGGTGAGCGCGGAAGGAAAAATCCGCGTGAACAATCCGGGCGCCGCCAAGGTCGGTAACGCGCAGGCCGCCGAAGAAACCGACAACGACGACGAATACACCCGTCAGATCAAGGAGTTGCAAAAGCAGCTCAAGCGCATCATGGATCAGATCGCCAAAGTGAAGGCGAGCGGCATGTCGGCCGAAATGAAGGCGCAGCAGATCATGGCGCTCAATGCCCAGGCCGTGCAGATCCAAGGCCAGATCTCGCAGCTCCTGGCGAAACAGGCGCAGGCCGCCAAACAGGCTGGCGTGTCGGCCCAAGCCTGATTTGGGCAAGCGACGTGGCGCCGTCACTGATGGCGCGCATCAAAATTTCTGATTGGACGCTTGGCGGGCGTGCCGGTACTGTCTCCAGACAAATCTAAAACCACGGAGACAAACCATGCACGCTATGCGCACAGCCCTGGCGGGAGCGCTGTTGGCCGTTTGCGCGGCGCCGGCCCTGGCCGGCACCGTCACGGTGATCACGTCGTTCCCCAAGGACCTGACCCAGGCCTACAAGACCGCCTTCGAGAAAGCCAATCCAGGCATCACGCTGGAAATCCTGAACAAGAACACGGTGTCGGGCATCGCCTTCGTGCGCGAGACGCCGGCGGGTCAGCGCCCCGAGGTGTTCTGGGCGAGCGCGCCGGATGCGTTCGAAGTGCTGGGACGCGACAAGCTGCTGGCCAAGTCGGCCGACATCGCGAACAAGGACGTGCCGGACAAGATCGGCAGCTACCCCATCAACGACCCGGGCGGCACGTACCTCGGCCAGGCGCTGGCGGGCTACGGCATCATCTACAACACGCGGTACATCGCGGCGCACAAGATCCCCGCGCCCGTCGAATGGAAGGACCTGCTGTCGCCCAAGTGGTTCGGCCACGTGGGCATCACGTCGCCGTCGCGCTCGGGCACGATGCACTTGACCGTGGAAACCATCCTGCAAGGCGAAGGCTGGGATGACGGCTGGAACACACTGCTGCGCATGTCGGGCAACAGCAGCGCCGTCACCGAGCGTTCGTTCGGCGTGCCGGACGGCGTGAACAACGGCCAGTTCGGCGCCGGACCGGTCATCGACTTCTTCGGGCTGTCGAGCAAGTATTCCAAGTTCCCCGTCGAGTTCGTCTATCCGTCGGAGACTGCCATCGTTCCGGCGAACATCGCGCTGATCGAGGGCGCCAAGAACACCGAGGAAGGCAAGAAGTTCATCGCCTTCACGCTGAGCCAGGCGGGCCAGGAGCTGCTGCTGGAGCCGAAGATCTCGCGGCTGCCGGTGCTGCCCTACTCTGCGCTGGCCGGCAAGATTCCGCCGGGCTATCCCGACCCGGCGGAAATCGCCAAGCGCAGCAAGGTCCATTTCGACGCGGACCTGTCGCAGTCGCGCTACTACGTCGTGCAGTCGCTGTACGACCAGACCGTCACGTTCCGGTTGAAGGAATTGCAGGCGGCCACCAAGGCGATCTACGACGCCGAGGCCAAGCTGGGCGACAAGGCCAAGAGCGGCAAGGCGGCGGAATTGCTGGACCAGGCACGCAAGCTGGCGTGGGCGCCGCTGATCGACAGCAAGCAGGCGGCCGACCCCGCGTTTCTGGCGATCTTTGCCGGCAACAAGAAGGACGCGGCCGTCAACCAGCAGATCACGAAGCTTGAAGGCGAGTGGAATGGCCGCGCGCGCGCCAACTACGAAGAAGCCGTAAAGCTGGCACGGCAAGCCGCCGCGCTCTGATCGTCTGGATGCGCTGAACTCGGCAGGCGGGCCTGACCCGCCCGCCGGGGGCCGCGCCTGTCTTCTGGCAACGATATTCGGGAATCTCGATGAATCATTCGAGCCATTCGCGCCTGCCCGCCGGCCCAGTCCTGGCGGCGCTGCTGGTGTTCGGCTTTCTGCTGCTTTTCCTGGCCGTGCCGGTGGGCACGGTCTTTCACAGCGCGTTCGTCAACGCCGACGGCAGCTTCACCACCGGTCATTTCGGCGCGTTCTTCAACCAGCCGTTGATGCGGGAAGCGTTCTTCAACAGCCTGTACGTAGCGGGCTGGTCGGCGCTGCTGGCGTCGCTGATCGCGGTGCCGCTGGCGTACTTCACGGTGCGCTTCGATTTTCGCGGCGCGCTGCTGATCCAGACGCTTGGCGTGCTGCCGCTCATCATGCCGCCCTTCGTGGGCGCAGTGGCCATGCAGCTGATCTTTGGCCGCTCGGGCAGCGTGAACCTGCTGCTCAATGACTGGTTCGGCTTCACGATTCCGTTCATGGAAGGGCTCAACGGCGTCATCTTCGTTGAAGCCATCCACTATTTCCCGTTCATTTTGATGAACCTCGTCGTGGCGCTGCGCAACATCGACGGGGCCATGGAAGAGGCGGCGTTCAACCTGGGGTCGCGCGGGTTCCGGCTGTTTCGGCGCGTGATCTTTCCGTTGGCCCTGCCCGGCTATGTTGCGGGCGCGTCGCTGGTGTTTGTGAAGGTTTTCGACGACTTGGGCACGCCGCTGGTGCTGGGCACGACCAACATGCTGGCGCCGCAGGCGTACCTGCGCATCACGCAGGTGGGGCTGGAGGATCCGCTGGGTTATGTGATCAGCGTGATCATGGTGGGCTTTTCGATCCTGGCGCTGTGGCTGTCGGCGCGCGTGCTCAAGGGGCGCGACTATTCCACGTTGCAGAAGGGCGGCAATTCGATCCAGAAACGCAAGCTGGGTCCGATGGAAAGCGTGCTGGCCTATGGATGGATCATCCTGGTGCTGCTGCTGGTGCTGTCGCCGCATATCGGCGTGCTGCTGTTATCGCTGGCCAGCGTCTGGAGCTATGCGCCCCTGCCGGACGGGTACACGCTGGCGCACTATTCGGCCGTGTTCTCGGAGTCGCAGGGCATGATCGCCAACACGCTGCTGTATTGCGGCCTTGCCGCAGGCATCGACGTGATCCTGGGCACCGCGATCGCGTATCTGATGCTGCGCACCCGGCTGCCGGCGCGGCAGTGGCTGGATTTTCTGGCGTCCGCGGCGCTGGCGATTCCAGGCATCGTGCTGGCCATCGGCTTTTTGCGCACCTTCCGGGGCATCGAGCTGCCGGGCACGGGGACGATGCTGACGTCATCGTGGATCATCATCATGCTCGCGTATTCCGTGCGCCGGTTGCCGTACGCGCTGCGCTCGTGCGTGGCGGCGTTACAGCAGATCCATGTGTCGCTCGAAGAGGCGGCCCAGTCGCTGGGCGCCACGCGCATGAGCACGATCCGGCGCGTGGTGGTGCCGTTGATGGCGGGCGGCATGCTGGCCGGGTTCGTGACCAGCTTTGTGACCGCCGCCGTGGAACTGTCGGCCACCATCATGCTGGTGACCAAGGACAGCCAGGCGCCCATGAGCTATGGCATCTATCTGTACATGCAGAGCGCCGCGGGCCGCGGGCCAGGCGCCGCGCTTGGCGTCCTGGCGGTGGTTGCCGTAGGCATCGGCACATACGTATCGCACCTGCTGGTGGACCGCGCATCGAAGCGCCAGCAACCGGCGCGCAATGAAGGGGAATCCGCATGAAGAAAGTCAGCGTCGAATGCCGCAACATCCAGCTGTCCTACGGCAAGACTGAAGTGCTCAAGGACGTCAGCATCAGCATCGAGCCGGGCGAGTTCTTTGCGCTGCTCGGGCCGTCGGGGTCGGGCAAGTCCACCCTGCTGCGGCTGATCGCAGGATTCAACCGGCACAGCGCGGGGCAGTTGCTGGTGGACGGCAAGGACATCAGCGGCACCCCGCCCTGGCATCGGAACATCGGCATGGTGTTCCAGAACTATGCGCTGTGGCCGCACATGACGGTGTGGGACAACGTGGCATTCGGCCTGGTCGAGCGCAAGCTGCCGCGCGCCGAGATCCGCACCAAGGTGGAAGCTGCGCTCGATCTGGTGGGGCTGTCGCAATATGCCAAGCGGCGTCCCAACCAGCTTTCGGGCGGGCAGCAGCAACGCGTGGCGCTGGCGCGCACCATCGTGATCGAACCTCAGGTGCTCCTGCTGGACGAGCCGCTGTCCAACCTGGACAAGAAGCTGCGGGTGCAGATGCGCCAAGATCTCCTGAGCCTGCAGCGCCGCCTGGGCATAACAACGATCTTCGTCACGCACGACCAGGAAGAAGCGATGACCACCGCCGACCGGATGGCGGTGCTGGACCACGGCGTGGTCCAGCAGATCGGTGCGCCGAGCACGCTGTTCGACTACCCCGTGAACCGCTTCGTGGCGAATTTCGTGGGCACGATGAATGTGCTGGAAGGCAACGTGCGCGAGCGCACCAGCAGCAGCGTGACGCTGGCGGTGGATGGCGTGGGCGACCTGCATCTGCCGCTGACGGGCGACGCGCCCGCAGCCACGCGGCTGGCGGCGAGCTTTCGGCCCCACACGGTGCAGATCGAGATGGCGGACGGCCTGGGCGATGCGCGCTATGTCTGGCTGCCGGGCATCGTGGAAAGCAGCGAGTTTCTGGGCGAGTTCACGCGCTATCAGGTGCAGGTGGGTGAACAGCGGCTGACCGCCGACCAGGCGCATCTGGCCGGCCTGTCGCCGTTTCCCGCGGGCGCGCCGGTGTCGGTGGGATTGGAGCCGACACAGGTGCGGCTGCTGGCGGCCTGACCTACACTCGCGGCCATGGAAATCTACCAGATCCGTGCCTTCGTCACGGTCGCCCGGCTGGGCAACCTGACGAAGGCGGCCGAGGCGCTGTCGCTGACGCAGCCCGCCGTGACCGCGCAGATCAAGTCGCTGGAGCAGAGCCTGGGCGTGGCGCTGTTCGACCGCAACGGCGGCCGTCTGGCCCTGGCCAAGGCGGGCGAGGTGCTGCTGCCCACGGCGGAATCGCTGCTAGTGCTGGGTGCGCAATTCAAGTCCGAGGCGCAGCAATTGCAGGGCAACCTGCATGGCGTCGTCGAACTGGGCGTGCCCAGCGAAAAGCCCGATTTCCTGCGCCTGGGCGAGCTAGCCTCCGCAGTCACGCAGCGCCTGCCGCTGGTTGAGCTGAAGACCCAGACCCAGCCCGCCGCGGCGCTGGCCGAACAGGTCAGCACCGGCCGTCTGCCCGCCGCGCTGACCATCGCGGCCAACGCGCCGCGCGGCGTGCTGTGGCAGCCGCTGCGCAGTGTGCGCTATCGGATTGCGATGCCCGCCGAGCATGCCGCAGTGCTCAAGCGCGGGGGCTGGCGCGAGGTGGCGCAACTGCCGTGGCTGGACGGTCCGTCCGGCAGCCACACGCATCTGTTGCTGCGCGATATGTTCGAGCGCCACGGACTGTCGCCGCGCATCGTCATGCAGAACGACGACCAGGCCAACATGGATGCGCTAGTGCGGGCCGGCGCGGGCTGCGCGCTGTTACGCGAGGAAACCGCACTTGCGGGCGCCGCCTCCAGCGACTTCATCGTGTGGGGCCAGGCGCGCGTGGACGCGGTGCTGGGCTTCATGCTGCCTTACGAACGCGCTAGCGAGCCCGCGCTGGTCGCGTTAAGCTCGATTATTCAAGCCATCTGGAAGCCGCGTACGCCCATCGCGCCGGTCCAGGCATAAGGCTCAATCCCCGCAACAAGACTGCAATGACTGAAATCTGGTTCATACGCCACGGCGAGACCGACTGGAATCGCCAGCGGCGCCTGCAAGGCTGGCAAGACATTCCCCTGAACGAATTCGGCATCAACCAGGCAAGCCTGCTGGCCGCACGCCTGCACGAAGAAGCCAAACACACGCCGATCCACGCGATCTACAGCAGCGACCTGCAACGCGCGCACGCGACCGCCCTGCCCGTGTCCGAGCAGCTTGGCCTGCGCGTGCGCGTGGAGCCGGGCATCCGCGAGCGGGGTTTCGGCGTGCTGGAAGGCCTGGACCATGAACGCATCGACGTGCTGGCGCCGGAAGCCGCGGCGGCGTGGAAGAGCCGCGATCCGCTGCGCCCCCTGGACGGCGGCGAATCGCTCGGCCAGTTCCAGTCGCGCGTCATCAGCACGGTGGACGATATTGCCAGCCGCCACGAGGGCGAACGCATTCTGATGTTCACCCACGGCGGCGTGCTGGACATCATCTGGCGCCATGCGTCGGGCGTCCCGCTGAACGCGCCGCGCGACGCGGCGCTGCTCAATGTCAGCATCAACCGGGTCGGCGTGGACGGCCGCAAGTGGGAGGTGCTGGACTGGGGCGATGTAACGCACATTGCCGCCGAGGTGGGCGACGACGTGGTGCCTTGATCCAGCTACCCGTGTCTGTAGGTGTCAGCCACCCGATTGAGACGCGCGCACCAGATGTTCTCAGGTGTCTGACACCCATGGAGCAGATGCGTCGGTTGAAGATCGTTTCCGTAGGGTGTCAGACACCTGAGAACAACGTAGATCGTTTCCGTAGGGTGTCAGACACCTGAGAACAACGCAGCTAGCCTCATGCCGTCTTGCGCGGTTTGCGGGGGGCGTTGCGGGCGAGTTTGTCGTAGACGGCATTGGGGAGCAGGCGCATCAGCTTGGCCACAACGCCCATTTGCCACGGAATCACCGTATAGCTGGTCCCCTTGCCGATCGCCGCGTGCGCGCGCGATGCGAAGGCGTCCGCTTCCATCAGGAACGGCATCGAATACGGATTGTGTGCCGTCATGGCCGTCTTGATGTAGCCGGGCGCGATGGTCACGACGCTGATGCCCTGCGCGGCCAGTTCCAGCCGCAAGCTTTCGCAATAGGTCACCACCGCCGATTTTGACGCGCTGTATGCGCCCGCGCCGGGCAGGCCGCGTATGCCCGCCACGCTGGCGATGCCGACCAGGCGCCCTGCCCCCGCCGCGCGCATCGGCGCGATGAAGGGTTCGAACGTGGACACGGTGGCCAGCAGGTTGGTGTCGACAATGGCCTTGAAGACGTCGAAATCCTCGCCGTGGTCGGTCAGCGTGCCGGCGCTGATGCCGGCGCTGGCGATGACCACGTCCACCCTGCCCTGGCAGAACGCGATGAAGTCCTGCGCCGCAGCGTGCAGCGCGGGACGGTCGCGCACGTCCACGGCGTAGCATCGGTGATTGCCGGGCAGGCTGTCCGCCAGTTCGCGCAGGGCGTCCTCGCGGCGGCCCAGCAAGCCCAGCGTGGCGCCCTTGGCAGCGTACTGCGCTGCCAGGGCGCGGCCAAGGCCGCTGCTGGCGCCGGTGATGAAGACTTTGTCCATGTGCTGACCTGCCAGTTATCGCGTTGCAAAAAATTAGGGCACGCTTTCGCGTGCCCTAATTGTGTACTGCCGGCTTACTTCTGCAGGGAAGCGTGAAGCTCTTGCAGCGGGTACACCTGCAGGCCGAGGCCTTGGCGCAGATACTGCATGCCTTCGACCGCGGCGCGGGCGCCGGCGATGGTCGTGAAGAAGGTCACGCGAGCGGCCAGTGCCTGGGTGCGGATGGTCCGCGAATCGACGATGGCGTTGCGGCGTTCTTCGACGGTGTTGATGACCAGCGAGATTTCGCCGTTCTTGACCATGTCGACGATGTGCGGACGGCCTTCGGTGACCTTGTTGACCACCTGCACCGGAATGCCAGCGGCTTCGATCTCGGCGGCCGTGCCGCGCGTGGCGACCAGCTTGAACCCCAGGGCATGCAGGCCGCGCGCCACTTCAACGGCGCGGGGCTTGTCCTGGTTCTTGACGCTGATGAACACCGTACCGGATTCCGGCAGGCGCACGCTGGCTGCAAGCTGCGACTTCACGAAGGCTTCGCCGAAGCTCATGCCCACGCCCATCACTTCGCCGGTCGACTTCATTTCCGGGCCGAGGATGGTGTCCACGCCCGGGAACTTGACGAACGGGAACACGGCTTCCTTGACCGAGAAGTAAGGCGGCACGACTTCCTTCGTGATGCCTTGCGCGGCGAGCGTCTGGCCGGCCATGGCGCGCGCGGCGATCTTGGCAAGCTGCAGGCCGGTGGCCTTGGAGACGTAAGGCACCGTGCGCGAGGCGCGCGGGTTCACTTCCAGCACGTAGACGTCGCCGCCCTGGATGGCGAACTGCACGTTCATCAGGCCGCTGACGTTCAGGGCCTTGGCCATCATCGTGGTCTGGCGCTTGATCTCGGCGATGACGTCCGCCGACAGCGAGTAAGGCGGCAGGCTGCAAGCCGAGTCGCCCGAGTGCACGCCGGCCTGCTCGATGTGTTCCATGACGCCGCCGATGAAGACGGTTTCGCCGTCGGCCAGGCAGTCCACGTCGACTTCGGTGGCGTTATTCAGGAAGCGGTCCAGCAGCACGGGCGAGTCATTGCTGACCTTCACGGCCTCGCGCATGTAGCGCTCGAGGTCTTGCTGTTCGTGCACGATTTCCATGGCGCGGCCGCCCAGCACGTAGCTGGGGCGCACGACCAGCGGGTAGCCGATTTCGGTGGCGTGGGCCAGGGCCTCGCCTTCGGTGCGCGCGGTACGGTTGGGCGGCTGACGCAGGCCGAGCTTGTTGAGCAGCTTCTGGAAGCGCTCGCGGTCTTCGGCGACGTCGATGGATTCGGGGCTGGTGCCGATGATGGGCACGCCGTTGGCTTCCAGGGCGCGCGCCAGCTTCAGCGGCGTCTGGCCGCCGTACTGGACGATCATGCCGACCGGATTTTCCTTGTGGACGATTTCCAGCACGTCTTCGAGCGTCAGCGGCTCGAAGTACAGACGGTCGGAGGTGTCGTAGTCGGTGGACACGGTTTCCGGGTTGCAGTTGACAATGATGGTCTCGTACCCGTCGTCGCGCAGCGCCAGCGCGGCATGCACGCAGCAGTAGTCGAATTCAATGCCCTGGCCGATACGGTTCGGGCCACCGCCCAGCACCACGATCTTCTTGCGATCGGTGGGCGCGGATTCGCACTCTTCCTCGTACGTGGAGTACATGTAGGCGGTGCGGGTGGCGAATTCGGCGGCGCAGGTGTCGACGCGCTTGTAGACCGGACGCACGTTGAGCTGATGACGCAGCTTGCGCACTTCGGATTCAACCGAATCCAGCAGGAACGCGAGGCGGCGGTCGGAGAAACCGCGGCGCTTCAGTTCAAACAGCGTGGCGTAATCCAGGTCGGCCAGCGTCTTTTGCTCGAGCGCCAGCTCGATGTCGACGATTTCCTTGATTTGCGAAAGGAACCACGGGTCGATGTGCGTGATGTTGTGCACTTCATCCAGCGTGAAGCCTTGCGCGAAGGCGTCGCCCACGTACCAGATGCGTTCCGGACCGGGTTCGCCGAGTTCGACCTGCAGCTTCTCGCGGTCGGTGGTCTTCTGGTTGAGGCCGTCGACGCCGACTTCCAGGCCGCGCAGCGCCTTCTGGAACGATTCCTGGAAGGTGCGGCCGATGGCCATGACTTCACCCACGGACTTCATCTGGGTGGTCAGGCGCGCGTCGGCGGTGGGGAATTTTTCGAACGCGAAACGCGGCACCTTGGTGACCACGTAGTCGATGGTGGGCTCGAACGAAGCCGGCGTGGCGCCGCCGGTGATTTCGTTGCGCAGCTCGTCGAGCGTGTAGCCCACGGCCAGGCGCGCGGCGACCTTGGCGATGGGAAAGCCCGTGGCCTTGGACGCCAGCGCCGACGAACGCGACACACGCGGGTTCATCTCGATGACGATCATGCGGCCGTTCTTGGGATTGACGGCGAACTGCACGTTCGAGCCGCCGGTATCCACGCCGATTTCACGCAACACCGCGATCGATGCGTTACGCATGATCTGGTATTCCTTGTCGGTCAGCGTCTGGGCCGGCGCGACGGTGATGGAGTCGCCCGTGTGGACGCCCATCGGATCCAGGTTTTCGATGGAGCAGACGATGATGCAGTTGTCCGCCTTGTCGCGGACCACTTCCATCTCGAATTCCTTCCAGCCAAGCAGCGACTCTTCGATCAGGAGCTCGCTGGTGGGCGAGGCTTCCAGGCCGCGGCGGCAGATGGTCTCGAATTCTTCGGCGTTGTAGGCGATACCGCCGCCCGAACCGCCCATCGTGAAGCTGGGGCGGATGACCGCAGGGAAGCCGGACGTACCGACTTCGGCCGCGATGCGGCGCTGCACTTCCCAGGCTTCGTCCATGTTGTGGGCGACGCCGGACTTGGCCGATTCCAGGCCGATGTCGGTCATGGCCTGCTTGAACTTCTGGCGGTCTTCGGCCTTTTCGATGGCGTGCTCGTTGGCGCCGATGAGTTCGACGTTGTGCTTCGTGAGCACGCCGTGGTGGGCCAGGTCCAGGGCGCAGTTCAGCGCGGTCTGGCCGCCCATCGTGGGCAGAAGCGCGTCGGGCTTTTCACGCTCGATGATTTTTTCGACGGCTTGCCAGGTGATGGGCTCGATGTAGGTGACGTCGGCCGTTTCCGGGTCCGTCATGATCGTGGCCGGGTTGCTGTTCACCAGAATGGTGCGGTAGCCCTCGGCCTTGAGCGCCTTGCAAGCTTGCGCGCCGGAGTAGTCGAATTCGCAGGCCTGCCCGATGATGATGGGGCCGGCGCCGATGATGAGAATGCTTTTTAGGTCTGTACGCTTGGGCATGATGCAGTCTTTACTTTTGGCCGGACATCAGGCTGATGAACTTGTCGAACAGCTCGAGGATGTCGTGCGGACCCGGGCTGGCTTCGGGGTGACCCTGGAAGCAGAAGGCCGGGCGGTCGGTGAGCTCGAAGCCTTGCAGCGTGCCGTCGAACAGCGAGACGTGCGTCACGCGCGCGTTGGCGGGCAGGCTGGCAGCGTCGACACCGAAACCGTGGTTCTGGCTGGTGATGAACACGCGCTTGGACGCGAGGTCTTGCACCGGGTGGTTGGCGCCGTGATGGCCCGTCTTCATCTTGACGGTCTTGCCGCCCACCGCCAGGCCCATGATCTGGTGGCCCAGGCAGATGCCGAACACCGGCAGCTTCTTGTCCAGGAAGGCGCGGGTGGCGTCGATGGCGTAGTCGCAGGGCTCGGGGTCGCCGGGGCCGTTGGACAGGAACACGCCGTCGGGATTGAGCTTGAAGACGTCTTCGGCGGTGGTCTGGGCCGGCACCAGCGTGATGCGGCAGCCGCGGTCGGCCAGGAGACGCAGGATGTTGCTCTTTACGCCGTAGTCGTAGGCGACCACGTGGAACTTGGACTGGTCGGGCGACGTGAACCCGCCTTCGAGCTGCCAGGTGCCTTCGGTCCAGCCGGTGCTTTCCTTGATGGACACGACCTTGGCCAGATCCTGGCCGGCCATGCCGGGAAAGCCGCGGGCGAGTTCAACGGCGCGTTCGGCGTCGGAACCCACGAAGATGCATGCGCCCTGGGCGCCCTTTTCGCGCAGGATGCGCGTGAGCTTGCGGGTGTCGATGCCGGAAATGGCAACGATGCCCTGCTCGGTCAGGTAGTCGGGCAAGGATTGCGTGGAACGGAAGTTCGACACGCGCGCGGGGCAGTCGCGTACCACCAGGCCGGCGGCGTAGACGCGGTTGGATTCCACGTCTTCGGCGTTGACGCCGGTATTGCCGATGTGCGGATAGGTCAGCGTGACGATCTGACCGCTATAGCTGGGATCGGTGAGAATTTCCTGGTACCCGGTCATCGCGGTGTTGAACACCACTTCGGCAACGGTATGGCCAGGCGCACCGATCGACACGCCTCGAAAAATGGTACCGTCCGCCAGAGCCAGAATTGCAGGAGGGAAGCGGTTGATCCCCTCGGGAAAGAGTTGCGGCAGCACAGTAAACCCCGGTTTTAGAATCGATAATCAAACCTTCGGATTATACCTTGACCGGCCGTTTTTCCCGGAGAACCGCGCCAAATAAGGCCGAAACAAGGTTTTTCCGCTGTTTTGCCGCGCTGTTGCGCGGCCTGCGGCGGTGCCCCTCGGCCTTGCGGGGGACAGCGGCCCGGTAGCGTCGGTGATACGCTAGGAGCACCTTCAACCCTAGCCAGCTGCGAGTCGTATAAGTCCATGCCCAGCCAACTTGACGCCCTGCGTGACCACACCACCGTTGTTGCCGACACCGGCGATTTCGAAGCCATGAAGGCGTTGCGTCCCACCGACGCGACCACCAACCCGTCCCTGATTCTCAAGGCCGTCCAGCAGGACGCCTATCGCCCGCTGCTGGAAAAGACCGCGCGGGAACACCGCGGCGCCTCCACCGCCGAACTCATGGATCGCCTGCTGGTCGCCTTCGGCCGCGCGATCCTGGACATCGTGCCGGGCCGCGTGTCGACCGAGGTCGACGCCCGCCTGTCGTTTGACACCCGCGCCACCATCGAACGCGCCCGCGGCCTGATCGCCCTGTACGAGGCCGCCGGCATCCCGCGCGAGCGCGTGCTGATCAAGATTGCCTCCACCTGGGAAGGCATCCAGGCCGCCCGCGTGTTGCAGTCCGAGGGCATCCGCTGCAACCTGACCCTGCTGTTCTCGCTGCCCCAGGCGGTCGCCTGCGCCGATGCGCGCGTGCAGCTCATTTCGCCTTTTGTCGGCCGGATCTACGATTGGTACAAGAAATCGGCCGGCGCGAACTGGGTCGAAGACGACAACACGGGCGCGCGTGACCCGGGCGTGCAGTCCGTCACCAATATCTATCGCTACTACAAGCACTTTGAAATCCCGACCGAGATCATGGGTGCGAGCTTTCGCAACGTGGGGCAGATTCTTGCGTTGTCCGGCTGCGACCTGCTGACAATCAGTCCGGACCTGCTGAACAAGCTGGCCGCCACCGAGGGCGATGCGCCCGCTCAGCTTCGCGCCGGCGATGCAAGCGGCAGCATGGCGCGCATCGGCGCGGACGAAGTGACGTTCCGCACGCTGCTCAATGACGATGCGATGGCCAGCGAGAAACTGTCCGAAGGAATCCGCCTGTTTGTGGCCGATGCCATTAAGCTGGATGCGCTGATCGAAGCCCAACGCGGCTGACGCGGCAGGCAAGTGCGCGGCGCGCGGCTAAGGCCGCGCACCGTGCACTTAGCGGTGATCGTGGGAATGTACCTGCAGCGCTTCCAGGAAGCGCGACACCATGTTGTAGGCCGCCACCGTCGCCGTCAGTTCGACGATCAGCTTTTCAGATCCCATGGCCGCCCGCGCGGCCTGAAACACCGGCTCGGGCACCTGAACTTGCCGGGTCATGGCGTCGGTGTAGGCCAGCACTGCCCGTTCACGCTGGCTGAACAGATCGGAATCTTCCCAGGCGTCCAGCGCATCGAGTTGCGCCTGGGACACGCCTTCCTTCAGGGCGATCGGCGCATGCTGGTCGGCCTCGTAAGGCGCTCCGTTGATCGCGGCAACCCGCATGATCACGAGCTCGCGCAGATCGCCCGGCAAGGAACTGAGCTGACGGATGGAAGTCAGGTAATTCAACCAGCCGCCGGCCACGGCCGGGCTGTGCAGCAGCATCTGATACAGGTGCAGCACGCTTCCGCGTTCGGCGACGATGCGGTCCACCAGGGGCCGTGCTTCGGGATGAGTCAGATCAGCGTAGGGCAAGCGGGCCATGCGAACTCCAAAGGGATAGAGGGCAGCAAATGCACACATTCTCACAATATCTTTGACATAATGGCACCACACCTGCGCGTCTACGGTACCCCGCACGAATGAATGCGCCGACAGAATCCTACCCCCAATTCACTCTCGCCAACTGCGACAGCGAACCGATACACATACCGGGCGCCATCCAGCCGCTTGGGGCCTTGCTCGCGCTCGACGCGGACGGCGTGCTGCGCTACGCCAGCGAAAACGCCGCCCAGATTCTGGACACATGCCTGACGCTGGACCAGCCCTGCAAGCCCGAGGCGCTGCCGCCGGGCCTTGCCTACTGCCTGTCCAACTGGCTGGGCAACTCCGACCCCATTTTTGATCCGCTGACCATCACGCTGGATCGCGCCATGTGTGACGTGATCGGCCATCGCAATATCGACGGGCTGACCATTGTCGAGCTCGAACGCCGCGCCGACTGCGTCGGCATTGCCTCGCCCGAGCGTATCTACCGCAGCATCGAACGCGTGCGCCGGCAGCGCGACATTCCCTCGCTGCTGGACAGCATGGTGCGCGAAATCCAGCGCGCCACGGGCTTTGACCGGGTGATGGCGTATCGCTTCCATCCCGACGATAGCGGCGAGATCGTGGCCGAACAGCGCCGCGCGGATCTGGACGACTGGGTGGGCCGCCGCTATCCGGCCGGCGACATCCCCGCGCAAGCGCGCCGGCTTTACACGGTGAACACGCTGCGGCTGATCGCCGACGCGACTTACCACCCCGTGCGCGTGCTGAGCGCGCCGTCGCCGGCGCCGCGCGAGCTGGACATGAGCTTTTCGGTCCTGCGCAGCGTGTCGCCGATCCATCTGGAGTACATGGCGAACATGGGCGTGCGGGCATCGATGAGCCTGTCGCTGGTGATCGGCGGCCGCCTGTGGGGCATGATCGCCTGCCATCACCACACGCCGCGCGCCGTTCCCTACCCCGCCCGCCTGGCGTGCGAGGCCATGGCGCAGGTCGTATCCGCCACCGTGTCCGGCATCGAAGCGAATGAGCGGGCAGAGCAATCCCGCAAGAGCGCCGCGCTGGTCAGCGTGCTTGCCGAGCAGGTGTCGGCTTCGGAAAACGTGCACCAGGCACTGTCGCGCGGCGACGAAACGCCTGCCGCGCTGGTTCCGAACGACGCCGCGCTTTGCCTTTGGGGCAACAGCGTCACCGTCTTTGGCGGCATTGCCCCGCGCGGTGAACTGGCCGGCATTCTGCACGCGCTGGACCACAGCGGGCAGCGCGTGGTGCACACCACCAACATTGCGCGCGACTACCCCGAACTGCAGACCGACCTCGTCCCGTACGCGGGCCTGCTCGCCTGCAAGTTCGACCCCATGAACAATGGCTGGCTGATCTGGCTGCGCAAGGAACAGATCGAAACCCTGGTCTGGGGCGGCAAACCGGAAAAGCAGTACGCAGTGGGCGCCCTAGGTCCGCGGCTGACGCCGCGCGGCTCGTTCGAGGCGTGGCGCGAGGTCGTGCGCGGCGTCTGCCTGTCCTGGCTGCCCACCGAGCTTGAGGCCGTGGACAATCTGCGCGACGAGCTCTCACACATTTCGACCAGCCGCACCGCCGACGTGGACCGTGCTCGCTCGGCGCTGCTCGCCATGCTTGGCCACGACCTGCGCGACCCCCTGCAATCCATCTCCATGGCCGCGACGCTGCTATCGCGCACCGATACCGGCGCGCGCATGGGCGAGCGCATCCGCTATTCCAGCGGCCGGATGCAGCGCCTGATCTCGCAAGTGCTGGACCTGTCCCGCCTGCAGGGCGGACTGGGCCTGGGCATCGAAAAAAGGCTGTGCGACCTGTCCACATTGGTGAATGGCCTGATCGAGGAAAAGCGCCAGGCCTACCCCGGCCTGCGCATCGAACCCGACGTGCCGGACGGCCTGACGCTCATGGCCGATACCGATCGCATCGCGCAGGTAGTGACCAACCTGATGAGCAACGCGCGCCAGCACGGCGCGCCGCGACAGCCCATCCTGGTGACCGCCGCAACATCCGGCGACGGCATTACGCTCAGCGTCACCAATCATGGCGGGCCGATCGCCGAAGACGTGCTTGCGCACCTGTTCTCGCCCTTCAAGCCGGAATCGGTGGGCCAGTCGCGTAACCGAACCGGCCTTGGGCTGGGCCTGTACATTGCCGAACAGGTCGTGCGCGACCACGGCGGCAACATTGCGGTCCAATGCCGCGACGGGCTCGTCATCTTCACGGTCACGCTGCCCCGCGCCATGCCCGAAACAACCCCCTCTTGAATCTGGGAGACATAACTTGAACGAAGTGCGCGCCATGCGGGTCCTGCTGGTGGACGACAACGAAATGGGATCGGAACTGCTAGCCGAGTTCCTCGCGCTTTCCAACCTGGAAACGCGGTGCGCCGCCACCGGGGCCGAAGCCCTGGAGCTGGTCAACACGTTCACGCCGGATGCCGTGCTGCTGGACATCCTGCTGCCCGACATGGACGGCTACGAGCTGGCCAAGCGCCTGCGCGAACGCGCCAACCCGCCTCGCATCTATGCGCTGAGCGGCCTGGCACGGCACGAACGACGCGATGCCATCAACGGCATCTTCACCGGATGGATCGAAAAGCCCGCGGACCCCGACGCGCTCCTGGCCATTCTGCACGAGGCCAATTGACGGTTCTTTCATGATTCATTCCAACACCCTTGGCCTGCTGGCCGTGAAGGGCGTGCAGCTCAAGGTGCTTAGCCAGATCTTTCCCGTGCTGCGCCACGAAGTCCTGGGCCCGCTGTCCAGCGCGTCGCTCGCTGCCGCCATGCTGCGCCAGGCGCCTGAAGGCGCCACCGGCGAAGCCATCCAGCAGCGCTGCGAGCGGCTTGCCGGCGATCTTTCCGACATGCTCGACGAAAGCGTAGGCATGGTGCGCGAGCTGGATGGCTGGCTGAGCGACGGCGGCGCGATGACTTCCAGCGGCGACCTGCTGCACGACTGCCGCAAGCTGATGTTTTCGCACCTGCTGCTGTCGAGCCACGGCATCCGCTGGCCCGAGCAGGTGGCGCACGCCGACGTGCCCCTGTTCAGCACGCGATATCTGGTCCTGGCATGGCTGTTGTGCCTATTGCCGCTGGTGCCCGCGGATGCCCACCTCGAAATGGACGCGTCCGAGCCCGGCGTGTGGCGCGCTCGCGTGCCCGAGGGCGAGCCGGCCGCGGATCAGCCCGGGGCCTTCGATCCGCAAGAAGTCGAGTTGCTTGCAGCCGCTGCGGGCTGGCGCCTGGAGCATCAGGACCGTTGCTGGTCGCTGCATTTTCCGCGCTAACCCCGGCGCGGCCCCTGCCGCGCCAACCCGCCGCTGTCACTTTGCCGGTTCAACCGCCCCCACCCACCCTTCACGTCACGAGCCTCATGATTTCTCCCGTCCATCAGGTGCTGCGCGAAGGCACCCGCGAACGTCACGAAACGCTGGACCAAGGTCTGGCGCTTGCCGAAGATCACGTCGACCGCGGCCACTATCTGGCCTATCTGCGCGCGCTGCTGGGATGGCTGGAACCGTTGGAGCGACGGCTCTGGCAACTGGACTGGCCGGCATCCCTGCGTGCTGGCGAGCGGGCCGGCAAGACTGACTGGCTGCACGAAGACCTGAAAGCGGCGGGCGATGCCGCATCAATCGTTCATTGCGAACACTCGCCGCAGGTGGCGGCGGCGGACGCCTATGCACTGGGCGTCGCGTACGTTGTCGAGGGTTCGCAGTTGGGCGGCCGGTTCCTGGCCAAGCGTCTACAAGCGGTGGCGCCCGATCTGCCTCAGCGCTACTTGCACGGGTATGGCGAACAGGTGGGACCGTTGTGGAAGGAGTTTCTGCTGTACCTGGACAGCGAGGCTGGCGCGCTGGGCCGCGAGGAACAGGCGCTGCAAGGCGCCCGCGACGCCTTCGACAGCTTGACCGGCTGGCTGCGCAGTCAGGGCGCGCTGCGGGCCTGAACCCGGCAGCGCGCCGCACGGCGGATTACAGTTTCTCGGTTTCGCCCGACTTGGGCTGCCACTTCATCAGGCGCTTCTCGCCGACCCCGACGATCGTGTCCAGGATCAACGCAAAGGCCGTCAGCACGATGATGCCGGCAAACACGGTGTTCACGTCGAACGTGCCTTCGGCCTGCAGGATCAGGTAGCCGACACCGCTTGCCGAGCCCAGATATTCGCCGACGACCGCGCCCACGAACGCCAGACCCACCGAGGTGTGCAGGCTGGAAAACACCCAGCTTGTCGCCGACGGCAGGTACACATGACGCAGCAACTGGCGCTTGCGTGCGCCCAGCATGCGGGCATTGTCCAGCAAGGTGGGGCTGACTTCTCGCACGCCCTGGTAGACGTTGAAGAACACGATGAAGAACACCAGCGTCACGGCCAGCGCCACCTTGGACCAGATGCCCAGACCGAACCACATGCCGAAAATAGGCGCCAGGATGACGCGCGGCATTGAATTCGCCGCCTTGATGTAGGGATCCAGGATTGCGCTGGCGCGCGGCGACAGCCCCAGCCACAAGCCGAAGGCCAGACCCGCGATCGTGCCGATGAAAAACGCCAGCACGGTTTCGGTCAGCGTCACGGCCAAGTGGTTGTAGATGTCGGCGTTGGTGACGAACCACGCCCAGATGCGCCCCCACACCTTCAGCGGTTCGCCGAAGAAGAAGGCAACCTTCGGATCGCGCGACGCAAAATGCCAGACGGCCAGGATGATGACGAGAAGCAGCAATTGCCAGATGCGCAGGCTGCCGGAACCGGATTTGTTCAGTTTGGCCATGGCTCAGGCTCGCTTCTGTTGGGCATAGCCCTTGAGCACTTCCTCGCGCAGCACACCCCAGATGGCGGCGTGCAGTTCGACGAAACGCGGGTCGATGCGCACTTCGGCCACGTCGCGCGGACGTGGCAGATCGATGGCAAATTCTCCGATGGGATGGGTGCCAGGACCGGCGGACAGCACGATCACGCGGTCGCTCATGGCGATGGCTTCGTCCAGGTCATGGGTGATGAACAGCACCGCCTTGCGCTTGGCCATCCACAGGTCCAGGACCTCGTTCTCCATGAGCTGGCGCGTCTGGATGTCCAGCGCCGAGAACGGTTCGTCCATGAGGATGATGTCGGGGTCGCGGATCAGCGTCTGCGCCAGCATGGCGCGCTTGCGCATGCCGCCCGACATCTGGTGCGGATAGCGGCCCTCGAAACCGCCCAGGCCGACGCGGCGCATCCATTCACGTCCGCGGTCCAACGCCTCGGCGCGGGGCACGTTGGCGAATTCCAGGCCGGCGATGACGTTGTCGAGGGCGCTGCGCCAGGGCAAGAGCGCCTCGCCCTGGAACATGTAGCCCGCACGTTCGTTGATGCCAACCAGCGGCTGGCCAAAGACCTTCACCTGCCCCGACGACGGCGCCAACAGGCCGGCGCTGACGTTGAGCAACGTGGACTTGCCGCAACCGGTCGGGCCCACCACGGACACGAACTCGCCTGGCGCGATGGCCAGGGTCGTGTCGCTGACCGCGGTGTAGCGCTGCGACCGGTCGTCACGCGAGACAAAGGTGCAACTTATGTTTTCCAGCGACAGTGCGGCTTCAGCCATTGGCATACTTCTCGTTGGCGCGGCGCGCGAAATCGTTGGTCCACACCTTCGACGGATCGACCTTCGAGCCGTTGAAGTCAGCCTGGTAGGCGGCCAGCGCCTTGAGCGCGGTGGCCGCGCCGTCTTCGGGGATCATGCCGTCGGGCGACAGGCCTTCCATGCTCTTGCCGAGCGCGGCCTTGTAGATGGCCGGGTCGCCCAGCAGGTAGGTTTCGGGCACGACCTTGGCAATTTCCTCGGGGCCGGCCTTCTGAATCCACTTGTCGGCGCGCACGATTGCGTTGGTCAGCGCCTGGACGGTGTTGGGATTGGCGTCGATGAACGTCTGCGGCGCATACAGGCAGCCGGCGGGCATGTTGCCGCCGAAGATTTCCTGCGTGTCCTTGAGCGTGCGCGTGTCGACGATGATCTGGATGTCGCCGGGCAGTTCCAGCATCGAGACCACCGGGTCCGTGTTGGAGATGGCGTCGATCTGGCCGCTGCGCACGGCAGTCACCGCGCCCGCGCCGGCGCCCACGCCGATGAAGGACACGTCGGAGGCCTTCAGGCCATGCTTGGCGAGGAAGAAGCTGACGACCATGTTGGTGGACGAGCCCGGCGCGGTCACGCCGATCTTCTTGCCCTTCAGGTCGGCAGGGCCCTTGTAGCCCGGAATATTCTTCTTGGAGACGCCCACGCCGATCATCGGCGCGCGTCCTTGCAGCACGAAGGCGCGATAGGCCTGACCCTTCGAGTGCATGGACAGCGTGTGCTCGAAGGCGCCCGAGACCACGTCGGCGCTGCCGCCCACCACGGCCTGCAGGGCCTTGGAGCCGCCGGCAAAGTCCGCGATGCTGACGTCCAGCCCTTCGTCCTTGAAGTAACCGCGCACCTCGGCGATCGTCAGCGGGAGGTAATAGATCAGCGGCTTGCCGCCGACTGCGATCTGGACCTTGGTCTTTTCAAGCTTCTGCGCGCGCACGATGGCAGGGGCCATGCTCATGACGCCGGCAGCGCCGGCAATCTTGAGCAGTTCACGGCGGGTGACTGTCATTGCTTTGTCTCCTGGTTGTCGGATATTCCGATAGCGCCGGTCTTCGCCAGCTCGTCGATAGCCGCTGAATCATACCCCAGCGATTTCAGGACTTCCTCGGTATGTTCCCCTAATTCCGGGCCCACCCAGCGCGTCTGGCCGGGCGTCTCCGAGAGTTTGGGCACCACGCCGGGCAGCTTCACGGGACTGCCGTCGGCCAGGCGGTGCTGCTCGATCATGCGGCGCGCAAGGAACTGCGGATCGCTGAACATGTCGGCCACGCTATAGATCTTGCCGACCGGCACGTCGGCGCGTTTCAGGGCTTCAAGCGCCGCTTCGATGCCGCGTCCATCGCACCATTGCTGGATCGCGCCGTCGATCTCTTGGACGCGCCGCGCGCGGCCATCGTTGCGCACCAGGTCCGGATCCTCGGCCAGGTCGTCGCGGCCGATCGCCCGCATCAGGCGATGAAAGATCGCATCGCCATTGCCGGCGATGACGATGTTCTGGCCATCGCGCGTGGTGTAGGTGTTGGAGGGCACGATGCCGGGCAGCGCGCCGCCGGTGCGCTCGCGCACCACGCCGGCCACGTCATACTCGGGGACCAGGCTTTCCATCATGTTGAAGACGGCTTCGTAGAGCGCCACGTCAACCATCTGGCCCTGCCCTGCCTGGCATTCGTCGCCCGTCTTGCCGTTCCAGCGGCCGCCGGTGGCGTCGCGGTGGCGCAGCGCCATCATCGCGCCGATCACGCCATGCAGCGCCGCGATGGAATCGCCGATGGAGATGCCGACCCGCAGCGGCGGGCGGTCGGGGTGGCCCGACACGTAACGCAGCCCGCCCATGGATTCGCCGATGGCGCCAAAGCCGGGCTGATCCTTCATGGGTCCCGTCTGGCCGTAGCCGGATAGGCGAACCATGATGAGCGCGGGATTGATGGCTCGCAGCTGTTCGTAGCCGAGCCCCCACTTTTCGAGAACGCCCGGGCGGTAGTTCTCGACCACCACATCGGCGTCCAGCGCCAGCTTGCGGGCGATCTCTTGCGCGCGCGGGTCCTTCAGATTGAGCGCGATGGATTGCTTGTTGCGGGCCTGCACCGTCCACCACAGGGAATTGCCCTCGTGCAGATGGCGCCAACTGCGGATGGGATCGCCGCCGCCCGTGCCGTCCGGCCCGTGCGGGGTCTCCACCTTGATGACGTCGGCGCCGAATTCGCCGAAGATGCGCGCGGCGAATGGGCCGGCGATGAGCGTGCCGAGTTCCAGGACTTTCAGTCCGGTCAGCGCTGACATGGGTTGTCTTCCTCACATTGGTTGCCCGGCCGATGCGTTGCCGGCGGGCGTTCTGGTACCGCGAGCGTCAGGTGGTCTTGCGCTCCATCAGAGCCCAGGCGATGGTGCCGGCGTCGACGTATTCAAGCTCGCTGCCGGCGGGCACGCCACGCGCCAGACGCGTGACCCGCAGGCCGCGCTCGCCCAGGGCCTCGCCCAGAAAATGCGCGGTGGTCTCGCCTTCGGCGGTGAAGTTGGTGGCCAGGATGACTTCCTGCACCACTCCGTCGGTCGCGCGCTTGATCACGCGCTCGAAATCCAGTTCGCGCGGGCCGATGCCTTCCAGCGGCGCGACCCGGCCCATGAGCACGTAGTACAGGCCACGGTAGCCGTGGCTGGACTCGATCATGTTCTGGTCGGCCGGCGTTTCGACGATGCACAGCAGCGAGGGATCGCGCTTGGCATTGGAGCAGGTGGCGCAGACCTCGTCTTCGGAAAAGCTGTTGCAGCGCGCGCAGTGCTTCAGATCCCGCACCGCGCCGGCGAGCGCCCGCCCCAGCATGTCCGCGCCTTGCGGATCATGCTGCAACAGGTGATATGCCATGCGTCTGGCCGACCGCACGCCCACGCCGGGCAGGCGCCGCAGCGCTTCGATCAGCGAGACCAGCGGCTCGGGTTCAGGCAGTAAGGGATCCATTGCAGCCTACGGCAGCGGCAATCAGAACGGCAGCTTCATGCCCGGGGGCAGCGGCATGCCGGCGGTCACCGAGGCCATCTTTTCCTGGGACGTGGCTTCGGCCTTGCGCAGCGCGTCGTTGAACGCGGCGGCGACCAGGTCTTCCAGCATGTCCTTGTCGTCGGCCAGCAGCGACGGGTCGATTTCGACGCGCTTGACGTCGTGGCGGCAGGTCATGGTGACCTTCACCAGGCCGCCGCCCGAGGCGCCATCGACCTGGATGTCGGCCAGCGCGTCCTGCGCCTTCTTCATGTTTTCCTGCATCTGCTGCGCTTGGCGCATCAGGCCGGCGAGTTGTCCTTTCATCATGATGGGAGCTTCCTTGATCGAGGGGAATGAGGTTGGCCGCTGCGTCAGGCGGCGGCCGCTGAATCAACGTGGCGGATCGAGCCAGCGACGACATGGCCGCCGAAGTCCGCCAACAGCGCTTGTACAAAGGGATCGTCGGCCACGGCGTTTTCGGCCGCAAGCTGGCGCGCCGCGCTTTCGGCCTGGGCCACGGCAAACGCCGTGGCGTCGCCGGTGACGCCAACCTGCACGTCCAGCCGGATGCCCTGTCCGAAATGTTCGCACAGGACGGTCTGCAGCCTCACGCGGCTTTCGCTTTCGGCCAACGTCTTGACGGCCACGCGCAGGATGATGGCATCGCCCTGCACGCCGGCCCATTCGCTCTGGCGCGCCAGTTCCGAGGCCAGGCCCGTCACGGGCAGGCGCGCGGCCAGCTCGGGCCAGGACGCCGAGTCCATGTCCGTCAGGCGAGGCGCACGCGACTGACGCTTGCGCGCGGGCGCGGGGCCATCGCGGCGGGCGGCGGACGGAGCGGGTGCGGGCGACGGCGAGGGCGACGTGGCCAGGGTTTCGAAATCGTCGTCCGGATCGGACGTGAAGCCGCTGTCGGGGATGAATCCGCCTTCGGCTTCAAAGGGGATTTCTTCGTCGACCCAGGACGGCGGACCGTCAGCGTCTTCCAATGCCGGGGCGATCGCTGCGGCGGCCGGTGTCACGGCCAGGGCAGCGGAGCCCTGCGGTTTGGCGGACGGTGCGTGTGGCGTCGCGGCGTCGGGGGTCGATGCGGCGGGGGTCGCTGCAGTGGCGGTCGATGCGGCGGCCGTCGATGCAGTGGCGGTCGATGCGGCGGCCGTCGATGCAGTGGCGGTCGTCACAGCGTGTGGCGCCGCGTTGTTCGTCGGTGCATCGGACGTCGCTGCGCCCACGCCTGCATGCGCGGCGTCTGGCGGCAGGTCTTCCCAAGGCGGGACGCTGCTGCTGTCTGCGGATTGCGAGGCGGGCGCGGCAGGCGATTGCGACGGTGCGACGGCGGCGGGTTGCGCGGGCGCAGCGGAGGCGGCGGAAGATTCCGACGGAGCGCCAACGGTCGCGGACGCTGATGGGGACGTGGATGCTGATGCGGATGCCGGCGCCTCGTTGACCGAAGCACCGTCGGCAGCGGCGTCTCCCGCCGAAACATTGACGGCCTCGGCAGGGTTCACCGATGCGCCGGACGCTGGGGGAGCGACCACGGCGGTGTCCGGCGCGGACGCGGCAGGCTGTCCCGCGCCCGTAGGCGCTGCGGCCGCGGTCGCAGCGGCGGCTGGCGCGGCGATGGCGGCTGCGGGTTCCGCCGCCTGCCGCGCAGGCGCGGCGGGTGCTTCCAGCGCGGTCTGCGGGCCGGCATCGCCATTGAGCGCCAGCATGCGCAGGCACGCCATGATGAAGCCCGCGTATTCGTCGGGCGCCAGCGTCAGTTCGCCGCGGCTATGCACGGCGACGGAGTAGAACAGCTGCACGGCGTCCGGGTGGAGCGCCTGCGCCAGGCGGGCGATGTCGGCGGCCAGCGGATCTTCGGCGGCGGTGACGCCCGTCACGCGCTGCTCGATCGCCACGCGCGAGAGCAGCACGGCCAGGTCGGCCAGCGCACCGGCATACGACAGTCCGCGGATGGCGAGTTCGTCGGCCACGGCCAGCACGCCCTTCGCATCGCCCGAAGCCAGGGCATCGAGCAGGCGAACAAGGTGGCGTTGGTCGATGGTGCCGAGCATGCCGCGCACGGCATCCTCGGTGAGGTTGCCCGCGCTGTAGGCAATGGCTTGGTCGGTCAGCGACAAGGCGTCGCGCATCGAGCCCGACGCAGCCTGCCCGATCAAACGCAAGGCCGGAATTTCAAAGCCCACGTCTTCCTGGCCGAGCACGGCCTGCAGATGGCCCACGATGGAGTCGGCCGGCATCTGCTTCAGATTGAATTGCAGGCAGCGCGACAAAACCGTCACCGGTATCTTCTGCGGATCGGTGGTGGCCAGGATGAACTTGACGTGCGGCGGCGGCTCTTCCAGCGTCTTGAGCATCGCGTTGAACGCGTGCCCGGTCAGCATGTGGACTTCGTCGATCATGTAGACCTTGAAGCGTCCCGCGCCCGGCGCGTAGACCGCCTGCTCCAGGAGCTGCGTCATTTCCTCGACGCCACGGTTGGACGCGGCGTCCAGCTCAAGGTAGTCGACGAAGCGGCCCGAATCGATCTCGGTGCAGGCGCGGCAGACGCCACAGGGCTTGGAGGTGATGCCGGTTTCGCAATTGAGCGATTTGGCCAGGATGCGCGAGAGCGTGGTCTTGCCGACGCCTCGGGTGCCGGTGAACAGCCAGGCGTGATGCAGGCGTTGTGTGTCGAGCGCATGGGTAAGCGCGCGCACCACGTGATCCTGTCCCACCAGGGTATCGAACGATCGCGGCCGCCACTTGCGGGCCAATACCAGATAAGTCATGGCTGGATTGTAGAGCCTGATTGTTGAACCCGTTGATCGAGCGGGCTGGAATGCAAAGGGGACGGGCTTATTCCCGTGGAACGAATCCTTGGAAAATAACCCCGTCCCCTATGAAAGCAATGTAGCAAACGCTACTGCCTTGAAGAATCCGGTTGGCGAGCCTTACTCCGGCACTGACCCTAAACGACTATGGCTGCTTCGTTCCCGACCTGACCAGGTTCACCGTCGAACCATGCGAAGGGGCCCGCCAGCCGAGATTCTAGCAGAGCTGCGCTTCGCGCGCTCGCTAGCCTCTCGGCTGGCGGGCCCCTAGGGGCAATATGTGGGCCCCCTCCCCGGCCCTCCCCCCGAGGGGGAGGGGGTGGGGTCTCGCTTCGCTTGCCCCCTTCGGCTCGCTTCGCTTTGCCTTGGTGGGGTCTCGCTTCGCTTGCCCCCTTCGGCTCGCTTCGCTTTGCCTTGGTTGGGCGTCGCTGCGCTTGCCCCCCTTTGGCTCGCTGCGTTTGCTTGGCTTTGATTGCTAAAAAGTTGGGCTGCGAGGGCTTCGTTTGTCCCTTCTGTGCTCGGTTTGTTGGAGCTTGCGCGTTCGAGGCAGCTGTTTTATGCGGGCGTCGCTGCGCTTGGCCACTTTTTGCTCGCTTCGCTTTGGCTTGGGCCTTATTCCATCAAATCTATCCACGCCTTTGCGCGGGGGAAGTACAGGGCGGCGCGGGCGCTGCGGCCGTCTAGGGCGGTGACTTGGGTGCAGTAACGCTGTAACTGTTCGCCGTGGCGTTGGCGCATGCGGGTGGCGAAGGCGGGTGGTGATTCGCCAGGGTGGGGACGGCCTGTCTTGTAATCGACGATTAGCCAGCCGTCTTCGGTGCTTAGGGCCAGGTCGATGACTGACACTTTGCCTGCCGCGTCGATGAGGGGCCATTCTCGGCGGGCGCCGGATTGGGATAGGAGCCACAGGCCGCGATCGTCTGCGAGGGTGGCTTGCAGGGTTTCGAGGACGGCTTCGGCGGCTGCGTCGGCTTGGCTGGCGGGGATGCCTGCGCGCGTCAGTTGGCGGCGCATGGCGGGGAGGCGGGGAGCTAGCGCTTCGGGGGGCCACGCTTGTACGCCGTCCTGGCCGATGCGGGCCAGCCATGCGTGGGCCAAGGTGCCGATGGCGGCGTCGTAGCCGGCCTCTAGTTGCCAGGCGGGATGTTCGGCGGCTTCGCCCCATGCGCCGCGCGTTGCCGTGGCGAAGCCGGCGCTCATGGTGATGTTCGATTGGCCTTGCAGTTGGGTCAGGCCCGCGCCGTCGATGCGGCGCAGGGGTTCGCCTTGCCATTCGGGGGCGTCGCCCTCCTCCTCGACCGGCTCSCCGTTCAGCGATGGCGGAACGGGTGGGGTCAGGCAGGGCCACAGGCGGCCAAGCAGGCTGGCTGCGGGTGGGGTCTTGGGCTGGCCGGTGGCTTCGTCGATCGAGACGTGTCCCACCAGGTGCAGGCGCTTGCGGGCTCTTGTAGCCGCGACGTAGAGGAGGCGATCGATTTCGTAGGAGGCGCGGCGGGCTTCGCGGGCGCCGAGGTAGCGCGAGACGGGGTCTGCCTCGGTTTCGGCGCGGGGTTTGACCGGTCCGAAGAGGACACGGCCGCCGCTTTGTTCGAAGCGCACCAAAGGTGCCTGGTCGCCGCGGGGGGCGCGATGCAGGCCGTAGAGGATCACGGTTTCGAACTGCAGGCCCTTGGACTTGTGCATGGTCATGATCTCGACCGCGCCCTCGTCTTCGTCGGCGGCGTCGGGCGCCGCGAACAGGCGGGAGATGCCGGCGTCCAGCGCGGCCACGTCGATGTTGCCGTGCGGCGCCAGGCGCTCGACCAGTTGGAACAGGCTTTCCGCGTCGTTGGCAACGGACAGCCCGGCGTAGAGGCCCGATCCGCCCAGACGGCGCCACAGCGATTCCACCCATGCCGCGAACGGGATGGCGCCGGAGGCGTTGCGCTTGTCGAGCAAGATGGACGCCACTTGGCGCAGGCGCGCGAACTCGTCGGCGCTGAGCACCGTTTGCGCGGAGGGCGCTTCGGGTTCGGGCGCGGGTGCGTCGAAGAGCGACGCTTGCGGGCCCGCCGACGCAGCGGCGGTTGCCGTGGCGCTGGGCTGCGGGGCAATGCGCAAGGCGCGTTCTAGCAGCACGGGCACCGGCGTGATGTGATCGTCGCCGAAAAGGCGCTGAAGCGACGTGAGCGTCAGGCCGCAATACGGCGCGCGCAGTACCGACAGCCAGGCGAGACGGTCCGCCGGATGCGACAGGGCGCGCACAAGCTGGACCAGATCGGCCACAACGGGGCGCAGCGCCAGCGGCACCAGGTCGACTGCGCGGGACCGGATGCCTTCGTGTGCCAGCCGGCGTGTGAGGTTGCCGAGGTGGCTGCGGGCGCGCACGAGAATGGCGACGGGGTGCTTGGCTCCCTTGTGGTCGATGAGAGCCTGGCGCACCAGCTCCACCGCGATGTCCTCCGCCTGATCTTCGGCGGGCGGCGCGCCCTCGCGCGACCACGCCGGGTGAAAGCGCACGGCGGGGTCGGGCAAAGCGGGATGGAAGGCGGTGGATGGACTGTACGCAATGGCGCCTGCGGCGGCGTCGCTGCGTTGGGGCAGCAGGTCGACGAACGACTGGTTCACCCAGTCCACAATGCCGGCTTGCGATCGGAAATTGTCCGTGAGGTTCAGGAAATCTGGTTTGACCTCTCCCACGCCGACGTCGGCCACTTCCAGGAACAGGCCGACCTCTGCCTTGCGGAAGCGGTAGATCGATTGCATCGGGTCGCCCACCAGAAAAAGGCTGCGGCCGTCGCCAGACTGCCAGCCTGCGGTGAGCGTGCGCAGCAGATCCAGCTGCGTCTGGCTGGTGTCCTGGAATTCGTCGATGAGCAGATGGCGGATCGAGGCGTCCAGCTTGAGCAGCAGTTCGCCGGGATCGTCGGCGCTGCCCAATGCGGCGGCGGCGCGCTGGGCGATCTCGATGAAGTCCACCTCGCCCTTGTCGGCGAAGCGCAGGCGCAGCTGTGCCACGGCGAGCGCAAGCGTCATGAGCTGCGCGCCCAGCACTTCCCACTGCGCATCGGTGAAATGCGGCGCGGGGATATCGCGGACGGCATGCAGGCGGCGCACCCACGCGCCTTGCGCGTCGGCGCCTTCAAGCCAGGCGACGAAAGGTTCCTTGTGCGCGCATTTGGCCGGGAATCCCAGGTTCTTGTTGACGGTCTTGCGCAACGAGCCCGTGCCGGTCAGAAGCAGATGCGCCACGGCGCGCCAGGCGTCCAGCAATTCGGCGTCGGGCTGCAGTTCGTCGGTCCAGTCCAGCAACGCCACGAGCTTGTTTTCGTCTTCGCCGTCCTGCAGATGGGCGGCGGCCAGGCGCGCCGGACCGCACAACGATTCAGACCAGCCATAAGGCATGGCTGCGCACAACGCATCGAGGTCTTCGCCGATGGCCTCGGCCAACGTGGCTTCCATGGCCTGGCGGTCGGAACCGTGGCGCAAGAGCGGCAGCCATTGATCGCGCTGGCCCAGCATGTCGGCGATGGCGTCCTTGGCGGCCTGGACGTCGACGTCCAGGTGGCGCAGCAGGATGCGCACGGCCTCGTAGTCGTCGGCGAGGTCCAGCGTGGCGCGCGCCGCGGCCTCGTAGTGCGAGCGCGCATCGTCCGTGATGTCCGGCATGCCGCCCAGCTCGGACAGCCACGGCATGCTGCGCACCAGCCCCGCGCAGAACGAGTCGATGGTGCGAATGGCGAGACGCGCGGGATGCTCAAGCAGATGCCAGCCTTGTTCGGCATTGCGCGCGAGCGCCGCGCGGGCGAGATCCCAGCTGCGGCGTTCGTGGGCGGCTTCGGGCGGCGCGTCCAGGCCACGGCGCAGCTTGCTCAGCACGCGTGCGTGCATCTCGGAGGCGGCCTTGCGCGTGAAGGTGATGGCGACGATTTCCTCGGGCCGGTTCACCGTGGCAAGCAGGGCCAGGATGCGGTCGGTCAGGAGCTCGGTCTTACCCGACCCCGCAGGCGCCTGGACCAGAAAAGAACGCGCGGGATCGAGTGCCGCCGCGCGAGCGGCGTGGTCATGCGGAAGGCGATCTTGTTCGGCCATGGTCATGCGTCCTCGTCGTCCAGATGCAAGCGCAGGAACGGCAAGGCATCGCAGTATTTCAGATCGTCGCGCCGGTACGCGACGTTGGCCGCGTAGCCGGCCACATATTCGTCAGCCAGCGATTCGATTGCCACGCGCCAGCGCTGGCGGATCTCGGGCCATGACAGGCCGTCGAAGAATTTGCTTTCGCTGGCCAGCGTGACGCCCGGCATGCCCAGGTCTTCGTCAGCCAAGCCTTGCGCGGCGACCTGCCTCGCGTGGATCTGCGCCAGCACCAGACCCGCGGCTTCGCCGCCGGCTGCGTCGGCCAGCACGGACGCGTAAAACGGCAATTGCACGTTCACGGGACGGCTGCGCGACCAGTCCGGCTCGGGCTTGGCCGCGGCCACGCCGGTCTTGTAGTCGACGATGACGTTGCGGCCATCAGGCAGGCTGTCGATGCGGTCCAGCCGCAGCTTCAGGCTGAGCGCGCCACGCTGCCATTGGTGGTTCTTTTCGACTTGCGCGACCGCGAACGGCATGCGCTGCGCTTCGAGGTCGAGCCATGACGTCAGCACGGCCTGGGCGCGCTGGCATTCCAGCGCCCGCAAGGCCGGCGCGTAGTCCTTGAGTTCTTCGTCTGCGGCCTGCTCCACGGCCTGCTCGAGCAGCGCCGGCAGGCGGCCCGCCGCAAGCTGCTCGTGCAGCGCATCCTGGTCGGGCATCATGCCCCACACCACTTCGAGCGCCTTGTGCAAGAACTGGCCACGCACGTTCACGGTGGCGGCGTCGGCATAAGGGGCGAGCTCGCGCCCGCCGAGGCGATGGCGCACGAAAGCCCACAGCGGATTGCGCGCCTGCGTGTCCAGCACATCCAGCCCGCCCCCGCCGCGGTTGCCGGCCGCCAGCGGCGGCCCTTGCGAATCGTCGAGCGACTCCTGCGGCAAAGCGGCCTGCGCGTCGATCAAGGCCGGCGTCCAATCGGTGAGGGCCAGCGCGGCAATCAGCGGTGACGGGCGCAATTCGCGCTCGCCGTCCATGTGCGCGTGGCTGACGATGATGCCCGGCGCGCAGCGACAGAGTGCGGCGTACATGCCTTCGGCCCATTCGCGCTCGCGCTCGGGCGTGGCGCGTGGCGCGCTTGCCTGGCGCAGGACTGCGAGCGGCAGCAGCGGGTTCGGCTTGGGCGAAGCCGGCAACACGTCGTCCGTCAGACCCAGCAGCCAGACACCATCCCAAGAGCCGCCTTCGGCTTCCAGCAATCCCAGCACGTCCAATCGCGCGAGCGGATCGCGCTGCGGCTGGAACGAGGATGAACGCGCCACGCTTTCCAGCAGGTTTACCGCCGCCAAGCCGCCCAGACGGCCGGCCGCCGGCGCCAGCGCCGAAAAGCTGCCGAGCGCATCGCCCAGCGCCCCCATCACCTGATAACCCACGCTATCGAGCGGCGCTTCGCCCGGAAAACCCAGGGCCGTCAATGCGGCCTTCATGCGCAGCATCCAGACATCGCACATGGCCTTGTTGCCGCCCTGCGTCCAGATCTCTGTGGCGTGGTTCCACGCCTGCGCCAACGCCGGCATGTCGGCGAGCAGCTTGCGCCACTCTTGCGGTTCAACGTGCAGCTTGCCCTGGCGCCGCCAGCGCGCGTCGATGGCAGCAAAACGAGCGCGGTCACGCACGTCGCCGGCGCAATGCCCCGCGAGCAGCGCGGCGCCCAGCACGTCGACGCCACATCCCTTGCCGGACGCGCATTCGGCCAAGGCCCTCAGCCACGCCAGCGCCGCGCGCGCCATGGGCCATTCGTCGAGCGGACGGCCCACGGCAACGTTGAACGCAAACGCCGGCGCGCCGTCGCGCCCGGCCAGCGCCTGGCTCAGCACGCGACGTGCAAAGGGAGATTCGGCCTCGAGTTGCGGCGAGACGATGGCGTAGCGGCCGGCGGGATTGGCCTTCAATTGGCTGGCTGCCCAATCTGCAGCGGCGCGCCATTCGGCGCCTTGGTCCGCGGCCTCGAAGCGATGCGCCACTGCTTGCACGCGCTGGGTGTCGCGCCATTGCGCAACGTCGGTGCCCTGCGCCTCGAACGCGAGCAACAGGCGCTGGAAGCGCGGAGAGATATCCGTGAATCCGGCAAGCACCAGTTGCCGCGGCGTGGCAAGGCGGCCGGCTTCAAGTGCGCGCAGCACACGCGCATAGCCTTGGTTGGCGTCTTCGGCATCGATGCCGGCAAGCGTCTGGCGATAGCGCTCGCGCCATCGCGCGAACCCCCGGTATTCGTCGGTGTCCGCGCCGGATGGCACCTGCAGCGCCCATTCGTCCATGAGCAGGTCGGCATCCATCGACAGCCGCGCAGCCTGGCTGGCGTCCAGCAGGACGCGTTCGGCTTCTTCGAGGCGGATCGCTTCGGTCCAGACAAGCTGCGTGGCGAAACTGTCGAGCCGATAGGCAGGCACGTCTTCGTCGGATTCGAACGCGAGTTCGTTGGCGGATTCAGCAAGCCAGGCGGACAACGGCAGGATGCGGGGCAGTTCGCTGACCTGGCGCTCTTGGCGCAGCAATCCGGCGAGCTCGAGCGTGAGGCGTCGCGACAAGCGGTTGTTCACCGTCAGGACAAGCGTATCCGCCGCAGGCAGACTGGCGATGTCCGGCAACGAGAGTTCGGAGTAGGTGGGCGCTGCGTCCTGCATGGTCATCCAAGGCCGCGCGGCAAGGCGCCACGCGAAAGAAAAAAAGATGAAAAAGGCGGAGAGAAATCTCCGCCGTAGGATACCGCGAGCCGGCCGGCGAAATACGCCGATTGCGGTAAGCCGAGCCCTGTCAGAACCCGCAGAGCGCGGCCAGGTTTTCCCAATGGATCTGCATCTCGGGCGTGGTGTATCCCCAGAACGCCAGCCCCAGCACGGCGGCCAGCGCCAGCACGCCAACAGCGCGCCAGCCTTTGCGGCGCGGGGCTTCGGGATGCGGGCTGGGGTTCATGGCGCGATTCCGGTGTGCCGTGATCAGGCCGTCGCGGGCTGAGCCGGCGTCACCGGCTGTTCGCGCACGGGCAGGCACAGCAGCGCGGCGATGACGGCCAGTGCAACGCCCAGCCACCAGACCAGGTCATAGCTGCCGGTCTTGGCATAGGCGTAGCCGCCGAGCCATACGCCGATGAAGCTGCCCAACTGATGGCCGAGGAACACGATGCCCGACAACGTGGCCGCATAGCGCAGGCCATAGATCTGTCCGATGAGCCCCTGCGTCAGCGGCACGGTGCCCAGCCAGAACAAGCCCATCCATGCGGCGAACGCGTACAACACCCACGGCGTGAGCGGCACCGACAGCAGCAACAGGATGCCGAACGCCCGCATGAAGTACACCACCGCCAGCAGGCGCTTCTTGCTGTACTTGCCGCCAAGCTTGCCGGCGTAGAACGACCCCAGAACGTTGAAGAGGCCGATGAGCGCGATCGCCGTGGCGCCCTGCCCGGCCGTCAGCCCGCCATCGGTCACATAAGCCGGCAAATGCAAGGTGATGAACGCGGTGTGAAAGCCGCAGACGAAGTAGCTCCAGAACAGGAAGTGGAACGACGGATGACGCACGGCCTGCTTGATGGCGGTGCCAAGGGATTGCTGCGGACCGACGTGCGCTTGCGGCCGGCCGCGCAGGAAGTACGCGAGCGGCGCGGCGCACGCCACAAAGAGCGACAGCACCCATAGCGCGCCCGTCCAGTCGAGGCCGGTGATGAGCAGCTGTCCGGTGGGCACCACGGCGAATTGCCCCAGCGAGCCGCCCGCGCTCGCAATGCCCATCGCCGTGCTGCGGTAGGCAGGCGGCACGGCGCGCGCCACCACGGGCAGGATGACAGGGAACGTCGTACCCGCCTGGCCCAGTCCGACCAGCACGCCAGCCGTCAGATAAAGCGTGGCTTCGTCGGTGGCAAAGCGCGTGCCGATGAGGCCCAGCATGTACAGCACCGCGCCCAGGGCAATGGTGCGGCCCGAACCGTAGCGGTCGGCCAGCATGCCCATGAAGATACAGGCCACGCCCCACACCAGGTTCTGCAGGGCAAAGGCCATGGAAAACACTTCGCGGCTCCAGCCGTGCGTCAGGCCCATGGGCTGCATGAAGAGGCCGAAGGTGGCGCGCACCCCCATGGCAAGCAGCACGACCAGGGTGCCCAAGGCAATGGTGCGTGCGGAAATCGTATCGGTTTGGCTAGACATGAAACCCGTGTCTGGTTGTTTTTGGGTTTGCGCCCCCTCCTCGGGGCGGCCCCGCGCGGCGGCGGGACGCAAACATCATATACAAGTCGGTAGGCGGGTCTGTGAATACCCGCGTTGGCGCAACAAGCTTCGCGTAGGCGGCGATTGCGGGCCGCCCGCGCGAAGGCCAATGATTTGGGGGTTGCCGCGCCTGCTGATAGACTTGCGTCCTGCTTCGAAGCCGGCGTCCGCAGTGCTAAACTTCGGCTCGCAAGTTCCGCAGCAATTTCAAGGCCTTAGTGCAAAGCGCGCCCACGCTGGCGCCCGCTTGCCGCCCTCAGTGGCGCAAGCGTCTTGCGCATCCCGCCCCGCTCGCCGTAGTTAAATGGATATAACCGGCCCCTCCTAAGGGTCAATTGGTGGTTCGATTCCACCCGGCGAGGCCACTCAGGCCTCGGCCATGCGCGCCGTCTCTCCTCAAAAAAGTCCACCCATTCAGCCAGATGAGGGTTAATCCGGGCTACGCTCTTGCGCGCCGCGCGGTTAGCTTTGCGACTTCTGACATGTGACTAATTGCTGCTGCGTCAATATGTCACCAATATTTTTTTCGGTAAACGTCGCAAATCGCCTTGCGTGACACTTGAAATTGCTGTTTAAATTCGACGCGTAAGCCCATAATTCATCTGGACTTTTCCTGATCCGACGAAACGCCGGCTTAAGAAATATTTGTTCACAGACCGACAAGCCTGCTCAACCATGGCCTTTTCCTGGATTCGTGCAATTGCGAAAGCCCTAGCGCCTGCCGCGCTGGCGGTGTGCGCGCTCCTGCCCCCTGCGGCACAAGCAGCCAAGAACTCCGATCCTTGCAAGACCAACGCCAAATCGGCAGCCTGCAAGGCGCAACAAGCAAAGAAAGCCCCCGCGCCCAAGGCGGGCTCGGGCAAGAGCGCCGCCGCCAAGCAGGCCGCGCCGTCGGCCAAGAAGGCGCCTCCCAAATCCTCTTCGGCCAAGAAGGCGCCGCCCAAGGGCGGCAAGCAGGTCGCCGCGAAAGGCACGCCGTCCAAGAAGGCGGGCGCGTCGGGTAAGAGCGGCAAGGGTGGCAAGGCGGACAAGGCCGCTCGCGGCCGGCGCGTTGCCGCAGCCGCCGCGGCCAGCGCCGCGATGCCGCCGCCCGCCGCCTCGGCACGCGCCGAAGCGGCCGCGCTGCGATCCAGCACTGCCTATGTGCAAGATCTGGAAACCTCCACGGTCATCTTCGCCAAGAACGAAAACGTCGTGCGCCCCATTGCTTCGATCTCGAAGCTGATGACCGCGGTCGTCGTCGTGGACGCCAACCTGCCGATGGACGAGATGCTTGAGATCACCGACGACGACGTCGACGAACTCAAACACACGACGTCGCGGCTGCGCGTGGGTACCAAGCTGTCGCGCGGCGACATGCTGCACCTGGCGCTGATGTCCTCCGAGAATCGCGCCGCCAACGCGCTGGGCCGCCACTATCCCGGCGGCCTGTCCGCCTTCGTGGCCGCCATGAATGCCAAGGCGCAGTCGCTGGGCATGACCAGCACGCGATTCATCGAGCCCACCGGCCTGTCCAGCAACAACGTGTCGTCGCCGCACGATCTGGCGCGCCTGTTGCGCGCGGCATCGCAGCGTCCGCTGATCCACCGTTACTCCACCGATACGGAGTACGAGGTCGAGATCAACAACCGCACGCAGACCTTCCGCAACACCAACCTGCTGGTGCGCAAGCCCGACTGGGACATCAAGGTGTCCAAGACCGGCTACATCAACGAAGCGGGCGAATGCCTGGTGATGCTGGCGCGCATCAACGGCCGCGATCTGGCGATCGTGCTGCTGGATTCGCAGGGCAAGCTCTCGCGTATCGGCGATGCCGTGCGCATCCGCCGCATCGTACAGAGCGAAGTGGCCATGGCGTCGATTGGCGCTGGCGGCTGATGACTGGCTGACCGTTGCGCGCGGTAAAGATGAAGGGCCCGATTGCATCGGGCCCTTTTTTCATGGCTTTGGCCAGCCGGCTTATGCCGCGCGGCGCTTTGCCGGGACCGGCTGGGCGTCGCACAGCGACGGCGGCAGCCCTTCCAGCACGGCTTTTGCATTGAGCGATTGAATAGGCACGCTGGCGTCGCGCGGGATCCGGCCGTCGGCCTGCAGCAACTGATACCGCAGGCAGCAGACCCGCAGGAACGACGTGAAGTTGGCGGCCTCGCCCCGGTACTCGACCAGTTCGTCGTACAGGCGTTCGATCAGTTGCGTGACCCGCATGCCGTCCCGCCCGGCGATCTCTTCGAGGACCTGCCAGAACAGGTGCTCGAGCCGCAGGCTGGTCGCCACGCCGTGCAGGCGCAGCGATCTTGTTTCGCAGGCATAGGAGTGCTCGGTGGCGCGGATGAAGATTTCACACATTGAAGACTCCTGGGCAACGGCGACACGCTGCTGGGACCGGCGCGCCTGCGAACGACTGTACGACGACTTCCTCGCCCGGGGCAATATGGCCCCGAACCGGTGACGAGTTGTACCTTCCCGCGCTAATTGATGTACATCATGGTATTGGCCGACCAAGCGGCCGAGCATAGTGAAACTGATCAGACTTCGGAGGTAGTGATGAACAAGACCATGAAGGCCGCAGTGGCACGCGCGTTTGGCCAACCGCTGGTAATCGAAGAAGTCGCCGTGCCGCGCCCGGGTCCGGGCGAACTCCTGGTAAAGATCGAAGCCTGCGGCGTCTGTCACACGGACCTGCACGCCGTCGAGGGCGACTGGCCCGTCAAACCCAATCCCCCTTTCATTCCCGGCCACGAGGGCGTCGGCTATGTCGTCGCCGCGGGCGCTGGCGTCACCCACGTCAAGGAAGGCGACCGCGTCGGGATCCCCTGGCTGTACTCCGCTTGCGGCCATTGCGAACACTGCCTGGGCGGCTGGGAAACCCTGTGCGAGCAGCAGCAGAACACGGGCTACTCCGTCAACGGCGGCTTCGCCGAGTACGCGCTGGCCGCCGCCGATTACGTGGGCCTGCTGCCCAAGAGCGTCGGCTTCATCGAGGTGGCCCCGGTCCTGTGCGCCGGCGTCACCGTGTACAAGGGCCTGAAGATGACGGACACCCGGCCTGGCAATTGGGTGGTCATCTCGGGGATCGGAGGCCTGGGCCACATGGCGGTGCAATACGCAAAGGCGATGGGTCTGAACGTCGCTGCGGTGGATATCGACGACGCCAAGCTGGATTTCGCGCGCCGCCTGGGCGCGGAAGTCACCGTCAATGCGCTGACCACGGATCCGGCCACGTACCTGAAACGGGAGATCGGCGGCGCGCATGGCGCGCTGATCACCGCGGTGTCGCCCAAGGCTTTCGAGCAGGCGCTGGGCATGGTGCGCCGGGGCGGCACGATCTCGCTGAATGGGCTGCCGCCGGGGGATTTCCCGCTGTCGATCTTCGACATGGTGCTTAACGGCGTGACTGTGCGCGGCTCCATCGTGGGTTCGCGGCTGGATCTGCAGGAATCGCTGCAATTTGCCGAAGAAGGCAAGGTCCACGCCACCGTCGCCACCGAAAGCCTGGACAACATCAATAGCGTGTTCGACCGCATGAAGCAGGGCCAGATCGAAGGCCGAATCGTGCTTGACTTCGCCTGATACCGGGGGGCGTTAGAAGGGCAGTTTGCTTGGGTCGGTGTCTGACACCCGGCGGAAATCGTCGTCAGCTTGCGGTGGCGTCTCAACGGGTGTCAGACACCTAGGCTCGGTACAATCCGGCCTACCCTGATCCCAGCGAGGCCGCATGCCCACCCTACCCTCTGAGCGTCGCAGCAAGCCTGCCACCAGCCGCGCGCCTCGGCGGGGGTCCGGCCGGGTGACCATTGCCGACGTCGCGCGCGTGGCGGGCATGTCGATGCACACGGTGTCGCGCGTCCTGAACGCCCCCGAAAACGTACCTGAACGCACGGTCAAACTGATCAACGACGCCATCGCCCAGACCGGGTATGTGCAGGACCTGGTGGCCGGAGGCCTGGCCAGCGGCCGCAGCCGACTGGTGGCGGTGACGGTGCCCACGCTGGGCAGCCCTGTGTTTCTGGAGGCGCTGCAGACGCTCAGCCTGCATCTGAGCCGGCATGGCTATCAGATGATGCTGACCGAAAGCGGCTACGACCCCGAGCTGGAAGTGTCCGCCCTGCAAGCGATCCTGGGCCGGCGGCCGGATGGCGTGGTCATGATGCGCACGGTGCTGACCCCGACGGGACGCACGCAGTTACGCGCGGCGCGCATTCCCGTCGTGGAAGCCTGGGATTGGAACGATGATCCGGTCGACATGCTGATCGGTTTTTCTCACGAGGCGGCGGGCGCGTGCGTGGCACAGTTTCTGTCCGAAACCGGAAGACGGCGGCCCGTGGCCGTCATCGGCAATGATCCACGGGCGGGTCGTCGGTTGCAGGGTTTCACTGCGGCGGCGCGCGAGTTGCGCTTGATCGACGCGGACGCTGATACGCCGCATGTGCTGATCCCCGCCCCCGCCACCATGGGCGCGGGCCGCAGCGGGCTGGCGGAACTGCTGGCGCGCGTGCCCGATGCCGATGCCGTGGTGTGCAGCACCGACATGATTGCCATGGGCGTGTTGCTGGAAGCCGCGGCGATGGGCAGGCAGGTACCGAGCGACCTGGCCGTCGTGGGATTCGGCGATCAGGCCTACGCGGCGGCCACCACCCCGCCTTTGACGACTGTGCGCATTGACGGCTCGCTGATTGGCGAGCAGGCGGCGCGCGCCATCATCGACCGCCTGGACGGACAGGCCAATGAGGGGCTGCGGGTCGATGTGGGATTCACGTTGATGCGGCGTCAAAGCGCCTGACGCTTCTCCAGGCCAGCCCGAACCGCCTGATCGCCGGCGTCAGCGGATCAAATCGCGTCTTCGGCCGTGATACCCAGCTCTGAGACATATCCCGCAAGTTGCTCACCAACGTGCAGTCTCAATGCGTCGATGAAGAGTTTGATCTTTGCGTCGACGAATTGCCGCGAGGGGTACAGCGCATACACATTGCGCTGGTTCGTGTGATACCCAGGCAATACCCGCACCAGGGTGCCTCGCCGCAAATCTTCAATGGCGGAAAATCCTGCGAGCAGACCGATTCCCGCCCCATCGCGCAGCGCCGTCGCCATCGCATCCATATCGTTCACACCAAGGTGTCCGCCCGAAGGCCGGTGGGTAAACGTACCGCCCTCGCCCTCCAGATGCCACTCGTCCGGGGCATAGTCCACCGTGCTCAGCAAAATGCAGGCGTGCTCGGCAAGGTCCTCTGGCGTGCGCACCGGGGAATGCTGTTCGAGATACGCGGGCGACGCCGCCAAGATGCAATGACTGACGCCAATCTTCTGGCTGACGTACGTGGAGTCGGGCAAGGCCCGCGCAATCACGATTCCGACATCAAGCTGCTCTTCAAGCAGATTCGGCATGCGCTGCGAGAGCAGGAGGTCGACAGAGACGTCGGGGTGGGCCTTTCTGTACGCCAGGGCTGCGCGAGCGACTAGCGTTCGTCCCAGACCGGGCACGGCGTGAACGCGCAACACGCCCCGTGGCGCCACCGTTGCATGACCCGCTTCGGCTTCTGCTTGCTCGACGTCGCTCAGGATCGCGAGGCAGCGATCGTAGAAACGATGCCCCACGTCGGTGACGACCAGGCGACGCGTGGAGCGTTGAATCAGCCGGGCATTCAGGCCTTCCTCGAGGACGGTGACGGCGCGCGAAATATTGCCGACCGTGGTGGAAAGATGGTTGGCCACGGCAGTGAAACTGCCCATCTCCACCACTTTCGCAAAAACCGACATGTTGTATAGCTTGTCCATCGTGAGTCCATCGAGTTCATGCGACTTTTCCTCTGGCAGGGAAAGTCATTCTTCCGTTCGGGGCTAAATCCGCGCGCCCCACATCCCTAGACTTCAAGCCATGGTCAGGCCCCTGATCCAGCGCTCGGAGAAAACAAGCGTCCCGCCCCCGACAGATACCGCCCCTTCCTAGCGGGTCGAGTCTGCCGGGTTGGAAATGGAGCCGGCTGGTAACGAACAATCTTATCGGAGTTTGCAACCATGAATGGCACCTATGACCCGCTTTACCTTTTCATCGATGGTGAATGGATAGGCGCGCGCGAACGCGAGACAGCCAGTGTTGTCAATCCCGCCACACGCAAAGAACTGGGCCGCGTGCCCCTTGCGACGACGGCGGATCTGGACCGCGCGCTTTCGGCAACGCAGCCGGCCTTCAACGCGTGGCGCACGACGTTTCCCAACGAGCGCGCCCGCATTCTCAAGCGTGGTGCGGACTTGATGCGCGACCGGGCCGAGCACATTGCAACGGTGATGACGCTCGAAGAGGGCAAGCCTCTGGCCGAAAGCCGCGACGAAGTGCTGCGCGCCGCCGATTACTTCGAATGGTTTGCCGAAGAAGCCAAACGGATCGATGGCCGTGTCGTACCTGCGAATCGGCCCGGCGTGCAGCAATTGGTCAAACGGCAGGCGATCGGTCCGGTGGCCGCGTTCACGCCCTGGAATTTTCCGGCGATCACGCCGGCACGAAAGCTGGCCGCCGCGCTTGCCGCAGGTTGCAGCGTCATCATCAAGCCCGGCGAGGAAAGCCCGGCAACCGCACTGGCGTTGGCACGCGCCCTGGATGATGCGGGGCTGCCGAAAGGGGTGCTGCAGGTGGTCTTTGGCGTCCCAGACGACGTTTCGCACCACCTGATTGCCTCACCGGTGGTCCGCAAGGTGACCTTCACGGGGTCAGTACCCATCGGCCGGCTGCTGTCGGCGCGAGCCGCCGAGGGAGTCAAGCCCATCACGCTGGAACTTGGCGGTCATGGACCC
The DNA here is from genome assembly GCF_001427425.1 of Achromobacter sp. Root565. Taxonomy (NCBI): domain Bacteria; kingdom Pseudomonadati; phylum Pseudomonadota; class Betaproteobacteria; order Burkholderiales; family Alcaligenaceae; genus Achromobacter; species Achromobacter sp. Root565. Next base: position 111,643 of record NZ_LMGO01000007.1, read on the forward strand.
GTGCTTGTGTTCGACGATGCCGACGTTGAGCGCGCCGCAACCGAGGGCGCCGCCAACCGCTTCCGTGGCACCGGCCAAGTCTGCATTTCGTCCACACGGTTTCTGATTCAGCGCGGCGTCTATGACGAATTCCGCGAACACTTCGTGAAAGCCGCACGCGCATTGAAGGTCGGGAACGGGCTGGATCCGGAGACGCAGGTGGGACCGTTGGCGAACGCGCGCCAATTGGACAAGATGCAGTCGTTGATCGCCGACGCGGTGGCCTGCGGCGCTACGGTCCTGACCGGGGGACAGGCCGCTGAGGGCGAAGGCTACTTTTTCGAACCCACTGTGCTGGCCGATGTGCCCATGCACGCGAAGATCATGCACGAAGAACCGTTCGGTCCCATCGCCGTGCTGTTGCCCTTTGATGAACTGGCCGACGGCTTGCAAGAAGCCAACCGGCTGCCTTACGGCCTGTCGGCATACGCGTTCACCCGCAGCGCCCGCACCGCGATAGACGTGGCCGATGGTCTGGAAGCCGGAATGATCGGCATCAACCAATATCGAATCGTGGCAACCGAATTGCCCTTCGGCGGAATGAAGGAAAGCGGACACGGCTCGGAGGGCGGCGTGGAGGGAATTGAGTATTACCTCACGCACAAGTTCATCAGCCAGGCTTGAACCAGGTACACGCCATGACCAACATCGATTTCAGCCATCCGCGCGAGGCAGCGCGCGCGTTCACGCCGGCGCTGTCCGCCTTCGTCGACAACACGCTTTACCCCGACATCTGGGGCGACCCCGCGTTGGCGGCCCGGGACCGCAGCCTGGTCACCGTGGCCGCCTTGATTGCGGCAGGCCATACAGAGGAATTGCCCGCGCATCTGCGCCGCGCGCTCGCCAACGGACTGACGCGCAATGAATTGGCGGCTGCCATCACGCACCTGGCGTTCTACGTCGGGTTTCCCGCCGCGATTACCGCCTCGGCAATTGCACACGCCACATTGGCCGCGTCACCCGAAAACAACCTTGAGGACAAATAATGAAGGCGATCACTTTTGAACAATTTGGCGATGCGGATGTGCTCCAGATGGCTGACGTTCCCCCGCCTGAGATGCGAGACGATGACCTTATCGTTCGAGTCCATGCCTCAGGCGTGAACCGCGCCGACCTGACCCATCGCCGTGGCGGGTACGGCCGCCCGAATTTCGGCGACTCGACCATCATGGGCTTGGAAATTGCGGGAGAAGTGCTGCAGGCAGGCAGTGCGGTGCGCGGCTTCAAACAAGGCGATCGCGTGATGGGCGTGGTGGGTGGCGGCGCTTATGCGGAGATTGCCCGGTTGGACTGGCGCATGGCCTTGCCGATTCCGGACGCCTTGGACTACGTCCACGCCGCTGCGATTCCTGAAGTGTTCGTTACCGCGCACGAAGCGATGCTGCATCTGGGCGGCCTGCAGGCGGGTGATTCCGTGCTGATCCACGCAGCGGCGGGTGGCGTGGGCTCGGCGGCGGTCCAACTTGCAAGGGCAACGGGCGCCACCGTGTACGCCACTGCCGAAGCCAACAAGCTCGAGCAGGTTCAGCGGCTGGGCGCCGATTACGTGATCGACTACCGCACGCAGGACTTTGCGCAGGTGGTGGCCGAGCGGACGTCGGCGCGCGGCGTTGACGTGGTGATCGACTTTATCGGAGAGCCCAACTTTGCGCGCAACATCGCCTCGCTGGCAAACGGCGGACGGCTGGTTCAGGTTGGCATCCTGGGCGGCGGCGGACAAGTCAGCATAGCCCTGGAGGACATCCTGTATCGACATCTGCATATACACGGCACGGTGATGAAATCGCGCCCCCAGGCTGAAAAACACGCGATGGTTCAGCGTTTCCGTGAGCACTGGCTGGACCGCTTTTCCAGTGGCGCGGGCCTGGTGCCCGTGGTTGACAGCACCTACCCGCTTGAACGCGCATCCGATGCGCATCGCCGAATGGAATCGGCGCAGAACGTGGGCAAAATCATCCTGACGATGACGTCCTGAATCTGATCGAGTCGTAAAGCGGCATAGGCAGGAAGGCGCCTCCTGCCGTCGCCCACGCGCTGGCTGCAACGGTCCAGAACCAGGGGAAATTCCCTATCGGCAAATATTAGCGCTAATAAAATATTAGCGCTAATATTTGCCGATATTCACACCAAGATCAGGAGACAACATGCTTGACCAAGCCCGTGGCGTGTACATCGTTGCGCAGACGCCGTCTCAGGAAAATGGCGCCATTGACCTGGAAAGCGTCGACTCGCTGACCGACTTCTATTTTTCGCATGGCGCCAACGGGCTGACCGTGCTGGGCGTTGCAGGCGAGTCCAACAAGCTCACGCCGGCGGAATCGCTGGCGGTGGCGTCGCGGTTCATCGCGCGGGCCAAGGACAAGCCGGTCGTGGTGGGGGTCAGCAACAGCAGCGTGGCGCAGATGGCCGAGCTGACCGGACAGGTGATGGACGCCGGGGCCGCCGGCGTCATGATCGCGCCGCCGGGCGGGTTGCGCACCGAACAGGAAGTGTTGTCCTACTTCGAGGCCGTGTTTGACCGGATCGGCAACGTGCCGACGGTGCTGCAGGACTTTCCGTTTTCGACGGGCACCTGGATGTCGGTGCCGGTGATCGGCCAGTTGATCGAGCGGCATCCGCAAATTCAGGCGGTCAAGGAAGAGGACCTGCCCAGCATCACCAAGATCACCAAGCTGCGCGCCCTGCCCGGCCGCCGGGTCGCCATTCTGACCGGCAACAACGCGATGTTCCTGCCGCTGGAAATGGGCCGCGGCATTGACGGACCGATGGCCGGGTTCTCGCATCCCGAGATGCTGTCGCAGGTGTATGCGCTGTACACGGCGGGCCGTGTCGACGACGCCCACGCGGTGTTCGACCGCTACCTGCCTTTGCTGAGCTACGAGAACCAGAGCCAGTGGGGCGTCGCCGTCCGCAAGGAGATCATGAAACGCCGTGGGGCAATCAAGCATGCGGGCATGCGCCGGCCGGGTCCGAAGCTGGACGCGACCGACCATGCCGAGATCGATCTGCTGCTTGAGCGCCTGAAACGCACCCTGGCCGAGGCGGGTTGACCGAATCTCCCGGACGCCGTTTCCGCGGCGTTGCGGGATGCACTGCAGTACCGAACATCAAAAACCATAAACAAGGAGACAACATGTTCAAGAGCACCAAGCAGGGCATTGCTTACGCGTGCGCGGGTCTGGTCGCGCTGGCTGCATCGGCGGGCGCGAGCGCGGCGGATAACTGGCCGACGAAACCGATCCGCATGGTCATCCCGTTCTCGGCGGGCGGAAACACCGACGTGGTGGCCCGCCTGATTGCGCCGCACATCGAGAAAGCGGTGGGTCAGCCCGTCGTGGTCGAGAACCGTCCGGGCGCGGCGGGCAACATCGCCGCGGACTTCGTGGCGCGCGCCGATGCCGATGGCTACACGCTGTTGATGGGCACCGTGGGCACGCAGGCCATCAACTACGCCATCTACAAGGACATCCGGTTCAAGCCGGCGGATTTTGCGCCGATCACGCTGGTGGCATCCGTTCCCAACGTGCTGGCGGTGACGGCCAGCCTGCCCGTGAAGTCGGTGCAGGAACTGATCGAGTACGGCAAGAAGAATCCGGGCAAGCTGAGCTTCGCGTCCAGCGGCGCGGGCAGTTCGATCCATCTGTCGGGCGAGATGTTCAAGAGCCGCACGGGTGTCGACATGGTGCACGTGCCGTACAAGGGCAGCGCCGCGGCGGTGACGGATCTGGTCGGTGGCCAGGTGCATCTGATGTTCGACAACCTGCCGACCTCGCTGCCCTTCATCAAGAATGGCACGCTGCGCGCGTTGGCGGTGACCAGCGCCGAACGCAGCACCAATCTGCCCGACGTGCCCACCATGGCCGAGGCCGGTGTGCCCAATTTCGAAGCGGGCTCGTGGTTTGGCGTGCTGGCGCCGGCAGGCACGCCGGCGCCCATCGTGAACCGGATCGATCAGGCGATCGAGAAGGCCATGGCCGACCCCGATATGCAGAAGCGCGTGATCGAGCTGGGCGCGGTGCCCACCGTAAAGGGTCCGGCGCAATTCAACGCCTTCATCGGCACCGAGATCGAGAAATGGAAAGCCGTGGTGCAAGCCGCCGGCGCTTCCGCCAACTGACCCGAAGAAAGAGCCGGCCATGCCTGACGAAGACATCAAAGCCTCTTTGCGCGCCGCCTTCCAGGGGCGCGTGCTGGACGACGCCGACGCCCTGGCGCCGCACCTGACCGACTACCGCAAGCGGTGGACGGGCCGCACCCTGGCGCTGGCGCAGCCCGACAGCACCGAGGACGTGGCCAGGCTGGTGCATTGGTGCCGTGAGCGCCGCGTCGCCATCTATCCGCAAGGGGGCAATACGGGCCTGGTCGGCGGCAGCGTGCCGGACAGCGGCGGGCACAGCATCGTGCTGTCGCTGGCCCGCATGAACGCCATCCTGGACGTGGACCGCTACAACAACACCTTGACCGCGCAGGCGGGCGCCGTGCTGGCCAACGTGCAGGAGGCCGCCGCTCAGGCGGACCGGCTGTTCCCGCTGAGCCTGGGCGCGGAGGGAAGCTGCACGCTGGGCGGCAACCTGGCCACCAACGCCGGCGGCATCCAGGTGCTGCGCTACGGCAACGCGCGCGACTTGTGCCTGGGTCTGGAAGTGGTGACCCCTGACGGGCAGATCTGGAATGGCTTGCGCGGTCTACGCAAGGACAATACCGGGTACGACCTGAAGCAGCTGTTCATTGGCGCGGAGGGCACGCTGGGCATCATCACGGCCGCCACCGTCAAACTGTATCCGCGCCCGGCCGCGCAGATGACGGCCTTCGCCGCCGTGCCGGATCCGCAGAGCGCGGTGCAACTGCTGTCCCTGGCGCAGTCGTATCTGTCGGCCAGCCTGACGGCCTTTGAACTGATCAGCGGTCCGGCGGTGGAACTGGTGCTGCGACATACGCCGGGCGCGCGCAGCCCGGTGCCCGCCAAGGCGCCGTATTACGTGCTGCTGGAATCCAGCGACGCCGAAAGCGCGGCCCATGCCACGGAGCGATTCGAGGCGTTGATGGAGGCGGCCTTCGAGGCGGGCATTGTCACGGATGCGGCCATTGCGTCGACGCTGGCGCAGTCGGCCTCGTTCTGGCAGATCCGGCATCATCTGCCCGAAGCGCAGTCCATCGACGGCGAGAACATCAAGCATGACATCTCGCTGCCGATCTCGCGCATCGGGGAATTCATCGTGGCGGCGCAGACAGCGGTGCATGGCGTTCTGCCCAACGCGCGCATCTTCGTGTTTGGCCATGTGGGCGACGGCAACCTGCACTACAACGTGTCGACGCCGCCGGGCGCGGACGCGTCGGCCTACCAGGCCATGCGCAATTCAGAGAAGGCAGTTTCAGGCGCGGTGTACGACGTGGTGGCGCGCATGAACGGGTCGATCTCCGCCGAGCATGGCGTGGGACAACTGCGGGTGGGTTCGATTGGCCGGTACAAGCCGGCCAACGAGATGGCGATGATGGCGAGCATCAAGCGCCTGTTTGATCCGCTGGGGTTGTTCAACCCCGGGCGGGTGATCGCCGCGGACTGAGCGCGGCGCCCCGCGCGCCGGCGTCAGTGCGTGATCTTGGTCAGTGGGTGATCTTGGTGCCCAGCACCGCCAGGAACTGCGACATCCATGCCGGATGCGCCGGCCAGGCGGGCGCCGACACCAGGTTGCCATCCGTGTAGGCCTGGTCGACGGCGATCTCGGCGTAGGTGCCGCCGGCCAGCCGGACCTCGGGCGCGCACGCGGGATACGCCGAGCAGGTCCGGCCCTTCAGCACGCCGGCCGCGGCCAGGATCTGCGCGCCGTGGCAGACGGCGGCGATGGGCTTGTTGGCCTTGTCGAAATGCCGCACGATCTCCAGCACCTTTTCGTTCAGGCGCAGGTATTCGGGTGCGCGTCCACCGGGGATCACCAGGCCGTCGTAGGACGAAGGCTCGACGCGATCGAAGTCGTAGTTCAGCGTGAAGTTGTGGCCGCGCTTTTCGGTGTAGGTCTGCGCGCCTTCGAAATCATGGATCGACGTGGCCACCGTGTCGCCCGCTTTCTTGTCCGGGCAGACCGCATGCACCGTGTGACCGACGGTCAGCAGCGTCTGGAACGGCACCATGGTTTCGTAGTCTTCGGCGTAGTCGCCGACCAGCATCAACAGTCGTTTGCTCATGATTGTCTCCGTGGGATGAGGGTAGCGTCCGGTTGCTTGCCCGAGGATCGGGCTCCGGTTCTTGGTGTTCTTGTCCCATTGTGCCCGCCGAGCCGGCGGGCGAGGTGGTAGCGGGATACCACCGGGCTCCTCCCCTACTCCAGCGCCACCATGACCGGCTTGGCGCCCAGCAGGTCCACCAGCACGTTCGGATCAATGCCCACCAGATAGCCACGGCGCCCGCCGTTGATGTAGACCACCGGATATTCCAGCACATCGGCTTCAACCCACACCGGCATCTTCTTGCGCGTACCGAACGGCGATGTGCCGCCCACCTGATAGCCCGAATGGCGCTGCGCGACCTCGGGCTTGCAGGGCTCGACCTTTTTCAGGCCGGCCTGGCGCGCCAGATTCTTGGTGGAGACCTCGCGGTCGCCGTGCATGACCACGATCAGCGGCTTGGCCGATTCGTCCTCCATCACCAGCGTCTTGACCACGGCATGCGGGTCCAGGCCGAGCTGGCGCGCGGCTTCGCCGGCGCCGCCGTGATCGACGTAGTCGTAGGTGTGCTCGGAGTAGGCCACCTTGTGCTGCTTGAGGAACTGGGTGGCAGGCGTTTCGGAGACGTGGCGGGCTTTGCTCATTTTTGTGCCGGTGGGTAGGAAGATGGCGGCGGTCAGCCGCGTGGATGATGCGCCGCGTGCAACGCCTTCAGGCGTTCGCGCGCCACATGGGTGTAGATCTGCGTGGTGGAAATGTCCGCGTGGCCCAGCAGCATCTGCACGACGCGCAGGTCCGCGCCGTGGTTCAGCAGGTGGGTGGCGAAGGCGTGGCGCAGCACGTGGGGCGACAGCGGTGCATGCACGCCGGCAAGCACGGCGTATTTCTTGACCAGTTGCCAGAATGCCTGCCGCGACATCGCCTCTGCGCGGCTGGTGATGAAGAGCGCGTCGCTGACGCGGCCTGACGCCAATTCGGGTCGCGCAGTGGCCAGGTACTGCGAAATCCAGTGCGCGGCTTCGGCGCCCAGCGGCACAAGGCGGTCCTTGCCGCCCTTGCCCAACACCACGCGCACCACGCCTTCGTTCAGGCTGACGTCCAGCGCGCGCACGCCGACCAGCTCGGACACGCGCAAGCCGGTGGCGTACAGGGTCTCAAGCATGGCGCGGTCGCGCAGGCCGCGCGGCTGACTGACGTCGGGCGCGCGCAGCAAGGCGTCCACCTGTTGCTCGGACAGCGTTTTGGGCATGCGCGGCGGCTGCTTGGCGGCGACCAGCGTCAGGCACGGATCGCGCTCGGCGCGGTGTTCGCGCAGCGCCCAGGCGTAGAAGCGGCGCAGCGCGGCAAGCCGGCGGTTGGCGGTGGTGGCGCGGGTTTCTTCGTGACGGAAGGCGAACCAGGCCTCGATGTCGGCCTTTTGCGCGTCGCGGATCGGCTTGGCCGGGCCGAGAGGCAGGGTCTGCGCGCGTGCGGGTTCGCCGTGCCGGTCGGCCAGTTCCCGGGCATAGGCCTCGGGGTCTTCGAGCCAGCGGGCGAAACCCGTCAGGTCGCGCCGGTAGGCAGCCAGCGTGTTGGCGGAGAGGCCGTCTTCAAGCCAGACGGCGTCGATGAAGGCGTCGATGTCGGCTTGGGAGGCAAGCGGCTGGCGGGTTTTGGACATGGCGGGATTCTACGGCGCGGCGCGGCCGGGCAGGCGCTCGCCCACGCCGGCGGCGGCGGACTTGAGCCACGTTTCAAACGCCTTCAATGCATCGGACCGTTCGCTGCGTTGCGGATAACCGAAGTAATAGCCCTGACTGACCGCCAGCGACTGCGGCACCGGCATGGCCAACGCTCCCTGGTCCAACGCCGGCTGCGCCAGAAAGCGCGGCATCAACCCGACGCCCAGGCCGGCCTGCACCGCCGCCATCACCATGGTGAAAAGCTCGTAGCGCGGGCCGCCGGCCGCCTGCGGACCATACAGATAGCCATTGGCCCCGTACCACTGGCGCCAGGCGTCCGGCCGCGAAGCCAGGTGCAGATGCGTCATGCCGGTCAGGGCGCCGCCGCTCTGCTCCGCCACGCGCACCGCCAATTCGGGCGCACAGACCGGCACCAGTTCGCGTTCGGGAAACAGCAGCCCGCCCTGCGTGCCGGGCCAGAGTCCGTCCCCGTGGTACAGCGCGCCGTCGAACGGCTGATCCTTGAACTGGAACGGCAGCGTGCGCACGGACAGGCTGACGGTGATGTCACCGTGCTCGCGCTGAAAATCGGCCAGACGCGGAATCAGCCAGGTGGTGGCCAGCGTCGGCACGACGGCGATGTGGATGCTGCGCCCCATGCCGGTCCTGCTGACGAGACCAAAGGTGTCCTTTTCGATCTGGTCCAGATGGTGACGGATGCGGCCGGCGTATTCGGCGCCGTGATCGGTCAGTACGATCCGGCGCCGCACTCGCGTGAACAACTGCACGCCCAGCCGCGCCTCCAGGCTTGCCACCTGCCGGTAAACGGCGCTGTGCGTCAGCGACAGCTCTTCGGCGGCGCGCGAAAAGCTGCCCAGCCGGGCCGAGGCCTCGAACGCCTGCAAGGCGGTCAGATTGGGGATGCCGTTTCTCATGGAAATACCGCCGGAAAGCCGGCCCGCCGCCGTGCGCCCGCATGCTGCGGCGCACCAGCCGCCACGTGCCGGGGGATCAACAGAATGTGCAATTTTATCAATTGCGTTGTGCGCTCAGGGAACATATGCTCGGGAGTTCTACCCTAGGCTAACCACGACACCACCATGCCCCAGCAAGATTCCCGCCTTGGCGGTCACATTCTGGTCGACCAACTGGTCGCCCATGGCGTCAAACATGTCTTTTGTGTCCCCGGCGAAAGCTATCTGGCGGTGCTGGACGGCCTGCACGATGCCGATATCAAGGTCACGGTGTGCCGCCAGGAAGGCGGCGCGGCCATGATGGCCGATGCGCACGGCAAGCTGACGGGCGAACCCGGCATCTGCATGGTGACGCGCGGCCCGGGCGCGTCCAACGCGCTGGCTGGCGTGCACATTTCCAAGCAGGATTCGTCGCCGATGATCCTGTTCGTCGGCCAGATCGAGCGCGGCATGCGCGAGCGCGAAGCCTTCCAGGAAATGGACTACCGCGCCGTGTTCGGCACGCAGGCCAAATGGGTGACCGAGATCGATCAGGTCGAACGCATCCCCGAACTGATCTCGCGCGCATTCCACATTGCGACGTCGGGCCGCCCCGGCCCGGTCGTGATTGCGCTGCCGGAAGACATGCTGGTCGAAGCCGCCAAGGTGGCCGACGCGCCGCGCTACGAAGTCATCGAATCCGCCCCCACCGCTGGTCAGCTGGCCGACCTGGAAAAACTGCTGGCCGATGCGAAGAACCCGGTCGCCATCCTGGGCGGCACGCGCTGGGACGCGCGCGCCGTGCAGGAATTTGCCGACTTCGCACAACGCCATGCGCTGCCGACCGCCGTGTCGTTCCGCCGCCAGATGCTGTTTCCGGCCGACCACCCGTGCTTCATCGGCGACGTGGGCCTGGGCATCAATCCGGCCCTGCTCAAGCGCGTGGCCGACGCCGATCTGATCCTGCTGGTGGGCGGCCGCATGTCGGAGAACCCCAGCCAGGCATACACGCTGCTGGACATCCCGGTGCCCAAGCAAAAATTGGTGCACGTGCATCCCGATGCCGCCGAGCTGGGCCGGGTGTACCGCCCCACCCTGGCCATCAACACGTCGCCGTCCGCCTTTGCCGCGTCGCTGGCCGACCTGAAGGCGCCGGCCACGCCGGTCTGGGCCGACGGCACCAAGGCCATGCGCGAGTCGTACCTGAAATGGAGCGACCCCGAAACCGTCACCACGCCCGGCGCGCTGCAGCTAGGCCAGGTCATGGCGTATCTGGAAAAGACGTTGCCGGCCGACGCCATCATGACCAACGGCGCGGGCAACTACGCCACCTGGCTGCATCGCTTCCACCGCTTCACGCGTTTTGGCACGCAGTTGGCGCCCACCTCCGGGTCCATGGGCTACGGTCTGCCGGCGGCCGTGGGCGCCAAGCGCGTCTGGCCGGACAAGACCGTCGTGTGCTTCGCGGGTGACGGATGCTTTCTGATGCACGGCCAGGAGTTCGCGACGGCGGTGCAGTATGACCTGCCCATCGTCGTGATCCTGGTGGACAACGGCATGTACGGCACGATCCGCATGCACCAGGAAAAGCACTATCCGGGCCGCATTTCCGCGACCGAACTCAAGAACCCCGATTTCGCCGACTACGCGCGCGCCTTCGGCGGCCACGGCGAACGCGTGGAGACGACCGAACAGTTCGCTCCGGCCTTCGAACGAGCACTGGCCAGCGGCAAGCCGGCGATCCTGCACTGCTTCATCGACCCGGAAACCATCAGCCCGTCCACGACCCTCGAGAAGATCCGCGAGGCGGCGCTGAAGGCCCAGCACTGAACCCCACTCGGGCGATAAGACCGGCGGCGCGCCCAGGCGCACCGCCGTGCAAACCCCAACTTGCCGCCCGAATTATTTTAAGTTTAAACTTTTTAGATTCCGATCTCGGAAATCCATAGCGGAGACCCAGCATGTCCTCGAACCCCTCATTCCACTGGCAAGATCCTCTGTTGCTGGACCAGCAACTGACCGACGAAGAGCGTATGGTGCGCGATGCCGCCTACGCCTACTCGCAGGACAAGCTGGCTCCGCGCGTGCTCAACGCGTTCCGCAACGAGAAGACCGATCCCGAGATCTTCTCCGAAATGGGCGAACTGGGCCTGCTGGGCGCCACGATCCCCGTCGAATACGGCGGCGCCGGTCTGAATTACGTCAGCTACGGCCTGATCGCCCGTGAAGTCGAACGCGTCGACTCCGGCTACCGCTCGATGATGAGCGTGCAGTCCTCGCTGGTGATGGTGCCGATCAACGAATTCGGCAGCGAAGAACAAAAGAAGAAGTACCTGCCCAAGCTGGCGCGCGGCGAATGGATCGGCTGCTTCGGCCTGACCGAACCCAACCACGGCTCCGACCCCAACGGCATGGAAACCCGCGCCGTCAAGACGGCCGACGGCTACAAGGTCAGCGGCAACAAGATGTGGATCACCAACTCGCCCATCGCGGACGTGTTCGTGGTGTGGGCCAAGTGCGTCGGCGGCGACTTCGACGGCAAGATCCGCGGCTTCATCCTCGAAAAGGGCATGAAGGGCCTGTCGGCCCCCGCCATCCACGGCAAGGTCGGCCTGCGCGCGTCGATCACCGGCGAAATCGTCATGGACGAAGTGGAAGTGTCCGCCGACCAGATGATGCCCGGCGTGTCCGGCCTGAAGGGTCCGTTCACCTGCCTGAACTCCGCCCGCTACGGCATCGCCTGGGGCGCTGTCGGCGCTGCCGAGGCCTGCTGGCACACTGCCCGCCAGTACACCCTGGACCGCAAGCAGTTTGGCCGCCCCCTGGCCGCCAACCAGCTCATCCAGAAGAAGCTGGCCGACATGCAGACCGAAATCACGCTGGCGCTGCAAGGCTGCCTGCGCCTGGGCCGCATGAAGGACGAAGGCACTGCTGCCGTCGAAATCACCTCGATCATGAAGCGCAACTCGTGCGGCAAGGCGCTGGACATCGCCCGCCTGGCCCGCGACATGCTCGGCGGCAACGGCATCTCCGACGAGTTCGGCGTCGCCCGCCACCTGGTGAACCTGGAAGTGGTCAACACCTACGAAGGCACCCACGACGTGCACGCCCTGATCCTGGGCCGCGCACAGACGGGCATCCAGGCGTTCTATTGATCGCCTGCCTGGTGTAGCAAAGGAAGCCGCCCGCTTGGGCGGCTTTTTTTTGCGCGTTGCTGCAGCGCCAGGTGTCTGACACCCACGACGACTTACTCGGTGTCTGACACCCTCTGAGCCGTCGGCACAAACTGACGGCCATCTCCCCGGGGTGTCAGACACCGACCGAATGGGAATACCCCATACGCCCGATCCCGCCCCGCCTGCGCATTGCCGAAAGCCCGACTAGGCGTACGCCTGTATACCTCTTACGCTTTGCGGGTCCCTTCAAGAGGAGTCGCGCATGCAAGGCATCACCCCCCTGCGCCTGGCGGCGGTCATCGCCATGGCATTCGTTGCCCACGGCGCTCAGGCCGCCACGACGCTGACCATGACCACCGAATACCCGGCCACCTCCATGCCCGGCCAAGGCGTGTCCACGTTTGCCGAGCTGGTGCGCGCTAAGTCCGCAGGCAACGTCGTCATCGACACGAGTTTCGACGCGGCCAAGGGCATCAAGTCGGGCGACATGATCGACGCGGTGCAGGCGCGCAAGGTGGATGCGGGCGACGCCTTCGCCGGCGCGCTGGCCACGAAGTATCCGCTGTTTGGCGTGTCGTCCCTGCCCTTCCTGGCGGACTCGCTGTCCAAGGCGCGCAACCTCAACAAGGCGGCGCGCCCGGCATACGAGAAGCTGCTGGCCGCGCACGGCCAGAAGTTGCTCTACACCACGCCGTGGCCGGCCTCGGGCATCTGGTCCAAGCAGAAGGTGGACAGCGTGGCGGCGCTCAAGCGCCTGACCATCCGCACCTACGATGCGACGTCGCAGGACGTCATGCAGCGTGCCGGCGCGCGCGCGGAGAACATCTCGTTTGCCGACGCCATGCCGCGTATCGCCTCGGGCGAGGTGAACGCGGTGCTGTCCTCCGGCGACGGCGGCGCGGGCCGCAAGTTGTGGGAGTACCTGCCTCACTTCGCCGAGATCAATTACGCCATGCCGATTTCGGTGGCGACGATGAACCTGAAAGCCTACGAGGCGCTCGACGCGCGTTCGCGCAAGGCCATCGACCAGGCGGCCGCGCAGACCGAGGCCGAACAGTGGAAACGCATCGAAGGCCGCCTGCAGCAGAACTACGCAAACATGCGCAAGAACGGCGTGGCCATCAACACCGCCGTGCCGCCCGCGGTGCGCAAGGCATTACAGGACGCCTCCAAGGAATCGATCAACGCCTGGAAAGCGGCGGCCGGCCCGGAAGGGGCCGCCATTTTGAAACAGGCGGGCAAGCGGTAAAAAAACGCCGCGTCGGCTAGTTGTTGCCGGACAGGTCGAACAGGCTGGTCGCGTCCATTTCCAGCACGCTTTCGTCGTGCTGGTTCACGACCGTCCACGCCCAGTTGATGATGCCCAGGTCCGGGCGCGAGGACGAATGCCGCGCGCCTTGTACGCGCGCGTGCAGGTGCAGGGTGTCGCCAGGGCGCACCGGCGTGCGCCAGCGGACTTCGCCCAGGCCGGGCGAGCCGAAGGATTCGGAATCATGCAAGGCGGCGTCAACCGCCATGCGCATGGCCAGCGCGCAGGTATGCCATCCGCTGGAGATGAGGCCGCCCCACCGGCCTGCCGCGGCGCGCTGCGGATCGGTGTGAAACCATTGGGGATCGTACTTGCGGGCAAACTCCAGGATTTCCGCTTCCGTCACGGTGACTGGCCCGCCCTTGATCACCATGCCGTCCTTGAATTCGGCGAACTTCATGTCTTGTTTTCCCCGTGCCAACGAAATCGGCGCGCCCAGGCGCGCCGATCGTCACGCATCTGTTGTTGTGGATCAGTAAGTCTCGAAGTGCAGCCGGCCTTCGCGGCGCAGCGCTTCATGCAGGATAGACCAATCCTCGCCGGACTGCACCACCACCTCGCGCAGCGCGTCCAGCACGCCGACCTCCATGCCCTTCAGACCGCAGACGTAGATGCAGGTGTTGCGATCGGCCAGCAATCCGCGTACCTGCGCGGCACGCTCGCGGAGCAGGTCCTGCACGTAGCGTTTGGGCTGGCCGGGTTCGCGCGAGAGCGCCAGGTTGATGTCGATGAAGTCGCGTGGCAGCTTCATCAATGGGCCGAAATAAGGCAGCTCGCGTTCGGTGCGCGCCCCGAAAAAAAGCATGAGCTTGCCGATGTCCGCCGTGCCGATCAGGCGGCGGCTGCGCTCGGTCATGGCGCGCATCGGCGCCGAGCCGGTGCCCGTGCAGATCATGATGAGATTGGCCTTCGGATGATTCGGCATCAGGAAGGTGTGGCCGAACGGTCCGATCACCTGCACCGTGTCGTTCTTGGCCAGATCGCACAGATAATTGGAGCAGACGCCGTGCGCGGCCTCTCCACCGTGGTCCTGCGTGACGCGCTTTACCGTCAGCGACAGGTTGTTGTACCCCGCCCGTTCGCCGTCGCGCGGGCTGGCCAGCGAATACTGGCGCGCGTGATGCGGCCGGCCCATCGCGTCCACGCCCGGCGGCAGGATGCCGATCGACTGCCCTTCCAGCACCGGAAACGGCTGTTCGCCGAAGTCGAGCACGATGTGGTGGATATCGCTTTCCGTGTCGGCGCCGGTGACACGGTAGTTGCCCACGACCGTCGCGGTGATGGGCGTCTTGTGCGTGTACAGATTCACATAGGGGTGGGCGGCGGACCACGGGGGCACGGCGGCGCCGGGCGTCACAAGCATCGCCGGCGCGGCTGCCGGTTCAGCCTGCGGATCCGCCGCGGCCTGCTGCGCGGCGTCGCCCGCCACGGCGGCGTCCACCGGCAACGACTTTTCCTGCGGCAGTTCTTCCCAGCCGAACTGGTCCTGCACGGAATAGGCTTCGGCGCGCACCACCAGCCGCCAGTTGTCGATGGAACCGGTCGGGCAAGGCGGCACGCAGGCCATGCAGCCGTTGCAGATCTCCGGATCCACCACATAGTTGTTCGAATCGTGCGTGATCGCATCGACCGGACAGGTCTCTTCGCAGGTATTGCAGCGGATGCAGATCTCGGGATCGATCAGGTGCTGCTTCAGGACTTCCACCGGTAACGGGGCGTTCATCGCCGTCCTCCCAAACGCGCGGGCACGCGGCCCGCGCGGCCATCAGTTGAAACGCACGTACTCGAAATTCACCGGCTGGCGGTTGACACCCATGACAGGCGGCGCGATCCAGTTGGCGAACTTGCCCGGTTCCGTGACCCGGCCCATCAGCGACGCGACGAACGCGCGATCTTCCGGCGTGGGCAGCCACTTGTGCTGATTGGCCTGCCATTGCGATTCGGACACGATCTCGCCCTCGGGCGACATGCGGATGCCGGCCAGCGTGCCGATCTGGCGGTTGAACGCCTTGTGCGGCACTTGCAGGCGGAAGGCCAGGCCGCTCTTTTCGATGACCTTGTTCCAGCGGCCGATGCCGGCCACCGAGTCGCGGATGAAGTCATCGCGCAGCACTTCGTTCAGCGCGTTGAGCATCGGCACCTCGATCTCCGTCAGCTTGCCGTTGCTGACGTTCAGCACCCGGTAGGTGTCGTTCTTGAGCTGATGGTCGTCGTTGCGCTTGGTCTCTTCGTAGCGGCCCTTCAAGCCCGAGCCGTAGAAGATGGCGGCGTTGGACGACTGGTCCGCGCCAAAGAGGTCGATGGTGACGCTGTAATGGAAATTCAGGTAGCGCTGGATGGTCGGCAGGTCGATCACGCCGGCCGCTCGCACGGCTTGCGGATCGTCGGTCTTCAGTTCCTTCATCACTTCGCAGGTGCGCTGAATGACGCGCGAGATGCCGGACTCGCCCACGAACATGTGGTGCGCTTCCTCGGTCAGCATGAACTTGGTCGTGCGGGCCAGCGGATCGAAGCTGGACTCGGCCAGCGCACACAGCTGGAACTTGCCGTCGCGGTCGGTGAAGTACGTGAACATGTAAAACGCCAGCCAGTCCGGCGTCTTTTCGTTGAAGGCGCCCAGGATGCGCGGGTTGTCGGAATCGCCCGAGCTGCGCTGCAGCAGCGCGTCGGCTTCCTCGCGCCCGTCGCGCCCGAAGTAACGATGCAGCAGGTACACCATCGCCCACAGGTGCCGCCCTTCTTCGACGTTGATCTGGAACAGGTTGCGCAGGTCGTACTGCGACGGCGCGGTCAGGCCCAGGTGCCGCTGCTGCTCGATCGAGGCGGGTTCCGTGTCGCCCTGCGTGACGATGATGCGTCGCAGGTTGGCGCGGTGCTCGCCCGGCACGTCCTGCCACACATCGCGGCCGATGTTCTCGCCAAAATGGATCTTGCGCTGCCCATCCTGCGGCGCCAGGAAAATGCCCCATCGGTAGTCGGGCATGCGCACGTGATTGAAGTGCGCCCAGCCGTCGGGCTCGACGCTGACCGCCGTACGCAGATAGACGTCGAAGCCGTGCGAGCCATCCGGCCCCATGTCCTGCCACCACTGCAGGTAATTGGGCTGCCAGTGTTCCAGCGCGCGCTGCAACGTGCGGTCGCCGGACAGGTTGACGTTGTTGGGAATCTTGTCGGTGTAGTTGATGCCGGACATGTCTCTCTCCTGATTCTTGGAATGGGGCCGCCAGCCGCGCGGCGCTAGGGTCTCAGTGCCTGCGGGCAGGCGCGCATGGCGCCTTGCCGCCCGCTGAGCGAACGTTTGCCGCTCAGACGCGGTTCCAGTCGAATGCCGCCTGCTCGCCCTTGCCGTACAGCTTGAGCGCGCCCTTGTCGCCCGCCGCGTTGGGACGGTTGAAGATCCAGTTCTGCCAGGCGGTCAGCCGGCCGAAGATGCGGGTTTCCATGGTTTCCTGCCCGCCGAAGCGCAGGTTGGCTTCCAGGCCGGTCAGCGCATCGGGCGACAATGCACGGCGCTCTTCCAGCGCAAGCCGAACTTCGTCGTCCCAGTCGATGCTGTCGGGGGCATAGGTGATGAGGCCAAGCTCCAGCGCGCCGGTGGCCGACAGGGTGCGCCCGGCCTGCGCGCGCACCGCTTCCAGCGGCTGCGTTTCGCCGTAGAAGCGCCGTTGCAGGCGGCTCTGGCCGTTCACCATCGGGTACGCGCCGAAATTGCGCTCGCCCACCACAATCTGCGGAGGCGCGGCGTCGATGGCTTCGTCATCCTCCACGTCCAGCATGTAGCTGCGGTCGGCGGCCAGCGCCAGTTCCAGCAGCGTGCCGGCAAAGCACGAACCCGGTTCGATCAGCGCGAACAGGCTGCGCGACGTCACGTCCAGCCGCGCAAGCGTGCGGCGCAGCATGCCGGCGGTCTCGCGCACGAACCAGTGATCCGCGTGCCGTTCCAGCGCCGCGTCGGCCGCCAGCACGGCCTCGGGGTCGCCTTCGGTCTTCAGGATCCAGGTGCCGATGTCCAGCTCGTTGGTGCGCATCGACAGGATGGCGTCGTCCAGTTCCCGCGCCATCTGCAGCGGCCACCAGGCGGCGCCCGCGGTGACGATGTCCTGCAGTTCCGTTTCAATGGAGTCTTGCGGGGCGCGAACCGTCCACGTCGCCTGGCGCTTTTCGCGGTCAAGCTGCACGTCTACGTAGCGATACGACAGGCGGGTCTCGGTCTCGGTACGTTCCAGCGGCGTCAGCGACACGCCTTGCTCGCCAGCCGGGCGGTGGCTGTCCTGCGCCAGCGCCTGCGCGCGGGCGCGGACTTCTTCTTCGAAGCGAGCGGGCTTGACCACGTCGTCCACCAGCCGCCAATCCTTGGCGCGTTGCCCGCGCACGCCTTCGACCAGCGTGCAAAAGATGTCGGCATGGTCGTGCCGCACGCGGCGCTTGTCGGTGACGCGGGTCAGTCCGCCCGTGCCGGGCAGCACGCCCAGCAGCGGCACTTCGGGCAGGGCAACGGAGGACGAGCGGTCGTCGATCAGCAGGATTTCGTCGCAGGCCAGCGCCAGTTCGTAGCCGCCGCCCGCGCAGGCGCCGTTCAGCGCGGCGATGAACTTCAACCCGCCGTGGCGGCTGGAGTCTTCAATGCCGTTACGGGTTTCGTTGGTGAACTTGCAGAAGTTCACCTTCCAGGCGTGGGTGGACAACCCCAGCATGAAGATGTTGGCGCCGGAACAGAAGATCCGGTCCTTCATGCTGGTGACGACCACGCTGCGCACTTCCGGGTGTTCGAAACGGATGCGCTGCAGGGCGTCGTGCAATTCGATGTCGACGCCCAGGTCGTACGAATTGAGCTTGAGCTTGTAGCCGGGGCGCAGGCCGCCGTCTTCGGCGACGTCCATGGCCAGTGTCGCGACCGCACCGTCGAAGGCCAGGCGCCAATGCCGGTACTGGGCGGGATCGGTTCGGAAGTCGACCCGGCTGATGGGGCTGCTCATAGTGTGTCTCCTCATACGCCCTGTGCTCGGACAGGAAAAATACTGCACCACATGAATTATTATGCAGATTAGTGCAGGCAATTTGGTGCGTCAAGCGGAATATGCAGGAAAGTGCAGGTGCTGAAGTTCGGGGGATGTGTTTGGTTGAAGCCTTGTATTGGGTGAGACCGGCTTACTAGGGTCGGTGTCAGACACCCGGTCGAGAGGATCGTCAGCTTGTGAYGGCAGTTAAGCGGGTGTCAGACACCTGGGCATGCCGCCGCTTGAAGTGTCTGACAGCCGGCAGAAGGGAGACCGGGTTACTAGGGGCGGTGTCAGACACCCGGTCGAGAGGATCGTCAGCTTGTGATGGCAGTTAAGCGGGTGTCAGACACCTGGGCATGGCGCCACTTGAAGTGTCTGACAGCGGGAGAAGGGAGACCGGGTTACTAGGGTCGGTGTCAGACACCCGGTCGAGAGGATCGTCAGCTTGTGATGGCAGTTAAGCGGGTGTCAGACACCTGGGCATGGCGCCACTTGAAGGTGTCTGACACCCGGCAGAAGGGATCGTCACGATGATGAGGGCGCCACGAGGGTGTCTGACACCTGGCCAATCGAACCGCTACAGCGGCAAGCCGCAAGCTTTACGCACCTGGGTCCGCAAGCCAGCAAAGCTCTCTGGGACTTCCAGATTGCTCGTCACCCATGTCAGATCCGCCTTGGCATAAAACGCCTCGCGCCCGGCCAGGATGCGCTTGAGGTCGGCCATCGCTTCGTTATTGCCGGACATGGGGCGGAAGTCGCCCTGCGCCATGACGCGGCCCATGTGCTCTTCGGGCGTGGCGCGCAGCCAGACCGTGTAGCAATGGGTCAGCAGCAGATTCAGCGTGGCAGGTTCCGACACCAGACCGCCGGGCGTGGCCAGCACCATTTCCGGGTAGATCTGCACGGCCTCTTCGAGCGCACGCCGTTCGTAACGGCGATAGGCGTTGGGGCCGTAGAGGTTGTGGATCTCGAGGATGCCGCAGCCCGCCACGCGCTCGATCTCGCGGTTCAGTTCCACAAAGGGATAGCCCAGGTCGTCGGCCAGCATCTGACCCAGCGTCGACTTGCCCGCGCCGCGCAGGCCGATGAGCGCCACGCGCTGCGTGCGGTTCGGGCGCTGTGCCCCCGCCCCCACGCCAAACAGCTGCGACAGCGCCTCGCGGGCGCGCTGCAGATCGGATTCGGTGCGCCCGCTGAGCAATTCCCGGATCAGCAGCCAGTCGGGCGATTCCGTGGTGACGTCACCGACCAGCTCCGCCAGCGCGCAGTTGAAGGCGCGGGCAATCTGCAGCAGCACCAGAATCGACGCGTTGCCGACGCCATGTTCCAGATTGGCCAGGTGGCGTTCGGACACGCCGGTCGCCTGGGACAGCCCCTTGCGCGTCATGCCGCGAATGGCGCGCAGACGGCGCACGCGCTCGCCCAGAGCGATCAGAAAGGGCTCGCGCCGGGGTTCGATGGGCGCCGTGTCTAGCGCTTGATTCATGGTTCGACTGACTCCGCAAAAACCCTGATTACCGCTCTTTTATGCACTATAGTGCTTGACCCACATCAACGGAAGCACTATTTTTCCATCCAACGAGTCCACAGCCGATCCGGTGCAAAAAAACAGCAGTCCAGTGCGGACTGCCGGAGCGCCGACAGTGTAAAGGAGCCGCCTGGTGAGTACGCCTGACCAATTCCATGCCCTGATGCGCGACGTGACGCGTCTGACGGCCGGCCAGCCGCTGGATGCAGCGCTGCAGGCCCGGCTCAATGACGCGGCCGGCCCGGACAGCGCGCTGTTCCAGGACATCTTTGCCACCTGTAGGCAGGGCGTGGCCGACGGCTGGATGTGCAACCGTGAAGGCGGCGGCATCAAGTATGGCCGGGTCATCAAGCCGGCCGATGATCTGGGCGGCTGCTCGGTGGACGTCGTCGACATGATCGATCTGGCCGGTCCGCACCACGCGCATCCCAATGGCGAGATCGACATGATCATGCCGCTGACCGAAGACGCCCGCTTTGATGGCCACGGCGCCGGCTGGCTGGTTTATGGCCCGGGGTCGGCGCACCGCCCCACTGTCACGCAGGGCCGCGCCCTGGTGCTGTATCTGCTGCCCGGCGGGGCCATCGAATTCACGCGCCCCGGCTGACAGCCGGTCCGGACACCCGCCCTGCCGCCAACAACAAACACAGGCACGGCGTCCGCCCACCAGGACATCAGGAGACAACCGTGAACACCTGCCCCGCCGAACTGAATTTCGCCAGCCACCTTGCCGCGCTGAACGCGCCGCGCGCCGCCAAGCTTGCCTACATCGACGACACCCGCCAGCTCACGTATGGCGATCTGGCCGAGCGGGTGGCCCGCATGGCGGGCGCGCTGCGCAATCTGGGACTGCGCCGCGAGGAGCGCATCCTGCTGCTGATGCAGGACACAGCCGACTGGCCTGTGGTGTTCCTGGGCGCGCTGCACGCCGGCGTGGTGCCGGTGGCCGTGAACACGCTGCTCACCGCCGACGACTACGCCTACATCGTTGCGCACAGCCGCGTGCGGGCGGTGTTCGTGTCGGGCGCGTTGCTGCCGGTCCTGCAATCGGCGCTTGGCCAGGCGCCGGCTGACATTGAACACCTGATCGTGTCGCAGCCCGGCGCAAACCTGCCCGACGGCGCCCACGAATTTGAATCGCTGCTGGCGGCCGCCCCGCTCGTGCCCGCCGCCCGGACGCTGTCGGATGAGATTGCGTTCTGGCTGTATTCGTCCGGTTCCACGGGCAAGCCCAAGGGCGTGGTGCACACCCACGGCAACCTCTGGCACACGGCCGAACTCTATGCCAAGCCCGTGCTCGGCATCCGCGAAGGCGACGTGGTGTTCTCGGCCGCGAAACTGTTCTTCGCGTACGGCCTGGGCAACGGCCTGACGTTTCCGCTGTCGGTGGGCGCCACCGTCGTGCTGATGGCCGAGCGCCCCACCCCGCAGGCCGTATTCCAGCGCCTGGTCCGGCATCGTCCCACCGTGTTCTATGGCGTGCCGACGCTGTATGCCAGCATGCTCGCGTCGCCCGACTTGCCCGCCCGCGAACACGTGGCGATGCGCGTCTGCACGTCCGCCGGCGAGGCCCTGCCGCGTGACATCGGTGAGCGCTTCACGCGCCACTTCGGCTGTGAAATCCTGGACGGCATCGGCTCGACCGAGATGCTGCACATTTTCATTTCGAACCGCGCGGGCCAGCTGCGCTACGGCACCACGGGCAAGCCCGTGCCCGGCTACGAGGTGCAACTGCGTGACGACAACGGCGCGCCGGTCC
This sequence comes from Achromobacter sp. Root565, assembly GCF_001427425.1. Taxonomy (NCBI): domain Bacteria; kingdom Pseudomonadati; phylum Pseudomonadota; class Betaproteobacteria; order Burkholderiales; family Alcaligenaceae; genus Achromobacter; species Achromobacter sp. Root565. The sequence continues at coordinate 133,230 of NZ_LMGO01000007.1, forward strand.
CGCCGGGCGCCATCGGCGATCTCTACATCAAGGGCCCCAGCGCCGCGCTGATGTACTGGAACAACCGCGACAAGACGCGCCAGTGCTTTCTGGGCGACTGGCTGAAAAGCGGCGACAAGTACGTGTGCGACCCCGACGGTTACTACACCTACGCCGGCCGCAGCGACGACATGATCAAGGTCAGCGGCCAGTACGTGTCGCCGGTGGAAGTCGAGAACATCCTGATCCAGCACGAGGCGGTGCTCGAAGCCGCGGTGATCGGCGTGCCGGACCACGACGGCCTGGTCAAGACGAAGGCCTACGTGGTGCTGCGCGCCGGCTTCGACCCCGACGCGCAGACCGGCGCCGCCTTACAGCATTACGTGAAGCAGCATCTGGCGCCGTTCAAGTACCCGCGCCAGATCGACTTCCTGGAAGAACTGCCCAAGACCGCCACCGGCAAGATCCAACGGTTCCGCTTGCGTGCGCTGGAAGAGGCCGCGCTATGACCGCCGCCGAGGCCGCCACGGTCTTTGCCACCCTCCACGCGCGCGGCCGCGACATGCGGCTGGAATGCGCGTGGATCGCACCGGAACGCGTTGATGCGCCGCTCATCGTGTTCCTGCACGAGGGGCTGGGATCGGTGTCGATGTGGAAAGACTTTCCGCAACGCGTCTGCGACGCGGCCGGCTGCCGCGGCCTCGTGTACTCGCGATACGGATACGGCCAGTCGACCGCGCGCCCGCTGCGCGAAGCGTGGCCCGTGGACTTCATGCACCGAGAGGCGCACGACGTCCTGCCCGCCCTGCTTGAAGTCCTGGGCGTGAACGCGCGCCACGACAAGCCCGTGCTGTTCGGCCATAGCGACGGCGGCTCGATCGCGTTGCTGTACGCCGCGCGGTATCCGGACGCCGTCGCCGGCGTGGTGGCCGCCGCGCCGCACCTCTTTGTCGAAGACATCTCCGTGGCCAGCATCGCGCAGGCGCGCCAGGCCTATCTGGAATCGGACCTGCGTGCGCGGCTGGGGCGTCATCACCGGGATGTGGACTCGGCATTCTGGGGTTGGAACGACATCTGGCTGAAGCCCGAATTCCGCGGCTGGAACATCGAAGACGAGCTCGCCCGTATCACCTGTCCCGTGCTGGCCATCCAAGGCACGGACGACGAATACGGCACGCTGGAGCAAGTGCGCGGCATCCGCCGCCGCGCGCCGCAAACCGAACTGCTGGAGATACCGGCGTGCGGGCATTCGCCGCACCGGGATCAGCCCGCCACCGTTGTCCAGGCCGCCGCACGCTTTGTGGGCGCGCTGGAAAAACCCGGTTGACCCTGGCCCTGCTACCGGCCCAGGCGTCCGCCCATAACAAGCACGGAGACAAACCATGAACCACGTCCTGACCCGGGTCGCGCTGGCCGCCGCCCTGACGATCGCCGCAAGCGGCGCGCATGCCGACGACAAGCTCAAGGTCGGCTTCATGCTGCCCTACAGCGGCACCTTCGCCGCGCTGGGCAACGCCATCGAGAACGGCTTCAAGCTCTACGTTGCCGAGCAAGGCGGCAAGCTGGGCGGGCGCGAGATCGAATACTTCAAGGTGGACGACGAATCCAACCCGGCCAAGGCCGCTGAAAACGCCAACCGCCTCATCAAGCGCGACCAGGTGGACGTGCTGATCGGCACGGTGCATTCGGGCGTGGCGATGGCGCTGGCCAAAGCCGCCAAGGATGCCGACACCACGCTGATCGTGACCAACGCCGGCGCCAACGCAATCACCGGCCCGCTGTGCGGCCCCGGCATCTTCCGCACCTCGTTCACGAACTGGCAGCCGGCCTATGCGATGGGACCGGTGGCATATGCCAAGGGCCACAAGACTGCCGTGACCATCACGTGGAAGTACGCGGCGGGCGACGAAGCCATCGGCGGCTTCAAGGAAGGCTTCGAGAAAGCCGGCGGCAAGGTTGTGCGCGAACTGAGCCTGCCGTTTCCCAACGTGGAGTTTCAATCCCTGCTGACGGAGATTGCCGCGCTCAAGCCCGACATGGTCTTCACCTTCTTTGCGGGCGGCGGCGCGGTGAAGTTCGTGCAGGACTATCACGCGGCCGGCCTGGACAAGACGATTCCGCTGTACGGATCGGGCTTCCTGACGGACGGCACGCTGCAGGCGCAGGGCGCGTCCGCGCAGGGGTTGCTGACCACCCTGCACTACGCTGACGGGCTGAACACGCCGCGCGACAACGCGTTCCGCGCCGACTATTCCAAGGCGTACAAGATGCAGCCGGACGTCTACGCGGTGCAAGGCTATGACGCCGCGCAGCTCATGCAATCGGGCCTCTCGGCCGTGAAGGGAGATTTCTCGAAGAAGGACGCCTTCCGCAGCGCCATGCGCACGGCGACGGTGGACAGCCCGCGCGGCTCGTTCACGCTGTCCAAGGCCGGCAACCCGGTGCAGGACATCTACCTGCGCCGCGTCGATGGCCTGGAAAACAAGGTCGTCGAGGTTGCCGTGCAGAAGCTGGCCGACCCCGCGCGCGGCTGCAAGCTGTAACGCCGCGCCACGCGTCCGCCACAGGGAGGCCCCATGGACATCAGCATCCTGCTCATCCAGAGCCTGAACGCATTCCAGTACGGCTTGCTGCTGTTCCTGGTGGCCAGCGGACTCACGCTGATCTTCGGGATCATGGGCATCATCAACCTGGCCCACGGCAGTTTCTACATGATCGGGGCGTACATGGCGTTTGCGCTGGGCCCGGTGGTCGACCGCTGGCTGGGTGGCGGGTTTCTCGCGACGCTGGCCGTCTGCGTGCTGGCAGCCGGCGTGCTGGGCTATGTGCTGGAGGCCGCGTTCTTCAGCTACCTGTACAAGCGCAACCACTTGCAGCAGGTGCTGATGACCTACGGCTTGATCCTGGTGTTCGAGGAACTGCGCAGCATTCTTGTGGGCAACGACGTGCACGGCGTGCCGCTGCCGTCGTGGCTGCAGGGCAGCATTGCGCTGGGTGACGTGATGACCTATCCCGTCTACCGGCTGTTCATCTCGGCCGTCGGCATTGCGGTCGCGCTGCTGCTGTACTGGATCATCTCGCGCACGCGGCTGGGCATGATGCTGCGCGCCGGCGCCAGCAACCGCGAGATGATCAGCTCGCTGGGCATCGACATCAACAAGCTTTACCGCGTGGTGTTCGCGGCCGGCGTGGCGCTGGCGGCGCTGGCCGGCAGCATTGCCGCGCCCGTCTCGTCGGTGTATCCCGGCATGGGCAACGGCGTGCTGATCATCTGTTTCGTGGTGGTGGTGATCGGCGGCATCGGGTCGATCCGCGGCGCGTTCCTGGCCGCGATGCTGGTCGGTTTTGCCGAGACCTTCGGCCAGGTGCTCTTCCCCTCCGCGGCGGGCGTGCTGGTCTATCTGCTGATGGCCTTCATTCTGCTTTGCAAGCCCGAAGGGCTGTTCAAACAGGGCTAGGTCCTGTCGACATCAAAAGGACCCACGCATGCGCACGCCTCTGCTCAACCGACTTCTGCCCTTCGCGGCGCTGCTGGCGCTGGCCGCCTTTTCGTTCAGCGGCAGCGACTACTACACCGGCCTGGTGGTGAAGATCATGATCTACGCGATCTTCGCACTGAGCCTGCAATTGCTGGTCGGCGGCGCGGGGCTGGTCAGCCTGGGACACGCCGCGTTCTTCGGCATTGGCGCCTACGTGGCGGCGCTGCTGTCGCCCGAGTCGGAAGCGGCCGGGCTGTGGTGGCTGCTGCCGGCTGCGCTACTCGCCGCGGCCGCCTATGCGCTGGTCACCGGCGCGCTGGCGCTGCGCACGCGCGGGGTGTACTTCATCATGGTCACGCTGGCGTTCTCGCAGATGGCCTACTACGTCTTTCACGACACCAAGATCGGCGGCGGCAGCGACGGCATCTATCTGTACTTCCGGCCCGAGCTCTCGCTGGGCGGCTGGATGCCGTTCGATCTGAGCAACGGGACCACGTTCTACTTCTTCGTCCTTGCGTGCCTGGCGCTGGCGTGGGGTTTTCTGGCGCTGCTGCGGCGCTCGCCGTTCGGCGCGGCGCTGGCCGGCATCCGCATCAACGAGCAGCGCATGCGCGCGGCCGGCTATTCAACGTATCCGTACAAGCTGGCCGCATACGTCATTGGCGCCACGCTGGCGGGGCTGGCGGGCTTTCTGTTTGCGCTGAAAGACGGCTTTGTCACGCCCGAACTGCTGGCGTGGGAACAATCGGGGCTGGTGCTGTTGATGGTGATTCTGGGCGGCATGGGCAGCCTGGGCGGCGCGGTGCTGGGCACGGTGACGATGGTGCTGCTGCAGGAGCTGTTCCAGTCGCAGGAATTGTTTGGCGACTACGCGCGCCATTGGCACCTGCCGCTGGGCCTGGCCATCATCGCGCTGGTGGCACTGCTGCCGAACGGACTGGCGGGATTGCCCGCGCAATGGCGCGAGCGCCGCCATGCACGGACGGCGGACGCGAGCCGAAAAGCCGCCAGAGACGTCATTACCCCGGCACGCGCGCAAGGCACGGCGCCTGCGTCCCGCCTGCCCATTCAGGGAGAACGCCATGTCTGATGTCCTGCTCGCCGCAAGCGCGGTCACGCGCCGCTTCGGCGGCCTGACCGCGGTCAACGGCGTGTCGCTCGAATTGCAGCGCGGTCAGGTGCACGCCGTCATCGGCACCAATGGCGCGGGCAAGTCCACGCTCATCAACATCCTGTCGGGCGAACTGACGGCCAGCAGCGGGCAGGTCACGCTGGCGGGCCGCGACATCACCACGTGGCCGCAACCCGAGCGCGCGCGCGCCGGGCTGGGCCGCAGCTACCAGCGGTCAACCATCTTTCCTGAACTGAGCGTTTTCGAAAACTGCCGGCTGGCCGCGCAGGCCAGCCGCCAGCGCTTCTGGCACTGGTGGCGCGATGCCGCGAGCTGCCGGCGCAGCGCCGACCTGGCCGCCGAGGCACTGGACCGCACTGGCTTGGCCGCCGACGCCCGGCAACCCGCCGGTCTGCTGGCCCACGGCCGCAAGCGCCAGTTGGAGATCGCGATGTGCCTCGCGGGCGAACCGCAGGTGCTGCTGCTGGACGAACCGCTGGCGGGGATGGGTCCCGAGGAAACCGACCGCATCCTGGACCTGCTGCAGACGCTGAAGGCCGGCCACGCGATCCTGCTGGTCGAACACGACATGGACGCCGTGTTCCGCATCGCCGAAACCATCACCGTGATGGTCAACGGCAGCGCGATCGCAAGCGGCGCGCCGGCGCAGATCCGCGCCAATCCCGAGGTGCGCACCGCCTACCTGGGCGAAGACGGACAAGGAGCCCATTGATGCACACGCTGATCGAAGCCGGCGGCCTGCATGTGTACTACGGCGCCAGCCATGTGCTGCGGGGCGTGGACATGCACATCGCGCCAGGAGAATCGGTGGGCCTCGTGGGCCGCAACGGCATGGGCAAGACCACGCTCATCCGCAGCCTGATGGGCCATGTGAAAAGCGCGCAGGGCAACGTGCGGGTGCGGGGCAGCGACTGCACGCACGCGCAGCCGCATGCGATTGCACGCATGGGCGTGGCCTACGTGCCCGAGGGGCGCGGCATCTTTCCCAACCTGAATGTGCGCGAGAACCTGCAGGTGGCGGCGCGCCCCGGCAAGCGCGCGGGGCAGGACTGGACGTACGCGCGCGTGCTGGATACGTTTCCGCGCCTGCGCGAGCGCCTGGGCCACGGTGGTCAGCAGTTGTCGGGCGGCGAGCAGCAGATGCTGGCCATCGGCCGCGCGTTGATGACGAATCCCGATCTCTTGATCCTGGACGAGGCCACCGAGGGCCTTGCGCCGCTGATCGTGGCTGAGATCTGGCGCATCATCCGCGAGATCCGCGCGACCGGCATGTCCACGCTGATCGTGGACCGCAACTACCGGGCGGTGCTGGAACACACCGACCGGTGCCTGGTCATGGAAAAGGGATTGATCGTGCAGGATGGCGACAGCGCGTCGCTTGCCCAACAGCCGGAGCAATTGACGCGCTATCTAGGGGTGTAGCGGCGCGGCGCGTGCGAAGACGATTCGCCAAGCGCTCGCGCCAATGCGGCAATCGTCAGATCACCGCTTCGATCAGGAAGGGGCCGCGGCGCTTCAGGCCTTCGGCCAGCGCGCGCGCAAAGCCTTCGACCGTATCCACGCTGACGGCTTCGACGCCCATGCCGCGCGCCAGATGGGTCCATTCCAGATGCGGATCCTGCAGGTCCAGCATGCGGCGCGCATTGCGGCCCGGCTCCTGCACGCCCACGTTCTTCATTTCGCCGTGCAGCGTGGCATAGGAACGGTTGGCCAGGATGATGGTCAGGCAATCCAGGTTTTCGCGTGCCTGCGTCCACAACGCCTGCAAGGTGTACATGCCGCTGCCGTCCGCCTGCAGGGTCACCACCTTACGGTCGGGGCAAGCGACCGCCGCGCCCGTCGCCATCGGCAGGCCGATGCCAATCGCGCCGCCGGTCAGCATCAACCAGTCGTGCGGCGCGCTGTTGACGCTGTAGAGCGGGAATTCGCGCCCCTGCGTGATGGACTCGTCGCAGACGATGGCCTGCTCGGGCAGGTGGTGCGCCACCAGAACGTTGACCGCGGCGCTGGTCAGCTTGCCGGAGGCAGGCACTTCATAGCTGGGCGCGAGCGCGAGCAGCCGCGGCGCGTCGGCGGCGATGCCCAGTTCGTCGGCGAGCCATTCCAGCGCGTGCGGCAGGTCCTGGTCGGCGGTGGCCAGCACGAGCTGGTTGCTGTCCTGCGGGGCCAGCAGGCTGGGCTTGCCGGGGTAGGCAAAAAAGCCGACCGGGGATTTGGCGCCCGCCAGCACCAGATGCTTCACGTCCTTCAGCTTGGCCACGGCCATGTCGATCGGATACGGCAGGCGGTCCACGGGGGTGCGCGAGCCGCCGCGCTCGATGCGGCGGTTCGACGTTTCCGACACCAGGCGCACCCCGGTGGCCCGCGCAATGCGGCCGGCGGCGTTCAGGGCGCGCTCGCGCAGCGCGGCGCCACCCAGCATCAGCACGGTGACTTCGCCCGAACGGATGGCGGCGGCGGCGGCGCGAACGGCGTCGGCGGTGGTCTGCGCCAGCGGCTCGTCCTTGGCCACGATGGGCGCGGGCGCGTTATCGGGCAGCTCGGTCCAGGCCGTGTCGGCCGGCAGGATCAGCGTGGCGATGTTGCCCGGCGAACGGCGCGCCACGGCCACGGCCTCGGCGGCATCCGCGGACAAGGCCGATGCCGTCATCGTGCGCTTGACCCAGTGCGACATCGGCCGCGCCACGCCTTCCACGTCGCTGGTCAGCGGCGCGTCGTACTGCACGTGATAGGTGGCGTGGTCGCCCACGATGTTGACCATCGGCGTGCGCGCACGCTTGGCGTTGTGCAGATTGGCAAGGCCATTGCCCAGGCCCGGGCCCAGGTGCAGCAGCGTGGCTGCCGGCTTGTCGGCCATGCGCGCGTAGCCGTCGGCCGCGCCCGTCACCACGCCTTCGAACAGGCCCAGCACGCAGCGCATCTTGGGCTTGCGATCCAGGGCCGCCACAAAGTGCATCTCGGATGTGCCCGGATTTGCAAAGCAAACGTCCACATCATTGGCAAGCAAGGTGTCGCAAAGGCTATCGGCGCCGTTCATCGTTGTTTCCCTGGTAGTTATCAATGGCAGTAGCGGGTGGCAAGGCCACCCGCGCAACGGACATCATAGGGAGCCTGGCGGATTCGCGATAGTGCCATTTCCGCTTGCGCGCATGGAACCATTCCGGGCAGTGTTCCGCCTGGCGGAACATAACATGGCGGCGCCCGGGAAGCGGACGGCCGCCCCCGGTTCGCATGCCGTCAGAACGTGGCGCGCAGCGCGAGGCGAATAGTGCGCGGCTGGCCGAAGTAATTGAAGTAGTCGGTGTTGCCCACCGACTGGTAGTAATTCCGGTCGAAGAGGTTGTCCACATTGAACTGCACCGCCAGGTTCTTGTTGACGTCGTAGACCGCATGCAGGCCGACCAGCGTGTAGGCGCCCTGCGAAATCCTGTAGTCGACTCCGCCCGTCGTGCCGGTGTTGAAGATGCCGCTCTGCGCATAGACCGAGCCGCCCACGCGCAGCTTGTTCCATTGGTCCGGCAGTCGGTAGTCGGTGGACACCTTCAGCAGGTGACGCGGAAAGGTGCTGGCAAATGTCTGGCCGGCGAGCGGACCCTGCGCATATTTGGACTGCGTGTACGTGTAGCCCAGGCTGACATTCCAGGCCGGCGTGATGGCGCCGTTGATCTCGAAGTCCACGCCCCGGTTGCGCACCTTCTCGGCAGCGCGAAAGCACGAAAGGACGCCCGGCGGGCACAGGTCCATGTCGTAGATCCGGTCGGCCCGGCCCTTCTGGTCCGTCTGGAACAGCGCCAGCGCGGCGTTCACCCGGCGGTCCATGAACTCGCCCTTCAGACCAATCTCGTAGTTCTGCCCCGTCATCGGCGGCAGCACGCTGCCGTCGACGCCAATGTTTTCCTGCGGCTTGAATATTTCGGTATAGCTGGCGTACGCCGACAGGTTCTCGTTCAGGTCCTGCACCACACCGGCGTACGGCGTGACCTTGCCGCGCTGCTCATAGCGGCTTCCTGTGCGCACGGTGGTCTGCGCAAAGCGGTCGAATTCGAACCAGCTCATGCGCGCCCCGACGAGGAAGGTCGTGCTGTCGGTCAGGCTGAAGCGGCCGGCGGTGTAAATCCCTTGCTGCTTCTGCGTGATGTTGTACTGCCACATGTCCACGTCCAGCCCGGTCGGCACGGGCGGATCGAAGGCGCTCAGGTCGTTCATGTCGACCACGTAGCGATAGCTGGCGTCGCGCCCACCGTGATAGTCGAAGTCGTCCTTGCGCGTGGAGGCGCCCACCACCAGCTCATGCTGGCGGCCCAGCAATTGGAACGGGCCCGATGCATACGCGTCCACGCCCCACTGCGTATCGTTGAAATGGAAGAGGCGCGGGTTCAGTGTGAAAAGGTCGCCGGTGGTGCGCTGCGTGTAATTTCCCAGGAAGTCCGACTTGGCGGACAGCCAGTTCCCGGCCAGGGTGAATTTCCAGCCGTTGTCGAATTCATGCCTGATGTCGGCGAACAGGTTGGTGTTGCGCTTGTTCACGTAGTTCCAGTCGCCGACCAGGCTCGTCTTGCGCGACATCGGGTAGAACGAACCGTCGGTCCGCGTCGGCAGGCCGGACCAGTCATAGCCCTGGTTGCGGTCCTTCTGGTAGGTCAGGCCCGCCGTCACCGTGGTGGCGGGCGTGATGTCGGCCTCCAGGATGCCGTAAAAGAGCGTGTTCTCCTTGCCCGCATGTTGCTGGAAGTCGCCCGAATTGGTGTAAGCCATCACGGCGCGTCCGCGCAGCGTCTTGGCGTCGTTCAAAGGCGAGGACACGTCGAGCATGGTGCGGTAGTCGTCCCACGATCCCGCCGACACCGTCATGACCCCCGTCGTCTCGTAGCCGGGCCGCTTGCGCACCAGGTTGATGGCGGCCGCCGGGTTGCCGGCCCCTTCCAGCAGGCCCGTGGCGCCGCGCACGACCTCGACCCGGTCATAGATCTCGGTGGTGGGTTTGTTGATGGCGTCGAACGAATACGGGTTGGTGATGTTGACCGGCACGCCGTCGATTTGCAGGTTGTCGATCTGTTGGCCACGCGCCTGGTAGGTCGAGCGCTCCGAACCGCTCTGAACCACCGAAATGCCGGTGGTCGCCTGCAACACGTCGTCCAGGTTCCGCATGGACTGGTCATCCATGCGCTGGCGCGTCACCACCGTTACCGATTGCGGCGTCTCGCGCTGCGACAGGTTCAGGCGCGTGGCGCTGTTCGTCACCTGCACGACGTAGGTGTCACTGGTATCCACGGGCGGCAAATTACCGGACACCGTGACCGGTGCGAGCGTGGGGGTCTGAGGCGGCGCACGCCGCAGGGTCAGCGTGCCGTCCGCGGCCTGTGTGGATTCGAGTCCGCTGCCCGCCAGGGCGGCGCGCAGCGCAGCGTCCGTGGTGTATACGCCCCGCACCGCGGGGGCATTCAGGCCGCGCACGAGCTGCGGATCGTAGGAAACGACGGTCCGGCTCAACCTCGCAATCTCGGTCAGCGTGGCGTCCAGGCTGCCAGCGGGCAGATCGAACGCGATGGGCGCCCGCGGCTGGGCCTGGACGGGCTGGCCAAGGCTGGACGCCGCCAGGACCACGGCGATACTCAGGACATGGGGAACAGGCAAAACGCGCATGAAGCTCTCCGATACGTTGCGCACAGTGATATCTGGGTATGTGCCGCGAGATCGGAAAAGTGACAGTCCTCGTGCGAAAAAAAGTGAAAAAAACCGGTCAGGCCGGCCGGACGTCGATCAAAGTGAGCCAGCGCGTATAGCGGCTGACCGTGATCGGCAGCGTGTGTTCCAGCGCGCTCAGCGCGCGGTCGGTGTCGTCCAGCGGATATAGACCGGACACCGCCAGGCGGGCGGCCTGCGGGCTGACGCGCAGCACGCCCGTGCGGTAGCTGGCCAGCGCCGCGGCAATCTCGCCCAGCGGCTGGTCGCGCACCTTCAGCCATCCCTCGCGCCACGACGCGGCGTCTTCCATCGCTTGCGGGCGGTCCGCCCAGGCGGCGCCAAAACGCGCGCCTTGCCCCATCGCCAGCGTCAGCGGCGACGCATCGCGCGGAAGCACTTCGACGCTGCTCTGCAACGCCACGGCCAGGCTGGCTTCCTCTTCCAGCCGCACCATGCAGCCCGCGCCCGCGCTGCGGACCTGCCCGTGCGCCGTGTGCACCGCAAACATCGCCGTAAGGCCGGTGCGCGGCTGCACCACCAACGCACCCTCCAGCAGCCGCACGCTGCGCGCGTCCGCCGTGAAGTCCAAGTCCACCCGGCTGCGCGCATCCAGGGTCAGCAGGCTGCCGTCCGGCAGCGTGTAGGTCCGGCGTTCACCCGTGGCGGTGCCCAGATCGGCCGTCAGATTGCCCAGCGGGGAAATGCGGTTGGCCACCCAGCCGCCGGCCGCGGCGGCGCCGGCCAAGGCGGCCGCGTTGAGCAGCACGCGGCGGCGCGCCGGACGCACCAGCGTGCGCCGCAGCGCGTGATGCTCGTTCTTCATGACCGATTCCAGCCGTCCCACCGACTGGCTCAGGCCCTGCTGCAGCCGCGCCCAGGCATGTTCGTGGGCCGGGTCAGCCGCGCGCCAGGCGGCACAGGCGGCGTGATCGGCGTCCGTCGCCTCGCCTGAGGTCAGCTTGACCCAGAAGCCGATCGCGCGGTCCCCGGCCTCGGCCACGGTTTGCTCGCGGCTCATTGCGCATCCGCCAGCGCGTAGCAGCGCTGCAGCGCCTGCGAGATGTACTGGCGCACCATGCTCACCGACACGCCCAGCGCGGCGGCGATTTCCTTGTGCGTCAGGCCGTCGAGCTGGCTGTACAGGAACGCGGCGCGCGCCTTCGCAGACAGGCCGTCGAGCATCTGGTCCACCTGCTGCAGCGTCTGCAGGATGGCAAGCTGTTCCTGCGGCGACGGCGCAAACTGCTCGCCCTGATGAAACAGGCTTTCCAGCCACGCGGCTTCCAGCTCGCGGCGGCGCCACAGTTTCCAGACCAGGCGTTTGGCGATGGTGATGATGAGCGCGCGCGGCTCGCGCACGGAGGCGAGACGCGGCGTCTGGATGAGCTGCACGAACGTGTCGCCCGCGACGTCTTCGGCGTCTTCGAGGTTGCGCAGCCGGGTGTAAAGGCGACCCAGCAGCCATGGCCTGTCTTCGGTGTAGATCCGGGCCAGCAGAGGATGGTCCGAGGTAAGCGTGGAAGGCGGAAGCATGGCGCGGCGGGCGGTTATCTGCAAATGGGAATCGCTCGCATTCTATCGCAGACGTGCCAAGGCGTCCCCTTTCCGAGGCACGCCTCGTTCCCGTTCGGGTCGCACCCGGAAACAGCAAGGCCTCCCGAAGGAGGCCTTGCGCGATTGCATCGGACGGGTTTATCCGGCCGCTATGGGTGATTACGTATCAGCGGATCGGCCACGGATACATCGCGCCGCCCTGATTCCACAGCGCGTTCGTGCCGCGTTGCAGGCCCAGCTTGCTGTCCTTGCCCACGTTGCGCTCGAACACTTCGCTGTAGTTGCCCACGGCCTTGATGGCGTTGTAGGCCCATTTTTCATCCAGCCCCATGTTCTTGCCGGCGCCCGGCGTCACGCCCAGGATGCGCAGCACGTTGGGGTTCTTGCTCTTGAGCATGTCGTCCACGTTCTTCTGGGTGATGCCGTACTCCTCGGCTTCCAGCAGCGCGAACAGCGTCCAGCGCACGATGCCCAGCCAGTTCTCGTCGCCCTGGCGCACCATGGGGCCCAGCGGCTCTTTCGAGAAACGCTCCGGCAGGATTTCGTAGTCGTTCGGGTTGGCGACCTGCGTGGCGCGCACCGCGGCCAGTTGCGAGGCGTCGTCGGTGAAGGCGTCGCAGCGGCCGGATTCAAAGGCGCGCACGACTTCCGTGACCTTGTCGATCACGACCGGCTTGAACTCGATGTTGTTGGCGCGGAACCAGTCGGCCAGGTTCAGTTCGGTGGTGGTGCCGGGCTGCACGCAGACTGTGGCGCCGTTCAGTTCCTTGGCGCTCTTGACGCCCAGCTTCTTGCTCACCAGGATGCCCTGGCCGTCATAGAAACTGGCGGCCACGGCGGACAGGCCCAGCGACGTGTCGCGCGTCTGGGTCAGCGTCACGGTGCGCAGCAGCACGTCGACCTCGCCCGATTGCAGTGCAGTGAAGCGTTGCTGGGTGGACAGCGCGGTGCCCTTGAACTTGGAGGCATCGCCAAACACCGCCGCGGCCACCGCGCGACAGATGTCCACGTCCATGCCTTCCCATTCGCCTTTGCTGTTCGTCGCGGAGAATCCGGACACCCCGTCCGTCAGGCCGCACTGCACGAATCCCTTCTTTTTCACCGCGTCCAGCGTGGGACCGGCCATCGCCGCCTGGGACGCGCAGGCCAGGGCAATCGCGCCGGCCGCAACCATCAATTTCCGCTTCATGTTCTGCTTCTCCTGAGATAGATGACCGCCCTGGGCTCGTAGCCGGGGACAGTTGAAACCAGGTCCTGCCTTACTGGACCGGCCGCCAGATTAAGGCATGTCCACCCTGTGAACAACGCGCGAATCGCTAGTGAAAACCCGTAAAACGGACGCACGGGTGCCACTGCCCCGTGTCCGGTGATCGAACTTTTTTGGGACGGTCATGCGCCGTCGTGCCGATTCCCCCGTGCCATACTTTTTTTGCGTCTTTGTCCGATAGTCAGCAAAGCCGCAGCCCCTTTAAAAAGCCGTCGCGTCACATAAAAACCCGGACGCACAGCGGCAATCGGCCGATTCATGGAGGAGACAAGTCCATGGCACATGCATGCAAGTCGCAGCCCCATCGCCCGGCGGTCACTGACCGCCGCCGCGTTCTGAAAAACGTCCTGTTCGCCGCGCTGGCGGCTGCCAGCCTGGCCGCCGGTCCCGCGCACGCGGCCGACAACTGGCCCAGCAAGCCGATCAAGATCATCGTTCCGTACACGCCAGGCGGATCCACCGACATCGTGACGCGCATCGTGATGGAAAAGCTGGGCCCGCGCCTGAACCAGACCATCGTCGTCGAGAACCGGCCGGGCGCGAACAGCAGCCTGGGGTCGGCGCTGGCCGCCAAGGCGGAACCCGATGGCTACACGTTCCTGTCGATGCTGCCGGCCTACATCATCAACTTTCACCTGTACAAGCTGGGCTATACGCCTGCGGACCTGACGCCCGTTGTGCAGATGGCGGATCTGCCGCTGTTCCTGTTCGTGGCGAACGAGCTTCCCGTCAAGACCGTGGCGGAGCTGGTTGCGTATGCCCGCAAGAATCCGGACAAGCTCACCTACGCGTCCAGCGGCAACGGCTCGAGCGCCCACCTGACTGGCGCCGACTTCGCGCTGCAGAACAAGATCACGATGACGCACGTGGCGTACAAGGGCAGCGCGCCGATCCTGACCGATATCCTGGGCAACCGTGTGAGCATGGTGTTCGATCCCGTGCTCGTGCCGATGCAATACGTGAAGCAGAACCGCCTGAAGGCGCTGGCGTTCACGGGCAAGACGCGCTGGCCCACGGAGCCGGACATTCCCACGATGGAAGAAGCCGGCATGCCGGGCTTTGTCACCGGCTCGTGGGCCGGCCTGATGGCGCCGGCCAACACGCCCAAGCCGATCATCGAACGCATGGCGCGCGAGATCAGCGAGATCGTCAAGGAGCCGGACGTGCGGCAGAAGTTCGTGGACGCGGGCTTTCTGCCGGTGGGCGGCACGCCGGCCGAGTTTGCCGAATTGATGAAGAAGGACTCGGCGCGCTACGCCGAGATCATCAAACAGGCAAACATCACCGTGAACTGAGCGAGGCCGGGCGCCGCAGCGCCCGCCTCATCGGAGCCCCCCCATGATCGACAAGTTCTTCGACACCCCCGAGGCCGCGGTTGCAGACGTGCACGACGGCGCCACCGTGCTCATCAGCGGGTTCGGCGGCGCCGGGATGCCCACCGAACTGATCCATGCCCTGATCGACCAGGGCGCGCGCGAGCTCACGGTAGTCAGCAACAACGCCGGCAATCGCGAGACGGGCCTGGCCGCGCTGGTCAAGGCCGGGCGCGTGCGCAAGGTGATCTGCTCGTTTCCAAAGGCCTCGCACTCGTGGGTCTTCGACGAGCTCTACCGGCAAGGCCGCATCGAACTCGAATGCGTACCGCAAGGCACCATCGCCGAACGCTTGCGCGCGGCCGGCGCCGGACTGGGCGGCTTCTTCACGCCCACCGCGTACGGCACCGAGCTTGCGCGCGGCAAGGAGACCCGCATCATCAACGGCCGCGGCCACGTATTCGAGGAACCGCTGCATGGCGACTTTGCGCTGGTCAAGGCCGACCGCAGCGACCGCTGGGGAAACCTGACCTACAACATGAGCGCGCGCAACTTCGGTCCCATCATGTGCATGGCCGCCAAGACCACCATCGTGCAGGTGCGCGCCAAGGCCGAACTGGGCGAGCTGCCGCCCGAGGCCGTGGTGACGCCAGGCATCTTCGTCAAGCGCGTGACCGAAGTGCCGAACGCCGCCTTTTCCAGTTAACGCCATCAGCGTGTAGGAGTCCGCATGTTTCGTCCCCTGACCCGCGAAGCCATGGCGCGCCGCCTGGCTTTGGACATTCCCGACGGCAGCTACGTGAACCTGGGCATCGGCATGCCGGTGCTGGTGGCGGCCCATCTGCCCGAGGGCCGCGAGATCGTGCTGCACAGCGAAAACGGCATCCTCGGCATGGGCCCGCCCCCGGCCGAGGCCGACATCAACCTGGATCTCATCAATGCCGGCAAGCAGCCCGTAACGCTGCTGACGGGCGGCTCGTACTTCCATCACGCGGACTCGTTCGCGATGATGCGCGGCGGCCATCTGGACATCTGCGTCATGGGCGGCATGCAGGTTGCGGCCAATGGCGATCTGGCGAACTGGTCGCTGAACAAGCCAGGCGAGGCGCCCGCCGTCGGCGGCGCGATGGACCTGGCCGTGGGCGCGCGCAGCGTGTTCATCATGATGGAGCACAACAGCAAGAACGGCGATCCCAAGATCGTCGAGCGCTGCACCTATCCGCTGACCGGCGCGGGCGTGGTCAACCGCATCTACACGGACCTCGCGGTCATCGACGTCACGCCGGACGGCCTGGTGGTCCGGGATATGATCGACGGCATGACTCTGACCGAACTGCAGACGCGCACCGGCGCGCCGCTGCGCGCAGGCTGATGCTGCCCAACCTGCCCGCTCCCGGCTACGCCGCGCCGCCCACGGCCGAAGACCATCCGGACCAGTTGCGCGGCGACCCGGACTACATGCTGACGCTGGCGCGCGGCCTGCATGTCATCCGCGCCTTCGGCACGCGCCGCCATCCGCAGACCGCCGCCGAACTGAGCCGGCGCGCGGGTCTGCCGCGCGCCGTCGTGCAGCGCTGCCTGCACACGCTGATCCTGCTGGGCATGGCCGAGCAGCACGGCCGGCTCTACGTACTGACGCCGCGCATTCTTGGGCTGGGCTACGCATACTTTTCGTCCACGCCGTTTGTCTCGCTGGCGCAGCCGGTGCTGGAAGAATTGAGCGCGACCGTGAACGAAACCTGCGCGCTCGCCATCATGGAAGGCCACGAAATGCTGTACCTGGCGCGGTCCGAGGTGAACCGCCTGCTGGCCACGTCGATGGGGTTGGGCAGCCGCCTGCCCGCGTATTGCACGTCGATCGGGCGCGTGCTGCTGGCGGAACTGCCCGAGCCCGCGCTGGCGCGGTATTTCGCGGCAACCGACCTGCAGCCCTACACCGAGTTCACGCTGACCACCGAGGCGAAACTGCGCGCGGAACTGGCGCGCATCCGCGAGCAAGGCTATGCGGTGGTCGACCAGGAACTGGAGTTGAACGTGCGCGCGATCTCGGTGGCCGTGCGATCGGCCAGCGGCAAGGCCTGCGGCGCGGTGAATGTCAGCGTGAAGGCGGCGCGCGTGCCGCTCAACCGCCTGCAGGACGAGTTCCTGCCGCCCTTGCGGCAGGCCGTGGAACGAATCGGGGAATTCCTGGCCGCGTGAGCGGCCAGCAGGCTACAGGCCGGTGGTATCCAGCGTGAAGGCCGCGGCGGCCCGCCCGATGCGGTCGTTGACCGCGTGCCAGTCATCAGTGGCGGGCGGCGCCTGCACGATGATGCGCGCATAGCCCTGACCGTCCAGATCGCGCAGCAAGCCATACAGCGCCTGCGCGTAGCGCGCCGGGTCTGCGGATACCGGCTGCCACTGCACACGAGGATCGGATGCGGCGGGTTGCGGGTCGTAGGCCACCAGCACCACGCGGCCCTCGGGCAGATTGCGTCCGGCCAGCACGTCGTTCATGCGAGCCTCGCTGGCCAGTTCCAGCGGCGTGCGCGGCGCGTAATGCGCCTTCAGCGTGCCGGACGCGCGCGGCGCGGCGGCGTCAGGCGCAAAGACCTGCACGCCCAGCACGGCCTCGATCTGCGCGGCGCTGATGTGGCCGGGCCGCAGCAGCACGGGCCCCGCGCCGCGATCCAGGCGAGACAGGTCGAGAATGGTGGATTCGATGCCGACGTCCGACGCGCCGCCTTCCAGCACGGGCATGCCGGCGGCGACCTCGTCGGGGAACTCGTTGCGCACGTGTTCGGCACGGGTGGGCGATACCTGGCCAAACTTGTTGGCCGACGGCGCCGCCACACCGCCCTGCCCGTTCGGCTTGCCGGCCGCAAACGCCGCCAGCAGCGCCTGCGCCACCGGATGCGATGGGCAACGGATGCCAATGCTGTCCTGCCCGCCGCTCACCGTGTCGACGATGTGCGGCGCGCGCTTCAGGATCAGGGTCAGCGGACCGGGCCAGAACGCGTCGATGAGCAGTTGCGCCTCGGGCGGCACGTGCGCCGCCCAATACGCCACGTCGCCCTGCGGCGCGATATGCACGATGACGGGATGGTTCGAGGGCCGGCCCTTGGCCGCGTAGATCTTGGCGACGGCTTGCGGGTTTTCGGCGTCCGCGCCCAGGCCGTAGACGGTCTCGGTCGGGAAGGCGGCCAGTTCGCCGTCCAGCATGCGCTGGGCGGCGTGCGCGATTTCCGCGGCGCTGGCGGACGGGGATGAAGACATCGGCGTGTCGCTTACTCGGGAGCCTGCATGCCCAGCGCGGCTGCCACGCGGGCAGCGTCGTCACGGGCCTGCTGCAAGGTGGCCGCCACGATCGTGATGTGGCCCATCTTGCGGCCACGGCGCGCCTCGCGCTTGCCATACAGGTGCAACTTGGCCGACGGCACGGCCAGCACGGCCGCCCAATCGGGTTCGCGTTGCGCATCGCCCGTGGCGTCGGCGTACCAGATGTCGCCCAGGATGTTCAGCATGACGGCGGGCGCCAGCAGGTCGGTGCTGCCCAGCGGCAAGCCGGCCATGGCGCGCGCCTGCTGCTCGAACTGGCTGGTGACGCAGGCGTCGATCGTGTAGTGGCCGCTGTTGTGCGGACGCGGCGCGATCTCGTTGACGATCAGACTGCCGTCCTGGAGCACGAAGAACTCCACGCACAGCACGCCGTGGTAGCCCAACCCCTGCGCGATGGCTTGCGCGGCTTCGGTGGCGCGGGCCTGGCGTTCGGCGTGGGCCGCGTCCTGCTGCACGGGCGCCGCGGTGGACACGGCCAGGATGCCGTCGCGGTGCACGTTGCGCGCCACGGGAAACACTACGCTCGCGCCATCAAAGCCGCGCGCCAGCACGACCGAGATTTCGTAGTCCAGCGGCATCAACGCTTCCAGCACGCAGGCCACGCCGCCGAATTCGGCGAAGGCGGCGATCGCTTCCTGGCGGGTGTTGATGCGGGCCTGGCCCTTGCCGTCATAACCCAGGCGCGCGACCTTCAGGATGCCGGGGAACAGCGCATCCGAGGCGGCGTTCAGATCGGCTTCACTGCGGATCGCGGCATGCGGCGCGACCGGGATGCCTTGCGCCGCGATGAAGGTCTTTTCAGCGATGCGGTCTTGCACGATGGCCACGGCGTCGCCCGCCGGGCTGACGCGGCAGCGCGTCGCCAGCGCGCGCAGGCTGTCGGCGGGAACGTTTTCGAATTCGGTGGTGACGGCCTGGCACGTCTGCGCCAGGCGGGCCAGGCCGGCCTCGTCGTCATAGGCGGCCTGGATGTGCAGGTCGGCCACCATGCCGGCCGGACATTCCGCGGCCGGGTCCAGCACGGCGACCTTGTACCCGAGGCTTTGCGCGGCGTGACAGAACATGCGGCCCAGTTGGCCGCCGCCCAGCATGCCCAGCCAGCCGCCGGGCGCGATGAGGAAAGGAGTCGATTGAGTCATTCGCATCAAGCCTCGGGCGGAACCTTCATGTCGCGCGCGGCCTGCGTCTGGCGGGCGCGGAACGCCACCAGCTTTGCGTGCAGGCCGGCATCGGTGCCCGCCAGCGTGGCGATCACGTGCAGCGCGGCGTTGGCGGCGCCGGCTTCGCCGATGGCAAAGGTGGCCACCGGCACGCCCTTGGGCATCTGCACGATGGACAGCAGCGAGTCTTCGCCGCGCAGGTACTTGGAGGGGACCGGCACGCCGAAGACCGGCACTTCGGTCAGGGCGGCCATCATGCCCGGCAGGTGCGCCGCGCCGCCGGCGCCGGCGATGATGCCGCGCAGGCCGCGCTGGTGCGCCGCGGCGCCGTACTCGGCCATGTCCTGCGGCATGCGGTGCGCGGAGATGACGCGCGCCTCGTAGGCCACGCCGAAATCCTCCAGCATCGTCACCGCGTGCTTCATGACCTCCCAATCGCTGGAAGATCCCATAATCACGCCCACCACGGGGGAGGCTTGCGCCGCTGCGGAAGTCTGGTCTGTCATAACCGGTGTTTAGTAGTTGAGACCACGGCGCACGCGCCGCGAAATGTCGGGGGACCGCGGGATCAGCCCGCGAAACCCAGTATTTTACCCGGCGCCGGAGACCGCTATGGCAACGCGGCGCTTTTCAGCCAAAGGTAGCTGACCGGATCGTCGGGGCACGGTCCGAAACCGCACTGCAGCGTGGTGCTGCCGGCGTTGGCCAGGGCGACGATGAAAAACAGGGCCATGACCACCATGCCCAGTGCCGAGACGGGCTTCTTGAGCATGCTGTCGCCCCACTTGCGGTCCACGCACAGCATGACGACGCAGAACACGATGATTGCCGTGAAGGCAACGAACGCCCAGGTATAGAAGTGCACGCCCAGAAAGGGGGTGCCGTAACCCGCATCGCCCGGCGCAATGTGCAGCAGCACCTGGCGTCCCGCGGCCAGCATGCCGGCCAGCGCGCCGGCAATGCTCATCGCATAGTGCATCGGCGATGGGCCCAGCCGCAGGTTCAAGAGGAAACCCACACCGGCAAGGATCAGCGCCACGCGCTGCAGCAGGCATAGCGGGCACGGCAGTTCGTCATACGCGAATTGCCAGGCGAAGGCCATGCAGAGGATGCCGGTGACCCCGAGCAGCGCCAGGGCATTGAGAATGCGCGAGCCGCGCGCCGGGTTGCTGGAAAAGATCATCGCCGCCGCTTTATAGAGACAACGCCAGCGGACTGGTCATGTGGTATTTGCACCAGGCGGCAAAGATGGCCAAAGTCAGCAGCCAGAACGTCACGCAGGGGCGGCGCCGGCCCACGAGACCAAACCATACTGCCAACGTCCCAGTCACAAAGGGCAGCATCATCACCATGCGGCGCTCCATTTATCGGAAATCCCGAACCAAGCAGCGGACGAGTATAGCGTAACAATCCGAAATAATTTCGTGCCAAAGATGCGGGTTTGCCCGGGTGGGGGAGCGTTGGTGGCAGCTTGGCCGGTGTCTGACACCCTTGRGCCGCCGGCTCAGGATGAAGCGYTTCTCACCAGGGTGTCAGACACCTCGYGGMGGCWGCGGCGGCGGTCCGGCCGGTGTCTGACACCCTTGAGCCCGCTTCTCACCAGGGTGTCAGACACCTCGCGGAGGCTGCGGCGGCGGTCCGGCCGGTGTCTGACACCCTTCGGCCGCCGGCTCAAGATGAAGCGCTTCTCACCAGGGTGTCAGACACCTCGYGGMGGCWGCGGCGGCGGTCCGGCCGGTGTCTGACACCCTTGRGCCGCCGGCTCAGGATGAAGCGYTTCTCACCAGGGTGTCAGACACCGCTTGAAGGTGCCGATCAAGAACACGCGACGAAAAAAAACCCGCTCGGCGGGAGCGGGTTTTTCAATGCTGGTCCGATCAGGCGATCAGGCGGTCCAAGGCTTCGCGGTACTTCGCGGCCGTCTTTTCCAGCACTTCCTGCGGCAGGCGCGGCGCGGGCGGGGTCTTGTCCCACGTTTGCGTTTCGAGCCAGTCGCGCACGAACTGCTTGTCGAACGACGGGGGGCTGATGCCCACGCGGTAGCCGTCCGCGGGCCAGAAGCGCGACGAATCGGGCGTCAGCACTTCGTCCATCAGGTGCAGCGTGCCGTTGTCGTCCAGGCCGAATTCGAACTTGGTGTCGGCGATGATGATGCCCTTGGTCGCGGCAAAGGCGGCGGCTTCGGCGTAGAGCTTGAGCGTCACGTCGCGGATGCGCTCGGCCATTTCCTGACCGACTTCCTTGACCACGTGCGCGAAGTCCACGTTTTCGTCGTGCATGCCGAACTCGGCCTTGGCGGCGGGCGTGAAGATGGGCTCGGGCAGCTTGCTGGCCTGTTGCAGGCCGGCCGGCAGCTTGATGCCGCACACGGCGCCGGTCGCCTGGTAGTCCTTCCAGCCCGAACCGATCAGGTAGCCGCGGGCCACCGCTTCCACCAGGATGGGCTTCAGACGCTTGACCACCACGGCGCGGCCGCGCACCTGGTCCACTTCATCGGGCGCCACCACGTCTTCGGGCTTCACGCCGGTCGAGTGGTTGGGCAGGATGTGCGCGAGCTTCTGCAACCAGAATTCGGTCAGTTCGGTCAGCACCTGTCCCTTGCCGGGAATGGGGTCGTCAAGGATCACGTCAAATGCGGAGATGCGATCCGACGCGACGATCAGCAACTTGTCGTCGCCGACGGCGTACATATCGCGCACCTTGCCGCGTCCCAGCAGCGGCAGGGACTTGATGCTGGATTCATGCAAAGCAGAAGTCACGGGAATGGCCTATGGCAAAAATGAACATTCCCGCCGCGGGCAGGCGCCAGGGCGGGAAGGGAAACGAAATCGGACACTGGGCGGAAGCGGCGCCGGACGGCGGCTCCTGCAAAGCGCATAGATTACTGCAAATAAGTTCGCCTTGCCGCAGGCCGAGGCGCGGGGTAGGCTTTCTTTCCCATCCATGATTCGCGCCGACCGCCCCCAGCGTCACGGCGCAACACCGCCCGGAGACAAAGCCGTATGCAGGATGCTTCCCCCAAACGCATGCCCCACGCCGACGCGCAGGTCCACATGACAGGCGGCTGCCAGTGCGGCGCCATCCGCTACGCCCTCACCGACGAGCCCATCACCGCCGCCACCTGTCATTGCCGCGACTGCCAGTATTCCAGCGGCGGCGCGCCAGCCCACGCCCTGATCTTCCCGGCAGGCACTGTCACGCTGCTGCGCGGCCAGCCCAAGGAACACCGCTACCAGGGCGACTCCGGCCACACCGTCATGCGCAGCTTTTGTGCGTCCTGTGGCACGCCGCTGTTCGGCGGTTCGGAAGGCATGGGCTATGAAGTCGTGCGCGCGGGGTCGCTCGATGACCCTGAAGCGTTTCATTCCACGGTGAGCCTGTGGACGGACTCGGCGCCTTCGTGGCACCACGTGGACCGGACGGTGCCAAGCTTCGGGAAGAATTCCCCGGCGTAACGCACGCGTCCGTCATGGCCGCAAAAACAAAAAGAGCTGGCCCGCGAGGACCAGCTCTTTTACCTGCCTGGACCGCCTTCGTGTGAGGGCGGCGATGGCGAAAACCTTATTGCACCACTTGCGACAGCTTGCCCGAGGCGTATTGCGCGGCGATCTCGGTCAGCGGCAGCGCCTTGATCTTGCTGGCGTTGCCGGCGGTGCCGAATTCCGTGTAGCGAGCGACACAGATCGCCTTGGCGGCGGCGCGGGCGGGCTTGAGGTATTCGCGCGGGTCGAACTTCTCGGGGTTCTCGGCGAAGAAGCGGCGGATCGCGCCGGTCATGGCCAGACGGATATCGGTGTCGATATTGATCTTGCGCACGCCGTACTTGATGGCTTCCTGGATTTCCTCGACGGGCACGCCGTAGGTTTCCTTCATGTTGCCGCCGAATTCACGGATTTCGGCCAGCAGTTCCTGCGGCACGCTGGAGCTGCCGTGCATCACCAGGTGGGTGTTGGGCAGGCGGGCGTGGATTTCCTTGATGCGGGAGATCGACAGGATGTCGCCGGTGGGCTTGCGCGTGAACTTGTAGGCGCCGTGGCTGGTGCCGATGGCAATCGCCAGGGCGTCCAGTTGCGTGCGGCGCACGAAGTCGGCGGCTTGTTCCGGATCGGTCAGGAGCTGATCCATGGTCAGCTTGCCGTCGGCGCCGTGGCCGTCTTCCTTGTCGCCTTCCATGGTTTCCAGGGAACCCAGGCAGCCGAGTTCGCCTTCGACGGTCACGCCCAGCTTGTGCGCGATGTCCACGACCTTCTTGGTGACTTCAACGTTGTAGTCGTAGTCAGCGATGGTCTTGCCGTCTTCTTTCAGCGAGCCGTCCATCATGACGCTGGAGAAGCCCAGGTCAATGGCGCCTTGGCAGATCTTGGGCGATTGGCCGTGATCCTGGTGCATGACCACAGGGATGTGCGGGTAGGATTCAACGGCGGCTTGGATCAGGTACTTCAGGAAGCCTTCGCCCGCGTATTTGCGCGCGCCGGCCGAGGCCTGCATGATCACCGGGCTGTCGGTCTCCGCCGCGGCTTCCATGATGGCCTGGACCTGTTCCAGGTTGTTGACGTTGAAAGCCGGAATGCCGTAGCCGTGCTCGGCGGCGTGGTCGAGCAACTGGCGCATGGAGACTAGGGCCATGAGTGGTCCTCCTTGAGTACTGTCTATTGAGAGATGGTTGAAGCCTTGCTGAATGGCGTGATTTTACGGGGGAATCGAAGAAAGGTCTTGCAACGGCCGGTATCCTATCCATTCAGGTGAAACCGTAAGGCTTAGGACGGGTGTGGACTACGGCCTGCCCGCGTGCGGCACATCCACCCGAGTGGCCAGGATGCGGGCCTGCGGCTTTGCGCGCCGGTTGGCTTCAACGAAATCCGGCGCGGCGGCCATGAAAAGCGTTTTGCCGTCCGGGCCGCCGAGTGCGGCCGCAAAGATGCCGAACTCGCCGGTGTCGATCTGCTCAAGAATCCGCCCGCCCCTTTCGACGCGCACGATGCGCTTGCCGATGGCGTCGCCCACCCAGAGCGCGCCCTCCTCATCCAGCGCGCCGCCGTCCGGGGCAATCTTGGACGCCGCAATCAGGGCGGTCAGGTCGTCGGTTTCAGGCAGCTCGCCGAAGTTGGCCCAGTCGCGGCGCGGACCGAGCACGCCGTTGGGCTCGATGTCGAATTCGGAAATCCGGTTGGCGAAGGTCTCGTTGACGATCAAGGTCTTGCCGTCGGGCGTGATGAACGAGCCGTTGGGAAAGCACAGGCCATCCGCCACCACCTGCGCCACGCCGTCAGGATCCACGCGCACCAGCGTGGTCGTGCGGACCGGTTCGCCCGCCATGATGTCGAATCCGAAATTGCCCACGTAGGCGCGGCCCTGCGCGTCCACCACCATGTCGTTGATATGGCCGCCGGTCAGCGCGGACAGGTCGGCGTGCACGGACAGGGTGCCGTCCGTCTCGCGGCGCAGCAGCTTGCGGTCTTTCATGGATGAGATCAGCAGGCGCCCGTCGGGCAGCCAGCCCAGCCCGGACGGTTGCTGCGGGACCAGACAGACGCGGTCCACCGCCCCCTGCAGCGACACGGTGATGACCTGCCCGGTATAGAAGTCCGAAGCCCACAGGCGGTTTTCGTGCCAGCGCAGCCCTTCCAGATAGGTGTAACCGGAAGCCAGTACGGACAATTCGCGATTCGGCATTGCTTTGTCTCCTTTGTCGCCCCGCGCGGGGCTGGTTCCCAGGTGGCGCCCGGCCTTCTTGATGAAGCCGGAAGGGGCATTCTGGCACGGCTGATCCGTCCCCAAACTGACAACTCACTGTCAGGTTCACGGCGTTAACATCGCGCCCCAAGGGTTAACCCGAGCAGCACCTGGACCCTGGCATGTCCGTCACCGGACCGCCTGCCCCGCCTCATGCCGGCGGACCTGGCCCCTCCCTCGGCCAAGCGGCGGCTCCCCGTTATCCCGTATTCAAATGAACACTAAGAAGCTGACGCGTTATATCGGCATCGCCATGGTGCTGGGCATCGTGGTGGGCTATGTCTGCAACAAGTTCGCGCAGACCCCGCAAGAGGCGGCGCAGATCGCCTCGTACTTCAGCCTGGTCACCGACATCTTCCTGCGCATGATCAAGATGATCATCGCGCCGCTGGTGTTCGCCACCCTGGTGACCGGCCTGGCCAGCATGAGCGACGCCAGCGCGGTGGGCCGCATCGGCATGCGGGCCATGATCTGGTTCATCGCCGCCTCGGCGATCTCGCTGCTGCTGGGCCTGGCGCTGGTCAACATCTTCCAGCCCGGCGCGCACATGAACCTGGCGATCCCGGACGCGGGCCTGACCTCGGGCCTGAAGACGGGCGATTTCACGCTGAAGGCGTTCATCGCGCATGTGTTCCCCAAGAGCATCGCCGAAGCGATGGCCAACAACGAGATCCTGCAGATCCTGGTGTTCTCGCTGTTCTTCGGAGCGGCGCTGTCGTTCATCCGCGGCAAGGGCCACAACACGATCTACAACATGATCGACGAGCTGGCCAAGATCATGTTCCGCGTGACCGACTATGTGATGCGCTTTGCGCCGCTGGGCGTGTTTGCCGCCATGGCCGCCGCCATCACGACCGAAGGCCTGGGCGTGCTGGTCAGCTACGGCAAGCTGATCGGCGAGTTCTACCTGGGTCTGGCGCTGCTGTGGGCCATCCTGTTTAGCGTC
Source organism: Achromobacter sp. Root565 (assembly GCF_001427425.1). NCBI lineage: Bacteria > Pseudomonadati > Pseudomonadota > Betaproteobacteria > Burkholderiales > Alcaligenaceae > Achromobacter > Achromobacter sp. Root565. The sequence continues at coordinate 158,796 of NZ_LMGO01000007.1, forward strand.
GGCTACCTGTTCCTGGGCAAGTCCACGTTCCGTCTGGGCGGCCTCATCAAGGAACCGACCCTGCTGGCGTTTTCGACCGCGAGCAGCGAATCGGCCTATCCCAAGACGATCGAGGCGCTGGAGCGGTTTGGCGTGTCCAAGCGCATCTCGGGATTCGTGCTGCCGCTGGGCTATTCGTTCAACCTGGACGGCTCGATGATGTACCAGTCGTTCGCGGTGCTGTTCATCGCGCAGGCCTACAACATCGAGATGAGCTTCACGCAGCAGTTGACCCTGTTGCTGGTGCTGATGGTGACCAGCAAGGGCATGGCCGGCGTGGCACGCGCGTCGCTGGTCGTGGTGGCCGCGACGCTACCGATGTTCCATCTGCCGGAAGCCGGCCTGCTGCTCATCATGGGCATCGACCAGTTCTTCGACATGGGCCGCACCGCGACGAACGTGGTGGGCAACAGCCTGGCCACCGCCGTCATTGCCAAGCTGGAAGGCCAGGAAGAAGGCAGCGAGGAAGGCAACGAAGACACCGCGTCCGCCCAGGCCCCGGACGAGGCGCAGCCCAGCCGGACCGCCAGCCAGAGCGCATAAGGAAAACGGGCCGCAATGGCCCGTTTTTCATGGGTGGCGTCCGCTTGACCGTCACGGGCGGCCGGGCGCAACATAAAGGCCCATTTCGACCACGTACCGGCGCGGCGCGCATGGGCGCCTCGTTTGGCCCGCACACCATGAATCTTCTGTCTCCCCGGGCGGCCGCAGCCGCCGCGCTTGCTGCCGGCCTGTTTGCCGCCCTGCCCGCCGCGCATGGCTGGACCCGCCTTTCATGCGACCTTTCCGGCACGGTTACCACCTTTCCCACCACCTTCCGGCAGTTCCGTACCGACGGCACGGAACTGACCCAGGTGCTGTTCAAACTGAAGGTAAAAGCCGCCGGCATTCCGGACGGCGAGCGGGCAGACACCGACTGCGCCGAATTCGTGGACAAGGACGTCGACGTGGTGCTGGAGAACGTGGCCGCGCGCAATATCCTGCGCGGCAAGCCACTGAAGGTGCGCTACAGATACGACGAATCGCTGGGGCAGACGCTGGCGACCCACTACGAGCTGGCGCGCTAGCCCGCGCGGGTGCCGCCGCAGGCGGGCTTAGTCGTTCACCGAGCAGGAAACGGGCGCGCCGTCTTCGAATTCCACGTCGTAGGTGTGCACCGGATCCCAGGGCAGCGTGAACCACAGTTCATAGCCATCGCCGTCTTCGTCGAATAGCCACAGGGCGCGCAGCACGGCCTTTTCAGCCATGGCTTCGGCAGTTTCTTCGGCCAGGAGCTGGTCGTCTTCGATGCCCAGCTTTTTGTAGTGCTCGTACGAATAGTTGTCGAGCAGGAACTCGGCCGCAGCGAGAATCTGGTCGTCCAGGGTGTCGAGGATGCCCTTGACCACCTTGGAGGCGCCGGCAAGAGGCTCTTCGCCGTCGGTCTGGATCATGACGTGGATGGGAGGCCGGCCCTCTCCGGCGGGGACGTTTTCCGCCGCCCACAGATCGGGTTCTTCGAGGTCCTGGGTGAAATTGAATCGTGCCATCGGGGGCTCCGTAAATTGAAATGGCAGGCCGGAAAAGGCAGCGGCTTGCCCTAGGCTGTGAGGCCTTTCGGCCATTTAACCAGATGCGGGCTCCTGCGTCTGTGGCGGGAAGCGACGTTTTTGCGCCTAGGACATGCGCAGGTCTTGCCAGACCGGTGCTTGACGGTGACGCCCAGGTGCGGCGTCGCCCTCCACGCCCAATCCGGCCAGTAACCGGATGGACGCCGTCACGGGTTTGGTGAAGGTATGCGAGGCGCTGAGCGCTACGGCGGTCACGATGGGAGTCATGGGTTTTGCGAAGGCGCGGCTGCATTGGCGCACAGGTCCAGCAGAATATCCGAAAACTGCGATTCCGCCGTCAACGCCTGTTCCCGCTTGCGCCGGATCAGGTTGATCGGCGGCAGCTCCCAGCCGAAATCCCACGGCACCATGCCCAGCCTGCCGCGCTGGCACAGTTCGCGCGCGATGTCCTCGGGCACGACGGAGATCGACGATTCGTTCAGCGACAGAATTCCCTCGATCACGTCCGTGGAATAGGCTTCCAGCACCGGCGATGGCGGCTGCAGCCCGGCGCGGATGAAATGCTCGACGATCAACTGCCGCGTCGGCGTGTTGGACGCCGGCAGCACCCAGTCCAGGGCTGCCACGGCAGCCCAGTCCGGCTTGCGGCGCGCCAGCCGCTGGGCCAGTCGGCCGTGCGCGATGAGCCGAGGCCGCTGGCGGTACAGCACACGATGCATCAGGTCTTCGTGCATCACCGTGGACGTGGCGCGGCTGATGATGCAGTCCAGTTCGTGCTGGCGCAGCATCGGCACCAGGTGGTCCGTCGTGGCGCGGTGCAGGCTCAGCGTCACGCCATGCCGCTGATGCAGGCGGCTGATGGCGGCGGTCAGCAAGGCGCTGGACACGTACGGCACCACGCCCACATGCAGATGCGCCGACCGTCCCGCATGCAGCGCCTCGACCTCGCGCTCCCATAGATCCAGGTCGCTGAGCATGTGCCGCGCGCGTACCAGGGCCAAATTGCCCAGCGCGGTGGGCTGCAGGCCGCTGCCCGTACGCAGGAACAGCGGCGCGCCAAAAATGTCCTCCATTTCGGCCAGCGCCTTGGTCACTGCGGGCTGGCTGATGCCGGTCTGCGCGGCGACCCGCGTCAGCGATTTATGGCGGTCGATATTGACCAGCAGCGTCAGATGACGGTGCTTGAGACGATTGGCAAGACGAACGGCATCCCGGCTCATGGCGGTTTTCTCAATAACCATTTGGTTATGCAATTATGCCCACAAAGATAAGACCAGTTATTTCAGGATCCTATACTGCTCGCATCCTTTCCTGCCTTGCGGACCCGCCCGATGAATCCGTCCTTCACCACCCGACCTGAAATACGCGGCACATTCGGCGTGGTGTCGTCCACGCACTGGCTGGCGTCGCAAGTGGCCATGAGCGTGCTGGAACGCGGCGGCAATGCCTACGACGCCGCCGTGGCCGGCGGTTTCGTCCTGCAGATCGTCGAGCCCCATCTGAACGGGCCGGGTGGCGAAGTCCCCATCCTGTTCTGGAGCGAGCGCGATCAACGCATGCGCGCGCTGTGCGGACAGGGCCCGGCGCCCGCGCTGGCGACGCCGGCATACTTCCGCGCAATGGGGCTGGACCTGGTGCCGGGGATCGGCCTGCTGCCCGCGACGGTGCCCGGCGCGTTCGGCGCCTGGCTGACCCTGTTGCGCGACTACGGCACGTGGGAACTGGCCGACGTGCTGCAACCGGCCATCGACTATGCGCGCGACGGGTTCCCGTTGGTGCCGCGGATCTCGCAAGCGATTCTGGCGGTGCAGGCGCTGTTCCGCGACGAATGGAAGAGTTCGGGCAACGTCTGGCTGCCGGGCGGCCGCGTGCCCGCCCCCGACGCGCTGTTCCGCACACCCGCCATCGCGGCCACCTACTCCCGCATCCTGGACGAAGCGCACGCCGCCAGCACCGACCGGCGCGGCCGCATCGACGCGGCGCTAGACGTCTGGTATCGCGGTTTCGTGGCCGACGCGATTGACAGCTTCTATACGAACGAGGCCGTGCTGGACACCACCGGCCAGCGCAACCCCGGGCTGCTGCGCAAATCGGACCTGGCCGACTGGCGCGCCACGTACGACGAACCGCTGACCACGCAATACGGCCGTTACACGGTGGCCAAATGCGGCGTGTGGTCGCAAGGGCCCGTGCATCTGCAACAGCTCGCGCTGCTGCGCCACCTGGACGTCGACAAACTGGACCCGCTGTCGCCGCAGTTCGTGCACCGCGTCGCCGAGGCCGCCAAGCTGGCGTTCGCCGACCGCACCGCCTGGTATGGCGATCCGAATCACACGCAGGTGCCGCTCGCAGCCCTGCTCAGCGACGACTATGCGCGAGCGCGCGCCGCCGGCATCGGCGAGCGCGCTTCAACCACACTGCAGCCCGGCAGCCCCGGCGGACTGGCGCCGCGCCTGCCCGACCTGGAGGCCGCGATCCGCACGCTGGCCGCGTCGGACACGCGCTACGGCGTGGGAGAACCGACCTTTGCCGCGTTGCCGCCCGTCTCGGAGTGGGCGACGCGCGAACTCTTCGTGGGCGACACCTGCCAGATCGACGTCATCGACCGCGACGGCAACATGGTGGCCGCCACGCCGTCGGGCGGCTGGCTGTCGTCCAGCCCCGTGGTGCCCGAGCTGGGCTTTTCGCTGACGACCCGTCTGCAGATGACGTGGCTGGACGACGGCGTGCCGGGCCAGTTGCAGCCGGGCAAGCGTCCCTGCACCACCCTGTCGCCCGGTCTGGCGCTGCGCGACGGGCTGCCGTACATGGCGTTCGGCACGCCCGGCGGTGACCAGCAGGACCAGTGGACCGTCGCGTTCTTTTTACGTCACGCCATGGGCATGAATTTGCAGGCGGCCATTGAGGCGCCGTCCTGGCACATCGATCACTTTCCGGGATCGTTCTGGCCGCGTTCGCAGACGCTGAACCGCCTGACGGTCGAATCGCGCATGCCCGCCGCCACGCTGGATGCGCTGCGCGCCGCGGGCCACGACGTCAAGGTTGGGCCGGACTGGTCCGAAGGCCGCATCAGCGCCTGCACGCGCACGCCGGCCGAGGGCGGACGCTTGCTGCTGCGCGCCGCGGCCAATCCCCGCGGGATGCAGGGATACGCCGTCGGCCGCTAAATCGATTTTCATACGACCGGCTCTCAGAAGCCGGACACACTACTCAAGGGGTAAACACCATGACACTGCACTTCAAACGACTGCTGCGCACGTTCGCGCTGGGATTGGCGATGGCCGCGCCCGCCCTCTCGCACGCCGCCTGGCCCGAGAAGCCCATCACGCTGGTCGTGCCGTGGGCCGCTGGCGGCTCCACGGACATCCTGGCCCGCGTGCTGTCCGAAGGGCTGACGCAATCGCTGGGCCAGCCGGTCATCGTCGAGAACCGGTCGGGCGCTTCGGGCAATATCGGCACCGCATTCGTCGCGCGCGCCAAGCCGGACGGCTACACGCTGCTGGTGGGCTCGATGAGCACGCACACGATGAACCAGGCGCTCTATTCGAACATGCCGTTCGACGGCGTGAAGGACTTCACACCCATCGCCGAGCTGGCCCTCGTGACCAACACGATGGTCGTGCATCCGTCGGTGCCGGCATCGAACCTGAAGGAATTCATCGCCTACGTGAAGGCCAATCCCGATACCGTGGCCTACGCCTCGGCGGGCCAGGGCTCGACCAACCACCTGAGCGCAGTCCTCTTCGAAAAAGCCGCCGGCGTGAAGATGATGCACATCCCCTATCGCGGCGGCGCGCCCGCCGTGCTGGATACGGTGGCGGGCCGCACGCAGGTGTTGTTCAGCGCGGGCACGCAGACGCTGCCGCACGTGCAGTCGGGCAAGCTCAAGCTGCTGGCCGTCACCGAGGAACAACGCTCGCCGCTGCTGCCCGATGTGCCCACCGTGGCCGAAACGCTGCCCGGTTATGAGCTGGCGGTCTGGTACGGCGCATTTGGCCCGGCCGGCATGCCGCCCGAACTGGCTGCCAAGCTGAACCGCGAGATCAACGTGATTCTGAAGCGGCCCGACGTCATCAAGAAAATGGGCGACATGGGCGTGCTGCTGACCGAAACCACGCCGGAGCAGTTCGGCCAGATCCTGGCGCGCGATGCCGACAAGTACGGCAAGCTGATCAAAGAACTGGGAATCACGGCGGAATGACGGACGCATCCCCCAGCGCGGCGCTGGCCGGCGTGCAGGCGATTGCCCGCGCCTACGCGGACGGCCAGCCGTCCGCCGCCTTCCAGGCGATCGACGATTACGCGCGCCTGCACCTGGCGCATGCGCTGTGCACGGTTAATCGCTACGATGCCGACGCCATGCGCGTGGTGCGCCTGTACAGCTCGAATCCACAGGCCTACCCGCCGGGCGGCAGCAAGGACAAGGCCGGCACGGCATGGGGCCGGCACGTCCTGTTGGAGCAGCGGGTATTCGTGGGCGAGGGAGAGGCCGCCATCCGCGAATTCTTCAACGACCACGACGCCATCCGCAGCCTGGGGCTGCAATCGGTCATCAACGTGCCGGTGGCGTACGACGGCGCGTGCCTGGGCACCGTCAACTTCCTGATGCCGCGCCCGGCGGTGTCCGACGACGACGTTCACGCAGCGCGCTTGGCAGGTCTGCTGGCGCTGCCCGCGTTCCAGGCGCTGCAACGGGCGTCCTGAAGGGGAAGGCGCAGATGCCGTGAGCATCACGGTATCTGCCGGCGACGCCCGCCGCGGGATACGCCCGCCGCGGGATACGCCCGCCGCAGGTTACGCCCGCCGCAGGAATGTCCCCCGGCAACGATCTGAAAGACATCGCTCACAAATGCCAAAGTCGCCGGCCAGCGCCGCGGGTATATTGGGCTTATTCCCCAATTGCCTGGCGCTCATCATGATCAAAGGTTCCTGCCTGTGCGGCCGCGTCGCGTACGAGATCAACGGTCCGCTCACCGATGCCCTCAACTGCCATTGCGAGATGTGCCGCAAAACGCACGGCGCGGCCTTCCGCAGCCGAGCGACGGTCCAGGCGAAGGATTTCGTCTGGACACAAGGCGAAGACCATGTGACCTGGTATGCCTCGTCGCCCGGCAACTACCGGGGATTCTGCGAGGCTTGCGGCACGCCGCTGCTCAGCCGCTTTGACCAGACGCCGGACGTTTACGGCCTGCCGCTCGGCGCGCTGGATGACGATCCGGGCGTCAAGCCCGAGGCGCATTACCACGTCGCCAGCAAGGCGCCCTGGTACGACATCACGGACGCGCTGCCCCAGCACCCCGGCGCCATGGACGAAGCCCCGGAGCACGAGCCGCAGGTGTCGCCCCTGACCTTTTCGCACGGAAGATGAACCCACGTCCGGCTCCGGACTTCACAGGAGACTGATATGAGCGACTACGGCGTCGTACTGGACCCCTCCACCCTGCAATTCACGCGCAGGCTGCCTGCCAGCGTGCAGGAGGTGTGGGCCTGGCTGACGGAATCCGACAAGCGTGGCCAATGGCTGGCATTTGGCGACATGGACCTGATGGAGGGCGGCGGCGTCACCCTGCGGTTCCTGCATGCCGACCTGTCCTCCGTGCGCGAACCGACGCCCGAGGCCTACAAGCCCTACGAGGAAGGCCTGACCACGCAGGGCCTCATCACCCGGTGCGAACCGCCGCACGTGCTCAGTTACACCTGGGGCGGCTCGGCCGGCGCCCCGTCTGAAGTGACGTTCGACGTGTCCCCCCAGGACGACGGCGCCCAACTGGTGCTTACGCACCGCAAGCTGGCCACCCGGGAAGACATGGTCGACGTGGCGGGCGGCTGGCACACGCACCTGAATGTCCTGGCGGCACGCCTGGCCGGACGCGACCCAGGTCCCTTCTGGTCGGCCAATGCCGCCTGGGAAGCGGAATACCAGCGCCGCATCCCGCGTTGATAGAGTCGTTCAAGCGCAACTATCGCGGGCCAAGCCGGCATAAAAGCTGGCTAATCGGCATGCTTTGCAGTAACATGGATCCGTGATTTTTCCGCAAAAACCGGACTTCGGTCATCCTGCGTGCCAACTTGTAGCGCCCTCGAAAGGGCGCTACTGAATGAACGTCAGCGACGCCAACGAGATCCGGTTTTTTATTGGGGCCACCGCTTTTGGGTGCTCCCCGTCACTGCCCAGCACGCCGCTGCAGTCCCCGCGGCGCCAGGCGTTGCCGCACACGCAGCAACCCCGCTTCATCCGGCAAGGTGCCCGCAGCACCGCCGCCGCGACCACAGCGCGCATCGCGCGCACTTACCTCAGGGCGCGAGTATCCGCCATTTCAGACATCCATCCGGATGCCGTGGCCCGTACCCACGCTTGCCCGAACGTTTTTTTGCGTTCAAACCGCTGGACCGGTTTATCCGAGTCCGACGCGCTTGCCGCCTCGCGCGGCGTGTCATGCCGCAGGCATGACTGCGCTTTTTGATCAAGGAGTAGAAGATGGCTAAAGAAGAACTCATCGAATTGGATGGCATCGTTGACGAAGTGCTGCCCGATAGCCGCTACCGCGTCAAACTGGACAACGGCATCGAAGTCGGCGCCTACGCGTCGGGCCGTATCCGCAAGCACCGCATCCGCATCCTCGCGGGCGATCGCGTCACCCTGGAAATGTCCCCGTACGACCTGACCAAGGGCCGCATCAACTTCCGCCATAAGGACGAGCGCGCCCCCACGATGCAGCGTCCCCAGCACCACCGCCGCTAAGCCGGCCGCCCGGGCCGGCTTTCTTGCCGGCGCCCGGCTCCCTCTTTTCGCGAATCCTTAAGCCGGATTCGCGCGCTGCCGTAATGCGTGGATCGCCTGTTCATGAAAGAATGGCGCTCCTCGCCTGGCGCAACGCCAGGCCGGATACGCACGAAGCACGATGGACCTGAAAGAAGAATTGCAAGCCGCCGCAGACCAGCTTGCCCTCTCGCGAAGACGTTTCGCAAAGGGCGAGGAAGGCCTGCGCCTGCTGCGTCAGTCGCGCGAGGCGTTCATCAACAGCCTGCGCAATACCGGCCTGACCTACTCCGAAGCCAAGACCAAGTACGACAACTGCCTGGATGACCAGGAAGCCGGTCAGCGCAACGTGCAGCAGCAGATGGAATACGCCGAGCGCATGCACCAGTACGTGCTCAAGCGCATCGCGCTCGAGGCCGAGCAGGCCTGAGCGCGGTTCGCAGCCTTATCTGGACTTAGACGCATCTGGGCTTGAACGCATCCGGCTTGAATGCGTCAGGGCTTGAACGCCCCGATGAAGATCGCCGGATCGATGCGCGCATCGTTCAGGCTGACATTCCAGTGCAGATGCGGGCCCGTCGCCCGCCCCGTCGCCCCCACCTTGCCCACGACGCCGCCGCGCGGCACCTCGTCGCCGACTTTCACGGAGATGGCCGACATGTGGCAGAACATGCTGACGAAACCCTGGCCATGGTCCAGAAACACCGTCTTGCCGTTGAAGAAATAATCCCCCACCAGCACCACTACCCCGGCCGCTGGCGCCTTGATGGGCGTTCCGGCCGGCACGGCGAAATCCAGCCCCGAATGCGGATTGCGTTCCTGGCCGTTGAAGAAGCGGCGCAGGCCGAAGGGGCTGGACAGGCGTCCGCCGTTGACGGGACGATCCAGGATCAGGTTGCTGGGCGTGACGCCGGCGCGAAAGCCGCGATAGGCCTCGACCTGCTCGGCCAGCTCGCGCTCGATCCGCTTGAGGTCGTCCGGGTTCGGATCCACCTGGCGCTGGTTCTTGAGCGTGATGTGCTGCGCCACATAGTCCTTGGCGCGCACGGTGAAGGCCACCTGGCGGTTGCCGCCAGCGTCCTTGACCTGGACCTGCTCCTGGCCCGGCTTGACGCTGAGCGGAATGCCGACCACGGCGATCCACTGCTTGCCCGCCTCCCGCACCACCAGCACGGGCCGGTCCAGGTACGTGACCTGGGGCGCGGCCGCGCCGTCGCCCAGGCTAAGTACCGCCACGCCGCCCGGCACGCGAGCGTCGAGCTTGCGGCTGATGTAACTGGCCTGCTGGGCCCGCGCGGGCAAGGCCAAACACAGGGCGGCCGCGGCCAGCCCCGCGCGCAGGACACTGCGGCGGTCAACCATGGCGCTTACAGGCACAGGTTGGCCGGTTCGATGATGGTCTGATCGCGGCGGGCGATGCGCGTGGACAGGCGCGTCTCGGTCTTGTCCTGCCAGTGCGTGGTCGTCAGGACGGCCTCGACACCGAGGCTGCCGTGCAGGACAAGCTCGTACCCGTTGCGCACCGGCTTCTGTTCGAAGTTCACGCCCAGTCCCTTCCAGGCGGCCGCCACGCATTGCGTGTAGTCCTGGGCGGTGCGCTGCGTGGATCCGTAGAACACGGGCTCGCGGTCGCGGACGTCTTTGACATTGGCACAAGCCGACAGGGCAGCCACGGCGGTAAGGGACAGGATGGTACGAACCTTCATGACGATGAAAACTCTCGGTCAGTAGGGGTTGATCGGGGCGGCCAACTATACCGCACGGCCTTGGCGGGCCTCGGCGCAGAAATGTCGCGCCAAGGCGGGCAATCGCAGCGCTTTACGCCTGCGCGGGCCGCCGGGCGGACTTGGGGCGGAAGGCCGAAATGACCTCGGGACGCGTGTCGGCGTAGGGACCGCCGATGAGGTCGATGCAGTACGGAATGGCGGCGAAGATGCCCGGCACCAGCACGGCGCCGTCCTCGCCCTTGAGCCCTTCCAGCGTCTCGCGGATGGACTTGGGCTGGCCGGGCAGGTTCACGATCAGGGCGGCATGGCCGTCGGTTTCGCGGATGACGGCCACCTGCCGCGACAGGATGGCCGTGGGCACGAAACGCAGGCTGATCTGGCGCATCTGTTCGCCAAAACCCGGCATTTCCTTGGTGCCGACCGCCAGCGTCGCCTCGGGCGTGACGTCGCGCCGCGCCGGGCCGGTGCCGCCGGTCGTCAGGACGAGGTCGCAGCCGCAGCCGTCGACCAGTTCGATCAGGGTCTCCGAGATGCGGGCGGGCTCGTCGGGAATCAGCCGATCAACCGCCTGCCAGGGCGACGACAGCGCCCCGCCCAGCCACTCGCGCAGCGCGGGCAGTCCCTGATCCTGGTAGGCGCCCGTAGAGGCGCGGTCGGAAACGGACACCAGGCCCACGATAAGTTCGTCGGGATGGCGGCGGGGGATTCGGGCAATGTCGGTCATGGCGTAGGAGGAAATCCGGCGGTGAAGCGCCGCGTTGGCGGCAGGCGGCGCGGCCGGCCAGGGATCCCGGCCGGGCGCGCGACATTGATGCTATCGCATTCCGCCTGGCGGCACGTGGCGGGGCGCGGCCGGGCCAAGTGTCGCAAAAAGGGGAATCGGCGCGCCGCCCAGGGTTTCCCGCGCTTGTTCGCGTCATGGACGCTGGATAACATCCGCTAACAATCCCGCCCCATTGTTGAGGCGCGGCGCATTTTCGGGTTTCCCATGTTCAAACGCACTCTTCGGCAGCACGCGCTTGCCGCGGCGCTGGCCCTGTCCGCCGCGGCCGTGGCCGGCTGGGCGGCCCTGCATACGCTGGCCCTGAAGACCGAACCGGTGCCCGCGGCCGCACCCGGCATCTACATTCCCAACCTGGGTAATACGCTGGACGAGCAGACGCGCAATCTGTCGCGGCTCAGCCAGGCGCTGCGCACGGGCGACCGTCTGGTGATCCTCGGGTCCTCGGAACTCACCAGCAACGACCTGCGCTTCGTGCCGTACCGTTTCCTGGCCGACGAGCTGCAGATGCCCGTCCTGGCGTATGGCCATTCCGGGTTCCAGTCGCTGGGCATGCAGTTCGTGCTGGCGGCGCTGGCCGATGACCTGTCGCCGGCCTCGCGCGTGGTCGTGATGCTGTCGCCCGGCTGGTTCGACGGCGAAGGCGGGTTGGGGCCGGACGAATTCAAGGAGCACGCCAACCCGCTGCTGCCCCGCCTGCTGCGCCAACCCGATGGCCGGTCCGAAGTCTTGCGGTGGCTGGAAGCCAAGGGCGACGCCGGCGTGTACTGGTCGATGGCGGCCGAGCAGGCGTACGTCTTCCGCCAGCGCCTGGCCAGCCTGTGGGCCCCCGCGTACGCCGCGCCCATCCCCGAACCGGAACGCGAAGGCCCCGCGGCGGCGGCGCGCGTGGTGGACTGGGATGCGCTGGCCGGCCAGGCGCAGACCGCCGAGCAGGCACTCATGACGGACAATCGCTATGCCGTGCGTGACGAATTCTTCAACAAGTACCTGCGCAGCATCCCCGAAGGCGGCAAAACCGCCTATCAGCCCCAGCCACTGACCGGCCGCGACGAACTGCGCGAACTCGACGCCCTCATGGCGCTGCTGCACCAGCACAAGGTCAATGCGCTGTTCGTCATGCAGCCGCTGCACCCGATGGTCTTCAATGACCTGCACCGCTTCGATCCGATCCAGCAGCAAGTTGCCGGCCTGTGCCAGCGTTACGCAATGACCTGCATGGATATGTATGACGCGCCCTTCGAGGTCGGCACGCTGCGCGACGTGCAGCATCTGGGCGAGCTGGGCTGGCTGCGCGTCAACCAGAAGATCGCCGAGGTATTCCGCCCATGAAAAGAACGCTGTGGCTCTGCCTGCTGTATCTGGGAATTCTGGCCGTCATGGTGATCCAGGCGGATACGTCGGCCAATCTGGGTAAACCGATGGAGATCGAATTCCAGTATTCGAAGTTCTAAGATTGAGGGCCGGGTCATTCAGGGACAGGTCATAAATCTGCAATAATCGGGGCATTCTCGCCGGAACCTCGCCCCCCTCCCCCATGTTCGACCTCTTCCACGGCCTAGACCTTTGGGTTGGCCTCAGTCTTGTGCTGGCCCTGACCTTCGTCCTGGCCTTCGAATTCATCAACGGCTTTCACGACACGGCCAACGCCGTGGCAACGGTCATCTACACCAAGGCCATGCCGCCGCATCTTGCGGTGGTCCTGTCCGGCATCTTCAACTTCCTGGGCGTGTTGCTGGGCGGCGTGGGCGTCGCGTACGCCATCGTCCATCTGCTGCCCGTCGAACTGCTGATCAATGTGGACACCGGCCGCGGGCTGGCAATGGTCTTCGCCATGCTGGCGGCGGCCATCGCGTGGAATCTGGGCACGTGGTACTTCGGCATTCCGGCCTCCAGCTCGCACACGCTGATCGGCTCGATCCTGGGCGTGGGCCTGGCCAATGCGCTCATCACGGACCTGCCGCTGGGCCAAGGCGTGAACTGGGGCAAGGCTATCGACATCGGCCTGTCGCTGGTGGCCTCGCCCATCGCCGGGTTCGCGGTGGCCGGGTTGCTGTTGCTGGCGCTCAAGCGCTGGCTGCCGCTGTCCAAGATGCACAAGACGCCCGAACAGCGCCGCGCCATCGACAACAAGAAGCACCCGCCGTTCTGGAACCGCCTGGTGCTGGTGCTGTCGGCCATGGGCGTGAGCTTCGTGCACGGCTCGAACGACGGACAGAAGGGCATCGGGCTCATCATGCTGGTGCTGATCGGCATCGTGCCGGCCAACTTCGTGCTGGACACCCACAGCACCACCTACCAGATCGAACGCACCCGCGACGCCGCCAACCACCTGATGGTGTTCTACCAGCGCAACGAAGCGCTGCTGGGCGACTTCCTGGCTTTGCGCCGCACCGACATCCAGGAAGACCTGCCCGCCAACTTCCGCTGCGACCCGGCCCTGACCGTGCCCACCATCATGGCGCTGCAAAGGGACCTGCACGGGGTTTCCAACTACGCTGACCTGTCCGCGCAAAAGCGCATCGATGTGCGCCGCTACTTGCTTTGCCTGGACGACACCGCCAAGAAGGTGGCGCGCCTGGAAGGTCTGCCCGCCCGCGAGGCCGCCGACCTGCAAAGGCTGCGCGCGGACCTGACCGCCACCACCGAATACGCGCCCTTCTGGGTGATCGTTGCCGTGGCGCTGGCGCTGGGCGCCGGCACCATGGTCGGCTGGCGCCGCGTCGTTCTGACGGTCGGCGAAAAAATCGGCAAACAGGGCATGACCTACGCGCAGGGCATGTCGGCGCAGCTGACCGCCGTGGGGGCCATTGGTCTTGCCAACGTCTTCAGCCTGCCCGTGTCCACCACCCACGTGCTGTCCTCGGGCGTGGCGGGCACCATGATCGCCAACAAGACGGGGCTGCAGGGCAACACGGTGCGCAACATCCTGCTGGCCTGGGTGCTGACGCTGCCCGCCTCGATGCTGCTGGCCGCCGGTCTGTTCTGGATCGGCGTGCAGATCGCGGGCTGATCTCGGGCTGACTGATCCGGCCGTGCAGGCAATCTGCACGGCCGCTGCAACACTCTGGCTATTGCGCCGGCCTATGCGCCCGCGCCCGGCGCCGTCTACGATGGCGCCATGATTACCGCATCCCCCACCCTGCATTACATCTTTGATCCGCTCTGCGGCTGGTGCTACGGCGCCGCGCCGCTGGTGGCGGCCGCCCGCGCCATTGCCGGCCTGAACATCGAGCCGCATGGCGGCGGCATGATGACCGGCGGCAACCGCCAACTGGTCACCGACGCCCTGCGCCGCTACGTCATGCCGCACGACGAGCGCATCGCGGGCCTCACCGGCCAGCCGTTCGGCACCGATTATTTCGACGGCCTGCTGCGCGACAGCGGCGCCGTGTTCGATTCCGAACCGCCCACCACCGCCATCCTGGCCGCCCAAACGCTGGCGGGCCGCGGCCTGGACCTGCTGCACCGGATGCAGCAGGCGCATTACGTGGAGGGCCGTCGCATCGCCGAACCCGCCGTGCTGCGCGCGCTGGCCGTGGAGATCGGCCTGGACGCCGAGGCCTTCGACGCTGCCTACGAACAGGCACAGGGCGCCGAGACTGCGGCGCACATTGCCGCGAGCCGCCGGCTGCTGGCCCAGGTCGGGGGCACGGGCTTTCCGACGCTGGCGCTGGAGCGCGACGGCGCTTTTACGCTACTGGAACCCAGCCGGTATCTCGGCCGTCCCGAGCAATGGCGTGACCACCTGGCGGCACGCATCCAGGGCGGCGCCTGACGTCGCGAATCAGGACTCTTCGATATCCCCGTCGCGCTGCAAGGCGCGATGCATCGCCGGGCGCTCGCCAAGACGCTCGACGTACGCATTGAAGACGGGGGTCTCGGGCACGATCTTCATCCGCATCATGTACTGCAGCGAGCCGCCCAGCACGATGTCCACGGCCGAGAACCTGTCGCCCAGGAAAAACGGCCGCGCCTGCAGCACCCGCGTCAGCACCTCTTCGACCTCGTCGGCCGATCCCCATCCCAGCGCGGCCTGATGCGGCGTCTTGAAGGCCCGCTCGACCATCGCGGGCTCGAACACGCCCGTGGAATACGCCAGCCACGTCAGATAGGGGCCGCGCTGCGCGTCGCCGACGACCGGGCCCAGCCCCGCCTGCGGAAACAGGTCGGTCAGGTACACCGCGATGGCGGGAGTCTCGAACACGGGCACGCCGTCATGCACCAGCGCCGGCACCTTGCGGTGCGGGTGGATGTCGATGTAATCGGCAGGCATGTGCCCCGTGCTGTCGTGGCCGCGGATCGACACCATCTCGGTATCGTAGGGCACGCCCAGTTCCTCGAGCAGCCACAGTATCCGGAACGACCGCGAACGCGGTGCGTGGTAGAGCGTAAGCATGGTCGGTCTCCTTGGGGGATCGGACCATTTTGCCTTGCGGGCCGCTACGCCGCCAAGGCTAGCAATATCCCGTATCCGCCCATGCCGAGCAGCACGGCCACGCCCGTATTGCTGACCAGGCGCGCCGCAACGCCCGTCACGGCCAGCCCGCCCACGTACGGCGCGATGCGGGCGGCCTCGTCTGCGGCGCCCAGCAGATCCGGCACGATCACGGCGGCCGCGATGCCCGCCAGCAGCGACGGCCCCAGCGCCGACAGCGCCGAGCCCTCGCGGGACAGGTGCCGCAGCAATCGGCTGCGCTCGGACAGCATGAAGGGCAGCGCGCGTGTGAGATAAGTGATGACCGCCATCGCGATGACGGCGCCCCAGAATTCCAATCCGCTGGCGTTCATGCGGCCCTCCTCACGCGATAGGCGACGCAGCCGATGACCGCGCCCGCCAGGATGGCGAGGCTGGTGTAGCCCAGCGCGGCCACCAGTCCGGCGCCGATGACGGCGGCCAGGATGGGCAGTCCCATGCCGCGCCGGGCGCTCTGGCACACCAGCGCCATGAACAGCGCCGGCAGCGCAAAGCGCATGACCTGCGACAGCATCGGATAGTGCCGTTCCAGGCCGTCGCCCGCGTACACCCCCACGGCGGTGCCGGCGATCCACGTCAGCCAGGCGCCCAGGCCCAGCGCGATCATCCAGCCTTGGCGCCGGGCGGGTTCCACGCCGTGCAGCCGGTTGAACGCGGTGGCGAAGACTTCGTCGGTCAACAGGAAAGCCACTTTGAGGCGATCGCGCAGCGCCGCCGGCAGAAAGCGCGACAGCAGCGGGCCATAGAGCAGATGCCGGGCGTTGAGTAGCGAGCACAACGCCACCACCCACAGCCACGGCGTGCCGGCCTTGATGGACGCCAGCAGCAGGAACTGGCTGGCGCCCGCGTAGACCAGCACGGAAATCAGGATGACCTGCAGCGGGGTCAGGCCGGCCGCGATGCCGGCAATGCCGAACGTCACGGCCACCGGAAAGTAGCCGATCATGACCGGCAGGCAAGATTTCAGACCATCGATGCGCGCGCCGCCGGACGGGGCGCGCGCGGCGGCGGGGGGAGTCTCCAAGGCGCTCATCGCTTTTATTTGTTGCGGCGGGCGCCCATTTTACTCAGCGGTGCGTCAAGGCATCGCCCCCAACGCCCGCAGCTGCGACTTCAGGCGGCGCACCTCCTGGCTCAGGTCCAGAATGAGCGCGACGGCGTCCAGGCCGGCGCCGAAGTCGTGTTCCAGCCGTCGCGCGTGCAAGGCGCGTTGCAAGTCCACGCTGTAGAAACGCCATTCCGCCGGGCCGGTTCCGCTGGCGTTGACGATGCCGACCTCGACCAGCCGGGCCACCCATTCCACTTCCGCGCCGCAGGCGCGCGCCAGGTCGTCGGTGCTGAGCGGTTGCGACTTGCCGACCACGGTGGCGCTGGTGATCACTATCTTGTTCATGCTCAGACCCCGAGGTTGCGGCGCGGGTTGAAAGGCAGATCCTGCTGGAGCTTGCGGTAGGCGGCCTTGGCGGCTTCGCTGTCGGCGGGCGGCAGCACCAGATCCAGAACCAAGTAC
This sequence comes from Achromobacter sp. Root565, assembly GCF_001427425.1. Classification (NCBI taxonomy): domain Bacteria; kingdom Pseudomonadati; phylum Pseudomonadota; class Betaproteobacteria; order Burkholderiales; family Alcaligenaceae; genus Achromobacter; species Achromobacter sp. Root565. Next base: position 175,640 of record NZ_LMGO01000007.1, read on the forward strand.
AGGTCGCCCGGCGGATCGCCGGGGATGCCGCGTCCGCGCAGCCTGAGCTTGCGGCCGTTGCCGGAACCGGCCGGCACGGACACTTCGACCGTGCCGCCGGGCGTGGGCGCCTGGACGCTGGCGCCCAGCGCGGCTTCCCACGGCGCAACCGGCAACGTCATGTAGAGATCGCGCCCTTCGGCGCGGTAACGCGGATGCGGCTTGAAGCGCACTTCCAGATACAGATCGCCGCTTTCGCCGCCGCCATAGCCAGGCATGCCCTGTCCGGCCAGCCGGATGTACTGGCCTTCACGCACGCCGGCCGGGATCTTGACGCTGAGGGTGCGGCTTTGCATGTGCGGCCGTCCCTGATCGTCCATCTGCATGGACCGCAGGCTGATGTCGCGCGTCGCACCCTTGATCGCGTCTTCGAGGTCGACTTCGATCGCGGCGTGATGGTCTTCGCCGCGCGTGCGGAAGTCCTGCTGGCGCGCGCCGTGCCGGCCCCCCCGGCCGCCAAAGAGTGACGAAAAGAACTCGCTGAATTGCGCCTCGTCGCCAGGCGCGGCGCCGCGGTGGAATTCGAAACCTTCGTCCCAGCCGGGCGGAGGTTGGAAGCCGCCGTCGGGCGTGACGCCCGCAGCCAAATTGTCATAGGCCTGGCGCTTTTCAGCGTCGCGCAACACGTCATACGCTTCGTTGACGTCGCGCATGCGGGTTTCGGCGTCGCTTTCCTTGCTGACGTCTGGGTGATATTTGCGGGCGAGCTTGCGATAGGCTTTGCGGATATCGTCGTCGGATGCGCCCTGCTCCACCCCGAGAATGCTGTAGTAGTCCTTGAACTCCATGTTCCAGCTCACGTAGAGGGTTGAGGCCGCGTCCGGCACAGCCGGATCCGGCCTTGAATAGCCAGAAGATAGGGGTTATGGACCGATTTTTCAATGTGCGGCCGCGCGGCATGTGCCGGCAGCACAAGCTGGCCGCCTGATTGGCGTAGTATGTGTTTTTTCGCCCGGATTTTGGGGGCGGACCCAACAGGCAGGATCCACGATGAAGATGAGCAACATCCCCTTCGGCACCACCGACTGGTCCGAAGTGGAACGCACCGAACACGCCGGCGACACCGGCATGGCGTACTGGCGGACCCGTAATTTCGGCGACCTGCGCGTGCGCATGGTGGAATACACGGCCGGTTACCTGGCCGACCACTGGTGCACCAAGGGCCACATCTTGTTCTGTCTGGAAGGCGAACTGCACACCGAACTGGAAGACGGCCGCCAGTTCGTGCTGACCCCGGGCATGAGCTACCAGGTGGCCGATCAGGCCGAACCGCATCGCTCGTCCACGCAGACCGGCGCCAAGCTGTTCATTGTTGACTGACCCTTGTGGCTGACGCGCCCGCGCGACACGTCCGCATTGCACTTGCGTTACGCTTTGCAAATCAGGCGCCGCGCGCGGCCTGACCATACGTTACCCCGCCTGACCGGAGACAAGCTTTGGGCGCCCCGATTACGCTATACGTCGATTCCCTGTTTCTCAGCCCCTACGCCATGTCGGTCTATGTGGCGCTGACCGAAAAGCGGCTGCCCTTTGAAGTGCGTCCCATCGACCTGGGCGCCGGCGAACAGCGCATGCAGCCGTTCCAGTGCCGCGCGCTCACGTCGCGGGTGCCGGCGCTGACGCACGCGGACTTCAATCTGACCGAATCCAGTGTCATCGCCGAATACCTGGACGAAGCCTTTCCCCCTCCCGAACACACCGGCCTGTTTCCGGCCGCACTGCAGGAACGCGCCCGCGCGCGCCAATTGCAGGCCTGGCTGCGCAGCGACCTGGGCGCCTTGCGCCAGGAACGTCCCACGGAAACCGTGTTCTACGGCGAAACCGGCCAGCCCCTGTCCGACGACGCCCATGCGGCCTCCGCCAAATTGATTCGCGTGGCCAGCTATCTGGTCGGCGTTGGCCAGACGACACTGTTCGACGAGTGGTGCATCGCCGATCTCGATCTGGCGGTCATGCTCAAGCGCCTGTCGAACGACGACCTGCCCGACACGCTGCGCGCCTACGCAGACGTGCAATGGCAGCGGCCCGCCGTCCAGAAGTGGCTGGAACACAACGCCGCCGCGCGGTGAGTTGAGCTGAGCAGTGGTCTGCCATCGGTCCGATTAAGCCGGGCTGAGCGCCGATTTGACACCCCGCAAGCGTTCCGATGTTGCACCGCACCATCTGATGCGGTGTAATGGGGAGGTCAATTTCGCCGGTTCCACTGGGGGCCGGCTCGGCGGCGGTCTGTCGCCGGCAGCTCATTACAGGAGATCGCCATGGCCGGATCCGGCACCGATCACATGCTCGCCCCGTCCCTCAACCCCTGGACGGCCGCCTACGAATACGCGGTGGACGCCTGGCAGCGCGGCGTGCTTTATGCGGACGTGATGCGCCAGCGCGGCAACCAATATCACGATCACATGGCCAAGCGCGCGCCCAACGTGCTCAGCATGGAATTCGAGCTGGTGCTGGATGGCCGCGAGCTGCCCCGCCCCGTCAATTACGGCCTCTTGCGGATCACGCCGCCGGCCGGCGTGGAAACGGACCCGATCAAGCGCCCCTTCCTGGTGGTGGACCCGCGCGCGGGCCACGGCCCGGGCATCGGCGGCTTCAAGCCTGAAAGCGAAATCGGCGTGGCCGTGCGCGCGGGGCATCCCTGCTACTTCGCGACGTTCCTGCCGCAGCCCATGCCCACCCAGACCGTCGAAGACGTGATGATGGCCGAGGCGCGCTTTCTGGAAGAAATCATTGCGCTGCACCCGGATGCCGAGGGCAAGCCCGTCGTCGTGGCCAATTGCCAGGCGGGCTGGCAGATCATGATGACCGCGGCGGTGCGCCCTGAACTGTTCGGGCCGATCATCGTCGCTGGCGCGCCGCTGTCCTACTGGGCGGGCTGGCGCGGCATGAATCCCATGCGCTACGCGGGCGGCCTGCTGGGCGGAAGCTGGCTCACGGCCATGACCAGCGACCTGGGCAACGGCAAGTTCGACGGCGCCTGGCTGGTGCAGAACTTCGAGAACCTCAATCCCGCCAACACCCTGTGGTCCAAGCAGTACAACCTGTACGCCAAGGTCGACACCGAGGCCGACCGCTACCTGAGCTTTGAAAAATGGTGGGGCGGCCACGTCTTCCTGAACGGGCCCGAGATCCAATACATCGTCGACAACCTGTTCGTGGGCAACCGTCTGGCCACCGCGGGCCTGGTGACCTCCGACGGCATCCGCATCGACCTGCGCAACATCCGCTCGCCCATCGTGGTGTTCTGCTCCAAGGGCGACAACATCACCCCGCCCCCGCAGGCGCTGGGCTGGATTCCCGATCTGTACCAGAACGAAGCCGAAGTCCTGGCCCACGGCCAGACCATCGTCTACGCCATCCACGAAAGCATCGGCCACCTGGGCATCTTCGTGTCCGGCAGCGTGGCGCGCAAGGAACACCAGGAATTCACCTCCAACATCGACATGATCGATGTGCTGCCGCCGGGCATCTACCAGGCCGAAATCGCCGACAAGACGCCCGACACGCCCAACGCCGATCTGGCTTTCGGCAACTACGTGCTGTCCTTCGAACAGCGCAAGCTGGACGACGTGCGCGCCATTGTTGACCGCAAGGAAGAAGATGACCAACGCTTTGCCGCGGTGGCCCGCATCTCCGACATCAATCTGGGCATGTACCGCAGCTTCGTGCAGCCCTGGCTGCGCGCCATGGTCACGCCGCAATCGGCCGAGTGGATGCAGCGCATGCACCCGCTGCGCCTGCCCTACGAACTGATCTCCGACCGCAATCCGCTCATCGCCCCCATCGCCAAGGTCGCCGAACAGGTGCGCGAGAACCGCCAGCAGGCCGCGCCCGCCAATCCGTTCGTGGTGGCGCAAGAGATGTTCTCGAACTGGATCGAGACCAGCCTGAACATCTGGCAGGAATTGCGCGATTCGGCCGACGAGCGCACCTTCATGAGCGTCTACGGATCGCCCGTGGTGCAGGATCTGGCCGGCCTGGGCGCCAAGTCCGGCTCGCCCCGCAGGCACCCCGGCGTCTCGCCGGAGCATCGCCGCTTCATGGAAGACCGCGCCGCTGAACTGCGTTCCATGCTGCAGGAAGGCGGACTGCGCGTGGCCGCGATCCGCATGCTGCTGTACGTGTCCGGCGCCGAGGGCGGCCTGGACGAGCGCAGTTTCGCGCTGATCCGCAAGATGCGCGCCGAAGCCGACAACGCGCTGACGCTGGAAGCGTTCAAGGACGTTATCCGCGAACAGGCCCTGATGATGACGCTGGATTCGGACGCCGCCATCCAGGCCATGCCCCGCCTTCTGGAAGACTCGACGGCCGCCGAAATCCGCGCCAGCCTGGTCGCGATGAAGGGCGTCCTGGAAGCGGCCGAGCCGCTGAGCGACGCGGCGCGCGAAAGTCTGAACGAAATGGAGCGCATCTTCGAAGCGGCCGAACGCCGCGCGCAACGGCGCAAGCAAGGCCAGGCGCCTGCGGCATCGCGCGGCGCCGCCGCCGCGAAGGCCGCCTATCCAGTCCAGGATCTGGTCGACTTGGCCGCCCAGGTGCCCGCCAAGACCGCCCGGCCGCATCCTGACGCAGCGGGAAAGGCCGTCAATGAGGCGGAGCCGCCCAAGAAGGCGCCGCCGTCGGCATCGAAGGCCGCGACGAAGGCCGCATCGAAAGCAGCGCCCAACGCCGCGTCGAAAGCGGCATCGAAGTCCCCGGCAAGGCACGCCGCCAAAACGGCAAAGCCGGCGGCCAATGGCGCCGCCAAGGCAGCATCGAAGCCCGCGTCGAAGCCCGCTTCGAAGTCCGCCTCCAAGTCCGGCGCGGACGCGACCCCGGCCAAAGCGCCCGCCAAGCGCGCCGCCACCCGTCAACCCGCCAAGGCCTGAGACCCATGAGCCTCCCCACGTCCACGCACTACGACAAACTCATCGCGCGCGCGCAAACGCTGGAGGCGGCCCCGTGCGCGATCGCCCATCCTTGCGATGAACCGTCGCTGTCGGCCGCGCTGGAAGCGCGCGATCTGGGCCTGCTGCGGCCCATCCTGGTCGGACCCGAAGGCAAGATCCGCGACACGGCCGAGCAGTTCAAGCTGAACCTGGGCGACGCCCGCATCGTGGACGCGCCGCACAGCCATGCGGCCGCGGAAACCGCCGTGGCGCTGGTGCGCAGCGGCGAGGCCTCCCTGCTGATGAAGGGCAGCCTGCACACCGACGAGCTGATGCACGAGGTCGTGGCGCGCGCCACCGGCCTGCGCAGCGGCCGGCGCATCAGCCATGTGTTCATCATGGAAGTGCCGACCTACGCCGAGCCGCTCTTCATCACCGATGCGGCCATCAACATCTTTCCGGACCTCGAAACCAAGGCCGACATCATCCGCAACGTGATCGACCTGCATCACGGACTGGGGTTGGGCGAACCGCGCGTGGCGATCCTGTCGGCGGTCGAACAGGTCACCCCCAGCATCCCCAGCACCATCGAGGCAGCCGCCCTGTGCAAGATGGCCGACCGCGGCCAGATCGCGGGCGGCGTGCTGGACGGCCCGCTGGCGCTGGACAACGCGATCAGCCCCGACGCCGCGCGCATCAAGGGCATCCGCTCGCCCGTGGCCGGCGTGGCCCAGGTGCTGGTGGTGCCCGATCTGGAAGCCGGCAACATGCTGGCCAAGAACCTGACCTTTCTCGCCAACGCCGAGGCGGCCGGCATCGTGCTGGGCGCACGCGTGCCGATCATCCTGACCAGCCGCGCCGACAGCCCGCGTTCGCGCCTGGCGTCTTGCGCGGTGGCGGCGATCTACGCCAACTACCTTGCCCAGCAGCAGGCCAGACCGCTGGCCTGACAACCGTCAGCCCCAGCCCCGGCCCGCCCTCGCGGGCCTTCGCGCGACTTGTCTCAACGTGGAAGCACACCGCCATGAGCGACACCATCCTCGTCATCAACGCCGGCAGTTCCAGCATCAAGTTCTACCTGTACGACATCGCCGACAAGCATGAACTGGCGCCCCGGCTGGGCGGCCAGCTTGAAGGCATCGGCACCACGCATCCGCGCCTGCGGGTGCGCGACGCGGCGGGAGAGACGCTGGTCGAGCGCGACATCGCGCCCAGCCACGCCCCCGACGTGCCCAACGCGCAGGAAGTCGTCGGTACATGGCTGAGCGGCCACCTGGGCGGCGCGCCGCTGGCGGTGGGGCATCGCGTGGTTCACGGCGGGCCGGATCTGTCCGAGCCGGTGCTGATCGACGACGATATTCTGGCCCGGCTTGAAACCTTCACGCCGCTCGCACCGCTGCACCAGCCCAACAACCTGGCGCCGATCCGCGTCATCCGCGAACGACGGCCGTGGATTCCGCAGGTCGCGTGCTTTGACACGGCGTTCCATCGCAGCCATTCCGACGTCGCCGACCGCTATGCGCTGCCCGAGCGCCTGTATCTGGAAGGCGTGCGCCGCTATGGCTTTCATGGGCTGTCCTACGAGTACATCGCACAGCGCCTGAAGCAGACGCTGCCCGACATCGCGATGGGCAAGATCGTCGTCGCCCATCTGGGCTCCGGCGTATCGGCCTGCGTCATGCACCAAGGCAGGAGCGTGGACAGCACCATGGGCTTTACCGCGCTGGAAGGCCTGCCGATGGGTACCCGCCCCGGCCGTCTGGACCCCGGCGTGGTGCTCTGGATGATGGAACAGGGCATGAGCCACGACGAGATCGAGCACATGCTGTATCACGACTGCGGCATGAAGGGCCTGTCGGGCATCAGCAACGACATGCGCGAACTGCTGGCCAGCAATGCGCCGTCGGCCAAGCTGGCGCTGAAATACTTCGCGTGGCGCGTGGCCGAAGGCATGGTCGGCCTGGGCTGCGCGACGAACGGCATCGACGGCATCGTCTTCACGGCGGGCGTCGGCGAGAACTCCGCCGAGATCCGCCAGGCGATCAGCGACCACTGGGGCTGGCTGGGCATCAAACTTGACCCCGAGCGCAACGCCCGCCACGGGCCACGCATCTCGACCGACGACAGCCGCATCGGCGTCTACGTGGTGCGCACGAACGAAGAATTGGTCATTGCTCAGCACACGCTCGCCCTCGTGAGGCAGCGATGAGCGCGCATCTGCCGCTGGCCGGCAAGCGCGGGCTGGTGACCGGCATCGCCAATGCCGACTCCATCGCGTGGGGCTGCGCCAAGGCGTTTCGCGCCATGGGCGCCGAACTGGCGGTCACCTACCTGAACGACAAGGCCCTGCCGCACGTGGCGCCGTTGGCGCAGCAGGTTGAAGCGCCATTGCTGATGCCCATGAACCTGCTGAACGACGGCGAGCTGGAGGCCGTCTTCAGCCGTATCACGGACGAATGGGGCGCGCTGGATTTCGTGCTGCATTCGGTGGCGTTCGCGCCGCGCGACGATCTGCACGGGCGGGTCACGGACTGCTCGCGCGCGGGCTTTCTGCAGGCGATGGACGTGTCGTGCTGGTCCTTCATCCGCATGGCCAAGCTGGCCGAGCCGCTGATGCGCAATGGCGGCGCCCTCTTCTGCATGAGCTACTACGGCTCGCAGATGGTGGTCGAGCACTACAACATGATGGGCCCGGTCAAGGCCGCCCTGGAATCCGCCACGCGCTATCTGGCGGCCGAGCTGGGTCCGCAGGGCATCCGCGTGCACGCGATTTCGCCGGGACCGCTGAAGACCCGTGCGGCGTCCGGCATCGCGGAATTCGACACGATGCTGGACCGCGCGCAGGCCAAGGCGCCGGCGCGCAGCCTGGTGTCGATTGACGATGTGGGCGAAGCGACTGCGTGGCTGGCCACGGATGCGGCACGGCTGATGACGGGGCAGACGCTGTACATCGACGGCGGGTATCACATCATTGATTGACGCGGGGTGTCAGACACCCCCGTCATTGGAAGGTCAGGCCAGCGTCGCCGGCCCGCCCTGGCGCCAGCGCTCGATGGCGTCGACCGCCTGTTCCGGGCTGCCGAAGATTCTGTCCGGTCCGATCTTTTTGACCAGGCCCGAACGCTGCAGCGCCTCGCGGAACTTGCCGTGGCCGCCAGCCACCAGCAGCGTGATGCCGCGCTCGTCCAGATTGCGCTTCAGTTCATATAGCGCCTCAACAGCGTCGGCATCGGCCTGCGTCATGGCTTCGGCGTCCAGCAAGAACCAGCGCACGTCGCCCGCCTGCTCGATGATTTCGCGGGCGCGGCGCCGGAACGCGTCCGCGTTGAAGAACCAGACCGAGGATTCGAAGAGCCAGATCACGGCGCCCGGCACCGGCTTGGCTTCGGGATTCAGGTGCAGCTTGCCCAGCACGGTTTCTCCGGGCAATCTGCCCAGCAACGCATCGCGGGGATTGCCGGACACGTACATGGCGTAGAGCAGCGTCGCGCCCACCGAGACGGCCACGCCTTGCAACACGCCGAATCCCACCACGCCCACGGCCGCCAGCACGCCGAACGCGAGCTCGATCCGCGAGATGCGCGCCAACCGCTTGAACGCCTGCCAATCGAACAGGCTGGCCGCAGCCAGCAGCAGAATGGCCGACAGCGCAAACTGCGGCAGCCAGTACAGCGGTGCGCTCAACAAGCCCACCACCACGGCCAGCGCGGCGGCCGCGCTGATGCTGACCAGCGGCGACGAGCCTCCTGCCACCAGCCCGACCGCGGTGCGCGAGTCCGCGCCCGTCACGACATAGCCCTGGAACAGCCCGGCCGCCACGTTGGCCGCGCCGAAGCCCACGAGCTCGCGATTCGGATCCACGTGTTCGCCCGTGCGCGCCGCAAAGCTGCGCGCGGTCACGATGCCGCTGGAAAAGCTGACAACCAGGACGCCCGCCGCGCCCAGCAGAATGCCGTCCACGCCTTGCAGGCTGACCGGCAGATTGAACGACGGCAACCCGGCCGGCACGTCGCCCACGACCGCGATGCCCAGCGCCGGAAAATTGAACAGCCACGACAGCAGGCAGGTCGCGACGACCAGCAGGATGGGCCCGGGCCACGACGGCCGCCAGCGCTTGACCGCCACCAGAAAGACGCACGACGCCAGCCCCAGGAACAGCGTCGGCATCCGGATCTCGGACAGGCGATGCGAGAGCTCCATGAACGGATGAATGAGGCCGCTGTTGCGCAGCCCCACGCCCGTCAGACCGCTTAACTGCGACATGGCCAGCGTGATCGCCACGCCGGCCATGTAGCCGATCAGCACCGGCCGCGACAGCAGATTGGCCAGCACGCCCAGCCGCAAGACACGCGCAATAAGGCAGCCCACACCCACGGTCAGCGCAATGCTGGTGGCGCCGAGCAGGCGCGATTCGGGCGTGGTCAGCGCCATGCCGGTCAGCGTGGCGGCAATGAGGGTGCAGGTGGCGGTGTCGGGACCCACGATGAGGGTGCGCGACGAACCGAAGAACGCATACGCCAGCATGCCGGCAATGGCGGCCCACAGGCCAGCGACGGGCGGCACGCCCATCATCGCGGAATAGGCCAGCCCCACCGGCAGCGCCACGGCGGCAACGCTCAGCCCCGCCATGATGTCGCGCCGCGCCGATTCACGCGTGATGCCCTGGAAGTTGGCCAGGCCTGGAATAAAGCGGAGATTCATGGTGCAGCGAGACGATCACAAGTGAATTCCCGCGAGCGGCGGGATGACCGCCCAAGCCTACACCAACCCCAAGCCAAGCGGCGCGCGACGAATCAAGGCGGCCGATGCGGGTGTCTGGCGTCTGAGCTGTGGCCCGGTGTCAGACACCCGTGCAGCACCCGTTCGATCTGGGCGTCCAGCGCATAAGGGTGTCAGACACCTGGAGCGAAGGTGTCTGACACCCCTGCGCCAGCCCCAGGCATGCCGGCAGCGTGCCGCGGGTGTCTGACACCCGTCCCACCATGACGGAATCTGACGCCCGAAAACGTCAGACGCCCGCCGCACGCCGCCCCTTCGCAGGACGGCGTATACGGCCGGAATCACCCCGCCGCGCGGGCTTCCAGCACGGCCACGGCGGGCAGGGTCTTGCCTTCCAGGAATTCCAGGAATGCGCCGCCGCCCGTCGAGATGTAGCCGACCTGCTCGCCAATCTTGTACTTGGCGATGGCGGCCAGGGTGTCGCCGCCGCCGGCGATCGAGAAGCCGTCGGAGTCGGCAATCGCGCGCGCCACCACTTCGGTGCCGTTGGCGAACTGATCGAATTCGAACACGCCTACCGGACCGTTCCAGACGATCGTGCCCGCCTGCTTCAGGATGCCGGCCAGTTGTTCGGCGGTCTTGGGGCCGATGTCCAGGATCATGTCGTCGTCGGCCACGTCGGTGGCTGCCTTGACGGTGGCATCAGCGTCGGCGCCGAACGACTTGGCGCACACCACGTCAACGGGGATCGGCACGGCCGCGCCGCGCTTTTTCATGATGTCGATGACGGCGCGGGCCTGATCGACCTGGTCGGGCTCGGCCAGCGACTTGCCGATGGACAGGCCGGCGGCCAGCATGAACGTGTTGGCGATGCCGCCGCCCACCACCAGCTGGTCGACCTTGTCGGCCAGCGATTGCAGGATGGACAGCTTGGTCGACACCTTCGAGCCGCCCACGATGGCGACCAGCGGGCGCTTGGGTTCGTGCAGGGCACGGCCCAGGGCGTCGAGTTCGGCTTCCAGCAGCGGGCCGGCGCAGGCCACGGTGGCAAAGCGCGCGATGCCGTGGGTGGTGGCTTCGGCGCGGTGCGCCGTGCCGAAGGCGTCGTTGACGTAGACGTCGCACAGCGCGGCCATCTTCTTGGCCAGCGCCTCGTCGTCCTTCTTTTCGCCGACGTTCACGCGGCAGTTTTCCAGCAGCACGACCTGGCCGTGATCGACCTTCACGCCATCGACCCAGTCGCGCACCAGCGGCACGGGCATGCCGAGCAGTTCGGACAGGCGCTGGCCGACCTTGGCAAGCGAATCGGCGTCGGTCAGCACGCCTTCTTTGGGGCGGCCCAGGTGGGACGTGACCATCACGGCGGCGCCGGCGTCCAGCGCCAGGCGAATGCCGGGCACCGAGGCGCGGATGCGGGTGTCTTCGCTGATGCGGCCGGCGTCATCGAACGGAACGTTGAGGTCGGCGCGGATGAACACGCGCTTGCCGGACAGCGCGCCGGCCTTGGCCAGCGCGGACAAAGTTTTGACCTTGGACATATTTGGATTCCTTCGGTAGGCGAACAAAGGGGACGAACCCATTTTCCGCATTGGCGGAAAACAAATCCGTCCCCTTATGGACTGGCGGAGTGCTTACTTGGCCGACATCAGCGCGACGGTGGTGTCGAGCATGCGGTTCGAGAAGCCCCACTCGTTGTCGTACCAGGACGAGACCTTGACCAGGCGGCCCGAGACCTTGGTCAGCGACGCGTCAACGGTGCTGGAGGCCGGGTTGTGGTTGTAGTCGACCGAGACCAGGGGTTCGGTGTTGTAGTCCAGGATGCCCTTGAGCTCGCCTTCCGAGGCGGCCTTCAGGATGCTGTTCACTTCTTCGGCGGTCGTGTCGCGGCTGGCCACGAACGACAGGTCGACCAGCGACACGTTGATGGTCGGAACGCGGATGGCGTAGCCGTCCAGCTTGCCGTTCAGTTCCGGCAGGACCAGGCCCACGGCGGCGGCAGCGCCGGTCTTCGTGGGGATCATGCTCATCGTGGCCGAACGCGCGCGGCGCAGGTCTTCGTGGTAGACGTCGGTCAGGACCTGGTCGTTGGTGTAGGCGTGAACGGTAGTCATCAGGCCGTTTTCCAGACCCAGCTTGTCGTTCAGCGGCTTGACCAGCGGGGCCAGGCAGTTGGTGGTGCACGACGCGTTGGAAATGACGGTGTCCGTCGACTTCAGCACGCCGTGGTTGACGCCGTAGACGATGGTGGCGTCGACATCCTTGCCGCCGGGGGCCGAGATGATGACCTTTTTGGCGCCGCCCTTGATGTGCGCGCCGGCCTTTTCCTTGGTGGTGAAGAAGCCCGTGCATTCCAGCACGACGTCGACCTTCAGGTCGCCCCACGGCAGTTCAGCCGGGTTGCGGTTGGCCAGCACGCGGATCTTGTCGCCGTTGACGACCATGAACTCGCCGTCGACTTCGACGGTGCCCGGGAACTTGCCGTGGGCGGTGTCGTAGCGCGTCAGGTGCGCGTTCGTCTTGGGATCGCCCAGGTCATTGATGGCGACGATTTCGATATCGTGCTTCTTGCCACCTTCGTAGTGGGCACGCAGGATGTTGCGGCCGATGCGACCGTAACCGTTGATGGCGACGCGAATGGTCATGACTAAGCTCCTTTTTTACAAAACTTGCTTGACGGTCTCGGCCACCTTGTCGGCGGTCAGCCCGAAGAACTTGAACAGTGCGCCGGCCGGTGCGGACTCGCCGTAGCGGTCGATGCCGACCACGGCGCCCTCCAGGCCCACGTACTTGTGCCAGAAGGCGGTGACGCCGGCTTCAACAGCCACGCGCGGCAGGCCCTTGGGCAGCACGGATTGCTTCCAGGCGGCGTCCTGCTTGTCGAAGACGTCGGTGCTGGGCATGGATACCACGCGCACGGCGATGCCTTCCTTGGCCAGCTGCGCCTGGGCGTCCAGGGCGATGGCGACTTCGGAGCCGGTGGCGATGATGACAGCGCGGGCGCCTTCGGCGTCGCGCAGCACGTAGCCGCCGCGAGCGATGGCGTCGACCGTGGCCGCGTCGCGCGGCACGAACGGCAGGTTCTGGCGGGACAGCAACAGGGCCGTCGGGCCGCCGTCATGCACGTCCATGCCGATGCTGGCCGGACGCGTCACGGCGGCGTTCCAGGCCACGGCGGTCTCGGCCGTATCGCAAGGACGCCACAGCGACAGGTTGGGAATGAGGCGCAGGCTGGCCGCGTGCTCGATCGACTGGTGGGTCGGGCCGTCTTCGCCCAGGCCGATGGAGTCGTGGGTGAACACGTGGACGACGCGCTGCTTCATCAGCGCGGCCATGCGGATGGCGTTGCGCGAGTAGTCGGAGAACGTCAGGAACGTGCCGCCGAACGGCAGGTAGCCGCCGTGCAGCGCGATGCCGTTCATGATGGCGGCCATGCCGAATTCGCGCACGCCGTAGTTGATGTGGCGGCCGAGCTGGATGCCCTTGTCGCCGGCGCGGACGGCGGCAACGCCCTTCCAGTCGGTGAAGTTGGAACCGGTCAGGTCGGCCGAGCCGCCCAGCATTTCCGGCAGCAACGGCGCCATCGCGGCGATCGCGAATTGCGAGGCCTTGCGGGTGGCGACGGTTTCGCCCTTTTCAAGTGTGGCGGAGAGGAAGGCCTTGAACTGATCGGCGTAGCCGGCGGGCATTTCGCCCTTCATGCGGCGCGTGAATTCAGCGGCCTCGGCGGGGAATTCTGCGGCGTAGGCGTCGAAACGCTTTTGCCATTCGGCTTGGGATTCGGCGCCCTGCTTGCGGCCATCCCAGCCGTCGTAGACGTCTTGCGGAATCTGGAAGGGTTCCGACGACCAGCCCAGCGCGGTGCGCGTGGCGGCGATCTCGTCCTTGCCCAGCGGCGCACCGTGCACGTTGTGCGTGCCGGCCATGTTGGGCGAACCCTTGCCGATCACGGTGCGGCAGACGATCAGCGTGGGCTTGTCCGACTGCGAACGCGCGGCCTTGATGGCGGCGTCCACGGCGGCGACATCATGGCCGTCCACGCCGCGGACGACGTTCCAGCCGTAGCCTTCGAAGCGCTTGGCGGTGTCGTCGGCGAACCAGTGTTCCACATGGCCGTCGATGGAGATGCCGTTGTCGTCGTACAGCACGACGAGCTTGCCGAGCTTGAGCGTGCCGGCCAGCGAGCACACTTCATGCGAGATGCCTTCCATCAGGCAGCCGTCGCCGGTGAACGCGTAGGTGTGGTGATCGACGAGCGTGTGGCCCGGCTTGTTGAATTCGGCGGCGAGCAGCGCTTCGGCCAGCGCCATGCCCACGGCATTGCCCAGACCCTGGCCCAGCGGGCCGGTGGTCGTTTCCACGCCGGGGGTGATGCCCACTTCGGGGTGCCCCGGCGTCTTGGAATGCAGCTGGCGGAAATTCTTGATTTCTTCGATCGGCAGGTCGTAGCCCGTCAGGTGCAGCAGGGCGTAGATCAGCATCGAACCGTGGCCGTTGGACAGCACGAAGCGGTCGCGGTTGGCCCAGGCGGGATCTTTGGGATTGTGGCGCAGGTTGCCGGCCCACAAGGCTTGGGCGATTTCCGCCATGCCCATGGGAGCACCCGGATGCCCGGAGTTCGCTTGTTGCACGGCATCCATCGCGAGGGCGCGGATGGCATCCGCCAAGGCAAGTTTAGGGGCGGTCGGATTGCTCATTCGGAAGGCTCTTTGAAACCGGCGCGCCTACAGAGGAAATAGGGCCGGTTGAGTAGGTTGCGAAGCAGGTGATTTTAGCATCAGGGGATTTCCCGGAGGCCATCGGCCGGATGCCCTATGTAATCGCGGGTTTCCAGAGGAATCGGCAGGGAGTGGTAGGCTACGCGAACTCGTCAGTCCCCACCCATTTCGAAGCCCGATTACCATGCCCGCCCCCCGTTTCCATTGCGACGTCCCGCTGGCCGCCGGCGCCCGCATCGCCCTGCCCGACGCCCTTGCCCATCACGCCCTGCGCGTGCTGCGCCTGCGGGCCGGCGAGGCCATCACCCTGTTCAATGGCCAGGGCGGCGAGTACCCGGCGGTGCTGGACGTCGAGGGCAAGGCGGGCTTTGCCCAGCTTGGCGACTTCAATCCCCGCGAGGCCGAACTCGGCGGGCGCATCATCCTGGCCCAGGGACTGCCGTCGGGCGACAAGATGGATTGGGTGGTGGAAAAGGCCGTGGAACTGGGCGCGGCCCGGGTCAGCCCGATCGCCGCGCAGCGCAGCGTGCTCCAGTTGTCGGGCCCGCGCCTGGAAAAGCGCGTCGCGCACTGGCAGCGCATTGCGCAATCGGCAGCCGAGCAATGCGGCCGCAACCGGCTGATGACCGTGGACGCGCCGCTGACGCTGGAAGCCTGGCTGGCGCAACCCGCCGAGGGGCTGCGCGTGCTGTGCCATCCCGAGGCCGATCAAGACCTGGCCGCCACCCTGCAAGGCGCGCCGGATCAGGCGGCCATCACCCTGCTGGTCGGCCCGGAAGGCGGCTGGTCGGACAAGGAATTGGAAGCGGCCCGCAAGGCGGGTGTGCAGGCCGTGCGCTTTGGCCCCCGGGTGCTGCGCACCGAGACGGCCGGTCTGGCGCTGTTATCGGCGATCAGCGCGCTGCGCGGGTGGTAGGTCAGTCGTTTTCGCCGTAGGGCGCGGCAGCCACGCCGGGCTCGGGTTCAGGGTGCGCGCCAGCGTGCTCGATGACATACGCGAACACGCGGCCATTTTCGTGCGCGAAATCCGCCGCGTCGGAGCACACGGTTTCGATGCGGCCGGCGTCTTCTTCAAGCGCCGGATCGCCGGAGTGCAGGCGGTACAGCCACAGCACCACACCGGATTTGTGATCCAGCACCGTGTCGCACAGGCAGTCGTAGAGGGCGTCAAGGTTGCCGCCGAAGTATTCGGGAAAATCCACCGCCTTGACGATGGCACGCAAGACCGCCGAGCGGCTGCGGCACGGGTCGCAATTGGCAACAAACAAGGACAGGCCAAGTTCGTGCGCGGCGTCCACCACGGCTTTCTTGTCGAGCCCGTCGTGAGCCAGCGCTCCGCCGCGCATCAGCTGCCGCTGCAAAGTAGATTGGCCATTGCGCGTCATGCCTGTGCCTCCCTGAAAAAGGCGATCACTTCGTCGTTACGTCGCATCGTATCGGCATAACCCAGTTCGATCAATCGCTTGGTGTAGCCGGCTTCGAACAGGAGGTAGGACATCAGCGCCCCGCCCCCCGGACGGTTTGGATCGGACGATACACCGAGTACGCGGAAAAGCGCACGCGCCTGTGCGGGCATATCGTGCAAATGTTCGAGCGCCATCAAATCCAGCGACTGGCTGGGCGTGATCGTCAACACCTCGATACGCCGCACGGTGGGCGGCCCGCCGTTCGGGTCCGCGTGGTCCATCAGGTAGTTGATGCGCTCCAGGCGCTCGACATCCGCCGACAAACCATCCAGGAAGATGCTCGACAGCGCATGCCCACCCACCTGCGCCAGCGACGGATACGGCGGCGAGGCTTCTCGGTTTTCGGGATGGGTGTCATCGCGGTAGCCCGTGCCGATCACCATGACGCGGTGCGCGCCCAGGTGGATCGCCGGACTGATGGGCGCGAGCTGGCGCATCGAGCCGTCGCCGCACCATTCGCCCTTGCCATGCACCTGCACCTGGCGCGCCGGAAACACGAAGGGAATGGCCGACGACGCCATCAGGTGTTCGATGCCGATGGGCGTGGGGATCGCCAGCCGCAGATAGCGGTGCCAGGGTTCGATCGGCGTATTCGCCTGGTAAAACGTCAAGTGCTCGCCGCTGGTGTAGCCCGACGCAGTGATGGCCAGCGCGGACAGCGAACCGCTCTCCAGGTTGGCGCGCAGATTGCTGAAGTCCAGCACGCGCTCCAGCAGCCCCTGCATCGGAGTGTTGTCGAGCAGCGAATGCGGGCGCTTGCGCGTCAAGCCGGAATACATCCAGCCCAGCGACAAGAGGCCCAGCCACCGCACGCCGGTGCGGATCAGGCCGGGCGCGTCGGCCCGGTAGATCATGTCGGTGTTCAGCGACGACCAGAGGCGGCGGATGCGCCGCACGCCCAGATGGGGCCGGTCGGCGCGGCAGGCCAGCGCGGCGGCGTTGATGGCGCCGGCGGACGTGCCGCAGATGATGTCGAAGGGGTTCTGGAACCGGGAATGCCAGTCCGGGTCCAGCAGCTCCATGATGGCGCTGAGCACCCCGACCTGATAGGCGGCACGCGCGCCGCCGCCCGTCAGGACCAGGCCGGTGGGCGTGCGTGGGCACGCCCTGCCGGCCGGCTTGACTTCAACGTGGCGTATTGACATCGACCACCGTCATCGCGGTCATGTTGACGATGCGGCGCACGGTGGAGCTGGAGGTCAGGATGTGCACGGGGGCATTGGCGCCCAGCAGGAACGGACCCACCGCGACGTTGCCGCCCGCCGCTGTCTTGAGCAGGTTGTAGGCGATGTTGCCCGAGTCGACGTTCGGGCACACCAGCAGGTTGGCTTCGCCCTTGAGCGTGGACGACGGCAGGATGCGCATCGCGGCGCATCTTGGCGCCCGACGCCGAGCTGCCCGAGCCGAAATTGCTGCGCGACAGCAACGCGGCCTTGGGCGCTAGGTACATCCGGCGCATCTCGCGCGCGGCGGCCACGGTAAATTCCGCGATCTGTTCAGCGGTGGGCTCATCGTTCACATGCGTGTCCACCAGCACCACCGTGCGCTCGTTGAGCAGCAGGATGTTCATGGCGGCATACACGTTGTGGCCCGGGCGGCGGCCGATCACCTCGTCCACGAAACGCAGGTGGTCGTGGTAGGCGCCAACAGAGCCGCAGACCATGCCGTCGGCATCGCCCAGGTGCACCATCATCGCGCCGATCAGCGTCATGCGGCGGCGCATTTCCACGCGCGCCATTTCCTTGGTGATGCCGCGGCGGCACATGCGTTCCCAGTAGGTCGTCCAATACTGATGGAAGCGCTCGTCGTATTCGGGGTTGGTGACTTCGACGTCCTCGCCCAGGCGCAGGCGCAGGCCGAGCTTTTCGATGCGGGTCAGCAGCACCGACGGACGGCCCACCAGGATCGGGCGAGCCAGGCCTTCGTCCACCACCACCTGCACCGCGCGCAGCACGCGTTCGTCCTCGCCTTCCGCGAACACGATGCGCGCCGGACCGCCTTCGCGCACGATGCGCTTGGCCGCCGAGAACAGCGGCTTCATGAACGCGCCCGAGTGGTACACGAACTGCTGCAGTTGCTCTTCGTACGCTTCCAGGTCCGCCAGCGGACGCGTGGCGACGCCACCTTCCATTGCAGCCTTGGCCACGGCCGGCGCGATGCGCACGATGAGGCGCGGATCGAACGGCTT
>NZ_LMGO01000008.1:0-165703 GCF_001427425.1 Achromobacter sp. Root565
CGTCACACCCCGTTCTTCCAAGGCTATCGTCCCCAGTTCTACTTCCGCACGACGGACGTGACGGGCACGATCGAACTGCCGGCCGACAAGGAAATGGTTCTGCCGGGCGACAACGTGGCCATGACGGTCAAGCTGCTGGCCCCGATCGCCATGGAAGAAGGTCTGCGTTTCGCCATCCGTGAAGGCGGTCGTACCGTCGGCGCCGGCGTCGTCGCCAAGATCCTGAAGTAATTCGGATCTATTAAGCAGCACCCAACCAGCGAGGGCGTGATCCCGCCCTCGCGTCTCGTTCTTTAGGAAACGCCATGAAAAACCAAAAGATCCGCATCCGCTTGAAAGCCTTCGATTACAAGCTGATCGATCAATCGGCCGCCGAAATCGTCGACACCGCCAAGCGCACTGGCGCTGTCGTCCGCGGTCCGGTGCCGCTGCCCACGCGTATCCGTCGCTACGACGTTCTGCGTTCGCCGCACGTCAACAAGACGTCGCGTGACCAGTTCGAAATCCGTACCCATCAGCGCCTGATGGACATCGTTGATCCCACCGACAAGACCGTTGACGCCCTGATGCGTCTGGACCTGCCGGCCGGCGTCGACGTCGAAATCGCGCTGCAGTAAGACGCTCCGAGCCTGCTACCTTCGCCGGCAGGTTCGTAAAGAATGGCCGCATTCCCTCGGGATTGCGGCCATTTTGTTTTGAATCTCCGGAATGTGAGCATGCGCTCACTACCCGCGCGGCCAGCGCTGCATGGCCCCCCGCATCCAGGCGCGCGCAAACCGTGGCAAAAATGCCCGCCGCCACATGCGCCAGATCCGCTAAGTGCTTGTGCCGCTTAGAAAAAACATGCTAATATGCGAAGCTTGCCATTTTGTGGCAAGTCTAACTATGGACAAAGCGAAAGCCACCTTGATGTTTGAGGGCGCTGTGCCTAGTCCAGGTTGAACATAGTCGTAGGGCAAAGGCCGTTACCTTTTGCCTGATTAGCCCCGACCAATCGCAGTCGGGAATGGAGAAAACGATGTCGAATTCGACACCCACGCCCGCCGCTCACCGGCTGGGGCTGGTGGGTCGCAAGGTCGGCATGACCCGCATTTTTACCGAGGAAGGTGAATCCATCCCGGTGACCGTGCTGGACGTGTCCAACAACCGCGTGACCCAAGTTAAGTCGCTGGAAACCGACGGCTACGCCGCTATCCAGGTGGCTTATGGCACTCGTCGTGCCTCGCGTGTGGCTCAGCCGCAAACGGGCCACTACGCCAAAGCCGGCGCTGAAGCCGGTAGCATCCTCAAAGAATTCCGCCTTGATCCCGCTCGCGCCGCTGAATTTGCGGCCGGTTCCGTGATCGCCGTGGAATCCGTGTTCGAAGCCGGCCAACAGGTCGACGTCACGGGCACGACCATTGGTAAAGGCTTCGCCGGTACCATCAAGCGTCACAACTTCGGTTCGCAGCGCGCGTCGCACGGTAACTCCCGTTCGCACCGCGTTCCCGGCTCGATTGGTCAGGCACAAGATCCGGGTCGTATTTTCCCGGGTAAGCGCATGGCTGGTCACCTGGGTGACGTCACCCGCACCGTTCAAAACCTCGACGTCGTTCGCGTTGACGTTGAGCGCGGCCTGCTGCTGGTCAAGGGCGCTGTCCCCGGCCACGCTGGCGCCGACATCGTTGTGCGCCCGGCCATCAAGGCCCCGGCCAAGAAGGGAGCGTAAGTAAATGGATCTCAAGCTCCTGAACGACCAAGGTCAGGCCGCTGCTACGTTCAGCGCGCCCGACACGATCTTCGGCCGTGACTTCAACGAAGCGCTGATTCACCAGATCGTCGTGGCTTTCCAAGCCAACGCGCGTTCCGGCAATCGTGCTCAGAAGGACCGTACGGAAGTCAAGCACTCCACCAAGAAGCCCTGGCGTCAAAAGGGTACCGGCCGCGCTCGCGCCGGTATGACTTCGTCGCCGCTGTGGCGTGGCGGTGGTCGGACTTTCCCGAACTCGCCCGAAGAGAACTTCAGCCAGAAGGTCAACAAGAAGATGTACCGCGCCGGGATCCGTTCGATCCTGTCGCAGCTCGCTCGCGAAGACCGCATCGCCGTTGTTGAATCGTTTGATCTGGAATCGCCCAAGACCAAGGCTGCCGCTGCAAAGCTGAAGAGCCTGGGCCTGGACTCGGTCCTGATCATCACCGACAGCGTTGATGAAAATGTTTACCTCGCCACCCGCAACCTGCCGCACGTTGCTGTTGTCGAGCCCCGTTATGCCGATCCGTTGTCGCTGGTCCACTACAAGAAAGTGCTGATCACCAAGCCGGCCATCGCTCAACTCGAGGAGATGCTGGGATGAACGCTGAACGCTTGATGCAAGTCATTCTGGCTCCGATCGTGACCGAAAAGGCCACGTTCGTCGCTGAGAAGAATCAGCAAGTCGCTTTCCGTGTCGTGGCTGACGCTACCAAGCCGGAAATCAAGGCTGCCGTCGAACTGCTCTTCAAGGTGCAGGTCGAGTCCGTGCAGGTCCTCAACCGTAAGGGCAAAGTCAAGCGCTTTGGCCGATTCGTTGGCCGTCGCCGTAATGAGCGCAAGGCTTACGTCTCGCTCAAGGACGGCCAGGAAATCGACTTTGCGGAGGTGAAGTAAATGGCCCTCGTAAAAGTTAAGCCGACTTCGGCTGGCCGCCGTGGCATGGTGAAGGTTGTCAGCCCGAACCTGCACAAGGGTGAGCCCTACGCGCCGCTGCTCGAAAAGAAGACCCGTGGTTCTGGCCGTAACAACAACGGTCACATCACGATCCGTCATCGTGGCGGTGGTCACAAGCAGCACTACCGTATCGTCGACTTCCGTCGCGATAAGGACGGCATCCCGGCAAAGGTCGAGCGTCTGGAATATGACCCCAACCGTACGGCGCACATCGCTCTGCTGTGCTACGCCGACGGCGAACGTCGTTACATCATCGCTCCCCGTGGCCTGGAAGTCGGTGCGACCGTCGTGTCCGGCACCGATGCTCCGATCCGCGCTGGCAACACGCTGCCGATCCGCAACATCCCGGTCGGTACGACGATCCACTGCGTCGAAATGCTCCCCGGCAAGGGTGCCCAGATGGTCCGCTCGGCCGGCGCTTCCGCCGTCCTGCTGGCTCGCGAAGGCATCTACGCTCAGGTGCGTCTGCGCTCGGGTGAAGTCCGCCGTGTGCACATCGAATGCCGCGCCACCATCGGTGAAGTCGGTAACGAAGAACACAGCCTGCGCCAAATTGGCAAGGCCGGTGCAATGCGTTGGCGCGGTGTCCGCCCGACCGTTCGTGGCGTTGCCATGAACCCGGTGGATCACCCGCACGGTGGCGGCGAAGGCCGTACCGGTGAAGCACGCGAGCCGGTCAGCCCGTGGGGCACTCCGTCGAAGGGTTTCAAGACCCGTCGCAACAAGCGGACGAACAATATGATCGTCCAACGGCGCAAGCGCAAGTAAGAGGCGAACACTATGTCACGTTCGATCAAGAAAGGCCCGTTTGTCGATGCTCACCTGATCAAAAAGGTGGACACGGCCGTTGCGGGCAAAGACAAGAAGCCGATCAAGACCTGGTCGCGTCGTTCCACGATCCTGCCCGAGTTCATCGGTCTGACGATCGCTGTGCACAACGGCAAGCAGCATGTTCCCGTTTACATCAACGAGAACATGGTCGGTCACAAGCTGGGCGAGTTCGCGCTGACCCGTACGTTCAAGGGTCACGCCGCGGACAAGAAGGCGAAGAGGTAAGCGATGGAAACTACTGCCATTATCCGTGGGGTTCACATCTCCGCTCAGAAGACCCGTTTGGTTGCGGACTTGATCCGTGGTCAGAAGGTCGGCCGTGCGCTGGAAATCCTCACCTTCTCGCCGAAGAAGGCTGCCGTCATCCTGAAGAAGGCTGTCGAGTCCGCCATCGCCAACGCCGAGCACAACGACGGCGCCGACATCGACGAACTGAAAGTCACCACGATTTTTGTGGACAAGGCTCAGTCGATGAAGCGCTTCTCCGCTCGCGCCAAGGGCCGCGGCAACCGTATCGAGAAGCAGACCTGCCACATCACGGTCAAGGTCGGAGCTTAAGGAGTCACGATGGGTCAGAAAATTCACCCCACTGGGTTCCGTCTCGCGGTCACCCGTAATTGGTCCTCGCGTTGGTTCGCCGACGACAAGGCCTTCGGCACGATGCTGGCCGAAGACATTCGCGTTCGCGAGTACCTGAAGAAGAAGCTCAAGAGCGCCTCCGTTGGTCGCGTGATCATCGAGCGTCCCGCCAAGAATGCCCGCATCACCGTCTACTCGGCTCGTCCGGGCGTGGTGATCGGCAAGCGCGGCGAAGACATCGAAAGCCTGAAGGCTGATCTGCAGCGTCTGATGGGCGTTCCCGTGCACGTCAACATCGAAGAAATCCGCAAGCCGGAAACCGATGCTCAACTGATCGCCGACTCGATCTCGCAACAGCTCGAGAAGCGCATCATGTTCCGCCGCGCCATGAAGCGCGCAATGCAGAACGCGATGCGTCTGGGTGCCCAAGGCATCAAGATCATGAGCTCGGGCCGTCTGAACGGTATCGAAATTGCTCGCACCGAGTGGTATCGCGAAGGCCGTGTGCCGCTGCACACCCTCAAGGCCAACATCGACTACGGCACCTCCGAAGCCCACACCACGTACGGTGTGATTGGCATCAAGGTCTGGGTCTACAAGGGCGACATGCTGGCCAACGGCGAATTGCCGCCGGAAACCGCAGCCCCGCGTGAAGAAGAACGTCGTCCGCGCCGCGCTCCGCGTGGCGATCGTCCGGACGGTGCTCGCACCGGTCGTCCGGGTGGTCGTGGCCGCGCTCCCCGCAAGGCGGATGCTGCTCCGGCGCCTGAAGGAGAATAACCATGCTGCAACCCTCCCGCAGAAAGTATCGCAAAGAGCAGAAGGGCCGCAACACCGGTCTGGCGACTCGTGGCACCCACGTGTCGTTCGGCGAGTTCGGCCTGAAGGCTACCGGCCGTGGCCGTCTGACCGCCCGTCAGATCGAAGCTGCTCGTCGCGCTATCAATCGTCACATCAAGCGTGGCGGCCGTATCTGGATTCGCATTTTCCCGGATAAGCCCATCTCGCAGAAGCCTGCCGAAGTCCGTATGGGTAACGGTAAGGGCAACCCGGAGTACTGGGTTGCTGAAATCCAGCCCGGCAAGGTGCTCTACGAAATGGAAGGGGTTAGCGAAGAGCTCGCGCGTGAAGCTTTCCGCCTGGCCGCTGCCAAGCTGCCGATTTCGACCACGTTCGTCGCGCGTCATATCGGTGCTTAAGGAGTACTAACATGAAAGCTAGCGAACTCCGTTCGAAAGACGCCGCCGAGCTCGGCAAAGAGCTCGAAAGCCTGCTGAAGGCCCAATTCGGTCTGCGCATGCAGAAAGCCACGCAGCAACTGGCCAACACCAGCCAGCTGCGCAACGTGCGCCGCGACATCGCTCGCGTCCGCACCTTGCTGACCGAGAAGGCAGGGAAATAAAGATGAGCGAAACTCAAAACACCCAAGTGGCCAAGCGCCAGCGTACGCTGGTTGGCAAGGTCGTCAGCAACAAGATGGACAAGACTGTCGTCGTTCTGGTTGAGCGCCGCGTCAAGCACCCCATCTTTGGCAAGATCATCATGCGCTCCGCGAAGTACAAGGCGCACGATGAATCGAACCAGTACAACGAAGGCGATACGGTTGAAATCGCTGAAGGCCGTCCCATCTCGCGCTCGAAGTCGTGGCGTGTGGTGCGTCTGGTTGAAGCCGCACGTATCATCTAAGTGAAAGCTGCACCTCGGAACGGTTCGCCGTTCTGATATAAAACGGCAAGGGCCAAAACCCTTGCCGTTTTTTTATGTCTCGCATCTGGGAATTCTGAAGGGAAGGATGTTCAGCTTCAGCAAATCAGTTCGAATTGCCGGCTTCACGTACGGGATGGCAATAGCCGCTGGCGCCGCGTTCGCGCAGGAGCGAGCCGCGCCCGTGGCGTCGACCGCCGGCGCCGCGGACGCCACGCCCGGTGCGATCGAGGGCGCGATTCCCGGAATATTTCCCGCCGCGATGCCGCCAGGCACCACGACGGGGGTGCGGCCCGCGGCGTCAACGGGTGCGCAGTCGGCCGCGGCACCGACTTCCACGCCACCTCCGATGGACGCCACGACGCTCGGCAAGCAACTGCTGAACGCCGGGCCGGATCCGCGGGTTCAATTGGACGGAAGGTCCCGCGATCATGCCGCCATTTTCGGCACCGATGACGAAGACGAACAGGGCCTGCTGGACCAGGAACGCGCACTGCAGGCACAGCGCGACCAACTGAAGGTGCTGGAACGCGTGCTGAACGGGCCGCCGCCAAACGCGGACCCCCACCCGCCCGCCATGATTCCGCTGAGCTCCGGCGGTCAGATGACCATGCCGCCCTTGATGCCTACGCCATCGGGATCTCAATTGAATCGGGGCAGCAATCAGACGCAGCGCAGCGTGAATGACATGCAGCGGCGGGTCGATGAATTGCGGCGCGGGGCCGATACGCTCAGACAGGGCGGACGGTAGCCAAGTGCTTCTGGCGGGCATCCGATGCCCGAAGGCGTTGCCGTCCCGGACGCGCCTATGAGCGTCTTGCAAACTCCCGCAGCCGTCCGGCTACCCCGGTCGGAAAGTAATACACCGACAGCACGAACAGAATTCCAAGCCAGAGCAGCCAGCGGTCCGGTTCGGACAGCAGGGCCAGCGGGGGGATTCCCGCCACGACTTCATGCACGGCATGCAGGCCGTCCTGCAGATAGCTCTGCGCGAACACGAACAGGCTCGCGCCGACCACCGCACCATACATGGTGCCCATCCCGCCGATCACGACCATCAGCAGGATGTTGAGCATGATCTCGAACGACAAGGTCGTGTCCGGGCCGTTGTAGCGCAGCCAAAGCGCGTACATCGCGCCGGCCAGCGTCGCGAAGGCCGCAGCAAGCAGATTCGAGAGGCTGCGGTACAGCACGGTGCGATAGCCGATCGCTTCGGCGCGGAAGGGGTTTTCTCGGATGGCCTGCAGCACTCGGCCGAATGGCGAATTCACGATGCGCAGCAACATCAGGAAAAGCACCACGCAGACTGCCGCGATCAGGTAATAGGTGATGATCCGCCCGTCCACCGTCACGCCAAACAGGGGTTCCGACAACGGGCGAAACGCGGGCCTCAATATCTGCGGGACCTTGAAGTTCAGTCCGTCCTCGCCGCCCGTCAGTTCCGACAATTGCGACACTAACGTCTGAAACGCCGCCGCCACCGCCAGCGTGATCATCGCGTAGAAGATCGCGCGCACGCGCAGGCTGGCCAGGCCGATCAGCAAGGCGAAGGCGAGTGACACGGCCAGCCCGGCCGCCGTCCCGGCCAACACCGCCGTCCACCCGGGTTCCATGCGAATGCTGGCGATCGCCACGCCGTATGCGCCGATACCGAAGAACATGGTGTGCGCAAAGCTGACGATGCCGGTGTATCCCAGCAGCAGGTCGAAGCTGGCAACCAGCACGATGAAGACGAGGATCTTCGCCGCGACGGCCAGCGCCTTGGGGCCGGGAAACAGGAAAGGCGCCGCGGCCAGCGCGGCCACGATTGCCATGAGCAGCAGCGCCAGGATCGCGCTGCGCGGAGGGTCGCCGGAAAGCAGGCGAAACGGCATGTCGACGGCTCCTAGCGGTTCGTGACGGGATACACGCCTTGCGGGCGCCACAACAGAATGGCAACCATCAGCGCGATGTTTGAAAAGAGGGCGGCCTTGGGCATCAGGAAGCCGGTGTAGTTGGCCATCAGTCCGACCAGCAGCGCGCCGATCAGGCAGCCCACCGTGGAGCCCAGGCCGCCGATCATGATGACGATGAAGATCAGCACGTTCACCTGCGCGCCAAGCTGCGGCACGATTGATTGCTGGTACATCCCCCACAGCACACCGCCCAATCCGGCCAGCATGGACCCGGCCACGAACACCCCGACAAAGAGATGGCGGATCCGGTAGCCCAGGCTTTCGACCATTTCGCGGTCCTCGACGCCCGCGCGGATCAGGAGGCCGAGCTTGGTGCGGTTCAGCACCCACAGCATCCCGCCCAGCACGATCAGGCCCACCACCAGCGCCACGACGCGATACTTCTCGATGGCGGCATCGCCCAGCAGGAATGCGCCGCGCAGGGATTCGGGCAATGGCAGCGTGATCGCTTGCGGCCCCCACATCATCTTGATGATCTCTTCGCCGATGATCATGCCGCCCATGGTGATGAGGATCTGCTTCAGATGCTGTCCATAGACCGGCCGCACGATCACGCGCTCAAACGCCAGACCCACGGCGCCCGCCACCAGCATGCCCACGATCATGGCCGGCAGCACCGCGATCAGATTGCTCCACAGGCTGCCGGACTGCGTCCAGTCCGCCATGGAACCCAGCACGGTGGCCGCCATGTACGCGCCGATGGCAATGAACAGGCCGTGCCCGAAATTCAGCACGTCCATCAGGCCGAAGACGAGCGTCATGCCCGAGGCGACGATGAAGATGATCATGCCCATCGCCAGCCCGGCGAACGTCAGCGTCACCCAGGTGGAGAACGACCCGACCAGGGGTAGCGCGATGACCGCCAGCGCCAGCACCAGCAGCAAAGGCAGCAGATCGGCGCGTGCGCGCGGCAGCGGCGCTTCGATGTCCAGCGTGCTCATTGATGGCTTCCCAGTGACAGGCCCAACAGGCGCGTCTGCAACGCCTCGTCCGCGGCCAAATCGGCCATGGCGCCTGCGTGCACCACCTGGCCGTTGTCCATGATCGCCGCGAAGTCGCCAACGCGGCGGGCGAAGTTGAAATTCTGTTCCACCAGCAGGATGGTGATGCTGGACTGCTTGAGTTCAATGAACGCGTCGATCATGTTCTGGATGATGGCCGGCGCCAGGCCCTTGCTCGGCTCGTCGACGAGCAGCAGACGCCGGGGCTCGATGATCGCGCGCGCCATGGCCAGCATCTGCTTCTGTCCGCCCGACAGCTTGCCGGCGGGATGCAGCCAGAACTTCTTCAGCGCGGGAAAGAATCCGAAGATCCACTCCAGCCGCGCGGTATCCAGTTGCGCGGCATTTCTGGCAAGTCGTGCCGCGAGAAGAATGTTCTCCTTGACGGACAGGTCACCGAAGATGCCCATGTTCTCGGGCACGTAGGCCATGCCCATGCGCGCCATGTCGGGCGGCGACGTGCGCGTGCCGGGTCCGCCGATCGGCTTGCCGTCCAGACAGACCTGGCCCTGCGATGCGCGCCACAATCCCATGATGGTGCGCAGCGTCGTCGTCTTGCCCGCGCCGTTGCGTCCGAGCAGCATGGTGACCGCCGATGCGGGCACCGACAGCGTCACGCCGTGCAGGATGTGATACGCGCCGATGTGCGTGTGCACGTCCTTCAGTTCCAGGAGCGGTTGCGCCGTCATGCCGCCTCCGGCGCGCTGATGCCCAGGTAGGCTTGCTGCACGATGGGCGAGGCGATCACGGTGGCCGGATCGCCATCCGCCATCAGCCTGCCGTTGTGCAGCACGACGATGCGGTCGGCCAATTCGCGCACGACATCCATCTTGTGCTCGACGAGCAGGATGGTCTTGGAAGTGTCGGCCTTCAATTCGCGGATGAGGTCCAGCACGATGGGCACGTCGTCCACGCTCATGCCGGCAGTAGGTTCGTCGAACATGAATACCGAGGGTTCCAGCGCGATGAGCATGGCGATCTCCAGCTTGCGCTGGTCGCCATGCGGCAGGTCGCCGGCTGGGTCGTCACGGCGCGCCGCCAGCCGCGTGCGCGCGAGCAGCGCGTCGGCGCGGTCCATGAGGCCGCGGTCGTCGCGCCACGTGCGCCAGAACCGGATGTGGCGCCACCCCATGCCCTGCTGCCGCGACTGCAGGGCAAGCCGCACGTTCTCATGAACGCTCAGCCGCGGGAAAAGCTGCGTGAGCTGGAACGCGCGCCCCAGTCCCGCGTGCATGCGGGCGGGCGCCGGCAACTTGGTCAGGTCTCGTCCATTCAGCCTGACCGTTCCGGCGCTGACGCGAAGCTGGCCCGAGATCAGATTGAAGTACGTGGTCTTGCCGGCGCCGTTCGGGCCGACGATGGCGGTCAAGGTGCCGGGCGTGTAGGCGCAACTGACATCGTTGACCGCCACATGACCGCCAAAGCGTACGGTGAGCGATTGAGTCTCAAGCATGAGCGGCGGACATCAGCGCTTGTTCTGGATGGGCACGGCCATCTGGTCTGGCGTGATTTCCTTGACCAGGTCCTGGACCGCCCAAGGCACCGATGGATCGTTCTTGATCCGGAAGTGGTACATGGACTGCATGGCCTGGTGATCCTCGGGCCGGAAGGTCATCTTGCCTTTGGGCGTGTCGAAGCTCATGCCCTCCATCGCCTTGATGAGCTTGTCGGTGTCCGAATCGCCGCCGGTCTTGTTCAAGGCCGCGACGATCGCGATGCCCGACGCCATGCCGCCCGCCGTGAAGAAATCGGGCGGCTGGCCGAAGCGCTTCTGATGCTCGGCGACGAGCCAGTCGTTGACCGGGTTCTTGGGGATGCCGTAGTAGTAATACGTGGCGCCTTCCATGCCCGCCAGGGATTTGAGCGGCGTCATGGCGGTCAGCGTGTTGCCGCCTGTGGCGATCTCGATGCCATAGCGCTTGGGATCCAGATCGGCGATCTTGAACGGATTGCCGGCGCCGGCCCACAGGATGAAGATGATCTTGCGGCCAGGCTTGTCCTTCAGCGCATCGAACAGCCGCTGCGCGCCGGCCGTAAAGTCGGTCGCGTTGGCGGGCAGGTATTCCTCGTGCACGATCTTGGCGTTCTTGAGCGCGCCCTTGAAGGCTTTTACGCCGTCGCGGCCAAAGGCATAGTCCTGCGCCAGCATGGCAATCGACGTGCCTTCCTGGTCGAAGGCCACGGCGTTGGCGATGGCGTCCTGCGAGGAGTTGCGGCCGGTGCGGAAGATGTACTTGTTCCACTTCTCGCCGGTAATGGAGTCCGCCACCGCCGGTTCCACCAGCAGGATCTTTTCGTATTCCTCCGCGATCGGCAGCATGGCAAGCGCCACGCCTGACGACGTGGGGCCCACGGCGATGTCGGCGTTGTCGTCGGCATAGGCGGACGCGAGCTGCGCGCGGGCGACGTCGGGCTTGCCCTGGTTGTCCTTCTCGATGACGCGGATCTTGCGCCCGGCCACCGTCATGGTGCCCTGCGTGGCGTATTCCAGCCCCAGCATCAAGCCGTTCTGGGTCTGCTTGGCATAGGCTTCCAGCGGGCCGGTCTTGTCATAGACGTGGGCGACAACGAAGTCCTTTGCCGCGAGTGCGGAACTCATGCACAGGCTGGCCATGGCGGCGAGCAGAATGCGTTTCATGGAAGTCTCCTGGTGTCAGTGGTCGCGTGCGGCCGTGTTGTCCGGCCTGGCAAGAAATTGACGGATGGGTTCGATCTGGGCGGGCACGTTCAGCGCGGGGGCGTGCCCGCAATCGGGAAAGTCGATGCGCTGCGCGCGCGGACCGCGCTGCGTCATGGCGTGGGCAACCTCCGGCAGCAGCAGGTCCGATTCGGCGCCGCGCAAGAGCAGGGTCGGCATGCGTAGCGTGTCGTACCCTTCCCACCGGTCGTAATCGCTAGGATGATGGCTGAACTGCCCGACGATGGCCGGATCGTAGTGGGCGGTGACGCGGCCGTCGGGCAGCCGGCGCACCGACGTTTCCGTCATCCGGCGCCATTGTTCGTCGCTTTGCCAGCCGTAGGGCTTGTAGGCGGCCCGCAGCCACGCTTCCAGCTCCGTCACCGTGTCGAAGGCCGGCGGGTTGCCGGCATAGGCCAGGATGCGCTCGATGGCGGGCTGCGGCAGCTCCGGTCCGATGTCATTGATGACCAGATGCGAAATGCGATCGCGCAACGTGGTCGCAGCGGCGTGCATGCCGGTCGCGCCACCCATGGACGTTCCCACCCAGCGCACGCGCGCCAGCGACAAGCCGTCCACCAGCGCGCGCGCCAGCGTGGCGTAGAAATCGAGCCGGTACTCGGCGGCCGGATCAGGGCTCCATTGCGACAGGCCGCGCCCGATCGCGTCGGGACAAATCACGCGGTAGCCGCCGGCCAGGGCCCGCGCCAGTTCGTCGAAGTCGCGGCCGGTGCGCGCCAGGCCGTGCCACATGATGATGGGCGGCGCGTCAGCAGCGCCCCATTCCGTGTAGTGCAACTCGCGCCCCGCGCAGCGCAGATAGCGCGACGCCGGCGTATGGCGCGCGGCTGCCGCCTCTGACTCGTCCATGCGTCTCCTCCCGGTTTGTCCAGGTTGTGTGCTTATCGGGCTGAATATAGACTTGCGGCAAGCGCGCCCACAATGCGCCGTCCACCCCGAAACAGGGTGAGTCAACAATATGTAGACGCAAGATCAATTTGCGCAGCCCCCCAGGAGACCGTGCCATGGCAGATACGGAATTCGCCATTTCGGCCAGCGCCGGCGCCGACCGGCGCGATGCGTGGCGCGCCGCGCTGGCCGATGCCTTCGGGCCGTTCGAGGTGCATGGCGGCAAACCCGGTCATTTCGCGGGGCACGTGCGCTACGCGCGCCGCGCCAGCCTGCAGTTCAACGACCTGCATTACCAGGGCCAACGGCTGGAACGCACCCCGGGCAACGTCTCACGGCTGGACCAGGAGTTCTACACCTTTGGCCTGCCGCTGGCCGGTCCGCTGGCGGTGCGTCAAGCGGGCCGCGAATTCCAGGTGGAACCGGGTTGCGTGTACCTGATGAACCAGAGCCTGCCGTATCAGGCAACCGCGAATGGCGCGTCGGGCTACCGCAGCCTGAGCGTCTCGTTTCCGCGCAGCGCGCTGTCGCAGCGGGATTCACGGATCGGCGCCTTCTATAAGCTGCGCACGGACGACGGGTCGCCGCGCGGCGCGCTGCTGGCTGGCTACATGGATCACCTGTTCAAAGGCATGGACGGCTGGACCGATACCGAGGCGGCCGAACTGGGCGAACGCCTGATCGACCTCATCGTGCTCTTCCTGGTGCAGCCGGGACAGGGACAGGTCTCGGAGGCGGACAGCAGCGTCACGGTGGCGCACCGTACGCGCGTGCTGGCTTACATCCGCCAGCATCTCGCGGACCCGGATCTGTCGCCCGCACGGGTGGCGCAGGGCTGCGGCGTGTCGGTCGCCTATCTGCACCGCATCCTGCGCGCGGGCGGACTGTCGGCGGAGTCGTTCATCTTCGAGCAGCGGCTGGACCGGTGCCGCGAACTGCTGCTGGACGCGCGGCACCGTCATCGCGGCATCGCCGAACTGGCGTACCAGGTGGGTTTCTCTCATCCTTCGCATTTCAGCCGGCTGTTCAAGCAGCGCTTCGGCGTGACGCCGCGCGACCTGCGCGCAGGCGGCCGTGCCGCGCAGGGGTGAGCGCGCACGGATCCCGCGCGGCGGGCAACGCTGCCAACGAAAACGGCCCGCTTGATCAGCGGGCCGTTGGCCTTTCAGGGCGCGCGAAGCCGGCCTAGAACGGGGAAGGCTGGTTGGACAGGTTGACGATGCTGTTGGTCGTCAGGTCCAGGCGGATGTGCTCGGACGGCGCGCCGTTGGCCAGCTTCAGCATGATCGCCATCAGCGGCTTGAAGCGCGCCTTGAACAGGTCTGCCGGCGTCGTGGCGTTGCTGACGCTGTTGCCGTTCATTTGCACGGCGGCGTTGGTCTGGGCCAAAGCCTGGGCCAGCAGTTTGTACTGGCTGGCGCGCTGCGCGGGGATGTCGGCGAATGCCAGGTCGCCCGCATTGGCCAGGCGCACGAAATCGCCTGCCATCTCCAGCGCCGTCCATTGCGCGAAGTCCGCCAGCTGCATGCCGTTGGCCTGCGCCAGGGCTTGCGCGCGCGTCTGCGCGTTGGCGGCATCCGCGGCATAGGCCGGGTTGCTCGCGCCGCTGCCGCCGCCGTCAAACAGGCACGCAAAGAACGCGGGCGTCAGGTTGTTCTGGTTGCCGGTGTTCGCCAGTTCCTTGAGCGTGACCGTCGTCTGCAATTGCGACAACGCCAGCAGGTCGGCGCCCGTCAACGGGCTCTTGACCAGTTCGCGCATCTCGCAGCGCCAGTCGTCGTTCAGCAGACGCAGGCGCACCAGTTCGCTCATGTAGCGGTAGGTGAAGTCGCCGTAGTCCTTGGCGTCCAGGATGGACACGTTCCAGCGCGGCGGCACGTCGTAGGCGTTTTCGGCGCGGTACAGGTCGAACAGTTCATCAAAGCGCGGCACCTGGTCGAGCCGGATGGTCTGCACTTCGATCTCGTCCGCGCTTTGCAGCGTCATGAGTTTGTACGCGGGCACATAGGCGGCCATGGAAGGCGCCTGGATGTTGAAGAGCGCGTGGTCGCCGCCGTAGTTGCGCAGCGCCATGTCGTTGAAGTGCATGTGGCCGCCCACGTGCACCTTCAAACCGGTCTCGGCTAGCGCGCGGGTGGTGTTCTCGGCGGGGCGGCGAATCATCTGCATCTTGTTGGCGCCGAGCAGCGCCTCGATGTCGTCGGAGGCGCCATTGAAGAATTCGGACATCGGGAAGTGGCTGAAGGCGATGACTTGCTTGCCTTGCGCCTTGCCGCGCGCCACCACGTCGGTCAGCCACGTGATGACGTGCGCCTTGTGGGTCAGCATCTTGTTGTACCCCTGATCGCCCGAGCCGGTGAAGTCGTTAACGCCTGGACCCGTCGGCACGTAGACGTTGGCGTCCAGGCCCACCAGCCACACGCCCTCGACGGGCTCGACCACGTACGACGTGTCGGGCACCATCTTGCACAGCGTGTAGTTCTGCGGCTTGTTCGGGCCGCCGGTGCCTTCTGCGCAGATTTCGTACTGGCGGTTGATCCAGTTGGCTTGCGAGACCGCCGTGGCGTAATCGTAATCTTCGTACTTATAGGTGCTGTACGGGGTTTCGTAATACACGTTCTGCGGCTGCGGCATGAAGCCGTGCTGCTCGAGCGCGGTCGTGATGCCCGAGTAGCCCATGTGCAGCACTTCCTCGGTGCAATACGTGTTGCCAATGCGCGTCCAATCGCCACCGTAGGCGGTGTTGCACACGTTGGCGCCGCGGCTGTAGATCGGCTGCGAAAAGCCGATCGCGCCCGTTACGGGATCCAGGCCCAGATAATCGCCCTTGCCCGCGGGCTGGTTGAAGGGGCGGTTGGGGTCATGGTTGCCCGGCGCGGCAAAGAACTGGATGCCGTGCTTCTTCGAATAGTCGTCCATGATCTTGACCAGGCCGCGCATGTGCACGGGCTGGCCGTCATCCGAGAAGTCGCCCGGCAGCGCGATGTACTTCACGCCGCGCTTGACGGCGTCGTCCAGCGCGGCCAGGAAGGCGAAGTAGTTTTCGTTGAAGAGGCGCGTGGACGTCAGCTGCGCGTACATCGTGCGGATGGTCGCGTTGTCGCCGGCCTTCGGGTTCGGAATGCCGGGGAACGAGCCGTCCTTGAAGTCCGCGTAAACGTCATGGAAATGGATGTCGGGCATGAACGCGACCTGCACGGGGGCGGGCGGCTGTGCGGGCGTTTCCGCCGGGGGCGGCGTCTCGGCAACAGGCGGCGGCGTGTCATCGTCCTTGTCGCCGCCGCAAGCGGCGAGCAGGGCAACGAGCAGCAGGGAGGCTGCGGCGCGGACGGAGCGGGAAGGGCGAAGCGTCATCGGGCGTTGGGATCCTGAAAGGTTCGGGTGCGGCGGCGGTCGAGCACGGGCATTGGCCATGTCGAGGTGGCAGCCGCGGGTCAGCTTTTTTTGGGTCAGCTAGTTGTAAGCGGGCCCAATGCTCACTGACCCGCATGACAGCGTCATGAATCCCGAACCGGTCCGCGTCACTCAACGGGCAAAAAAAAAGCCCCGCACGCCAGGTTCGGGGCTTTGCGTTGCGATGGCCGCGGGATCAGACGTGCGTGATGAACTTCGTGACCAGGTAGCCCTCGAACGTTTCCGTGCCGCCTTCGCTGCCGATGCCGCTGTCCTTGATGCCGCCGAAGGGCGTCTCGGCCAGCGCGCTGCCGAAGTGGTTGATGTTGACCATGCCGGCCTCCAGGCCGTTGGACACCTTGGTCGCGGTCTTCAGCGAGTTGGTGAACACGTACGACGACAGGCCGAAGGGCAGGCTGTTGGCGCGGCGCAGCACTTCATCGGTGTCCTTGAAGCGGACCACGGGCGCCACGGGACCGAACGGCTCTTCGGTCATCAGCATGGCGCTGTCGGGCAGTTCCGTGACGACGGTCGGCGCAAAGAAAAAGCCCTTGCGGTCCAGCGGACCGCCGCCCACCACCACCTTGGCGCCGTGCTTCTTGGCGTCGTCGATGAAAGCGCTCATCGCGGGCACGCGGCGTTCATGCGCCAGCGGTCCCATCTCGGTGCCGGCTTCCAGGCCGTCGCCGACCTTGATGTTCTTGAGCACTTCCGAGAACCGCGCCAGGAACTGCTCGTACGCGCCGTCCTGCACATAGAAGCGGGTGGGCGACACGCAGACCTGGCCGGCATTGCGCACCTTGAACTTGGCCAGCATCTCGGCCGCGCGATCGATGTCCGCGTCGTCGAACACGAGGACGGGCGAGTGGCCGCCCAGTTCCATGGTGACGCGCTTCATGTGCGCGCCTGCCAGTGCCGCGAGCTGCTTGCCCACCGGGACGGAGCCGGTGAACGACACCTTGCGCACGATCGGCGAACGGATCAGGTAGTCGGAGATGGTGGCGGGTTCGCCCCAGACGATGTTCAGGCAGCCCTTGGGCAGGCCGGCATCGTGGAACATGCGCGCAATGGCCATGACCGCGCTGGGCGAGTCCTCGGGTCCCTTGAGCACGACCGTGCAGCCGGCGCCGATGGCGGCGGCGATCTTGCGGATGGCCTGGTTGTAGGGGAAGTTCCAGGGCGTGAAGGCGGCGCAGACGCCGATGGGCTCGCGCACCACGATCTGGCGGACGTCGGGATTGCGCGGCTGGATGACCCGGCCGTAGATGCGCCGGCATTCCTCGGCGTGCCAGTCGGCATGTTCGGCGCAGGAAGTGACTTCGCCCACGGCTTCGGCCAGCGGCTTGCCCTGGTCCAGCGTCATGTTGCGGCCGATCTCCTTGGCGCGCTCGCGCGACAGCGTGGCGACCTTGCGCAGGATCGCAGAGCGGTCCATGGGCGAAGACTTCTTCCACGATTCGAAGGCGCGCTGGGCAGCGGCAAGCGCGCGGTCCAGATCGGCTTGCGTGGCGTGAGGCAGCTGGCCCAGCACCTCGAGCGTGGCCGGGTTGATGACGTCCTGGGTGCGCCTGCCCTCGCCGGCGACGAATTCGCCGTCGATATACAGCGCCAACTGTTCATACATGCCTGTCGTTCCTTGCGAAATAGGAAGGGATAGCTAGGTGGTGGCAGCGCCTGTCGCTGCCCACGGCAGTCTAAACCAGCTCGCCCCGCGCCTAAGGAGCCAATCCTTGCCGTGAGCTTGGAGCCATTGGCCTGCTGAGGCTTCCGCACGCTGACGGCCTGAGAACCGTACTTTGCGCCGATGTCGGGCTCCCTTGCCGAGTTCCTGTAGAATGCACGATCGCTTGGTGCTCATGGCTGCGCCGTCCACGGACGAAATCCGTCGCGGCAAGGCAAATCGTGACGCATGGGCGAAGGGCTACTACCGCCAGAAACAGGGGCGGATGGCCCGCCAAACCGGCCCCCTTGACAGGGGGCGTGGTCTTTTGTGCGCAATCCCAACAAAGTGCTTGCGCTCAAAAATTAACCACGTTAGAATTATCAGCTTTCCCAGATTGTCGATTCACTTAGCCGAAGGTTAGGTGAGCGCGTCGGGGGGAATACCCGCAGGATTTCAACCCAGGGTCGTTGCGTTGCCACCAGTTGCTGGTCCAGAAGTTACGGACTTGCCGACAAAAAAGCAGGGCGGCTGACCTGACGGGACCAAAACTGGCAGGAATTGCAGTGTTCCCTTGTTGGGAAAACCGTATTTCCAGTTAAGTTGGAACAGGAAAAATCATGATCCAAATGCAGACCACGCTGGACGTGGCCGATAACACTGGTGCGCGTCATGTCATGTGCATTAAGGTGCTCGGTGGCTCCAAGCGCCGTTATGCCGGTATCGGCGACATCATCAAGGTGAGCGTCAAAGATGCGGCTCCGCGCGGACGCGTCAAGAAAGGCGAAATTTACAATGCCGTGGTGGTTCGTACCGCCAAGGGCGTGCGCCGTAAAGACGGTTCGCTGATTCGTTTCGGCGGCAATGCCGCCGTGTTGCTCAACGCCAAGCTGGAGCCTATCGGCACCCGCATCTTCGGACCCGTTACGCGTGAACTGCGTACCGAGAAGTTCATGAAGATCGTGTCGCTGGCCCCGGAAGTGCTGTAAGGAGCCCTACGATGAACAACATTCGTAAAGGCGACGAAGTCATCGTCCTGACCGGCCGCGACAAGAAGCGTCGCGGCACCGTGCTGGCTCGCGTTGATGCCGACCATGTCCTGGTCGAAGGCGTCAATGTTGCCAAGAAGCACGTCAAAGCCAACCCGATGGCTAACAACCCGGGCGGGATTGTCGAAAAGACCATGCCGATCCACATCTCGAATGTGGCGCTCTTCAACCCCGCAACCGGTCGTGGCGACCGCGTGGGCGTTCAAGAAGTCGAAGGTCGCAAGGTCCGCGTGTTCCGTTCCAATGGTGCCGTTGTCGGCGCCAAGGCGTAAGGGGCGATAGACATGTCTCGTTTGCAAGATTTCTACAAGAGCAAGGTCGCTGGCGACCTGCAGGCCAAGTTTGGCTACAAGAGCGTCATGGAAGTGCCGCGCATCACCAAGATCACCCTGAACATGGGTGTCTCGGAAGCGGTCTCCGACAAGAAAGTCATCGAGCACGCTGTGTCGGATCTGACCAAGATCGCCGGCCAGAAGCCCGTCGTGACGAAGACCAAGAAGGCAATCGCCGGTTTCAAGATCCGCGAAAACTACCCGATTGGTTGCATGGTCACGCTGCGTGGTCAACGCATGTACGAATTCCTGGATCGCCTGGTGGCGGTTGCGCTGCCTCGCGTGCGCGACTTCCGCGGTATCTCGGGTCGTGCGTTCGACGGCCGTGGCAACTACAACATCGGGGTGAAAGAGCAAATCATTTTCCCCGAAATCGAGTACGACAAGATCGACGCGCTGCGTGGGCTGAACATCAGCATCACCACCTCCGCGAAGACCGACGAAGAAGCCAAGGCGCTGTTGACGGCCTTCAGCTTCCCGTTCCGTAACTAAGGGGCTGATGACGTGGCTAAACTTTCCCTCATCAATCGCGACATCAAGCGCGCCAAGCTGGCTGACAAGTTCGCTGCCAAGCGCGCTGAGTTGAAGGCGATCGTCGACGATCAGTCGAAGACCGACGAAGAACGTTACCAAGCTCGGCTCAAGCTGCAACAGCTGCCGCGCAATGCCAACCCGACGCGTCAACGCAACCGTTGCGTGGTCACCGGTCGTCCTCGCGGCGTGTTCCGCAAGTTCGGTCTGACGCGCCACAAACTGCGTGAAATGGCGATGAAGGGTGAAATCCCCGGCATCACCAAGGCCAGCTGGTAGGAGAAACAATATGAGCATGAGCGATCCCATCGCCGATATGCTGACCCGCATTCGCAATGCGCAGCAAGTGGACAAAGTTACGGTGAGCATGCCCTCCTCGAAGCTGAAGGCGGCCATTGCCGCTGTGCTGAAAGACGAAGGCTACATCGACAGCTTTGAAATCAAGGGCACCCAGGCCAAGCCTGAGCTCGAGATCACCCTGAAGTACTACGCTGGCCGTCCGGTCATCGAGCGCATCGAACGCGTCTCGCGCCCCGGTCTGCGTATCTACAAGGGCCGTACCAGCATTCCTCAGGTCATGAATGGCCTGGGCGTGGCTATCGTTTCGACCTCGCGCGGCGTCATGACCGACCGTAAGGCTCGCGCCAACGGCGTCGGCGGCGAAGTGCTGTGCTACGTGGCCTAAGGAGAAATTCGAATGTCACGTATCGCTAAGTATCCGGTCGAACTGCCCAAGGGCGTCGAAGCTGACGTCAAGCAGGATCAGATCACTGTCAAGGGCCCGCTGGGTTCCTTGACCCAACCCCTGACTGGCGACGTCACGATTTCGCTGGACGGTGGCAAGCTCACGTTTGCCGCCGCCAACGATTCCCGTCACGCCAATGCCATGTCGGGCACCGTGCGCGCGCTGGTGGCCAATATGGTCAATGGCGTGAGCAAGGGATTCGAGCGCAAGCTGAACCTGGTCGGCGTGGGTTACCGCGCCTCGGTTCAAGGCGACGCCGTTAAGCTGCAGCTCGGTTTCTCGCACGACGTTTTGCATCAGTTGCCGGCCGGTATCAAGGCCGAATGCCCCACCCAGACGGAAATCGTCATCAAGGGCTCCAACAAGCAAGTCGTCGGTCAGGTGGCCGCTGAAATCCGCGCGTACCGCGAACCCGAACCCTACAAGGGCAAGGGCGTGCGTTACTCGGACGAACGCGTCGTCATCAAAGAAACCAAGAAGAAATAACGGCGCACGCAAGGACGAATCATGGACAAAAAAGTTTCCCGTTTGCGTCGTGCGGTTCCGACTCGCCGGAAGATCAACGAGCTGCGCGTTCATCGCCTCTCGATTTTCCGCTCGAACCAGCACATCTACGCCAACATCATTTCGCCGGAAGGCGATCGCGTTCTGGTCAGCGCCTCGACGGTGGAAGCCGAAGTGCGTGCGCAACTGGCCGGCCAAACCGGTCAGGGTGGCAACAAAGCCGCTGCGACGCTGGTTGGCAAGCGCGTGGCCGAAAAGGCCAAGGCTGCCGGTATCGAACTGGTCGCTTTCGATCGCTCGGGCTTTCGTTACCATGGCCGCGTCAAGGCGCTGGCCGATGCCGCGCGTGAAGCCGGCCTGAAGTTCTAAGCGAGGATCTGTCAAATGGCTAAAGTACAAGGCAAGAACGCCGCGGAAAAAGAGAACGATGACGGCCTCCGCGAAAAGATGATCGCGGTCAACCGCGTGAGCAAAGTGGTCAAGGGTGGTCGCACCATGAGCTTTGCCGCGCTGACCGTGGTTGGCGATGGCGATGGCCGCATCGGCATGGGTAAGGGCAAGGCGCGTGAAGTGCCGGTGTCCGTTCAGAAGGCTATGGAACAGGCCCGTCGCGGCATGTTCAAGGTCGCTCTGAAGAACGGCACGCTGCACCACACCGTGGTCGGCAAGCATGGCGCCGCTACCGTGCTGATTTCGCCCGCTGCTGAAGGTACTGGCGTTATCGCCGGCGGCCCGATGCGCGCTATTTTCGAAGTGATGGGTGTGCGTAACGTGGTTGCCAAGAGCCTGGGCTCGAGCAACCCCTACAACATGGTTCGCGCCACGTTGAACGGCCTGCGCGCCTCCCTGACCCCGGCCGATGTTGCTGCCAAGCGCGGCAAGACGGTCGAAGAGATCCTGGGGTAAATCATGGCTCAGAAGCAGATCAAAGTGACCCTCGTGCGCTCGGTGATCGGTACCAAGCAATCGCACCGTGATACGGTTCGCGGTTTGGGCTTGGGCCGCATCAACAGCAGCCGCGTGCTGGTCGATACGCCCGAGGTGCGTGGGATGATCCGTAAGGTGGATTATCTCGTTTCCGTCTCGGAAGCCTAAGGAATCACCATGTCGGATATGCAACTTAATACGCTGAAGCCCGCTGAGGGCAGCAAGCACGCCAAGCGCCGCGTCGGCCGTGGCATCGGTTCGGGTCTGGGTAAAACCGCCGGCCGTGGTCACAAGGGTCAGAAGTCGCGCTCGGGCGGTTTCCACAAGGTTGGCTTCGAAGGCGGTCAAATGCCGCTGCAACGTCGCCTGCCCAAGCGTGGTTTCACCCCGCTGGGTCAACACCTGTATGCACAAGTTCTCTTGTCGGACCTCGAAGCCCTGCCCATCGATGACATCGATGTGCAAGCGCTGAAGGCGGCCGGCGTGATTGGCCAGGCGGTTCGTTACGCCAAGGTCATCAAGTCTGGTGAACTCTCGCGCAAGGTCGTGCTCAAGGGCATTACCGCGACGGCCGGCGCTCGCGCCGCCATCGAAGCCGCGGGCGGCTCGCTTGCTTGATCAGAGGTGACGAGTGGCTAACGCGCAGGCATTGGGCAAATCCGGAGCACGATACGGCGATCTGAAGCGCCGTCTGGTGTTCCTGGTGCTCGCCCTGGTGGTTTACCGTTTGGGTACACACATCCCGGTTCCGGGTATCAACCCGGACGCGCTGGCGGACTTGTTCCGTCAGAACCAGGGCGGGATCCTGGGCCTGTTCAACATGTTCTCGGGCGGAGCGCTCTCGCGTTTCTCGATTTTTGCCCTGGGGATCATGCCGTACATTTCGGCATCCATCATCATGCAGTTGATGTCGGTGGTGGTGCCGTCGCTGGAAGCGCTCAAGAAAGAGGGCGAATCCGGCCGTCGGAAGATTACCCAATACACCCGCTACGGCACGGTCGTGCTGGCGCTGGTGCAGGCTGTGGGCATTTCGGTGGCGTTGGAGTCTCAGCAGGGACTGGTGATCGATCCGGGCATGCTGTTCCGCTTCACGACCGTCGTGACCCTGGTCACTGGCACCATGTTCGTCATGTGGCTGGGTGAGCAGATCACGGAGCGCGGTCTGGGCAACGGGATTTCCATCCTGATCTTCGCAGGTATCGTGGCGGGTCTTCCCGCGGCGCTGGCTGCACTGTTGGACCTGGTCCGCACCAACGCGATGTCTGTGCTTTCGGCACTGTTCATCGTGGCTCTGGTGGTGCTGGTTACCGCTTTTGTGGTGTTCGTGGAACGCGGACAGCGCAAGATCACGGTGAACTACGCCAAGCGTCAGGTCGGCAACAAGGTCTACGGTGGTCAAAGCTCGCATTTGCCGCTGAAGCTGAACATGGCAGGGGTGATTCCGCCGATCTTCGCGTCGTCGATCATTCTGTTCCCGGCCACGATCACGAGCTGGTTCTCCAGCAGCGAGAACATGCGCTGGCTTAGCGACCTGGCTGCGGCCCTGTCGCCTCGTCAACCGCTCTACATCACGCTGTACTCGGTCGCGATTATTTTCTTCTGCTTTTTCTACACGGCTCTGGTTTTCAACAGCCGCGAAACGGCGGACAACCTGAAGAAGAGTGGTGCGTTTGTTCCGGGCATCCGTCCGGGCGAGCAAACAGCGCGCTACATCGACAAGATCCTGATGCGTTTGACGCTCGCAGGTGCCATCTACATCACGTTGGTGTGCCTGTTGCCGGAATTCTTGGTGATGCGCTGGAACGTTCCTTTCTACTTCGGTGGTACGTCTCTGTTGATCATTGTGGTGGTGACGATGGATTTCATGGCGCAGGTTCAGGCCTACATGATGTCTCACCAGTACGACTCGTTGCTCAAGAAGGCCAACTTCAAGGGCGCGGGTTTGCCGATGCGGTAAGCAAAAGAATGTCCAAGGACGACGTCATTCAGATGCAAGGTGAGGTTCTTGAGAACCTCCCGAACGCGACATTTCGCGTCAAGCTCGAAAACGGCCACGTGGTGTTGGGCCATATTTCCGGCAAGATGCGTATGCATTACATCCGGATCCTGCCGGGTGACAAGGTCACAGTGGAGCTCACGCCCTATGACCTGACGCGAGCCAGGATTGTTTTCCGCTCCAAGTGAGCGAAACCGGATTACGGAAAATTAGGAGTCAACCATGAAAGTAATGGCATCGGTTAAGCGGATCTGCCGCAACTGCAAAGTTATCAAACGTCACGGCGTGGTGCGCGTTATCTGCACCGACCCGCGTCACAAGCAGCGTCAAGGCTAACTCGGGTTAGCGACTACGCAACGGATTTATTCAAGGAACAGTCATGGCCCGTATTGCTGGCATTAACATTCCGCCGCAACAGCACGCCGAGATCGGCCTGACCGCCATTTTTGGCATCGGTCGTACGCGCGCTCGCAAGATTTGCGAAGCGGCAAACGTACCCTTTGACAAAAAGGTCAAGGATCTGAGCGACGCTGAATTGGAACGCGTCCGCGAACATGTTGGTTTGTTCACGGTTGAAGGCGACCTGCGTCGTGAAGTACAGCTCTCGATCAAGCGTTTGATCGACCTGGGAACCTACCGCGGTATGCGTCACAAGCGCGGTTTGCCCGTGCGCGGCCAGCGCACTCGCACCAACGCCCGGACCCGCAAGGGCCCGCGTCGTGCTGCTGCGTCCCTGAAGAAATAATCGAGGAACAGGATTATGGCGAAAGCTTCCACCAGCGGCGCTTCGCGCGTGCGCAAAAAGGTCAAGAAGAACGTCTCGGACGGCATCGCGCACGTTCACGCTTCGTTCAACAACACCATCATCACCATCACCGATCGTCAGGGCAACGCACTGTCGTGGGCCACGTCGGGCGGTGCTGGCTTCAAGGGTTCGCGCAAGTCGACCCCGTTTGCCGCGCAGGTTGCCGCTGAAACGGCTGGCCGCGTTGCGCTCGAGTACGGCATCAAGACGCTGGAAGTCCGCATCAAGGGCCCCGGTCCTGGCCGCGAGTCGTCGGTCCGTGCGCTGAACGCGCTGGGCATCAAGATTTCGTCCATCGCCGACATCACGCCCGTTCCGCACAACGGCTGCCGTCCGCCGAAGCGTCGTCGTATCTAAAGGGAATCCACATGGCACGTTATATTGGACCCAAATGCAAGCTCTCGCGCCGCGAGGGTACTGACCTGTTCCTGAAGAGCGCCCGCCGCTCGCTGGATTCCAAGTGCAAGCTGGATTCCAAGCCTGGCCAACACGGCCGCACTTCGGGTGCCCGCACTTCCGACTACGGCCTGCAGCTGCGCGAAAAGCAAAAGCTGAAGCGCATGTACGGCGTGCTGGAAAAGCAATTCCGCAAGTACTTCGCTGAAGCCGAGCGCCGCCGTGGCAACACCGGCGAAACGCTGATCCAGCTGCTGGAATCGCGTCTGGACAACGTCGTCTACCGCATGGGCTTCGGCTCGACGCGCGCCGAAGCTCGCCAGCTGGTGAGCCACCGCGCCATCGAACTGAACGGCCACACGGCTGACATCGCTTCGATGCTGGTCAAGGCTGGCGACGTCGTCTCGATTCGTGAAAAGGCCAAGAAGCAAGGCCGTATCAAGGAATCGCTCGACCTGGCCACCAGCATCGGCATCCCCCAGTGGGTGGAAGTCGACGCGGCCAAGCTGACCGGCACGTTCAAGTCGGCCCCCGATCGCGCTGACGTCGCTCGCGACATCAACGAATCGATGGTCGTCGAACTGTACTCGCGTTAATCACGCCTGCCGGCGCCTTCCTTCGGGGAAGCGCTGGCAAGCTGGTCCCGCGACCCGGTTGACCCGTCTGCACGTCCCGCAGCAGCCCGCTTTCGCCATTTGGTGGAGCGGGCTTTGCGGTAAGTATCGGGTGATGTTTTTGCACCGCCCGTGTTTCACGCCTCACCCTGTCCATCAGCCTTATCGGTGTAACGAGCCGAGGGTATTGAAAAGGAACACAGTAAATGTCCACTCAAGGTTTCCTGAAGCCGCGCTCCATTGAAGTCGAACCGGTCGGCACGCACCATGCCAAGATCGTGATGGAGCCGTTCGAGCGTGGCTACGGTCACACGCTGGGCAACGCCCTGCGCCGCATCCTGCTGTCTTCGATGACCGGCTATGCGCCGACCGAAGTCCAGAT
Organism: Achromobacter sp. Root565; assembly: GCF_001427425.1. Classification (NCBI taxonomy): domain Bacteria; kingdom Pseudomonadati; phylum Pseudomonadota; class Betaproteobacteria; order Burkholderiales; family Alcaligenaceae; genus Achromobacter; species Achromobacter sp. Root565. The sequence continues at coordinate 25,677 of NZ_LMGO01000008.1, forward strand.
GACGGGCGTGGTGCACGAATACTCGACCATCCCGGGCGTTCGCGAAGATGTCGTCGACATCCTGCTGAACCTGAAGGGCGTGGTCTTCAAGCTGCACAACCGCGACGAAGTGACGCTGGTTCTGCGCAAGTCCGGCGCCGGCACGGTGCTGGCCAGCGACATCGAGCTGCCGCACGACGTCGAGATCATCAACCCCGGCCACGCCATCTGCAACCTGACGGAAGCGGGCAAGCTGGAAATGCAGATCAAGGTCGAAAAGGGCCGCGGCTACGTGCCGGGCAACGTGCGCGCGCTGTCGGAAGACCGTACGCACACCATCGGCCGCATCGTTCTGGACGCTTCGTTCAGCCCGGTCCGCCGCGTGAGCTACGCCGTTGAAAGCGCCCGCGTTGAACAACGCACCGACCTGGACAAGCTGGTCCTGGACATCGAAACCAACGGCGTGATCTCGCCCGAGGAAGCGGTGCGCCAGTCGGCCCGCATCCTGATGGACCAGATCTCGGTCTTCGCCGCCCTGGAAGGCGCTGGCGATTCGTACGAAGCCCCGGTCCGCGGCACGCCGCAGATCGACCCGGTGCTGCTGCGTCCGGTCGACGACCTGGAGCTGACGGTGCGTTCGGCCAACTGCCTGAAGGCCGAAAACATCTACTACATCGGCGACCTGATCCAGCGTACCGAAAACGAGCTGCTCAAGACCCCGAACCTGGGTCGCAAGTCGCTCAACGAGATCAAGGAAGTGCTGGCTGCACGTGGCCTGACCCTCGGCATGAAGCTCGAGAACTGGCCGCCCCTGGGCCTGGAGCGTCCGTAAGTCTTAGTAGGGTGCCGCCCCTGAAAAGGGGCGTCTCCCGCAGCGCCCGGCCTCACCGCCGGGCGGTTTGCGAAATCGTCGTAAAATGCCCCGTTTTCTACCGGACCGCAGCCTGATTGCAGGCTGATAGAAGAGCCGGCAACCCGATGGCGGAAACGCCTTCTTTAGATTCAAAGGAAACTTATCATGCGTCACGGTAATGGCTTGCGTAAGCTCAACCGCACCAGCAGTCACCGTCTTGCCATGTTCCGCAACATGGCCGTTTCGTTGATCACCCACGAAGCAATCAAGACCACGCTGCCGAAGGCGAAAGAATTGCGCCGCGTCATCGAACCCCTGATCACGCTGGGCAAGGAGCCCACGCTCGCGAACAAGCGTCTGGCTTTCGCCCGTCTGCGCGATCGCGATGCGGTTGTGAAGCTGTTTGCTGAAATCGGCCCGCGCTACGCGGCCCGTAACGGCGGCTACACCCGCGTGCTGAAGATGGGCTTCCGTCAAGGCGACAACGCTCCCATGGCTTTCATGGAACTGGTTGACCGTCCGGAAGTCGATGAAGCCGCTGAGGACAGCGCCGAGTAATTTCGGCAGCTAGATAAGCGACAAGGGCGGGTCTTCGGACCCGCCCTTGTTTTTTTGGCGTGGGCGATCGCCGATCAGGCGTTGCCCTCATCCCCGCGATCGCGCCCGCCGCGCAAGTGCCCGCGCAGCTCCGCGGCCGTGGCGGCCAGCGCCTCCTGGGGCGGCTGAGGCGGCATCCGGAACGTCAGGTCCTGTTCCGCGATGTACTGCGTGGACGTCACGTCCTGCGGGTGGTGCATCGGAATGACATGGGCATGCGCGTGCGCGACGTGGATGCCCGTGAACGCGAAGCCAACGCGCTCGACGCCGTACAGGCGTTTCATCTGGCGGCCGAGGCGCTGGCCCAAGTTGACGATGCTGGCGGCCAGGTCGGCCGGCATGTCTTCGTAATAGGGATAGTGCTGTTTGGGAATGATGAGCGTGTGCCCCGGGCGCACGGGCTGGATGTCGAGGAAGGCCAACAGGCGGTCGTCTTCGTGGACGACGTGCGCGGGAATCTCGTGACGGGCGATGCGGCAGAACAGGCAGTTGTCGGACATGCTTGCCTCGGCGTGTAAGGGGACTGCACGGCGGCCTGGCGCGCGGCGGTTCCGGGAAGGGGGACGGCAATACCGATAAAATACCTCGAGTTACATCCCACGCGGGTATCCCAAGGAGGTTCCATGTTGCGCGATGACGACGTCGTGCTGGTCATCAGCAATGCGCCGGACCTGTTGCTGGCCAAGCGCATTGCGCACGTGCTCGTCGAGGATGGACTGGCCGCGTGCGTGAACCTCGGCGCGCCCGGGTTGTCCATCTACCTGTGGAACGGCGAGGTCGAAGGGGCTGAGGAAATCCCCATTCAGATCAAGACGACCTACGCGCGGCATGCCGCCGTCGTGCAGGCGTTGTCGGAACTCCATCCCTACGACGTGCCCGAGATCATCGTGCTGCCGGTCATTGCCGGCGCGGCGCCATACCTGGACTGGGTGCGCGAGCAGACGGCCATTACGCAGAACAAGAGAAACTGATGTTGCAACTTGCCGGTACGGTCGGTGCGCGCGGGCGCGCCGAGAGCGCGACCTCCGCCTTTTTCAGGCACTGCCTGCTGCTGCTGGCGATGGCTTTCCTGCTGTTCGGATGGCAGGCTGCCGCGCGCGCGGACGCCGAATTCCTCGAGCCCGAAAAGGCTTTCGTGTTCAGCGCCAACATGGCGTCCACGGACACGCTGGAGCTGCATTACAAGGTAGCGCCCGGCTACTACATGTACCGCGAGCGCTTCGCGATTGCCATCAACCCCGCCGACGCCACCACGCTGGGCGAGGCCGTTTACCCCAAGGGCGAAGTCAAATATGACCCAACCTTTGAAAAGGACATGGAGGTCTTCCACAAGGACGTGACGATCCGCGTCCCGGTGGGGACCGGCGGACAGCCCTTCACGCTGACGCTGACGGGCCAGGGCTGTGCGGATGCCGGACTTTGCTATCCGCCGATGGACAGCACCGTGAAGCTCACGCCCGTGGCGGGCGGATACGCGGTGGCGGGCACGGGACTGGGCGGGGCGTTGGCGCCGCAAGCGGCTTCCGGCGGCTTGTCCGCCCTGGTTAACGCCGGGGACACCGGGCTGGCCGACGCGCTGGGCGGGCTGGGATGGATCAAGACGGCCGGCGTCTTTCTGGTGCTGGGCCTGTTGCTCGCCTTCACGCCGTGCGTACTGCCCATGATCCCCATCCTGTCGTCCATCGTGCTGGGCGGCGCGCAGCAGGAACGGCCCAGCCGCGGACGCGGATTGGCGCTGGCTGCTACTTACGTGCTGGGCATGTCGGTGGTGTACACCGCGCTGGGCGTGGCTGCCGGCCTGAGCGGCGCGGGGCTCGCGGCCTGGCTGCAGACGCCTTGGATCCTGACCCTCTTTGCCATCCTGTTGACCGTGCTGGCGTTGGCCATGTTCGACGTATTCACGTTCCAGATGCCGTCGGGTGTGCAGGCGATGCTGTCCGAGCGCTCTTCGCGCGTGCCAGGTGGACGCTACACCGGCGCGCTGGTCATGGGCGCCTTGTCGGCGCTGATTGTCGGTCCGTGCGTGGCCGCGCCGCTGGCCGGCGCCTTGCTGTATATCTCGCAGACCGGGGACGTGGTCCTGGGCGGATCGGCGCTCTTTGCGATGGCATGGGGAATGGGCGTGCCGCTGTTGATCGTCGGTGCCTCGTCGTCCGCCTTGCTGCCCAAGGCCGGACCGTGGATGGACGGCGTGAAGCGATTGTTCGGCATGCTGCTGCTGGCGACCGCGTGGTGGATGCTGATTCCGGTCGTGCCAACCTGGGTTCAGATGACGGGCTGGGCGTTCCTGGCAGTCGTGTCGGCCGTCATGCTGCGCGCCTTTGACGCCTTGCCGCCAGGCGCGGGGGCCGGCCGCATGTTCGGCAAGGGCCTGGGCCTGTTGCTCGCCCTGGCGGCCGCGGCGTGGCTCGTGGGGGCTGCCAGCGGCGGACGTGATGTGCTGCAGCCGCTGTCGCACCTGGCCGCGCGCGGTGATGCGCCGGCTGCCGGCGGCGCCGCTGCGGGCGAGGTGCATTTCACCCGCGTGCGCAGCAACGCCGAGCTGGACACGCTGCTGGCGCAAAGCACCCGTCCGGTCATGCTGGACTTCTATGCGGACTGGTGCGTGTCGTGCCGCGAGATGGAGCGCTTCACGTTCACGGATCCGGGGGTGGCGCAGCGCATGGCGGGCATGGTGCTGGTGCAGGCGGATGTGACTGCGAACAATGCCGACGACCGTGCGCTGCTCAAGCGCTTCCGTCTGTTCGGCCCGCCCGGCATCATGTTCTTCGAGCCCGGTGGCAAGGAAATCGCGGATGCGCGCGTGGTGGGCTTTCAGGACGCAAAGCGCTTCACGGAATCGCTGGACCGCGTGCTCGTGCGTTGAGGGGCGGGCGGGGCAGCGCAGGCGTTAACGTCTGATGCGCGCAACGCGGCAATGCTTGCGTTGAATCAAGAAAAGCGGCGATATACCATGATCGCTTCGCTGCCCGCGCGGCGCATCCAACTCCCTTCAGGCCGGCGCTGTGACGTCCACCACCGTTGATGCAAGTCAGGACCGGAACGGTCTGATTTATCTTCAATTGATGTTCGTCATGGCCACCTGGGGCTTGAACATCGTCTCCATCAAGTATCTGACGCAGCACATGGATATCCAGGCGCTGGCTGCCGTGCGGATCGTCATTGCGTTCATCACCGTCACCCTCATCATGAAGGCGCGCGGCAGCCGCATTCCGAAACTGGGCGGCGCGCAGTTGGGCTGGGTGGCGCTTGCCGGGTTTCTGGTGGTGTATGCGCACCAGGTGGCGCTGGTGTCAGGCCTGCGGGTTTCCTCGGCGGCCAACGGCACGCTGATCATGGCCACCAGCCCGTTGCTGTCCGCCTTTCTGGCCGCCATCTTCTATCGCGAAAAGCTGACGGCCACCCGCATTGCCGGTGCGCTGCTCGGCCTGTTGGGCGTGGGCATGGTGGTGGCGGGCAGCGGCGCGCAGCTCGGGCTGACCGGATGGGGCGATGCGGTGGTGTTTGTGGCCGTGCTGGTCTTCGTGTTTGGCGGCCTTGTCATCCAGCGGATGTCGCGGATGATGGATCCCCTGGGCATGCTCTGGTACATGTACCTGGCCGGCGGCGTGATGCTGGTTGGACATGCCGCGCTGACGCCGTCCTCGTACCACGCGGATACGTGGCAGATGACGTGGTGGCCCTGGGCCGTGCTGATGTTCTCGGCGGTGGTCGCATCCGGTGTCAGCAACATCGTCTGGAACGCGGGCATCGCGCGGCTGGGGATCAGCCGCGCCGCGCTGTTCGTGAACTGGCTGCCGATCTTCGGGCTGCTGTTCGCGGCCCTGTTCCTGGACGAGCACGTCACGCTGACGCATGTCGTTGGCCTGAGCTGCGTGCTGGGCGGGACGTGGCTGGGACTGCGCCGCGCCCGCCGCGCTTAACGCTGGTTTTTCAGCAGCTTTGCAGCCTCGATGGCGAAGTACGTCAGGATGCCGTCGGCGCCGGCGCGCTTGAAGGCCAGCAGCGCCTCCATCATGACCTTGTCGTGGTCGAGCCAGCCATTGGCGGCGGCGGCCTTGATCATGGCGTATTCGCCGCTGACCTGATAGGCGAAGGTCGGCACGCGGAACGTGTCCTTGACCCGGCGCAGCACGTCCAGGTAAGGCATGCCCGGCTTGACCATGACCATGTCGGCGCCTTCCTGCAGGTCGCCGGCCACTTCACGCAGCGCCTCGTCGATGTTGCCCGGATCCATCTGGTAGGCCATCTTGTTGGACTTGCCCAGATTGGTAGCCGAGCCCACGGCATCGCGGAACGGGCCGTAGAACGCGCTGGCGTACTTGGCCGAATACGCCATGATGCGGGTGTGGATGTGGCCATTGGCCTCGAGCGCGCGGCGCACCGCGCCGATGCGGCCGTCCATCATGTCGCTGGGGGCGACCATGTCGACGCCGGCTTCGGCCTGCGTGAGCGCCTGCCTGACCAGGATCTCGACGGTGGGTTCGTTGATTACGTAACCGTCGGCGTCGATGACGCCGTCCTGGCCATGGCTGGTATACGGGTCCAGCGCCACGTCACAGAGCACGCCCAGTTCCGGGAAACGCGACTTCAGCTCGCGGACCACGCGCGGGATCAGGCCGTCGGGATTGGTGGCTTCGATGCCGTCCGGCGTCTTGAGCGACGGGTCGATGGCGGGAAAGAGCGACAACACCGGGATGCCCAGCGACACGCATTCCTCGGCCACCGGCAGCAGCGTGTCCAGCGAATAGCGGACCACACCGGGCAGGGAGGCGACAGCTTGCCGCAGGCCCGTGCCTTCGGCCACGAAAACCGGGTAGATCAGGTCATTGACCGTCAGGGCGTTCTCGCGCACCAGACGGCGCGTGAAGTCGTCGCGACGCAGGCGGCGGGGGCGGGAGACCGGAAACTCAGGGGTAATGATCTGCGGGTTCATGGTACGACCTTCGGGGAAATCCAATTTTCGATGTGAGCGCCGGCTTCTTCGAGGCCGATGCGCTCGGGCGCCGAGAAGGGAATCGTGTGCAGCGCGCCGATGTCGGCCAGGTCCTTGCGGACCGAGAAGACGGTGCGCATGCGCTGTCCGTACGGCAGCTTGTCGGCCTTGGTCAGCAGCGCCAGCACGGGGCGGCCGGTGGGCGCAATGAAGTTCGCCAGGCGCCGGTCCAGTTCGGTCACGCCGCGGCGGATGTCGATGAGCAGCACGATGCCGACCAGCGATTCACGGTCGCGCAGATAGCCGCCCAGGATGTCCGCCCACTTTTCCTTTTCGTTGCGGGCCACGGACGCGTAGCCGTAGCCGGGAAGGTCGACCAGATAGCCGATGTGGGCTTCGGGGTCCAGCGGGTCAGGCAGGCCGAACATGTTGATCAGGCGCGTGCGGCCCGGCGTCTTGCTGGAGAACGCAAGACGGCGCTGGTTGCACAGCACGTTGATGGACGTGGACTTGCCAGCGTTGGAGCGGCCGACGAAGCAGACCTCGGGAGCGCCGGCGGGCGGCAACTGGTCGAGGCGAGCCGCGGAAGTGAGGAAGGAGGCGCGATGTAGGAGGGACACGGATGGCTTTCGATACGGTTGGTTTCGAGCCCTATTGTATAATCCGGCGTTTGCTACAGTGGTCCCCGTGCGCGGAGCCGTCTTTTTTGCTTACTGTTTAGCTGCCATCCAGCCAGTAAAAGCCCTTCCCGGGCAGTGCTGACGCAGCCTCGCAGCAAGATCGCAAGCAGGACAAGCAAAACAGGTTCGATACGGTTTTACTGCGAGTGCGGGCAGGCGTGGGCGCCTTTTTGCGCCTTGATCGATGTGATCGTCGAGGTCTTCATGAAGCGTGTGCTGTCCCGGATGTTGGTTGCGAGCGGGCTGTTGCTCGGCGCCTCCGCCCTCTCTGCTACGAGTTTCGCCGCCAATGGCGCTGCGGGCCCGGCCAAACCAGATGCCGCCAAGGGCGGTCAGCTGTTTGACCAAGGCGACGCGGCCCGCGGCATCATTGCCTGTGCCTCCTGTCACGGCGCGGCGGGTAACAGCACCATTCCGGTGAACCCGAACCTGGCCGCGCAGCCGCACGAATACCTGGCCAAGCAGCTTGCCGACTTCAAGATCAAGGAAGGCGCCAAGACTCCCGTGCGCAATGGTCCGGACGGCAATCCCAGCGCCATGACCGCCATGGTGCAGAACCTGACCCCGGCCGACATGCAGAACGTCGCGCTGTACCTGGCGACGCAGCCGCTCAAAGAGCCCGCCACGGCAGGCCATGAGAACTTGGTTGAGCTAGGTCAAAAGATCTGGCGTGGCGGTTTGCCTGACCGCAATGTGCCCGCTTGCGCGGCATGCCATTCTGCCAATGGCGCCGGAATTCCCGGCCAGTACCCCCGTTTGTCGGGGCAGTTCCCCGTGTACATCGAAGAGCAACTGAAGCTTTTCCGTAGCGGCGACCGCAAGAACGACGTCATGCACGCCATCGCGGACCGCATGTCGGACGCCGACATCAAGGCGGTGTCGGATTACGCGGCCGGCCTTCGGTAAACGATTGGCCGCAACGTGCGCGGCCGGTCCGCGTTGATGCAACTTGAGCGCGCCGGAACCTCGTTCCGTCACGCACTGTCTATGAGGGGGGTAGCCGATAGCGCGGCCCCCCTTTTTTCATGAATTCGACTCGAACCCACTCCCGCCCCTCTCTGCGTAGCCTGCCAGGCGATCTCTTTGAACTTCTGGGTTCGATGCGTTTTGCCGTCAGCCTGCTGATGTTCATCTGCGTGGCCAGCCTGGTGGGGACGGTGCTGCAGCAGAACCGCTCGTCCAACAACTACATCGACCAGTTCGGCCCGTTCTGGTTTGAAGTGTTCGACAAGTTCTCCATCTGGCACGTCTACAACAGCTGGTGGTTCCTGCTGATCATGGGCTTTCTGGTCGTGTCGACCTCGGTGTGCCTGATCCGCAATGCGCCCAAGATGCTGCGCGACGCGCGTTCGTTCCGCGAGCATGTGCGCGAAGGCAGCCTGCGCGCATTCCCGCATCGCGTGGAAACCACCGAGCCCACCGGCGTGCCGCAGACCGTGACCGGCCTGAAGGCGCTGCTGGGCCGCATGGGGTATGCGGTGCGCGTGCGCGAGGACCAGGACGGCGTCCTGGTGGCGGCCAAGAAGGGTAGCGCGAACCGCCTGGGGTATGTGTTCGCCCATGCGGCCATGGTCATCATCTGTATCGGCGGCCTGCTCGACAGCGAACTGCCGGTGCGCCTGCAGGTCATGTTTGGCGGCAAGCAGCCGATCGTCGACAACATGCTGATTTCCGAGGTGCCGGAGAGCGGGCGCCTGTCCGTCAACAATCCGAGCTTTCGTGCCAGCGTGCTCGTGCCCGAGGGCGGCCAGGCCACCACGGCGGTCGTGATGGTGGGCGACGGCGCTCTGGTGCAGCCGATGCCTTTCACGCTCAAGCTCAAGAAGTTCGTTGTCGACTACTACTCCACCGGCATGCCCAGCCGCTTCGCCAGCGAAGTCGAGGTCACCGACCCTGACACCGGCAAGACCTTCGATTCGACCATCGAGGTGAACGAGCCGCTGCGCTTCAAGGGCATGACGGTGTATCAGTCGAGCTTTGACGATGGCGGCAGCACGGTCGCGCTGAAGGGCTATCCGCTGGTGGGCGCCAACGACGCCACGTTCTCGGTCGACGGCACGGTCGGCAAGACCAGCGAACTCACCGCGCAGACGGCCAAGGGCCCGCGCAGCATGGGCATCGAGATCACGGCCATGCGTCCCATCAACGTCGAGGACCTGACCCGCGGCGATCCCAAGGGCGCCAACCAAAGCTTTGCGGAACACGTGGCGTCGGTCGCCGGCAGTGCGGCCGGCAAGAAGAACGAGAACCTGCGCAACGTGGGTCCCAGCGTCGAGTACAAGCTGATCGACGATGCGGGCCAGGCGCACGAATTCCAGAACTACATGCTGCCCGTCGAGCTGGACGGCGCGGCCGTGTTTCTGGCCGGCGTGCGCAACAACGCGGCCGAGCCGTTCCGCTATCTGCGCATTCCGGCCGACGACGACAGCACCATTGCTGAATTCATGCGCCTGCGCGCCACCCTGGCCGACCCGGCCGCGCGCAAGGAAGCGGCCCGCCGCTTTGCCGAGCGCAACAGCCCGTCGGGCGCCGACCGCCAGCCGCTGGAGACCGCGGCCGAGCGCGCGCTGGACACCTTTGCCTCCGGCGGCCTGCAGGCCGTTGCGGCCTTCCTGCAAGCCAACACGCCGGCCCCGGATCTGGAGCGCGCGGCCGATGTCGTGATCCGCCTGATCGGCGCCAGCATGAATGAATTGCGCGCCATCGCGCGCGAACGCGCGGGTCAGCCGCCCGTACCCGTCGAAGGCCAGGAGGGCGAACGCGCGGCAGTGTGGTCGCGCCTGGCGGTGGCGGCGCTGTCCGATCTGACCGTCTATCCCGCGCCGGTTTTCCTGTCGCTGGCCGACTTCAACCACGTGCAGGCCAGCGTGTTTCAGGTCAGCCGCACGCCCGGCAAGAACACCGTCTACCTGGGCAGCCTGCTGCTGGTCCTGGGCGTGTTCTCCATGTTCTACATCCGCGATCGTCGTGTCTGGATCTGGGTCAAGCCGCAAGGCGGCGGCAGCAGCGTCCTGGCGGCCATGACGTCACAGAAGCGTACACTTGACTTCAATCAAGAGTTCGAACGCTTCAAGCAGGCGCTGCTGCGCCAGAAAAAAGGGTCCTAAGGTTATTTATGTCCACGACGACCACCACGCAACCCCCGTCGCCTGAATCGCTCTGGCAGGATGCCTTGTCCGAAACCGGCGACAACCGCGCGCAACGCGGCAAGCCTGACTGGACCGACATCGTCTTCTTTTTGCTGCTTGCGGTGGGGGCAGGATTCGCGCTGACCCGATACGGGCATGCGATGGACTATTACGAGAAGATCATCCTGTGCGGCACGGTGCCTGCGGTGGCCTGGCTGGGCTGGCTGTGGCGGCCGCTGCGCCGGCTGATGATCGCCTGTGCGATCTCGTCGGGCCTGGCGCTGATGCTGTATGGCACCGATCTCGCCCGCGCCGAGCAGGTGTTCTTCCTGAAGTATCTGTTCTCCTCGCAGTCCGCCATCCTGTGGATGAGCGCGCTGTTTGCGCTGTCGATGGTCTGCTACTGGATTGGCCTGTTCAGCCCGACGGCCGCATGGCTGGGCACGGCGCTGAGCTGGGGAGCTGTGTTCGCGGGCGTCACGGGTCTACTCGTGCGCTGGCGCGAGGGCCATCTGATGGGCCCGGATCTGGGCCATATCCCGGTCAGCAACCTGTACGAAGTCTTCGTTCTGTTTTCCCTCATTACGGCGCTGTTCTACCTGTACTACGAACGCAAATACGCCACGCGCGCGCTCGGCGGTTTCGTGATGCTGGTGGTGACGTCGGCCGTCGTGTTCCTGCTCTGGTATTCGTTCACGCGCGACGCGGGACAGATCCAGCCGCTGGTGCCCGCGCTCAAGAGCTGGTGGATGAAACTGCATGTGCCCGCCAACTTCATTGGCTACGGCACGTTCTCGCTGGCGGCGATGGTGGGCTTTGCGTACCTGGTCAAGCAGCACGGCCAGACCACGTCGTGGGCCAAGCTGGCGCCGCTGTTCATTCTGGGCGTGCTGCTGTGCGCCGAGCCCATGGTGTTCCGCACTGACGGCCTGTCGGCCACCTGGATGCTGTATTTCGGCGTGGGTGCGGTGATCGTGGGCGCCATTCTTCTGGGCCGCCGCCGCATCGCGGAAGCGCTGCCCTCGCTGGAAGTGCTGGACGACATCATGTATCGCGCCATCGCGATCGGATTTGCCTTCTTCACGGTGGCCACCATCCTGGGGGCGCTGTGGGCGGCCGATGCGTGGGGTGCGTACTGGCAGTGGGATCCCAAGGAAACCTGGGCGTTGATCGTCTGGCTGAACTACGCGGCATGGCTGCACATGCGCCTCATCAAGGGCCTGCGCGGCGCGATGGCGGCCTATTGGGCGCTGATGGGTCTGTTGATCACGGGCTTCGCGTTCCTGGGCGTGAACATGTTCCTGTCGGGCCTGCACTCGTACGGCCAGCTCTAAGCTCGCAAGTATCCCCGCAGACGAACAAAGGCCCCTGCATGCAGGGGCCTTTGTCTTTTGCGCGACGCCGGTTCAGGGAAGCAGCGATTCGCCGCGTAGCTGGTCCGCCAGGGTTTCGCGCTGGCGCACGACATAGAATTTATCGCCATCGACCATGACCTCGGCCGGGCGGCCGCGCGAGTTGTAGTTGCTGGCCATGGTCATGCCGTAGGCACCGGCCGATTCCACTGCAAGCACGTCGCCTTGGCGGATCGTGAGCAGGCGCTGCTTCGCGAGCCAATCGGCACTTTCGCAGACAGGGCCGACGATGTCGTATTCGGCGGCGTCGCCGGCGCGGGGGTGCAGCGGCTGCACGCCATGGAATGCATCGTAGAGCGCCGGACGCAGCAGGTCGTTCATGGCTGCGTCGACGATGGCGAAATTGCGGGCTTCGGCGTGCTTGATGTATTGCACGGTGGTGAGCAGCACGCCGGCATTGCCAACGAGCGAGCGTCCCGGTTCCAGCACCAGTTGCAGGTGACCTTGGCCGCGCGCGTTCAAACGTTCGAAAACGCGGTCCAGCAGGGCGCGTGGTGAAGGCGGCGTCTCGTCCATATAGCGGATGCCCAGTCCGCCGCCCAGGTCCAGGTGTTCGATATGCATGCCCGCTTGTTCCAGACCCTCGATCAGGTCCAGCAGCTTTTCGAGCGCATCGAAGTAGGGGCTGATGTCGGTGAGCTGCGAGCCGATGTGGCAGTCCACGCCGACGATCCGAAGGCCGGGCAGCGACTGCGCGGTGCGGTAGGCTTCGAGTGCGTCGCCGATGGCAATGCCGAACTTATTTTCCTTCAGGCCGGTCGAGATGTACGGGTGCGTGCGGGCGTCGACGTCCGGGTTCACGCGCAGCGATACGGGGGCGCGCAGGCCCAGGTGCGCGGCGATGTCGGACAGGCGGTGCAGTTCGTCAACGGATTCGACGTTGAAGCACTTTACGCCGGCGTGCAGGGCATCGCGCATTTCCCAGGCCTGCTTGCCCACGCCGGAAAACACAATTCGGGAAGCATCGGCGCCCGCGGCGAGAGCACGATGTAGTTCGCCGCCCGACACGATGTCAAAGCCGGCGCCGAGCCGCGCGAATTCGCCAAGCACCGCCAGGTTGGAATTGGCCTTCATGCCATAGCAGACGAGCACCGGACGCTGCCCGATGGCGCTGCAATAGGATTGCCAGGCGGCTTTCAGGGCCGCGCGGGAGTAGACGTAAAGTGGCGTTCCCAACCGTTCGGCCAGATGGTCAAGCGGCACATCTTCGGCGTACAACACGTTATTGCGGTACTGGAAGTAGGGATGGCCGGCCAACTCTGGCGGGGTTGGGAACGGAGGCGTCATGGGAGGACCGGGGCGGGCGGGATCTGCGCTGGCGGCGGGTTCTGCTGCGTGCGGGCCGGCGCCTTGCTGCCTTCAGGGGGCGGCGGCATGAAGAGCGGCCCCTTGTACCCGCAGGCCGTCACCATGCCGGCCGCCATGAGCGTGGCTACAATGCGAAGAGCCATGCGGCTATATGCCAATTGGAACACTGGGAACTCCGTAATTCTTGCAGGCTCGATTATGACCGAAACCGAATTTCTTGCGTTGATCGACCAGGTGCTGGACAGCATCGAAAGCCAGGCCGATGACTGGGCGGCTTCGCTCGACGTCGACGTCGAAACCAGCCGTAGCGGCAATGTGCTGACCCTGGTTTTCGAGGACAACACCCACGTCGTGGTGAACAGCCAGGCCGTCATGCAGGAGCTGTGGGTCGCCGCGCGCAGCGGCGGATTCCACTACCGCTTTGATGGCCAGCATTGGAACGATACCCGGGGCGGGCCGCAGTTGCCGGACGCCTTGTCCCAGATCTGCTCCGCTGCCGCCGGCGTCCCCGTGACGATCCGGCTGTAAAAAAAAAGGCCGGCCCGTTGGGCCGGCCTTTTTGCATCAGAAGGGAATCTTCTGCGACCAGGGCGTGGCGGTCTGCGTACCGACGCCTGGTGCGACCTTGATCCGGGTTTCCTCGCTGGAACCGCTGCTCAGGCCATTCAGGAATTCACCCAACGTGTCGGCCTCGGGTAGTCCAAGGCGGGCCACGGCCTGTCCCGGCGGGAATTCAGAGAAGTAGAACTCGCCGTTTTCCACCAGCAGGCCGTCCGGACGGGGACGCGGCTTTTCTTCCGGCACGCCCTTCAGCACGCTCTGCATGTAGTCCACCCAGATCGGCATGGCGACGCCGCCGCCGGTCTCGCGCGAACCCAGCGACTTGGGCTGATCAAAGCCCAGCCAGGCGGTCGCTGCCAGCGTCGGCGTGTAGCCCGAGAACCAGGCGTCCACGGATTCGTTGGTCGTGCCCGTCTTGCCGGCGATGTCGCCGCGCTTGAGCAGAGCCCGGGCGCGCGCCGCAGTGCCGTACGTGGTGACGCCGCGCAGGATGTCGTCCATGACCCAGGCCGTGCGCGGGTCGATGGCGCGAGCCGCAGCATCGCCAGCGACAACCGGCTTGGACTGCATGATGACCTTGCCGCTGCTGTCGGTGACGCGGTCGATCAGGTAGGGCGTGACGCGGTAGCCGCCATTGGCGAACACCGAGAAGGCGCCCGCCAGCTGCAGCGGCGTGACGGAGCCGGCGCCCAGCGCCAGCGGCAGCACGGCGGGCTGGCGCGCCTTGTCAAAGCCGAAGCGGGTCAGGTAGTCCTGCGCGTATTGCGGACCGATGGCCTGAAGAATGCGGATCGACACCATGTTCTTGGACTTGTACAGGCCCTGGCGCAGCGTCAGCATGGGCTCGTACTGGTTGCCGTAGTTCTTGGGATTCCAGGCCTTGGAGCCGGTTTGCGCGGCGGTGAGTTCAAAGGGCTGGTCCGAGATCTGCGTGCCCGGCGTCAGTCCGCGTTCCAGCGAGGCGGCGTAGATGAAGGGCTTGATGTTCGAGCCCGGCTGGCGCCATGCCTGCGTCACGCGGTTGAAGTTGCCACGGTAGAAATCGAAGCCGCCGACCATTGCGCGGATGGCGCCGTCCTGCGGCGACAGCGCCACGAAGGCCGCCTGTACCGACGGCAAGTTGATGATTTCCCAGTTGTCGCCGAACTTGCGGATGTAGACCACGGAGCCGCGCTTGATGCGCTGCTCGGGCTTGGCCTTGTCGTTCAGTGCGCGGGCGACCACGCCCAGCACCTTCTTGTCCGTCACGGTGATGACTTCGCGCGAGCTGCGTGCCAGCTTCACTTCGGTGGGACTGGCCGACAGCACCACCGCAGTCAGCAGGTCGCCGCTGTCCGGGAATTTGTCGAACACGCCGTCCAGGAACTCGTCGAGCGCGGCGGGGTTGTTCTCGGTGCCCGCGGGCAGATCCAGCTGTTCTTCCGGGCCGGGATAGGGCGCACGGCGCGTGTATTCCAGCACGCCTTCGCGCACGGCGCGGTAGGCGGCTTCCTGGTCCTTGGACTGCACGGTCGTGTAGATGTTGATGCCGCGCGAATACACGTTGTCCTGATACACGTTGTAGAGAAGCTGGCGCGCCAGCTCGGCCACGTATTCGCCATGGATGGAATAGCCGCCGGCCGGCGTGCCTTCGGCGGACTTCATGACGATGGGCTGCGCCATCGCCTGCTTGTATTCCGGTTCGGTCAGGTAACCCAGCGAGTGCATGCGGCCCAGCACGTAGCGCTGGCGCAATTCGGCGCGGGGGCGGTTGGCGATGGGGTTGAAGCGCGACGGGGCCTTGGGAATGCCGGCCAGCATGGCGGCTTCGGCCGGCGTGACTTCCGACAGGGGCTTGCCGAAATAGGTGCGCGAGGCGGCCGCGAAGCCGTAGGCGCGATGGCCCAGGTAGATCTGGTTCATGTAGAGCTCAAGGATCTGGTCCTTGGTGAGCTCCGATTCAATCTTGAAGGTCAGCAGCAGTTCGTAGAACTTGCGCGAATAGGTCTTTTCGGACGACAGGTAGAAGTTGCGCGCGACCTGCATCGTGATCGTGCTGGCGCCCTGCGTCTTGGACATGCTGATCAGGTTGGTCAGGCCGGCCCGCACCACGCCCATCCAGTCGATGCCGCCGTGCTGGTAGAAGCGGTCGTCTTCGGCCGCCAGTACCGCGGATTTCATGACGTCCGGGATTTCGTTGAAGCGCAGCACGTTGCGGCGTTCTTCGCCGAACTCGCCGATCAGGACGCGGTCTGCCGTGTACACGCGCAGCGGCACCCGCGGCCGATAGTCCGTCATGGCGTTCAAGTCGGGCAGATTGGGCCACGCGAGCGCCAGCGCCATCCCCGCGAGCAGGACGCCGCACAGGAACAGGCCGGCGAAAAAGATGCCGGTTTTAACGAAGAACCGCAGTATCGGGGAGCCGCTGCTGACGGGCTTGTCTTTTTTGGAGGAATTCTGGGGCTTGCTCATCGCGGCGATTTTACGGGTATCTCCGGGCCCACCTCATGGCGGGGGATCGGTTTCTGTAACAAAATAGTTCAGTGTGGTGCACGGGCAACTGGCGGCAAATGTGATAATGCCGCCATGAACTTTGCCGCTAACTCATGTCCGGAGGCAGCCCCGGACCCGGAGCGCTCCGACGCAGCGCCTGAAAGCCAGCCCTGCGCCGTCGAGTGCACGGGCAAGACCGTGTCGTTGCCGCACGACCTGCCGGTATTCTTGGTCGGAATGATGGGCGCGGGCAAGACAACCATAGGCCGTAGCCTGGCGCGGGCGCTGGGGCGCGACTTTATGGATCTGGATCATGAGCTCGAGGCGCGTTGCGGCGTGCGGGTGCCGGTAATCTTCGAAATCGAGGGCGAAGCCGGTTTTCGTCGCCGAGAGTCCGCCGCATTGGAAGAGTGTACCCAACGGCGCAACATAATTCTTGCCACGGGCGGCGGCGCCATCCTGGCCGCCGAGAACCGGCAACTGTTGCACGAGCGCGGCATTGTCGTCTATCTGCGAGCCAGCGTGGACGAATTGTTCCGCCGGACCTGCCGTGACCGC
This sequence comes from Achromobacter sp. Root565, assembly GCF_001427425.1. NCBI lineage: Bacteria > Pseudomonadati > Pseudomonadota > Betaproteobacteria > Burkholderiales > Alcaligenaceae > Achromobacter > Achromobacter sp. Root565. Next base: position 42,161 of record NZ_LMGO01000008.1, read on the forward strand.
AACCGGCCCCTGCTGGCCACCGCCGACCCACGCGGCACGCTGCGCGACCTGATGACCCGGCGCGAGCCCCTCTACAAGGAAGTCGCCGACCTGGTGGTGGAAACGGGCTCCATGCCCATCCACACCCTGGTCAAGGCGCTGCTGCCGCAACTACAAGCTTTCGAGAAGCGCATATGAACGTTGTTGACGTCGAAACCCCGGGCGGAAGCTATCCGATCCACATCGGACCTGGCCGCCTGGACTTCCTGGATCAGTGCATCCCCGCGGATGCCACCGCCATTGCCGTGGTCACCAATCCGACCGTGGCGGCCCTGTACGCCGAGCGCGCCGAGGCCGCGTTGGCGCGCACGGGCAAGCGGGTGCTGCGCATCGAGCTGCCCGACGGCGAGGCCTACAAGGACTGGCAGTCGCTCAACCTGATCTTCGATGCGCTGCTGGGCAATCGCCTGGACCGGCGCTGCGTCCTGGTCGCCCTGGGCGGCGGCGTCATCGGCGACATGACGGGTTTTGCGGCGGCCGTGTACATGCGCGGCGTGCGCTTCCTGCAGGTGCCCACGACGCTGCTGGCGCAGGTCGACTCATCGGTGGGCGGCAAGACCGCCGTGAATCACCCGCTGGGCAAGAACATGATCGGCGCCTTCTACCAGCCGATCGCGGTCGAGATCGACACCGACGTGCTGGGCACCCTGCCGGCGCGCGAGGTGTCAGCGGGCCTGGCCGAGGTCATTAAATACGGCCTTATCCTGGATCCCGAGTTCTGGCGCTGGTGCGAGGACAACGCGCAGAAGCTGCGCGCCCTGGATCACGATGCCGTGGCCCACGCGATCCGCCGCTCGTGCGAGCTGAAGGCGCAGGTGGTCGGCAAGGACGAGCGCGAATCCGGGCTGCGCGCCATCCTGAACCTGGGACACACGTTCGGCCACGCCATTGAATCGGGCCTTGGTTACGGCGCGTGGCTGCATGGCGAGGCGGTGGGCTGCGGCATGGTCCAGGCGGCCGAGCTGTCGGCTGACGTGGCGGGCTTCGATCGCGTCGATGTCGAGCGCGTGCGCGCGCTGGTGCAAGCTATTGGCTGTCCGGCAATCGCACCCGACCTGGGCGCCGACCGCTGGCTCGACCTGATGCAGGTGGACAAGAAGACCGAAGGCGGCTCGATCCGCTACGTGCTCATGACACGCATCGGCGAAGCCGTGATGCGGCCGGCCCCCGACGATGCGGTGCGCGCCGTGCTGGCCCGAACCACCCAGTAAACGCAGTCAAGGACGGTGTTGCAGATGAATGAACTGGCTTCCTATGCTTCTCACCCGTCCCGATCGCGCGGCCGGACGCACGCCGAACCGCCGCCGGAGAACCGCACGGAGTTCCAGCGCGATCGTGATCGCATCGTCCATTCCGGCGCCTTCCGGCGGCTGGAATACAAGACGCAGGTCTTCGTCAATCACGAAGGCGACCTGTTCCGCACGCGCCTGACGCACAGCCTCGAAGTGGCGCAGATCGCGCGTACGCTGGCGCGCAGCATGGGGCTGTCCGAAGACCTGACCGAAGCCATTTCGCTGGCGCACGACCTGGGCCACACGCCTTTCGGCCACGCCGGCCAGGACGAGCTGAACGCCTGCATGCGCGAGCTGGCCCCGGAGGCGGGCGGCTTCGAACACAACCTGCAAAGCCTGCGCGTGGTGGATGAGCTTGAAGAGCGCTATGCCGACTTCAACGGCCTGAACCTGTGCTTCGAGACGCGCGAGGGCATTCTCAAGCATTGCTCGGTGGCCCATGCGCGCATGCTGGGTGACGTCGGTGAGCGGTTCCTGAACCGCACGCAGCCGTCGCTGGAGGCGCAGCTTGCCAACCTGGCCGACGAGATTGCGTACAACAACCACGACGTTGACGACGGGTTGCGCTCGGGGCTGATCACGCTGGATCAATTGAAGGAAGTGTCGATCTTCGAGCGGCACCATGCCTATGTGCTGGACCGCTATCCCGGCCTCGCGCCGCGGCGCGCGGTGGCTGAAACGATACGCCGGGTGATCAACACGCTGATTGTCGACCTGACCCGCACGTCGCTTGCGCGCATCCGCGACGCGGCGCCGGCCAGCGCGGACGACGTGCGCCGCGCGCCGCCGCTGGCGGGGTTTTCCGAAGACATCCGCCGCGAAGCCGACACGCTGAAGAAATTTCTGTTCGACAACCTGTACCGCCACTACCGCGTGCTGCGCATGACGCGCAAGGCACGCCGCATTGTGCGCGACCTGTTCGCGGCGTTTCTGGATGACCCGCGCCTGTTGCCGCCTGATTACCGCCGCGCGCAGTTCAACGAACAGGCGCGCGCGATTGCCGACTACATCGCCGGCATGACCGACCGCTACGCCATCCGCGAGCACAAGCGGCTGTTCGACATGGCGTAGCCTGCGCCGGCCCGCAGGCGGCGCGCTGTCAGCGATGCTTGCGGTAGGGCTCGTCGGCCTCGACGAAGGTCGCTTCGGCCAGCGCGTCCCGGATCCATTCCTGCATCGCGGGCAGCGCCAGCACGGCGTTCATGTAGTCGCGCACCGGTCCTGCCGCGGCGATGTTGTAGGTCTTGAAGCGCGAGACCACCGGCGCGAAGAACGCGTCGGCAATCGAGAACCCGCCAAACAGGAACGGGCCGCCCTGACCGAACTGCGCGCGCGTTTCCTGCCAGATGGCCTGCACGCGCGCGACATCGGCGCGTGCCGCTTCGGGGAAGTCGATGCCTGGTAAATCCGCTTCGACATTCATCGGCATGGCCTGGCGCAGCGCGCCGAAACCGCTGTGCATCTGCGCGGCCAGCGATCGCGCCCGCGCGCGGGCCTTGGCATCCTTGGGCCACAACGCGGCCTCGGGGTGACGGTCGGCAGCGTATTCGCAGATCGCCAGCGAATCCCACACGGCGAAATCGCCGTCCAGCAGCACGGGCACCAGGCCGGCGGGCGACACGGCGGCGACGCGTTGTGAAAACTCTTCGGTGAACAGGCCGACCTTTTGTTCCGTGAACGCGATGCCCGCCGCCCGCAGCGCGATCCACGGACGCATGGACCAGGACGAGTAGTTCTTGTTGCCGATGATCAGGGTGTACATGCTGGCTTTCCCGTTGGTAGGAGGGGGGGATCAGTCGCCGGGCTTGCGCCGCAAAAGTTTGCCCAGATACTGGCCGGTGTGGCTGGCCTCGGTTGCCGCCACGACTTCCGGCGTGCCTTGCGCCACGACCCGGCCGCCGCCGTCACCGCCTTCAGGGCCCATGTCGACAAGCCAGTCGGCCGTCTTGATGACGTCCAGGTTGTGCTCGATGATGAGCACCGTGTTGCCGGCGTCCACCAACTGATTGAGCACCTGGAGCAGCAGCTCGATGTCGCGGAAATGCAGGCCCGTCGTCGGCTCGTCCAGGATGTACAGCGTGCGGCCCGTGCTGCGGCGCGACAGCTCTTGCGAGAGCTTCACGCGCTGCGCCTCGCCGCCGGACAGCGTGGTCGCGCTTTGACCCAGGCGGATATACGACAGGCCCACGTCGATCAGCGTATGCAGCTTGCGCGAGATGGCGGGCACCGATTCGAAGTACTCGAGCGCCTGCTCGACGGTCAGGTCCAGCACCTCGCTGATGTTGCGGCCGCGATAGCGGATCTCGAGCGTTTCGCGGTTGTAGCGCTTGCCGTGGCAGACGTCGCAGGGCACGTACATGTCGGGCAGAAAGTGCATCTCGACCTTGACCACGCCGTCGCCCTGGCAGGCTTCGCAGCGTCCGCCCTTCACGTTGAAGCTGAACCGGCCCGGGTCGTAGCCGCGCGTGCGCGCCTCCGGCACGCCGGCGAAGAGTTCGCGGATGGGCGTGAAGAGTCCCGTGTACGTGGCGGGATTGCTGCGCGGGGTACGCCCGATGGGGCTTTGATCCACGCTGATGATCTTGTCGAAGTTCTCCAGCCCCTGCATCGACACGTAGGGGGCGGGTTCGCTCTGCGCGTGATGAAGCTGGCGCGATACGGCCACGGCCAGCGTGTCGTTGATGAGCGTGGACTTGCCCGAGCCGGACACGCCGGTCACGCAGACGAGCCGGCCGGCGGGCACGTGGAGGTCGACGTTCTTGAGGTTGTTGCCGGTGGCCCCGGTAAGCGTCAGCCACGGCAGCTCGTCGTCGACGGGGCGGCGCTTCGGGATGGCAATGGCGCGCGCGCCGCTCAGGTACTGGCCGGTCAGCGAATTGGGATCGCGCTGCACGGTCTCGGGGTCGCCTTGGGCCACGACCTCGCCGCCGTGCTCACCGGCGCCGGGCCCCATGTCCACGACCCAGTCGGCCATGCGGATCATGTCCTCGTCGTGCTCGACCACGATGACGCTATTGCCGAGATCGCGCAGGTGTTGCAGCGTGCCGATCAGGCGGTCGTTGTCGCGCTGGTGCAGGCCGATGGAGGGCTCGTCCAGCACGTACATCACGCCCGTCAGGCCCGAGCCGATCTGGCTGGCCAGGCGGATGCGCTGGGCCTCGCCGCCGGAGATCGTGTCCGCGCTGCGGTCCAGCGACAGGTAGTTCAGGCCGACGTTGTTCAGGAAGCTCAGCCGGGCCTCGATCTCGCGCACGATGCGCTGCGCGATTTCCTGCTTGGCGCCCGTCAGGTTCAGGTTACGGAACCAGTCCAGGCAGCCGGACAGCGGCATGGCCTCGACTTCGTAGATGGCCTGGCCGTGGCGTTCGCCGCCGCGCGGATCATGGCCGATCAGCACGTTGCGCGCCTCGGGGCGCAGGCGCGAGCCCGCGCAGTCGGGGCAGGTCTTGATATTGCGGTACTTGCCCAGTTCCTCGCGCACCGTCGCCGAGTCCGTTTCGCGCCAGCGGCGCTCCAGGTTCGGGATGACGCCCTCGAAGGTGTGGCGCTTGACGGTGCTGCGGCCCTTCTCGTTCAGGTAGAGGAACGAGATCTCTTCTTCGCCGGACCCGTACAGGACCTTGTCGCGCAACGCTTCGGGCAGCTCCTCGAAGGGCGCCTCGATATCGAATTCGTAGTGGGCGGCCAGGCTGGTCAGCAGCGAATGCGTGAAGGCATTGCGGCGGTCCCAGCCGCGGATCGCGCCGGCGGCCAGGCTCAGCTCCGGAAAGGCGACGACCCGCTTCGGGTCAAAGAAGCCCACCTGTCCAATGCCGTCGCAACTGGGGCAGGCGCCCATGGGGTTGTTGAAGCTGAACAGGCGCGGCTCGAGCTCGGGCAGGCTGTGGCTGCACACCGGGCAGGCGTAGCGGCTGGAGAAGACCTGTTCGCGCTCGCTGTCCATGTCCAGCGCCAGGGCGCGGCCTTCGGCCAGTTGCAGCGCGGTCTCGAAGCTTTCGGCCAGGCGCTGCTTGCTCTCGGGCTTGATGCGCAGGCGGTCGATGACGACGTCGATATCGTGCTTCTCGGTCTTTTTCAGCGGCGCCATGCCGTCGATTTCCACCAGCTGGCCGTCGACGCGCAGACGCACGTAACCCTGCGCCTGCAGGCTGGCGCATTCGTCCTCGAAGCTGCCTTTCTTGCCGCGCGCAATGGGCGCCAGCACCGCCAGCCGCGTCTCGGGCGTCCAGCCCAGCACCGCGTCCACCATCTGGCTGACGCTCTGGGCCTGCAGCGGCAGGCCGTGGTCGGGGCAATAGGGTGTGCCGACCCGCGCGTAGAGCAGGCGCAGGTAGTCGTGGATTTCGGTGATGGTGCCGACCGTAGAGCGGGGATTGTGTCCCGCGGCCTTCTGCTCGATCGAGATGGCCGGAGACAGGCCCTCGATCAGATCCACATCCGGCTTGTCCATCAGTTGCAGAAACTGGCGGGCGTAGGCCGAAAGGCTTTCCACGTAGCGCCGCTGGCCTTCCGCGTAAAGCGTGTCGAATGCCAGCGAGGATTTGCCGGACCCGGACAGGCCGGTGACGACCACCAGCTTGTGGCGCGGCAGGTCCAGCGAGACGTTCTTGAGATTGTGGGTGCGGGCACCCCGAATGCGTATGGTCACGTCGGTATGGGTAACGTCCAGTTGCGTCGTCGATGGCGCCTTTGATCCCGCGCACCCTTTGGGCGCATTTCAGCGGTTTCAAAGGCCAACTTGGTACTATAGCGCGCCGAATCCTCTCGCGTTCAAGGCCGTTCATCGGGTTGGACAGGCCAGAGGCCGGCGCCGCACCGCAAGAATCAGACCGTGAGCGTATGACATGCAAACATGCGCGCCGCCCTAGTCATCGTTGAACTTTCCGCATGCCGGCAGACAAAAAACTGAAATTGACCCCTTCCGAGCGCCGCGCGAGCGTGGCCCTGGCCGGCCTGTTCGCCGCGCGGATGCTGGGCCTGTTCCTGTTGCTGCCCGTCTTCGCCGTTGCCGCAAGCGGCATGCCGGGCGGCGATGATCCCGTCCGCGTGGGCCTCGCGCTGGGCATGTACGGCCTGACCCAGGCGTTCATGCAGATCCCGTTCGGTCTGGCTTCCGACCGCTGGGGGCGTCGCCCCGTGGTGCTGTTCGGGCTGCTTCTCTTTGTCGCCGGCAGCATCGTGTGTGCGCAGGCGACGGATGTTTTCTGGATCACGATCGGCCGGGCCATCCAGGGCGCCGGCGCCATTTCCGCAGCCGTCACCGCCTGGCTGGCCGACGCCACCCGCGACGAAGTGCGCACGCGCGCCATGGCGATGGTGGGCGCATCGATCGGGCTTTCCTTCGCCGTGTCACTGGTGCTTTCGCCGGTGCTGGTGGGCTGGTGGGGGCTGTCGGGTCTGTTCTGGACCATCGCCTGCCTGGGCGTCGTCTGCCTGGCGGTCGCGCGCTGGGTGGTGCCGGTCGTGCCCCGCACGCAGGCCCGCACGATGCAGGCAGCCAAGCCACGCGAGGTCCTGACCCATCGCGACCTGCTGCGCCTGAATTTCGGCGTCTTCGTGCTGCATCTGATTCAGGTGTCGCTCTTTGTCGTGGTGCCGGCGTTGCTGGCCAAGGTCGGCGGGCTGGACGCTCGCGACCTCTGGAAGGTCTACCTGCCGGTCATCCTGGTGTCGTTCGTCCTGATGGTGCCGGTGGTGTTCGTCGCCGAAAAGCGCCGGGCGCACCGGGGCGCGCTGCGCGCGTCGGTCGCCGCCCTGGTGCTGGTGTGCGCACTGCTGCCGGCCGCCAGCCATGGCTTTTACACGCTGGCCATCGCGCTGACCGGATTCTTCGTCGCCTTCAACGTGCTGGAAGCCCTGCAGCCCTCGCTCGTGTCGCGCGTGGCGCCGCAGGCCTACAAAGGGCTGGCGCTAGGCTTCTACAACACCGCGCAGGCCGCGGGCCTCTTCGCGGGGGGCGCCCTGGGCGGCTGGCTGGCGTCGCAGTCCGGCGCCAGCGCGGTGTTCATCGCTGCAGCAATCCTGTCGGCGGTATGGCTGGCGGTCACCTGGGCGCTGCGGCCCCTGGCCTGATGGCTGCGGGCTTTCCCGCAGACTTCGGAAAGTCGTGGATCTGGCCCCGAACGGCGTCCAACAGCGCCGAAATGGTTTGTCAGCAGTGTTCGATCTGTCACTGATCCCGTTTGGCGCGGCGAGCGCTTTTCGTCGATAATACGCATCAACACAGGCTTCACCTGGGCATCGCCGGCATCGCTTCGATGACCGGCGAGTTTCATGAAGCCGGTCTTCAACATCGCTTTTTTATGTTGTTGCCGGCGCGCTCGCGGCAACGCAAGGCGCAGGCTGTCAACAACAGAGGGACATCGGCATGGCATCGGTTAACAAAGTCATACTCGTGGGCAATCTGGGTCGCGACCCGGAAGTCCGCTATAGCCCCGACGGGGCGGCAATCTGCAACATGTCGATCGCCACGACCTCGTCCTGGAAGGACAAGGCCAGCGGCGAAAAGCGCGAAGAAACCGAATGGCACCGCGTCGTCATGTACAACCGCCTGGCTGAAATCGCCGGCGAATACCTGAAGAAGGGCCGCTCGGTCTACATCGAGGGCCGCCTCAAGACCCGCAAGTGGCAAGACAAGGACACGGGCGCCGACCGCTTCAGCACCGAGGTCGTCGCTGACCAGATGCAGATGCTGGGCGGCCGCGAAGACGGCGGCGGCGGTGGCGGCGGCAACTACGGTGGCGGCGGCTACGACGACGCGCCGCGCCAGCAGCGCGCGGCTCCGGCCCAACGCCCGGCGCCCCAGCAGCGCCCGGCCCCCGCAGCGGCCCCTGCCAGCAGCGGCGCCAACCTGGCGGACATGGACGACGATATTCCGTTCTAAGCGGAATCAGCACTTCAAAAAGGCGGACCTTGCGGTCCGCCTTTTTTTGTCGCGAAAAGGATGATCGATGAGGGTTTACACCATCAATTCAGACTAGGCCTATAGATCTACGTATAATTGGCGCGGCCATTTTCAATCATGAATTTTTGAATTGTCGGGCGTGTCTTGGCATCAGGGGCGACCGATAACCCTTCTGTGAGAAGAATCTTGAATTCCAGCGTTGACGCCCTTGATCTGACGATCGTTATTCCTTGCCTCAATGAAGAGGAGAATATTGTAGATATTCTGAATAGCGTGAAACAGGCAGTTGCGGGTCAGAGGTTCACGAGCGAAATCGTTGTCGTCGATGATCAGAGCGATGACGCCACGTATGAGCGAGCCATCCAGTGGGCGGCGGACAACCGGGGTGTGATTCCGGTGCGCGTGGTGCGTCGTGAATTGCAGCGGCGTGGCTATGGCGCCGTGGTCCGATACGGGGCTGCCCATGGCGTAGGCCGCTACGGCATTTTCGTTTCGGCGGACGCCGTCGATCCCATCGAACTGATTCCCAAGCTCTACGACGAAATGGAGAAAGGCGCTGTGCTGGCACAGTGCTCTCGGTATTTGGAAAAAGGGGATGACTCAACCATCCCGTTCAAATACAAGTTTTTCCAATTCTTCTTCCGGATCGGTGTACGCATTGCATTGGGCCAATACATCCCCGATTCCACTTACGCCTTCAAGATGTTCCGGCGCCGTGAGTTGCTTGGTATGGGGTTGAGCCAGAATCGCTTCAGCATCAGCCCGGAGATTACCTTCAAGGCGATTCTGACGGGCGGCCAGGTCAAATATATTCCTGGCGCGCAGGGTGTGCGCGCGCGGGGCGTATCAAAATTCATATTCCGCAAGGAAGGCATTGGATTCTCATATTGCCTCCTGCGCTCCTTCTTGCATCGCTACAAGATTGCATATTGGTTTTGAGCGCAACGCAGAAACAGGTATCCGGTTTTTCAAAATCAATGTCTTCCCTTAAAAAATGGGCGGCCCGCCAGTATCTGGTGTGTGCCGCCATTGCGCTTGCGCTTGTCGTTGCTGTTTTTCCGGATGTGATCTTCGAAGGCGCCAGCCTCCGAATGACGGATCACATGGCGGCTGAATATTATGGCGGCAAGGAATTGCGACCGTTCTATCCAGTGCCAGAGCACGTCAAGTGGTGGGGAGCTTATAACGATACCGGTGGAGCGGCATTCCAGTCCGAGCCCATGATTGAATTCATGCGGCGTGTGATGAAAACTGGAGATTCGCCTTATTGGAACCCCTATGCAGCCGGGGGGGCGATGGGTCCCGAAAGCCTGGTGGATATGAAGTTTTCGGTGCCCACGATTGTGACCGCCCTGACGGGCGGCTCGAGTTTGAGCTACAACGTGAGTGCCTTGATCTACTTTGTGCTGGGCGTTTATTTCTTGATCCTGACAATGACCAGGGTCTTTGAGTTATCCAAGACTGCAGCGATTGGCGCAGCGGTTTTTTTCTTATTGAACGGATACGCTGTCGCCAACCTGGGCTCCAATGTGGCGCAGAGCTATCCTTTCATTCCTATATGTCTTTATGCAGTGCTAATGCACGCAAAGACGCCGAGTGCTCTCCGATTCGTTTGGGTCTGTCTCAGCTTTGCGTTGGCGTTGAGTTGCACCTTTGCGCCCACTACCATAGTGAGCATCATCGGGGTGTATGTCGTAGCCTTGGCGTATCTCGCGCATCGCGCAGCCAGTCGTGAAATCTCCGTTAAGGCGGTCCTGTATATTTTGGCTTTGCAGGCAGTCGCTGGCGGCTTCGCGGTGTCTATTCTGGCTTTTCTGTATCTGCCGGTGCTCGAAAATCTCGAGAGTACGGCACTGTTGAAAAACTACCTGATCCGAATTTACTACCCCGTGGTATTTCCCGGTGGCTTAGCAGGTTTGTTTTCACCCTCTCTATTTTTCGAGTCTTATAACCTCCGCGAGCCTGCGTCACTAGGGCCGAAATATTTTCCGAATACTGTTTATCATTTTGGGCTGGTCGCCTTCGCAGCGGCCGCGTGTGCTGTATCTAGAAGAAATGACAGGTTCCGCGTTGTAGCCTTAGTCTGCTCCGCTGCGGTGCTCTTCTTTCTTGCCAATATATATGGCGCCCGAGTCATCCGGCCGATTGTGGCGTCGATCCCAATTATTGGAAGCATCGGAAATCAATATTGGTGGATGTCGGTCGTCATGCCCATGGTCGCGCTAGTAGGGCTGGGACTAGACAACATCCGTTCGGGAAGCACACGGATACTGCCCGCGCTGGCCGTTCTAGGAATTGCGATCGCGGGCGCGATCTTCCTGTGGCAGACCTATGGACTGCGCGAACCCAACCTGGAGTTCAAGCAGAGCGCTCTTATGTGGACGGGGATCCTGCTGGTCGCTCTTGTCTCGGGTCTGGTGTGCGCCAGGTTTGTCAGGGTAGGTTGGGTGCTGAAGGCACTTGCTGCGGTGTTCGTGGTGGTAATGTTTGTCGAATTGCTGATGTCTTCGAAAATGATTCGCTACGAGCGTAGTGACTTTTTCAAGAAGCCGACCGACGTCATCGCATTCGTGAAGAAAAACGTTGGTAATTACCGCACGGCGAACTTCGGAACGAGTGCGCTATATCCAGATCTAGGCTCGGCGTTCGGAATCCAGGAAGTCAGTTCGACCAACGAAGGAAATCTTCCATATTTTCGGGACTATTTCTACGACACGTTCGACATGGAGCCTTCGCAACAATTCGGCTTCAACTACACATTGAACAGAGGACCTTTTCCGAGCCTATATAGTATTCAGGACGAGCCGGAAAAAACGAAGATCGACTGGGCTGCCCTGGATTTGCTTGGAGTCAAATACATCATCACGCCGTCTTCGTACCTGAACTATAGAAAAGCGTTTCTCGAGCACGGGCTGAGCCTGGCTTTCGAGACGCCGGGGTCATTCGTTTACGAAAACCCGACGGTCATGGCCAGGGCTTTCTTTGTCCCGCGCGTGGAGCCGGCCCAGGATGAAGCTCTGACGCTGCGTGACGATTACCGGTCATCGGCCACCCCGATAGAAATTGTGCGGTATCGGAATGCGGAGGTCGTTCTTGCGAGCAACGCGGCGGAACCGGGTCTTGTCGTGTTTACTGATAACTGGCACCCAAATTGGTCGGCTACTGTCAACGGGAAGCCCGCGCAGGTGCTGAGGGTAAATGGGTTATTCCGGGGCATTCAAGTGCCCGCCGGCGACTTCCGCGTCGAACTGAAATATCGTCCCAAAACCCTGACGCTTGCGCTGTCCTTAAGCTTCGCAAGCCTCGCCCTGCTCGTCCTGATATTTGCATGCCGCAGACGGATTGATCGCTTTGTGCGCGATTTGGGTTTACCCATCGCAGATAAAAGCCAGACTGATTGGGGCAGATCGTGAGGAATCCAAAGCGATGGATACTCAGCGCACTGAAGGTATGCTTTGGTGCGCTGCTTGTATTCGCGCTCTTCAAAGGTGACTACATCGACGCCGGAGCGTTGGTGTTGGCCTTCACCAAGCCTGCGTATTTCGCCCCGGCGCTCGTGCTGATGTTCATAGGCATTCTTGCGGGGGCATTCCGGTGGTGGCTGCTGCTGCGCATAGCCGGATTTCCTGTTCAGCTGCCAACGATATTGCGCATCCAGCTGATGAGCGGATTCTTTTCTCTATATATGCCAGGTGCCGCAGGCGGCGATGTCGTGCGGGCCATGTACATTTTCAGAGGCATGAAAAAGGGGCAGGGCCGGGGCGCCGCGACGCTATCTATTGTGTCAGACCGTGCGTTTTCCCTTTTCGGATTGTTGGGTGCTGCCTGTCTACTGAGCGTCTATCTGGTGTTTTCTTCAGACAAAGGAGCGAAGGCAGCCTCCTACATTGAAGGCATCGAATGGATTTTTGTGGCGTCGTGCGTGGCTGGCGTCGCCATGCTTATCGCATTTGCGCTGGCCAGATTCTTTAATTTGGGAAGGTTCTTGCCTGACAGGCTGCTCGAGTACGCACGAATTTTCCGGCAGAACGCCAGCGTATATAAGGCAAAGTGGCTTCAGCTTCTGTTCTGCGCCGTCATATCGGTTGCCGCCAGCGCGCTGGTCGCCCTGAGTATTGTCCTCATTGCGATGATTTTCCCGTTTGCGCCGGATCCGTTGGTGGCGGCAGTAGCGGGCGTATTTGGCAATCTGTTTTCCGCCATTCCGATTTCACCCGGGGGACTGGGCGTGGGCGAGGTCGCCTTTGCCAAGGTGGTTGAAGAGTTATCGGGCACGGTCGGCCCGTTTGCCACCATTTATCTGACATTTCGGCTTGGAATGTTCCTCGTGAATATCCCCGGCGGCTTGCTCGCCTTATTGACTCCGCATAGAGATTTGCTCCCAGTTGAATGACAGCCTCACACGGGCCGGGATTTATATGGCGCTAGGTGCCACCCCGCATTCCAATCAAACGAAAACGCCGCATTGCGGCGTTTTTTTTTTGCGTGCAGTCTGGCGAAACCGCTAAGTACATTCTCGAACTCGCCTGTCGACCGCTTCCAGGCACACTGTACAAATTGTGACTCGCGGTCGTATATCCGCTCAAATATCGCAAAGCTTAGTCGGTATTGGTAACACTATTCCCTTTAAAATCAGACGGCGCCGATTGTTTTAAACGTCTGAGGGTTTTCCATGGCCCTGATCCGTAAGGGCGGCTTGCCCGCGGCTTAACTCTCTGATAGCCTTTTCGATGGTCAACCGAATGTTCTGGAAAATGGTCCGTAACTGACCTGGGACGCTGCGGGAAAGGAACATCGAAAGTGGGCGAGAATTTATTAATAAACGCCGCAGCACGCGATTACGGCGCCGCCACGGAGATAATGCCGATTGGCAGCTTTCGCTCTGATAATTTCTGGAGGCGGCTATTTTGCAACTGGAAAACATTGGCGGTTGCAGCGGTAATTGGCGCCGCTTGCGGAGTCGTGGCTTATTTTGTCGTGCCAAAAAAATGGCAGGCCACCGTTCTCGTCCGCGTCGGTGATGCGGCGCCGGGCCATGAGTTTGAGCGCGAACTGCTGGAACAACTGTCGCTGACCGCGGCCTGGATCAGCAGCAAGGAATTTATCGACCCAATGTTGTCTTCGATGGGCTCTGCAGCGGCCGCGCGCGCCAACGGTGAGTCTTCGGATGCCAAGCTCTTCAAGGAGACGCTGACAGCGAAGGCAATACCAGGCAGCCAGTTGCTCAGAGTGGATTATCTGGGCTATTCGCACCAGCAATTGCAAGCGTATGTCGATGCAATAGGAAATCAAGTGCGTGCCGCCCATGACCAAGTCATGGACGCGCGCCTGGAGGCGCTGAAAGGCCTACGGAATAAATATGATGGCGAGCTGGCGGCTGAGGAGCGAAGATATCAAGATCTACGCCGCAAGTACGAGGACATTTCCCGGCAGCCCGCTGATGCACAGCTATTTATTGCTCCCCAAGCCAGAGCGGAGATTTATGAGAGCGAGGCGCGGATGAACATGTTGACCCGAGCGGCAAACGAGTTGGATCAGCGTATTACGGCAGGACGCCAAACCGCGGTCGTCACCCAGGCTGAAATCTACGTGGAGCCGGTATACCCAAAATTGGGAAAGTTCCTGCCTCCCGCAATACTGCTTGGAATTCTTTGCGGCTTCATCTTTTCGGTTTTTCGGGGCACAACGCGTTTTGTTCTTCTCAAGTAGAAATTCGGGCCCCCGGGGTAGTACCCAGGCGACCACGAGAACTCCGTGAAATTAATCAGACATTCCGTTTACAACCTACTCGGCCTAGGGCTTCCGCTACTTACCGCAGTATTCAGCATTCCGGTGCTCATCAGGGAACTGGGCGACGCCCGGTTCGGCCTGTTGACGCTGATCTGGGCAATCGTCAGCTACTTGAGCCTGTTCGACCTCGGACTGGGACGCGCCCTGACGCAGCATCTGGCGGTGATGCTCGAAGGCAAGGAGCGGCGGCGGGTGGGCGCACTGGTGGCGACCGCGATCGTCGTGATCGCGCTGTTCAGTGTTGTGGCGGGCGCGCTGATGGCGGCAGTTGGACCGTGGGGGTTGGGATTCATCGCCGCCGTTCCGGATAAAACCGAAGCAATCAACGCCATCTGGATCATGGCGCTTGCCATGCCGGCTGTCGTGCTGACTGCCGGCTTTCGGGGAATTCTGGAAGCGAGACACGCATTTGCCGTTATCAATCTGATCCGGCTGCCGATGGGCCTATTGACCTTTCTGGGCCCCTTGGCGGTCGTGCTTTACGGTCCGCCGCGGCTGGACGTGATTACGCTGGTTCTCGCTGGCGGACGAGTGGTGACCTGCGCATTGCACGCCTGGTACGCAAAACGCTACCTGCCGGACGATGTGGGGTCATTCAAGTTCGACAAGACGCTGATCCGGCCGCTTTGCAGTTCTGGAGGCTGGATGACGGTCAGCAATGTGGTGAGCCCGATCATGAGCTACGCGGACAGGTTTATCGTCGGCGCAGTCATATCGTCGGCGGCCGTGGCCTATTACGTTACCCCCCAGGAGCTGATTACCAAATTGTCGATTCTGCCGGGCGCGCTGACTGCTGTGTTGTTTCCGGCGCTGGCGGCGCAGATTGCCCGGCAGGACGAAGCGGTGATGCCCCTGATCACCAAGGCAGCAGGTTGGATTTTCCTGACCTTGTTGCCGATCACCGCGGCCATCGCCATTTTTGCCAAGGAACTGCTGACGTTGTGGGTGGGAGAGCCGTTCGCCCTGCAAAGCTATGTCTTGCTGCAAATATTCTCGGCAGGCATGTTCATTACTTGCATCGCCCAGATCCCTTTTACGGTGATTCAAGGGGCGGGCAGATCGCACCTGACGGCGATGATTCATCTGATCGAGGTGCCCTTATTCCTTGCGGCGTTGTTCTTCCTTGCGCGGAATTACGGTTTGACCGGCGCCGCCGTTGCCTGGTTTTTCCGTGTGGCAATTGATGCTGTTCTGATGTTCTGGGGCGCGAAGGTCGTGCTGAACCGCTCGATGTTCGGCGGAGCCCGCCTCAAGCTCATGGGGGTTACAGCACTTGCGGTGCTGGGATTTGTCGGGGCGATCGTGCCCAGCCCGTCCGTCCGGGCGGCGTGGCTGTTAGCGGTCATGGCGTTGGTGCTATTGATTGCCCTGCGCGGTGGCGCGTGTGTTGGCGATAGGGGCCGGGCATGAGACCGCATGTCGCCCTGCCGTCTCGCGTCGATATGCGGATTGCATTGGGCTTGATCCTGCTTCCGTTTTTTCTTGTGTTTATCGGCGATGTGCAGGTGCCCATCGGCGCAAGCACGATGACCGTTCCGACGGGGCTATTTATTATTCTTCCCCTGTTGGGCGCGTCGATAATGCTGCCCCGCATTACGGTTCCCACCTCGGCGTTATTGCTGTCGGGAATGATATTTTTTGGCGCAGTGGGGGTGGCGATGACCCCCGAGGGCGAATATATGCGCGCAGCCGCCGGCGTTTTGCCGGTGGTTTATGCAATATGCACGTTGATTTTCTACGCGCAGGTTTATCAGTTCATCAAGCAGGAATGGATTGTACGCATGATGCTGGCGGGAGGCGCGGTGCTGGCAATCGGCGTCGTACTGCTGTTTTTTGTTGCGGTATTCAGTCCGGGTGATTATTACGCGCGCAAGCTGTTTGTCGCGACACCGCTTGGCAGATCGAATTATCTTGCTGCGTTTCTCGTATTTCTGTTTGCACTCGCGTCGGCAAGAATGCGTGTGATGCGATGGCTATTTGCGATTGCCATTTTTTGCACGATGTCTCGAGGCGGCGTGATCATATTCGCGTTGTTCCTCTTGGCGCTGCAGATGGATAGGAAGCGGTTGCTATGGCTGGTGTGGGTCGTGCCATTGGTCGCGTTCGTTTCGGCGATTCTAATCTTTTCGATTGATATTCAGAATCAGCTTCGTGAATATGATGGACTTTTTGCCAGCGAACTGAGTTCCGTGGTGAATCGCCTGCTGCTGTGGTCGTTCAGCTTTGACCTATGGCTTCAGCACCCGTGGTTTGGCATTGGCCCCAATACATTCAGAACGTTCATCGAGCTCAACCATGGTATCGAGGACGTTTGGGGGACGCATAACTCGATTCTCCAACTGTTGCTGAATTACGGGCTATTTGGGGCCATATTGTATGGATGGTACTTGCGGGTAATCTATAGGCACTTGCTCCGAGCAGAGCAGACGACGCCGTGGTTTCGCTATTTGCGTGTGGTTTTTGTTGTGTTGCTGGTGTTTTCCCTGTTCGAGCCCCTCGTGGGTTCGGCGGCATTCGAAGTGTTGCTTGCATTGATGTTGGTTTTGGCACTGACACACGCCCTCCCCGCCGGCTCGGGAAGACTGATAATAATTGCGATAAGTTGCTCAGAAAATGGAAATATTGCTCTCCGTTGTGATTCCCACGCACAATCGCTCGAAGTATGCGATTCATGCGGTTCGTTCCATTCTGGCCATCGGGGATCGCAGCCTGGAACTGGTTGTCAGTGACACCAGCACGGACGGGCTGCTGGAGGAGCTTGTTCGGCAAGGGGACAATCCGCCGTGCGATGACCCCCGGTTCAAGTATCTGCGGCCCACCCAAAAGCTGGATATGACCGGCAATCACAACCATGTGATCGGTGCCGCGACGGGTGAGTTCGTGTGCCTGGTTGGCGACGACGACACGATTACGGAAGACGCGCTGCTGGCGGCGCGTTGGGCGAAAGACAATCAGATCGACGTTATCGCGCCGAAAGTCATGTCGAATTATGTGTGGCCCGATTTCAGATCCAAGATTTTTGGCGCGGGGCACGCCGGCAGGTTGTATCTGCCGAGCCGAATTGGGGCGATGATGGTGCGCGAATCCGCCGACAGCCTCGCCGAAGCCCTGTCGAACGCCGCCCAGGGAACGGATGGGTTGCCGAAGATCTACCACGGGATCGTCCGCCGCAGCCTGCTCGAAAAGATCAAAGCGCTTTCGGGCGGTTTTTTCCATGGGTCCAGTCCCGATGTGTCTGGGGCGATAGGGCTGGCGCTGTGTGGGGGCCGATTCGTGGAGATCGATTATCCGCTCACCATTCCCGGCGCGTCGGGCGGCAGCAATACCGGCCGTAGCGCCATGAACACGCACAAGGGCAAGCTGGGACACGAAGCGCAAACGCAGGCGTTCGTCAGCGCCGGCTGGACCGAAGGCGTGCCGCGCTTTTTCTCGGTCGAAACCGTCTGGGCGCACGCGGCGCTCGAGACCATTGCAAAGATCTCCGCCGCCGATGTACCGCGCTTCAATTTTGCGCGGCTGTTTGCCGTGTGCCAGACGCTGCACGGCGAGTACGCAAGCGAAATCGAGCAGGCCGTCCCGCTGGCTGCGGGCATCGTCGGCATGACCCAAGCCGAGTTTCTGAAGAAAGTGGCGTTCGAGAAGAAGCGATATCGTCGGCAGCGGCTTGTTCGGCTTTTGCGCCGGGCGATGCGGCCCACGGTTGCCGGCGGCAGGGAGTACACAGGGGAAATCGATACGGTTGCCCAGACGCCGGCGCTGCTCAAGGCCCACATGGCGGATCGGCACTGGAGCTGGGACAAGGCCGTCAAGCGCTGACCGGCCGCACGCTGCGGCAACCGGCACGCTCAGGCGGCCGGCACAAAAGCCTCGACCAGAAAGTCGATAAACGCGCGCGTGCGGGCCGTCTGGTTGCGGCGCTGCGGGTAATAGACGAACAGGTCCGCCGAAGGCAGCGTGAAGTCGGGCAGCACGACCCGCAGCCTGCCGCTTTCCAGATACTTGGCCAGGTCCCATTCCGACCGGATGAGGATGCCGTGGCCGTCCAGGGCCCAGCCCAGGACGATGTCGCCATCGTTGCTGGAAAGCCCGCCTTCCACTTTCACCACCTCGACGCGGCCCTTGTGCGTAAACCGCCAGACGCCGTGTGCCTCGTCGTTTTGCCGGTGAAGAATGCACTGGTGATGCGAGAGGTCGGCCAGTGTTGCTGGCGTGCCGTGCGCTGTCAGGTAGCGGGGCGAGGCACACAAAAAGCGCCGGTTGGTCATGATGCGCCGAGCGGCGAGGCGCTTGTCCGGCAATTCGCCGAAGCGGATAGCCAGATCGAAACCGCCCTCCACCAGGTCGATGGGCCGGTCCGTCACCTCCAGTTCGACCCGAACGTGCGGATAGCGCTTTGCGAATTCCGAGACCAGCGGCGCGATGGTCGTGCGGCCGAATCCGAGCGTGGCATTGACGCGGATAAGGCCACGGGGTTGGGCGCTGCTGCTGGACACCACATCTTCCATCTCGCGCAGGTCGGCCAGGATACGTGTGGCGTACGCCAGGTAGGTTTCGCCTTCGTTGGTCAGGCTGATACTGCGCGTGGTGCGGTTGACCAGCCGTACGCCAAGGCGCTTTTCCATCAGGGCCAGCCGCTTGGTGGCCGCCGGTGGCGTCAGATCCAGCTGCCGCGCCGCGGCCGACAGGCTGCCCAGCCGGGCGATCAGCACAAAGAATTGCAGCTCGGAGGCAAGGTCGGCTTTCACTGAAAGTAAATAATCAAATGAACTTGGGTGAATTCTAGGGCAGGGATGCGCCACTAATCTATCGATTCCCGACGCGCCCCAACCGGAGACAAGCCATGAGAATCGTCGACATCCGCGAGCAGACCCTGCCCATCAGCTCACCCATCCGTAACGCCTACATCGACTTCAGCAAGATGACCTTGAGCCTGGTCGCCGTGATCACAGACGTGATCCGTGACGGCAAGCCGGTGGTCGGGTACGGCTTCAATTCGAATGGCCGTTATGGACAGGGCAAGCTCATGCGCGAGCGCTTCATCCCGCGCGTGCTGGAAGCGGACCCGGAAACACTGGTGGACGCCACGGGACGCAACCTGGATCCGCACAAGGTCTGGGATGCGATGTTCAAGAACGAAAAGCCCGGCGGCCACGGCGAGCGATCCGTTGCGATCGGCACGATCGACATGGCCGTGTGGGATGCGGTTGCGAAGATCGAAGGCAAACCGCTTTTTCAGTTGCTGGCCGAACGTTATGGCAATGGCCAGCCGGATCGGCGGGTGTTCGTGTATGCGGCCGGTGGCTACTACCATCCGGGGCAGGACCACGCCAAGCTCAAGGACGAAATGCGCAGCTATCTCGACCGCGGCTATACGGTCGTGAAGAAGAAGATCGGCGGCGCGTCGCTGGACGAGGACCTGCGCCGTATCGACTCGGTGCTGAGCGTGCTGCAGGATGGCCAGAAGCTGGCTGTCGACGCGAATGGAAGGTTCGACCTGGACACCGCAATCGCCTACGCCAAAGCGCTTTCCCAGTACGACCTCTTCTGGTACGAGGAGGCGGGCGATCCGCTGGACTTCGAGCTGCAGGCGACGCTGCGCAACTACTACGACAAGCCCATGGCGACGGGCGAAAACCTCTTTTCGATGCAGGATGCGCGCAACCTCATCCGCCATGGCGGCATGCGCGCGGATCGCGACTACCTGCAATTCGACTGCGCGCTCAGCTACGGGCTGGTGGAGTATCTGCGCACGCTGGCGATGCTGCGTCAGCACGGCTGGTCCGCGAGCCGTTGCGTGCCGCATGGCGGGCACCAGATGTCGCTGAACATCGCGGCGGGTCTGGGGTTGGGCGGCAATGAAAGTTATCCGGATCTATTCCAGCCCTTCGGTGGCTTTCCGGACGGCGTGAAGGTGGAGGGCGGCTATGTGACGATGCCGGACTTGCCGGGCATCGGCTTCGAGGGCAAGTCTGATCTGTATGCGGTGATGCGCGCGCTATCGGCCTGATCGCGGGCGGCGGGCGGTCCTGATGGCCTTGCCAGGGGGACCGCTGGCCGCGGCATGCGGTTACGTGCAAGCCGAAAAGCACGTTGTCTTTGCGCATCGAGACATAAATTGTTTCACTTTTCCCGCTTGCGTTGTCTATCTAGTAGTAGGTAAGATTCATCCATCGACGCAGCGCAACCAACCAAACCGCCCGGCGCCGAAATCAGAAATACAGTAGGACCGCTTTTTTATTTCCTTCGATGTCTACCTACAAGTAGATAGCTAACTGAAACGCATACTGCACCAAAAACTGGAGATTGACCATGAAGAACCTCGTATCCGCCCTGATTCTTTCCGCTTCCTTCATCGGCGCTGCCCAAGCTGGCGAACTGGACTATCCGCCCGAACTGAACACCCAAAGCACGGTGACCCGCGCCCAAGTGCAGCAAGAACTCGCCGCCGCCCGCGCCAATGGCGAACTAGTGTTCGGTGAAGAAGGCTACGCCGCCGCCCCGATCGCTTTCACCAGCGACAAGACCCGCGCTCAGGTCAAGCAAGAACTGGCCGCCGCCCGCGCTCAAGGCCTGACCGACGGTGGTGAACTGGACTACCCGCCCGTTCAAGGCTGATTTTTTTCGAACTGACATCTATCTATAGATAGATAGCTTCAACCCAACAACGACGCAGCAACTGCAAACCAAACTGACTGGAGATTTCTCATGAAGACCCTCGTTTCCGCCCTGATCCTTTCCGCTTCCTTCATCGGTGCTGCCCAAGCTGGCGAACTGGACTATCCGCCCGAGCTGAACACCCAAAGCACGGTGACCCGCGCTCAAGTGCAGCAAGATCTGGCCGCCGCTCGTGCCAACGGTGAACTGGTGTTCGGCGAAGAAGGCTACGCCGCCGCCCCGATTGCGTTCACCAGCGACAAGACCCGCGCCCAAGTGAAGCAGGAACTGGCTGCTGCCCGCGCTCAAGGTCTGACTGACGGTGGCGAACTGGACTACCCGCCCGTTCAAGGCTGATTTTTTCGACCTGAAATCTATCTATAGATAGATAGCTTCTACCCAACATCGACGCAGCAATTGCAGTGCAAACCAAACTGACTGGAGATTTCTCATGAAGACGCTCGTATCCGCCCTGATCCTTTCCGCCTCCTTTATCGGCGCCGCTCAGGCTGGCGAACTGGACTATCCGCCCGCCCTGGAAACCCAAAGCACGGTGACCCGCGCTCAAGTGCAGCAAGAACTCGCCTCCGCCCGTGCCAATGGGGAACTGGTGTCCGGTGAGGAAGGCTACGCCGCCACCGCATTTGCCCACGCCGGCGACAAGACCCGCGCTCAGGTCAAGCAAGAACTGGCCGCTGCCCGCGCCGAAGGCCTGACCGACAGCGGTGAACTTGCCTACCCGCCCGTGCAAGGCTGAAGCAGATGGCAATCAAAGCGGACCCCGGGAACGGGATCTTGTCCCGGCCGGGGTCCGCTGGCACTGTCGGCGGCGTTGAGCGGCCTTCTCGGTGATGCCGATAAGGGACCGTCCCAATGACGAACCGACCTATTAGTAGGTAATATGCGGCCATGGATACCCCGACTTCCAACACCACTCGCGAACTGCTTCTGGCCCACGCCGAGAAGCTGATCCGCATGCGCGGATGCAACGGCTTCAGCTACCGCGACCTGGCTGAACATGTGGGCGTCAAGACGTCCAGCATCCATTACTACTTTCCGGGCAAGGACGACCTCTTGTATGAGGCCGTCGAGGCCTACAGCACGCGCGCACTGGGCGCGGTGCGCGGTATCGACACCACGCAACCGGCGCAGGCGCAGCTCGAAAAATATCTTTCCATGATGGAATCCGCCGCCTGCGGCTCCGGTGAACTCTGTCTGGGCGGCATGTTGGCCGCCGACGTGATGAGCCTGTCCGAACGGGTCCGCGGCGCGCTGCAGGGATTCTTCCGCGCCCACGAAGCGTGGCTGGCCCGTGTGCTAGCCGAAGGCGCGGCGCAGGGCACGCTGAAGTTTTCCGGCACGCCCGAAGCGGCGGGGCGGGCGGTGTTCGCGACGATCCAGGGCTGTCTGCTGGTGTCGCGCCTGTTCCAGCAGCCGCCCGCGTTGTGCGAGGCGATCAGCGCACTTTACGTTGAATGCGACGGCAAGACGGGCCACGGCGCCTGAACGCCACGCGCTGACAGCACCGTTTCACGTTTCACGGCCGCCTTGCTGATGCAGGCGGCCGTTGTGTTTGGGCGCATCGACGGCGTGACGCCGCTTCACGCCAACGCGCGCGCCATGTCGATGCTGGTGCGCTCCTGCACGCCAAGATCCCGCATGCGTTGCAGGAAGCTCGACTGCGCGTGTGCAAAGCCCGCGACGGGACTCATGCAGTCCGTCAGCAGCACGAGGCGCGACAGGTTGCCGCCGGGCAGGTGCTCGGCCAGGTGTTCGACGGTGGCCTTGACGCAGTGGCTGCCCGCCTCGCCTGCGATGAGAATCAGATCCGCGCGGTCCAACGAATCCAGCAAGCCGCGGTTGAGCTGGCTGCGCGGATCGTCGGCGTCGGGCACCTCGGCCATCAGCGCGCTGTAGTGTTCAGTCCACGGATTGGCGCCCTTGGGCACCTTGCGCACGATGAACTGGCGATCTTCTTCCCAGCGTCCGTACGCGGCGCGCACGTCGGGATGCACGTTGTGCCCCCACGTGCCGATTTCGCAATGCACTGGCCATGCCATCAGCGTGTAGCGGCCGCGCGCTTCGAGTTCATCCAGGTAGTTGAGCGTGCGTGGCAGGTCGTCGTCATGCCGCGGCACGAATTCGCCGGCGCGCAATTGCGCTGCCGTGATCGGCGTGAATGGCGCAACCGGATCGCCATTGCCCGCGCGCCAGAACGTGGGATGCGCGATGTCCAGACGGTGGTGCGAGTCCAGCGTGACCGTGATCGACGAGAGCGCGGGGGCCGTGGCGTCGATGAAGCGCGCCAGCCGCTGCATGTCAGCATGGGCGCCTGCGATGGGCAGCGCGGGCGCAACCGCCAGTCCGGTCAGCGGGTCAATGGGCCGGTACGACTCGGGCAGGTCGCAGAAATCGTTTTGCGGGTCGACGATCAGCAGGTGAGTGGAACGCGGCATGATGGGGGGGCGGGTGAAGTCAGAACAGCACGAGATCTTCGGCGCGGTCGGGCAACTGGCGCAGCAGCGATCGCCACTGGCGCCATAGGACGGACGATACGCCTAACGCGCCAATCGGAATAAGAATCCACATGACCTGCTCCTGTCAATATTCGCACGGTCGTGCGAAATTTAGTGAAAGCGAAGCCGGCGCAACGCCGGCTCGGAGGGACTACTCGATGTACTTGAAGCTGCGATACGTGGAGATCAGCCGCTCGTAGCCGGCCTTGACGCGTTCGTGCGCCTTGGGGTCGCGCAGGAAACGGGCGTCGTGCATCAAGCCGATCATCAGGCTGTAGACCTCGAACACGAGTTGCTGCGGGTCCGTGTCAGGGCGCAGATGGCCGGCCTCGAGCGCCTGGTTAACCGTACGCACCATCGCGGCCCGCCAGCGCTTCAGGTTGTGTTCCAGTACGGAGCGCAGCGGCGAGTCGACATCGTCGTACTCGAACGCGCCCGCTACGTAGATGCAGCCGGTGAGCATTTCGACATTGCTGGCGCGGTCGATCCACAGCGACACCAGGGCGTTCAGGCGCGGCAAGCCGCGCGGGTAGGCCATGGCCGGCGTGAAGACCGCTTCAACGAAGCGCCGATCGTACTCGTCCAGCACCGCCTGCTGCAGGGCTTCGAGCGAGCCGACGCGCGAGAAGACGCCGCTCTTGCTGATGCCGAGCCGTTTGGCGACCTGGCCCAGCGAGAGGCTTTCCATGCCTTGCGCGGCGGCCATGTCGAGGGCCGCGTTCACGATGGCCGCGAAGGTGAGTTCGCTTTTCTCGGTTTTTGCAGTCATGGCGAGAATTTAGCACGATCGTGCGAAAAATAAGGGATTTTTAATCGGGGCGGGATGGGCGGCAAACGCAAACCCGAAAAAAAGCCGGACGGCATTGCCGTCCGGCTTTGGTCAGACGTGGCGCTGGATCAGGCGCGCGCGGCCTTGTACTCCAGGCGGTACTTGTGCAGCAGCGGCTCGGTGTAGCCGTTGGGCTGGGTCAGGCCCTCGAACACCAGCGCGCACGCGGCCTTGAAGGCCAGCGACGTGTCGAAGTGGCCGGTCATCGGCTGGTAGAGCGGGTCGCCCGCGTTCTGCCCGTCGACGACCGTGGCCATGCGCTTGAAGGTCTCCGTGACCTGATCGCGGTTCGTGATGCCGTGGCGCAGCCAGTTGGCAATGTGCTGGCTGGAGATGCGCAGCGTCGCGCGGTCTTCCATCAGGCCCACGTTGTGGATGTCGGGAACCTTCGAGCAGCCCACGCCCTGATCGATCCAGCGCACCACATAGCCCAGGATGCCTTGCACGTTGTTGTCCAGTTCCTGCTGGATGTCGGCGGCGGACCACTTGCTCGGATCGCCAACCGGCACCGTGAGCAGGCCATTGAGCAGTTCGTCGCGCACGCTGTCCAGCTTGGTGCGTTCGAGTTCCTGCTGGACCGCCTGCACGTCGACCTGGTGGTAATGCAGCGCATGCAGCGTGGCGGCCGTGGGCGAGGGCACCCAGGCGGTATTGGCGCCCGCCTTGGGATGCGCGATCTTCTGTTCGAGCATGGCGGCCATGAGGTCGGGCATGGCCCACATGCCCTTGCCGATCTGGGCGCGGCCGCGCAGGCCGGCGTCCAGGCCAACCAGCACGTTGTTGCGTTCGTACGCGGTGATCCACGCGCTGGACTTCATGTCGCCCTTGCGCAGCATGGGGCCGGCTTCCATGCCGGAATGCATTTCGTCGCCCGTGCGGTCCAGAAAGCCGGTGTTGATGAAGGCCACGCGCGAGGCGGCGGCTTCGATGCAGGCCTTGAGGTTGACGCTGGTGCGGCGCTCCTCGTCCATGATGCCCATTTTCAGGGTGTGGCGCGGCACGCGGATCAGGTCTTCGACGCGGTCGAAGAGTTCGCTGGCGAATGCGGCTTCGGCGGGGCCGTGCATCTTGGGCTTCACGATGTAGACGGAGCCCGTGCGCGAGTTGAGCTTGAGCTTGCGGTCCTGTACCGCGGCCAGGCTGGTGACGACGGCATCGAGGATGCCTTCGGGGATTTCCTGGCCGTCGCGGTCCAGCACGGCCGGGTTGGTCATCAGGTGCCCCACGTTGCGCACGAACATGAGCGAACGGCCATGCAGCGTGAGAGCCGAGCCGTCCGGCCGCGAGTAGTTGCGGTCGGCGTTGAGCTTGCGGGTGAAGGTCTTGCCGCCCTTGGTGACATCCTCGGTCAGGTCGCCCTTCATCAGGCCAAGCCAGTTGCGGTAGATCTGGACCTTGTCGTCGCCGTCGACGGCCGCGACCGAGTCTTCGCAGTCCATGATGGTGGTGAGCGCGGCCTCGACCACCACATCCTTTACGCCGGCCGCATCGGTGCCGCCGATGGTGCTGGCGCGGTCGATCTGGATCTCGAAATGCAGCCCGTTGTTCTTGAGCAGGATGGCCGTGGGGGCGGACGCGTCGCCTTGGTAGCCGACGAATTGCGCGACGGACTTCAAGCCGGTGGCGCCCGACGCAAGCGCCACGCGAAGCTGGCCGCCTTCGACCGTGTAGCCCTTGGCGTCGGCGTGCGAGCCCTGTGCGAGGGGCGCCGCAGTGTCCAGGAAGCTGCGCGCGCGGGCGATGACGGCGGCGCCGCGTTCGGGGTTGTAGCCCTTGCCCGTGTCGCCGGGCGTGGCCGGGATGGCGTCGGTGCCGTACAGGGCGTCGTACAGGCTGCCCCAGCGCGCGTTGGCGGCGTTCAGCGCATAGCGAGGATTGGACATCGGCACGACGAGTTGCGGGCCGGCTTGCTGCGAGATCTCGGTGTCCACGTTGTCGGTGGTGGCACGCACGGTGGCGGGTTGCGGCAGCAGGTAGCCGATGCCTTCGAGGAACTTGCGGTACGCGGCGGGCTCCGTGATGGGGCCGGGATGGTCGCGATGCCAGGCATCCAGTTCGGCCTGCAGGCGGTCGCGTTCGGCCAGCAAGGCCCGGTTCTTCGGCGCCAGATCGTGCACCAGAGCGGCGAAGCCTTGCCAGAAGCCGTCGGCATCCAGGCCGGAGCCGGGCAGGGCTTCCTGTTCGATGAATTGGCTGAGATTGGCCGCCACTTGCAGGCCGTGGTGCTGGATGCGTTGAGTCATGCGGGTCTCTGACGATGAGTAAGGCTGACCGGCGCGCCGCGCCGGGTGAGGGGTGCTGACATCATCGTCCGCGACCGCGCCGATGTCCATACGGAAACCCGGTGGTCATACCAGTTTGTGCGTCGAGCGCCGGGCAGAGTGCCGATTTTTATGGTTTGATATCAGCCACTTACCGAGGCAAGGCCGAGCCGCGCGAGCGCCGACCGCGCATGGTCATACCACTGGTGCGGAGATTGCATGCACGCGGAAATTGAAGAGAAGCCCCGTCAGGTGGCCGATGAAGTGGCCGAACGTATTGAACGGCTGATTCTGGACGGCGTCCTCAAGGCCGGCCAGGCCCTGCCGTCCGAACGGCGCCTGACCGAAAAGCTGGGCGTATCGCGCACGGCGCTGCGCGAAGGCCTGAAACTGCTGCGCGCGCGCGAGATCATTCATACGGCGCAGGGCAAGGGTTCGTTCGTCGCGCGCATTTCGAAGGTCGACGCCGGGCCGCTGATGCACCTGTTCAATTCGCAGCCGCGCACGCTGTACGACCTGCTGGAAGTGCGATCGCTGCTGGAGGCCGAGTCCGCGCGGCTGGCGGCCATCCGCGGGACCGAGGCCGACTTCATCATGATCCGGCGCCGGTATGACGAGATGGTGTCCGCGCAGGGCGCCGCCACCGATACCGCCACGCACGCGCATCTGGACCACGCTTTTCATCTGGCGATCTGCGAGGCCTCGCACAATCCCGTGCTGGTGCACACGCTGCAATCGCTGACGGATCTGCTGCTGGGATCGGTGTTTGCATGCGTAAACAACCTGTACCACCGCGAACCGGAAAAACGGCAGATCGACCGCCAGCACACGCGGCTGTTCAACGCCGTGATCGGACGCCAGCCTGAACAGGCGCGCAAGGCCGCGGCCGATCATGTGGACAGCGTGCGCCAGAGCCTTTCGGATATCGAGCAGGAAGAGCAGCGGCTGGTGCGCGCGACGCTGCGCCTGGAAGGCTGGACGTAGCGTCGCGCGCGGCCGCAGGCGATTCCGGTTCTAGCGGTCGGCCACGGCGCAGCCGGCCAGCGCCAGCGGCTTGCCCGCGTAGATGCGGCCAAAGCGGTTGGAGAGTAATGCCTCCAGGCCGATGGCCTCCTGCCCCACGAAACCCTGTTGCGGCAAACTGCCGTGCGCCACCAGATCGAGCGCGGCGCAGATGCCGGCAGCGGTGGACAGTTGGATCGCGCTCAGGCGATGGCCGTCGACTTCGGCGCCGAACACGCGAATCGGATACGACTCTTCTTCCAGACGGCCGTGGCGGTAGCCGGAGGCCGATGCCTGGATCACGATCACGTCCTGTTCGGTGGTGGGGATGGCCGACTCGAAGATGTCCTTGAGCAGGTCGCGGCGGTCGCGCAGGCGCAGGTCGTTGAGCAGCAGCTTCATGATGTTGCAGTGGCCGGGATAGCGCACCGACTTGTAGTCGACGTTGCGCGCGCGGCCCAGCAGCGTGGCGGGCAAGGTGCCCAGGCCGCCGGAGGTGTTGAAGGCTTCGTACTCCACGCCGTCCAGCGCGAAGGTTTCGTAGCCTTCCAGCGCGGGCACGCTGGTGAGCTGGCCGTCGACGATCGCCTCGCACGGGTTGCAGTATTCGTTGATCAGCCCTTCGGTGCTCCACGTCAGGTTGTAGCGCAGGCTGTTGGAGGGATAGCGCGGCAGCGCGCCGACGCGCATGCGCAGGTCGAGCAAGGTGTCGAAGCGGCGCGCCAGCGCGTTGCCGACGATGCCGATGAAGCCGGGCGCCAGGCCGCATTGGGGCATGAGCACGCCGCCGGTGTCATTGCCCAGCGCCTGGATCGCATGGGTGCTGGCCACGTCTTCGGTCAAATCGAAGTAATGCACGCCGGCCTTCGCACACAGGCCCGCCACCGAGATCGCGCGATGAAACGGTAGCGCATTGACCACCGCGTATGCGCCTTCGATGCAGCGGGCCACGCCGGCATCGTCGCTGACCTGACGCGTCTCGCAGCCCAGTTCGGCAAGCACGGCCAGCCGGCTGGCGTCCTGGTCCGCGACAAGGACGGAATAGTCGCCGCTGCGTTCCAGCATCAGCGCGATCGCAAAACCGATTTTTCCGGCGCCCAGCAGAACGATGGGCTTGGTGTGCGTGGACATGGTGCGGCTCCTGCAAATGAGAGGGAAGGGAAGTGGCCCCATCCTATGCGGGAGTGCTGTCGATTTGTAGCGGCTAAAGCGTCGTATCGGCCGTAAGTTACGTCGTTATGACCTTTGAAGCCGTTGAAACGTCAAACAAAAAGCCCTCTGGCTTGTGGCCAGAGGGCTGCCTGGTAGCGGATTCACGGCCGGCGTGGCCCGTGGATCAGCTGCCCAGGTGGGGGGGATAGTCCAGGTTGCCGAAGGTCACCAGGCCTTCGGTCTTGGCTTGCGCCAGTTGCGATTCAACTTGGGCGCGGGTCAGCGACGTGGCGGAAGCCGAGGCGGCGACGGGCGGGTAGTCCATGTTGCCGAAGGTCACTTGGCCGGCGTTCTTGGCCTGGGCCAGTTCGGCTTGGACTTGCTGCGAGGTCAGGCTGGAGTGTTGAGCGATGGGGGCGGGATAGCCTTCTTCGCCGAACGTGTATTGGCCCGAAACCTTGGCTTGTTGCAGTTCAGCTTGAACTTGAGCGCGGGTGGGAGCTTGGTCGGCTTCGGCGGCTTGAGCGCCAGCAGCCAGAACAGACATGGACAGCATCAGTGCGGTAGCAAGGGTTTTCATGGCAGACCTCCGAGTCTTGTGAGCTTGGGATTCGAGCCCTAGGCCTGACTGCCTGGGGCTCGCTTGCTGTGTCCCGATGAGAGGCATTCTGTGCCTAAACAACCCTGGGATAAACCCTTATTACCTGAAAACATCTTTCCAAAATCATGGCTAATCGGTTTGGATTGTCCATGTTGGCGCCATGGATGGCGATATTTCCATTGCGTGACGTGTCAGATGTGCGGCCAGCGCGTGCGGACGCGCTGGCCCGTGGGTGGCGCCGCGTCAGCGGTTCAGATCGGCCAATGCGTCGTTGTATTCGGTCTGCGCTTCTTCAAGCTTGCGCTGGGCCTTGTCGATCTTGTCCTGCTTGCCCTTGGCCTTCGCCTCTTTGAGCTCCTGCTGGCGTTCGGCGACCTTGGATTGCTTTTCGCGGACATCGGCTTCGCGTTGGGACTGCAGGCGGCTGTCGGTGCAGCTTGCCTTGGCCTCGGACAGCGCCTTGCGCAGGCCCGCCTCGCGGCGCGAGTTGTTCTGTGCCTGCGCTGCGGTGATGTCGTTTTCGATGTGGCAGAACTTGGCCTCGCAACCGCGTAGCGGGGCGCAATCGGTGGCGGCTTGTGCCGGCAGCGTGGCAAAGAGGGCGCACACGGCGGCGGCGGTGGTCAGGGATTTGATCATTGCGGGCATGCGGTGACTCCGTGACGTGGGGGTGGAAAGCCCATCATCGCCCGCGGTTGGCAATCCCGCAAATGCACGACACGATTGGTTTGGGGGCGGCTGGGCCCCCATCGCCAATGCTGCGCGTCAACCGCGCC
The DNA here is from genome assembly GCF_001427425.1 of Achromobacter sp. Root565. Classification (NCBI taxonomy): domain Bacteria; kingdom Pseudomonadati; phylum Pseudomonadota; class Betaproteobacteria; order Burkholderiales; family Alcaligenaceae; genus Achromobacter; species Achromobacter sp. Root565. Next base: position 71,977 of record NZ_LMGO01000008.1, read on the forward strand.
GCATCAGCGGATCACCGTGCCGGCGAGCGCCGCCACGACCAGCAACGCGCCCAGCCACAGGTTGGCGCGGAACAGCATGAAGTTGCGGTGGGGATGCTGGATGTCGAAGACCTTCAATTGCCAGGCAAGATGCGCGGCCACGGCCACCATGCCGACCTGATACGCCCACGACAGGCCGATTGCATAACCGCCCCAGGCCCACAGCAGCACGGTGCCGAGATAGAACCCGCCGATCCAGAGCTTGCCCTGGTCGCCGAAACGCATGGCGGTCGAGTGCAGGCCCACGCTGCGGTCGTCGCGCACGTCGACGTATGCGTAGATGCTGTCGTACCCCACCTGCCACAGCACCGCGCCCAGCCACATGGCGATGGCGGCGAGCGGCACGTGATTCTGCGTGTCCGACCAGGCCATCAGCATGCCCCAATTGAAGCAGATGCCCAGCACGACCTGCGGCCAGTAGGTGACGCGCTTGCACAGCGGATAGATGAAGACGAAGGGCAGCACGGCCACGGCCAGCCAGCGGCTCATGTCGTTCAGGAAGAACAGCAGCGACCCGCAGACCAGCAACTGGCCCAGTAGGAACCACACGGCGTTCTTCATCGACAACTGGCCGCTGGTCAGCGGACGGAAGCGCGTGCGCTCGACGTGCTTGTCGAAGTCGCGGTCGCACATGTCGTTGACCGTGCAGCCGATGCCGCGCATCAACAGGGCGCCCAGCGAGAAGACGATCAGGCGTTGAAGGTCGGGCAGACCGCCCGCAGCCTGGACCAGCGCGGCGATGGCCGGCAGCAGCGTCAGCCACGTGCCGATGGGACGGTCCAGGCGGCACAGCCGCGCGTAGGGCCGCCACGACTTCGGGAGCCAGCGTTCGACCCAGTCGGTGAAGACGATGTCACTGAGATCGGCGGGGGATTGTTGCGAAGCGCTCACTGTCACGGTCAAAAGTGGTCGGGAAAGCCGACAGCATAAAACAACGGCCGGGCATCGCGCCCGGCCGATCGGTGTTCAAGGCCTCCGCGTGGTCCCTGGCGGGACGTCGGCGGTGTAACCCGTCATTCCGCCTTCAGCAGCTTGCCCAGGATGGCGATGCCGGTGCGGATCTTGTCTTCCGGCACGGTGGCGAAACTGAGGCGCAGCGTGTTGCGCTTGCCTTCGCCGCTGTAGAACGGCGCGCCGGGCACGAAGGCGACGTTCTGCGCGATGGCCTTTTCCAGCAGCTTGGTGCTGTCGATGTGCTCGGGCAGCGTCAGCCAGATGAACATGCCGCCTTCCGGCTTGGTCCAGGTGACGGTGGACGGGAATTCCTTCTGGATAGCGTCCAGCATGCAGCTGCCCTGGGCGCGGTAGATCTCGCGCACGTTGGGCAGGTGTTCGGCCAGGAAGCCGTCCTTGACGATCTCGTACACGGCCATCTGCGTCAGCGTGGGCGTGTGCAGGTCGGTTGCCTGCTTGGCCTGCACCAGCTTGTTGATGAGCGCGCGGCCGCCGGCGATGTAGCCCAGGCGCAGGCCGGGGGCCAGCACCTTGGAGAACGTGCCCAGGCGCACGACGTTGGCGCCGTACTCCTTGGCCAGCGCAATCAGGCCGGGCTGCGGCTCGCCTGCGTAGCGCAGTTCGCCGTAGGGATCGTCCTCGACAATGACCAGGCCCAGTTCGGCGGCGCGCTTGACCAGCGCGATGCGGCGTTCCAGGTTGAGCGTGCGGCCGGTCGGGTTCTGGAAGTTGGGCAGGGCGTACAGGAAGCGGGCGCCGTCAGCCAGTTCGGGCGTGATCGCTTCGGAGATCAGGCCGCCTTCGTCGGTGGGCACCGGCACGAAGTTCGGCTGGTACAGGCTGAACGATTGCAGCGCGCCCAGGTAGCTGGGGTCTTCGACCAGCACCTTGCTGTCCTTGTCGATCAGCACCTTGCCCAGCAGATCCAGCGCCTGCTGCGAGCCGGATACGATCAGGACCTGGTCGGGGGCGATGTCGGCGCCGGAGGCGGTCAGGTCATCGGCGACCCACTTGCGCAGGGGCGCGTAGCCTTCGGTGGGACCGTACTGCAGGGCCGCGCGGCCGTTGGTGGACAGTACCTTGTCGAATGCCGCACGCACCACTTCTACCGGGAAGCCGCCGGGCGCGGGCAGGCCGCCTGCGAACGAAATGACTTCGGGGCGCTCGGTTACCTTGAGAATCTCGCGGATGGCGGAGCTGGTGAGTTGCAGGGCGCGTTCCGAAAAGGAAAACGCAGGTTCGATAGGCTTGTCCATGGAGTGCTTCTTGATCAAGAAGGGTGGGTCGGTTGATACGTTTGACAACGAAGTATTGTCCCACACGGTAACAGTCCGGCCCCTTTAACGGGTGGAACCCCTAAAATCACCTGCATCGATAACCGCCAGTACAGTTACATCCATGTTCGAAGCCGCTCCCATCACCGCCGAGTCCAAAGCCGCCCTGTATGCCGAACTGGCCGTCCAGGCGCGTGCGTTGCTGGAAGGCGAGCCCGACCGCATCGCCAATGCCGCCAACCTGAGCGCGCTGGCGTTCCAGGCCTTGCCCGACCTGAACTGGGTGGGTTTTTATTTCTTTGACGGCACGGAACTGGTCCTGGGACCGTTCCAGGGCAAGCCCGCGTGCGTGCGCATTCCGCTCAATCGCGGCGTGTGCGGCGCGGCCGCCAGCCAGCGTCAGACGCAGCTCGTGCCGGACGTGCATGCCTTTCCCGGCCACATCGCCTGCGACGCGGCCTCGCGTTCCGAAATCGTGGTGCCGCTGGTGCACAAGGGCGAACTGATCGGCGTCTGGGACGTGGACAGCCCCGTGCCGGACCGGTTCGACGAAGACGACCGCAAGGGCATGGAAGCGCTGTGCGCGGTGTTCCTGGCGACGCTCAGCTGAACCCCGTCCCGCAGCGCTGCCGGGCGACCGCCTTGCCGCCGCGTTGACACCGACGCGCCCGCCCGGTAGATTTCTGCAACCGCCGCTTATCGCGTCCCGCTCATCCATGATTCATCAGGCCCACCAGACTGCTAGCCGACTCCGCGCCCTTGGCGTGGTGCTGGCTGCCGCCGGCCTGAAATCCAAAAAACAGCCGCTCATCTGACCGGAGCATGCTGTTCCGTCAGATGGGCGACGGAACAGCGGCCTCCTGGCGGCGCTTTGGCGCCTCTGCGCGCACCCCCTGACATCCCGAGCACTTCTGTACGGTCCCCCCAACGGTCCATACGAAGGAGTGTTCTCATGCAATCAAATCAATCTCTGTTCCAGGGCGTCTGGGTGCCGCTGGTCACGCCGTTTTCGGGCGGCCATGTCGATGGCGGGGCGCTGCGCCGCCTCGTGCGCCACTACGTGGCAGCGGGCGTTGACGGGCTGGTCGTGTGCGGCAGCACGGGCGAGGCCGCGGCGCTGGACGATGCCGAACAGCTCGCCGTGCTGGATGCGGTGCTGGCCGAGGCGGGCGGCCTGCCCATCGTCATGGGGCTGGCGGGCAATCATCAGGGCCACGTGCTGCAGCGGCTGACGGCGTTCGGCACGCGGCCGCTGGCCGGCATCCTGGCGCCCGCGCCGTACTACGTGCGGGCGGGCCAGGAAGGGGCCGCGGCGTACTTCCGCTGCCTGGCCGATGCCTCGCGTTTTCCGCTGGTGCTCTACGACATTCCGTACCGGACCGGCACCACGCTGGAAACGCCGACGCTGCTGGCGCTGGCCGCGCATCCCAACATTGCCGCCATCAAGGACTGCGGCGGCTCGCTGGACAAGACGGTGGCGCTGATCAACGATGGTCAGTTGAATGTGCTGGCGGGCGAGGACCTGCAATCGCTGTCCGCGATGTGCCTGGGCGCCACGGGCATGATCGCCGCCGCGGCGCACCTGCGTCCCGATCTGTTCGTGGCGATGCACCGCGCGGTGCAAGCCCAGCGGCTGGACGATGCTCGCGCGCTGTTCCATGCGCTGGCGCCGGTCATCCAGCTGGTGTTCGGAGAGCCGAATCCCGGTCCGCTGAAGGCTGCGCTTGCACGGCAGGGGTTGCTGTCGAATGAACTGCGTCTGCCCATGCTGCCGGCCAGCGCGGCGCTCGCGGCGCGATTGGATGCCGCCGTGGACGCGGTGGACCGCCAGTTTCCGGCGCACGAGCCCGCCCTGCGCGCCGCATGAGCGCTTTGTGGCGTCCGGATTCAATTGGTAATAAATGACCTACCGGGAAGCTGACGGATTGCTTATGATGCGGCCATTCTTCGGGGTGAAACAAAACCTTCATGGGTCAAGCTTTTGAAGCCTTGTCCGCCTGGCAGGTCATGCTGGCGGGGCTGCTCTTCTTCGGCGGCATCTACCTGGTCTTTGGCGCGGCCACGTGGTTGCTGACCCGGCACATCCTGCCGGCCCTTGGCCTGGGCCGGCCGCTCGATCCACGGCCGCTTGCGCCAGGCCAGTTGCGCCGCGAGCTGGCGCAGTCCGGCCTGTCGATCCTGCTGTTCGGCACCGGCATGATTTTTCCGTGGGGCCTCTTGCAACTGGGATGGGCGCGCCTGGACCCGGACGCGAGCGGGCAGAAGATCGTGCTGGAAATCCTGGCGCTGGTGGCCTGGAACGACGTGCATTTCTGGATCAATCACCGCCTGCTGCACACGCGCCTGCTGCGCCGCTTTCACCTGCCGCATCACCGTTCGGTGGTGACGACGCCGTTTTCGACCTACAGCTTTCATCCCATCGAAGCGCTGATGCTGGGCAACGTGATCCTGCTGCCCATGGTGGTGCACGATTTCAGCTTCTGGTCGCTGTTGTCGGTGCCGATTTTCAGCCTGTTCTTCAATTGCATCGGCCACGCCAACTACGATTTCTTTCCCAAGGTCTCGTACGCGCACTGGTTCGCCGCCAGCCGCCGGCACCATCTGCACCATGCCTGCTACAACGGCAACTACGGCTTCCAGTTCACCTTCATGGATCGCCTGTTCCGCACGCGGTTGGGGGCGGAGGCCGCCGAGCGACAGCTGGAAGCCTACCGGCAGCGTGAGTCCGGCGCCGGCGTGCGAGGCTCCGCATAGTGGCGGCAAGTATTGGCCCGAATGCACCGATTGGCCCGCGGCGCGCGCTGCCGGCGCTGCGCAACCGGCGCGATTGGCAGAGCCTGGCCTATCTGGCGGCGCTGCCGCTGCTGGCGGCCTGGCAGTGGTTCAACGGGTTCTGGTGGCCGGCCTACGCGCTGATGCTGTTTTTGACCCTGGGCATTGGCGTCATCCATCACAACCACACGCACATCCGGATGTGGCGCGGCCGCTGGGCCAACCGCACGACCGATTTCTGGATCACGCTGCTGCAGGGCCATCCGACGTTCGTGTTCTATCCGGCCCACGTGGCCAATCATCACCGCTACAAGCATGGCGAGCGCGACGTGGCGCGCACGTACCGGTTTGGCGGCGACACCAATCACCTGTGGGGCTACATCATCCATCCCGTGCAAGCGGCCTGGGTGCTGTATCCGCTGTTTTTCGCGTGGCTGGGCCGGCTGCGCCGCCATTGGCCCGGCGCCTGGCGCTACTGCATGGCGCAGTACGGCGCGTGGCTGGGCTTGTGGGCCGGGCTGATCGCGGTGAACCCGGTCAAGGCGCTGGTGTTCGTGATTGTTCCGCAGTTGCACGGCCTGCATTGGCTGCTGGCCACCAATTATCTGCAGCACGCGCATGCGGACGGCGGGCCACGGCACATCGCGGGCCTGAACTACGCGCGCAATTTCGAGGGGCTGGTCAATCCGCTGCTCTTCAACATCGGCCTGCACACCGCGCATCACGAGCATCCGCGCGCGCACTGGTCCGAACTGACCGTCCTGCATCATGACCACTACCGCAGCCGCGTGCGCGCCGAACTGAATGAACGCGGCCTCGTGCCCTATATGTTCCGCGTCTTCGTGCTGGCCGCTTTCGTGCCGCGCTTGCGCAGCCGTTCCTGCATGGCGCCCGAGCACGTCCGCTAGCGCCGCACCCCCCATTTCCCAACCAGAGATCCGCCATGCCCATTGCGTTTCATCGTGTCTACCTGGAAAGCGCCGGTTATTTCATGCCGGGCGAGCCCGTGTCCAACGAGGCCATGGACGACTACATCGCGCCGCTGAACCGCATGTCCAGCCGGATCAAGAGCCGCATCCTGACCGAGAACGGCATCAAGCAGCGCTACTACGCGATTGATCGCGAGGGCGCGACAGTGTTCTCCAATGCGCAGCTCGCGGCCAACGCGATTCGCGATTGCCTGCGGCGCCACGACACCGATCTGTCGGCCGTGTCGTTGCTGGCGAGCGGTTCGTCCGGCGGCGATGCGCTGATGCCGGGCTTTTCCAACATGATCCAGGGCGAGCTGGCCGCGCCGCCGATGGAAACGCTGTCGGTGCATGGCATCTGCGCCGCGGGCGTGTCGGCGATCCAGGCAGCCGCGCAAGGCGTGGAGCTGGGCGCGCATGCCAGCGCGTTGGCCGTGGCCAGCGAACTGCCGTCGCGCCTGTTCAAGCGCTCGCGCTTTGCCGCGCGCGGGTACGACGCCGACTTCGACGCGCACTTCCTGCGCTGGATGCTGTCGGACGGCGCCGGCGCGGTGCTGCTGGGCAATGGCGATCGGCCGCTGCCCGGCGCCTCGCAGGGCGTGCGGCTGCGCTTGAAGTGGGTGCATCAGCGCTCGTTCTCGGGCGACTATCCGGTGTGCATGCAGCTTGGGCTGTCCGCCGACCGGAGCAAGGGGCATCTGGACTACCCGTCCTGGAACGAGGCCGAGGCCGATGGCGCGCTGTCGCTGCGCCAGGACATCCGCCTGTTGCCGCATCTGTTCGACATCGGCATCCATGAGTACGCCAAGCTGGTGCGCGACGGCTGGGTGGATCCGGATCAGGTCGATCACTTCCTGTGTCATTACTCGTCGGAAAAATTCATCCCGGTCGTGGAAGACCTGATGGAAAAGGCCGGCCTGGTGATCCCGCGCGAGCGCTGGTTCAGCAACCTGGCGTGGCGCGGCAACACGGGCGCCGCCTCCATCATGATCATGCTGGCCGAGTTTTTGGAAACGCGCGAGGTCAAGCCGGGCGAGCAGATCTTCTGCTACATCCCCGAATCCGGGCGCTTCATGGCGGCCTACATGCTGCTGGAAGCCGAAGCGGTGCACGCAAAGCCCGCGGTCGCCGCTGGGGCGCCGGGCGTCGCTGCGTCGGGCGCCGCTGCGTCGGGCGCCGCCGCACGCGAGGATGCGGCGTCCATCGACGCCGACGCCATCGCGCCGCCGCATGATCCCGACATGGCGCCGCAAGGCCTGGGCCAACTGCTGACGGAGCTGGCGGCGATCTGGCACGACTACCGTTCGCGCGTGTGGCGCACGCCGGTGGTCCGCCGCCTGCGAAACCGCCAGTTCCAGACCGCGGATTACCTGACGTGGATGGAGAACTGGATTCCGCAGGTGCGCGAGGGCAGCAAGTGGATGCGTGAGGGCGCCGCGTCGCTGACCGAGCAGTACGCGCCGCTGGCCGCGCTGATCGACATGCACGCGGGCGAGGAGCAGAACGACTTCCAGATATTGTTCGACGACTACCGCACCGCCGGCGGCACGGTGGACAGCATCGACGCCCTGCGCCGCAATCCCGGCGGCGAGGCGCTCAATGCCTACCTGCACAGCCTGGCCGCCACGCGCGATCCGATCGGGCTCCTGGGCGCCATCTACATCATCGAGGGCACGGGTCAGCGCATCGTGCCGGCGCTGCTGCCGCTGCTCAAGGCCAGCCTGAAGCTGCCGCCCGACGCCTTCCGCTTCCTGGAATACCACGGCCACAACGATGAGCACCATCTGGCGCGCTGGCTGTCGGCCGTGGAGCTGGCGCTCGATTGCGACGAGGACGGCCGCGCCGAGCAGCGCATCGTCGACACCGCGCGCCGCACGGCGGCGCTTTACCTGATGCAGTTTCATCACGTGATGGAGGCGGACGCGGCATGAACAAGGAACCCGAATTCCTTGCCCGGGAGCACGATCCCGCGGATCCCAGCCCTTGGCTCGCGCTGTACCTGGACCGCAGCACGCCGCTGCCGGACAAGGTCAAGAAGGCCTGGCTGACGGATTCCAGCTGCGCGTCGCGCCAGTACCTGCTGCCGTTCCTGCGGCCGCTTGCGCGCGCCTTCATCATCCTGATCCAGGTCATCAAGACGTTCCTGCCGCGCCGCTGGTCGCATTCCCGGGTGCTGCACCGCATTCTGGCGTGGGGATTGAAGCGCTTCGTGTCGCCCGAGGCCAACTGGCTGATCCTGCGGCACTTTCACCTGGGGGCGCAGGCGCTGGCCTTCATCGCAGCGAACTCACCGGTGCCCGTCAGCACCACGCCGCTCGAGCCGATGACGATCGACGACCTGAAGGACGATCTGTTCGTCAAGCACGACCTGAATCTCTTCAACTTCGTCATCCGGCTGAACCAGGCGCTGCGCGATGCGGGCGTGGAAATGCACGCGCCGCAGACGGTGGACTTTTCCATGCTGCGCGACCCGCCGATCCGGCTGGAGGACATGCCGCAAGGCAAGCTGAACTTCCTGGACCTGCAAAGCGCCATCGAACTGTTCACGCCGCTGTATCAACTGCTACTGACCGACAACGATTTCTGGCGCGCGGCCAATTCGCTGCAGCTCGATGAGACCGTCGGCATCTATGCGGCCAAGCTGCTGGGCGCGCCGCAGCACCTGATTCTGGTCAACAACAGCCATCCGCTGGTGCCGATGTCCACGTTGCGGGCGGGCTACCGGCTGGTGCTGCACGGGCTGTCCACCGAGATGCTGCATAGCCTGCTGATGGAGATGAAGGCGGCGCAGGCGGGCGCCGAACCGCCGGCCCCGATCGCGTAGAAAAGGCGGCAGGGATCAGTGTTGACCCTGCGTTACACCGGCGTGCCGCTGGGCTATATTGCGACGCTTGTCCGACAAGCCCGCCGGAGCGCGTATCCCCCGGGCGTCATAGGAATTGCTGCACATGCCCCAGACGCTAGAAGTCATCGCCACCCTCCTGTTTGCCGTGGCGGTTCTTCACACCTTCTCGGTTCCCTTCTTCGCGCGCCTGGCGCATCGGGGCGGACCGCACGCGGGCTTCTGGCACCTGTTTTCCGAGGTCGAGGCCGTCTTCGGCGTCTGGGCCTTCGCACTGATCGTGACCATGGCGGCGCTGGCCGGGCCGTCGGCCGCGATCGACTACATGGACACGCGCAACTTCACGGAGCCGCTGTTCGTGTTCGTGATCATGGTGGTGGCGGCGAGCCGGCCGATTCTTGAGCTGGTGGGGCTGCTGGTCCGCCTGGTGGCGCGGGTCCTGCCGATGCCGCGCGAGCTGTCGACCTTCTTCGTGGTGATGGCCATGGTGCCGCTGGGCGGCTCGTTCATCACCGAGCCTGCCGCGATGACGCTGGCCGCCATCCTGCTGCGCGACGCGTACTTCCGCAGCAGCGGCCGGACCGGTTTCAAGTACCTGACCCTGGGTGTGCTGTTCGTCAACGTGTCCATCGGTGGCGTGCTGACGTCGTACGCCGCGCCGCCCGTCCTGATGGTGGCGGGCACGTTCGGCTGGGATTCGGCGTTCATGCTGCAGCACTTCGGCTGGCGCGCGGCAGTGGCGGTCGTCCTGAATGCGGGTCTGCTGACGTTCATCTGCCGCAAGGCGCTGCTTGAAGGCGCGGTGGGCACGCGGGGCGGCGTCGATGCCCCGGACGGCGCGGGCAAGCGCCCGCCGGTGCCTGCCATCGTGATTCTGGTGCACCTGGTGTTCCTGATCGCCATCGTGCTGACCGCGCATCATCCGGCCATTTTTCTGGGCCTCTTGATGATGTTCATCGGGTTTTCCGAGGCCTACAAGCGGCACCAGGACCGCCTGATGATCAAGGAAGGCCTGATGGTGGGTTTTTTCCTGGCCGGGCTGGTGGTGCTGGGCGGCTTGCAGAAGTGGTGGTTGCAGGATCTGCTGGGGGGGCTGGAGCCTTTTGTCCTCTTTTGGGGGGCCACCGCGCTCACGGCCATCACCGACAACGCTGCGCTCACCTACCTGGGGTCGCTCGTGGAGGGCACCAGCGAGGCCTGGCGCTACATGCTGGTGGCCGGCGCGGTCACGGGCGGCGGGTTGACGGTGATTGCCAACGCGCCCAATCCGGCTGGGTTCGCAATCCTGAAGAATCATTTCCCGGATGGCAGCATTTCGTCCGGGCGCCTGTTCCTGTGCGCCCTGGGACCCACCTTGGTGGCCGCCGTGATGTTCCTGCTGCCCGTGTAGGGAAAGGCCCGCCCGCACCGGGGAGGCCATCCCCCGGCCGTCGGCTGGCGGCCGGCAGGGCGGGGCGGACTCCGACGCTTTATGAAAAACCGCTAAAATTCAAGACTTTCCCGTATTTTTCCGGCCATGCCCAGCCGCCGAGCCTTGCGCCCGCGCGCGGCAGCAGGCGGAATTTGATATGCCGGGCTTGCGCCTGGGAGCCCTCGATGCCCATCTACGCCTATAAGTGCAGCGCCTGCGGCCACGCCAAAGACGTCTTGCAGAAGATTTCCGACGCGCCGCTTTCGGTCTGCCCCGAATGCGGCCAAAGCACGTTTTCCAAGCAGGTGACCGCAGCTGGATTCCAGCTCAAGGGATCCGGCTGGTATGTCACGGACTTCCGTAACAACGGCAGCGGCAACAGCAGCAGCGGCAACAGCAGCAACCCGGGCGCCGCCCCGGCAAGCGCGCCGGCCTCCGCTGACAGCGCCGCGCCCGCCGCCACGCCGGCTGCAGCGCCTGCCGCAGCCCCCGCGCCGACGACGCCTGCTGCCGGCAGCGCCGCTTCCTAGAGCGCATCGCGATGCGGATGCGCGTCATCAAGAAGTACTTCATCACCGGGCTGCTGATCTGGGTTCCCCTGGTCATCACGGTGTGGGTACTGGGACTGCTGGTCGCCACCCTGGAAGGGTTCGTGCCTGGCTTCCTGTCGTCCGAATCGCTGTTCGGCATCGACATTCCCGGTTTCCGCTTCGTTTTGGTCATCGTGGTGGTGCTTCTAACGGGCGTGTTCGCCGCCAACCTTATTGGCCGCACCATGGTGGACCAGTGGGAAACCCTGCTGGGCCGCATCCCGCTTGTGCGGTCCATCTACAACTCGGTCAAGCAGGTCAGTGATACCGTGCTTGCCCCCAACGGACAGGCGTTCCGCCGCGCGGTGCTGGTGCAGTATCCGCGGGCAGGCGCCTGGACCATTGCATTCGTCACCGGCACGCCCAGCGGTGAAGTGGCCGACAGCCTGCCTGGCGACCACATCAGCCTGTATGTGCCGACGACACCCAACCCCACATCCGGCTTTTTCCTGATGGTGCCTCGCGCCGAGGTCATCGACCTTCAGATGAGCGTGGACGCGGCTTTGAAGTACATCGTTTCCATGGGCGTGGTCGCCCCGGCCCCGGCGGCAACGCCCGTGGTCCGGCCGGCTGCGCTCTCTCCGGCGCCGGGCGTGCAGGACGCACCCCGCGCCGATTCGTAACCCTTACACACCAAGCACAAAACGGAGTCATCCCGCATGCGTACCTGCTACACCGGCCAGGTTTGCCGTGACCATCTCGGCCAGACCGTCACCCTGTACGGCTGGGTGAACCGCCGCCGCGACCACGGCGGGGTCATCTTCATCGACCTGCGCGACCGCGCCGGCCTTGCCCAGATCGTGTTCGATCCGGACAACGCCGCCTTCGCCACCGCCGAGCGCCTGCGCAATGAATTCTGCGTCCGCGTCACCGGCCTGGTGCGCGAGCGGCCGGCCGGCACGGCCAACGCCGAACTGGCCTCCGGCGAAATCGAAGTGCTCTGCAAGGAAGTCGAGATCCTGAACGCGTCGGTCACCCCGCCGTTCCAGCTGGATGACGACAACCTGTCGGAAACCACCCGCCTGACGCACCGCGTGCTGGACCTGCGCCGTCCGCAGATGCAGCGCAACCTGATGCTGCGCTACCGCGTGTCCATCGAAACCCGCAAGTTCCTGGACGAACTGGGCTTCATCGACATCGAAACGCCCATGCTGGCCAAGAGCACGCCCGAAGGCGCGCGCGACTACCTGGTGCCCTCGCGTGTGAACGCCGGCCACTTCTTCGCGCTGCCGCAGTCGCCGCAGCTCTTCAAGCAGATGCTGATGGTCTCGGGCTTCGACCGCTACTACCAGATCACCAAGTGCTTCCGCGACGAAGACCTGCGCGCCGACCGTCAGCCGGAATTCACCCAGATCGATTGCGAAACCTCGTTCCTGAACGAATTCGAAATCCGTGAAATCTTCGAGAACCTGATCCGCCACGTGTTCAAGGTGGTGCAGGGCGTCGACCTGCCGTCGCCGTTCCCGATCATGCCGTGGACCGAAGCGATGCGCCGCTACGGCTCGGACAAGCCCGATCTGCGCGTGCAGCTCGAGTTCACCGATATCACCGACGTCATGCGCGACGTGGACTTCAAGGTGTTTGCCGCCGCCGCCACGGCGCCGGGCAGCCGTGTGGTCGCCCTGCGCGTGCCCGGTGGCGCCGAGATGTCGCGCAGCGAGATCGACGCGTACACCCAGTTCGTCGGCATCTACGGCGCCAAGGGCCTGGCCTACATCAAGGTCAACGACGTGGCCAAGGGCCGCGACGGCCTGCAATCGCCCATCGTCAAGAACCTGCACGACGCTGCCCTGGCCGAACTGGTCAAGCGCACCGGCGCTCAGGACGGCGACATCATCTTCTTTGGCGCGGACCGCGAGAAGGTCGTCAACGACGCCATCGGCGCGCTGCGCGTGAAGATCGGTCACAGCGAATTCGGCAAGAAGACGGGCCTGTTCACGGCCGGCTGGAAGCCGCTGTGGGTGGTCGACTTCCCGATGTTCGAATACGACGAGGAAGACGGCCGCTACACCGCCGCCCACCACCCGTTCACCAGCCCCAAGGATGGCCACGAAGACTTCCTGGAATCCGATCCCAGCAAGGCGTTCGCCAAGGCCTACGACATGGTGCTGAACGGCTGGGAAATCGGCGGCGGCTCGGTCCGTATTCACCGCGAGGAAGTGCAGAGCAAGGTGTTCCGCGCGCTGAAGATCGGCGCCGAGGAAGCCCGCGAGAAGTTCGGCTACCTGCTGGACGCGCTGCAGTACGGCGCGCCTCCGCACGGCGGCATCGCCTTCGGCCTGGACCGCATCGTCACGATGATGACCGGCGCCGAATCGATCCGCGACGTCATTGCCTTCCCGAAGACGCAGCGCGCCCAGGACCTTCTGACGCAAGCGCCCTCGGAAGTCGACGAGAAGCAACTGCGCGAGCTGCACATCCGCCTGCGCAACGTCGAAAAAGCGTAGGAAGGCCCACCCCCGGAGCGCCTCCGGCGCTTCCCCCTCGGCGGGCCCCCCTCCAGGGGGCCCGCTGGCGGACCGGCAGAGCCGGATCCGCTGCGGTGCGCTTGAGGTGCGCCGGTAGCTCGCGCTGCCGCAAAGATGGGAACGCCCGGCTGAAATGGAGTAATCTGGCTAACGCCGCCAAACACGGCGGCGGCTGGCCAGAGGACCTTCCGGGACCCGGCCGGCGGTTCTCAAGATTTGAAAGGCGCCATTGCTTCCATGTCGCTCATCCGAGTCGTCAGCTACAACATACACAAGGGCCGTTCGGCATTGGGCCGGCGCGACTCCCTGAATGAACTTCGCCTGGGCCTGTATGGCCTGCGCCCCGACCTGGTCTTCCTGCAGGAGGTCCAGGGCCGCAACGAGCAGAAGTCGCTGCTCGATGCCCAGCACGAATCGCTGGCCGCCGCATTGCGGCTGGACGTCGCCTACGGCCGCAATGCCGTGCGCCACGCCACCGACCACGGCAATGCGCTGCTGTCGCGCTATCCCATCCTCGACCACGAAAATCTCGACATCTCCGACCACCGCTTGGAGCAACGCGGGCTGCTGCATGCGCGCATCGACGTGGGTGATCGGGCGGTGCACTGCTTCGTGGTGCATCTGGGCCTGTTCGCCGGCAGCCGCAGCCGCCAGATCCTGGCGCTGACCGAGCGCATCAAGCGCATGGTGCCCGATGGCGAGCCCATCCTGATCGCCGGGGATTTCAACGACTGGAATGACCGGCTGGCGCCGATGTTCGTGCAGCAGCTCGGGCTGTACGAGGTGTTTTCGCATGCCCCGCGCAGCCATGGCGGAGACCTGCCGCGCCTGCGCGACTCGGTCAAGCGGCTGTCCAACGCCCTGCGCGGATTGCCCAGCAGCGGCGTCTCAGTCATGGAGCGCAACAACCAGCTCGGCATGGATGGCAGCTCGCGGTTGCTGGCGCCGCCGCCGCGCACGTTCCCTGCCGTGTTTCCCTGGTTCCGCCTGGACCGCATCTACCAGCGCGGCTTTGCCGTGCGCAGCGCCCGCGTGCTGCGCGGCCGCGAGTGGGCCAAGCTGTCCGATCATTCGCCCTTGCTCGCGGAGCTTGAACTCCCGTGAAGGACGAGCAGGACAGGCTGGAGTGGGAGCAGGGCAACGATATCCGTCTGCTCCAGAACGGCGCCGACTTCTTTCCCGCGCTGTGCGCGGCGATCGACGCGGCCACCGTCAGCGTGCATCTGGAAACCTACATCTTCATGCTCGACCGCACCGGCACGAAGGTGCTGGAATGCCTGGCGGCGGCCGCGCGGCGCGGCGTCAAGGTGCGCGTGGTCCTGGATGGATTCGGCAGCGCGCTGCATGGCGAGCGCGTGCGCGTCGCGCTGGCCAATGCGGGCGCGCAGTGCCGCATCTTCCGGCCCGAGCCGCGCTGGTTCGCGCGCTTCATCCCGTCGCGCAGCCGCTTGCGGCGCCTGCATCGCAAGGTCACGGTCGTCGATGGCCACATCGCCTTCATCGGGGGCATCAACGTCATCGACGACTACGATGACCTGGATCCCACCGACGGCCTGACCGGTCCGCGTTTTGATTTTGCCGTGCAGATTGAAGGCCCGATCGTCACGCAGGCGGCCCATGCGCAGGAACTCCTGTGGGTGCGCCTGAACTGGGCGCGCCTGCGCCGCCACCCGCGCGACTGGCATCGGCTGCAGCTGCTCAAGCCGCGCGACGTTCCCGCGCCGCCGGGCGGCATGCTGCGCGCCGCGCTGGTGCTGCGCGACAACCTGCGTTTCCGCAGGACATTCGAGCGTGCCTACCTGTTCGGCATCTCGCGCGCGCGGCGCGACATCCTGATCGCCAATGCCTACTTCTTTCCGGGCGTGCGTTTTCGCCGCGCGCTGGCCAAGGCCGCGGCGCGCGGCGTGCGCGTGCGGCTGCTGCTGCAGGGCAAGGTGGAATACCGGATGCAGTATCACGCCACGCGGTCGCTATACGACAAGCTGCTGCGCGACGGCATCGAGATCTACGAGTACATGCCGAGCTACCTGCACGCGAAGGTCGCGGTGATCGACAACGTCGCCACCGTGGGCTCGTCGAACCTGGACCCCTTCAGCCTGCTGCTGGCGCGCGAGGCCAATGTCGTGGTCGACAGCCAGCCGTTTGCCTGGGACCTGCAGGAACGCCTGGAAACCGCCATTCGCGAGGGTGGCCGCTTCATCCGGCCGCTGGACTATCAGCGCCGGGGTTTCCTGCGGCGCTGGGTGGATGCGGCGTCCTACACGCTGCTGCGGATCGGCGTGGCGTTCACGGGTACGTCGGACAAATACTGAACGCGGTCGGGCGGCGGCAGGGCAGTAAACTACGCGTTTTGGAGGGTTGCCCTCCGATCAGGCACAACGCAATGAGTATTCTCGTCACCGGGGGCGCCGGGTTCATCGGATCCAATTTCGTGCTGGATTGGCTGGCGCATGGCGATGAGACGGTCGTCAATCTGGACAAGCTGACCTACGCCGGCAACCGCGCCAATCTTGGCGGCCTGGAACACGACCCGCGCCATGTCCTGGTCGTGGCGGATATCGCCGACACGCATCGGGTGACCGAGGTGCTGCACGCGCACCGTCCGCGCGCCATCGTCAATTTCGCGGCCGAGACGCACGTCGATCGCTCGATCGCGGGCGCCGGCAATTTCGTCCGGACCAACGTGGGCGGCGCCTTCGGGCTGCTGGAGGCCGCGCGCGCATTCTGGAGCGAACTGGACGGCGCCGAGCGCGATGCGTTCCGGTTTCTGCATGTCTCGACGGACGAGGTCTACGGCTCGCTGGCGCCTGCCGATCCGGGCTTTACCGAAGCCAGCCCCTACCAGCCGAACAATCCCTACGCCGCCAGCAAGGCGGGGGGCGACCATCTGGTGCGCGCCTGGGCGCAGACCTATGGATTGCCGGTGCTCATGACGCACTGCTCCAACAATTTCGGACCCCGGCAGTTTCCCGAGAAGCTGATTCCCCTGATGATCCATCACGCGCTGGCGGGCAAGCCGCTGCCCGTGTACGGCGATGGCCTGCACGCGCGGGACTGGCTGTATGTCGCCGATCATTGCGACGGCTTGCGCAGGGTGCTCGAAGATGGCCGGCCCGGCCAGACCTACAACCTGGGCGCGCGAAATGAGCGCACCACGCTGGAGGTCGTCACGGCGGTTTGCGCCTTGCTGGACACCTTGCGGCCGCGGGCCGATGGCGGCGCGTACCGGGACCTCATCGCGCTGGTCGCCGACAGGCCTGGCCATGACCGCCGCTACGCCATCGATGCGGGCAAGGCGCGGCAGGAACTGGGCTGGCAGCCGGCCGAAACGTTTGCGTCGGGCCTGGAGAAGACGGTGCGGTGGTATCTGGATCACCCGCAATGGCTGCTGAAGGCGGCAAGCCGCTCCCATGCGTCCGAGGGGGGTGCGCGATGACGGCAACGGGCGCGCGCAAGGGCATCATCCTGGCAGGCGGTTCGGGAACGCGGCTGCATCCCGCGACCCTCGCGGTGAGCAAGCAGCTCATGCCCGTCTACGACAAGCCCATGATCTATTACCCGCTGTCCACGCTGATGCTGGCCGGCATACGCGAGATCCTGGTCATCTCGACACCCGAGGACCTGCCGCGCTTTCAGCAGTTGCTGGGCGATGGCGGGCAGTGGGGGCTGTCGCTGCAATACGCGGTGCAGCCGGCGCCCGAAGGCCTGGCGCAGGCGTTTCTCATCGGGGCGGACTTCATCGGACAGTCGCCGTGCGCGCTGGTGCTGGGCGACAACCTGTTCTACGGGCATGACTTCCCCCAACTGCTGGCCGGCGCGATGTCGCGGCACGCAGGCGCCACCATCTTTGCCTACCACGTGCAGGATCCGCAGCGCTACGGCGTGGTCGAGTTCGACGCGCAGGGCAACGCGCTGCGCATCGAGGAAAAGCCCGCCTCGCCCAAGTCGAACTACGCGGTGACCGGGCTGTATTTCTACGACAACCGGGTGATCGAGCTGGCGCGCCGCATCCGACCGTCCGCGCGCAATGAGCTGGAAATCACCGATCTGAATCAGGCGTACCTCGAACTGGGGGCGCTCAACGTCGAAATCATGGGACGGGGGCACGCCTGGCTCGACACGGGCACGCACGACAGCCTGCTCGATGCGTCGCAGTTCATTGCGACGCTCGAACGCCGGCAGGGGTTGAAGGTCGCCTGCCCGGAAGAGATTGCGTTCCGCAAGCAGTGGATAGACGCGGCGCAACTGGAAGCGCTGGCGCGGCCGCTGGTCAAGAGCGGCTATGGCCAATATCTGATGAACCTTCTTACCCGGCTGCCGCACTGATGCGCATCACACCCTTGTCCCTGCCCGATGTCCTGCGCATCGACCCCGTGAAGCATCAGGACGCGCGCGGCTATTTCGTCGAGACCTATGTTCAATCGGTCTTCGATGCGGCGGTCGGCCGTCCGGTCCATTTTCTGCAGGACAACCAGTCGCACTCGCGGCGCCATGTGCTGCGCGGCCTGCATTATCAGACGCAGCACCCGCAGGGAAAGCTGGTGCGCGTCACCGAAGGCGAGATTTTCGACGTTGCCGTGGACATGCGCGAGGGATCGCCCACGTTTGGCCAATGGACGAGCGAGATCCTGTCATCGGACAACCTTCGCCAGCTCTGGCTGCCGGAAGGCTTTGCGCACGGATTTCTGGTGCTGTCCGGCTACGCCAATGTGGTCTACAAGACGACCGCGCCGTACGCGCCGGCGCACCAGCATTGCGTGAGATGGGACGATCCGGGGCTGGCGATCCCCTGGCCGGTGCAAGGCGAGCCGATCGTGTCGGACAAAGACCGCCAAGGCCTCGCCTTGGGGCAGGCGCCCCGGATTGCGGTGGTCTGAACCGGATCAGGCCCGGCGTTTCATGCCGACCAGTCCGAGCGCCAGCGCTGTCCCGACGAGGATGACGCCCGCGCCCGCAAGGATGGGCACGGTGATGACTTCGTCCAGGAACCAGGCGCCCCAGACGACCCCGAAGATGGGGACCAGAAATGTGACGCTGACCGCGCCGGTGGGTCCGACGTTCGCGATCAGCCGGAAGAACACGATGTACGCGGCGCCGGTGCACACCACGGCGAGCAGGACCGTCGCGCCCCAGGCTTCCCAGGAGACCGGCTGCTGCGGCCAGGTGGCCAGGGCCGCTGGAAGCAGGACCAGCGCGGCCGACACCATGCTGCCCGTCGCGCTGGTCAGCGGATCCACGCCCGTCAGAAAGCGCTTGGTCCAGTTGGCGGCAATGCCGTAGAAGACGGGCGCAGAAATGGCGGCAAGCACGGCAAAGCCGGTTCCGCCGGACTGGAAGTCGAGCTTGTCCCAGACCAGCACCACGATGCCGGACATGCCGATCAGCAGCCCCAGCGAGCGGGTCCAGGGCAGCCGGTCTTTCAGCCACAACCAGCCGATGACGGCGCCCCACACCGGCGTCACGGCGTTGGCGACCGACAGGAAGCCCGCGCCCAACGACTGGGCGGCGTAGGCGTAAAGCAGGAAGGGCAAAGCCGCGTTCAGCGTGCCGACCACGAGAATGGCTTTCCAGCGGCGCGCAATAAGCGGCAGCTTGTTGCGCCAGATCGCGGCGGGCAGCAGGAACAGCGCGGCCAGTCCCACGCGCAGCTCGATCAGGGCCACCGGCCCGAATTCCGGCACGGCAACGCGCATGAAAAGAAATGAGCCTCCCCAGACGGCGGCAAGAATCATCAGGTCCAGCAGATCGCGGCGTTGCATGTTGAGCTCTGAATCAACCTTGACCGCGGCTCGTGACCAGGTTTCGCATCTTTACCCGGTGCGCCAGCAGCGCGCAGGTCAGGGACAGCACAATACACAGGACCAGCCCGGTGCGCACGCCGGAAAGCACCGTGCTGTGCGAAATCAGAATGCCGACCACGGCAGTGCCCAATGCGCTGCCGATGGCGCGCGTCGTCTGCACCAGCGCCGAGGCCACGCCCACGTCGCGCCGCTCGCTCAGCATCTGCATGAAGAGGGTCAGGTTGGGCAGCAAAAAGCCCAGCGCGCAGCCGTTGACGAAGAACGCGGACAGGATCCACCACGCCGACGTGCCCGGCGAAATCAGCAGCACCATCAGCGACCCGGCCGCCAGCAGACCGCCGCCAAACACCATCAGCCGCTGCGGCTCGGTCTGTTTGGGGAACATGCGGCCGTTGATGATGCTGCCGACCGAGATCGCGGCCACCAGCGGGGTGAGCAGCAGGCCCGCCTGGCTGGGCGTGTAGCCCAGCACCTGCTGCAACAGCAGCGGGCTGTAGAAAATCAGGATGAACATCACCGCGCCCACCATCATCGCGGCCGCGTTCAAGAGGCGCGGCTCGCGGCCGGACAGGACGCGAAGCGGAAAGATCGGTGACTTCACGCGGCGTTCGGTCGGAATCAGGATGGCGATGGCGGCGGCGCCGACCAGCGCCAGCGTCAGGCCGAGCACCGGGTGCGCGTGTTCGCCGCTGGCAAATGCAAGTTCCAGCGCGGCCAGCGGCGCGCCCACCGCCAATACGAGCAGAATGGCGCCCAGCCAGTCGATCTTGCGGCTGCCGTCGTGGATGGGCCGGATGCGCGGAAAATAGCGCGCCAAGAGGAAGAAGGCCGCGGCGGCCGCGATGGGCGTAATAAAGAACGCCGCGCGCCACCCTAGCGCTTGCGTGGCCGCGCCGCCCAGCACCGGGCCGATGCCGCTAGCCATGGCGAAGGCAGCGGATACCAGCGCCATCCATCTGACGCGCTGCTTGGCATCGGGAAACAAGTCCGCCGGCGCGGCGAATGCCGTGGCGATCATCATGCCCCCGCCCACCCCCTGCAGGGTGCGGAAAACGATCAGTTGGGTCATGGACTGCGCCAGGCCACAGGCGATGGAGCCCAGCGCGATGATCAGCACAGACACCAGCATCAACGGCTTGCGGCCGAACATGTCGCCCAGCCGGCCAAAGATCAGGATGGAAGCCGCGGTGGCCAGCAGATAGCCCGTGCCGACCCACGCGTATAGCGCCATGCCGTTCAGCGCCTCGGCCACGCGCGGCAGGGTGGTGCTGATGATGGTGGAATCCAGGGCGGCGAGCACCACGGTTGCCGAAACGCCCGCCATCGCCATCAGCAGGTCCCGTCGTGAGCGTGTGGGATCAGTGGCTGGCTGCGGTGGCGTCGGCGGCGGATTCATGCCGCCAAGGATATCACCGGCACCCTAGGGTTATCACTTGTAAAACGTGTGGTATCCCCAGAAAACAGCGATGACGAGCACGACCAGCATCCATGACCAGCGGGAATTGGAGAGACCCCGCGCCTCGGGTTCGGGAGGCGGGGGAGGGGGCGCCATCCGCGGCTGTGCCGCCATGTGGTCGATGAAGGACGCGAAGAATTTCTCGATGATCTTCTCGCCGGCCTTCAAGAGGACGCCTTCCCCGCACTCGCCCAGCTTGCCGCCGGCCATGCCGGCGACCGTGTAGGCCACGCGGGTGCCCTGGTCCTTGGTGGCCAGGTTGATCTGCGCCGTGCCGATCGCCAGGCAGGCGGCGCGTCCCTTGCCTTCGAACACCAGCGTGCAGCTGTCGGGGGCGTTCATGTCGGAGAGCAGGATCTCGCCTTCGTAGTCGGTGTCGATGCCGGCGATCTTGGCGCGCAGCGTGACCGCATATTCGGTGGGGCTACGCATCGCGACTTCGACACACCCGGGAATGCACTTCTGTAACACTCGCGGGTCAGTCAACGCATCCCATGTCTGGTGCTGCGTCGAAGGAATCCATTGGGCATCGGCAATGCGCATGGTTGTCTCCCTGTTCCAACAGTGTCGTGAATCCATTGTGGACCGGTCCGGAGAAAATAGCCATGAATTGGCGGCACCTTCTCCCACTGAAGGATAGTGAGACTTACTATTATTTGTTGAGTCGGGATGAGGGAAAAAGGCCGAAGATCCGCATAGAACGGCGTTTTCCGCATGTTATGATGTTCAGTTGCGCTAAAACTTAGTATGCGCACTTTGCGCCTTCAGTTTGATTTTGTTCAATTTGAATGGTTTGCAAAGATATTGTTGCCAATATTTTACTGGCTGTAATGCGCGCTGAAGAATTTCAAGGCGTCGCGCCAGCCGCATATTGGGCCCCATATTTTGCTTGATGAATCAGCCGCCGAAACGGCGCTCAGCGGATTTGTCGGCGACCAGTATCGCGATTATTTCCAATAACTTTATGTCCGCCCCGCGTCTGTTTGAAGCGGGGCGTTCAAGCGGGATAGGTAGTGTGAATCCTCATCAGGCACAGCGTGTATCTCCGGCTGCGATGTTCGACAGCATCTGGAGCAATCGAAAGCTCGCCGTTCAAATGTGCAAGCGGGAAGTCCTGGGCCGCTATCGCGGCTCAATTTTTGGGCTGGCGTGGTCGTTCTTTACGCCGCTCTTGATGTTGACGGTCTATACGTTTTTCTTCACGGTCGTCTTCAAGGCGCGCTGGGGCGTCAGCCAGGAAGCCAGCCACGCGAATTTTGCGGTCGTGCTGTTTGTCGGCTTGATCGTGCACGGGCTGTTTTCCGAGTGCATCAGCCGCGCGCCCGGCCTGATCCAGAGCAATGTGACCTACGTGAAGAAGGTCGTCTTTCCGCTCGAGATCTTTCCCTGGGTGGCGATGGGGGCGGCGCTGTTCCATGCGGCCATCAGCGTGTGCGTCCTGTTGATTGCACAACTGGTGCTCAGCGGCTCCATCAGCTGGACGGCCATATTCTTCCCGATCGTGCTGATTCCGCTGCTGATGGTGACCATGGGATTCGCATGGTTTCTTTCCGCCACGGGCGTGTATGTGCGCGACATCGGCCAGACGATCGGTCTCTTGATGTCCGTGCTGCTGTTTGTGTCCCCGGTGTTCTATCCGATTTCCAATCTGCCGCCCAAGGTGCAGATGATCGTGATGTTGAATCCGCTGACCTTGATTATTGAAGAATCCCGGAATGTGCTGCTTTACGGCAAATTGCCGAACTGGGGCGCGCTGGGTATTTATGCGGCTATTGCCATGGTGATTGCGTGGGCAGGTTTTTGGTGGTTCCAGAAGGCGCGCAAGGGGTTTGCTGATGTCCTCTGATAGCAATGTCATTCGCGTAGATCGCCTCAGCAAGTGCTATCAGATCTACGATCGGCCGCACGACCGGTTGAAGCAGTTTGTCGCGCCCCGGGTGCGCAATATGCTTGGACGCCCGCCGGTCAATTATTTCCGGGAATTCTGGGCGCTGCGCGACGTGTCCTTCAACGTCGGCCGCGGCGAGACCGTCGGCATCATCGGCCGTAACGGCTCGGGCAAGTCCACGCTGCTGCAGATGATCTGCGGCACGCTGATGCCCACTTCCGGCACCGTCGAGACGCATGGCCGCGTTGCCGCCCTGCTGGAGCTGGGCGCGGGGTTCAACCCCGAGTTCACCGGCCGCGAAAACGTGTTCCTGAACGCAATGGTGCTGGGCCTCTCGCAAAGCGAAGTCGAGCAGCGTTTCGATGAAATTGCGGCGTTTGCCGATATTGGCCAGTTTATCGAGCAGCCGGTCAAGCATTATTCAAGCGGCATGTATGCCCGCTTGGCGTTTGCCGTGGCGATCAACGTGGATCCCGACATTCTGGTCGTTGACGAGGCGCTGGCGGTGGGCGACGAGCCTTTCCAGCGCAAGTGTTTCGCCCGGATTGACGCGATCAAGAATCGCGGCGCGACGATTTTGTTTGTGTCGCATTCGGGCGCGGCCATCATCAACCTGTGCGACCGCGCCATTTTGCTCAATGCCGGCGAGCGCCTGTTCACGGGCATCCCGAAACGCGCTGTTTATTTTGGCCAGAAGCTGGGTAATACCACCGGCGACAAGGCAATTGAACTGATCGCGGAAATCCGCCGCATCGATGCCGAGGGCGAGAGCGCGGCCAGTGCGGCTGAGCCGGAAACCGAAGAAAAGAAGGCGGCGGCCAGCGAGACCCCCACGGGCGGACTTGAGCCGTTCTTTGACGCGAGCTTCGTGCCGGACACGTTGTCCTATGACGAGGTGGGCGCCAAGCTGGGATCGCCCATGCTGCAGACGCTGGGCGGCGCGCAGGTCAATCACATCCTGCGCGGCCATCGCTACAAACTGAAGTGCAGCGTTCAGTTCACCGAAGACTGCCCGGCGGTCCGGTTCTACGCGCTGATCCGAACCACGTCCGGCATCGACCTGGCGGGCTGCGCCCATCCCATTCTGGATGAGCACGGCATCGACTTCACGGCCGGCACGTCGTTCGATCTGGAATTCGAATTCGAATGCTCGCTTAATCCGGCAACGTATTTTTGCACCTTCGCGGCCCAGGGCGAAGACGGTTCGTTGCATCATCGTATCGTCGACGCGATCGTCTTCCGCGTGATGGCGGACGAGCCGCGGCCCGCGACTGGCCTTTTCGACATCGGATTCCAACCCAGGATCTTGCTGGATGCGGTCTCTGAATAAATGATGGCGACCGGCAAGATAGAGAACTGAAATGCATAATCTTCCGACCGATTACAAAGAACATAAAGGGATGCTGTTTCCGGAAACGGACGGCAGCATTCCCGAATTCACCTACACCGATGGCGCCGAGTTCGAGCAGCAGATCGAACGCATCATCGCGCAGGCCCAGGATCGCTCGCTGTTTTCGCGCGAGCTGGTCGGCGCCGTCTGGGACTGGCGTTCGGCCTGTCACCTGTCGCCGGTCCGCGCGAACATCCTGCGGCCGCTTGAAAAGCTCTGCCGCGGACGCGTGCTGGAACTGGGCTCGGGCTGCGGCATCATCACGCGATACCTGGGCGAGCTGGGCGGCGACGTCGTTGCCCTGGAGGCTTCGGCCCACCGCGCCTCGATCACGCGCCAGCGCACCGCCGACTTGCAGAACGTCACGGTGGTTTGCGACCGCATCGAAGACTTCAACGCCGAAAAGAAATTCGACGTTGTGACGATGATCGGCGTATTGCAGTACGCCCGCCTCTTTTCCCATTGCGGCGACCGCGCCGAGCTGGATCTGCTTGCCAATGCCGCGCGTCAGCTCAATGACGACGGCGTGCTGGTCATTGCCATCCAGAACAAATTGGGCCTCAAATATTTCTCGGGCTTTCCAGAGCCCAACGTGGACGTGCCCTATTACGGCGTCGAAGGGCAGTACGGACCGGAGACCATCATCCGGTTCGGACTGGACGAGCTGAAGGGCATTCTGGGCTCCGTCGGATTGAGCGCGCAGGAAGTGTTGTTCCCGCTGCCGGACTATCACATGCCGGTGTCGCTCTTGACCTCGAAGGGTCTGGATCCGAAGGGCCCGTTTGCCGCCCGGCCGCTCCTGACCGGCACGGTCGGCCGCGATCGCGCCCGTCCCGATTGGATCGTTCCTTCCTTCTCGCTGGAGCAGGCCTGGAATTCGATTCACGAAAATGGCCTGGCCGAAGACCTGGCAAACTCGTTCCTGATCATTGCCGGAAAGTCGGAGAAGGCGGTGGCGGCGTTGCGCGAGGCGCAGGATCTTGCCTGGCACTACAGCGTTGAACGGCATCCCGCGTTTGCCACCGCAAAGCGCTTTTATCTGGAAGGCGGCGAAGTCCGCACGGCACGGGATCACGTGACCCAGCAGCCGGCGCCGCAGGTGCCGGTCACCCATTCGATCGACGATGGTCCGTATCTGAACGGCAATCTCTGGTGGCTGGGCCTGGTGAAGGTGCTGAATACACCGGGCTGGTCCGCCACCGACGTGTGCAATTGGGCGCGTCCCTGGATCGACGCGATCTGCCGCGAGGCGGATCTGGGACCTGCCGTGTCGCTGTCGCTGGACAAGGCGGTGCCCGGGGCCTTGTTCGACTGGACTCCGTTGAACTGCATGGAAGTCGCGCCCGGCGAGCTGGCATTCTTCGACAAGGAATGGAAGCTGGAATCGGACCTGACGCTGTCCTACGTCATTTTGCGTGGTCTGTTCGGCAGCCTGGCCAGCGTGTCCAGCTGCGCCCCGCCGGCCGAAGGCACGCCGCTGGAGATCCTGGAACTGCTGCGCGAAGCGCTGCGGATGCAGAGCATCGGCATCACTGACGACCACGTCGAGAAGTACATTGCGCAGGAATCCAGCGTGCAGCATTGGATCAACGGCGGCGTTGAAGGCCGTATCGGCGCGCCGTGGGTCACCTACGTCAAGTCCGCCAAGCTGCTGGTGCGCATCGACGGCCGGCACATGCGGTCGCTGCTCGAGGACGCCAAGGCGCATGACGCGAACCAGCAACTGGTGATCCAGACGCAGGCTGCGGAGATCGCGGCCATGCGCACCACGCTGGAACAATATCAAAGCAGGGCGCTTGCGGAGGCCGGCTCGCGTTGGCGGCGCGCGTATCGGGCGCTGTTCGGAAGGTCGAACTGATGTCTGCCTGAGCGGTGTGAGGTTTCCGGGGGCGACGACAGTAGCGCATGGTTGCGTTGTCGCGATGACGAGAATGATTTAAATCCCATGTAGTACCAGGCGGACAGGACACACATGAAAAGCATGCATGGATGGCGTTCGCACCGGGCCTGGTTCGACACAAGAGGATTGGCGGGCACACCATGAGAGTTTTGCAAGTTAACGGATATCAGTCGCCGGGGCGTCGCTTCAATGGGTTATCCCTGAAGCCTCACCTCGAGGCGCTGGGGGTCTCCTCAAAGCATTTCGTTTGGGAACAGGACCGTCAGGAAGAAGACGTCGTGAGCCTGCACGGCAAGCTGGCGCGCAAGGTCAACCGGCTTACGCGCGGCGTGGAAAAGGTGCTGTCGCTGCAGTCGCAGCTGTATTCCAACGGCATGCACATGCGCCGCATGGATGCATTCCGCGAGGCGGACCTCGTCCATTACCACATCATCCATTCGGGCTTCCTGAGCATGCAGTCGCTGCCCGCGATGACGGCCGCGAAGCCCTCCTTGTGGACGCTGCATGATCCGTGGGCGATGACCGGCCACTGCATCCACCCGTTTTCGTGCCAGCGCTGGAAAACAGGCTGCGGCCAGTGTCCCGACCTGAAGACCGATTTTGCAATTCAGCACGATACGACGGCGCTGAACTTCCGGCTCAAGCGTTCGGCTTACCGCCGTTCGAACTTCGAGATCCTGGTGGCCTCGAGCTGGATGGAAAACATGGTGCGGCAATCGCCCCTGCTGGAAGGCGTGCCCGTCCACAAGGTGCCGTTTGGCCTGGACCTGGATTTCTTCAAGCCGGCCGATCAGGCCGCGGCCAAGGCCCGCCTGGGCATCGAGCCCGATCGACTGGTCTTGTGCTTTCGCTCCGTGGTCAACGACTTCAAGGGCCTGCAGTATGTGATCGAGGCGCTGGACCGCCTGCAGACGCAGGTGCCCATCTGCCTGTTGACGCTGAATGACAAGGGCCGGGTCGACAAGTTCAAGGAAAGGTTTCAGGTTGTCGAACTAGGCTGGACGAATGACGATGGCGTGATGCAGGACGTCTATAGTGCGACTGACCTGTTCCTGATGCCTTCGCTGGCGGATTCGTTCGGGTTGATGGCCGTCGAGGCCATGGCGTGCGGAAAGCCCACGATCTGCTTCGAAGGCACCGCCTTGCCCGAGGTCGTGTTCACGCCGGAAGCGGGCCTGGCCGTGCCGTCGCGCGATGCCGCGGCGCTGGCGGCGGCGATGGAGCGCCTGATCAGCGACCCGCAAGAACGGCTGGCACGAGGCGCAAGATCCCGCCAATTGGCGGAGCAGCACTACGACATACGCCTGCAGGCGCAGCGTATGGTGGACGTTTATGAACGTGTGATCCAGGGAAGGCAGTCGGGAAAATGACCACGGCGGATACGTTGACCACCGGGATTGCGCATCCAAAATCCGACGCGGTCCCTGGAAAGCAGAGAGCGGCCTGGGCGGACTTGTGCCGCGTGGTGGCCATCTATGGCGTGCTGCTGATCCACTCTTGCGGCGCGGCGTTCTACGCCTTCGGCAAGAGTCCGTTGCCCGACTGGTTGTCGGCCAATGCGCTGGATTCCGCCGTGCGCGTGGCGGTGCCGCTCTTTGTGATGATCTCCGGCGCGATGCTGTTGCGCCCGGGCCTGCCGGTGGCCTCGACGGCAAGCATCCTGCGCCGGGTTTTGAAG
Organism: Achromobacter sp. Root565; assembly: GCF_001427425.1. NCBI lineage: Bacteria > Pseudomonadati > Pseudomonadota > Betaproteobacteria > Burkholderiales > Alcaligenaceae > Achromobacter > Achromobacter sp. Root565. Next base: position 99,408 of record NZ_LMGO01000008.1, read on the forward strand.
GTGTTCATCCCGCTGGTCTTCTGGAGCGCCGCGTACCTGTACCGCAATAACGCGTTGGGTGGTTTCGGGGTCAACCTGTTTTCGATATTTACCGAACCGGCGATGTACCACCTGTGGTTCGTGTACATGATCGTCGGGCTGTACATCCTGCTGCCGTTCCTGCAGGCAATCTATGAAGTGCTGCGAAGCCGCCCGTCGCTGGGCGTCTATTTCTTTGTGGTCTGGTTTGCCGTCACTTGCGTGCCGCTGTATTGGCCGCTGCCGGTGCTACGGATCATGCAGCTCACCAGCTTCCTGGGTTATGGCGGTCTGTTCGTGCTGGGCGGCCTGCTGGCGACCATCGACCGCAAGGCCATTCCCCGCTGGACGTGCATCGCCGTCTACGCCATCTGCTCGGCCATCACGTTTTATCTGACCTGGCGCTTCAGCGAAAAAGCCGGCGTGGCGGTCGAGCGCGCCTACGTGTATTTCACGCCCAACGTCATCATCGCGTCGATCGCCGCGTTTCTTGCGTTCATGACATTCGACCTGTCCGCGCGGTCGGCGGCGATTGCAAAATGGATGAGCGACCGCGCCTTCATCATATTTTTCGTGCACGTGGTCGTTCTGGAGCATGTGCGCTACAGCAACACGATCCGCATCGCGTCCGAGCATCTGCCCGTTTTCCTTGTGATTCTGTTGATTTCCTTGAGCACCTTTTTCATCAGCGGCCTCATTGCGGCCGCGATTCGTCTGATTCCGGGAGCCAGCCGTGTTGCCGGATAACGTTTCAAGCACCATGGACCAACCGAACTCGCGCAAGGGCAGGATTCTTCTGTTCAGCTATGCCTTCCCGCCCATGCAGGTGCAGATGACGGCCGCGGTCTACAAGCCGATGGCCGCGCTGGCCCGGTCCGGCTACGACGTCGACGTCGTGTGCGCGGATTCCTTCTGCGCCGAATTGCCGCTGGACCATAGCCTGTTGCCGTTCGCCGAAAAGACCTTCGGCAAGATCGATCGTCTGCGGCCCGCGAAGGGCCTGATGACGCTCCTGCGTTCGTCCATCCGCAAGCTGGATCGTGTGCCGGACCTGATGACCGTGCTGCGGGAATCCGCGTACAGCAAGCTCATGGACACGGACTTGAGCCAGTACGACGCCGTGATGACGTGGTCGCCGTTTCATTCGATCAACGCGGTGATGACGCGCGTGAAGAAGGCGCGGCCCAATGTGAAGTGGCTGGCGCAGTTCAGCGATCCGTGGGCCGGCAACCCGCTGGAGGTCAGCGGGCTGACCAAGATGTGGAACGCCCGGCACGAGCCGCGCGCAGTTGCTGCGGCGGACTTCATCGTGCACAGCTCGCGGTACTCGCTGGATCTGATGATGCAGGGGCAGCCCGAATCCGTGCGCCGCCGCACCGACGTGATTCCCCATGCCTTCGACGAAGCCTTGTTCCCGCAGCGCCCCAAGGCCAGGAACGATCGCATCGTCATGCGCTACGTGGGCGTGCTGTATGGCCGCCGGTCGCCCGAACCGCTGTTCCAGGCGCTGGTGCGCCTCTTTCAGCGGCGGCCGGACCTGCGTGGTGTGCTCTGCGTCGAACTGATCGGCCTGGTGCCGCCCGAGATGCTGGCCAGCGATGCGGCCAAGAGCCTGCCGGAAGGCACCGTGCGCGCCGTCGGCAACGTGTCGTTCGTGGAATCGCTTGAGCAGATGTACGACGCGGACATCCTGCTGCTCATCGAAGCCAATGTGCGCCAGAACCTGTTCCTGCCCAGCAAGCTGTCCGATTACATCGGCGCGGATACCCCGATCGTGGGCCTGACACCGCCGGGCGGTTCCGAAGACGCGATGAAGCAGCTGGGATGCTGGCACGCCCGCCCGTCCGACGTCCAAGAGATCGAAAAGGCGGTTGAAGGCGCCGTGGATCACGTCCTGCGCAAGGACGGGGCCGATTGGTGTGATCAGGGCTACCGCGATACATTCAGCGGCAGACGGATCGCCCAGCGCTTCGGCGAGATCCTGGAGGGGCTCTGACGCTGGCTTGCCCGCACGGCAACGCCCATTTCCACCTATCCATGCCCATAAGCTGCTTCCCATCATGGCTGTAGAAGTCGTCCTTTACGCGCCCAACGTGCACACCGGCGGCGGCTTTGTGCTGCTGCAGGCGCTGCTGGGCGCGTGGCCGGCGGGCGCGCCGCTGCGTCTTTTCCTGGATGCGCGAGTCCAGCAGCGCCTGGAGATTCCCGCGGGCGCCGCCGTGTATTGGGTCGCGCCGACGGCGCTGGCCCGCCTCAAGGGTGAATTTGCCGCACGGCGGGCGGCGGGGCCGCAATCCATTCTTTTCTGCTTTCACGGCCTGCCTCCCGTTCTGCCGTCGCGCGCGCGGGTCGTCGTGTTCCTGCAGAACCGGAATTACCTGCGCGGTGTGCGGCTGTCGCAGTTCCCGTTGCCCACGCGGCTGCGCCTGCTGTTCGAACGAACCATCGGACGGTGCTTCCGTCATCGCGTCTCGGAATACGTGGTCCAGACGCCGACCATGCGCCGCGAGGTGCTCGATTGGCTTGGCTCGGCGACGCGCCTGCCGCCCGTCCGGGTCGCGCCCTTCGTGGCCGACATTACCGACGGCACGCCGGTGGAGCAGTCGGACCGCCCGCGCCAGTGGGATTTCGTTTATGTGGCCGACGGCGTGGCGCACAAGAATCATCGGCGCCTGATCGAGGCGTGGCGGCTGCTGGCCGAAGACGGTTTGTATCCGTCCCTCGTCCTTACGCTGGGCGCCCGGGACCAGGTATTGGCGCGGGAGCTCCTGGACGTCGCGGCCCGTCATGGGCTGCGAGTGGAAAATCAGGGTGAACTGACGCGGGAAGGCGTGGCGGCGTTGTATGCGCAGGCCGGCGCGCTGGTGTTTCCGTCGTTCGGCGAATCGTTTGGCCTGCCGTTGATCGAGGCGACCAAGGCCGGGCTGCAGATCGTCGCGTCGGAGCTGGATTACGTGCGCGACGTGTGCGTCCCGGTCCAGACATTCGACCCGGCCTCGGCCACGTCCATCGCACGCGCGGTGCGGCGCCAGCTTTCCGCGCCCGGCCCGGTCGTGGAACCCGAGACGCCCGGCCAGTTCTGGGCCAGGCTGCGCGCCGATTCCTCAGCAGCGAGCGCGACGTGAGAATCCTGATCGTCAGCCAGTATTTCTGGCCGGAGCAGTTCTTCATCAATGACTTCGTCCGCGCGTTGACGGCGCAGGGACACGTGGTCGAGGTGCTGACCGGCAAGCCCAACTATCCGGACGGCAAGGTATTCGATGGCCATGCCGAGCAGGGTTTTACGAGCGAGCAGTGGGACGATGGCACACTGATTCACCGGGTGCCGCTGCGCGCGCGCCGCGCCGGCGGCGGCAAGAATCTGGTGCTCAATTACCTGTCGTTTGTCGTCAACGGCTTGCGCCACGGCGTGCGGGCCGTTGGGAACAAGGATTTTGATGTCGTGCTGGCGGTCGCATTTTCGCCGATCACGTCGGTAATTCCCGCGATTTACCTGAAATGGCGCAAGAAATTGCCTTTGGCGATCTGGATTCAGGACCTCTGGCCCGAAAGCCTGAGCGCAACCGGATTCGTGCGAAATCGCGGCATTCTTGCCGGCGTGGGCCTGATGGTGCGGGCGATATATGGTGCCGCATCCCTCCTTCTGGTGCAGTCCGAGGCCTTCCGCGCGCCGGTGGCCCGGCTGTCGTCGGCCCGCAAGATCGTCTACTACGGCAATTCCAGCCCCGATCCGCAGACCGCCACCCGCAGCCCCTGCACGCTGCCGCCCGACCTGCTGGCCACGCTGGACAGCAGTTTCTGCGTCGTCTTTGCGGGTAATCTTGGCACTGCGCAGTCGCTGCACACCATTCTGGCCGCGGCGCGCAAGCTGAAGGGACAGAGCACCTGCAAGATCGTGCTGGTGGGCAGCGGCAGCATGCTCGGCCGGATCCGCGACGAAGTCGAACGCGACGGCCTGTCCAACGTTGTACTGGCCGGCCGCTATCCCAGCGACCAGATGCCGCATATCTTTGACAGGGCGGGGGCGCTGCTGGTCACGCTGAACCGGGACGCCATTCTGGCGCAGACGATACCCAGCAAGGTGCAGGCCTATCTGGCCGCCGGCCGGCCGATCATCGGCGCGTTGGACGGCGCGGGGGCGGAAGTGATCCGAAGCGCGGGCGCCGGGCTGGTATGCGCCGCCGAGGACGCCGACGGGCTGGCCGATTGCATTGTCCGCCTGCACGCCATGGATCAGAACGAGCGCGATGCGCTTGCCGCCGCCGGGCGCCGGTTCTATCTTGAGCACTACGAGATAACCCGGCAGGTGGACCGATTAGTGAGTATTCTTTCCGAGAAACTGGATTTGAAAGAGAAGGTTTAGCATGAAAATTTTGGTTCTAGGAGTCACGGGCATGCTGGGCAGCGCGGTGTTTGCGCGCTTCAGCGAAGACCCGGCATTCGAGACGTGGGGCACGCTGCGCGGCGCGGCGGGACTGCGTTATTTTGACGAGCGCTTTCGCAAGAACCTGCTGACCGGCGTCGATGTGCTGGATAACGATTCCCTGGTGTCGGTGATCGGCCGGGTCAAGCCGGACGTGGTCATCAACTGTATTGGTCTGATCAAGCAGTTGGCCGATGCCAAGGATCCGCTGGCGGCGCTGCCCGTGAACGCCATGCTGCCGCACCGCCTGTCGCGCCTGTGCGCGCTGGCCTCGGCCCGCCTGATCCACGTCAGCACCGACTGCGTGTTTGACGGAAGCAAAGGCATGTACCTGGAATCGGATCCTTCCGATGCCGAAGATCTCTACGGCAAGTCCAAGTACATCGGTGAGGTGACCTCCGACGCCAACGCCATCACGCTGCGCACGTCCATCATCGGCCACGAACTGGGCAGCAATGTCGCACTGGTCGATTGGTTCCTGTCGCAGACGGGTTCCGTCAAGGGATTCACGCGCGCGGTGTTCTCGGGCTTGCCGACCACCGAGCTGGCGCGGGTGATGAAGGATTTTGTGATTCCGCATCCCGAGCTGCATGGCCTCTACCATTGCGCGGTCGCGCCGATCGACAAGTATTCGCTCCTCAAGCTCGTGGCAGAGGTGTACGGAAAGAGCATCGACATCGTTGCCGATGATCGCTTGAAGATCGATCGGTCACTGGACGCCACCCGCCTGCTGCAGGCGACGGGTTATGTGCCGCCCGCGTGGCCAGAATTGATTCAAGAAATGCACGCGCATCGCCTGGTTCCCTAACGGATTAATGGTTAATTTATGTTCGACAATAAAGTTCTCATGATTACCGGCGGCACCGGTTCTTTCGGACACACGGTGCTCAAGCGTTTTCTCTCCACCGATGTGCGGGAGATCCGCGTCTTCAGCCGCGACGAAAAGAAGCAAGAGGACATGCGCATTGCCTTGGCCGACGACAAGGTCAAGTTCCATATCGGCGACGTGCGCGACTACGACAGCATTTCGCAGGCGATGATCGGCGTGGACTACGTGTTTCACGCGGCGGCGCTCAAGCAGGTGCCGTCCTGCGAGTTCTATCCGATGGAAGCGGTCAAGACCAACGTGATCGGCACGGAAAACGTCCTGAACGCGGCGATTGCCGCCGGCGTGCAGCGCGTGGTCGTGCTGAGCACCGACAAGGCGGTGTATCCGATCAACGCCATGGGCATCTCGAAGGCAATGGCCGAGAAGCTGGTGGTCGCCAAGTCGCGCGTCGCCGTCAATCGCGGTCCCGTGATCTGCGCGACGCGCTATGGCAACGTCATGGCGTCGCGCGGTTCGGTGATTCCGCTTTTCATCAGCCAGTTGAAGACCGGCGAACCGCTGACCGTGACGGATCCCAACATGACGCGATTCCTGATGTCGCTTGAGGATTCGGTGGATCTGGTGCTGCATGCGTTCGAGCATGCGCAGCAGGGCGACATCTTCGTACAGAAGGCCCCGGCTTCCACCGTCGCCGACCTGGCGGTCGCGCTGAAGGAACTGATCGGCGGCGAAAGCCCGCTCAAGGTGATCGGCACGCGGCATGGCGAAAAGCTGTACGAGTCGCTGATCTCGCGCGAGGAAATGGCCAAGGCCGAGGACATGGGCCGCTATTACCGCATTCCCGCAGATAACCGCGATCTGAACTACAAGAAGTATTTCGTCGAAGGCGAAACCGAGATTTCCGAGTTGGACGATTACACGTCCCACAACACGGAACGTTTGAATGTTGAAGGTGTGAAGAAGTTGCTGTTGAATCTGGAATACATCCGGGGGCAGATCGATGCTTAAGGTCATGACGCTGGTAGGCACGCGCCCCGAGCTCATCAAGATGAGCCGCGTCATTGCCGAACTCGATGCCCAGGTCAATCATGTGCTGGTGCACTCTGGCCAGAATTACGATTACGAACTGAACCAGGTTTTCTTTGACGACCTGCAGATCCGCAAGCCGGATTATTTCCTGGGGGCGGCGGGCGATACCGCGGCCAAGACGATCGGCGACGTCATCATCAAGTCCGATGAGATCTTCGAGCAGGAAAAGCCCGACGCCTTGCTGCTGTATGGCGACACGAACACCTGCCTGGCGGTGATCGCCGCCAAGCGCCGCAAGATTCCGGTGTTCCACATGGAAGCGGGCAATCGCTGCTTCGATCAGCGCGTGCCCGAAGAGCTGAATCGCAAGGTGCTCGATCACCTGAGCGATATCAACATGGTCCTGACGGAGCATGCGCGCCGCTACCTGATCGCCGAGGGCATCCGTCCCGAGACGATCATCAAGACCGGCTCGCACATGCAGGAAGTCCTTGGCTATTACATGGACGACATCCTGAAGTCGGATGTGCTGACCCGCGAAGGCCTGACCGAAGACAAGTATTTCGTGGTCAGCGTGCACCGCGAAGAGAACGTGGACACGCCGCAGAACCTGCGCGACCTGCTCGATACGCTGCGCAACCTGGCGGACACCTACGGGCATACCATCATCGTGTCGACCCATCCGCGCACCCGCAAGCGCCTGGAGGCGTTGGGCGACGCGCTGGATCATCCGCTGATCCGCTTCATGAAGCCGTTCGGCCTGCTCGACTACATCAAGCTGCAGATGGGCGCATTCTGCGTGCTGTCCGACAGCGGTACGATCACCGAAGAGGCGTCGCTGCTGAATCTGCCGGCGATCACGCTGCGCAATGCGCACGAGCGCCCCGAAGGCATGGACGAAGGCACGCTGATCATGAGCGGCCTGAAGGCTGAGCGGGTTGCCGACGCGGTGCGCGTGGTCACCAGCCAGCACCGTCGCGGCGAACGCGTGATTCCCGTGGTCAAGGATTACGAAGGCGGCCCGGTGTCCAAGCAGGTCGTGCGCGCGGTGTTGAGCTATACGGACTACGTGAATCGGACTGTGTGGTCGAAGTCCTGAACCGTGACCTGACTGCCGAATCATGCCTACAGTGATTATCTGGTGCATCCTTGCGGCGGCCCTGGGGTTGGCGTGGTTGCTTACCGGCGCGCTGCGTCGGTATGCGCTGGCCAGCCGCAGCTTGCTTGACGTCCCGAACAGCCGTAGCTCGCATGTGGTGACGACCCCGCGCGGCGGCGGCGTGGCCTTCGTGGTGAGCTTTCTGCTCGGACTGCCGGTGCTCGTCTTGCTGGGGCTGCTGCCCGCGGTCACCGCCATTGCGCTGGGCGGGGCGGGCACGGCAGTTGCGATCATCGGTTTTCTGGACGACCGCGGCCACGTCGCGGTCCGGTGGCGCCTGCTGGTGCATTTTGGCAGCGCCGCCTGGCTGATGGCGTGGTTTGGCGGCCTGCCCGCGGGCGTGTTGGGCCAGACGTCCGCATTTTGGGCCGCGGCCGCAAGCGTGCTGGGCGTTTTCGCGCTGGTTTGGCTGCTCAATCTGTACAACTTCATGGATGGCATCGACGGCCTGGCCGCTTCCGAGGCGATCTGTGCGGCCGTTGGCGGCAGCGCGATCTACATCCTGACCGGCCACGACGGCGCGGCGGTGGCGCCCCTGCTGCTGGCCGCCGCAGTGGCCGGATTCCTGTTGTGGAATTTCCCGCCGGCGCGCATATTCATGGGCGATGCCGGCAGCAGCTTCCTGGGCATCGTCCTGGGGGGTCTGGCGCTGCAAGCCGCGTGGCAGCAACCCGCATTGCTGTGGGCCTGGATCATTCTGCTGGGCGTCTTTGTGGTGGACGCAACGTGGACGCTGCTGCGTCGGCTTGGACGCGGCGAGCGCGTGTATCTTGCGCATCGCATGCACGCCTACCAGCATGCGACGCGCCGGTTTGGCGCGCACAAACCGGTGTTGCTGACCGTGATTGCGTTGAACCTGTTCTGGCTGTTTCCCCTGGCGCTTTGCGTGTCGCGGGGCTGGATGTCTCCCGGGGTTGGCGTGCCGCTGGCTTATGCGCCGTTGCTGGCGCTTGCCATCGGCTGCAAGGCCGGAGAGCCCGAGAACAAGGGTCAGCACCCGCAGCCGTCGTAACACCGCGGCGCACACTCGGACAACTGCTATCTGTTTTCAGGCGCCGGCGTGCTAACGTCGGCGCAGTCGGCAGCCGCCGGGCGGTGGGCGGTGGGCGTATTGCTACACTTCCGTTTCGTGTCTTGATCGAGACCACGAAGATCAGGCGCCGAGTGACCAAGCGCCGAGTGACCAGACGCTTAGTGACCAGACGCTGAATGACCAAGCCTTAAGCAGGACGAGCGGCATGGATGGCCGGCAGGCGCCGCTCGGTTGGGGTCGACAATAAGGGACAAAAAGAGACGATGGCGAGATCGCTAGTGATTATCGGGGCGGGCATGCACGGGCGCGCGGTGGCCGAGGCCGCCGAGCTCAGCGGAAACTGGCAGGAGATCCTGTTCGTTGACGACCGCTGGCCGGCCATCCAGGAGGCCGCGGGCCGCAAGGTCGTGTCCAATCTGGCCGGTTTGAGCGGCCTGGCGGCCAACGCTACGCAAGCGATTGCGGCGGTGGGCAACAATGCGTTGCGCGCTACCTGGGTCGCGGCCATCCAGGATGCGGGGCTGCCCCTGGCCACCGTGATCCACCCTGCGGCGTCGGTCAGTCCCAGCGCCACCATCGAAGCGGGTACGGCCATCCTGGCGATGGCAATGGTCGGCGCCAGTGCCTATATTGGAATGGCGTCGATCCTGAATGCGCACAGCACCGCGGATCACGACACCCATCTGGACAGCTACGCGCACCTGGGTACCGGCGTGCAGTTGGCCGGGGGGGTGAAGATCGGCGCGGGCGCCTGGCTGCAGGCCGGGTGCTGCGCGGGGTATGGCGTGGTCGTTCCCCCCGAAACGGTGTATCCGCCGGGAACCGCGCTGAGCAGTTGATTCGCTTGACCGAATTTCTTGTCAATCCTTTAACTGGACGCAGCAGGACGTAGACCGTGCCGTTACCCATCGCATTTCGCTCACTCATGGTGTTTCTGTTCGACCTGTTTGCGGCGCTCGTCGCATGGGTGGGTGGCTTTCTGCTGCGCTTCAATTTCGAATGGCCGGTCGGCTATGGCAACCAGATGCTGCTCGGCTTGCCGTTGCTGCTGGTCGTGCACGCCATCGCGTGCCGCTGGGCCGGTCTCTATCGCGGCATCTGGTTGTTCGCCAGCCTGCCCGATCTGAAGCGCGTGCTGAAGGCCGTGGCGGTGTCGGCGATCGCGCTGCTGATCGTGGCCAATCTGGTCCCGCCCTCGTATTCGATTCCCCGTTCGCTGTTCCTGCTGTACCCGCTGCTGTTGCTGCTGTTCATGGGCGGTGGCCGGGCCACGTGGCGGATGTGGAAGGAACACCGGCTGTATGGCGGCCTGATCGCCCAGGGCAAGCCGGTCGTGCTGGTGGGCGCCGGCAGCCGCGCGGCCTCGCTGGTGCGCGAGCTGGAACGCAGCCCCGAATGGCAGGTCGTGGCGCTGGTCGATGACAATCGCAAGAAGTGGGGCCGTGAGCTGGGCGGCTACCCCGTCGTGGGCTCGCTGGACAGCCTGCCGGGGGTGCTGCAGGAGTTCAAGGCGCGCCACATCATCCTGGCGATGCCCAGCGCGCCGCCCGAGGTCCAGCGCCGCGTGACGCAGGTGGCTGTGCATTCGGGGGCGCAGGTCTTCGTGCTGCCCGAGGTCGACGACCTGATGAGCGGACGCGTCGCCATCAGCCAGATGCGTCCCGTCGAAATCGAGGATCTGCTGGGCCGTGACCCCGTGCAGATCGACACCGCCAACGTGAGCACCTTGCTCCGGGGCACCACCGTTCTGGTCACCGGCGCCGGCGGGTCGATCGGCAGCGAGCTGTGCCATCAGCTCGTGCGCTTTGCGCCGGCGCGCGTGGTGCTGGTCGAAACGAGCGAATACGCGCTCTACGTCATCGAGCAATGGTTCTCCCAGCATTGGCCGGCCGTGGACGTGGTGACGCTGGCGGGCGACGTGAAGGACGCGGACCGTATGGACGAGATCTTTGCGCGCTACCGGCCGCAGGTGATCTTCCACGCCGCGGCGTACAAGCATGTGCCGCTGATGGAAGTCGACAACGCCTGGCAGGCGGTGCGCAACAACGTGGGCGGCACGCTGGTCGTGGCCCAGTGCGCGCAACGGCACAAGGCCGAACGGTTTGTCCTGATTTCCACCGACAAGGCCGTCAACCCGACCAACGTGATGGGCGCGACCAAGCGCCTGGCCGAAATGGTCTGCGAAGCGTTTCAGGCCGAAAAGGCGGGCACGCGATTCGGCATCGTCCGCTTCGGCAACGTGCTGGGCAGCACCGGCAGCGTCATCCCGAAATTCCATCAGCAGATCCAGCATGGCGGGCCGGTGACGGTGACGCACCCCGACATCACACGCTATTTCATGTCCATTCCCGAGGCCGCGCAGCTGGTGCTGCAGGCGGCCGCCATGGGGCACGGCGGCGAGATCCACGTGCTGGACATGGGTTATCCGGTCAAGATCGTGGACCTGGCGCGCAACATGATCCGGCTGTCGGGATACGACGAAGCGCAGATCAGGATCGAGTTCACCGGGCTGCGGCCGGGCGAAAAACTCTATGAAGAATTGCTGGCCGACTGCGAGCAGACGCAGCCGACGCCGCACACCAAATTGCGCATCGCGCGCTCCCGGCCGGTGCCGCCGGATTTCCTGCGCGAATTGAGCGCGTGGCTGGATAGCGGAAAGACGTTCGCCGATGAGGTCGTCCGCGCGGGTCTGTTGCGATGGGTGCCGGAGTACACGCCGAAGGTCCATGCCAACGGGCTTGAGGATGCTGCGGCCGCGGCCGCGCGCACGGCGGAGTCGCCGTGACGGCCGGCATCGACGCGCCCCGGGTCGGCGTGCTGGGCGCGACCAGCCTGGTGGGCGCCGCGCTGCTGAGCGAGCTCAAGGCCCAGGCATTCGCGCCCATCGCGTATTCGCGCCGGCGCGGCCCCTCCACGGACGACGGCGTTCAGTGGCGCGCGCTGCCCGATGCCGGGGGCAAGCCGGAATCGGTGTTTGGCGGCGAACACATTCCCGTCTGGGTGTCTCTGGCGCCCATCTGGATCCTGCCGCAGTATTTCGAGGCGCTGCGCGCCAGCGGCGCCAAGCGCATCGTCGCGCTGTCGTCGACCAGCCGGTTCACCAAGACGTCTTCCTCAGTGGAATCCGAGCAGGCTCTCGCCCGCAAGCTGATCGACGCCGAGACCGCCCTGATCGAATGGGCCGAAGCGTCCGGCATCGAATACGTCATCCTGCGCCCGACCCTGATCTACGGCGGCGAGAAGGACGGCAATATTTCCGAAATCGCCCGGTTCATCCGCCGGTTTGGCGTCTTTCCCGTGTTTGGCGCGGCGCGGGGCTTGCGGCAGCCCGTCAAGGCTGCGGATATCGCCGCGGCCAGCGTTGCGGCCGTCAGTGCGCCCGCGGCGGCCAACCAGGCGTACAACCTGTCGGGCGGCGAAACCCTTCACTACCGCGAGATGGTCGCGCGAGTGTTCGCGTCGATGGGCAAGCGGCCCCGCATCCTGACGGTGCCGCTGGGCGTCTTCAAGCTTGCGCTGGCGGTTGTGCGGCGTGTGCCGCGCTACCGGCATTGGTCCGTCGGCATGGCCGAACGCATGAACGAGGACCTGGTGTTTCCGCATGACGCCGCCCAACGGGATCTGGGCTATCGGCCGTCGGCATTCGAACCGTAGGCATCCGCCGCGCGCCGCGCAAAATTTCACCCCTTGGGACGCCCCAGGCTCATGGAGGGGACGGTTTGTTGTAAATTGCCGGAATTCTCGGGATTTTCCATCGCCTTCCAACGGGTCAATGCAACCGTGATTGACCCTTGCGCACGGCCTGAACCTCTGCTTTCTTCTTGATGCCCACTCGCATTCTCATTGTCCGCACGTCCTCGCTGGGCGACCTCGTCCACATGCTGCCTGCGATCACGGATATCGCCCGGCACGTGCCGGACGCGCAGATCGACTGGGTCGTCGAGGAAGCGTTTGCCGAGATCCCGACGTGGCATCCCGCCGTCAACGAAATCATCAAGGTCGCGCACCGGCGCTGGCGCAAGTCGTGGTGGTCCGCCCAGGTGCGGGCCGAGCGCCGCGCGCTGCGTGAACGGCTGCGCGCCGTGCGCTACGACGTGGTCCTGGACATGCAGGCCCTCCTGAAATCGGCGTGGCTGGTGCGCCAGACGCAGGGCGTCAAGCACGGCCTGGATTGGCGCTCTGCCCGCGAGCCGCTGGCCTCGCTGTTCTACAACGTGCGTCATCGCGTCGAGTTCTGGCAGCCGGCGGTGATCCGCCAGCGCAAGCTGGCCGGCCTGACGTTCGGCTATCAGCATGCCGGCCTGCCGGATTTTGGACTGCAGGCCTTCGCGCGCCAGGCGACCCAGGCGCCCGAGCCGGTCGTGGAAGTGGGCAGCGGCGGCCTGAACGCCGCCGAGCTGCCCCGGCTGCACCACCTGGACACCGATCGTGGCTATGCGGTGATCATGCCGTCGGCCAGCCGTGACGACAAACTGTGGCCCGAGGAAGACTGGCGCGTGGTGTTCCGCCGCCTGCGCGAGGCCGGCTGCACGCTGAAGCTGCTTGCCGGCAACGAGCAGGAAGCCGAGCGCGCCCAACTGCTGGTGGCCGGCATGGAGGGCGCCGAGGTCATGCCCCGCATGGATCTGTCCGCCGTGGCCAAGCTGCTGGCGGGCGCGCGCCTGATGGTGGGACTGGATAGCGGCCTCACGCATCTTTCCGCCGCGCTCGGCCGTCCCACGATCGGCATCTACCGGGCGTCCACGCCCGTGCGAACCCCTCTCGTCGGCTCCAACTACACCGCCAGCCTGGGCGACCGCGGCGCCTCGCCGTCGCGCGAGGCCGTGATGGCCTCGGTCGAGCAGGCGCTCGCCGCGCAGTGACATGAACCGCGGCGTCTACACGCTTGGGCTTCGGGCTCTCGCGCCGCTGATCTGGCTATGGATGGCCCGCCGCGCCAAACGCGCCGGCGGCCGCTGGGAGATCTTTTCGCCCGAGCGTTTCGGGCGTTTTGATCCGACCTCCGTGTTGCCGGACAACCCGGTCTGGGTGCATGCCGTCAGCCTGGGCGAGACCCGGGCCGCATTGCCATTACTGAATGCGCTGCTGGCGCGCGGCCTGCCGGTGTTGCTCACGCACACGACGGCAACCGGCCGCGCGGAAGGCGAGCGCCTGTTCAAGGACGCGATCGCGCAGGGACAACTGCGGCAGGTCTGGCTGCCCTACGATTTTCCCGGCGCGACGCGCCGCTTCCTGGCGGCGCATCGGCCGCGCTGCGGCCTCCTGATGGAACGCGAGATCTGGCCCAATCTGCTGGCCGCCGCGCGGCAGGCGCGGGTGCCGATGGCGCTGGTCAGCGCACGCTATTCCGCGTCGTCGCTGCGGCAGGCGCGCCGGATGGGCGGCGTGATGCGCGAGGCGCTGGCTGGGTTGGACAAGGTGCTGGCGCAGACGGCGGAGGATGCCGGACGGCTGGCCGAGGCGGGTGCGCCGGCGGCCGTCGTGACCGGCAATCTCAAGTTCGACCTCGTGCTGCCGCCCGCGCAGGTGGAGGCGGGACGCGCGTGGCGCGCGCAGCTCGGCCGGCAGGTCGTCGCGGTCGCCAGCACGCGCGAGGGCGAGGATGCGCCGTTCATCGACGCGATCAAGCGGCACGCGGCTGCGCCGGGCGCGCCGCTTTTTCTGCTGATTCCGCGCCATCCCCAGCGCTTTGACGAAGCCGCGCGGCTGCTGTCGGATGCGAAAGTGGGTTTTGCGCGCCGTTCCGAAGGCACGCTGCCGCCGCCGGATGCCGCCGTGCTGGTCGGGGATACGCTGGGCGAGATGGCCTTCTATTACGCGGCCTCGGACGTCGCGATCGTGGCCGGCAGCTTTGCGCCGCTGGGTGGCCAGAACCTCATCGAAGCCTGCGCGGCGGGCGTGCCGGTCATCGTCGGGCCGCACACGTTCAATTTCAAGCAGGCGGCGGAAGACGCTGTTGAGGCGGGGGCCGCGTTGCGTGCGGCCGATCCGGCGCAGGCGGTGGACGCGGCGATCGGGCTGCTCTCCGACATGGCCCGCCGGCAAGCGGCGGGCCAGGCCGCTCGCATGTGGTTCGACCAGCATGCGGGTGCGACGGGGCGCACGATGGCCGCGTTGGGGCCGTGGCTGGATGGACCGGCCACCGGCCGTTAGAAGACGAACCGGCCTTCGGCCTTGAGCGGGGAAACCGGGCTGTGGCCGCGAAAGGGCGAATTGGCCCCAGCCAACCAGCAACCCATCAGCCTTCCGCCATCAAGGCGATTTGCGCGGCGCCAGCGTGACCGCGCCCGCATTCAATTCCTGGCTGAATCGCCGCGCATCGCGGCCTTGGTCTTCGGGCCGGGCGCCGAGCCAGCCTTGTCCCAGCGCATAGACGCCCAGGTTCGCCAGCAGGATCAGGATGAAGAGCACGCGCATGCCGGGCCTTCGTCAGGGATTGGTGTTCATGGTGGCGCGCGCCACGGCGGCCAGTCCGTCCAGGACGGGATGGTCCAGGTAGACGGGAACCGGCGTCGCGCCGAACGCGCCGCCCGCGTCGGCCAGCAAGCGTTCGATTTCCTGGTGCACCTCGGGCCAGCCGCCGCCGGCCGCGTAGATCTGCGGCGTCTGTCCATAGCGCTGGCGGCCCGCCAGCCATTGGCGCACGACGGCGCCGGCCTGCGCGGCGGCGATGCCCGAGGCGATGGCCTCGTGCGTGTCCGTGGGGTAGGGCACGACCTGGCCGTTGGCGATGGGCAGGTTGGCGGTGCCGTGGGCAAGCGAGGTGCGCATCATGGCCGGGCCCGGCAGGATCAGGCCGCCCGCAAAGACATTGTCCGGTCCGACGGTGTCGATGGTGGTGGCGGTGCCGAAGCTGGCCAGCACGAAGGGCGGGTGCGTGCCCGGCAGGCGCGACAGCACGCCGAGCAGTGAGGCCCAGCGGTCGGCGCCGAGCTGCGTGGGGGTGCGATAGCTGTTGACCAGGCCCAGCGTCGTCGCTTGTGACGGCGACCAGGTGACGGCGCAGCCGTGCTTTTGCAGGATGGCCGCGATGGCGTCGCCACGCGTCGCGCCAGCGACATTCACGCCCAGCGCGCGTCGTGGCGGCCGGGGCAGGGCGGCAAGCCAGTCATCCAGCGCGTTCAGGTCCAGGCCGTCGAAAGCGACGGCCGCGGGCTCGCGCGGCATGTCCGGATTGCTGGCGTCCAGCCAACCCACTTTGAGGCGGCTGTTGCCGGAGTCGATGAGAATAATCATGCTTGGCGTCGAATCGAAATTTCACCGACCGAGATCGGTGTGGCGCCCTCGGGCGTTTGCACCAGCAGGCGGCCTTGCTCGTCCACGCCACAGGCGGTGCCGCTTAGAAGAATAGCGCCCTTGTCCAGCACGTTCACCTTGCGGCCCGCCAGCGCGTCCACCTGGTCGAAACGCTGCCGGAAGGCGCCGAAGCCGTCACGCTCGAGCGTGCGCACTGCCTCGTGCCACGCCGCGGCGCTGGCGCAGATCAGGTCCGCGGCCACCGCTGCGTGCGCGGCGCCGGCCTGCACCTGCGACCAGTCCGCGATCTCGCGGTCCAGGGCGAGCGACAGTGCGGCCGCATCGGCAAGATTGACGCCCATGCCGATCACCACGGTGTAGCCGGTGTCGCGGCCGCCCGGATTGCGGGTGGTCTCGACGAGGATGCCGGCCAGCTTGGCGTCGTGCCATTGAATATCGTTGGGCCATTTCATGCAGAGCCCCCGCGACGCCGGCCCGGCAACGGTGCGCAGCGCTTCGCAGGCGGCCACGCCGGCAAGCGGAGATAGCGCCGCCAGCTGCATGGCGGGCAGATGCACGTCGAAGGCGCACGAGAACATCAGCGTGGAACCCTGGCGGTTCTGCCACGGACGGCCCGCGCGGCCGCGGCCGGCGTCCTGCCGATGTGTGCCCAGCAGCCAGGGCTTGCCCGCGCCGGCGCCCGAACGCGCACGCGCGAGCAGGTCGGCATTGGTCGATCCGGTGGTGCCTGTCCAGGTGACGTCCTGGAAGGCGGGCAGGCGTTCCGCCAGCGTCCGGGCAAGCATTTCCGGGGCGGGCAGGTCGATGGGGCAAACGGGGGCGGGCATGGCCGCGATTGTAGGGCACGCGGGCTGCGCTCGCGGCTGCGGGGCGCCAGCGTTTATGATTGGCGATACATTTTTGCATCCGTACCCCGACGACATGCCGCATTCCGCATCGCTTGCGACCGCCGCCGCGCCTTTCCGCCACGAAGGCGGGGTTTGCCACGTCGGCGGCGACTGGAGCGTCCTGGCGCTGGCCGAGTCGGGCGAGGTCGAACGCAGACGTGAGGCGCTCGCGCGGGCGGCCAAGGAGGGGGCGCGCTGGGACATGCACGCGATCCACCGGCTGGATACCATCGGCGCGCTGATCATCTGGCAGGCCTGGGGCGAAAAACTGCCCGAGCGCGTGCGCTGGGGCGCGGGTCAGCAGGACGTCTTCAACGCGCTGGCGATGAACAAGGGCGAGCCCCCCGCGCCCGCCGCCAAGCCCGAAACCTGGACGTGGGTGCGCGCCACGGGCGGCGCGGTCCTGCGGGCCGCCGAAAACGGCAAGGCCCTGCTCATCATGCTGGGCCAGCTCGTGCTGGATGTGGGCGCCATGCTGCGCCGGCCCTGGCTGGGCCCGTGGCGCGAGATCTCCGCGCAGGTGTACCGGACCGGCGCACAGGCGCTGGGCATCACGGCGCTGGTGGGCTTTCTGATCGGCGTGGTGCTGTCCTATCTGTCGGCGCAGCAGTTGCAGATGTTCGGCGCCGACCGCTTCATCGTGCGCCTTCTGGGCGTGTCCATCGTGCGCGAGCTGGGGCCGGTGCTGGCGGCCATTCTGGTGGCCGGCCGGTCGGGGTCTGCGATCACGGCGCAGATCGGCGTCATGCGGGTCACGCAGGAACTGGACGCCATGCTGGTCATGGGCATTTCCCACGGCCAGCGCCTGATCCTGCCGCGCGTGGTGGCGCTGGCGATCACGATGCCGCTGCTGGTGCTGTGGACCAGCGCGATGGCGCTGCTGGGCGGCATGCTGGCGGCGCAGGCGCAGCTGGGCGTGTCCGCGCAATGGTTCCTGCAATCGCTGCCTGATGCGATCACACTGACCAATTACTGGATCGGCATGTTGAAGGGCGTGACCTTCGGCATCCTGATTGCGCTCATCGCCTGCCATTTTGGCCTGCGCATTCAGCCCAACACCGAAAGCCTGGGCCGCGGCACCACTACGTCCGTGGTCACGTCGATCACGGGCGTGATTCTGCTGGATGCGGTGTACGCGGTCATCTTCAGCTCGGTGGGCATCTGATGAACAACGCCACCCAGAATCGGCTGTTCACCGAAGAGGGCGTGACCGTCGAGCCGGTCATTACCGTGCGCGGCCTGCGAACCGCATTCGGCGACCACGTCGTGCACGAGAACCTGGATCTGACGGTGTTTCCGGGCGAGATCCTGGTGCTGGTCGGCGGCTCGGGCACGGGCAAGACGGTGCTGCTGCGGCAGATCATCGGGCTGGACGTGCCCGCAGCGGGCACGGTGAAGGTGCTGGGGCACACGCTGTCGGAACTGACGCCGGGCGAGCGCCGGCGCCTGTCATACCGCTGGGGCATGCTGTTCCAGGCCGGGGCGCTGTTCTCGGCGCTGTCGGTGTTCGACAACGTGGCGCTGCCCCTGCGCGAACTGCGCACGGTGCCGGAAGACCTGGTGCGCGACGTCGTCATGTGCCGCCTGGCCATGGTGGGCCTGTCGTCGCGCGATGCGGACAAGCGGCCCTCAGACCTGTCCGGCGGCATGGTCAAGCGCGTGGCGCTGGCGCGCGCGCTGTCGCTGGACCCGGAATTGCTGTTCCTCGACGAGCCGACGGCCGGGCTCGATCCGCTGCGGTCCGACGAGTTCGTGGACCTGGTGCGCAGCCTGCACCGGCAGCTTGGCTTTACCGTCGTCATGGTGACGCACGACCTGGACACGCTGCTGGCGCTGGCCACGCGCGTGGCCGTGCTGGCGGAGAAGCGGGTGATCATTTGCGACACGGTGCCTGAAGTCCTGAAGTTCGATCACCCGTTCATTCATACATTCTTCCTGGGCGAGCGCGGTCTGCGCGCGCTGGGAGACCTGGCACCGAAGGGAATGCACCATGGAAAACCGTAGTCATGCGCTCATGGCCGGTATCTTCACGCTGGTCCTGCTGGCTGCCGCGACGCTGACGGCCATCTGGATCGGCCGCGACCGGACGCAATTGCAGCCATACGAAATCATCTCGGCCACGGCCGTCACGGGCCTGAATCCGCAGTCGGCCGTGCGCTACCAGGGCGTGCCCGTGGGCCGCGTGCAATCGCTTGCGCTCAATCCCAACAAACCCGGACAGGTGCGCATCCGCATCGGCGTGGCGCCCAACACGCCGATCACCGAATCGACGTGGGCTGAGCTGGGTGTGCAGGGCGTGACCGGCATGGCCAACGTGGACCTGCGCGACGACGGCTCGTCGCTCAAGCGCCTGACCTCCACCGCCGAGCATCCGGCGGCCATCCCGCTGCGCCCGGGCTTTCTGGACCGCATCGAGAAGCGCGGCGACAAGCTGATCTCGAATGTCGAAGTGGCGACCGAGCAATTAAAGCGCGTGCTGAGCGAACAGAACGTGCAGGCGCTCACCGCCAGCCTGCAGAACGCCACCGACATTTCGCAATCGCTGAAGGAAGCCAGCCGCGACCTCGCGCCCACCCTGGCCAAGCTGGGTCCGTTGATGGACTCGCTGAACAGCACGTCGCGCCAGGCCGACCGCGCCGCGCGCGAGATCGGCGACCTGGCCCAGCAGGCCCGCCAGTCGCTGGCGCGCTTGAATGCGCCCGATGGCCCGCTGGCGGTCGCGACGCGCAGCCTGAACGACATCGCCCTGGCCGCCGCGCGGCTGGACGGCGAGACCCTGCCGGCCTTCACCACCATGGCGAACGACGTCAGCACGGCCGCGCGCGGCGCCGCCATCACCCTGCGCCGTGTGGACAGCACGCCGCAATCGTTCCTGTTCGGTCCCCCGCCCATCGCGCCGGGACCCGGCGAACCCGGCTTTGCCGGATTCCGGAGATAGACCTCATGAAGATGCGCAGCGCCATTCTGATCCTGACCCTGACCCTGGCCGGTTGCGGCATCGGCCGCGTGGACGCGCCGCCCACGCTGTTCGACCTGGGGCTGGACGCCCGGCCCGTGCCCGCCTTGCCCGCACGCGATCCGATCGCGCTGACATTCCAGTCGGCGCCGGGACTGACCGACACGGGCATGATCTGGCGCGTGGGCGACAGCGCCGCGCCGCGGTCCTATGCCACCTACCGCTGGGCCGCATCGCCCGCCGACCTGGTCCGGCAGCGCATCACCGATCGCCTGTCGCGACAGGGGGCCGTGCTGGGCGATCGCGTCACGTTGCAGACGCCGCAACTGCAGGTGTCGCTGGCGCAGTTCGAGCAGGTCTTTTCCGAGGACGGCCAGTCGAGCCAGGGACGCGTCCTGCTGCAGGCGGTGCTGCTGGACGGGCGCAACGTCGTGGACCAGAAGCGCATTCTGGTGGCCGCGCCCGCGCCCACGCAGGATGCCGAAGGCGGCGTCGCGGCGCTGCGCCAGGCCACCGACGACGCCAGCGACCAGCTTGCGCAATGGCTTGCCGTCACCCTGCGGCCGTCCGCCGCCGCCGCGCGCGGAAAGTGAGCGGCGGCTCGCGTCATCGCGCGCCGGTTGCGGTCATCCGGCATTTCGCCAGGCGGGCCGGGCGGTTAACATCGTTTCTTTTTTCCGCACGCTGAGTCCCGCCATGTCCGCACGCACTGAAACCCACGCTTTCGCCGGTCCCGCCGGCCGAATCGATTGCGCCATCGACTGGCCCGCCGACACGCCGCGCGGCTGGGCGCTGGTGCTGCATCCGCACCCGCTGCAGGGCGGCGCGCGCGAAAACAAGGTGGTCACGACCCTGTCGCGAGCCTGCGTGCAGCACGGCCTGGTGGCGGTGCGCCCCAACTTCCGCGGCGTCGGCCAGTCCGAAGGCGCCTTCGACAAATCCGTCGGCGAAACGCAGGACATGCTGGCCGTGGTTGCGCAAATGCGCGAACTGCATCCCGAACTGGCGCAGGCGCCGTGGGTGCTGGCGGGCTTTTCGTTCGGCACCGCGGTTGCCGCGCAGACCTACGCCGCGCTGGCGGAGGCGAACGAGGCCGTGCTGCCGTCGGCGCTGATGCTGATGGGACCGGCCGTCAACCGCTTCCAGTCTCATGAGGTGCAGGTGCCCGACGACACGCTGATGGTGCATGGCGAAGAAGACGAAGTGGTGCCGCTGTCCGAAGCCATGGACTGGGCGCGGCCGCGCTCGATTCCGGTGGTGGTGGTGCCGGGCGCCTCGCATTTCTTCCACGGCAAGCTGCTGGTGCTGCGCCAGCTGGTGCAGGCCCGTTTGAAGGTTGCGCTGGACTGAAACCGGCCTCGCAGCAGTCTGCAGGTTGCATCAGGTTGCATGTTTTAGGCGCGCGGGGAACCCCGCGCGGCCGGGATGGGTCTGATCGACTGCCTATAATTGTCAGCCACTTGCCCCGCGCCGGCGGGCGTCATTCCTGGACCCACGTTGCCGATGAAGAAATTGCCTCACTCCGCTCAATCCCCCGTTGTCTTTACCCGCCGCCTCGTTTCAGGCGCGGTGTTGTCAGCGATGCTGGCGGCCTCCATGCCAGCTTGGGCGCAGCAGGCGCCAGCCGCACCCGCCGCCGCGCCGGCCGCTGCGGCTCAGGCTCCGTCGCCCACGGGCGCGGTGCCGGTCGGAGACGTCTCGGCCGTCCCGGCGCCCACCATCGCGGCCAAGGCCTGGATCGTCGTTGACGTGAACAGCGGCCAGACGCTGGCCGCCTCCAATCCCGACATGAAGGTCGAGCCGGCCTCGCTCACGAAGATCATGACGGCCTACGTCGTGTTCAACGCGCTGGAAGAAAAGCGCCTGACGCTGGAGCAGACCGTGCCGGTGTCCGAGCACGCCTGGCGCACGGGCGGCTCGCGCATGTTCATCGAGCCGCGCAAGCCGGTCACGGTGGACGAACTGAATCAGGGCATGATCGTGCAATCGGGCAACGACGCCTCGGTGGCGCTGGCTGAAGCCGTGGGCGGCAGCGAATCCGCCTTCGCCGCGCTGATGAACCAGGAAGCCGATCGCCTGGGCATGAAGAACACGCACTTCATGAACGCGACGGGCCTGCCCGATCCGCAGCACATGACGTCCACGCGCGATCTGGCCACGCTCTCGGCGCACCTGATCACCGATCACCCGGACTTCTTCCACTACTACAAGCAGAAGAGCTACACCTACAACAAGATCACGCAGCCCAACCGCAACCGCCTGTTGTGGGCCGACCCGTCGGTGGACGGCATGAAGACCGGCCACACGGATTCGGCCGGCTACTGCCTGGTGTCGACGGCCGTGCGCGGCGACCGCCGCATTCTGGTGGTCGTGGTGGGCACCGACAGCGAAGCGACGCGCGCCGAAGAAAGCCTGAAGCTCCTGAACTGGAGCTTCCAGAACTTCGACACGGTCAAGCTGTTCGACAAGAGCCAGCCCGGCATCGACGCCCGCGTCTGGGAAGGCACCGCCGAAAACGTCAAGCTGGGTCCGCCCAACCCGGTGTCGATCGCCGTGCCGCGCGGCAAGGCAGGCGAACTCAAGCCGGTCGCCCAGCGCACCGATCCGCTCATCGCGCCGCTGGCCAAGGGCCAACAGGTGGGCACGCTGCAGTTCACGCTGGACGGCAAGGTGCTGCGCACCGAACCGCTGGTGGTGCAGGACGCCGTCGAACGCGCCGGCTTCTTTGGCCGCATGGTCGACACCGTCAAGCGCTGGTTCCAGTAAATCGGCGCCCCGCGGCCCAGGCCGCGGGTGTAAGCTAGCAGCGGGCGTTTCGTGCGCGAAACGCCCGTTTTGCATTCTTCGGGGGCGGGCCGCATGGCTCGTCCCTGTTCCATTTCAAATTCAGGAGTGCCTCATGATTCCGGGCGTGCCGGGCGAAAGCCAGGTGTATCTCAACGGTGAATTCCTGCGCGTGGACGAGGCCAAGGTCTCCGTCCTGGACCGCGGCTTCATTTTCGGCGACGGCATCTACGAAGTCGTCCCCGTGTACCAAGGCAATGCGTTTCGCATGGCCGAACACCTCGACCGCCTTGATCGCAGCCTGGCTGCCTTGCGCATCGCGCCGCCGTTCGACCGCAGCGGGTGGATCGACCTGATCCAGCAGCTGCTGGACCGCTCCAACCTGGACACCTGCATCGTCTACCTGCAGGTGACGCGCGGCGTCGCCAAGCGCGACCATCCGTTCCCCATGCCGGCCGTCACGCCGACGGTGTTCGGCATGATCGCGCCCTGGTCGCCGCCGCCGGCCGCGCAACGCGAGCAGGGCCTGTCCGCCATCAGCATTCCCGACGAGCGCTGGCTGCACTGCGAGATCAAGTCCGTGTCCTTGCTGGGCAACGTGCTGGCCAAGCAGCAGGCGGTGGACGCCCATGTCGACGAGGTCCTGCAGTTCCGCGACGGCTACCTGACCGAAGGCGCGTCCACCAACATCTGGGTAGTCTCCGGCGGCAAGCTGCTGGCCCCGCCCAAGAACAACCTGATCCTCGAAGGCATCCGCTACGGCCTGATGGGCGAGCTGGCCGCCGAGGCCGGCATCCCGTTCGAGTCGCGCCGCATCTCGCAAGCAGAGGTGGAGCAGGCCGACGAGCTGATGCTGTCGTCCGCCACCAAGGAAGTGCTGGCCATCGTGTCGCTGGACGGCAAGCCCGTGGGTTCGGGCAAGCCCGGCCCTGTTTTTGAGCAATTGCGTGCGGGTTATGATGCCCGCATCGCCGCGCTGTAGTCCTGGCGCGGGGCGGCCCTCTCGCGTTCGACGCGCGGCGGCCGCCCGCCCCGGCGCCCGCCGGCACTTGCCGGCGCGCCGCTTGCCCCCATATAAGAACATTCAGGGGCAACTCTTTTTAGGCACATCATGCACATTCCGCCCGAAGATTCTTTGATCGAATATCCCAGCGACTTTCCCATCAAGGTCATGGGCAAGCAGCATCCCGAGTTTGCGCAGACGCTGACCGAGGTCGTGCTGCAGTTCGATCCCGGGTTCGACGCCGCGACGGTGGAAATGCGCCCCAGCAAGGGCGGCAACTACCTCGGCCTGACCTTTACGGTGCGCGCGACCTCGCGCGAGCAACTGGACGCGCTGTACCAGGCGCTGCATGGCCACCCCATGGTGTCCATCGTCCTGTAAGGCAAGACCGCTGTGATCAAGTGGCTCGCGCGGCCGGCGGACTACCTGCCGGTCTGGCAGGACATGCAGGCGTACACCAGCCAGCGCGACGCCGGCACGCCCGATGAAATCTGGTTGTGCGAACACCTGCCGGTCTACACGCTGGGCCAGGCGGGCCTGCCGGAACACGTGCTCAACCCCGGCAACATTCCCATCGTCCATTGCGACCGCGGCGGCCAAGTGACTTATCACGGCCCTGGCCAGATCATGGCGTACGCGCTGTTCGACCTGCGCCGCGCCGACATGTACGTGAAGGAATACGTGGCGCTGCTGGAATCCGCCGTCATCGACACGCTTGTCCAATTGGGCGTGGGCGGGGCCTGTCGCAAGCCTGGCGCGCCGGGCGTCTACGTGCCGCATCCCGAAGGCGGCGAGCTGGCCAAGATCGCCGCGCTGGGCATCAAGATCCGCAACGGCCGCGCGTATCACGGCGTGTCGCTGAACGTCGAGATGGATCTGGCGCCGTTCCTGGGCATCAATCCCTGTGGCTACGAAGGCTTGCGCACCGTCGACATGGCGGCCTGTGGCGTGCGCTGCACGCCCACCGAAACGGGCGATGCGCTGGCGCAGAATCTTGCGCACGCATGGCATCGCCGAAGGATCGCGAATTGAAGACCTACACCGCGGCCGACGTCGCCGCCACCACGCCCGAGCAGCTTGCCCGCCTGCGCGAGTCCGGACCGCCCGAGGAATACGCCGCGTGGATCCGCGCCGCCGCCGAATTGGGGCTGACCGAGGCGCAGACCATCTACGGACAGATGCTGCTGGACGGCGTGGGGGTCGAGCGCCAGCCCGCCGAGGGGCTGGCGTGGTTCAAGCGCGCGGCGCACGCCGATCACCCCATGGCCATCAACATGGTGGGACGCTGCTATGAAAACGGCTGGGGCGTGCCGGCCGACGATACGGTCGCGGCGTACTGGTTCCGCCGGGCCGCCGACACGGGTCTGGATTGGGGCCTGTACAACTACGCCCACCTGCTGCGCACGGGCCGGGGCGGCGTGACGCAGAATCAGGCTGCGGCGCTGGCGATGTACCAGCAGGCCGCGCAGGCCGGCCACGTGAAGTCGATTGGCGTGGTGGGCCGCTACCACGAGGCCGGCGACGTCATCCCGCAAGACCTGAAACGCGCGTTCGATTGCTACCGGCGCTGCGCCGAAGGCGGCGACTTCCGCGGCATGTTCCACCTGGGCCGGATGCTGCTGCTGCAAGGCAAAAAGGAAGACGCCGTGCAATGGCTGGTGCGCGTGCCCGAAACCGCCACGCCGGCGTTTCTGAAAGAAGCCAACGGCATGCTGGAGGGCTGCGGCTTTCCGGCGCTGTACGAAACCGCGGACTGATGCGGATCAGGTGCTGAGGCGAGGCTCCAGCACCACGTCCATCATGTCGCGCTGGCCGGCGCCCCGCTCGCCCTCCAGCCGATCCAGCAGCAGCTGACCGGCGCGCCGCCCCAGTTCGGCGGCATCCACGCCCACCGTGGTCAGACCCTGCACCCACTGCACGGCGCTGCCGTCGTCCGAAAATCCCAGCACCGCCAGATCCTGCGGTACCTGCAGGTCGCGATTGTGCGCTTCCGACACGGCGGCGGCGGCCAGCAGATCGTTCGTGCAGAACACCGCATCGAAGATCGTATTGGTGGCCAGCAAGCGCAGAAAGGCCATGCGGCCGTCGTTCAGGTGCTGGACCTCGGGCTGCACGATGTCGGCGACCAGTTCCAGTCCCAGCGCCGCCGCGCTGCCGATGAAGCCCTCGCGGCGGCCGCGCTCCCAGGGCGTGTCGGCGCTGATGCAGGCGACTCGCGGATGGCGCTTTTCGGCCAGGTGCCGCGCCGCCATGCGGCCGGCCTCGGCATTGTCGATGGCGACCGCGCTGTCCAGCGTCTGCGGCGACTCGCTCCAGGTTTCGACCACCGGGATTTCCAGCGCGGCCAGCGCGGCGCGCAGCGCGGCGTCTTCCAGCGGACCGATGGCCAGGGCCGCCGCCGGGCGCAAGGCTTCCAGTAGCGGCAGCGTGGCGGCGGCCTGCCAGGGCGCCGCCGCGAGGTAATAGCCGGCGGGGCCAAGCCGCTCGGTGCACGCCTGCAGGGCGCGGGCGGCGGGGCCGGCATCGAGACGGGCGGCGATCAGGGCGATGGGGGCGGGCGGGGTCAGCGAAGGCATGGCAAATGGCGGGAATTACGTCAGGCCAGACGATAACCCAGGGCCGCCGCTCTCCGGGGGGGCGCCGGACGCGGTGGCGGCGGATCGCGCCGCGAAGGGTAAAATGCCATTTTTCTCCCAGACCCGGCGCCTTCCCGCGCCGGTCACGAAGGTGTCCCATGTCCACGCTCGCCGAGTCTCCTGTGCCCTCGAACGAATCCGCCACCGCGCCCGCGGAGGCGGTCTACGATCCGACGCAAAAGCAGAAATCGCAGGCCAAGACGGCGCGCATTCCCATCAAGATCATTCCGGCCGAGCGCCTGAAGAAGCCCGAATGGATCCGCGTGAAGGCCGCCGCGCCCGGTTCGCGCTTCTACGACATCAAACGCATCCTGCGCGAGCACAACCTGCACACGGTCTGTGAAGAGGCCTCGTGCCCGAACATCGGCGAGTGCTTCGGCAAGGGCACCGCGACCTTCATGATCATGGGCGACAAGTGCACACGCCGCTGTCCGTTCTGTGACGTGGGCCACGGCCGGCCCGACCCGCTGGACACGAAAGAGCCCGAAAACCTGGCGCGCACCATCGCCGCCATGAAGCTGTCGTACGTGGTGATCACCTCGGTTGACCGCGACGACCTGCGCGACGGCGGCGCCGGCCACTTCGTCGACTGCATCACCCATATCCGCGAACTGTCGCCCACCACCCGCATCGAGGTGCTGGTGCCCGACTTCCGCGGCCGCCTGGACCGCGCGCTGACCATCCTGAACGCCGGTCCTCCGGACGTCATGAACCACAACCTGGAAACCGTGCCTCGCCTGTACAAGCAGGCGCGCCCGGGCTCGGACTACCTGCACTCGCTGAAGCTGCTGGCCGAGTTCAAGAAGCTGCATCCGGAAGTGCCCACCAAGTCCGGCCTGATGCTGGGCCTGGGCGAGACCGACGAGGAAATCCTGCAGGTGATGCGCGACATGCGCGATCACAACGTCGACATGCTCACGATCGGCCAGTACCTGCAGCCTTCGGAACACCACCTGCCGGTGCTGCGCTACGTGCACCCGGATACGTTCGCGATGTTCGAGCGCGAAGCGTACGCGATGGGGTTCTCGCACGCGGCGGTCGGCGCGATGGTGCGGTCTTCGTACCATGCGGACGAACAGGCGCATGCGGCCGGCGTGAATTGATCGCCTGAGCGGTCTGGGCGTGGCGTGGCGTGTTGCGTAGCGTTGCGCCTTGCCCGCTACGCCTGCGAAAAAAAGTCCTCCGCGCTGCCGGAGGAAATCAGCTCATCCAGGCTCTGGTCCACATACGTGGTCCAGGCCGCCGGCGCGAAGCCGGCCGCTACGGTCAGCGCCCGCGTGTCCAGGCACGAATTGCGCGGACGCGGGGCTGAGGCCGCGTAATCCGCCGACGATACGGCCGCAATCTGCGCCGGTCCAAGCTTCAGGTTGATGCCCCGCTCGAGGGCGCCTGCCACCAGGTATTGCGCGTAGCCGTGCCAAGTTGTCGAGCCGGCCGCAGCGACGTGATACAAGCCCGCAGGCAACGCCCGCTGCCGATGGCGCGCCAGGCACATCGCGGTGGTCTGCGCGATCAGCGACGCCGGCGTCGGCGTTCCCTGCTGGTCCGCCACGACATTCAGCGATTCACGCGTCCGGGCCAGATTCAGAATCGTCCGGAAGAAGTTGCGCCCGTGCAGCGAGTGGATCCAGCTGCAGCGCAGCACGAAAGCCTCGCACCCGCTTGCGGCAATGGCGCGCTCGCCGGCCAGTTTCGTGGCGCCGTACACGTTGATGGGGTGGGGCGCGTCGGCTTCGGTATAGGGGCGTGCGAGGGCGCCGTCAAAGACGTAATCGGTGGAGTAGTGAACAAGCAGCGCACCGCTGACCGCGGCATGCTGCGCCAGCGCCGCGACCGCCAGCGCGTTCACCGCTGCGGCCGCGTCGGGTTCGCGCTCGGCCTGGTCGACTGCCGTCCATGCGGCCGCATTGACGATGATGCCGGGGCGATGCGCGTCCAGCGTCGCGGCGATGGCCGCGTGGTCACGCAGATCGAGCGCGTCGCGGCCCAGCGCCGTGACATCGCCCACTGCCGGCAAGACTGCCCGCAGCGCACGGCCGACCTGGCCGTCTTTGCCGAGCAACAGGATGTTTGGCATGGGCGCTGGCTCCGGAAGTCGCGGACAGGCTAGCGGCGCGCTTGCGCGCCTGCCCAGAACGTGTCCTCTTGACCCAGTTGCCGGTTGATGTAGCGCGCCAGCACGAACATCAGGTCCGACAGCCGATTCAGATATTGCCGGACCGGCGCGTTGACGCTATCGATGCCAGCCAGCGCCACCACCGCGCGCTCGGCCCGCCGGGCCACGGTGCGCGCCATGTGCGCCACCGCCGCCGGCCGCGAGCCGCCGGGCAGGATGAATTCGCGCAGCGGCGGCAACGCCGCGTTGTAGTGCGCCAGGCGCGCATCCAGGTGGGCGACCTGCGCTTGCGTGACCGCGACATGGCCGGGGATGCAGAGCTCTGCGCCCATGTCGAACAGGTCGTGCTGGATGGCGAGCAGGTCGGCCGACACGTCTTCGGGCAAGGCTTCGGTCAGCAGCAGGCCGATGACGCTGTTCAGCTCGTCCACGTCGCCCAGGGCGGCGATGCGCGGGGCGTCTTTGGGAAGGCGTGATCCGTCCCCCAGCCCAGTGGTGCCATCGTCGCCGGTGCGGGTGGCAATGACGGATAAGCGGTTGGCCATGGTGTTTTGATTCGGTGAGAAGAGTTGGAGGCTTGCTTCCGACGGTAAGCGCAGCCCGCGAGCAGGGCTGCCTCGCAAACAACCGTCAGGATTGTTGCGCACTGGCAGCGGAACTGTTGCATTCGCGCAGTATCCTAGCACTGTAAAAAGCGGCACGAGCGCCCTCGGCGCCCGTCCGCTTGGACCGCATAGGGAGGTTACATATGGGTTTTAACCGCAAGTACGCAACGCCCATGGCCGTTGCCACCGCAATGGCTGTCGTGTCGCTGGCATCGCCGGTGGCCTTCGCGCAGCAGGCCGACGCCACGGGCGAAGTGCGGCGCGTGGACGCCGCGGCGGGCAAGGTCACGATCAAGCACGATGCCATCAAGGCGCTGGACCTGCCGGCGATGTCGCTGGTCTACCAGGCCGATCCGGCATTGCTGGCCAACATCAAGGCGGGCGACAAGGTGCGCTTTACCGCCACGCGCAAGGATGGCAAGTATGTGGTGACGGCGATCGCGAACTGACGCCGCGCCAATCAAAAACCCCGCCGCAATCGCTTGCGGCGGGGTTTTTTTGCGTCTGCGGCGGGTCGCAGGGACCCGGGTCTTCAGAGCACGTAGCGAGCCAGGTCCTGGCTGCTGGCGGCTTCGGCCAATTGCGAGTTCACGTAGGCGGCGTCGATCGTGACGTGCTTGTCCTGGCTGGACGTGGCGTCGAACGAAAGCTCGTCGAGCAGCTTTTCCATCACCGTGTACAGGCGCCGGGCGCCGATGTTCTCGGTGGTTTCGTTGACGTCGAAGGCCAGCTCGGCCAGGCGGCGCACGCCTTCATCGGTGAACTCGAGCGCGACGTCCTCGGTGGCCATCAGCGCCGTGTACTGCTTGGTCAGCGACGCATCCGTGTCGGACAGGATGCGCACGAAGTCCTCGGCGGTGAGGGATTCGAGTTCGACGCGGATCGGGAAGCGGCCCTGCAGCTCGGGGATCAGGTCGGACGGACGCGCCAGGTGGAAGGCGCCCGACGCGATGAACAGGATGTGGTCGGTGCGGACCATGCCGTAACGCGTGTTGACGGTGGTGCCTTCAACGAGCGGCAGCAGGTCGCGCTGCACGCCCTGGCGCGAGACATCGGCGCCGCCGGATTCCTGGCGGGCGGCGATCTTGTCGATTTCATCCAGGAAGACGATGCCGTTCTGCTCGACGTTGGTGATGGCAACGCTGCGCAGGTCTTCTTCGTTGACGCGCTTGGCGGCTTCTTCGTCGATGATGAGCTTGAAGGCTTCGCGCACCTTCATCTTCTTGGGCTTTTTCTTGTCGCGCGCCATGCCCGCGAACATGCCGCGCAGCTGCTCGGCCATTTCTTCCATGCCGGGGGGCGTCATGACGTCCATTTGGGGCACGGTCTGGGCGACTTCGATCTCGATTTCCAGATCGTCGATCTTGCCTTCGCGAAGGCGCTTGCGGAAGGTCTGGCGGGCACTGTTGTCCTCGCCGCGCTGCGGTTCACCCGAGGCGCCGCGGGGCGGCGGCACCAGGGCATCCAGGATGCGGTCTTCGGCGGCATCCTCGGCCTGGGTGCGCACGCGGCGCATTTCCAGTTCGCGGGTCTGCTTGATGGAGTATTCCGTCAGGTCGCGGATGATGGTGTCCACGTCGCGGCCCACATAGCCGACCTCGGTGAACTTGGTGGCTTCGATCTTGATGAAGGGCGCGTTGGCCAGCTTGGCCAGGCGGCGCGCGATCTCGGTCTTGCCGACGCCGGTCGGGCCGATCATCAGGATGTTCTTGGGGTGGATTTCGTGGCGCAGGGGCTCGGCGACCTGCTGGCGGCGCCAGCGGTTGCGCAGCGCCACCGCGACCGCGCGCTTGGCGCGGTTCTGGCCGACGATGTACTTGTCGAGTTCGGAGACGATTTCTCCGGGCGTCATGTTGGATGCGGACATGAGGGCGAATCCTTGAAGCTAGGGCGGGCTGGGAGGGCGCCGCGGCGCAGGTTGCGCGGCGCGGCAGGCGTCAGTCGCCCAGCGTTTCGATGACGTGGTTCTGGTTGGTGTAGATGCACAGGTCGCCGGCGATCTCGAGCGATTGCTTGATGATCTTTTCGGGCGGCAGGTCGGTGTTGCGCAGCAGCGCCAGCGCGGCCGACTGGGCATAAGCGCCGCCGGAGCCGATGGCGGCCAGGCCGTGCTCGGGTTCCAGGACGTCGCCGTTGCCGGTGAGCACCAGCGTGTGCTCGGCGTCGGCCACGATCAGCATGGCTTCCAGGCGGCGCAGGACGCGGTCGGTACGCCAGTCGCGGGTCAGTTCGACCGCGGCGCGCATCAGGTTGCCCTGGTGCTTTTCGAGCTTGGCTTCGAAGCGCTCCTGCAGCGTGAACGCATCGGCGGTGGCGCCGGCAAAGCCAGCGAGAATCTTGTCGTGGTACAGGCGGCGAATCTTGCGGGCAGTGCCCTTGATGACGATGTTGCCCAGAGTGACCTGGCCATCGCCGCCCAGCGCGACGCGGTTGCCGCGGCGCACACACACGATGGTGGTGGCGTGAAATTGTTCCATGCGTTCCTTCCGTTGAAAGATTTAGCTGGGGGCAGTCGCGGGGATATCAAGTAGAAAAAAGGCCATGCGGCTAACCGGCATGGCCTTTCAGGGGGCGGAGCGAATGCGGGACGGATCAGTCGCCGTACAGCTTTTGACGCATTTCACGGCGTTCCTGCGCTTCGAGCGACAGGGTGGCCGTGGGGCGGGCGAGCAGGCGGGGGATGCCGATGGGCTCGCCCGTTTCTTCACACCAGCCGTATTCGCCGCTGTCGATGCGGGCGATGGACTGCTGCACCTTCTTCAGCAGCTTGCGCTCGCGGTCGCGGGTGCGCAGTTCCAGGGCGTGCTCTTCCTCGATGGTGGCGCGGTCGGCGGGATCCGGCACGAATTGCGTTTCACGCAGATGCTCGGTGGTCTCGCCGGCGTTGGCCAGAATGTCTTGCTCGAGTTGTTTGAGCCGTTCCTTGAAGAACGCCAGTTGGCGGTCGTTCATGTAGTCCGACTCGGGCATGGCCAGCAATTCCTTCTCGCTGGGCAGATCAATCGCC
This sequence comes from Achromobacter sp. Root565, assembly GCF_001427425.1. Taxonomy (NCBI): domain Bacteria; kingdom Pseudomonadati; phylum Pseudomonadota; class Betaproteobacteria; order Burkholderiales; family Alcaligenaceae; genus Achromobacter; species Achromobacter sp. Root565. Next base: position 131,150 of record NZ_LMGO01000008.1, read on the forward strand.
GTATCGCTCGTCGACTTACTTGATTTTTTGGTTGCTGCCTTGGTAGCCATGTAAACACTCCACTATGAATCGATCCTGGCGCGGGCGTCCGTCCCGGTCCGTGTTATTTGTTGCCTACGCTATTCGTACCTCACAGTACTGCCTTCGTCGCATCGCGTCACGCAGGAATGGGGATTACCCCGCCAGGCACTGCTCCAAGCCCCGGGTAAAAATCTCCTGGGGCAGCTTTCGTCCGATGAACACCATCTTGGTGGACGGTTTCTCGGCCGCGGTCCACGGCTTGCCGGGTTCGGCGCCCATCATCATGTGCACACCCTGGAACAACATGCGGCGGTTGATGCCCTTCATGTACAGGATGCCCTTGTAGCGCATCAGGTCGGGGCCATAGACCTGCACGACGCCGCCCAGGAATTCCTCAAGGCGCGCGGGATCGAACGGCTTGTTGGAACGGAACACGAACGCGCCGATTTCGTCGTCGTGCTTGGGGTGGTGATGATGGGCATGATTGCAGTGCGCGCCGCAGTCGCCGTCGTGGTCATGATCGTGATCGTGGTCATGGCCATGGCCGTGATCGTGATCGTGATCGTGCCCGTGGGCATGATTGTGCGCGGCGTCCGGATGCTCATCGGCCAGGAACTCCGGGTCGATGTCCAGAATGGAATTCAGGTTGAAGCCGCTGATGTCGATGATGGACTTGAGGTCGACGTCGCCGAAATTGACGGCGGTGATCGGCGCACGCGGGTTCATGTGAACCAGGCGGTGGCGCAGCGCTTCGTAGTCGACTTCGTTGACCAGGTCTTTCTTCGAGATCAGGATGCGGTCGGCAAAACCGACCTGCTTCTGGGCTTCGGGTTGTTCGTCGAGCGTGGCCATGCCGTGCTTGGCATCGACCACGGTGACCACCGCGTCCAGGCGGTAGTATTCGGCGATGTCGTCATCCATGAAGAACGTCTGGCATACGGGGCCGGGGTTGGCCATGCCGGTGGTTTCAAGGATGACGCGTTCAAAAGTCAGTTCGCCGGCTTCGCGCTTGGCGCGCAGCTCGGACAGCGTGCGCATCAGGTCGCCGCGCACCGTGCAGCAGACGCAACCGTTGGACAGCTCGATGATTTCTTCGTCGCTGTCCTGCACGAGCAGGTCGTTGTCGATGCTTTCGGGTCCGAACTCGTTTTCGATGACGGCGACACGGCGGCCATGGAATTCGGTCAGGATGCGTTTGAGCAGGGTGGTCTTGCCCGCACCGAGGAAGCCGGTGAGGATGGTGACGGGAACCATTTTGTCCAAACTGCGCGGGGTGTTCATGGCGAAGCTGCTAGCGTGATGTCAGGGCGTGAAACACAGCGCCTGACGGGGTTTTCAGTCCCTGCCGATTGATGTCTGCCACAGGCTGCGATAGCCACCGATAGCGGCCGGACGCAGGATTACAGCACAGTCGGGGGCAGGGGGCAAACCCCGGGCCAACCCGGGGGGCCGTGGCCGCCAGATGGCAGCCGAACGCCGTCAAGTATCGGGCGATACCTCTATTTTGGGGCGGTTTGCCGGATTTCAAGGGAGCGCCGGCGGCGGGGGGCGGGCGGGCCCGGAACGGCTCGGCCGGACGGGCGCATCCAAAGGATGAAACGCCCCGGGGGATATCCCCCAATCAGTGGTGATGGTGGTGGTGACCCGCGTCGGCCGGTTGCGTCTTCTGGCACTGCGGGCACAGCGCGCGGATCTCGGTTTCGTGCGTGGCCAGCGCGTAGCCCGTCTGGGCGACGCGTTCGGCCAGCTGGCGGCTCATGGCCGGGTCGGAGACTTCTGCGACCGCGCCGCAACCGGTACAGACGACGAGCAGGTCGTGCGGCGCGCCGCCGGCGTCGTGGCAGGCGCTCCAGGCGTTGACGGCGTCCAGGCGGTGAATCAGGCCTTCGTCCATCAGGAAGTCCAGGGCGCGGTACACCGTGGGGGGCGCTGCGCCCGGATGGACGGCGCGCATGGCGTCCAGCAGCTCGTAGGCCTTCAGGCTGCGGCCATGGCGCAGCAGCAGTTCGAGGACCTTGCGGCGGATGGGGGTAAGACGGCGTCCACGCTGCGCGCACAGCGTTTCGGCGACGCTGAGCTGAGCGCCAACGCTGTCGTTGCGGGGTGGACGGGATGGAGCGGACATGGCGGGCTTTATCTGAATGGGAAGCGCGCGCGACGCGCGCGCGAGATGCCTGGAAGGTAGCAGAAAACCCCCGCGCGCGGTAACCGGCCCTGACGCCATCATGGTTTAGTTATGATATAACATAATAAAAATCCTTCGCCGCTTTCCGTTGTTGCCTGCCATGTCCCATTTCACGCTCCTGCCCGCGCGGCCCGGCGCCGCGCCCGGCCGGGGCGCGCAGTCCCGATCCGCGTTTCTCGTTTCCGCCTGGCGCCGCATGGCGGGTGCGCTGGTTGCCGCGGCCGCTTTGTGGGCGCTGACCGGCTGGGCGCTCGACTGGTGGCCGCGATGAAGGCGGCGCCTGTCACGGTCGAGCTGGCCGACGCATCGTTCGGCTGGCATGGGCGTCCGGCGTTGCGCGCGGTGTCGGGCAGTTTCGCGCCCGGCGGCATGACGGCCGTGGTCGGACCCAACGGCGCGGGCAAGTCGACGCTCATCAAGGGCATCATGGGCGTGCTGCGTCCGATGTCGGGCAGCGTGCGTATTCAGGGCGCGGGACGTTCGGCGCTGGCGTGGCTGCCTCAGGCGGCGGAACTGGACCGGTCGTTTCCGACGACGGTGCTGGACCTGGCGGCCATGGGGGCGTGGCGCCGGGTCGGCGCATGGCGTGCGTTCCGCAACGACGAGCTGGACCGCTGCATGCACGCCTTGGAAACCGTGGGCCTGGCCGATGCCGCTGGCCGCGGCGTGGATACGCTGTCGGGCGGGCAGATGCAGCGCGCCCTGTTTGCGCGGATGCTGGTGCAGGACGCGCCGGTGCTGCTGCTGGACGAACCCTTCGCGGCGGTGGACAGCCACACCGCCGAGGAACTGATGGCGCTGCTGTGCGGCCTGCATGGACAGGGCCGCACGGTGATCGCGGTGCTGCACGACCTGGATCTGGTGCGTGATCATTTTCCGGAAAGCCTGCTGTTGTCCGGCTCGGTGGTGGCCTGGGGCGACACCGCGGCAACGTTGAGCGAGGCGCATCTGAAGGCGGCGCGCCAGCGCCATGCGGGAGTCTGGGCATGACGCTCGTGGAGTGGGTGGTGTCGCCGTTCCTGGACTACGGCTTCATGCGGCGCGCACTGGCCGGGGCCTGCGCGCTGTCGCTAGGCGCGGCGCCCTTGGGTGTCTTTCTGGTGCTGCGGCGCATGAGCCTGATGGGCGACGCGATGTCGCACGCCATCCTGCCGGGCGTGGCCGTCGGCTTTCTGATGGCCGGCCTGTCGCTGGGCGCGATGATGCTGGGCGGCATCGCCACCGGCCTGGCCGTGGCATTGCTGGCCGGGCTGGTGGCCCGGCTGACGCCGCTGCGCGAAGACGCGAGCTTTGCCGCCTTCTATCTGATATCGCTGGGGCTGGGCGTGCTGCTGGTGTCGCTGCGCGGCTCCAACATGGATCTGCTGCATGTGCTGTTCGGCACGGTGCTGGGCCTTGACGATGCGGCCTTGCTGCTGGTGACCGCCACGGCCAGCGTGACCCTGCTTGTGCTGGCGGCCATCTACCGGCTGCTGGTCGCCGAATGCCTGGACCCGGGATTCCTGCGCGCCAGCGGCGGGATGGGCGGCGTGGTGCACATGGGCTTTCTGGTGCTGGTCGTGGTGAACCTGGTGGCGGGTTTTCAGGTGCTGGGCACGCTGATGGTGGTGGGCATCATGATGCTGCCGGCCGCCGCGGCGCGGTTCTGGGTGCGCAGCGCGGCCCGCCAGATTCCGCTGTCGGCGGCGATCGGCGTGGCGTCTTCCGTGGCCGGGCTGCTGGTCTCCTATCACTTCGACGCGCCGGCCTCGCCCGCGATCATCCTGGCGGCCGGCGCCTGCTATCTGTTTTCCATCATGGGCGGACCGCAAGGCGGGCTGCTGCGGGCAACGCGCCGGGTGCGCCCTGCCTGAGACTACATAAGGAGATTGACCATGCGTTCGATTCTGCCGGCGCGCCGCCGTGCACTGCTGGCCATGGCGGGCGTCTGCCTGTCGGCCGTCCTGGGGGCCGCGCAGGCGGCCGAGCCGCTGAAGGTCGTGGCCAGCTTTTCCATCCTGGGCGACATCGTGCGGGAAGTGGGCGGCGCCGACATCAGCCTGACGACGCTGGTCGGGCCTGACGGCGACGCGCATGGGTACGAACCCACGCCCAGCGACGCGAAGAAGCTGGCCGACGCGCGCGTGCTGGTGGTGAACGGCCTGGACTTCGAGACCTGGCTGCCCAAGCTGACGAAGGCGTCCGGGTTCGCCGGGCAGACGGTGACGGCGTCCACGGGCGTTACGCCGCGCAAGTTCGCGGGACAGGGCGACGGGCATGACCACGATCACAAGGACGACCACAAGGACGATCACACGCACGGGCACGATGATCATGACCACGACCACGACCACGACCACGACCACAAGCCCGGCCATCACCATCGCCATGGCGACGCCGATCCGCATGCCTGGCAAAGCCTGGCGAATGGCGTGATCTACGCGCGCAACGTGGCCGACGGTCTGGCTGCCGCGGATCCCGCGCATGCGCAGGCCTACCGCCAGCGCGCCGACGCGTACATCGCCAAGCTGCAGGCGCTGCATGCCAGCCTGCGCAAGACCTTTGCTGCCATCGGCGCGGAGCGCCGCAAGGTTGTCACCTCGCACGATGCGTTCGGCTATTTCGGCGACGCCTATGGCGTGACGTTCATCCCCGCGATGGGCGTGTCGACGGACGCCGAGCCGTCCGCGCGCGAGGTGGCGGCGATCATCGAACAGGTGCGGCGAGACAAGGTGCCGGCGGTGTTCGTCGAGAACATCAGCAGCCCGAAACTGGTCCAGCAGATCGCGCGTGAGACCGGCGCAAAGGTGGGTGGTACGCTCTACTCCGATGCCCTGTCCAAGCCTGGACAGCCGGGCGCCACCTACCTGGAAATGTTTGAATGGAACGCACGCCAGCTTGCCGCGGCCTTGCAACCCTGAGCGCCGCGGCGGCGCTGCTGGCGGCGGGCGCCGCCAGCGCGCACCCGCATATGTGGATCGATGCGCGCGCGCAGATCGACGTCGATGCCGCGCACCGCATCACCGCCGTGCGGCAGGTGTGGCGGTTCGACGAGATGTTTGGCGCCTATGCGACGCAGGGGCTGAAAAAAGCCAAGGACGGGTCGCTGCCTGCCGACACGCTCAAAGGCATGGCGCAGGACTGGATGAAGGCGCTGGGCGAGCCGATCTCGCACTACTTCACGCGCGTCACCGTGGACGGCAAGAGCGCGGCGTTTGGCGCGCCGCGCGATGCCCGCGTCGACTGGAACCCCAAGACCACGCGGCTGACGCTGTCCTTCACGCTGCCGCTGGCCGAGCCCGTTGCGCCAGGCGCGGGCGGCGCGCAAGTGGATATCTACGACCCCACCTATTTCGTGGCCTACGCATTTGAAGAGCAGGGCGCGGTGTCGCTCGGCGGCCCGCAAGGCGCGGCCTGCAAGGCCGACTACCGCAAGCCCAAGGAACTGGATTGGAAAACCATGCAGGAACTGGCCGCAATCCCGGCCGACCCGGACGCCCTGCCGGACGAACTGTTCGCCATCACCAAGGGGCTCACGCACCGCATCGAGGTGCGATGCCCGTAGGCCGATGGGCGCGCGTGCTGGCCGTCGTCCTGTTGATGATCGGCGGGCTGTCGGTGGCGGCCGCGCAAGGTGCGCATCCCTTTGGCGTGCCGGAAAGCGGAAGCGGCGTGGCCGGGCCCGGTTGGCTGTCCAGCTTTTTCGGCAGCGTGTCCGTCTGGCAATCGCATTTCTACCGGCAACTGACGGGCGCGGTGCGTGCCTGGCAGGCGGACGGCGGCGCGGCGTGGGCCCTGATCGGCCTGTCGTTTGCCTACGGCGTCTTTCATGCGCTGGGGCCGGGCCATGGCAAGGCGGTTATCTCGTCGTACGTGCTGGCCAACCGCCAGACCGCGCGCAACGGCGCGCTGCTGGCATTGGCGTCTTCGCTGATCCAGGCGCTGGTGGCAATCGTGATGGTGGCGGTGCTGGCGCTGGTGTTCAACGCCACGGCGGCCACGATGAACGAGGCCACGCGCTGGCTGGAGCTGGCGTCGTATGTGCTGGTGACGCTGCTGGGCGTGTGGCTGGTGTGGATCAAGGCGGTGAGGCCGCTGCTGCGGCGGGCTGGTGCGCGCGGGCATGGGCAACAGCATGCGCATGGGCATGACGATGGCAACGCGCATGCGCCGGATCACGCGCACGTGCATACGCACGTGCATCATCATGAGCACTACCACCATCATCACCACGACCATGACCACAGCCACGACTGCGGGTGCGGACACGTGCACGTGCCCGCGCCGGAACAGGTCGCCGGTCCGTTGAACTGGCGCCGCGCGTGGTCGGCCATTTTTGCCGTGGGCCTGCGGCCCTGCAGCGGGGCGTTGATCGTGCTGGTGTTCGCGCTGTCGCAGAACTTCTTTCTGGCCGGGGTGGCGTCGGCGCTGGCGATGGGCCTGGGCACGGGGCTGACGGTGGCGGTGCTGGCCTGCCTTGCCGTCGCCGCCGGGGGCGCGGCCACGCGCCTGGGCAGCCGCCTGTCTGGCGCGGGCGCGGCGTGGCTGCGCTACGCCATCGAGGCGCTGGCGGCGATGGCGGTGCTGTTGCTGGGGGTGACGCTGCTGGGCGGCATGGTGGCGGCGGGCGGCTGACGCGATCTGCGAACTGCGGCCGCGCTTGTTCAGGCAGCAGAGCCGCGCCGCCAGAAAGGTTCAGGCACAAAGGTTCAGGATTTGCGCCCGGCGCGCGGATGCGCCTGATCGTAGGCCTTGGCCAGATGCTGAAAATCCAGCCGCGTGTAGATCTGCGTGGTCGAGATATTGGCGTGGCCAAGCATCTCCTGCACGGCGCGCAGGTCTTGCGCGGATTGCAGGACGTGGCTGGCGAAACTGTGGCGCAAGACGTGGGGGTGCACATGCGTGGGCACACCCGCCGTCTGCGCGATGCGCGCAAGCTGCAACTGCACCACGCGCGGCGAAATGCGGCGTCCGCGCGCGCCCAGGAAAAGCGCGGCCGCGTCTTCGGGCGGCGGCGCGGGCCGCGCGAGCTGCGGACGCACCTCGATCCACTTGCGCAGCGCTGCCAGGGCCTGCTGGCCGACCGGCACCGAGCGGCGTTTGCCGCCCTTGCCCAGCACCACGACCTCGGCGTCATCCAGATTCAGCCAGCCGCGCGATTCGTAATCGGCGGCGCGCTCGTAGCGCAGGTCCAGTCCGACCAGTTCCGACAGCCGCAGTCCGCTGGAATACAGCAGTTCGAACATGGCCTGGTCGCGCAGCGCGGCCGGTTCCGTGGCGACCTGTGCGGGCGCGCTATCCAGGAGGGCCTGCGTCTGTTCGACCGACAAGGCCTTGGGCAGGCCGCGCGGCGCCTTGGGGGCGCGCACGCCCGCGACGGGATTGCCGGCCAGTTCGGCGGCCGGCGCCCACCATTGATAGAAACCGCGCCATGCCGCCAGCGTGCGTGCCAGGCTGCGCGGGCCGCGGCCCTGCGCATGCAGGCGCGCCACGAATTGGCGGATGTGGCCGTTGGCGAGCTTATCGAGCGGCAGGCCGGCCTTGTCGGCCAGTTCGCGCAAGAATTGCAGTTCGCGCCCGTAGCCGTCCAGCGTATGGGGCGAGTACCGGCGGTTGGTTTCCAGATGGCGCAGCCAGGCGCGCATCGGATCCGGAAGGGGGGGCGGATTGGCGTCTTGCTCGGCGTTGCGCATCGCGTTGTCCTTGTCCGCCCCGGCAGGCTTACGCCTTGGGCGAGGCCGGATTCAGCCGGTGCAGGGCTGCCGACGCAAGCTGGCCGACGGATTCCAGGAACGTCGTGCCCATTTCGGGCGTGAAACGCTCGGGGTCGTCGGAACCCAGCACCAGCAGGCCCACGGCGGCGCCGTCGGCTTCCAGGCGCAGCGGCACCAGCGCCAGCGACTTGGGCTTGGCGTCCAGCCAGTTCACCGCTTCGAAGGCGGTGTCGGCGCCGACATACGGCGTCTTCAGGCTGTCGGTGAAGGTGCGCACGTCGTCCGACACGGGCTCGCCGTAGCCGTGATCGGGCAGTTCAGACAGGTTCCAGAGCCGCAGCGCCACGTGGTTCAGTTCGAATTGTTCGGCCAGGCCCAGCGCGATTTCGCCGGGCACCAGTTGCGGATCGCATTCGGACAAGAGGCGGCAGCACCACTTGGCCACGTGCGAACCGATGGTTTCGTTGGCGGTGGCGTTGCGCACCAGTTCGTTCAGGCGCCATTCGAGTTCGCGGGTGCGCTCGCGCAGCGTGAGGATCTGGCGTTCGCCCAGCGAAATGGCGCGCGAACCGTGCGGATGCGGGATCTGCAGGGTGGAAAAGACTTCGGCGTGTTCGTCGAAGAAGCCGGGGTTATCTTGCAGGAAGGCGGCGATGTCCTGGGCGGTGAAAGCGGTATCAGTCATAGAGTTATCGGTTCAGCGCCATGGAGAAAACGAGCTTGTCGATGTCGACCTGGCCCGTGAAGACGGATTCGGCCGGGCCGGTCATGCGGAGTTGTTCGCCGTTCCAGGCGACGGTCAGCACGCCGCCGCGCGTTTGCACGCGCACGGGCGAATCGAGCAGGCCGCGGCGGATGCCGGCCGCAACCGCGGCGCAGGCGCCCGTGCCGCAGGCCAGGGTCTCGCCAGCGCCGCGCTCGAAGACGCGCAGGCGGATGTTGTGGCGGTCGACGACTTGCATGAAGCCGGCGTTGACGCGGCGCGCAAAGCGCGGATGGGTTTCGATCAGCGGGCCCAGCACGGCGACGGGCGCGGTGTCGACGTTGTCGACGACCTGCACGGCGTGCGGATTGCTGATCGCGACAGCCGACAGGACGACCGTGCGGGGCAGCCCGGCGGGGGCGTCGAGTTCCAGCTCCCAGAGAGTGTCCTGGCCTTGCGTGACGGCAGGCAGGCCGGCGGTGTCGAAGGGCAGCGCGGCCGGGTCGAAACGGGTGCTACCCATTTCCACGGTGACCTGTTCGTCGTCGCCTTCGTCCAGGACCAGGATGCCCGTGGCGATTTCGGCGCGCAGCGGATTGCGGTCGGACAGGCCTTGCTCGTGCACGAAACGCACGAAGCAGCGGGCGCCGTTGCCGCAGTGTTCGACCTCGGAGCCGTCGGAATTGAAAATGCGATAGCGGAAGTCGGCGTCCGGCCGGGTGGCGCGTTCGACCAGCAGGATCTGGTCAGCGCCGATGCCGAAGTGGCGGTCGCCGAGGGCGCGCGCGCGCTCGGGCGTCATCTCGATGGTCTGACGGACGCCGTCGAGCACAACGAAGTCGTTGCCCGCGCCGTGCATTTTGGTGAAGTTCCAGTTCATCTGCGGATTATCGCCCATTCTCGCGGTGCGGCGAGCGCGCGCCGCGGATCAGTACAGCTTGGGTTCGCCTTCGGGACGCGTCTTGAAGCGGCGATGGACCCAGTAATACTGGCTGGGGCAGCGGCGCACCCAGGATTCGAGTTCGCGGTTCAGGCGGGCGGTGGCCGCTTCCAGCGTGTCGTCGCCCGGAAAGTCTTCGAGCGGCGGCAGCACGTCGACGTGGTATTTGCCGGTGTCCGGATTCCAGAATCCCACGATCGGCAGGACAGCGGCGTTCCATTTCTGGGCCAGCTGGGCCGTGGCGACGAGCGTGGCGGCCGGCACGCCGAAGAACGGCACGAAGACCGAGCCCACGCGGCCGAAGTCCATGTCGGGCAGGTAGTAGACGGGGCGCGGGGCCCGAAGGTGCCGGATCAGGTCGCGCACCCCATCCTTGCGGCTGACCAGGAAGACTTCGTTGAAGCGCGCCCGGCCGGCGGCCACGACGGCGTCGATGTGCGGGTCGCTCTGCGGCGTGTACATGGTGGCCGCGCTGGGGATGACCAAGGTCAAGCTGGTGGCCGCGGCGTCCAGCGCAATGAAGTGCGGCGCAAGCAGGATCACGGGCCGCCCCTCGGCCGTCAGCGCATTGATCCGGTCGGCGCCCTGCAGCGTGACCATGTCCTTGATCGCTTCGGGCGTGCCGTACCAGAGCACGCCGCGGTCGACGATAGACTGCGCCAGCGCGCGGAAGTGGTCGGCCACCCATTGTTCGCGCACGGCCGCGGGCTGGTCGGGAAAGCACAGTTCGAGATTGCGGCGCACGATGTGCGCGCGCGACTTGGCCAGGCGGGGCGCAAGCCAGCCCAGGCAAGCGCCGATGCGCAGGCGCGTCGACGGCTTGATGCGGCTGAACCATTTCAGCAGGGAAACCAGCGTGCGCGTTTTTCTATCGATCATGGACGTGGAATGAGACCGGGCGGCGGGAGCGGCAAGGGATCAAGCGGCTGGCGGCGCCGGTTCTGCGCCGGGCGCCGGGGTGGCGCCGCGCGGAGTCTTGTAGCGGTTGTAGCTCCAGAGGTACTGGTCGGGGCAGCGGCGGATCAGCGTTTCCATCGCGGCGTTGATGAGGGCGGCCTGGGCCTCGGGCTCGGCGGGCAGCGGTTCGGGCACGCGCACGTAGTGGATGCGCCAGCCGCGGCCCTTGGGCAGGCGTTCGCCGGCCGTGAGGATGATGGGAACGTTGGTCTGCGACGCAAGCTTGCCGGGCAGCGTCATGGTGTAGGCCAGACGCCCGAAGAACGGCACCCATACGCCGTCGCCCACGCTGGGCGCCTGGTCGGGCAGCATGCCGACGGATTCGCCGCGGCGCAGCGCCCGCACGAATTCCCGCACGCCCTGCATGTTGGCGGGCACCGCATTGACGGCCGAACTGTTGCGCGCCGTTTCCAGCAGGGGCGCCAGCGCTTCCTTGCGTGGGGGGCGGAACATCACCGTCATGGGCATCTGGCGGGCCAGATAGCGGGCGGTGATCTCGAAGCAGCCCAGGTGCGGGGTCAGAAACAGGATGCCGCGGTTTTCCGCGCGGGCGGCGGCGACCACGTCGTCATCGTCGGAGACCACCTGCGCCAGGCTTTCCTGGTTGCGGAACCAGACGCGCGGGTTCTCAAGAATCATTGCGCCGGCTTCGGCCGCCGCCCGCCGGGCGAACGCCGCGCCGGGGTAGCCGGCCTGCGCTGCATTGGCCTGCAGGCGCCGCCGGTATTTGCCCGGCAAGGCGTAGATGGCGCGTCCCGCGAACCGCCCGATCGCATGCGCGACGGGGAGCGGCAGGGCGGCAAAAAGTCGGAACAGGGGCAGCAGCATTCGTCAAAAGGATGAAAACGGGCAGGGTATTACCGCTGCTCGGGGTATATGGATACACCCCGGGCGCAAGCATAAGAACGGCATTTTCGCTTAAAATGCGCCCAGTCGCCGAGTTAACCGACAACTTGCGGGGCGACGGCAAGGGTACTGCGCTTTGCGCGGCCCATGCCAAATCCGCTAAAGCGTCGCGCCCAGTTGGCATTGCAGTGCAGACCGGGGTGCTACGCGTCTCAAGAACCTATGCGCCGGCAAGACCGGACACTAAGGACGCATCTGTGGCCAACAACGATTTTCTCTTCACTTCCGAATCCGTCTCCGAAGGGCACCCCGACAAGGTTGCCGATCAGATCTCCGATTCGATCCTCGACGCCATCTTCACGCAAGACCCGAACGCGCGTGTCGCAGCCGAAACGCTGTGCAACACCGGCCTGGTCGTGCTGGCTGGCGAAATCACCACCACCGCCAACGTCGACTACATCCAGGTCGCGCGCGACACGATCCGCCGCATCGGCTATGACAATACCGAATACGGCATCGACTACAAGGGTTGCGCGGTGCTCGTCGCCTACGACAAGCAGTCGCCCGACATCGCGCAGGGCGTGGACCGCAGCTCGGAAGACTACCTGAACCAGGGCGCCGGCGACCAAGGCCTGATGTTCGGCTACGCCTGCGACGAAACCCCCGACCTGATGCCCGCCCCGATCTGGTACGCGCACCGCCTGGTGCAGCGCCAGAGCGAACTGCGCAAGGACGGCCGCCTGGGCTGGCTGCGTCCGGACGCCAAGTCGCAGGTCACGTTCCGCTACGTCGACGGCCGTCCCGCCGAAGTCGACACCGTGGTGCTGTCGACCCAGCATGCGCCGGAAGTCTCGCAAGAGACCATCCGCGAAGCGGTCATCGAAGACATCATCAAGCCCAGCTTCCCCGAAGGCCTGATCACGCCCCAGACCAAGTTCCTGGTCAACCCGACCGGCCGCTTCGTCATCGGCGGTCCGCAAGGCGATTGCGGCCTGACCGGCCGCAAGATCATCGTCGACACCTACGGCGGCGCTTGCCCGCACGGCGGCGGCGCGTTCTCGGGCAAGGACCCGTCCAAGGTCGACCGTTCGGCCGCCTACGCCGCCCGCTACGTGGCCAAGAACATCGTGGCCGCCGGGCTGGCGCGCCAGTGCCAGGTGCAGGTCAGCTACGCCATCGGTGTGGCCGAACCCATCAACATCACCGTCTACACGGAAGGCACGGGCGTCATCCCCGATGACCAGATCGCCAAGCTGGTGCGCGAGCACTTCGACCTGCGTCCGAAGGGCATCGTGAACATGCTGGACCTGCTGCGGCCGATCTACACCAAGACCGCCGCCTACGGCCACTTCGGCCGCTCCGAGCCGGAGTTCTCGTGGGAAGCGACGGACAAGGTTCAGGAACTGAAGAAGTCCGTCTGACCCGATCCGCCATGCGGTTCATGGAAAAGCGCCCGTTGGGGCGCTTTTCTTTTTGTCGGGTCCGATCGCGGCAGGCGCGGCGTCAAAGCCCCCAGGCCGACAGATCCGGATGCAGCGGCGTCGGAGACAGCACGGTTTCCAAGGCCGCCGCGCAGTCCAGCAGTGCGGCGTCGCCGCCCGCGGGCGCCAGCAGTTGCACGGCGCAGGGCATGCCGTCCGCGTCCAGGCCGGCCGGCAGCGTGATCGCCGCCGCGCCCAGGAAGTTGGCCGGGCGCAGCAGCTTGCCCAGCCCGGCGTGCCGCGTGTCCTGCGGGTCCAGCGCCTGTGCGGCCTGATCGCTGGCGGGCATGAGCAGGGCATCCACGCCCTGCATGGCTTTTTCGAAAGCCGCCATGTCGGACTGGCGGCGCAGCAGCGCGGCCTCGTAGCTGGACTGCGTGATCCGGCCGCCTGCAGCGATGCGCGCGCGCACGACATCCCACAAGGGCTGCGCAGGGTCTTCGGCTAGCGCGCCGAAGTAGCGGAAGGCTTCAAACGCCAGCACCAGCGAATTGTCATCCGCCATGCGGGCAAACGACAGCGACGCGGGCGGATGCCAGGCGGTGGGCGTGTAGCCGGCCGCTGCCAGGCGTCCCTGCGCCGCGTGCCAGGTTTGCAGCGCCTCGTCAGTCAGCGGGGCCGGCCAGGCTTGCGGCGCCAGCACGGCGACGGCGCCCGGCTGGCGCGCGGTGGCGTGACGCAGGCCGGTGAAGCGGGCGGCCGGCAGCGTCAGCGTGGCGGCGTCATCGACGTCCGGTGCGGCCAGCAGTTGCGTCAAGAGGCGCGCGTCGCCGACGCTGCGCGCGATCGGGCCCAGCACGTCCAGCGTGTCGGACAGCGGCAGGCAGCCGGCGCGGCTGATGAGGCCCGACGATGGCTTGAAGCCGACCACGCCGTTCAGTGCTGCGGGCGCGCGCACCGAGCCGCCGGTGTCGCCGCCCAGCGCCAGCGGCGCCAGACCCGCCGCGACCGCGACGCCCGCGCCGCTGGACGAGCCGCCCGGCGCGCGCGGGACCTTCGCGTCCCACGGATTGCGGGCGGTGCCCTGCGTGGGGTTCTGTCCCGACAGGCCGAACGCGAATTCCGTCATGCGCGTCTTGCCCAGGAGCACCATGCCTTGCGCCGCCAGCGCGCGCGCGGCGGTGGCGGTTTCCGTGCTGACGACGCCGGCGCGCGCCTGCGAGCCGCCGCTGCACGGTGTGCCTTCCCACTGCACGCTGTCCTTCACCGCGACCGGCACGCCATGCAGCGGGCCCAGATTGATGCCGGCTTCCAGCAACCGGTCCGCCGCCTCGGCCTGCGCTAGGGCGCGCTCGGCCGTGACCACGCTATACGCGGAGAGCGCCGCGCCGCGCTCGATGCGGTCAAGGAAATGCAGGGTGAGGTCGCGCGAACGGAGCTTGCGCTCGCGGATGGCGCGGGCAAGCTGGCGGGCGTCCTGGAAATGCAGGGCAGTATCTTGGGCGGGCATGAGTCTCGTCGAAATGGAAAAAGCCTTCCGGTCCGCGGCGGGACCGGAAAGCGATCTGATCGGAAGGGCTGCGCAGGGGGGGCCTACCGGGGCTGGCCTACTTCAGGACCTGGCCTTTGGTTTCGGGCATGCGGATGAAGGTGATCAGCGTGATCACGGCTCCGGCCAGCACGTAGTAGAAGAACCAGCGCTCCATGCCCTTGCTCTGCAGCCAGGTCAGCAGGTAGGGCGTGGTGCCGCCCAGCAGCGCGACGACCAGGTTGTACGGCGTGCCGATGCCGACGGCGCGCACGCTGGTGGGAAACTGCTCGGACATGATGGCCGGCGCAATCGCGGTGTACATGGCGTACAGCACCAGGCCGAACAGCTCCACCGCCAGGATCGAGCCGAACGACGGCCCCAGCGTGGTCATGATCGGATAAAAGAAGATCAGGTAGCCCGCGGCAAAGAAGATCAGCTGCGGCTTGCGGCCGATGCGGTCGGACAGCATGCCGAACAGCGGCTGCACCAGCATGAACACGATCAGCGCGACGGTGTTGGCCGCGAATGCGGTTTTGGGGTCGGCGCCGACCTGCCGGATGGCGTAGGTGGGCACGTAGGCCACGAAGATGTAGAACGCGAACGTGGTCAGGACCGAGAAGCCGACGATGCGCAGCACTTCGCGCGGATGGTCGCGCAGCAGCGTGCGCAGCGGCTGCTTTTCAACGCCGGCCTTCTTGGCGTGCGAGAAGGCTTCGGTTTCCGGGATGGCGCGGCGGATCCACATGCCGGCCAGGCCGCCCAGGGCGCCCAGCAGGAACGGAATGCGCCAGCCCCAGGCGGCCATGTCGGCCTTGGTGAGGACGGTGGTGAGGATCCAGCCCACGGCCGAGGCGGCCAGGATGCCGACGGCGGCGCTGAAGAAGACGAAGCTGGAATAGAACCCGCGCTTGTTGGGCGGCGCCATTTCCGCCAGGAAGGTCGTGGCCGAGGCATACTCTCCGCCCAGCGACAGGCCTTGCAGGAGGCGCGCAGCGGTCAGGAGCAGCGGCGCGGCGATGCCGATGGTGGCGTAGGTGGGCGTGATGGCGATGATGAGCGAGCCGCCCGCCATCATCAGGATCGTCAGACCCAACGCGGCCTTGCGGCCATAGCGGTCGGAGAAGATGCCCAGCACCCATCCGCCCACGGGACGCATGAAAAACCCGACTGCGAAGATGCCGAACGTCGCGAGCAGGGCGGTGGTTTCGTTGCCGGGCGGGAAGAACTGGCTGGAAAAGAAGATGGCGAACGACGCGTAGATGGTCCAATCGAACCATTCCACCGCATTGCCTACACTACCGGCCAGAATCGTGCGGCCGCGCGAAACGGGCGGGGCGCTTGCGCCTTGCGCCGCGCGCAAGGTTGCGGATGTGCTGCTCATGACGTCCTCAAATTGTGTTTTGTTTTTTGGTCAAATAGACCAATAAATTTTGTGTTTTTATCAATGCGCGAACGTTAGATTAATGAATATGGTCACGTCAAGTAAGGGTAATTCCCTAATCGCCGCGTTGGACGACACGGATCTCGCGTGCCTCGTCGCGCTGCAGGCGCAGCCTCGCGCGTCCTGGCGCGAGCTGGGCGCGGCGACCGGCATCGCCGAGAGAACTGTCGCGCGGCGCATCAAGCGCCTGATGGACGCGGACGCGCTGCGCGTCATCGCGGAACCGGATCCGCTGGCCACCGGCCGCGGCGTGGTGCTGCACGCCTGGGTGCGCTGCCGGTCGGGCCGGGTGCCGGACGTGGCCGACCAACTTGCGCGGCTGGACATCAGCCAGCTCGTCGTGACGCTGGCCGGTTCCGCCGACCTGATGGCCGAGCTGACCCTGGCCGACGCGGCCGACATGCCGGACGTGGTGACCCACGTGCTGCCGTCCATCGACGGGGTGGAACACGTGGAGGCGCGCCTGGTGTTGCGGCCGTTCCGGCGCGCGGGCCAGTGGCGGATCCAGCCGGAGTCTGGCGGCGATGCGGACGCGCCGCTGCTGTCGCCACCGGCGGCGCTGACCGACCCCGAGCAGCGCATGGTGTCGCACCTGATGCGCGATGGCCGCGCCAGTCTGGCGGAATTGGCCGAACGATCCGGCGTCAGCGAACCGACTGCGAATCGCCTGCTGCAGAATCTGGTGGAGCGCCGCGCGCTGAGCTTTCGCGTGGAAGTCGAGCCGGCGCTGGTCGGCTTTCCGGTGGAAGCGGTGATTTCGGTGCAGGTACGCCCGCAAACGGTGGACGCGCTGGCCGCGCATCTGGCGTTGGACCCCAACACCCGCTGCCTGTTCGGCACCAGTGGCGCCTCGCAGCTCTTCTGGCACGTGCTGTGCCGCGACAGCCTGCATCTGTGGGACGTGGTGACGCGGCGGCTGGGCGAGCTGGACGGCGTGCTGAACAGCGAGGTCGGCGTGGTGATGCGCGCGCACAAGCGTTGCGGCATTGTGCGCGCGGGTGCGCGGCTGGGGACGGACGCCGCGTGATGGCGTCGCTACTCGCCCGTTAAGCCCCCAGGTAAGCGCGCGCCAGCGCACCGTCCTTCGCGATGTCTTCCGCGGCGCCGTGCGCGGCGACCCGGCCGGATTCCAGCACGTACGCGCGGTCGGCCAGCGACAGCGCCAGCGCCGCCATCTGGTCCACCAGCAGGATGGTCATCGACTCCTTGCGCAGCCGGTCCAGCGCGTCGAACAGCTCGTCGATGATCTTGGGCGCCAGGCCCAGCGAGGGCTCGTCCAGCAGCAGGATCACGGGCTTGGCCATCAGGCCGCGCGCGATCGCCAGCATCTGCTGTTCGCCGCCCGACAATAGCCCCGCGCGCTGGTGCAGCCGTTCGCGCAACCGCGGAAAGCGCGTCAGCATTTCCTCGACGCGCGCCTCGCGGTCCTGCGGATGCAGGAAGGCGCCCAGGCGGATGTTGTCCAGCACGCTCAGCCCCGGAAACACCTGACGGCCTTCGGGCACCAGCACCAGGCCGCGCGCCACGATGCGATCGGCGGGGAGATTGTGCAGCTCCTGCCCCTGCAGGTGCATGCCGCCCTGCGCTGGCCGGTGCAGCCCGGCCAGCGTGCGCATCAGCGTGGACTTGCCCGCGCCGTTTGCGCCCAGCAGCGCCACCATTTCGCCTTGCCTGACCTGCAGGTCGATGCCGTGCAGCACGGGATTGGCGCCATAGCCGGTCGTCAGGTTGCCCACGCCCAGCACCTCGGGCGGCAGCGCCTCGCCCGCCGGCCTGCGCCGCGTGGCCGGCGCCCGGCGTGCGGCCTCGTCGCCCAGATAAGCCTGCCGCACTTCCGGCGATTGCTGGATCTCGGCGACGCTGCCCTGCGCCAGCTCGCGTCCGGCGTCGATCGCCACGATGTGGTCGGACACGCCCATCACCAGCGTCATGTCGTGCTCGACCAGCAGCACGCCGGCGCCCGCGTCGGCAATGCGCCGCAGCAGCCCGGCAAGCCGCGTCTTGTCTTCGCGCGACAGCCCGGCTGCGGGCTCGTCCATCAACAGCACGTCGGCGTCCGTGGCCAGCGCGCGCGCAATCTCCACCAGCCGCCGGTCCACGTGCGGCAGGTCGGCCGCGGGAATGTCGAGCGCGCCTTCGTAGCCGCAGAACGCCAGCAGGGCGCGCGCACGTTCGCGCACATCGGGCGCCAGGTAACGGCGCGACGCCAGCAGCCCTCCCAGGCGACCGCGCAGCATGCCGAGTGCGACGTTGTCCTCGACGCTCAACGTGTCAAAGAGCTGCGAGGTCTGGTAGGTGCGCGCAATGCCGCTGCGCGCCACGCGATGCGCGGGCAGCGCGGCGAGCGGCGCATCGCCCAGCGCGACGCGGCCATCGGTGGGCTGGTAGTAGCCGCTCAGCATGTTGATGACGGTGGACTTGCCCGCGCCGTTGGGGCCGATCAGTGCGGTCACCGCGCCGGGCGGCACGGTGAAGGACACCGCCTGCACGGCACGCACGCCGCCGAAGGTCATGGTGAGGGTGTCGGCATGCAGGGTGCGTCGCGTCCGCGCACTGGCCGGCAGGGCGCCGTGGCGCGGCGCAAGACCCTGCGTCTGCGCGCGCCACCGCCAGCGTGCCAAGAGCCCGGCGGCGCCCTCGGGCGCGGCCCACAGCACCACCAGCAGAAAGGCGCCGAAGAACAGCAGGCGGTACTCCTCCAGGCTGGACAGCACTTCCGGCAGCAGGCCCACCACCACCGCGCCCAGCAGCGGACCGGCCAGCGATCCCGCGCCGCCGATCGTCACGGCCAGCACGAACAGGATGGATTGCATGAAGTTGAAGTTGTGCGGCGTGATCATGCCCGTCAGCGGCGCGTACAGCCCGCCCGCCAGACCGACCACGGCAGCGGACACCATGAAGGCCGCCGCCTTGACCGCCAGCGGATTGATGCCGATGGATTCGCTGGCCGTCTCGCTGTCCTTGACCGCGCGCATGGCGGCGCCCCAGGTGCCGCGCGACAGCAGCGCATAACCGCCCAGCGCCGCGAATACGGCCACGATGGCCAGCATCGCCACGCCGCGGTCTCCGCCCAGGCTGCCGATGGCGGGCTGCACGATCCCCATCAGGCCGTTCTGCCCGCCCGTGACCGAGCCGCCTTCAATCAGCGCGTGTTCCACGATAAAGCCGAACGCGATGGTGATCATCGCCAGATAAGGGCCTTTCACGCGCAGCGCCGGCACGGCCAGCAGCAGGCCGAACGCGCCGCACACCAGCGCGGCCGCCGGCCACGCCAGCCAGAAGCTCCACCCGGCCTGGCCGGTCAGGATCGCAACCGTGTAGGCGCCGATGGCGTAAAAGCCCGCGTGGCCGAACGACATCTGGCCCGTCAGGCCCACCAGCACATTCAGGCCGATGCCGGCCAGCGCCAGCAGCGCCACATTGCCCAGAACGAAGACGTAGTAGCCGTTGACGGTGGCGGCAAGCATCAGGGCCACCGCCGCCAGCAGGGCATATAGCGCCGGCGGCAGCCAGCGCATGGGGGATTGCTTGTTCATCAGACCTTCCTCACATCGGCGCGCCCGAACAGGCCATTGGGCAGCACGGCCAACATGACGATCACCAGCGTGAAGCTGATGATCTGCGTATACCCGGAACCCAGCGCCACGGTGATCAGCGCTTCGACCACGCCAAACAGCAGGCCCGCGATCATCACGCCCCACGCGCTGGTGATGCCGCCCAGGATGGCGACCACGTAGGCCTTCAAGCCGAACAGCGTGCCCATGTCCGCCTGCACGTTAAAGAGCGGCGCAACCAGCGCGCCGGCCACGCCCGCGAACAGCGTGGACACCGCGAAGGCGGCCATGATCGCGCGGCGCACGGGGATGCCCATCAGCCGCGCGGCGTTCGGGTTCTGCACCACAGCCAGCAGCGCCACGCCCCAGCGCGTGCGGCGCGACAATGTGTGCAGCGCGGCCGCCAGCGCCAGTCCCACCACGGGTATCAGCAGTTGCAGCGGATAGATGCCCAGGCCCAGCCCGCCGATCTCCAGCGGCGACTGCGCCAGCGGAGAGGGCAGGCTGCGCGGCTCCTTGCCGAACGTGAACATGACCACGTTGTCCAGCACGATGCCCAGTGCCACCGTGGACATGAGCCAGGCGTTGGAACCGCGGCTGGCAAATGGCCGCACCGCCAGCCGCTCCACGACCAGGCCGTAAAGGGCGCATAGCGCCAGCGCAAACAGCAGCGCCACGGCGAGCGGCCAGCCCAGCGTCTGAGCGAACGTGTAGGTCAGCACGGCGCCCAGCATCATGGAACTGCCCTGGGCGAAGTTCACCGTGCCGGACACGGCATAGGTCAGGTAAAAGCCCAGGGCCATCAGCCCGTACATGCTTCCCAGCCCCAGGCCGCTGACGATGGCGGACATCAACAACATGCGCGTCTCCCGCGGCGTCTGGCCGCTTTACTGCACGCCCTTGACGGGCAGGATGCGGTTGTCGATGAACTGCGTCCACACGTAGTCGTCCTCGCGCAGCGCGTCGTGCGAAGCCGGCGTGAAGGGCTGCTCATACGTCTTGATCAGGCCCTCGTATTTGCCGATCTTGTAGAAGCCTTGGCGCACCGCGTCGCCGTCGGTGGAGCCGGCCTGCGCGATGGCCAGCGCGGCAAGCTGCATGCCGTCGTACGCGTTGGCCACGCCCACGGCCGGCGTGATGTCCTGCGGTCCCTTGATGTCGGAATACTTGGTCTTGAGCGCCTGCATCACCTTGTCGCCCACCGGCCCCTGCTTGCCGAAGAAGCTGTACGTCTGCACGAAGTGCACGTTCTTGGCGTTGGGACCGGCCAGTTCCGTGAAGCGGCCGCCGGCCGGACCCCAGTGCGACACGATCGGCACCTTCCAGCCCATGCGGTCTAGCGACTTCACCACCTGCGCCGACGGGCCCACGTTGCCGACCAGGAACAGCGTGTCGGCGCCCGCGGCCTTCAGGCGGCTCAACTGCGGCACGATGTCCAGGTCATTGGGCTGGAATTTCTCGATGCCGGCCGGCGTGATCTTGGCAGTCGCCAGCGCGGCGTTCAGGCCTTTTTCGTTGGACTCGCCCCAGGGGTTGTTCACCAGGATCATGCCGGGCTTGGCGCTCTGGAACGTCTTTTGCGCGTACTGGACCATCGCGCTGTCCACGATCTCGTCCATCGCCGACACGCGGAAGACGAAGTTGGGATTGCCCTTGTTCTGCGTGATGGCGGTGCCCGCGGCCCATGGGCCCATGAACGGCACCTTCTCCTGGTTCACGATCGGCACGATGGCCATGGACACGGGCGTGTCCAGCCCGCCGAACAGCACGGCAACCTTTTCCTTGAAGATCAGCTCGCGCGCCGCGGCCATGCCCTTGGCGGGATTGCCTTCGTCGTCGCGCCGCACCAGCACGACCTGGCGGCCGTCCAACAGGCCGCCGCGCGCGTTGATCTCGTCGATGGCGACAGTGATGCCGCGCGTCAGCGCTTCACCCGCGCGCGCCGACTCCCCGGACAACGCGGTGATCAGGCCGATCTTGATCGGGTCCGCTGCCAGCGCCGGCTGCGAGACGAGGCCCGCGGCGAAAAGGGCGGCGGCGGCCGCGTGGCGCATGAAGGAACGACGGGTCGGGGTCATCGGGACACTCCTGAAAAAGTGGAATGAATCTTGCATGGGGTTAAGTGCTGCTTCGTTTCCTTATGCAAGATCCATGCCACCTGATCCGCGCCCACTGCCACTTGCCGTCTCCGCCCAGCCGCTGCGGGGCGCGGCGGCAACAGACCGGATATGTATGCACCGGTCTACGGATTTTGTCGCCAAAACTTCCGCGATTTTGTTCACAATCATGCTTCAGGATTTGCACCAAAATGAATCCATCCTCGCTTCCAAGCACTAAACCGGGGCGTGACGGCGACGCCGCCTGGACGCCGCAACCCCTGGCCTGCCACGGCCGGTTCCCGTACCGCCCCATCGCCGGCAGGGCCGACTATTCATGGCCGAACGGCGCGCGCCTGGCCGTGTACCTGGGCTTCAACATCGAGCACTTTGCGTTCGGAGAAGGACTAGGCGCGGAACTTGGCCCGGCGTCGCCGCATCCGGATGTGCTGAACTACGCCTGGCGCGAATACGGCAACCGGGTGGGCGCGTGGCGCTGCCTGGAGCTCTTTGACGAGCTGCGCCTGCCGGCCGGCGTACTGATCAACACTGCGCTCTACGAGCATTGCCCCGATCTGGTGGATGCCTTCCTGGCGCGCGGCGACGAGCTCATCGGACACGGCTACAGCAACGCGCACCGGCAGGGAGGCCTGCCCGAAGCCGAGGAACGCGCGCTGCTGGCGCACTGTCGCGATCGCATCCTGCAGCATGCAGGCAGCGAGCCGGCGGGGTGGCTGTCGCCGTGGATCTCGGAAAGCCACGCCACGCCCGACCTGCTGGCCGAGGCCGGCTACCGCTACACGTTGAATTGGTGCCACGACGACCAGCCCATGCGCATGCGCACCCGCGCGGGCGACCTGTGGGCGATTCCCTACCCGCAGGAGCTCAACGACATTCCGATGATCATGGGCCGCAAGATGGACGCGCGCGATTTTGCCGATATGATCCTTGACCAGTACGAGGAGATGCGCGCGCAGGCGGTGCGCCAGCCGCTGGTCATGGGCATTGCGCTACATCCCTACATCGTCGGCCAGCCGTACCGGTTGCGTCACCTGCGGCGCGCGCTGGCGCCGCTGGCCGCCGCCCGCGACCGCGGCGAGATCTGGTTCACCACGCCGGGCGAGATCTGCCGCCATGTGGACGGCCTGCCGCCGGGTGTGATCGATTAAGGGTCCGTCAGAACGACCCGCCCACGTCATGTTGTTTTTCTTGTTGAACCGAGCTCCGCATGTCCACCCAAAGCGCCGCCAAGTCCCGCAATCCCGCCACCGTCCGGTCCAAGTCCGCCAAGCCCGCCGCTTCCCGGACGCGCAGGTCCGCGGCGGCGGCTGATGTCATGCCCGAGGCCGGATCGCCGTCCGCTACCCCCGACGCCGACATGGAACGCCGCATCTGCGAGGCGGTCTACGAAAGCGTGATGAGCCAGCGCCTCACGCCGGGCACCAAGCTGCCCGAGGCAGCGATCTGCGATCTGTTCGGCGTGTCGCGGTCGGTGGCGCGCAAGGCGTTGCAGCGGCTGGCGCACGAGCACGTCGTGGACCTGCACCACAACCGCGGGGCGGTAGTGGCCGAACCCACGCCGGAAGACACGCGCCAGATATTCCAGGCGCGCCGCGCGCTGGAGGCCGCGCTGCTGCCGCTGGCGGCGGCCCGCGCCACGCGCGCCGATTACGCTTCGCTGCGCCGGCAACTGCGCGACGAACATGCGCTGCTGCATCGCGCCGGGCAGCCGGCCTGGGCGCGGCAGGCGAGCGCGTTTCATGTGCGGCTGGGCGAACTGTCCGGCAACACCATCCTGCATGGCTACCTGGCCGAACTGGTGTCGCGCTGCTCGCTCATCGTGGCGCTGTACGAGCCGCCCGGCAATGCCGCTTGCGAACACGGCGAGCACGTGCTGATCGTGGACATGATGGAGCGCGGCGACGTGGCCGAAGCCGTGCGGACCAACGACAACCACCTTGCGGACCTGGAGCGGCGCATCAGCCTGGAGCGCCCGCAGCCCGCGCAAACCCTTGCCCAGATGCTGGGACTGGCCTGACATGGAAATCGACTTCGACGCTATCACCGAATATCAGCGCTACAAGCTGATGGCCAGCCTGATCGTGCCCCGTCCGATCGCGCTGATCACCACGCTGTCCGAGACCGGCGTGGTCAACGCCGCGCCGTTCAGCATGTTCAACATGCTGGGCGAGGATCCGCCCATCGTGATGGTCAGCATCAACCGCCTGGAAGACGGCGGGCTGAAGGACACCGCGGTCAACATCAAGCGCGACCGCGAGTTCGTCGTGCACCTGACCGACGAGGCCATGGCCGAAAAGATGCACCGCTGCGGCGACCGCCTGCCGGCCGATGTCAGCGAGCTGGCGCACGCGGGCCTGGATGCCGCGCCCAGCCACCGCGTCGCGCCGCCGCGCATCGTGCAGGCGCCCGTCGCGTTTGAATGCACGCTATTCGAAACCATGGAAACCGCCAGCCGCCAGATCTTCATCGGCCAGGTGCGCTGGCTGCATGCGCGCGACGGCTTGATCGACACGGAAACCTGGCGCGTGCGCCTGCAGGATTACTTTCCGGTGGGCCGGTTTGGCGCCAGCTTCTACGTGCGGACGCGCGACCGCTACGCCATCGGCGCGGAAAAGAACGCGCCGGCCAGCACGCCCATCGACGAGATCTGAAGCCTCACCACACGGCGGCGTCCGAGCCGGGCGCCCGCAGGCGGCGCGCGAAGCGGCGCGACAGGAAGTCCACGAACGCCAGCGTCTTGGCCGGCAGGTTCAGCCGTTCGGGGTACAGCGCGTGGATATCCGCGGGCGGCGTGCGCCAATCGGTCAACACTTCGCGCAGGCGGCCCGCGCGCAGGTGCGCCGCGGTTTCCCATTCGGACCGCATCACGATGCCGTGGCCGTCCAGCGCCCATTCCAGCGCGCTCTGGCCATCATTTGAACTGACCGGGCCGCGCACCTTCACGGTCTCCGCGCGCGCCCCGGATTCCAGCCGCCAGGTGCCGTAGGCCACGTCGTTCTCGCGCACCACGATGCAGCGGTGGCGCTGCAGGTCGCTGGGCGCGCGCGGCTCGCCATGAATCTCCAGATAGCGCGGCGACGCGCAGAGCAGGCGCCGGTTCGAGGCGATCCTGCGCGCCGTGAGCCGCGCGTCGGGCAGGTCGCCAAAGCGCACCGCCACGTCAACGCCTTCCTCGATCAGATTGAGCGGCCTGTCGGTCAGGCGCATCTGCACTTCCACGTCGGGATACTGGCGGCAGAAGTCCGAGACGGCGGGCACGATGTGGGCGCGTCCAAAGCCGAACGTGGCGTTCAGGCGCAGGAGCCCCTGCGGCTGGGCGCGGGCGCTGGACACGGAGCGTTCCAGCGCCTGCAGGTCGGCCAGGATGCGCGTGCCCTCGGCCAGGTACAGCTCGCCTTCCTGCGTGACGCTGACGCGGCGCGTGGTGCGGTTCAAGAGCCGCACGCCCAGGCGCTGCTCCAGCTTGGCCAGCCGGGTGCTGACCGCGGGCGGCGTCAGCCCCAGTTCCCGCGCCGTGGCCGACAGGTTGCCGTGCTTGACCACAAGCGAAAAGAAGGCGAGATCGGAGAGCGCGTCCATGGCTATTTATAAATTGGATTTAACAAAGATTTATAAATCCAGCGAATTATAAGAACGAAACCGGCCTATACACTGGGTTCACCGATACAGAGCCGCGCCACGCGGCCACACGAGGAGACCCGAAATGAAGATAGCCAGATTGGCCGGCGCATTGTGCGCGGCCGTTGCCGCATCCTGTTGGGCCCATGCGGCCGGGGCCAGCAACGCCTTTCCCGAACGCGCGGTGACGCTGATCGTGCCGTTCGCGCCGGGCGGCAGCGTGGACATCGCGGCCCGCCTGATCTCCGACGCCTGGGCGAAGGAATTGGGGCAGAGCGTCATCGTGGAAAACCGCGCCGGCGCGTCCGGCAACATCGGCATGACGGCCGTGGCGCGTGCCGAGCCCAACGGCTACACGCTGGGCATCAACACCATGTCGCTCGCGATCAATCCGGCGCTCTTCAAGACCATGCCGTTCGATACCGCAAAGGACCTGCGTTCGGTGGGCACGGTGGGGACGTCGCAGCATGTGCTGACGGTCACCAACAGTTTGCCCGTGGCGTCGGTCAGCGAGCTGCTCACGTATGTGCGCGCCCGTCCCGCCAACGACCTGAGCTTTGGCTCGGCCGGCACCGGCAGCACGTTCCACATGGCGGCAGAGCTGTTCAAGTCCGTGTCCAAGACGCAGATCATGCACGTCCCGTACAAGGGCGGCGGCCCCGCGATGCTGGACACGATCAGCGGGCAGGTGCAGATGAGCTTTCCCGTGCTGTCCGCGGCCAAGCCGCAGGTTGACGGCAAGAAGCTGCGCGCGCTCGGGGTGACCGGCACGACGCGCTCGCCGCTCTTGCCCGACGTGCCGACGATTGCCGAGTCGGGCCTGCCGGGCTACGAATTCAACACCTGGTTCGTCATCAGCGCGCCGGCCGGCACGCCGCAGCCGGTGATCGACACGCTGAACGCGAAGCTGGCGCAGGCGCTGAAGTCGGCCGCGCTGACGCAACGCATGCAGAGAGAAGGGTTTGAACCCCTGATCACCGCGCCGGACAAGACCGACGCCATGGTGGCCACCGAGATGACGCGCTGGTCCGGCATCGTCAAGGAAGCCGGGATCCAGGCGAACTGATCGGCGGCCAAGCGCGCAAAGGCCGCACGAAAAAGCCGCACGCAAAGGCCGCGAGCAACTCCGGCCCGCAATACCCGCCCGCGCGCGCCGCGGGCGCCTCTTTCAAGCAAGGAAGCCCTGACATGCCCGGCATGACGCTATACGACAAACTGGTGGCCAGCCATGAGGTGGCCCGGATCGACGCCGAGCACGTGCTGCTCTACGTCGACCTGCACATCATGAACGAATACACCAGCCCGCAGGCCTTCAGCGGCCTGGCCGCGCGGGGCCGCGACGTGCTGCGCCCGGGTCAGCAGATGGCGGTGGTGGACCACATCATCCCCACGCATCCCGTGCCGTCCGCGCTGCGCGTGATTGCGGACGACGCCTCGTCGCGCCAGGCGCTGAACCTGAAGCGCAATTGCGATACGCAGCACATCGCGCTCTTTGATACCACCGATCCGCTGCAGGGCATCGAGCACGTCATCGCGCCGGAGCACGGCATGATCCTGCCCGGCATGGTGGTGCTGTGCGGCGACAGCCACACCACCACGTACGGCGCGCTGGGCGCCTTGGGTTTTGGCATCGGCACCAGCGAAGTCGAACACATTCTGGCGACGCAGACGCTGGCGTACCGCGTGGCGCGCAACATGCGAATCCGCATCGACGGTGCGCTGCCGGCGCACGTGTCGGCCAAGGATCTGGTGATCTACCTCGTGCATCGCATTGGCGCGCAGGGCGCGCGCGGCCATGCCGTGGAGTTCTGCGGCGAGGCGGTGGCCGCGCTGTCGGCCGAAGCGCGCATGACCCTGTGCAACATGACGGTCGAAGCCGGCGCGCGCGCCGCGCTGATCGCGCCGGACGCTGTCACCGACGCGTACGTCACGGCGCACGCGCCGCAACTGCGCGGCGCGTTGCTGGACGAGGCGCGCGCGTGGTGGGCTACGCTGCGTTCGGACGACGACGCGCGCTTCGATGTGGAACACGCGTTCGACGCGGGCCGCATCGCGCCCTTCGTGACGTGGGGCACCAGCCCCGATCAGGCGATGCCCGTCGATGGCGCGGTGCCGGATCCGCGGGACGAACCGGACGCGCTGGCCCGGCTGGCGCTGGAAAAGGCCATGGACTATATCGGCCTGGCGGCGGGCGCGCCCATCGCGGGGGTGCCGATCGACCGCGTGTTCATCGGCTCCTGTACCAACGGCCGCATCGAAGACCTGCGCGTCGTGGCGGATCTGGCGCGCGGCAAGCAGGTGGCCGCGGGGGTGCGTGCGATGGTGGTGCCCGGTTCCGGCGCGGTGCGCGCGCAGGCCGAAGCCGAAGGGCTGGCCGCCGACCTGATCGCGGCGGGCTTTGAATGGCGCCAGCCCGGCTGCTCGATGTGCCTGGCCATGAACGATGACGTGCTGCGCCCCGGCGAACGCTGTGCGTCCACCACGAACCGTAATTTCGAGGGACGCCAGGGGCGGGCAGGGCGCACGCACCTGATGAGTCCCGCGATGGCCGCAGCGGCCGCGCTGGCGGGCCGTATCGTCGATGTGCGCACCTGGGGAGACGCCAAATGAATGTCATGACCGAAGGCGTGGCCGCGCCGCTGCCGTACTCCAATCTGGACACCGACCAGATCATGCCCAAGCAGTTCTTGCGCATCATCGACAAGGCCGGGCTGGACAAGGGCCTGCTGTACGACCTGCGCTTTGATGAAGCGGGCGCGCCGCGGCCGGACTGTGTGCTGAACCAGCCCGCCTACGCGGGCGCCAGCATCCTGGTGGCCGGTCCCAATTTTGGCTGCGGCTCCAGCCGCGAGCACGCCGTCTGGGGCCTGAAGCAGTTCGGCATCCGGGCGGTCATCGCGTCCAGCTTCGGCGAGATCTTCTACTTCAACGCGCTCAATAATGGCCTCTTGCTGGTGACGTTGCCGCCCGCCGAGGTCGACGCCTTGCTCGCGAAGGTGTCCAATACGGCGGCAGCCGGCGCAAACCGCGTCGGCATCGACGTGATGGCCGGGCAGGTGCGCGCGGCCGACGGCTGGATCGCACACTTTGAACTGCCGGCGCGGCATCGCAGCATGTTCGCGCAAGGGCAGGACATGGTGGGCGCGACGCTGCAGCAACTGCCCGAGGTGGAGCGATTTGAAGCACGCCATTGGGCCCGCTTTCCGTGGATGAAGGATGTGGCGCGACAGGTGCGCGACCGGCTGGACGCGCATGACAACGAAAGGAGATGACGCAGATGACCGCCTTTTTCGACCTGCCGGTGCGGCGCTTTCCGGCCAACGGCGTGGAGATCGCCGCCCGCATCGACGGCTCGGGTCCGCCCCTGCTGCTGTTGCACGGGCATCCGCAGACCCACGCCATCTGGCACCGCGTCTGGCCCGAACTGACGCGTCATCGCACCTGCGTGGCCGCCGATCTGCGCGGTTACGGCGACAGCAGCAAGCCGGCCGCCAGCGCCGATCACGCCGCGCATTCCAAGCGCACCATGGCGGCGGACATGGTGGCGCTGATGCGCGGACTGGGCCACGACCGTTTCGAGGTCCTGGCGCATGACCGCGGCGCGCGTGTCGCACATCGCCTTGCGCTGGACCATCCCGACACCGTGAGCCGGATGCTGCTGCTGGATATCGCGCCCACGCTGGATATGTACGAAGGCACGACGCGCGCCTTCGCGCAGGCCTATTTCCACTGGTTCTGGCTGATCCAGCCGGCGCCCGTGCCGGAAACGATGATCGAGCACGATCCCATTTTCTATCTGCGATCCGTGATGGGCGGGCGGCCGGGCGGACTGGCGCATTTTTCGGCCGAGGCCATGGCCGAGTACGAACGCGCCGCGCGCCAACCCGGCTGGGCGACCGGCCTTTGCGAGGACTACCGCGCGTCCGCGACGATCGACCTGGACCACGACAAGGCCGGCCGCGCTGCTGGCGAGCGCCTGCGCATGCCGGTGCGCGCGATGTGGGGCGAACGCGGCGCCGTGGGCCGCAACTTCGACGTGCTGGCCCTGTGGCGCGCGGTGGCTGACGACGTGACCGGCGGCCCGCTGCCCGGCGCGCACTATCTGGCCGAGGAAACGCCAGACGCGGTGCTGGGCGAAGCAGGCGCATTCTTCGGCTGGCGTTGAACAACCGGGCGGCGCCCGCTGTCAATCAAGCCTCGGCAGGCGATAGGGCTATCCAAAAAGGGACACACCCCTGGTGTTAACCTTCGGCCCATGAATCGTTACTTCGCCGATCTTTCCGAATTGCCCGACGCCGAGGACGCCCAGCGCGCCTTCAAGGCGTCGGATTCACCCTGCGTGGCGGTGTGTTCCACGCTGTTCGACGACATCTGCCGCGGGTGCGGGCGCACGGCCATGGAAGTTGCCAACTGGGTGTTCATGTCGGAAGCCGAAAAGCGCGAAGTCTGGATCCGCATCAAGTCGCAAGGGTATCCGCGGCGCAACAACTGACGCCGCTGCGCACTGACGCGCTTGCGTCCCCGTCTTGGGCTTGTCACATGGCGCAGGCTGAATAGCGCCATTGCCCACTTCCGGCTCCATCATGCGCATCGTCCTGGTCACGGATGCCTGGCATCCGCAAGTCAACGGCGTCGTCCGCACCTGGTCGACCATGCGGCAGATCCTCAGCGACTGGGGCCACGAGCTGATCGTGGTCAGTCCCGAGGGCAGCCGAACCATTCCCGCGCCCTCCGAACCCGATCTGCGGCTGTGCCTGCAACCCGGCCGGCAATTGCGCCGCATCCTGGGCGACACCATCCCCGACGCGCTGCACATCGCCACGGAAGGCCCGCTGGGCCTGGCTGCCCGGCGCATGGCGCTGCGGCGGGGCTGGCGCTTCACTACTTCGTTCCACACGATGTTTCCGGATTACCTGGAGGCGCGCATGGGCATCCCCGCGGCGCTGCCGTGGCGCTACCTGCGCTGGTTCCACCGGCCGTCGCAATGCGTGCTGGTGCCCACGCCCACGGTGCGCGACATCCTGGTGCGGCGCGGCCTGGCGAATCTGCGCGTGTGGTCGCGCGGGGTCGATCCGCGCAAGTTCCAGCCCTCGGCCAGCCAGGCGTTCCATGATCTGCCCCGGCCCGTCTGGCTGAGCGTGGGCCGCGTGGCCAAGGAAAAGAACCTGGATGCCTTCCTGTCCCTGGATTTGCCGGGCAGCAAGGTCGTGGTGGGCGCCGGACCCGATGAGGCCCGCCTGAAAAAGCGCTTCCCGGACGCGATCTTCCTGGGCATGCAACAGGACGGCGCGCTGCCCGGCTTTTACGCGGCCGCCGACGTGTTCGTGTTTCCCAGCCTGACCGATACCTTCGGGCTGGTGATGCTCGAGGCCATGGCCTGCGGAACCCCGGTGGCCGCCTTTCGCAGCGAGGCCCCGCTTGCCGTGGTGCAGGAAGGCGTGACGGGCCGGCTGGACGACGACCTGAAGCGGGCCTGCCTGGCCGCGCTGCCGCTGCACCGCGACGAGGTGCGGGCGCAGGCGCTGACCCGCAGCTGGGATTCGGTTGCTTCGGATCTGCTGGACGCACTGGTGCCGCTGACACAGGGCGATTCGCGCGGGGCGGCCAACGATTGGGCGACCACAAGCTGATACAGACGCGCCGCCCGGATTTGCTAGCCGTCTGGCGCGCCAACCTTGTACAATGCCCGGCAATCCTGAGGAGCGTTGCGACGACCCTGCGGTCCCCCATGTGTCTTACCCATGCGGACCCCGGCTCGCCAGGCTCAGGAATCCTTGTTCAAGCGCCGCGCCCCGCGCGTCGCTACAGCAACGGCGCTCACCTTTGTCGCGTATGGCGGGAAAGGCGAGCACTCGACTGTCGTGGTGTATTCGCGTTGTCCGGCCATCTCGTGCGCCGTTCGTCATTTACGTGGAGCCTACACACCATGAACGCTGTGACTGATAAATCCTTTTCCGACTACCTCGTCGCCGACATGTCGCTGGCCGGCTGGGGCCGCCGCGAACTCGCCATCGCCGAAACCGAAATGCCCGGCCTGATGGCCATCCGCGAGGAATTCGCCGCGTCGCAGCCGCTCAAGGGCGCGCGCATCGCCGGCAGCCTGCACATGACCATCCAGACCGGCGTGCTGATCGAAACGCTGGTGGCCCTGGGCGCCGAAGTGCGCTGGGCCTCGTGCAACATCTTCTCCACGCAAGACCACGCCGCAGCCGCCATCGCCGCGTCGGGCACGCCGGTCTTCGCCGTCAAGGGCGAGACGCTGGAAGAGTATTGGCAGTACACCCACAAGATCTTCGAATGGCCCAATGGCCAGAACGCCAACATGATCCTCGACGACGGCGGCGACGCCACGTTGATGCTGCACCTGGGCACCAAGGCTGAAAAGGACCTCTCGGTCCTGGCCAACCCGGGCAGCGACGAAGAGCGCATCCTGTTCGCCGCCATCAAGGAAACCCTGAAGCGCGATCCCAAGTGGTACTCGACCCGCCTGGCGCTGATCAAGGGCGTGACCGAAGAAACCACCACCGGCGTCCATCGCCTGTACCAGATGTCGCAAAAGGGCGAGCTGGCCTTTGCCGCCATCAACGTCAACGACTCGGTCACCAAGTCCAAGTTCGACAACCTGTACGGCTGCCGCGAATCGCTGGTTGACGGCATCAAGCGTGCCACCGACGTCATGGTCGCGGGCAAGATCGCGGTTGTGGCCGGCTACGGCGACGTAGGCAAGGGTTGCGCCCAGGCGCTGGTCGCGCTGCGCGCGCAAGTGTGGGTCACCGAAATCGACCCGATCTGCGCGCTGCAGGCCGCCATGGAAGGCTTCAAGGTCGTGACGATGGAAGAAGCCGCCGCCCACGGCGACATCTTCGTCACCGCCACCGGCAACTACCAGGTCATCACGCGCGACCACATGAACGCAATGAAGGATCAGGCCATCGTCTGCAACATCGGCCACTTCGACAACGAAATCGATGTCGCCGGTCTGGCCGATTGCAAGTGGGAAGAGATCAAGCCGCAAGTCGACCACGTCATCTTCCCGGACGGCAAGCGCATCATCCTGCTGGCTCAGGGCCGTCTCGTGAACCTGGGCTGCGCCACCGGCCACCCCTCGTTCGTGATGTCGTCCTCGTTCGCCAACCAGACGATCGCCCAGATCGAACTGTTCACGCGCAACGAAGCCTACAAGTCCGGCGAAGTCTACGTGCTGCCCAAGCACCTGGACGAGAAGGTCGCCCGCCTGCACCTGAAGAAGCTGGGCGTCAAGCTCACGACGCTGCGTCAGGACCAGGCCGACTACATCAGCGTGCCGGTCGAAGGCCCCTACAAGCCCAACCACTACCGCTATTGATGGATGTAGCACAATAGGAAAATTCCGCGCCATGTCGGCGCGGGTTTTCCGGTCTGCGGGTCACGCCCGTCGCCGCCCGGCGCCGACGGGTCCGCGGAGCGTCAATACAGGAGTTCGAACATGGTGACACTGATACTCGTCTGGATCCTGAACGCAGTGGCCTTGCTGGCCGTTGCCTACCTGCTGCCCGGCATCACGGTGGCCAGTTTCGGTTCGGCGCTTATCGCCGCACTGGTGCTGGGCTTGGTGAACATGCTGGTCAAGCCGGTCCTGGTGCTGCTGACGCTGCCCATCACGATCGTTACCCTCGGGCTCTTCCTCATCGTCATCAACGCCTTGTTGTTCTGGTTCGTGGGCTCCGTGCTCAAGGGTTTCCAGGTCAACGGGTTCTGGTGGGCCGTGGGCGGCGCCATCCTGTACAGCATCATCTCCGGTCTGCTGACCAAGCTGATCCCGTAGAGGGCCCCCCCGACGGTAGAGTCCCCCCGAGCGCTGCGCGCTTCCCCCAGGGGCGTGCCTGCGGACCGGCGGAGCCCGGATCCGCGGCACCTCGCGGGGTCACTCCGGCCGAATGCGGCGCTTAGCCATAAAAAGATTGATATGTCCGAATCGAACTCTCCTGCTTTTAGTCTGGAATTCTTTCCTCCGCGTGATCTCGCCGGCCAAGAGCGTCTGGTGCGCGCGGCCAAGCAGATGCTGGCCATCCAGCCCAAGTACGTCAGCGTGACGTTCGGCGCGGGCGGCTCCACGCGCGCCGGCACGGCCGACGCCGTGCGCACGCTGCGCAATCTGGGTTGCGACGCCGCGCCGCACCTGTCGTGCGTGGGCGCCTCGCGCCAGGACCTGCGGGACATCCTGCAGGCCTACAAGAACGAAGGCGTGCGGCGCGTCGTGGCCCTGCGCGGCGACCTGCCGTCGGGCATGGGCGGCGACGCGGGCGAGCTGCGCTACGCCAACGAACTGGTGTCGTTCATCCGCGAGGAAACCGGCGACTGGTTCCACATCGAAGTGGCCGCCTATCCCGAAATGCACCCCCAGGCCGCCAATCCCTCGGCCGACCTGGACCATTTCGTGACCAAGGTGAAGGCCGGCGCCGATGCCGCCATCACGCAGTATTTCTTCAATGCCGACGCCTATTTCGACTTCGTCGACCGGGCCCGCGCCAAGGGCGTGAACGTGCCGATCGTGCCGGGCATCATGCCCATCACGAACCACACGCAGCTCCTGCGGTTCTCGGAAATGTGCGGCGCCGAAGTGCCGCGCTGGATCCGCCTGCGCCTGGCCGAGTTCGGCGACGACAAGGCCTCCATCCGCGCCTTCGGCGTGGACGTCGTGACCGAGCTGTGCCAGACGCTGCTGGACAACGGCGCGCCGGGCGTGCACTTCTACACGCTGAACAGTTCCGAAGCGCCGCTGGCGATCTGGAAGGAATTGACGGTGTAAGTGGTCCGCTGCGCGGCTGCAGGCTTGCCGCCCGCCGCCATGGCAAAAGGCCGGCGGTTCCGGCGGCCATACTAGGACGGTCAGCCCGATCCCCACGAAGCGATATGCCGAGTGGGGATTTTTCTTTTTGGGAGCCCGCCACTAGCAACCTCGCTAATGGTCGGCAATTTTTTAGCCGGTTCCAGCCTTCTGACAAATTAGCCCCCCTTTGCCGAGCTTTCGAACTATTCATATGTCCATGGCGAAGGTCCCGCCTTAGATTGAACGACTTTTCGTTCAATTGACGAGTGACACGCACATGGCGGGCGCAGCGACAGATTTGATGGACGAGGCGTCCCAGTGGACACGTCGCGTAGTAAAAGCGTTGCCATGCCCCGACTGGGCGACGCTTGAACAGGAAACCCGCCCCTGGATTCTTCTGGACGGCGCGCACAGCGACACGCTCGAGAACGACCTTCTGCAAATCAGGCGTGGATTCGAGTATCGCTGGGTCTGGCGCGATACGCCTCGGGAATATCGAAATCCAGGCTATCGCCATGGCCCCCTGCTAGTTCCGCTCGACGAGGCATTATTCACCCACGCCGTCGAACATTGGCTCCGCCAGCAAGCAGGAATCATCTTGGTGGCTCCCGACGATATCCACCTCCTCGTCGCCCACCTCCAACAGTTGCACCAATTGACGGGTACAGACGGATTTCCGCTCAGGTTCAGCCTTAATGGCGCGCGGGCGCTCGAAGAG
>NZ_LMGO01000009.1:0-368 GCF_001427425.1 Achromobacter sp. Root565
GGTTCCAACGGTGGCACCTTCACGCTGAACGCTGACGGTTCGTACTCGTTCAATCCTGGTTCGGCCTTCAACAACCTGGGCGCAAACCAGACGGCTACGTCGTCGATCACCTACACCGTCTCCGATGGCGAAGGTGGTACGTCGACCGCAACCCTGACGGTCACGATCACCGGCACCAACGACACCCCGATCCTGACCCCGGGTGTCACGCTTGACGATCAATCGGGCAACGACGGCCAGGCCATCACCCCGGTCGACATCTCCGGT
The DNA here is from genome assembly GCF_001427425.1 of Achromobacter sp. Root565. Taxonomy (NCBI): domain Bacteria; kingdom Pseudomonadati; phylum Pseudomonadota; class Betaproteobacteria; order Burkholderiales; family Alcaligenaceae; genus Achromobacter; species Achromobacter sp. Root565. The sequence continues at coordinate 268 of NZ_LMGO01000009.1, forward strand.
CAATTCTCGGACGTGGATACGGGCGACGTACTGACGTACTCGGCCACCGGCCTGCCCCCGGGCCTGACCATCGATCCCAAGACCGGCATCATCTCCGGCAC
>NZ_LMGO01000009.1:541-1011 GCF_001427425.1 Achromobacter sp. Root565
CTGAACGCTGACGGTTCGTACTCGTTCAATCCTGGTTCGGCCTTCAACAACCTGGGCGCAAACCAGACGGCTACGTCGTCGATCACCTACACCGTCTCGGATGGCGAAGGTGGCACCAGCACGGCTACGCTCACCGTCACGATCACGGGCACGAACGACACCCCGATCCTCACCCCGGGCGTGACGCTTGACGATCAATCCGGTAACGACGGCCAAGCCATCACCCCGGTCGACATCTCCGGTCAATTCTCGGATGTGGATACCGGCGACGTACTGACGTACTCGGCCACCGGCCTGCCCCCCGGCCTGACCATCGATCCSAAGACCGGCATCATCTCCGGCACGCTCGACAAGTCGGCCTCGCAAGGCGGCAATGAAGGCGTCTACGCCGTCACCATCACCGCGACCGACAAGTCCGGCGCCTCGGTGTCGCAAGACTTCTCGTGGGACGTCAAGAACCCGGCTCCGAC
>NZ_LMGO01000009.1:1033-153962 GCF_001427425.1 Achromobacter sp. Root565
AATGAAGGCGTCTACGCCGTCACCATCACCGCGACCGACAAGTCCGGCGCCTCGGTGTCGCAAGACTTCTCGTGGGACGTCAAGAACCCGGCTCCGACSGCCGTCAACGACACGGACAGCACCAACCAAGGCGTCAACCTCACCGCCGATGCCGCGCACGGCGTGCTGGCCAACGACACCGATCCGGAYGGCGACACGCTGCAGGTTTCGGCCGTCAAYGGCCAGGCGACCAACGTGGGCGCAGCAATCACCGGTTCCAACGGTGGCACCTTCACGCTGAACGCTGACGGTTCGTACTCGTTCAATCCTGGTTCGGCCTTNCCAACGTGGGCGCAGCAATCACCGGTTCCAACGGTGGCACCTTCACGCTGAACGCTGACGGTTCGTACTCGTTCAATCCTGGTTCGGCCTTTAACAACTTGGGCGCGAATCAAACCGCGACCAGCTCGATCACCTACACCGTCTCCGATGGCGAAGGTGGTACGTCGACCGCAACCTTGACGGTCACGATCACGGGCACCAACGACACCCCGATCCTGACCCCGGGCGTGACGCTGGATGATCAATCGGGCAACGACGGCCAAGCCATCACCCCGGTCGACATCTCCGGCCAGTTCTCGGATGTGGATACCGGCGACGTACTGACGTACTCGGCCACCGGTCTGCCGCCCGGCCTGACCATCGATCCGAAGACCGGCATCATCTCCGGCACGCTCGACAAGTCGGCTTCGCAAGGTGGCAATGAAGGCGTCTACGCCGTCACCATCACGGCGACCGACAAGTCCGGCGCCTCGGTGTCGCAAGACTTCTCGTGGGACGTCAAGAACCCGGCCCCGACCGCCGTCAACGACACGGACAGCACCAGCCAAGGCGTCAGCCTCACCGCCGATGCCGCGCATGGCGTGCTGGCCAACGACACGGATCCGGATGGCGACACGCTGCAGGTTTCGGCCGTCAATGGCCAAGCGACCAACGTGGGCGCAGCGATCGCGGGTTCGAACGGTGGTACGTTCACCCTGAACGCCGATGGCTCGTACAGCTTCAACCCCGGCTCCGCGTTTAACAACCTGGGCGCCAACCAGACCGCTACGTCGTCGATCACCTATACCGTCTCCGATGGCGAAGGCGGCACGTCGACCGCGACCTTGACGGTCACGATCACGGGCACCAACGACACCCCGATCCTCACCCCGGGTGTGACGCTGGATGATCAATCGGGCAACGATGGCCAGGCCATCACCCCGGTCGACATCTCCGGCCAGTTCTCGGATGTGGATACCGGCGATGCGCTGACGTACTCGGCCACCGGCCTGCCCCCGGGCCTGACCATCGATCCCAAGACCGGCATCATCTCCGGCACTTTGGACAAGTCGGCTTCGCAAGGCGGCAATGARGGCGTCTACGCCGTCACCATCACCGCGACCNGACAAGTCGGCTTCGCAAGGCGGCAATGARGGCGTCTACGCCGTCACCATCACCGCRACCGACAAGTCCGGCGCCTCGGTGTCGCAAGACTTCTCGTGGGACGTCAAGAACCCGGCTCCGACCGCCGTCAACGACACGGACAGCACCAACCAAGGCGTCAACCTCACCGCCGATGCGGCGCACGGCGTGCTGGCCAACGACACCGATCCGGACGGCGACACGCTGCAGGTTTCGGCCGTCAACGGCCAGGCGACCAACGTGGGCGCAGCAATCACCGGTTCCAACGGTGGCACCTTCACGCTGAACGCTGACGGTTCGTACTCGTTCAATCCTGGTTCGGCCTTTAACAACCTGGGCGCCAACCAGACGGCCACGTCGTCGATCACCTACACCGTCTCCGACGGCGAAGGCGGCACGTCGACCGCGACCTTGACGGTCACGATCACTGGCACCAATGACACCCCGATCCTCACCCCGGGCGTCACGCTGGATGACCAGGCCAACAACGACGGCCAAGCCATCACCCCGGTGAACATCTCCGGTCAGTTCACCGATGTGGACTCGGGCGATGTGCTGACGTACTCGGCCAATGGTCTGCCCCCGGGCCTGACCATCGATCCCAAGACCGGCATCATCTCCGGCACGCTCGACAAGTCGGCTTCGCAAGGTGGCAATGAGGGCGTCTACGCCGTCACCATCACGGCGACCGACAAGTCCGGCGCCTCGGTGTCGCAAGACTTTTCGTGGGACGTCAAGAACCCTGCCCCGACCGCGGTCAACGATTCGGGCAGCACCAAGCAAGGCGTCGGCCTCTCCGCCGATGCGGCGCACGGCGTGCTGTCCAACGACACCGATCCGGACGGCGACACCCTGCACGTCTCGGCCGTCAACGGCCAAGCGGCTGGCGTCGGCAAGGCCATCATCGGCTCCAACGGCGGCACCTTCACGCTGAACGCCGACGGTTCGTACTCGTTCAACCCGGGCTCCGCGTTCCAGCATCTGGCCAATGGCGCCAGCGCCACGACGTCGATCTCCTACACCGTCTCGGACGGCGAAGGCGGCCTCTCGACGGCGACGCTGACCGTGACCGTCACGGGCACGAACTCGGGTCCGACCTCGACCGTCATCGCCGACCAGACCGGCGTGGACTCGCAGACGGTCACGAGCGTGGATCTGTCCAGCCACTTCAAGGACGTGGACCTGGCGACCGGCGACAAACTGACGTTCAGCGCGTCCGGCTTGCCGAAGGGCCTGACGATCGATCCGAACACCGGCATCATCAGCGGCAAGATCGATCATTCCGCTTCGCAACTGGGCGGCACCGGCGTTCACACGATCACCGTCACCGCCACCGACAAGGCTGGCCTGTCGACGACCCAGACCTTCAAGTGGAACATCACGAATCCGCTGCCCCAGGCTCAGAACGACCAAGGCACGACGGACGAGGATACGACGCTGAGGGTGACGGACGCCAAGAAGGGCGTGCTTGCCAATGACGTGGATCCCGATGGCGACCCGCTGCAGGTTTCCGCTGTGGGCGGCAATGCCAACAGCGTGGGCAAGTCGATTGCCGGCCTGAATGGCGGCACGTTCACCATCAACGCCGACGGCACCTACACGTTCAACCCGGGCAACGACTTCCAGTACCTGAACGCCAACCAGACCGCACAGTCGTCGATCTGGTACACGGTGTCCGACGGCGAAGGCGGCACCAGCCAGGCCCTGCTGACGGTCACCGTCACGGGCAAGAACGACGTCGCCACGATCGGTGGCGCGGGCTCGGGCACGGTGTACGAGGACTCCCCGGCGTTTGCGAGCGGCAAGCTGACCGTGACCGATCCGGATGCCGGCCAGAGCTTCGTGCAGCCCCGCACCGCCGTGCAGGGCACTTACGGCACGTTCACCGTGGACGCCAACGGCAACTGGACCTACCAGCTCAACAACGCGCTGGCCGCCGTGCAGAACCTGAAGGCCGGCCAGACCCTGAGCGAAGTGTTCACGGTCACGTCCCAGGACGGCACCGCGACCAAGCCGGTCAACGTCACCATCGTGGGCACGAACGACGCGCCGATTTCGGGCGACGCGGAAGCGCACTCGACCGTCAACGCCTCGTACACGCTCAAGGTGTCCGACTTCCCGTTCAATGACGGCGTCGAAAATGACGGCTTCCAGAGCGTGGTCATCACCCGCATCCCGGGCGCCGGCGAAGGCACGCTGACCTTTGGCGGCCAACCCGTGACGGCTGGCCAGGTCATCTCTGTTGCCGACATCCAGTCGGGCAAGCTGGTGTTCACCCCGGCCACCGCGGGCGGCGATGCCACGTTCGACTTCTCGGTCCGTGATGCCGGCGGCACCGCGAACGGCGGACAGAACACCTCGGCCGAGCACACCTTCACGCTGTCCACGGACAAGCTGGCGGTGGGCAACAACACCTCCAACACGGACATCAACGGCGGTGGCGGCAACGACATCCTCGTGGGCGACCGTGGCGGTTCCGTGACGGCCGTCGAGCCGGGCAAGAACTACAACATCTCGCTCATCGTCGACGTGTCGGGCAGCATGACCGAGAAGATCGGCAACACGAACGTGACGCGGATCGCCCTGTTGAAGAGTTCGCTCGTCGCACTGGCCAATCAGCTGTCGAACCATGACGGCGTCGTGAACGTACGCCTCATTCCGTTCTCGGACAAGGCGCAGAGCGGTGTCACGATCAACAACCTGAGCAAGGCCAATGTCCAGCTGTTGCTCGACGCCATCGACGGATTGAGGGCCGACGGCAACACCAACTATCAGGACGCCTTCAACAAGGCCGTAAGCTGGTTCAACTCGCAGGTTTCGGGCGGCAAGGACGCGGATCACAACTACCAGAACCTGACGTTCTTCCTGACGGACGGCAACCCCAACGTCTACGGCACCAGCGGCAACCAAAGCAACGGCGCAATGCAGCAGGCCATCGATGCAGCCAAGCCCCTGGTGGATGGATCCGGCGTGCTGGTGGGTGGCAACAAGGTCGTGATGTATGGCATTGGCATTGGCACCGGGGTCAACAGCGACTACCTGCGGTTCTTTGACAATACCAACGCCACGGGCCAGGGTTCGACGAAGGTTACGGAAGGCAGCGGCTGCAACTCCTCGGAATACACCGTCAACGGTACGGTGGGTCAGCCCCAGATCGTCAACAGCGCCAACGAGCTGAACGCCGCTCTGCAAGGCGGCCAGACGACGACGGACCCGGCGCCGGTTTCCGGCGACACGATCCATGGCGGTGATGGCAACGACATCATCTTCGGCGACACCATCAACACCGACCATCTGTCGTGGACCGGCAATGCCGCAGGCAGCCATAACGGCCAAGGCTGGCAGGCGCTGGTGGACTACATGACCGCGCAGAAGGGCGGCGTCGCGCCGACGACCCTGGAGCTCTACAACTACCTGCAGCAGCACAGCGCCGAGTTCGACAAGGCCGGCGACACGCGCGGCGGAGACGACTTCCTGTACGGCGGCAAGGGCGACGACACCCTCTTCGGCCAAGGCGGCAATGACTACCTGCATGGCGGCGAGGGCAACGACACCCTCTACGGCGGCACGGGCAATGACGTCCTGGTCGGCGGCAAGGGCAACGACATCCTCGTCGGCGGCGCGGGCAGCGACACCTTCCGTTGGGAACTCAACGATCAGGGCACGGCGGCCGCACCCGCCGTCGACCGGATCAAGGATTTCTCGACGGCCACGCCCGCCAACAATGGCGACGTGCTGGACCTCCGCGACCTGCTGCAGCAAGAAGAGTCCAACCCGCTGACCAACTACCTGCAGGTCAAGAAGGAAGGCAGCAACACCGTCATCAATGTGAGCACCAATGGCGATCTCGCCCACAACATCGACCAGAAGATCATTCTGGAGAATGTGGACCTGACCAACAATGGTTCGCTGACCAGCGCCCAAGTCATCAATGACCTGATGAACAAGGGTAAACTGATCGTCGATCACAACTGACCCACGCGCCACGCGCTCCGGCCTTTGCGGGCCGGAGCGCGGCCTTTTGCCGGTATCCCATGCCCAAGCATTTTTTTGAACGCGACCAGCTTCTTGCCTGGTTCAAAGGAAACGCCGCCGCGGCCGACTACGTGGACATGGTGTGCCGCATTGCGCATCTCTGGGACGATCTCATCGACCGCGACAAGGAAGTCCCGGATGACGAGATCAACCAGGGCTTTTTCGAGGCGCTCATCAAGCTGCCGCGCAATCCGTTCTACCGCACGCATTTCGATCACCTGAACGCCGTGCTCATCAACGCCGTCTCCAACTGGCAGATCGCGACCAAGCTCGAGCGCGAGGGCGGTGACTACGAAAAAAGCATCGCGTTTGTCCTGCGCTCTTCCTATGCCGACCTCATCACGCAATCCGCGCTGATCGTGGGCGGTGAAAAATGGGCCTGCCAGGTCGGCGAAGAGGTCCGCAAGGCGACGCACGGCGAAACCTTCGATGGCTACATCAAAAATCTGTCCCAGGAGGCCTCGGACCGGACGCGCATGAAGGCCGCCCGGCAGGCAAAGAACAGCTAGTCCGAGCATGACCGCCCGGGAGATCGGCATCGACATGCGGCGACATCATCCGCACACTGATTCATGCCTGGCCGCCGCCCGCTTCGGCTGAAACGGGCCATCAGCCTGGCATTGCTTGGCCTTGCCTGCTGGTGGGGCGGCAGCTTTGCGATCGAAGTCGATGCCGTCAAGCTTCAAAAGCTGTCGGCCAGCCGCTATGGCGCGAAAGGCGCCAGGTCGGTCGACAACTGGCTGCAACTGCTGCGCACCCCTGCCCCCACAACTGACCGCGACCGTCTAACCGTCGCCAACGATTTCTGGAACCGCGCCCTGCTGTCTGGCGAGGATTCCATCATCTGGAAGCAAGCCGATTACTGGGCCACGCCGCTGGAGTCGCTGGGCAAGGGCGCGGGCGATTGCGAAGACTACGTCATCGGCAAGTACTTCACCCTGCTCTCGATGGGCGTGCCGGCCAACAAGCTGCGTTTCATCTACGTACGCGCCCGGATCGGCGGCGCGGCCAGCAGCAGCCAGGTGGCCCACATGGTGCTGGGCTATTACGAAACCCCGAATGCCGTCCCGCTCGTGCTGGACAGCCTGATCTCAACCATCCTGCCGGCCACGCAGCGGCGCGACCTGACGCCGGTTTTCAGTTTCAACGCCGACGGCGTCTACGTGGACGGCAAGGCGGCCGCCCCTGTCGACCGCCTAAGCCGCTGGCGCGACCTACTTCAACGCATGGAACGGGAAGGCATCCGCCCCTGATGTCCGGAAACAAGACTATGTCCATACTTCGTCAGCTACTGCTCAGTGTGACCCTCGCCATCAGCGTGATTTTGCTGGGGACGCTGGCGCTCAGCGTCAATTCGGCGCGCGAGTACCTGTCGGGCCAGCTCCAGGTGCAAAGCACCGACGCGGCCGTCTCCCTGGCCCTGTCCTTGTCACAACCGGCGAACAACGACCCGGTCGTGCAGGAACTGCTGGTGTCGGCGCTGTACGACGGCGGCCACTTCTCGCTGGTGCGCCTGACGGATCCCGACGGCAAGGTGCTGATCGAACGCAAGTCCACGGCCACCGCCGCTTCCGTGCCGGCATGGTTCCAGGCGCTGGCGCCGCTGGATAGCCAGGCGGCCAGCCACGCGGTCAGCGACGGCTGGCGGCAGATCGGCGAAGTCACCCTTATTGCCAACGACGCCTACGCCTGGGAAGCCCTGTGGCGCAGCAGCTTGAAGATGATCGCGCTGGTCGTGGGCGCGGGCATCCTGTGGGCCATGTTTGCCTTCGTGCTGGTCGGTTGGATCAAGAACCGCCTGCTGCGCGAGATCAGCGACCACGTCCGCGGCATCGGCCGCGACGCGCCGGGCGAGCAGGTCGAGGCGCGCGTGCCGGAACTGTCCGGCGTGGTGCAGGCGCTGAACCAGACGCGCGAACGCATCCATGCCAGCGTCGAGGAACAGAACGCCAAGATCGAGTCGCTGGAACTGGAGCTGAACCAGGACCCGGTGACGGGCCTGCCCAACCGCAAATACTTCGTCAACGAGTTCCGGCGCGCGCTGGAAACCCGGCCGGCGTCGGGAACGTCGCGGATCGACGGCGGGCATGTGCTGGTGTTCCGCCAGCGCGACCTGGCCGACCTGAACCGCCACATGCCGCGCGAATTCATCGACCAGTGGCTGCGCACCGCCTGCGAACGCATCCAGGGCACGCTCAAGCGCATGCACGTCGCGACGCCCATGCTGGCGCGGCTGAACGGCTCCGACTTTGCGCTGCTGCTGCCCGGCTGCGCGGCGCCCCAAGCCATGATGGTGGCCGAGCAGGTGCGCGCGGATTTGCATGCCTCGCGCATTCCGGTTGGCGAGGGCCATCTGTGCCGCTGGGCGCAGGCCATGACCGATTACGGACACGGCAGCCAGGCTGGCGCCGTGCTCGCGCGTCTGGATTTTGGTCTGATGCGCGCGGAAAGCGCCGGCAACGACCAGGTCGTGATCGCCGGCGCCACCGACATGCAATCGCCGTCGGAAGCGGGCGAACGCGCCTGGAAAGACGCCATCCAGACGGCGCTGGAAAACCGGCAGTTCGAACTGTCGACGGAACCGCTGCTGGCGCTGGACGGTCACGTGGTGCGCACCGAAGCCATGCTGATGCTGCGCACCGCGCCCGACCAGGAGCCTATCCCGGCCACCCTCTTCATCCCGCCGGCGGTGCGGCTGGATCTGGTGGCGGAATGCGATCTGGAATCCGTGAGGCTCGGCCTGGCATGGCTGGCCAGCCATTCGGGCGAATTGGCCGTGCGCGTGGCGCTGCCCTCGCTGCGCGGCCAGAAGTTCCTGCGCCAGCTCGCGTTGCTGCTGACCGAGAACCGCCCCCTGGCGCGCCGCCTGTACCTGGAAATCGACGCGCACGGGTTAGTGGAATGCCACGAACAGATCACCGCGTTTGCGCGCGTGGCCGCAGAATTCGGCGCACACATCGGCGTGCGCCGGCTGGCGCAGCAGTTCGGCGCGGTGGCGCAGCTGCATACGCTGCCGTTGTCCTACGTGAAACTGGGCGGGGGATTCGTGGGCGGCATGTCGCAGAGCCCGGGCAGCCAGCAATTGACCGCGTCGGTGCTGGAAACGGCCCGTTCGCTGGGGATTGCGGTCTATGCGGAAGACGTGCCGGACGCCGAGACGCAGCGCATTCTGCACGGTCTGGGGATCGAGATCATGCGCGGTCAGGGCGTCAGGACGACGGGCCAGGTTTAGGCCGGGCCGGCGCCCCTGCGACGGGGCGCCGCGCCGGCATCGCGCTTAGCGCGCGGCCTGGCCCTTGGACTGTTCGTACAGCGGCATCACCTTCTGCGCGGCCGTTTGCAGGTCGCTGATGCGCGAAGCGGCCGACGGGTGGGTCGACAGGATCTCGGGCGGCGCGCTGCCCTGGCTGGCCGCGCCCATCTTCTGCCACAGCGTCACGGCGGCGCGCGGGTCGAAGCCTGCCCTGGCCGCCAGTTCCACGCCCATCCGGTCCGCTTCGGTCTCGTGCGTGCGGCTGTTGGGCAAGGTGAACATCACGCTGGTCAACTCACCGCCCAGGTCCGACGCCGCCGGGGATCCCGTGGCGATTGCCAACACCTGCAGGCCCAGGTCGGTCGCCATCTGTTGCGACACGCGCTCACGCGCATGTTCACGCAAGGCGTGGGCGATTTCGTGGCCCAGCACCGCGGCCAGTTCATCGTCGGTGGGTTTGATCTGCGAGATCAGGCCGGTGTAGACGGCGATCTTGCCGCCGGGCATGCACCAGGCGTTGACCTCGTTTTGGGACAGCACGTGGACTTCCCATTTCCAGTTGGCCGCATCCGGACGGAACACGCCCGCCTGTGCGATCAGGCGCTGCGAGATCTCGCGCACGCGCGCAAGCTGCTTGGCGTCGCGATCCAGCAGGCCCTTGTCCTTGGCTTCCTGCAGGATCTGGGCGTACTGCTGGTTCGCTTCCTGTTCCAGCGCCTGCGCCGGCACCATGCTGGACATGTATTGCTTGCGGTCGACGCCCACGGCGCCTGACTGCGTGGTGTTCATGCCGGTGCAGCCTGCCAGCACGGCCAGCGACAACACGGCCCCGGCATTGCGCAGAAAATGACGCTTCTGTTTCATGTCGGCCTCCAAGCCAATTCAACAACGGGAAAACGTATCAGACGGGGGCCGCGCCGCATTGTCCGCGATGGCGCAACGCGTGGTCGATCAGCACAAGCGCCAGCATGGCCTCGGCGATCGGCGTTGCGCGGATGCCCACGCACGGGTCGTGGCGGCCCAGCGTCTGCACCATCACCGGCTCGTTGGCGCGGTTGACGGAGCGGCGCTCGACGCGGATGCTGGACGTGGGTTTGATCGCGAGCGACACGGTAATGGGCTGGCCGGTCGAAATGCCGCCCAACACGCCCCCGGCGTGGTTGCTCAGGAAGCCATCGGGCGTGATCTCGTCGCCATGTTCCGACCCGCGCTGCGCGATGCAGTCGAAGCCGGCGCCAATAGAAACCCCCTTGACCGCGTTCAGACCCATCATGACGTGGGCAATGTCGGCGTCCAGGCGGTCGTAGATGGGCTCGCCCCAGCCGGCCGGCAGGTTCTCTGCCACGACTTCAATGCGCGCACCGATGGAATCGCCGTCCCGGCGCAACTGGTCCATGTAGGCTTCCAGTTCGGGGACGACCTCGGCGTTGGGCGCATAGAAGGGATTGTTGGGCACTTCGTCCCACGAAACGAACGGGATGGCGACAGGGCCCAGTTGGCTCATGTAGCCGCGGACCTTGACGCCGTATTGCTCGGCCAGCCACTTCTTGGCGATGGCGCCGGCTGCCACGGTGGGCGCGGTCAGCCGCGCCGAGGAACGTCCGCCGCCGCGCGGGTCGCGCACGCCAAATTTGCGCCAGTAGGCAAAATCGGCGTGGCCCGGGCGGAAGGTGTCCTGGATGTTGGAGTAGTCCTTGCTGCGCGCGTCGGTGTTGCGGATCAGCAGCCCGATCGGCGTGCCGGTGGTGACCCCTTCGTAGACGCCGGACAGGATCTCGACCTGGTCGGCTTCCTGGCGCTGCGTCACGTGGCGCGAGGTGCCCGGGCGGCGGCGGTCCAGTTCGAACTGGATGTCGGATACGTCCAGGGCCAGTCCGGGGGGACAGCCGTCCACGACGCAGCCGATGGCCGGCCCGTGGGATTCGCCGAAATTCGTGACGGTAAAGAGAGTACCTAGGGTATTGCCGGGCATAAGGAGTCAACAGGTCGGGTTTGCAAGCAACCCCGATTATGACACCGCCGCAGCCAAAGCCTGGATTTCAGCGGCGGGCGCCGGGCGCCCCAGCAGAAAGCCCTGCATCACGCGGCATCCCAACGACTTCAGGATTTCGCGCTGCCCTTCGGTTTCGACGCCTTCGGCCACGACCGGCAGGTGCATCGCCTGGCACAGGCCGAACAGGGCGGAGACCACTTCGCGGCTGCCGGCGTCCGATTCCAGGGCGGAAATGAAGCTGCGGTCGATCTTGACCCAGTCGATGGGCAGATGGCGCAGATGGTTCAGGCTGGAATAGCCGCAGCCAAAGTCATCCAGCGCCACGCCGATGCCCATCTCGCGCAGCGTGTTCAAGATCTTCACGTGCCGCTCGTAGTGCAGGATGAAGATGGATTCGGTGATCTCCAGCACCAGCTTGCGCGGCGACAACCGGGTGGCGGCCAGCACGTCGGACACAAGCTGCACCAGCCCGTCTTCGTTCATCTGCTTGACCGACAGGTTCACGTGGACCCGCCACGCCGTCGGCCACAACGCCGCCTGCGTGCATGCGCGCTCCAGGATCCAGGCGCCCAGCGGCACGATCAGGCCGCTGCGCTCGGCCAGTTCGATCGTCACGGCGGGCGACACACTGCCCAGCACGGGATGATGCCAGCGCAGCAGCGCTTCGCACCCCTGCACCACGCCGGTCGCGCTGTCGCAGACCGGCTGGTAATAGAGTTCGAACTGTTCCATGGCCGGCGTCGTCAGCGCCAGCCTCAGGTCGTTTTCCAGGCCCTGCTGGTCCCGCTGCCGCGCCAGCAGCCGGAAGTCGAAAAGATTCCAGCCCTCGCCGCCCCGATCCTTGAGCGGCACCATCGCCACCTGCACGCAGCGTTGCAATTCCTCGACGCTGCGGCCGTGGGCGGGATACAGGGCCGCGCCAATCCGGAAGACGGCAATCAGGGGACGCGCGCCCAATTCATACGGCGCGCTCAGGTCGGCGAGGAGCTTGGCGGACACCTGGGCGGCGCCCTCCTCGTCCACGCCGGGCACACAGACGGTGAACGAATCGGTCCCGGTGCGCGCGGCCATCCCGCCAAGCGTGCGTGCGACCAGGCTGATGCGATCCGCCACCTGAACCAAAAGCGCCTGGTCTTCGCCGGCGCGCAGCATGGCGCTGATCTGTGCGTAGTGTTCGAAACTGACGAGAAAAAAGGCGCCACGGCGCGTCGTGCCCTGCGGCTGGCCCAGCCAGACACGCACGCGACGATGCAACTCCTGTTGGCTAAGGAGGCCGGTCAGTTCATCCCGCGTCAGGCGGCGGCGTAGCGCACGCTCCCGGCGGAAGAACAGCAGACTGATCGCTGCAAGTGCGCCCGCGAGCGTCAGGCACAGTGCGAGCAGGTAACTCTCACGCACGGAGCCCCCCTATCCAAAAGCCCCCGGCGTTGCGACCCGATCTCGGGCCCGGGGGCTGTAACATATTTTAAATTATGCATTGTTTTCGCAAAAAAACGCCACATTTCGGAGGCAACGCGCCCCTTTCTCCTGACTTTCTTTGGATCCGATGGTGCTCGTAGCGGTCATGGCGGGGTCCTGGATTGGCGGTCGCTGGCCAGTCCTCTCGCCATGCCTCGACCTATCTACGACACCGCAACCCCAAAAATTAATACGCAGTGTCTCAATAGTTCTCAAACGGGCAATTCTCACGAACGAAATAATTGCACACCTTGTCTGATATAACCGAGGATTTCGTAATATTCTGTGCGTTCTGTGACAAGTCCCATTACAGTGTCAGCGTTGTCGGCTGTCGTTTCGTAACGTGTGTCACGTTTGATATCCAGGTCCCGGAAGCGACTCGCAAGTTCATGCCCACCCTACGCCGGCTGCTTTTATGCTCCGCCCTTCTGATCGGCTTCATCCTGCTGGGCGCCCAAGCCCTCGGGATGCTGGCGGCCCACCGCTATCTGAATACGCAGCTCGCCCAGCAAAGCGAATCGGGCGCGAACGCGCTCGCGTGGGCCTTGTCGCACAGTTCGGGCAGCCACCGCGAGCAGGTTGAGCTTGCCGATGAACTGTTCGGGCAGGGCCTGTATGCGCTGGTCAATATCACGAACGAAGGGAGCGGGCTGCGCGTAGAGCGCCGGGCGGGGCCGGCTGCCGCCGGCCGGGAGCGCGACTGGCGCGCCGCCTGGCTGAATATGGAAGCGCCGGCCGCTTCCCGGCCGTTCGTCATTCCGGGCGGCCAAGCCAAGGGCACCCTTACGGTGCAGGCCGACGCGCGCCTGGCTCGCGACACCCTCTGGCAAGGCGGCGTCCGGGTGCTGGGTCTGGTGCTGGCCGCCGCCGCCTTCTGGGCGCTGTTCGCCACCAATCTCGTGCGATGGATCGAGGCCCGCACGTCCCGCGACATCTGCGAACGTGTGCGCGCCCTGGCTCCCGGCGCCGACGCGCCGCTGAGCGGTTCGTGCGAAGTGCCCGGCGTGGATCAGGCGCTGGTCGACGCGCAGCGCCGTGTCGCCGCCACCGTCGAGGAACAGAATGCCCGCATCGAATCGCTGCAAAGCGAGATCTACCGGGATCCCATCTCGCGTCTGTCGAACCGCAAGCACTTTGTCGACCAGTTCAGGCTCGCGCTGGCCGACAAATCCGACGAGGCCGGCGGCCATCTGCTGATGTTCCGCCAGCGGGACCTCGCACAAATCAACCGCCACCTGTCGCGCGCATTCACTGACCAGTGGCTGCGCTCATCGTCGGACCGCCTGCGCAAGCTCGTGCAGGAATTCGGCGGCCCGGGCACGCTGATCGCCCGGATCAGCGGATCGGATTTCGCCCTCTTGCTGCCGCGCACATCGGCGCCGCAGGCCAGCGTGCTGGCCGAACGCGTGCGGCGCGAGTTGCGGTCGCTGCGCGTGCCCATGGACAAATACGGGTGGTGCCGCTGGGCGCTGGCCATGGCGGCGTTTGCCCCGGGCGACAACATGAGCGACATCCTGGCGCGTCTGGACCACGCACTTATGTGCGCCGAAAGCGCGGACGACGACCAGATCACCCCGGCAAGCCAGGCCGCCGACAGCACCCGCATCGGCGAATACAGTTGGCACGACGCGCTGGTCACGGCGCTGGAGCAGCACCGGTTCTCACTGTCTGCCCAGCCCCTGCATGACCTGTCCGGCGCCTTGCTGCACCACGAGGCCTGCCTGACGCTGCACGATGCCTCCGGCACCGATCCCGTGCCTGCCTCGATCTTCATGCCGCCGGCCGTGCGCCTGGGCCTGTCCGCCGAATGCGATATCCAGGCGATCCGCCTTGGCCTGGACTGGCTGTTCACCCATGACGGCGCGCTCACAGTGCCGGTATCGCTCGCCACTCTTGCGCAAGGATCGTTCTTCGCGCGCCTTGAACGCATGCTCGAGGACCGGCCCGCACTATCCACGCGCCTGATCCTCGAAGTCGACGCCGCAGGTCTCGTCGAACAAGGCGCCGACGTGCGCCAGCTCTGCGACATCGTCACGGGCGCCCGCGGACGAGTCGGGGTATCGCGGCTGTCGCAGCAGTTTGGCGCCATGGAGCACCTGCATGAATTCCCCGTCTCGTACGTGACGCTGAGCGGCAGTTTCATCAGCGGCATCCTGCAAAGCCCCGGCAGCCAGCACCTCGCGGCCACCGTGGTCACGACCGCGACGACGCTCGGCATGGCGGTCTATGCGGCCGACGTGCCCGACTCGGCCACGCAGCTCGTACTGGAAGAAATCGGCGTCCGTGCAATAAGCGGGGCTGTCGTAAACTCCGCCCGCGCGCATGACCTTGCGCACGATCACCAATGGGTTCCTAGTTGACGGAAGTATTGCTTCTTCGCACCCGCTGGCGTTTGCGCCGCCCTCGCGCAAGCCAGCCCGGCGCCTTCCGGACATCCGTCCGGTCGGGAATCGGGCTGCTGCTGTGCGCCTTCTTCTGGCCGGCCTACGCGTTCGCTTATGGGTTGAATGCCGACGCGCTGAATGCCGGCACGCTGACTACCGGCTATGACAACCTGCACTCGGGCCTGACCGCCGGCGTTGCGATCGCCTGCGCGATGGCATGCGGCGTGGCCTGGGCGCATACGCGCAACGCCCTGTATGCGGCGGGTGTGGCCTTCGCGCTGGTCGAAGGCCTGTTCCGTTCCCTGCCCAATCTGATGCCGCCCGGCGCGCTGCAGGCCGCCTCCTATGCCGCCCTGCTCGCCCTGACCTCGCCCCTGTTGCAGGGATCGCGCATTGCGGCCGGGTTGGGCGCCGCGTGCCGGTGGGTCTGCATCGCACTCTCGGGCGTGGCGGCGCTGGCGTTGATCTTCGTGTACGAAACCGAATCGGGAATGCTGCCGGCGGCTATCGCCGGTGTATGCGCGGCGCTCAGCGTGCCGTTGGCGCTGTGGTTCCTGGCCAGCGCGGTACGGCAGCGGTCCGGCCGCCCGGCCAACCTGGCGCTGATGCTTGCCTTTGGGGTATCAGCCTGGATCCTCGGACACGACGCTTGGCGCGCAAGCGGGGCAGACGCCGCGGATGCAAGCTTCGAAGTGCTGAGACTGATGCTGGTGTCAGGCACGCTCGTGTGGCTGGCTCTGGAGGCATCCAACCGCGCCGCACCCGCGCCAAACAAGAGCGCCAGCTCCGACGCCGAACATCTGGCGCAAGGCGAACTGCGCCTGGCCGAACTTGCCGGCGCGCTGGACACGCAGCGGCAGATGAACGCGCTGATTTCGCACGAGTTGCGCGCGCCCCTGGCCACCATCAGCGCCGCGGCGCAATCCCTGGACATGATTCTCTCGGACAGCGGCGAAACCGTGGACACGCGACTGGCGCGCATACACCGGTCGGTCGCACGCATGACCGAACTGATGGATCAGTTGTTGAACCAGGATCGCCTCGAGGAACACGCCTGGAGCCCGCGCGGCGAACAGACCGACATGGCCGAACTGGCGCGCGACGTGGTGAACGCCATGCGCCCGGATACCGCCCATGCCTTGGTGCTGGAAGCGCAGGCGCCGCAGCCGGTGTTCTGCGATCGCCCGCTCACCAGCGTCGTCGTGCGCAACCTGATCCACAACGCCATCAAGTATTCGCCGGCCAACGAGCCGGTGCGGATCGAAACAGGCCACACGCGGGTTGGCGACACATTCATGACGTGGGCCGCCGTGGTGGACCGTGGGCCCGGTATCGGGGAAGATGAGCAGGCTCGGATCTTTGAACCGCGCTTTCGGCGGTCCGCGCACCGCGAAACTCAGGGCATGGGGATAGGGCTGTACCTGGCCCGGCGCATCTGCCAAAGCCAGGGCGGATCGCTGACGATGCAAAGCAAGGTGGGCGTGGGCACGCGCTTTGTCATCACCCTGCCCGCCAGCGCGCCGTCAGCTTAGGCGCTGAGGTCGCTTAGGCCCGGAGATGGCCTAAGCCGCGAACACGTAGCCCTGGCCGCGTACCGACAACACCGGCAGCTTGAGACCGGCGCTCTGCGCCTTGGCGCGCAAACGGCTCACCAGCACGTCGATGCGCCGCAATTCAAACCCGCCCGGACTGTCGGGCAGGAAGAGTTCGGCCAGTGCCTGGCGGCTGACGGCGCTGCCTGCTGCATCCATCAGCGCAACGAGGAACGTCCGTTCCTGCGCGCTCAGGTGCAGCGATGCGCCATCGGGCGCCACAAGAATCCAGCCGCCGTCCTGCAGCGACCAGTTCGTATCCGCCGAGGCGCGCGTTTCGGCGTCGGCCGGGCGCGGCGCCTTGGCCAGCCGCATGCGGCGCGCCAGGCTGCGGATGACCGAGCTGAGTTCCAGCAGATCCACCGGCTTGGTCATGTAGACGTCGGCCCCGCCTTCCAACCCGCGGACGCGGTCTTCCAGCGCGCTGCGGCCCGTCAGCATGACGATGCCCACCGGGCTCAGGGCGCGCAGGCGGGTCGCGACGGAAAAGCCGTCTTCGCCGGGAAGATGAGCGTCGAGAATGACGATGTCGCACGGCTGTTCCTGCAGGCGGCGGTAAAACGCCACTGCATTGTCACAGGCGAACGCCACGCGAAAGCCGTAGCCGCCCAAGCCCAACGCCAATTCCTCGCGGAAGTCGGCGTCGTCCTCAAGCAGACCTATACATAGCAAACCATCTGCACCAGGCATATTCAGAGTGCTTTACATTGAAATTGTCGACAAACCCCTGGAGCGCCCACGCAACAAAAATGCCCCGGAGCCGGCAATCTTACGACTTTTACAATAGAAACGAATGATTGCAGCGAAAAAAACGGCGATATTTCACATTTTTGCCAAGGATTTTCCTTAATCCCGGCAATAACGCGTGATTAATACCGCCGACGATATCGCAAAACCATCCTCAGGACGAGCAACTCACTTCAATTCCGCCCGCCCAATCGGGCGGCAAGCCGGCATAGCGTTCAAAACCGTCCTGCGCGACGAACGGATTGCGCAGCAGTTTCATGAGCGTTTCAATTTCGCTGGCGTCGCCAGCTTTGGCCGCGCGAATCGCCTCTTCCGCCAGATGGTTACGCAGCACGTATAACGGATTCACGCCATTCATGGCGGCCGCCGTTTCCGCGGCGGGCCTTCCGTCCTGTGCATGGCGTGCCAACAGGCGGTCAAGCCAGGCGCCGGCGGCGGGCCGGTCAATAAACAAATCTTCAAAACCGCTGCGCTGCCCTTGCGTGGCATCGGCCAGCCGCCGCCACGACAGCGTAAAGTCCGCCTGATTGGCGTCCATCAGTTTAAGCAGATCGTCCAGCAGCGCTTCATCTTCCGGCCGCCACGCCGCCAATCCCATCTTGGCGCCCATCTTGTCATGGAAGGCGCGCGTAAAAATGGCTTCGAATTCGTCCAGCACCGCCCGAAGCGCGTCGGCGTCCTGGACCAGCATGTGCAGACTGCCGCCCAGCCGATACAGGTTCCACAGCGCCACGGAAGGCTGCCGATTCCAGGAGTAGCGTCCCTCGGCATCCGAATGGTTGCAAATATGGCCCAGCCGGAATCCGTCCATGAAACCATAAGGACCGTAATCCAGCGTCAGCCCCAGGATCGACATATTGTCGGTATTCATGACGCCGTGGCAAAACCCGACTGCCTGCCAGTCCGCCATCAGCAACGCCGTGCGCCGCGTGACTTCCCGCAGCAGATTCACGTACGGTGCGGTATCGGACGCCGAATCCCCCATCTGCACCTCGCGGCATTCTGGGTAGTAGCGGTCGATCACATAATCGGCCAGCGTTTTCAGCAGGTCGGGCTGGCGCCGCGACGACCAATGTTCAAACGAGCCGAATCTGATAAAACTGGGCGACATCCGGGTCACGATCGCCGCAGTCTCGACGGTCTCGCGCATTACCGGATCATCGGAGACAACAAGCGCCAGGGCACGCGTGGTGGGCACGCCCAGCCCGAACATGGCCTCGCTGGCCAGGTATTCGCGCACGGACGACCGCAACACGGCCCGCCCGTCCCCCATCCGCGAATACGGCGTCATGCCGGAACCCTTGAGCTGCAGCTCCCAAGCGCCCGCGGGCCCTTGAACTTCCCCCAGGAGATGCGCCCGTCCATCGCCAAGCTGACCCGCCCACACCCCGAACTGGTGGCCGCTATAGACGGCCGCAAGCGTATCGCCGCCCGGCATAGGTTGGCCGCCGGAAAATACCTGCAGGAATTCGGGGGTGGTCAGGACCGACGGATCCAGGCCGATCAGAGCGGCCGCCTGCTCGTTGGCATGCAGCAGACGAGGATTATTCAGCCCACGCGGCGCCAGCCGGGTGTAGAAGGCTTCGGGCAGGGCTGCAAAAGAATTGACGGCTTGCAGTTCGGACAGGGACAGGGCGTTCATGCGCGTTGACTCCGGGCAGCGCGCTTGGCGGGCCGCACATAGAAGATGGCGCTGAGGAAAAAGGTGGTGGACAAGATGATCTCGCCCCACGCCATCAAGACGGACAGTGGCGCCGGATCCGACATGGCGCGCACCACGCCTTCCATCAGATACAGCAGCGACAGCATGGCCGCCCACTGATAAGTGTAGAGATTGCCGCGCACGATGCCGCGCAGCGGAAACGCCAGCGGCAAGGCTTTCAGCAGCATCCAGGAACCGCCCGGCCGCACGGGCGCCACCACGGTTTCCCAGGCGACGCAAAGCACGATCAGGGCAAACAATGAAACCGAGGCCACGAGGCGCAGGCGGGGGTTGAGTTCGGGATTCATGCTGCTATTATCGCCTGATGAATCGCCCCGCCGAGCCCGCCGCCGCTACGCCGGCGGTCAAAGAACGACCAACCTCGCGCATTTCCCGGGTCGCGAGGACCGGACGCGTATTTCGTTTCGTCGTCCAACGCGCCAACGAAGAAAAGCTGCTGCAGGTCGCCTCCAGCCTCACCTTCACCACCGTTCTGGCAATCGTCCCCATGCTTGCGGTGGTGCTGTCGCTGTTCACGGCCTTTCCCGTATTCCAGGAATTCCGGGTCGCCCTCGAGGACTTCCTCACCACCAGCCTGATGCCGCCGTCCGTCTCGGACAACATCATGGACTACCTGAACCAGTTCGCCCATCAGGCATCGCGCCTGACCGCGATTGGCGGGGCGTTCCTGCTGGTCACGTCGCTGCTGCTGATCATGACGATCGACCAGGCCTTCAACGACATCTGGCGCGTCTCGCGCCAGCGCCCCTTGCCGCAACGGGCGCTGGTGTACTGGGCCATCATCACGCTTGGTCCCGTTCTGGCGGGCGCCAGCCTGTGGGCGACTTCATTCGTGGCCCGCGAATCGTTGGGCCTCATCAAGGACGTGCCCGAAGTCATCAGTGTCATCGTCTCGTTCATCCCGCTGGTGCTGACCGGCCTGGGCTTTGCCGCGCTGTTCGTTGTCGTGCCCAACCGCGACGTGCTTTGGCGCGACGCGTTGGTCGGGGGCTGCGTCACGGCCATCGTGCTGGAAATCATGAAGTCCGCGTTCGCCTTCTACCTGACGCGGTTTCCCACCTACACGGTCATCTACGGCGCGTTTGCCACCCTGCCCATCTTCCTGCTGTGGATCTACCTGTCATGGCTGGCCGTGCTGCTGGGCGCAACGCTTGCCTCCAGTGCGCCGCTGATCCGGCTGGGACGCTGGCACATCAACCGTTATCCGGGCGCCTCGTTCGTCGATGCGCTGGACGCCCTGCGCGCGCTGCGCCGCGCGCAGTTGACGACGCCCGGCGGCGTGGCCGCCAACACGCTGGCTTCGCAACTGCGGCTGCATCAGGATGAACTCAATGAAGTCCTGGAAACGCTGAGCACGATGGGACTGGCCACCCGCAGTCCCGACGACAACTGGATGCTGACGTGCGACGCGCGCGAGACCTCGCTGGCGCCTGTCGTGGATCGCTTTCTGCTGGACCGAAGCCAATCTCGCGTTCGCAACGACCCCGACATCCTGCGCATCGTATCGTCCGTAAAGCCGCCGCAAACCACGCCAACGCTGGAAGAACTCTGCGGAGAAGCGCAAAATACCGGAAATGGAGTCGCCCCAGTGCTGCAACTGGAAGCGAACAAGAAATAGCAAAGCATAGGGCGCAGTCCGCCCCCAGGAGATACCGATGTTGAAGGTCAGTGAGATTTTGCGCGTCAAGGGCGATACGCTCTATACGGCGTCGCCCGACATGCCCGTGGCCCAGGCCGTGCAAACCATGAGCGAACAAGACATAGGCTCGCTGGTCATCATGGAATTCGGCACCCTGACCGGCATGCTTACATTCCGCGAAATCATCCGCCACATGCACGCGCATGGCGGCGCGGGAGATACGACCATCCGTTCCATCATGGACGACGCGCCCGTCAGCGTTTCGCCCAACACCAGCGCCGACGAAGTCCAGCGCCTGATGCTGGAAAAGCACGCCCGCTACATCCCCGTCATGGACGGCCCCACGTTGATGGGCGTCATTTCGTTCTACGACATGGCGCAGGCCATCGTCGCGGCCCAGCAGTTCGAAAACAACATGCTGAAGGCCTACATTCGCGATTGGCCCGCCGAAAGCGCGGAACCGGCCCAGTCCTGAACCAGCCGGCGCCATTGCAGCGCCGGCCGCGGGTTCACATCCCGGCGGGCGCGGACTCGCGCGTGGCGTCTCGTGCGCCCGGCGCATGACGCTGGCTGCGCCACGCGCCATAGATCAGCTCCGGGTTGTTCGCGGCCAGCAAAGCCGGATCCGACAGCATCCGGCGCCACCGGCGCGCACCCGACTGGCCGTTCACCAGTCCCAGCATCGGCCGCGTCATCACTCGCAGCGGCACGCCCTTGGCAACCTGCCGCGCGGCGTATTCCGTCATGGCGTCCACGACCTGCGCATCGCTGGGCAGCCGCACCGACGGCCACAACTGCATTGACACCTCAGACAGCACCCGCGGCGTATGCCAAGCGGCACGTCCGAGCATCACCCCATCAAAGGCCTCGGCCGCTTGCACCGACTGCCCG
This sequence comes from Achromobacter sp. Root565, assembly GCF_001427425.1. Taxonomy (NCBI): domain Bacteria; kingdom Pseudomonadati; phylum Pseudomonadota; class Betaproteobacteria; order Burkholderiales; family Alcaligenaceae; genus Achromobacter; species Achromobacter sp. Root565. Next base: position 22,192 of record NZ_LMGO01000009.1, read on the forward strand.
GCGTCGGCCAGTCCGCCGTTGAGCACAAAGGTGCAATCCGGAAAATCGCGCTTCAACTGCGCAACCACGTCATAGCGCAGCGGGGGGACTTCGCGATTGTCCTTGGGCGACAAGCCCTTGAGCACCGCATTGCGCGCATGCGCGATGAATACGCGGCAGCCGGTGTCATAGACCTTGCCCACGAAATCGCGCACGAATTCATACGATTCGTTGTAGTCCAGCCCCAGGCGGTGTTTGACCGTGACAGGAATGTCCACGGCGTCCTGCATGGCCTTCATGCAGTCGGCCACGAGCGCCGGCTCGGCCATCAGGCAGGCGCCAAAGGCGCCCTTCTGCACCCGTTCGGACGGGCATCCGCAATTCAGGTTGATTTCGTCATAGCCCCATTGCTTGCCCAGCTTGGCGGCGTGCGCCAGCGCGTCGGGCTCGCTGCCGCCCAGTTGCAAGGCAACGGGATGCTCGGCCTCGTCAAAGTCCAGGTGGCGGGCAACGTTGCCGTGCAGCAGCGCACCGGTGGTGATCATTTCGGTGTACAGGCGAGCGCGCGGCGCGAGCAGCCGGTGAAAGTACCGGCAATGGCGATCAGTGACGTCGATCATCGGGGCGACGCAAAGCCGCCAGTCGGGGGAGTCCAAGAATCACTCTACAAAACAAGGGGATGCGGTATTTTACGGTGCTTGGCGACATTCTGCCCGCCGGGTTCGGCGAACCACCAGGAACGGCGGCCGGAGGCTGCCCGCCATGTGGTCTAAAATTGCGGCGCCGCGCCCCTGCACGCCCGTGCGCGCGTCCGTTCAACCCTCATACCGAAGATCCATGGCCGTATTCACCCCCGTATCCGATGACGACGCGCGCGCCCTGCTGGCGCATTTCGATCTGGGCGAGTTCGTCTCGCTTCGAGGTATTACGGCGGGTATCGAAAACACCAACTATTTTCTGTACACGACGCGCGGCGAATATGTCCTGACGCTGTTCGAGGTGCTGACGCAGGCCCAGTTGCCCTTTTACATTGAGCTGATGTATCACCTGGCCGAACGCGGCATCCCGGTGCCGCAGCCGCAGACCCTGCGCGACGGCACCCGCCTGACCACGCTGCACGGCAAGCCGTGCGCCATCGTCTCGCGCCTGCCCGGCGGCTACGAGCCGGCCCCAGGCCCCGCCCACTGCGCGCTCGCCGGCGCCACCCTCGCCCGCGCCCACGTCGCGGCGCAAGACTTTCCGATTCACCAGCCCAACCTGCGCGGGCTTTCGTGGTGGCTAGAGACCGCGCCCAAGGTCATGCCCTTCCTCAGCCCGGCCCAGGCCGAACTGCTGACGTCCGAGCTGGCTGCGCAGCAGGCCGCCACCAAGACGCCCGCATGGCAGGCCTTGCAGTCCGGCCCCGCCCACTGCGACCTGTTCCGGGACAACGTCCTGTTCGCAGGCACATTCGAGGATCCGCTCATGGGCGGCATCATCGACTTCTATTTCGCGGGCTGCGACACCTGGCTGTTCGACGTTGCCGTCAGCGTCAACGACTGGTGCATCGATCGCGACACCGGTGAATTCATCCCCGAGCTTGTGCAATCCTGGCTGGCCGCCTACGCCGCGGTGCGCCCGTTCACCGAGGCCGAGCGCGAAGTCTGGCCCCAGATGCTGCGAGCGGCTGCCCTGCGTTTCTGGCTGTCCCGGTTGTATGACTTCTTCCTGCCCCGCCCGGCGCAGACGCTCAAACCGCACGACCCGCGCCACTTCGAAAGAGTGTTGCAAGCGCGCCACCGCTCGGAACTGCCCGTCTTGCCGTAACCGCTACGCCCCCCATAATGGGAACAGCATCCCCTATTTGAGAGACCTCCCCTCTAGAGAGCCATGCAAGCAGCATTTCTACCCGCGACGTCCGGCTGGCTTTGGGTCCGCGACGGATTCCGTCTGTTCCGCAAACAACCCCTTGCCATGTTCACCTGGGCCATGGCCATCAGCCTGCTCGTCGTCTTCGCTTCGGCAACGCCACCCATCGGCCCGATGCTCGTCGTGGCCCTGATGCCCATCATCACCCTGATGACGCTGTCCGCGTGCAAGCACGTAGAGGCCGACCGCGTCATGCTGCCGTCCATGTGGGGCAAGCCCCTCAAGCAGCCGGGCGTGTTCCGCAAGCTGTTCCTGATGGGTGTGCTGTATGCCGGCACCTGCCTGCTGATGGGCCTGGCCATCTTCCTGCCCTTCTCCGACGCCATGATGGAAGGCATGCGCATCGCCTCGGTCGAAAAGAGCATGGAGCCGATTCTGTCAGCCATGGCCATGCCGCTGATGCTGTTCGCGATCTGCTACGTGGTGATCGCAGCGCTGTTCTGGCACGCGCCCGTGCTGGTGGCTTGGCACGGTCTGCGCCTGACTCAGGCCCTGTTCTTCTCCGGCATCGCCTGCTGGCGCAACAAGCTGCCGTTCCTGGTGTACGGCATCTGCTGGATCATGGTGTTCCTGTTCATCGATCTGTGCGCCGGGCTGCTGGTTGCCGTCGGGTTGTCGCCTCAGTTTGCCGGCACGCTGCAGATCCCGTTCAACATTGCGGCGGGCGGCGTTCTGTACTGCAGCTTCTATCCGGCCTATACCTCCGTGTTCGGCATCCAAAGCGCCAGCACGCATCTCGACAACGGCGACGGCGCGCAGGCATAACGCCACCCGCCACGGTGCAAGCGCCAGCCGCAGTCTCACCACCCGGCCGTCCTGGCCGATAAACGCCACGTCGATGGCGTAACGCATGCCGAAGGTATGCACCGCGGCGCAGGGAGTCAGCAGCACGCCTGCCCGCGGCCCCGGCGGGGCCCTTCCCAGCAACCCGCGCATCCGCCCCCACCAGTGATTCACCATCAGCAATCGCAGACGCCCTTTGCGCAATGACATGGGGCGGCTCATTGCACGCTCTGCAGCAGCTGGACCGCAATGGGAAACGCCAGCACGATGAACGTGCACGGAAAGATGCAGCCGATCAAAGGCAGCAGCATCTTCACCGGCGCCTGCATCGCCAGCTGCTCGGCCCGCGTGTGGCGGTCGCTGCGGCACTGCGCCGCTTGCGCGCGCAAGACCGGCCCCAGACTGGCCCCAAGCGCCTCCGCCTGCGCCAAGGCTGCCGCCCAATTGCGTGCCAGCGCACTGTTGCTGCGCTCGGCCAACGTCTTGATCGCCGCGGTTCTGGACACCCCCGCCCGCATCTCGGCCAGCGCATCGGCCAGGGCGTCGCACAGCACGCCCGGCGGCCCGCTCTGCGCCGCCAATTGCAGCGCACCCTGGACGCTCAATCCGGCTTCGACGCACAGCGTCATCATGTCGAACACGAAGGGCAGATCCCGCTCGATGTCGCGGCATCGCTGTGTGCCCAGGCCCTTCAACCACAAGACCGGCGCCACTGCGGCGGCTGCGGCCGCCCCCAGCGACCAGGGCAGCCACGCCACAGCGCCTGGCGGCGCCAGCGCAAGCGCTCCCACAGCGGCCATGCTGCCGACAGCGATGGCCGCACTACCGCACAACGCCGCGATGTGCGCATACCCCACTGCCCGGGGCAACGCCGCCCGTTCTATGGCCCGGTCCAGCCGAAGCCGCCACCGCCAAGCGCACAGCGGGCCCGCCAATGGCGCCACCGCCGCGATCCATGGCCATGCGACGCGCCACCACCACGGCATGGCACGCGCCGGTTCCGGTTCCTCGCTCAGCAATGGACTCAACAACGGACTCAACAGCACCCAGGCAAGCCAGGCAGTGCCGGCCGCTGTCGCGATCATGCTCAGGTAAAGCCACATCCCCGCCTCCTTTCAGATATCGATCCGCATGATTCGCCGGATCAGCAGCACGCCAGCCGTCTCCAGCACTGCCACGATGGCAAGCACGCCCCATCCCATTGGCGTGTGCCACAACAGCCCCATGATTTCCGGCTCCAGCCGGTCGAGCACCGCCAGCAGCAGCAAGGGCAACGCCCCCACGATCCACGCCTGCAGCCGCCCCTGCGACGTCAGCGCCAGCAGCTTCGCCTGCAACTGAAGGCGGCCACGCAACGTCTGCGCGATGCTTTCCAGGGCTTCTGCCAGATTGCCGCCGGTCTTGGCCGCGATGCGCATTGCCGCCACCACCAGGGAGGTCGAATCGGCCGGCATCCTGGCCTGCAGGTTGCCGAGCGCAACGTCCCACGGCACGCCCAGACGCTGTTCGCGCAGCATCAGACCAAACTCCTGGGCGAGCGGCGCGCTGCTCTGGTCCACGACATGGCGCAAACCCGTCGTCATGGCCACGCCGGCCCGCAACGCAGAAGCCAGCATCAACAGCGCCATGGGCAACTGCGCTTCAAAGCGCCGCGCACGCCGGCGCCGCAATCCTTCTACAACCATCCGCGGCACGCGCGAGGCCGGAAGGGCGAACAAGGCCGCCATCAGCGCGCTACCGGTGGCCGCGAACGCAACGACCGCAGTCACCAATCCGCAGCCGACAGCGCCCGCCCACAATTGGCGCGGGTCGATGAACAGGAACACTTCGCTCAGCCGCACGCCCGCGTCCTGCGTATAGACCTCGCGGTATCGCCGAAGCGCGGGCGAAAACCAGGTCTGTGCGCGCCACGCCAGCAGTCCGGCGCACACCATGGCGGCCGCTGCCGCAAGCCAGATCATGGCAAGCCCTGCGCATAAGAACCGAATTCCGGCGACTGCCCCGCCAAGTCTGAAAACCAGGCGGCATCCAGATGCACGCCCCTATCCGCCCATTCCTGCGCGAATCCCGGCTGCGCGCCGCATCCGCGGAATCCCTGCGTTCGGTCAAAGCCAAACAACGCCTGCAGCTGAATGCGGCCGCTCTCCATGCCTGCCACTTCGACGATCGACGTGACAACACGGCGTCCGTCCGAGAGTCTTGCCTGCTGCACGAGCACATCCACACTTGCGGCAATGTGCTCGCGGACCGCCGGCAGCGGCAGGTCCAGCCCCGCCATGAGAATCATGGATTCCAGCCGGGCCAACGCATCCCGCGGAGAATTGGCGTGCAGCGTGGTCAGAGAGCCTTCATGGCCCGTATTCATGGCCGTCAACATGTCGAACGCCTCGGCGCCCCGGCATTCGCCCACAACGATGCGGTCCGGCCGCATGCGCAGCGCATTGCGCACGAGCTCCCGGATGTCGATTCGGCCTCTGCCTTCCTGGTTTGCCGGCCGCGCCTCCAGCGCGACCAGATGTGCATGGTTCAGCCGCAGCTCTGCAGCGTCTTCAATCGTGACCACGCGCTCGCCGTCGGGAATCTCGTTGGACAGGATGTTCAACAGCGTCGTCTTGCCAGAGCCGGTACCGCCTGAAACGACCAGGTTCTTGCGCATCCTGACGCATAACGCCAGAAACCGCGCCATCGGGTCGCTCAGGGCGCCCAGCGCGATCAGGTCGGGCATCTGCGGCCGCCGCTGCGGAAACTTCCGTATGGTCAGGCTGGCGCCCTTCATCGCCACGGGGGGAATGATGGCGTGCACCCGCGAGCCGTCCGGCAGACGTGCATCCACCATCGGCGAGCTTTCGTCGATGCGGCGGCCCAAGGGGGTGACGATGCGTTCGATCACCCAGCGCACCGACTGCTCGCTGGTGAACGCGGCCTGCTCACGCCACAGGCGGCCCGCACGCTCGACGTAGATCTCGTCATAGCGATTAACCATGATTTCCGTGATGTCCGGCGCCGCGAGCAACGGTTCCAGCGGCCCGAGCCCCACAGCTTCATCCAGCACCTCGCGGCAAAGCGCCGCCTTGTCGGCCTGCGACGGAACCTCGGCGTCCGTGGCCACGATCTGCATCAGAAGGCGCTCGGCTTCGACGCGAAGCATGCCATCGCTCATCCCGGCCACGTCTCGCCGGCGCAGGTCCAGCGCGCTTAGCAGCGCCGCGTGCAGGCGTCGGCGGTCGTGCAGCCGGTGCATGGTGGATGGCGGCGCCGCCAGCGTTGGGCCAGCCATGTCATTACCTGTTGCCGGTCGCCCGGATTGCGCGGGCCCCTGCGCCGCGGCATCCGTGGCGTCGATGCGGGCATCCGCGTCCTGCTTCAGCCTGGACACGCGCAGCCGGCAAGGCCCGATAAGGATCTCGTCGTGAGGCAGCACCGGCGCGTGCCGCACGACTCTTAGGCCGTTGACCATCGTGCCCGCCAGCGTGCCCAGGTCTTCCAGGACGATGATGTCTGCTTCGCACAGCAGCCGCGCGTGCTGGCGGCCGACTCTCCAGGTGGGAATCCGCAGCCCGCAATCGGCGCCCCTTCCAATCAGCACTGGCACAGGCAGCTTGAGCTGCTGCTGCGCGGCGTCCTCGAAGGTCAGTTCAATGTTCAACATCACGGCCCTCCGGCAACATCGAACTGGCACCGGCCGCACGGGTGACCCATTGCGAGCCGGCGCCGGCGTACGGATCCCACCCTGCCGCGTCGGAAGGCACCGCCGTTCCCAGACGCGGAGGATTCGCAAACGTCGTCTCCAGCATCTCGCGGCCGCGCCGAACGCGATCCGCCATGGCGGGCTCACCCTGCGACACGATCTTCGGCGTCACGAAGATCGCCAGTTCGGTCTCGCGACGTTGGTAGCGCGTGGATGAAAACAACGCGCCCAGGATGGGAATGCTCCGTAGGCCCGGCAGGCCGCTGACGTCGGTGCCCTGCTCGCGCGAGAGAAATCCGCCAATGACCAGCGTGTTGCCGGAGCGCACATTGAATTCGGTCGAGGCGCGGCGTGTCCGCAGCGCCGGACCGCCCGGAAGGCTCAACGAGGTATCCACCGAGCTGGCCTCCACCTCGATCAGCGACCGGATGACGCCATTGCGGTCGATCCGAGGTGTGATGTTCAGCGAAACGCCATAGGGCTTGAACAGCGTGGTGGGGTTGCCCCGCGCGTCAGTGGAGGCATAGGGCACCTCCCCGCCCGCGAGAAAAGTGGCGCTGGCGCCGCTTCGTGCAAGAAGCTGGGGTTGCGCAAGCATGACCGCTTCGCCCGTTTGGGCCAGCGCGGCGATACGTGCCGACAGCAAGGCGTTGACGCCGAAGTAGCCCGCGGCGGATGAAACCGGCGCCGCCGTCTCGATGATCTGCTCCCCGGGACGAGTCATACGGCCACGGGATCCGCCATCCCACGCCAATCCCGCATTGACGCCGCCTTGCGTCATGCCATCCCAGCGCACGCCGAACTCATGCAGCCGCGACGTGGGAATCTCGACCACCTGCACGTCCAGCAGCACCATGCGGTCCCACCCCACCTGTCCCGTGAAATCCACGACATCCGGATACCGGTCAGCCAAGGCCGCGATCCGCGAGCGGTCATCATCCGACAGGTCGTCGCCTTCGATCACGATGCGGCCACCGACGTTCGAACTTCGCGCTCCGGGAATGCGGGAGAGCAGGCTTTGGACCTCATCGCGCAAGCGCGGCGTGCCAGCGGCAACCACGCGCAACTCGTAGGCCGCGATGCGATCGCGGCCCGCCCAGACATGCACGGACGACACCCCTTCCGCCCGCGCGAACACCACGACCTCGCGCCCTTCGGCCGCCACGGCGTTGACCACCTGGCTATTGCCGATGGCCACTCGCCTCACGCCCGGATGCGGCAACACGCGGGTCTCGCCGACTTGCAGCTCCAGCGTCTGGGTGTCGGACCACGCGGGCAGGCAAACCAGGCACAGCACGATGCCCAAGAGGATTTTCATTCGTGTCATGGATGCTCCGCTTCGAAACTTGCCTGCGCGTCCAGGCGGTCGCCATACAGGATGGCGACACCAGGCTCGGGCGTGGGTTCAGCGGCCAATCCAATGAGCGCGGCCAGGTCGCTTTGAACAGCGGGGTTCACGGAAGCCGCGTCATCGCGATGTCTCAGCATCGCAGTCAACACCCCCGCCTGCCGCGCGGCGATGAACCGCATGGCTTCGTCGGGCGATGCCGCCAAGGTGACGTTGCCCGCGCCGTCCTCGCCCCCGACGGTCAGGACGCGCATGCGCTGCAGCACCGGTACGGTGATCTCTCGCTGGCGATGATTGAAGGTCACGTAGATATCGATCGCATCGCCCCCCTTCAGCATGTCCGCCAGCCCCCCCAGGTCCGCGGCGGCTACCGTTAAGGCGCGCTGGCCCGCCCGAAGCCGCGCCGACAGAGAGGGCTCCGGCGCTTCGAAGGTCATGAAGCTTCTCAGCAAGGGTTCGCCATGCGCAACATCCGCGAGAAGCGTGGCGCCAATCACGCTGCCGACCTCAAGCGGATCGACGCTGGCGCCAGGCGCCCAGGGCTGAGGTATCTTGCGCACGGCCAAGTGCACGTCTTCGAGCAGCGTGCCGGCCGGCAAGTCGTAGGCCGCCACCAGACGGCTGACGAGCGGGGTGTGCGCCTCGGCTTCCAGCGCCTGGACGCGCTGCTGGACGTGTTCTTGCACGGCCCAGGCGGCAACCAGTCCCGCAAGCACCGCCAATCCATACACACCGGTACGGCGCAGCCGCGCGGCGCCGCGAGATATCCAGGGCTTCATGGCGCCCACCCCAGAGCACGCAGCCCGCTACCTCCGTCCACCGAAACCAACCACAGCTTCATCCGCTCGCGTTCGCGCACCCACCAGTGTCCGGCACCATCATCTTGCAGAACCCATCCCGCCCGCCGCAGACCGGCATCGAGGAGTTCGGCCAGTTTTTGCGGCGGCACGGCGTACTGCCAGATGCGGTCGGAAACCTTGACGCCAGATTCCATCACGGCGACGTCAGATCTGACGCGCGCGCCCTTCGGCAGCCAGCCGGGCAACTGCGCGGAGGGAGCCGCGCGAACACGGATCGCCGACAGGCTGCCAACGGTGCGGTCCACTCCGGCCCTTTCCATTTGCGCCACCCATCGGTCGTTGCCAACGCGGCCGGACAAGATGAGTTGCCCGGGCAGCACGTGCAGATCGGCCAACGCAGGCTGTTGCGCAGCCAGCGCTTTGGCAAAATCCGACGGGCGTTGTGGCACGTCGAACACCCACACCTGCGCCGGCATCCCATGCAGCCACATTCGATCCGCGATGCGTTCACGCACCGCGCCCGCAGGCAGTCGTAGCGCCTCGAGGCTCGAGACGCCGCCCGACGCGCCCGCGCGCTGTGGCAACAGCATCAACACACCACAAAGACCGGCCGCTGCGGCAAGCAAACCAACACCGCGCCACGCGTCGCGCCGCTTGGGCAAAATTCCGACCTGCTTCATCTTCCGTCCTCCGCTCGCTTGCCAAGCCGATCATTGGGCGCCACGTCACCCCAGGCCGATAGCCAATCCAGCGACATCGCGGGCCGCCCCCAGGGGGCCTCGACCTTGCCGACCTGACGCTGCATCCGTTCCGCCTCGGCCCGCGACGTCCGGCTGGCCTGCAGCCATCCGGTGGACGATGCGCCAACACGGCGTTGCGCGTCCGCGTCGCCATGCGCATAGCCCGCTCCGCTTGCGACGCTGAGGTGACGCGATATCGGCAATCCAAACATGGCGATCCCAGGACTCGGCAGCGAACGGGTTTGCACGGAGAGCAACTGCATTGCCGCACCGAACCATTCGTCCTGCAAGGAAGCACCGGCCACGGCTGAGCCGGGCCAGCGTTGGGCGGTGCCGGCCAGGTCCATCCCCAACGGCACACGAAGTGTGGCCACCGGCTGCCCCAACGCCGCCGCCATGACGGCCTGCCTGCTGGCCTGCGTGATTCGTTGCGCTGAAAACTGCATCGCGCCGATATCGGAGACCGCCCAGAGCAGCACAGCCATGAGCGGCAACATCAGCAGCGCCTCTACCACTGCCTGCCCGCGTTCGTTTGCCGCGCGCCTGATCATGGAAGCCTCCCTGCCTGCATGGCTTCCTGGGACGTGACCGCGGACAGGCGGGCTTGCCAATACGGCCGAAAGAGCGTGGCCAGTTCCAACCGGCCGTCGGCACGCCGTTCCGGCCGCGCAAAGTACGTTTCGGCCGCCGTGCTGACCGCGACGGCGCCGGACCGCCCCAGCGCGGCATAGCGAAATGGGCCGGTTGGCGCGGCGACGGCGCTGTCGGCGTCCGTGGTTTTCACAACGCCGGAATCCAGACTGACCGCCACGGCAAAGCGCAATGGCTCAGCAAGACGCTTAGGCGAGACCTCTAGATAGGCCGGCAACCCGCGCCCCGGCCAGCGCCGCGCCGATGCCATGGCGTATGAGTTCGCCATGGGATTGGTGGCCCCGTCGAAGATGTCCCACGAGGTGGCGTGTTCCACCCATCGCCAGAAGTCTTCCTGCGAGAAGTCCGCAGGCGGATCCTCGATAAATTCCACGTCGTCGGGAGCACGGCTTTTTTCGCCCTGTACGCTTCCCCACCCCATCGCATACTCGCGAAAATAACAGCCGATCCAACGGTTCGAGCGCAGCGCGTGATAGGACTGCGTGTCCAACGCGCCCCACTGGCCGTCCGGCCCAAGCCAGGTCGAGCCGCGCCGCCTCAGTTCGTGCCGAAGCAAGGGGCACCTTGAGCTGATCGCCCAAGGATTGCGGCGTGTGGCGTTGCGGCGATCCAGAAATCCATAGCGGGCCACCGCGTCTTCGGTTGCAGGACGCAGGCCGGCCTTGCGAGTCGCGGCGTGGCGTTCGGTGTAGCCAGGCCACCCATCTGTCAGCAGACGCAAAGCAAGTGGCGATGCTGCCGGCGCATTGCCGGCGTTGATCGGTCCAAACGCCGGATAGTTGGCGGCCAGCACCTCGCGCATTGCGTGGTCGCGTGAGGCTGTAAGATCGTCCACGATTTCTCGCGCCGCCGTTTCCAGCACCTGATGCACGACGCGATCGTGTTGCGCGAAAGCTCGGGCCAGCCGGCCTTCGGCATTGGATGGCGCCTGTGCGACCTGATAGGCCGCACCGGCATCGGGCCCGAAAAGCATCGCGATGAGGCCAGCCGGCGGATTGCCCCGCCGGCGCTGCGATTGCAACGCGTCGAGGTACTGCGCGGACGCCCCCAACGTCACCAGATGCGCCATGGCAACCTGATGCGCAATCTGGCTGCGGTTGACGTAGGCAATGGCATTGAGCGCACGCGCCTGGACTAGCGCGCCACTATAGGCCGCCGCGTCGGCGGCGTGGGTCAGGCGGCTTCGAGCCTCGATGGTCTGGCCCACGTTGTACGGGACCACCAGCGACGCCGCGCCAACGGCCGCAATCACGATACCCAGGAACAGGGCCTGGCCCCGCTGTTGATCGGCGAACATGATTGGATGCGCCCTCAATTCGCGATCTCGGCATTGCCGGTAAACGACTTGAGCGACCGCGCCTTGGTCTGCGCGGCAGCCTTCTGCGCCGCCTGCTGCGCAGCTTTGGATTGCGTGCTGCCGTCCTCACCGGCCAGCTCGCGGGCCATCGCCGCGGTCTGCGAACGCACGACTTGCCCGAAGTACTGATAGACCGCGATCGCCGCAACGGCGACCAGCGCCACGACGACGATGTATTCGGTCATGCCTTGGCCCAATTGGCGCTTTCGATGCCCCCACATGCCTGCTCTCCCGTGCTATGAACGTGGAGGCCAGTGTCGCCAGCGGGCGGCGGGCGGACAATTCGTGGATGCCGAGACGGACAAATTCGCCCCTGGCCCTTGACGATCCAACCCTGATTTTCGCAAGGGTTTCCCCTATTGCCGGGCCGGAGTGCCAGCAGTAGATTTGAGTTGCCGGGCTGTCTGACACCCATCGCGTGCGAAGCCGGGCAGGAGCGCCTCAGACTCACCTTGAGCTGGGGCGCTCTTCCATTTCAGCCCCCCATCACCACTGCACTCGAAAGCCGATCATCCCGCCCACGGAGTGGTTGTCGCTCATGTTGTTGGTGGCGCCGGCCAAGCTCAAGTTGCCGTACACGCCGTAGCGCCCCTTGTTCCATTGATAGGTGCCGCCCACGCCAAGCTCTGCCCAAAGCCGCTCGTCCCGGCTCCGAAAGGCCACGCCCCCCACGTTGACGTTGGTGCCATTCATGAACTCGTTGTAGAGATTCGCGACGACGTACAAATGGGTTTGGCCCGCTGCGCCCGCTGCGACGCCTGAGCCGGGTTCGTAATCCAGCGATACGCCGAGGCGTCCGCTGAGACTGTCGCCATCGTCCAGGCGCACCTTCGCACCGAACGGATCCGTGAAGCTGTCGAAGTCCACGCGGGACCGGACCAATTGCGCCTGCGGGGTAAGCGACCACCCGCTGGCGATGGGAAAGCGATAGCCGGTCTCCACCGAGACGGCGACGCCGTTTCCGTTGTTGCCCTTCACCTCCCGCCGCCCGATCGTGCGCGACGAGATATCGCTGTCGAACCACATCGCCTGCAACTGCCCGTCCACATAGAACCCGCTGGCGCCGTACCACGTCAGACTCGCGCCAACTCCGGTGCCGGTCGAGTCGATCTTGCCCCGCCCGTACGGAGATCGGATATCGGCCGACGCGCTGCCATGAGACAGATTGACGCCCGCCACCAGCATCGACCCATCCGCCCGGCGGTTCGCTACGACGTCGATCCCGGTTTGCAGCTTCCACAGATCGACATCCCGGCTCGATTTGGTGGCCGACTGCGACGGCGTCATTGAGCTGGTGGAACCCTGAATGCGACCCCAGCCGCCAAACTTCTCGCCCGTGGCGGGCTGCCCGTCCGTCCGCCAATAGCGGTTGCCGACGCGTTGCTGCAACGTCGGTAAGGAATTCAGGGAAGCGAGTACCAGGGGATATTGTTCATAAAGCGGTACGCCGGGTTGATAGCGCGGTCCGTCTTCCGGGCCGCCGGGAATTTCCTCCTCCGGCGCGCCGGGTTCGGGTTGTGGTTCGGGTCCAGATCCGGGTCCCGGGCCAGGTCCAGGCTCAGGTTCGGGCGCCGTCTCCGGCGCCGTATACGCGGACACGAGATACCAATTTCCATCAGCCGGCGTTTCGTTGCCGCCGCGCCGCAGCGTGTACGCATACGCGCCCGCAATCACGGCTTGCTGTCCGCCTTCGGTCTGATAATCACCTCTGAGCGTGAACGCGTTGGCGGGAGACGCACCGCCGATCTCAATAACCCGGATACCGTTTACCGTCTGCGCGCCACCGCCGTTCAGATTGGTCACTTTGACGGCAGTATTTCCCGCAACGTCTCCAACGACAATCAACTTGTCCGTGGGTGAATCATCACCGCCGAGCGCCGTCTGAAGTTGCAGCAGCGAGCCGCTGCTGCCCACGTAGTTTCCAGTGATGGTCAGCGCTCCCAAAGACGCCCCGGGCGATACTGTGCCTGCATTGACGACACTTCCAACCCGACCGATCCCTTCCAACGTACCGCCGGCAAGTATCTGCATTGCCGCACCGGACAGATCGCGGTTGACCTGGAAAATACCCGTGCCACCAACCTGCGCGACCCCGGTGAAGTCGCGATGATCCGCGTTCAGAATGGTGCGCCCGGCCATCGCCTCGATCCGGCCGCCCCCCACCAACCCAGTGTTGGAACCCATCGCATTGTTGGCGCCGTTATTGATCGAGGCGTCGAACACATAATCGAGCGACGTGTGATTGAAGAGAACCCGACTGTCGCCCGGACCAAATGAAATTCGAGCGGTGTTCAAAGAGCCAGGCGCGACCAATGCGGCCCCCGAGTCGCTGCCGATGACGATCGTGCCGCTTCCGGGAGCAGCCGTCGCCAGAAGCATCCCGGGCGCAGAGACCTTGCCCCCCTCGGCGATCGTCAACTTGCCTGTCCCTAGCGTGCCGATCTGAATGGGCGAAGCGGAAACCCATTGTGATGCTGCCCCGCGAACCGTCACCGCGCCCGTTCCTTCAGAGAACCCGACATAACTGGAGTCCGTCGAGACGTATCCGCCGTCCGCGATAATCAAGCTGCCGCTGCCGGACATCCCGACAAATAGCTGCTGCGCGTTGATCCATTGCGAGCCCGCGCCGCTGATGGTCACAATACCCATCCCATCATCAAACTCCCCGATGATGGCGCGCGGACTCCGTACGACACCGCCCGCGGCCACCGTCAACGTCCCCGCCGCGATCCAGCCGACATTCAACACGCTTGCGCTGTTGCCAGACAATTCCCATCGCGCGCCTGCACCGGTAACCGTAACCACGCCCGCACCACCTGCAATGCCCCCCAAGTAGGCATCCAAGCTGGAAACCACGCCGCCATTCGAGATGTTCAGCGTACCGTCTCCCGCATTTCCCACCGCGAGCTCGCCGTTGACATTCCAGGGAGACGCCTGCGTCCCAGGAACTGTTACCGTCTGCCCACCCTCGATTGTTATCTGAGCGATGGACACACAAGGGAATGCCAGGAGGGAGAGCAACGACGAGCGAGAAAGCACGCCGGCGTGCAGAGGGTTGTTTTTCATGAAACGTCCTCCGATCGGGATTCGGTATCAGCACATGCGAAACATGAGATGGCCTGGGCTGGGACTACGCACGGCCGCGGCGTCAGGAGCGCCTTGAAGATTATTGAGGATAGATCTTTCGGATGAGCGGGAGTAATACCGGTGACAGGAATCGTGGTTCCGCTGCAACGGCAAAAAACCTTTCCAGACTGAATTCGGTGGGAAAAACGCTCAGCTCACCGCCAAATGAATCAGCCGCCAGTATGGGCGGCTGCGAGCCTTGATTTTCATTTTGTTCCCTATGGCGTGGGGGGTGATGTCGTCGTGCTTTGCGCAAGGCGATTTCATCCAGTTTCGTGACGATTAAGCCGGTTTCCGAGCCGCATTTTTTCTCGCTCGCCCCACCGAGAACGCCCCTATCGCGTCATGCCCGCGCCGAAAACAAAACAGCCGCCATTGCTGGCGGCTGCGGTACCTGATTGCTCAGGATTTCTTTGGTAGGCCCCCCGAGAGTCGAACTCGGCACCAACGGATTATGAGTCGGGCGATTTAGAAATAGACACAAATAAATATCACTTCAAAATCAATGAGTTGCGGCGATAGCCATCCCTCAACTAGAAGGTGATCTAGTACCCTTTCATCAGAAATTCGACTGGTTTACGTCAAGATTACGTCAAGGTCCCGCTGCCCCGGACATCACTTTTCGTCGTCCCGCTGAAATGATTTGATCCTGCCTGGTGCAGGGTCTAGGCGCCTCAGTACATCTCGAGCCCAAGAGAGCCATTCGACCGCTCCCCCTTCCGCTTGAGTCTCCTGTTCGATGTGTCCAATGTAGTCCTTCAAAACGCATGCTTCCCTCCACCTGTCGGCCTCATCAAGCAAAGCTCGTTCCAGTTCAAGTCGAGCGTGCTTTTCACGCATTTGATGTGCTCTAACCAAAGACAGGTTCTGTCTCAGCTCTTCTTGCAGACGACGTTCTTCATCGCGCTTAGCAACTGCGGCCCTTCGCTCTGCCTCGGCGATTTGCTTGCTAAGGATTTTCTCTTTTGCCCGTGCGACGGCGCGATACAGGTAAACGAATACCTCGTTTAGGCGATTCTCCCAAGGACTCGCTACGGACTCGTCAAGCACCTTGATGTTTGAGTACAGAACGTGACAGTAAATGCGCAACGTGCCTTTAGGTTTGGTCCGGCGCCGCGAGCCCATTCCGTTTTCTGAGGGTGTTCCGTCTTCGTGAAACAGCTCGAAGCCAGTACGGTCCCCCACACGAAGCCAAATTCGAACGTCTTCGATTTCCAGTCGGATGCTGTCAGAATTTTCTACGGTGGGTTCGACGGAGAATCCCCGAGACTCTGCCGCGAAACAGAGTGCATTTAGCACAGCCAATCCACGCTCGTAGGAGTGAAGCGTCACCCTGGCTGCTACAGCCCTGTGCTTGGGAAAAAGATAGCTCCCCTCGCGGAGAAACGATTGCCATCTATAGCCGTCCATCGAGGGCTCTCGGTGCGACCGTAGTGTTTTCTTCGCTTGGCTCGCTTCGTAGATTTTTTCTTCCTGCTGCCATTCTTTAACCCGGTCCAGCACGCAGTTGCGAAACGGAATCAAAGCGCTATGCCACCGACCAGCAGGTGGCATCACGATGCGCGAAGTGTCATCTGCCTCTGCGGCGATACGGTCGACCAAGTCCGCGGTGATGGGACTTCGCATGCCCGCCGGCAGGAATGGCTTTTCGGACGCTTCGAGCACATACGACTCTCGCCCACCCGCAGGCGGAAGCGGCGTCCTCTCTACCGGCTTTCCCGCCTCAAGCTTCATCCAGTGCCCAGCAGGAGGTGTCGGAACAGCCAGGGCCTTGCAGATCTTTCTCAGACCATTGTCGGACAACCCGTACTCCTGACACAGCTTCGTCATTGGAGTTTTCCACACCTGCCGGTACAGCGCATCACGCTCTATGACCTTTCGCACCTTAGCCCCTCTAACCGAGATCTGTTGCCGAGCCCAGGATATCAAGTGCTCGCGTCGGATGTAACAGTCAGATGAAAGCGAGAGTTCGGACTGTCGCGATTCTGGTGCGGTGCCCTGTCTTCTTCTGTGCGCAAAGCATTGCACCCGTATCACAATATGTATACTGTTTCTAAATCAATCTGTTTGGAGACGACTCGTGCAGCATGAATGTCCGTACTGCTCAGGAAAATCCGTGCCAAGAAACTTGGGCAAGAGAGCCGGTACTGCTGTAGGCGGGGCGGCTGGCGCCGTCGGCGGCTATGTCGGAGCTTCTGCCGGAGCCTCCTCGGGCGCCGCAGCCGGTGGCGCCGTCGGGGCGTTTTTTGGCGGAGTTGGCGCAGCTCCAGGCGCAGCCGTGGGCGCTATTGTTGGCGGCGTGATCGGGGCACTGGGCGGATTGGGCGCAGGAGCATTTGCGGGCGCCAAAGCCGGTGAGGTCTTAGACCAGAATATGCTCGACAATTTTGAGTGTGTCGATTGTGGAAAAACTTTTTCCGCCTCGTAGATCAGGTCTTTCAGCTAGATCAGTGACGGAATCCTAATCCGCACGCCGCCCCCAGTGCGAATCAGGGATACGCCACCAGGAGTTTCAAGGCCCCGCAAGCAATTGCGGGCCTTTTGTTTTGCTCCGCAAAAGCTGCTTCACTCCGCAATTCACGCGAAATCAGCGGAAGCCCCCGGAGAAGACTTCTCAAACTGCCGCGCTCAAATTTGCGCGTCGGCCCTAGCGGGACGCATCGCATTGGCGCTATCGTCGAGCTACGAAAATCTTGGAGAGAGCAGTTGAACGCGTGTGCAATTCCGCAAAGCCCCTGGCCTCCTGAGGCGCAGGCTGGCTTTAAGTATGTCGGCTTTATCGACATTCTTGGTTTCTCAAATCGAGTGCTTGCGAACTCGGAAACCGTCATCAATGAATATCAAGAATTCTGCGAGCTCTTACTTGATGGGGACATCGACCAATCAGTCGAGTTAACGGTTTACTCAGACGCCATCATGCTCGTCTCGGATAAGCTGGCTGCGTTGGCGCATTTCGCGCAAGCTGTTTGCTTCTTCGCCCTGAATCGCAACTTGGTCGTTCGAGGCGGAATCTCTTACGGACGATTCTGGAGTAAGAGCCATGCAAGAGGGTTGATGGTGGTCAGCGAAGCGCTGGTTCGCGCCGTCCAGATGGAAAAGGAAATTGGACATCCTGCGGTGGTCTTTGACGAGACCATTGCCTTTCCTGATCCGTTTTGGGCGGAACACCTCGCAGATAGGGAACATACTGTAAGCCGCCCTGTGATTCACTTCGATGGGTTGAACATGATCAACCCCTTCAATACGTTTTGGTTTCGGACTGCCCGCACAAGAGTACTCGGACGGCTTGAAGAAGCGACGCGTCCCCAACACCGGGCAAAGTATGAATGGTTTCTGAGCCTGTGGACCGCCATGAATGAGTTCGAACCAATGACACCGGTGGGCGTCGACGAGCGCTTGATGGCCACAGGAATTTTGGAACGGATACCTTTAGACGATACCGCCCCAGTCCGGTCTTACAGAATTCCGCCTGACGAGCTCTAGCTATGTGCAGCCACTACCAAACGCTGAAAGACGCCGAATTGCTGCTGAAGACGTTCGGGGTGACCAGGCCGGGCGTGCTCGGGAAGTACGACATGTGGCCGCGCTACCAGGGCATCTTCGTACGCCAGCCGCCCGAGCATGACGCGGGCGACGAAGCTGTGCCTGACTTGGAATCAGTGGTGGGGCGCTGGGGCCTGATATCCGGCTCTACCCGCCCGGACGCCTTGGCCGGTGCAGAGAAGCTGTCGACCTTCAACGCACGCGACGACCGCGTCGCCAACGCGTTCACGTTCCGCAATGCCTGGCGTAGGGCGCAGCACTGCATCATCCCTGCCGATGCCATCTTTGAACCCGACTGGCGATCCGGCACGGCGGTAGCAACGCGCTTCACCCGAGCTGATGGTGCCCCGTTGGGGCTTGCCGGACTGTGGGACCGCTACCGCGATGCGGCCGGCCAGTGGCAGGAAAGCTACACCATGCTCACCATCAACGCCGACCAGGATCCGCTCCTCCGCGACTACCACCAACCCAACAAAGAAAAACGCATGGTGGTGATCCTGCCCGAGGGAGCACACGATGATTGGCTGACGGTCAGCGCCGAAGAAAGCCGCGATTTCCTCGTACCCTTCCCCTCCGACAAGCTCCTCGCGACCCCGATGGCCTGACGCCTGCCGGCAAGGTTTTCTGGCGCCCCAACGTAAAAGGCCGAATCCCCTGTTTCAAAGGATTCGGCCCCACGTGCTAGGTGCCAGCCCGCTTGCCTTGAGGCAAGCCAGCCAGTTCTTAAATCGGTGTGATCATGGTCGCCTGGGGACCTTTCTGTCCTTGGCCGGCGACAAACGTAACGCGCTGGTTCTCTTCCAGAGATTTGTGCCCGCTACCCTGAATCTCAGAGTAATGAGCGAAGAGGTCCTTACCGCCCTGCTCCGGCATGATAAAGCCGAAGCCCTTGTCGTTGTTGAACCACTTCACAATACCAGTTTCAATCTTACTATGGGTCATAGTCGGTCATAAAGATATGACCGTTTCAACCTGTCACATTTAGCGGACAGCGCAGGAAGACTTTCGCCATTGCAATATACTGGATGGATAAACAGTATATTGCAGCAGGATCATGCTTTGCTCTGTCGTCCGCACCCACTATCTCGGCCAAAAGCGCCGGGACAATGACCCCGCGCCAGCCGTGTCCGGCACCGTGCGGATGTACTCCATCACGCGCGAGGACATGCGCCGCCAGGTACGAGTGATGACGATGGACGGCCTGGCCAAGTTCGGCGCGACCGAGAAAGGCCCCATCCCCGACCTTCTCGAACCGGAACTGCTCACCTTCTGTTCTGACAGGGGCATGATGGTCTGCGGCTTCGAAGAGATCGACGGCCGGCGGTATTACCAGGGATGGTGGATGCAGTGGCTTGACGGCTGAGCCAACGCGCGACGCTGCGATCCGTCGGACGAACGATGGCCGCGATGGCCGCATCGGGGGACACTGGATCAAGGGGCGGTCCACCGCCCGCCCCACTCGACCCGCAGGGGAACGAAGGACGGCTCATAATGCCCGCCGGTTCTAGACTGTCTGATGTGGTTCTCGAATTGCCCGATCATTCGACGTGCCGAGTACAACGCCGACTCGTCGTCGCACCAGGCCGCCGCGGCACCCTTCACACGCAGTTCATTTGCACGCTTCCCACTGGCGAACTGGTGACATGGCTTTCAGGGAAGAGGTACCGATTGCCCGACGGTAAGGTAGGTATAGCGGTAGCAGATACGCCCGAGAGTATGCTAGCTCCCGAGTCGGGACACTAAGCAGAACGAACGGGCCCATGGCGGGTCCCCCGTGTAACTCCTATTCCACTCGGCGTAACCGGCGGGGCCGTGAAACAAGTTGCTCCACCTCAATGCCTAACCCGTCAGCAAGACGCTCCCTACTTGTGGCGGGCAAGCGCGCGAACTCCGTTTCCATCGTCAGATACGACGACACACTTACGCCCAGTCGCTGCGCAAGGGCTAGCTGATTCAGTCCGAGGTACTCGCGCCAGGCGCGTGCAAGCGTCCAATGGTTATGAACCGCGGCGCTGACAACTTCATGCGGGATCAGGCCATTCAAAGGAATTCGTGGCTGCGCAGATTGGTCGCGAATCGGGAGAGCCGACCGGTCAGTCGAAGGCGTGATTAATTCGTCCTCTGCCGCACGGTGGTGGTCGTCTGCGGGGGAACTCGAAGCATCGACAGGCCTCGCCGGAGAGGCAGCTGCTAGTTCGAGCAAGCGCTGATACTCAGCAAAGCGCAGCACCACGAACGCAGGGACACCATCCACGTGTAATATTTTTGGGCCGATTTCCTTCATCGCCCCTCCTCCCTTACTGTGATCTGCTGCACTTCCACCGCACCGTCCAGCACTCGAAGCCGGACGTCGTAGTTGCCGGCCGTCATGCTGTACTGTTCGGCGCCGGACGATAATCTTGCCTCGTCTTCGATCCGCCAGCGAAACCCCTCCACCGCATCAACGATTCGGCGCTGATCCGCGGTCGCCAGACCCAGCACCGCTTTCGCGGCCTCTGGCTGCCAATCAATTTTCACCATGAGGCGGTTCCTCTCCGTTCCGGGGCTTCGGGCCGACCCCATACAAACGCCAGCAAACGTCACAAGCCTCGCATTCTTGGTCGTTGTACGACGGGCCGGCGCACTGGGTCAACCCTTCCCCACCGGTGCAGTATCTCCGTCATGTGCCGCCCCCCTCTCGAGGCAAAAATAGCCCCTACAGAAAAGGGGCATGGTCAAACATTCAATCGGGAGGGGGAAACGGCAGGCCTAAAGCATCTTCTCTCGCGCCTGTTCCGCCCTCGACGCGCCGATGGCACTCTCGACTTTCTTGACCTCTTCAGGCGGAGGCAAGACGGCTGGGAACCCAAGCGCCTCAATCCAAAGCTCGCGCGCCCAGCCCATCGTGTGATACAGGTGATGGTCCTCGTCCTTTTCTACAGCGTCGTAAGCCTTTTTCAGCACCTTTGCTTCAACGCCTGAGAGCTTGTCAGCCACTAGCCCAATCAGCTCCCAGTTTTGATGGTCCTTCGTCTCAGCGAGCACCACGCACTCGGCGGCCACAATCTGCGCCGCCGCCGGGTCACCGGCCGTCTTGGCAAGTTCGATGGCTGCAACCAGAGACTGACCATGGTGCCGCACAACTTCACGACTGGGAACCTCCTGGGTCGGATCTAAGCCCAATTCTTCAAATACGGTCAGCAGCACCTGCTTGTGGGTCGTTGTCTCCTCCAGGTAGCCCTGCCACTCCTTTGCCATATCTTCGTTTGTTGCACAGCTCAACGCCGCGGTATACACCTCGATGCCGCCCATTTCTGTTTCTAGCGCCTGGAACAGCAGGTCCTGAATCTTCGCTTTGTCGCCCTTCTTGCTGGTAGCCATACGGTTCTCCGGTGACGAAAATGATGTGCATCGCGCACGCTTAAGCCGGCACGGCAAGTTGCGTTCCCGCCCCCCCCGTTTGCTAAAATTGGACTCCCAATCTCAGCTGCCACCCATCTGCGGAAACGCGAACCCGCGAAACATCATTTCGAGGCCGAAGCCATGCGTGTTCTTATCATTGACGACGACCAATTGTCGGCGGAGATGACCGCAGAATGTTTGATGATGTGCGACTCCGTGTCCGTCAAAATTGCGGGGGACGGTGCATCCGCCCTCAGGCTCGTGAGGGAATTTGCACCCGAGCTCATTTTTTTGGACGTACACCTCCCGGACGCGTCGGGCGTCGCTCTGGCGCCGCAGTTGAAGGCCGAAAGTTCCTCACCTGCCGTGCAGATCGTCATTCTGAGCGGAACCGCTCACAGAGACTCGACGGAATATCCAGAGGGCATCGACGCGTGGCTCGATAAGCCAGTGAAGATTGACACCCTTCTGGCGTTTGTTTCCCGCAAGGCCAAACCGGAGTGACTTCAGCCGCCGCCCGTCATTTGGGCCACGCTGCGACCGTCGCCTGGTGCTTGGCAGTACATATTCCGTATCGGACCAACACCTCATCCTGCAGCCAGGCCTGCCAATCGTCGTAACTGGCGGGCGCCTGCGGCGGATCGGGAATTTCCGGACACGGCGCCGCTAGGCCGCTATCGAGCGGTGGCACCGCGCGCGGCACGTACAGCGTCCGTGAGGGTCCGCACCCGGTCAGCATCAGGCCGGCAACCAGCAGGCAGAGGATTCGCATTTTTCAAAGCCTTGGAAAGTGCGCCGATCGACGCGGTAAGTTCGGGGCCGATCGCCGCCGCAGCGCGAGCGTTCTCGGCCATCGACTGCAAGTCCCGGTTGGTTTGCTCGATCGAGCCGCGCGCGACCACCAAGTCATCGGCATTCCGCTCCAGTTTCAGCTCGGCCAATTCCTTGCCATGGACGGCGCCCAGCACATACCAAACCGCGCCAGCGCCTGCCAGCGCCGCCGCTGCATAGCCCCTCCAACCCAACAGCACGCCGGCAAACTTCTTGGCGCCGGGCATCATCCTGCTGCCTTCCAGCCGCGCGGCAATTGGAAATGCGGCCCATCCTTGAGCGTCTTCCAGTCTCCACCCCACTCCACGGGCACACCCACCGTTGCGGCGCAGGCCTTTACGACGTAGGCCAAGTCCTTGAACTTGGCCCAGTCGTTCCAGGGAATGGCACCTCCAACAAGCGGCGCCAAGTCGACCGCATGGCCGTAGCCGTCCGCCTGCCGCAGGTGCAGGCCGTTCAAGGTCTGGCTCTTCCCCGCCGCCACCAGCTCGCGCTGGCGCTCGGGTGTCCGCAGCCCTTCCACCACCGTGAAATCAACAGTCGTGCGAAGAATGGCACTCTTCACGACCTCGATCAAAACGGGATGAACGCCGTCTAGACGTGCCAGGCTGCGCAGTGACAATCGAAATTGCGCCATCGCTCAGCCCTCCCCGCCTGGCCGACGCCACGGCAGCCGCGCCAACAACTCATCCAACCACGGCAAGAAGCCCTGATCGCGCATGCGGGACATCCACCGCATGTACGCGCCTAACACCCACCATGCCGGAAGTCCGGCAAGCAACATGCTCGGCCCCAACACGTAGAACTTCGCCAGCAACGCGTCGTCGCTGCCAGCGCCATGCTGAGCCAGCCATGTCATCGCATCCATCAGGCCCGGCTTCCAAGCGATAACGGCCCCGGCCAGCGCCGGCCCGAACATGAACGAACACGCGACCGTCGAGACCGTGCGGACGGTGAACTCCCGCGCAGTCCGAGGCGGCATGATGAGCAAGCCAAGGATTGCGGCGACTGCCGCAGGCACGCCGTACGCCATTGCGACCTTCAAAGCCGCGAGGCCTCCCAGCCCCGTAGAACCTGGTTCCATAGTTGCACTGCTCCTGTTTTGGGTCAGCATCTCAGCCTCCCTTATCAATAAAAAAGCCCCTCAAGGGGCTTGAATTCATGACATGTCTGGGAAAGTGGATCCGCGTGAAGGCGGCCACAAATGGGTCAAATTGCCAATTGCTCCGGGTGCTCTTCGAAAAGCCAAGCGCCTGCGCTCCACCGGGCGCGTTTGTCATCCGGCACCTCCGGAATCGGTTGGTCAATCGCTCCACCCGGGATCAGGAATCGCCCGGGGCGAATCGGGTTTTCGAACGCGACCGCTTCGCCCACCAGATATCCCTCGGCGTCTAGCTGACAAACAATCTTGTAGTTCTCGGGCATCACCGCCTCCTATCTATTGATACTTCACACACGCGAGTCGGGCGACGTTGCGCGGCCGAGTCGTGAACCGCGATACCGGAGTTCCGCCCCCGGACGATGCCGCCAGTGCCGGACTTCCTCCGTTAGTCGTGGAATCTGCATTTGATGGGGACAATACGACTGGACTGCCCGTGGTTGAAGCGCCCGGGGCGGCAAGAATAGACGTCGCATCCTGCGCGCTACCGACGACGCGGGCAGGGTCGATCCCGCGTCCCATGTCAGCGCCGCGAATAAACTCGCCCCGCCCCTCAGGCGCCCGGAAATTAGTGGTGCCGTTACCCCCGTACATGGTTCCGATTCGCGCGAAAAGTGCCGGGAAATCAGAGATATTCAGCAGCGCGCCATCCTCTGCGATGTACCCGGGTGGCGGTGTCGTGCGGCTGAAGTGGCGCGTCTCCGCGCATTCGGCGCTGATGTACCGACCGACCGCGCTGTCCCAATAAAGAATGCCGTGCGGGGGCACGAGTACCGGTCCTCCCTGATCCGAAGTTGGGATCGTCGGAAACGTCCGCAGCCCAGCGAGCGAGGCGGCCAACTGCGCATAGTGCTTCGCCGAAAAATCGCCCTCCGCTACAGGCGCGCCGGTCTTGACCGCCCAATCGCGGGCCACCGCCGCATTGTGCTTTGCGGAGAACTCACCCGCATCTACTGACTCGCCAACCTTCGTAGCCCATTGCCGCGCCAGAGCAGCACTATCCCGGGACTCTGCTGCTTTCTGGCCGGCGCCTTGCTGCGACGAAGCGGCGGCATCTGCCCGCGATGCGGCAGCAGCCCGACTATCGTTCGCGGCGTTTGCGCTCATCGCCGCGGCCTTCGCGTCGTTATCCGCGTTCACAGCGGACTGCGTCACCTCCGCCTGCAGGGCATTGGTCTCCTCGGCAAAGCGCGGGAGCGCCGCCATAAAAACGTCAGCCCTTTCCGCGAAGTTCTCAGGGTCGCTCCGGCTGGGCGGAACCGGCAAACTTGTGATTGCCATCAGGTAAGTCCTTCAATTTCAAGATTGCAGAAATTCACCATTTCGTACGCGACGTCGATGGAGAAATCTTTGTAGAACCCGTAGATCGTGAGTGGGCCGTACCCTTCGGCGTCGGTACCCACCCCTCATCGCGGGAGACCTGGCCGCCCAACGCCTCCATGAACATCGCCGCGGCATTCGCGCGCTTGCCGAAAAGCCACAGCTCGTCCACCAGAACCCGACCAGACTTCTTCCCCGATACCGTGTCGGTGTCAGCCGCGACAACCTTCAGGCTGTTGCGCGTCACGCGATGGGTGATGGTGCGCACATGGTCCTGGACGTGGAACATGTCGGACAGTTCTTCGTCAGCCCGGATCATCGCGGCAGCCGGCTTGAAACTGTTGTCGGCGACTTCCTTGGTTGGCGCCAGGATCAAGTGTTCCTCTTCTTCGCGCCAGCACATGACCAATGCAGTCAGCATGATGCCGGCAGCAATAGTCGATTTCGTGTTCTTCTTGCTGATCAGTAGCCCGTACTCGCGGATCAACTGCTTCCCCGTGGCCGCCTCATATCCTCCAAAGATGACCCGTACGAAGTCAAACACCCAATCCTCGCTGCACTCCCCAAAAGTCGGTTTTCCGGGCAGGTCCACCACACGCAGTTGCTTGAATATCTCCAAGGCGTATTCGGCTTGGTCTGCGAAGATGGGCGGGGGAATAATTGACTGGCGCGCTCGCAGGCGTGCCGCCCAATCCGGGCAGGCAGTAGTCCAAGACATGGCTTAGCCCTTCCCAACAACACGCAGGTGGGTCGGAGGCGGTGGCGGAGCGAATCGCCCACCAGTTGCTGCCTTACTGGCGGCTTCCTGCTTTGCGCCTTTCTTGCCTTGGTCGGCAATTTTTCCGTGCGTGAACGGCATCAGCGCTTTGGCCGCTTCCAGCCGAAGCTTCGGCTCTTCTCCCACGTCGTTCATGATGGCCACGAGCACCGCCCGTGGGTCCGAGGTGAGCCCGAGAGCTTTCAGGCCGATCTCGTCCATAGGATCAGAGCCGGTGGCCGTGTCTTGCGATCCGCCATCCGCCGATGCCGGCTCGGCCTGAGCGGCCGTTTTGTTAATCGGTTTTTTGTTAACCGATTTGTTAACTTGTGCCGTGCGCCCAAGGGCCGCCAGCACATGTTTGTCACGCATCAATCGGGCGGCTGCTTGGGCCGCCCCGTTTTCGCTGTAACCCGCATGGGTAGCGGCTTTCGCACCGGATAGACCCGACAGCAGCGCGTCAACAAATCGGCGCTTTTTGTCGGTTAATGCCATAGGTTTTGGTTAACAAATAAGGGTTAACAATTTTCCAAAAGGGGGAAATTTTCCGTGCGTGAGGGAACAGGTGGTTTCCAGTCTCGAACCGCCGTAGACTTCTGACCCGCCCCCCCTGCCTGCCGCCTGACCACCGGCCGCCACCCCTCTGCCGATGCCTCAAGGAGCCGCGCAGAGGCCCTACAGGGCGCGACGCTTGACCGGGCAGGCTTCGGGCCCGGCCTCGATGCTAGGCGCCCTACGGCTTCCTGCTGGCGTGGACGGACAGGCCGCGCCTGATCAATCGTTCCACCTTGGTCATGTCCGGCGTTGCGCCGGTCAGGCGTGCCGCGACGGCGACGCCGGCCAGGTACCAGCGAACTCACCACGCGACTCGAAGGGAGAGCTTGACTGTGATCTGTGCCATTACGTGCGATTCCTGTATCCCATGTCCTGCCGCGTCTTGGCGTCGTGGCATCCGACCTTGCGCCCGTGCGCATCGCGCGAGACGCAGAGCACCTGCGAGTTCTCGTCGGTGTCGGCTCCCCCATCGTTCAGGCTGACCTTGTGGTCCAGCTCGAACCCTTCCGGGTACGCGGTCACCGCGCCGCAGTGTGCGCAGTGCGGGTCAGCAGACCAGACGCGCAACCGGCGGTCTTGCAGCTTGCGGCCCGTCATGCGCTTGGTGCTGGGCGTCGGCGCAGCGGCCAACCTGGAGCCAGCCATTGCAAGGCGCGGCTTGAGTGTCGTGAGCTTCATACCTGCACCGCCTTGCCACGAAGATGCGCGGCATAGGTTCGCACCAAGCCGCCTATAGCATCGACACGGTTGATGTATTGAGACATCAACCGTGCTCGACATTCGCGCCTGGCCCCCGGGGCCAACCGATTGATGCCGGACACCTTGCGTCGGTACATCTGATCGCACTCCTTCAGCATCTGACGGGCGGCCGCGCACAGCGCAGCGGCTGCACCCGCACGTTCCGCATTGCGGATATCGCGTCGAACAACCGCTTCGAAATCTCGTCTGCACATGGGCGCACCTATCTATGTTCTTGCCGGGTGCTATCCACTGCACACCGCCCGGCGGCGATGATCAACCTCCCGCACGCCATGCCCAGCGCGCGGACCCTCGATAGCGAGAGGGAGGAGTAGTACGATATGGACCCGCGATGAACGCCCGGCGGCTTGGGCAGTCGATGCGGCAGGCTATCTATAAGGTGACTAGAGAAGGAGATCACCGCAATGCGCATCCTGATCGTGGACGACGACACCGTATCCGCCGAACTGACGGCCGAATGCTTGATGATGGATCCCGGCATATCGGTCCAGCTCGCGCACGATGGTGCAACTGCGCTACGAACCATTGCCGAGTTCGCCCCCGATGCTGTTCTGCTTGATGTCGAAATGCCCGATGCGTCCGGCATAGATCTTGCGCCCCAGCTTAGAGCGATGAGCACTGGACGCCCGCCGCGAATCATCATCTTTAGCGGCAGCGTTCGAAAATCCCCCGGGTTTCTTCCCGAAGGCGTTGACGCTTGGCTTACGAAGCCTGCGCATCTTGACGCGCTTTTGGCGTGCATTTTCGGACCGCACGAAGGCCAGTAAGCGGCTGGACGCTTGGTGATAGCGGGCTCCTTTTACATCCACCTGCGCAACAATCGGTTTTGCCGCTTGTGAGCGTCCATGTAAACTGGCCGCCGCCTGTCCAGGTGGGGCGGCCTCGAGTCGATCACGGGCCTGATCCGTGTGTCGGCTGACGGTCGGCAGGTGCCAGCCTGCAACCCGCCACCGTCTCTTTTGCCGCCAACCTCTCGCAGGCGGTCAAAACACTTAGTGTGAAATTCCCCCCGCAGCTTTGGCGAAAATCGTCTCAGCCAGGGGATCAAGCTCAGTCCCCTACCCCCCCTTTGGAGTTCAGATGGACCTGCCAGAATGGTATGAAAACAAATCCGCCGCGTACGTCGAAGAAGTCGAAAAGTTCGTAGCGAAATTTTGGGAAGATGCCGACCTAGAAAAGGACCTTGTGGCCGATCCCGACGACCCTGACGACGATCCGAAGGAGCGAGACACGAAGCGTCAGGCAGCCGCCGATTCCATCCGCTCCGCATTTCCTGCCGACGCTTTCAGTTTTCAGGACGATGCTCTTGCCGAACTCATCACCCAGCGAGCAATCGCCGATGAAGACGACGAAGCCCAGCATGGTCATCTACGCAGGTAGGGATTCGCGGCTATTCGATCTAATAACGATGGTAGATCGTATTAGGTAGAGCATGGCGCGGAGCGGTTCTCCAACCGTCAATGCAGAAGCCCCGACCGGTGCATCCGAATCGGGGCTTTTGTTCGTATGGAGCGGGCAGAGGGAATCGAACCCTCGCTGCGCGGCTTGGAAGGCCGGTGGCTCACCATGAGCATGCCCGCGAGAGAGAAAAGCTAGCCCTATTTCGACAACGGGCCAACAAGCCATTACGATAGCGCCTCCAAGGTCACCTAGTGATCGCGGACCGAGAGCGGACCTGAGCACAGTCGTAGGCAATATGGCGTCCTGCGGCAAGGCAGCAGTGGATCAGGCCCGAGTTCTCCGGAATAAAAAGGAGAGCCAAAAAATGGCCGATTTATTTACCATAGTCGTTCAAACCGCAGAGATAGTTCTTGCCATCCAGTGCATTTTTGAGGCGGGCAAGTTCATACTCAGTAAGTTGAGGTAATGTCGACGGGCCGCTGTCTCATCTTTGGGGCAGCGGCTTTTTTCGATCCAACGAAAAAGCCCGCCGCTTTCGCTGACGGGCTTCCTCGAGGCGGACTTCTGAGGAAATCCGTTATCGCAGATTATGGCGGTGAACTTCCGCACAGTCAAGGCTACAACGGGCGAATGTTCTCCGACTTACGCAGAGAGGCGGCCGCATCCTTGATCCACTCAGCGACCATGTCTGCTTGATCCGACGTGATCACCACAAAATTTGGCTCGTCCCTGGTGCCGTCTTGCTGCGTGATGTGGATATTTCCGTCCGTGATGGAAACCTCGACCTCGTACATTTTCATCTTTCAGACTCCGTGAAATGGCCGCAGGGCCTAGCTTGTCCGTTTTAACATGTGACTCGCACCACCCCGTTACGGGATAAATCCTCCGTCGCGCAGCAGCTTTTCCGCTGTCGCGTGCGCGGCCTGCTCGACACCGTAGATGGGTTCGGTGCCCTTCTTCTCGCGCGTGCCGCGCAGCCAGTCGTTCGCCCTGGCGCTGGCCCGCTCCACGCTGCGCACCTTACACGCGTACTCATCGGCCAAGGATTGCAGGGTCCGGACGGTGCCGCTGTCGTAGTACCGCCGCACGAGGGCATACAGCAGCTCGCTATGCGCCGTGCGCATGGACAGGTACGCGCCCAGCGCCCCCGCGATCTTGTGCATTGCAGCCGTCCACCCGGGGTGATCCGCTTCGCTGTGGCAATGCTTGCAGCTTGCCACGCGCTGACCATAGCGGGCGTGCAGCACCGCCACGTGCAGAGGGTCCAGGTTCCGTTCCAGGAACTGCCGAACCTTGCCGATCTCCGCGCAGCCGTCAGCGCCGGACAACGGGCCAGGCTCGCCCAGTCGCGTGTCAGCCGCGCGGGCCATCGCCGGCCGGTTCAGTGTGTGCCTCTCATCGCTGAATGCGTAGGCCAGCGCCACCGCCAAGCGAGGAAAAGGCGCATTGCGTTCGCTCATGCTTCCTCCGGCATCACGTAAAGGGCATACACGGGTGCCGGCTCCTTGCTGCCGCCAGCGATGCGCAGCCACGTGTTCATCTGGTCCAGTGCATCGGCGTCATGGCGGGGATGGGCTGCCCAGAACAGCATCCACTGGCCTCGCTCCGATTCGCTGAGCGTGATCAGGTGTTTAGCGAGCAGGCGGTCCAAGGTGGCGCGGTCGGCCAGCGCCACGCCCCCACGGCAGCGCCAGCAGCGACATGGCGCGTATGCCATGCCAGGAGCGGCGTTCGAATCTGCCGATTGATGAACGCGCCTGACGGATGCAGCAGGGGGGTTCTGAAACGGGATTTCCAGCCAGGTGTCAGGGTTGTTGTGATCGAGCATGATCAGTTCCTCAAACGATTCCAGGGTTGTAGGGAGGGACGCGCAGCAGGCGCGCCACAAGCTCAACCGCAGAGCCGCTTAAGCTGGCATCTGGGCAAGCGCAACGCACATCCGCAATAGCGGCGGCGATGTACTTCATTTGTTGTGAAACGTGCACAAAATGCAGGCGAAGAGGGGCCGGTTACGCAGCCCCCCGGTTTTGCAGGGAATAGATCGGTGGTCGCGTGAAGTGCGCGTAGTCGCGGTATTGGCCGGTCACGCGGTCGTAATGGAGCTCAACCATCCCCACCCGGCCGACGAACTTCTTGCGGATCTTCTGGATGTGGATCTCCACCGGCTTATGCTCGTCCTTGACGTGCCGGTACACGGTGATGCAGTTGTCCGCCTTGTTGCGCCAATGCGCCGAACCAGACACGTCGTAGGGAGTCGGAATCGGGTAGTCGCCCGACTCCTTGTCCTTGTAGAGCTTCGCCGGGTGAGCCACGACCCAGGCATGGACCCCATGTGCCCAGCAGAACTTCCGGATCTTGGACAAGGCCAGGGAGATGTAATCGGTCTCGGTTTGACCTGGTGCGCGGCCATGCTCGATCTCATTCCACGGATCCATGATCAGACCGCGGATGCCCTTGCGAGTGACAAGCCGGCTAGCCTGCTCGAGAAGGGCGTCCAGACTGGGGGACTCGGGCATCATGAAAGTGAAATGGTCCGCCAAGAAATCCATTGCCCTGTCCAACTCAGCCACGCCCATCCGCTCGCTCGGGCCAGCGGAAAACGGCTTGCCGATGAACTTTTCCATCAGCTTTTCGCTGTGATAGTCCGCCGGAAAGTTCTCGGGCGAGAACACGCCAAAGTTCCAGCCGTGGTGCTGCGCGATATGAACAGCCAGCGCATCAAGCCATTCGGACTTCCCGTGACCGGGAATGCCGGTCACCAGCGTCCATTCGCCCTCGAGCACCGTGTAATAGCCGTCCATTCCCTGCCACCCGGTGGACACTCCACGCCTGACTTCACCGTCATAGCGCCGAAGGATCTCGGAGCGGAAACCGATCCCTCGGTTTCGTTTGCGCTCTCAGGGAGCCTCACGTCGCTAGTCACGAGAACGCTCCTTCAGGTTCTGCGTCGACTCTTCGCAGCGAGCAAAGGCGCTAGGACGCGCGAGCCGTAAAAACTGCATCCGCGCCTTGGGAATTCCGGTTCGCCTCCATTCGGACACGGAGGGCGATTGGACTTCACACAACCGTGCGACAGCGGAAGTACCGCCAAGCAGGTCTATCAGAACAGAGTCGGGATGCGTTAGTTTCATGCCATAATTTTAGGCACACCTAACAATCAAGTCAATGGCACACCTAATTTAAACAGGCATACCATCCCCTTATGAACACACTCGCCGACCGGCTTTCCACCGCCCTCGCCAAGGCAAATGTCTCCCAAGCGGACCTTGCGCGCGCTTGCGGTATCGCTGCCGCGTCTGTACATGGCTGGCTAACGGGCCGCACAAAAGCCCTTAAAGGCTCAAGCCTGATCAAGGCTGCGGCATATCTAAACGTACGTGAAATTTGGCTTGCAGAAGGAAAGGGGCCCATGGAGCGCGATGAGGATGCGAGTCCCATACCCCTCCCCAACAGCTGGCCTTTTTGGGGCATCTCTCCAGAGCGTTACGAAGCTCTGCCGCCGTATCAAAAGGGCTTAATTGAGGGTCGAGTTCAAGCCATGATTGAAGAATGGGAAGCGTCGACCAAATCGCAAAAGGAATAGCTGGTGTCTAAAACTATTCTTAGCCGCCTCGTGGAGAATGGCGGATCAATCGAGGCGCTAAGACAAGCAGCCTCACACCCCACGCTTAGTCACGTCATCGGTCTTATCCTGGATAGCGACCGTATCGCCACGCAAGCAGCAAAGCCTTGGGAGTACAAGCTCGTCAGTGAGTTCGTTGACGAATCGTTCGTGCTCCGCTCCTCTCCATGGTGGGCGTCAAGCAAGGAGTGGACGGACCGCCTATCCAGCGAATACGCACAGCAATACTCTTACTTAGCAA
This sequence comes from Achromobacter sp. Root565, assembly GCF_001427425.1. NCBI lineage: Bacteria > Pseudomonadati > Pseudomonadota > Betaproteobacteria > Burkholderiales > Alcaligenaceae > Achromobacter > Achromobacter sp. Root565. The sequence continues at coordinate 54,141 of NZ_LMGO01000009.1, forward strand.
CAGTTGCGCTCACCGGAGAAGGGCTCGATTTCTTCATTTGCGAAGAAGATGGGGGCTTTCGTCTGGCGGGAGCAGGGGACGTCGACTTTGACTTCCTTTATCGCCTCTTTATCGAAGACAAGACGTCGATCTCCGATTACAACGTGAGCGCACCTCCAACATGGTCGCGAAATTTGTTCGTCAACCATCGCAATTGGCGCGCGTATTCCGCAGTGTGGAATTCCTCTATCGAGAACACCGAAGAAGGCCGCCAAGTCAAAGAATGGAAGGCGCAGGCGATACGCTTCCTGTCCTATGGTGAAAGCGACATTCCTCGCCCGGGCGAAGTGCACTTTTCTCAGCCGGAGAGCATCACCGTCCCTCGTCCAGATGCACGACTGATTGCCGCAGTTGTAGCCACTCAACAACGATTCTGGGCCAACTGGACCGAGGACATGGTTCGACCTAAGAGCCGGGACGAAATCATCCCTTGGATACTCGAGAACTTCCCCGGATTCTCTGGGGCGGATGCTGCGGCGGTAGATAGAGTCGCATGCGTCATAGACCGAGACCCCTCCACCAAAAAGCGACCATAGCGGTAGCCATGTGATCTCCATTTGCAGCCCTAAGGGTAGTAACTCTTAGGGCTAATGGTATTGCTCTAATGGTGGCCATGCTTGGCATAGTGCTACCAAGCAACTGCAATGGCAAAAATGAGCAGCGATAAATTAGGTGCACCTATTGACAAAAAATTAGGCACACCTCAGTATCGCCTTGTACCAGCAAAAGAATGGCCCCAAACCTGTTAGCGCAGGAGGGGCCAATCAATGAAGTACCGCAGTTAGCGCTGCGGCCCTCTCCTCGGACCGGCTAGGAGGCCAACATGTCCAAGAAAGATATCCGCCCGCAAGGCGCGGAGGGGATTTCTCATCCCTGCACGTTAGCAAACCACTCGTTGACCGTCAATGGTTCGTCAACGATTTTCTTCCCGTTCGGTGCAAATGGCTTTCGAGCCGCGGAACAATGGCATCAGCGTTTCTGCGTTGCCGCCGACGCAGCGGAGGGATACCTCTTCCCCTCCGGCCTGCGCGCGGCCTTCGAGAACCTCCCTATCGCGGCTCGCTCAGACTTCCTCGACGCAATCGGCGCCCTGCTCGTGAGCTTCCAGGTCATCGGCATTCCCGCTCCTGGGCGTCAGAACCTCCGGGAGGATGTGCAACTGTGCGCTATGTCGCACGAGGAACAGGATCGCTGGGCGCAAGCCCAAGATGATGAAGGGGGTACTGCATGAAAGCCCCTCTGATCATTCGCAGCGACGGGCGCGACGTGCGGTTTTGCATTGGCGCCGGTCCAGATGACCTCGACGCAGCTGACGCGCTGGTTGCAAATCCCCTTGCCCCGCCAGAAGTACTGACTTCTGCGGCCGAAGACCGGGTTGCACGCATCAAGGATCTGGCGGCTCCGTTTGGCTACATCCCGGCAGACGGTATGGACCCGGTTCCGGGCGACGCGATGGGTGATTTCGTGGCAGCGCTTGGAGCGCTCGCGGCGGAAGCTGGCCAGCTTCTTGAGCATGCGGCCTTCCTGCGCGACCGCACTTCGCGGGGTGAAGAATGAACGCCGCCACCACATTTGCACGCACCCAACGCTGCCAGGTTGGCGACCTGGTATTGCTCGTGCGAAGCAAGAATCCGGCGCGCATAGGGCGAATCGGCGTGATAGTTTGCAGCACGACGAGTGCGGTCGCTGCGGCGCTCGCACACCCCGATGATCTCACCGAAGTTAAACGGCACGACTGGATAGTCGATTTCCAAGGGGCACCGGATGTCGCCTATCGAGACGGCCGGCCAATCGTGACGCACCGTCTTGCATGCGCGGACGCGACTCTTAGGCCGCTGCGTGCCACTACCGAAAACTTGGGCTCTGAAGCAGCTCTCGCTGTTGGAGGAGCGGCATGAACGCTGAACCCAAATGCCCCGCCCCCTCGGTACTTGCTGACATGGCCTGGGAGATCAAGGCCCTACTCGACGCGCTGGACGAGCTCATGCCCCTCGACACGTTCGACGGCGTCTCGCTACACGCCCTCGCTCAGATCGGAAGCGCGCGCGCCCGCGAACTGGCCAACCACCTGTCGGTCATCATAGAGGTACGCCATGTCTAAGCCTCGCAACCCTACTGAACAACTGTCCGCGGCGGTGCGAGGACGCGCGTTGTACACGCGCCTCTACGACAAGGCCACGGCCGAACTCTCAGAGCTCAAGGCTGAGGCTGCAGCCATGCGAGAACGCTGCGCCACACTGGCCAGCGCTTTGGAGATCACCACCAGCATCCTCGATGCGTCGACCGACGCCCATCTGAAGGCCAGCGCCTCGGCGGCGCGCACCCTACTGAACACTGCGGGGCGCACCACCAACAAGGAGAGGACGACGTGATTACGATCATCGATCTCATCAACCAAAGGCGCCGCGCACTTCTGATTCAAGAGCTCGAGCGTCAGTGGCCAGGTTGTGGGGCCCACACCAAGCGCAACCAGCTCACCAAGCAAGACGACGTGGTGTGGAGCCTTCTGCTGCCGAAGCACGTCGACGCCGAGATCCGTGTGTATGTGCGCGGCTGGAATGCTGCGATGGACGATGCGCGGCGAGTCGTAGCTGCTGCAAGCCCGCTAGAAGGTAGCGACATCCCGGCCGCGTCTGCCCGCAACGCACACGCCCAGCGGACGAGTCGACCTCCGGGCCGCCGGGATCCTATAGCTGCCCGTACAGCACGAGCCGGCCTGGAAAGGCTCTTTGATAAGGCGAGCGGGGAATGAGCGAGGAGATCGCCATTTCCCTGAGCGAGGCGGCGAGGCGGCTGGGCTTGTCTTACCAAACCGTCTTCGCCAGGCGAAAGCAGATCGGCTTCAGACTGCCGGGCGGTCGCGCATGGCGCGTCTGGCCCTCTCAACTTGCCCAGTTAGGGCAGAAAAGCAACAATGTGACCCGGCTATCGCTGCAGGTCGACGGAGATTCACCATGTCAATCCGCAGAAACAAAGCATCCGGGGTATGGCAGATCGACATCTGCTCGCCAGGCATCCCGAGAATTAGATGCTCTTCTGGAACCACAGAAAAAAAGGCCGCGCAGGAGTACCACGATCGACTGAAAGCCGAAGCATGGCGGAAGGCGAAGTTTGGGGAAGAACCGACCCATACTTTCGACGAAGCTGCATTGCAAATGCTCCGGCTTTCCGAAGGTCAACGGGACTACGAGACCAAAGTACGTCACGTCAAATATTGGCGTGGCGTACTTGGCGGCGGCGCCGCGGTCAGCTCTTTAACAAGCGGCTCCATTCTTCAGGGCCTGCCGACGCATTCCACTCATGCGCACCGAAAACCCAAACCCCTAACAGCGGCGGCGAAGAACCGATACCTTGCGACCATTCAACGCATTTTGTCCCTATGCGTTGAATGGGGCTGGTTGAACCGATCACCGAAGCTTCGGAAGTTCGTCGAACCCGACGTAAGGGTGCGCTGGGAGCCACCGGCCATGATCGTTCAGTTGATCCAAGCCATGTCCACTGATTGGATGCGTGAGGTCAGCCTATTCGCAGTGGCCACTGGAATGCGGGCAACAGAAGTACTGTCCCTGTCCTGGTCGCAGGTCGACATGGGTAAGCGTCACGCGTGGATCACGCACGGCCGAGCAAAGAATAAGCGGGCGCGAGCTGTCCCGCTCAACTCTGACGCGATGGCTGTGCTGCAGCGCCGCCAGGGGACTCATCCAATCCTGATCTTCAGCCGGCGCCCACGACCTGGACGAGAGCCCGCCCAGATCAGCCAGATCGATTCTTCGATTCTCGCCGCCGCTTGCAAGCAAGTCGGAATTACCGGCTTTCGCTTCCATGACTTCCGGCACACCTGGGCGTCATGGCATGTGCAGGCCGGCACACCGCTGATGGTCTTGAAAGAACTGGGCGGCTGGGAGCGGATCGAGATGGTGCAGAAGTACGCTCACCTCGCTCCCACTCATCTCGCCCACCACGCCGAGAACGTCAAGATTACGTCAATGTCGGAGCTGGAAACGAAACAGCCGCCATTGCTGGCGGCTGTAGGTACCTGATTTCACAGGATTTCTTTGGTAGGCCCCCCGAGAGTCGAACTCGGCACCAACGGATTATGAGTCCGCTGCTCTAACCAGGCATGAGCTAGAGGCCCAGGAAATTTACTGCCCTTCCAGGAAGCTCTTCAGCTTGTCGGCCCGGCTGGGGTGACGCAGCTTGCGCAGCGCTTTAGCCTCTATTTGGCGGATGCGCTCACGCGTGACGTCGAACTGCTTGCCCACTTCTTCCAGGGTCTGGTCCGTGCTCATTTCGATGCCGAAACGCATGCGCAGAACCTTGGCTTCACGCGGGGTCAGAGAGTCTAGCACTTCCTTGACCACGTCACGCATGGAACCGTGCAGCGCCGCGTCGGAAGGCGCCAGCGTGGACGTGTCTTCGATGAAATCGCCCAGGTGCGAATCGTCGTCGTCACCGATGGGCGTTTCCATGGAGATCGGTTCCTTGGCGATCTTCAGGATCTTGCGGATCTTGTCCTCGGGCATGTCCATCTTCTGCGCCAGGGTCGCGGGATCCGGCTCAGCGCCGGTTTCCTGCAGGATCTGGCGGCTGATGCGGTTCATCTTGTTGATCGTTTCGATCATGTGAACCGGGATACGGATGGTACGCGCCTGGTCGGCGATGGAACGCGTAATGGCCTGACGGATCCACCACGTTGCGTAGGTCGAGAACTTGTAGCCGCGACGGTATTCGAACTTGTCCACGGCCTTCATCAGACCGATGTTGCCTTCCTGGATCAGGTCCAGGAACTGCAGGCCACGGTTCGTGTACTTTTTGGCGATCGAGATCACCAGACGCAAGTTGGCCTCGGTCATTTCGCGCTTGGCCTTGCGGGCCTTGGCTTCGCCGGTGGCCATGCGCTTGTTGACGTCCTTCAGGTCCTTCAGCGGTAGCACGACGCGCGTTTGCAGGTCGATCAGCTTTTGCTGCAGTTCCTGCACGGCCGGGATTTGGCGCTCCAGCGTTTCGGCGTACGGATGGCCAGCGGCCACTTCGTCGACGACCCACTGCAGGTTCGTTTCGTTGCCGGGGAACACCTTGATGAAGTGCAGGCGCGGCATGCCGGCACGGTCCACACACGTGTGCAGGACAGCGCGCTCGAGCTGACGGACTTCTTCAACCTGGTTGCGCAGTGTGTCGGCCAGCTTTTCCACCATCTTGGCGGTGAAGCGGATGCCCATCAGTTCGTTCTGGATGGATTCCTGGGCGCGCACGTAGATGTCCGACTTGTAGCCGTCCTTCTCGTACGACAGGCGCATCTTGTCGAACTGCTTGTTCACTTCGTCGAACTTGGCCAGCGCCTTGACGCGCAGGTCTTCCAGCTGCTTGCTGGACATGCCGCCAGCGGGGCCGTCGTCGCTTTCGTCTTCGTCCGCGGTGACACCGGCGCCGGCGTACTCTTCGCCGTCTTCCGGATCGACCAGGCCGTCGACGACTTCGTCGATCTGCGCCTGCCCTTCACGCACACGGGTGATATGGGCCAGGATTTCGTTGATGGTGGTCGGGCAGGCCGAGATGGCCATGACCATGTGCTTCAGGCCGTCTTCGATGCGCTTGGCGATTTCGATTTCGCCTTCGCGGGTCAGCAGCTCGACCGAGCCCATTTCGCGCATGTACATGCGGACCGGGTCGGTGGTGCGGCCGAAATCGGAGTCCACGGTGGTGAGCGCGGCTTCGGCTTCGTCTTCGACGTCGTCGTCGTTGGACGCAACCGGCGCGTTCTCGCTCATCAGCAGCGTTTCGGCGTCGGGGGCCTGGTCATAGACCGCGATACCCATGTCGCTGAAGGTGCTGATGATGCCGTCGATGGCTTCCGCGTCGACCAGGTCGTCAGGCAGATGGTCGTTGATTTCGCCGTACGTCAGGTAGCCGCGGTCCTTGCCCAGCTTGATGAGCTGCTTCAGGCGATTGCGGCGCGCTTCGTATTCTTCCGGCGTGACGGGACCGCGGGCGATCAGATCCTTGGGATCGGCCTTGCCGCGCTTGCCGCCGCGCTTCGGCGGCTTCAGGTCGGGCAGGACTTCGCCTTCGCCGTCCATCGTATCGTCGAAACCGTCGGAGTCGTTGTTGGCGTTCTTGGCGGGGCGGCCCGGACGGCGACCGCTGGGCACGGGGCGCGCGCTGCCGACCAGGTCGGCAAGCTTGTCTTCGGCCTTCTTGGCGCGGGCCTTCGTCACCTTTTCAGGCTTGTCCGCGGCGACAGCCGTCTTGGCTGCCTTTTTGGCGGCCGTCTTGGCAGCGGGCTTGGCGACCTTCACCGCCGTCTTGGCGGGCGCTTTTTCAGCGGCCATGCTGACGGCGCGCTTGGCAGCCACAGCCTGAGTTTCGGCCGCATCAAGTGCAGAGGAGGATTTGCCGGTGGATTTGGTCATAGTCGCTTCCGTGGTCGTCGCAACCCGTTTGGGCATGTTGCACCGCATAACGCCGCGCCGGGTACGGACCCGGTGCGGCATGGAATACGGGTAAATCTGGTGGATCGGCAGAGTTCACGCGGCTGCGTTGTTCGCAGCACCGGCCCTTGCGAGCCCTTCTGACGCCGTACTTGGTGCGTAACCGTTCTGGCGCAAGACGTGCATGACTCATTCATCGGCGGTTTCCGGACGTTGGGGGGGCTGCCTGCCTATAAATAGGCTTTGCTCGCTTATCGGGCCATTGCCCCAAGCAGCTAGGTATACACAGCACCCGAACCACTAACGCCACGCTGAATGACCGCCGCTGAACTGCTTTTGATCCACCGCTCAGCTATATTAATTAACTATGTAACAATCTTGACGCACGCGTCCCGGTTTTTTGAATCTCAATTACCGGGTGCCCGAGCAGCAAGCCGCTCTCGTCAATTTGGCACAATATTTATTAGATTCCGGCATCCGAAATAGATTCCGATGCCAAAACTACATTTCACTTTCCTGCTACTGCGGCATCACTGCTGCATTGCCTCTGTTTCGGTACGGCTAACAATCAACCCCATACCCAACTCGAATCTTTGTCGATCATGCAACAGTCGGGGTACAACTGGCAATGGCGGCAAGCCATTAGTGCTGCCTGCCAAGCCATTAGTGCCGCCTGCCAAGCCACTAGTGCTGCCTGTGCTCGGGCTCCACTAGCCGCGAAGGTACCGTATACGGCACCTCGCATACGCGGAAAACCTTTGATTTTAGCGTATTTAGCGCAACCCAGCACCTTTCAAGACCGTCATCCGGCTAGACAGCTCAAGATAGCGTTTGCGCGCCTCTTCCGAGGCAAGTCCCGCAGCCGCAAGCTTGGCCATTTCTGTTCTCGCCGAGTCGAACTCTATTCTCCGCAGGGCATCGTCCCATTCCGTCTGGGGATCGGGCAGGTCTTCCTGCGCGAGCATGTCTGCCCGCAGCCCTTTCAAGACAGTGGCAAGGTCAGAGTCCGGCTCTGCCGCCTCCAGCAAGGCGCCAACGTGGCGCGCACCGCTGGATTGCGCAAGCATGATCAGGTCCCTTACCAATCCTAGATGGGGGCCATGGTCGATGACTTCAAGCTGCTGGTCGCCCATGGAATCAACCAGCTCGGGATGGGCGAGCAGCAGGCTCAACAGACGCTTGGCCAGGGAGGGCATGGTGCGGCGCCCCTCGAAGCCGCCGACGTCATTGTCGCGCCGGCCCTTCCAGTTGCCCTTGCCACCTTTCCAGTCGCCCTTGCCCTTCCAGTCGCCTTTTCCTTTCCAGTCGCTTTTGCCTTTCCATTCCTGCTTGCCGCCGCTGGATTGCCAACCGGCCGCGCCCCCACCAGGCTCGTCGCCGAGCGAGGCATACTGGCCGTAATCGGAGACGTCTGACTCGTCTGCGGGAATGTCGCTGAAATCGTGGTTGCCGTAGTCGTAGCCCATGTCGGGCGGACCGCCGTCATGACCCGGCTCTCCGCCTGAAGCGATTCCCGCTTCGCCCGCGCTAGACGCCGGCCGCGGACCCGGCGCGAACGGTTTGGCGGGTTGCTGCGCCAGGACCTGCGCCATTTCCTCGGGCGTCAGTTGAACCAGCTTGGCCATTTCCCGTTCGATCTGCACGCGCAGCGCACATTCGGGAATCGCCGCCAGCAGCGGCTTGGCCTCGTGAAGGCAACTGGCGCGGCCCTCGGCTTCGTTCATGTTGTGATGCGACGCCAGCTCGTCCAGGAGAAACCGGGACAGCGCCACGGCGTCGCCCAGGCACGCGCGGAACGCTTCGGCGCCCAACTCGCGCACGTACGAATCGGGATCATGCTCGGCTGGAAGGAACAGGAAGCGAATCGCGATATCGTCCCTGAGCACCGGCAGACAGGCCTGCAGCGCGCGCCAGGCAGCACGCCGCCCCGCCTTGTCGCCATCGAAACTGAAGATGACCTTGTCGCTGGACCGCAGCAGCTTCTTGACGTGATCCGGGGTGGTGGCGGTGCCCAGCGTGGCGACGGCATTGGCGATGCCCTGCTGCGCCAGCCCGACGACGTCCATGTAGCCTTCGACGACGATGACCTGGCCTTCCTGGCGGATGGCCAGGCGCGCCTCCCACAGACCGTAGAGCTCCTGCCCTTTTGAAAACAGGGGCGTCTCGGGCGAATTCAGGTACTTGGGTTCGCCTTTGCCGATGATCCGGCCGCCAAACCCGATGAGGCTGCCGCGCGCGTTGCGGATCGGGAACATCACCCGTTCGCGGAAACGATCGTAGCGGCGTCCGTCTTCGGATTCGATGACGAGTCCAGACTCCACCAGCGTGGGGTCTTCGTAGTTGGGAAATACCTGGGACAGGCCATGGCGGTCCGTGCCGGACCAGCCCAAACCAAAATGTGCGGCAATTTCGCCCGTCAGGCCGCGCTGCTTCAAATAGCGGACGGCGGCGGGCGAAGCGCGCAACTGTTTCAGGTAGTGGGCTTGGGCCGCGTCAAGCACCTGCGTGTGCCGGGACTCCTCGGCCTTGCGGCGCGCGGATTCCTGCTGCTGGCGGGGACTGCGGTTTTCTTCGGGGACCGTCATTCCCGCCGACGCCGCGAGCGTGCGCACGGCGTCGGGGAAACTGGCGCCCGTGTGTTCCATCAGGAAGGTGATGGCGCTGCCGTGTGCACCACATCCGAAGCAGTGATAGAACTGCTTGGTGGGGCTGACAGTAAACGACGGGCTTTTTTCGTTATGAAAGGGGCACAGGCCAAGCAAGTTGGCCCCACCCTTTCGCAACTGCACATATCGCCCGACAACGTCGACGACGTCGACTCGGGCGAGCAAATCCTGGATGAATGATTCTGGAATCAATAGATTCGGGAATCAGAAATCAATACAGGCGCGGGGGCAGTTGTTGGCTACGGATGCGCTTGTAGTGGCGCTTCACGGCGGCAGCATGCTTGCGCTTGCGCTCGGCGGTGGGCTTCTCGTAGAACTCGCGCGAGCGCAGTTCGGTGAGCAAACCGGTCTTTTCGATGGTGCGCTTGAAGCGGCGCAGAGCGGCTTCAAACGGTTCGTTTTCCTTCAGTCGAACGATAGGCATAAAGTAATTGGCCTGCTTGTAGGGTAACAAAGTTGATGACAAACCTGGCTTGCTTTTCCAGCAACGCTGCGCGGCCCAGGTACGCGAAGACGGCCTTTGGCGATAAGACCTGCAAACCACCAATAGGCAAGTACCGCGAACTGTGAACCTTGAAAGCGCAACCCGGGCATGCGTTCACCCGGGTTTGAGCTGGCTGTTTCCGTTACCCAAAGACTACCCAGAGAGTAACAAGCCAAGTTCGGTTTAGCGATAACCAGCGATTCTAGCATGGTCAAGGACGGTTTGACTACTGCCAGAGCCTGACTGCGCCCAGCACCCCGCCCCTGCCCCGACTGCGCTCAGCTCTGGGAACCCTTGCGGATCCAGGCTTCCAACTGATGGGGACGCAAGCTGTCGTAGTCTTCGAACGGCTGGTGAATCCAAGGATTCGTGGGCAGCTTCTCGACGTAGTAGTCGGGCGTCGCCTGCGAATGCCCCTTCCACCACAGCACGGCACTGCGCAATTCGGTGATGTCGGCGAACTGGCTCTTCAGGTGATCGAAGACCTTGTTGAACGTCTTGCCGGTATCAACCATGTCGTCCACCAGCAACACCCGGCCGGACAGCGTGCCGCGGGTGATGGTGATGAACTGGGCGATGTCCATGTCGCCCTGCTTGGTGCCGGCCGCCTCGCGATAGCTGCTGGTGGCAAGAATGCCCAGCGGCACGTCAAAAATACGCGACATGACGTCGCCCACACGCATGCCGCCACGTGCCAGGCACAGAATCTTGTCAAATTTCCAGCCCGACTGGTGCACCTGCAAGGTAAGGCGCTCGATCAAGCGGTTGTAATCGTCCCACGTTACCCACAGGTGGCTATCGTCACTGGTCGGCGTGCTCATAGGCAAGCATCTCCTGCACAAAAATACGAAAAGGCCGCCGCCGGTATGACCGGCGGCGGCCTTGGGAATAATAACCCGATGTCAGCCCTTCAGGGGATGACGCAAAACAATGGTCTCGTTGCGGTCCGGACCGGTAGACACCAGGTCGATCGGCACACCGCAGACTTCCGCCACGCGCTCAAGATAGCGGCGCGCTGCGGCGGGCAGCTTGGCGTATTCGGTGATGCCGACGGTGGACTCGCTCCAGCCGGGCAGCTCTTCCAGGACGGGTTGCGCCTGGGCCACGGCGTGCGCGCCATAGGGCAGCACGTCGCGGAATTCACCGTTGACGCGGTAACCGACGCCCAACTGGATGGTTTCCAGGCCGTCCAGCACGTCCAGCTTGGTGATGCACAGGCCGGAAATGCCGTTCAGGCGGACCGAGCGCTTCAGCGCGGCGCCGTCGAACCAGCCGCAGCGGCGCGGACGGCCCGTGACCGAACCGAATTCCTTGCCGATGGTCGCCAGGCGCGTGCCGATCTCGTCGACCAGTTCCGTCGGGAACGGGCCCGAGCCAACGCGCGTGGTGTACGCCTTGGTGATGCCCAGGACGTAATCCAGCTGCTGGGGACCGACGCCGGCGCCAGCCGAGGCCGCGCCCGCCACGCAGTTGCTGCTGGTGACGAACGGGTACGTGCCGTGATCAACGTCCAGCAGCGCGCCTTGCGCACCTTCGAACAGGAGGCGCTTGCCTTCCTGCTGCATGGCGTACAGGTTGCTGGAGACATCCTTGACCATCGGGGCGATGGCCGGCGCGAGCGCCATGGCTTGATCGCGCACTTCGTTGGCCGAGACGGCTTCAGCGCCCAGGTACTTGGTCAGCACGAAGTTATGGTAATCCAGCACTTCGGCGAGCTTTTCGTCGAACAGCGCAGGATTGAAGAGGTCTTGCACGCGCAGAGCGCGGCGGGCGACCTTGTCTTCGTAGGCCGGGCCGATGCCGCGGCCGGTCGTGCCGATCTTGCCTTCGCCCTTGCGCGCTTCGCGCGCCTTGTCGATGGCAACGTGATAAGGGAGGATCAGCGGGCAGATCTCGGAGATCTGCAGGCGCGAGCGCACGTCCAGGCCGGCGGCTTCCAGCTCTTCGATTTCCTTGAGCAGGGCCTCCGGGGACAGCACGACGCCATTGCCGATGAAGCAGGTGACACCGGGGTGCATGATGCCCGACGGGATCAGGCGAAGAATCGTCTTCTTGCCATTGATCCACAGCGTATGGCCGGCATTGTGACCGCCTTGGAAGCGGACCACACCCTGGACGGATTCCGCCAGCCAATCGACGATCTTGCCCTTGCCCTCGTCACCCCATTGAGTGCCGATTACGACTACGTTCTTGCTCATGATACGAATCAATTTCGAGTTTCTCGGGAAATCCGGAAATCTCCCCGCGGCCCTCTCGTTTCCGAGAGGGAGTTAGTCACAGCGTTTTGACCGTCCAGACGCCATCCTGCAGCGCCAGCTCGCGATCGCAAACGAATTCGTCCTGATCCTGCTCGTGACCGGGCAATACCTGAACGACGATTTCCCCTGACCGGCGCAAGCGGCGAACCGCCTCGGTCAGAGCGGGGGCCTGCCCCCAGGGCGCGCGAACCGCTCGCGCCCTTTCCGCCGGCGGCAATCCCGCCGCCAGCTTGCGTAAATCAAGACTGAAGCCCGTCGCCGGACGCGACCGCCCGAATGCGTGGCTGACGTCGTCGTAGCGGCCACCGCTGACCAATGCATCGTGCCAGCCCTCGGCGTACAGCGCGAACTTGACACCCGAGTGGTAAGCGTAACCACCGACATCGGCCAGGTCCACACTGAACGACACGTTGGGCATGGCGTCGACCACCGCCTGCAGGGCGTCGAGCGCCTGGGCGATGCCCGGCAACGCCGGCAGGTCGCGTCGGGCGATCTTCAGCACATCCGGGCCGCCGTACAACGTGGGCAGCAACTGCAGCGCCTTCAGCGTTTCCGGACGAGTGCCGGGCGCGCGCGCCGCCAGTTCGCCCAGCCCGGGTACATCTTTGTCGCGCATCAGCCGGATGGCGTCCTGCGCCAGCTCAGCCGCCGCCGGGTCCGATTTCAGGATGGCGCGCAGCACGCCGGGATGACAGAGATCCAGACGCGGATTGCGAACGCCAGCGATTGCCACCGTTTCCAGCACGAGCTGAATGATTTCGAGGTCGGCTTCGAATCCGGCATGGCCGTAGATTTCAGCGCCGATCTGCAGCAGTTCGCGGCTGGACAGCAAGTCCGAAGGACGCGCATGCAGCACATTGCCGCAGTAACACAGGCGAGTAACGCCCGCGCGGTTCAGCAAGTGCGCGTCGATACGCGTGACCTGGGGAGTCATGTCCGCGCGCACGCCCAGCGTGCGGCCCGAAAGCTGATCGATCAGCTTGCAGGTGCGCAGATCCAGATCGCTGCCGGTACCCGACAGCAATGAATCGATGTACTCGACCAGGGGCGGCGCGACCAGCTCGAACCCGTATGTACGGTAGAGATCGAGAAGTTCGCGGCGCAGTTCCTCGATGCGCCGGGCCTCTGCCGGAAGTACGTCGGCAAGGCTTTCGGGCAGCAGCCAGTTACCCATGAATGTGTTTACCTGAATAACGCCAAGTGATGCGTGGGCGTCGCCCAAACGAAAAGCGGCTGAGGGGCGTAAGCCCGCTCAGCCGCTGCGGAATGTTTTCTAGCTTACGCGGTATTGTACATGGTTCAGCGGCGAGCGCCACCCGCGGCACAGGCGTGCCGGGCGGCTCGGCCGCGTCCCCGATACCCGGCAGGAATCGTCCCGCCAGTAGCAGAAAAGCCCCTCGGGAACCCGAGAGGCTTTTCGTTCGTGCTAGCTGCGGTGGATCACTTGGCCGGCACGGTGACCGGCGCCAGGGCCGCGCCCGCCGGATCCTTCATGAACTGGAAGAAGCTGGAGCTGGGGTCCACGACCAGCACGTCGCCCGGCTTCGAGAACGAGGCACGATAGGCTTCCAGGCTCTTGTAGTACGTGTAGAAGTCCGGGTTCTTGCCATAGGCCTGGGCGTAGATGGCCGCCGCGGCAGCATCGCCCTCACCCATGACGCCCTGAGCCTTGGCATAAGCCTGAGCCACGATGACCTCGCGTTGGCGGTCGGCTTCGGCGCGGATCTTCTCGCCTTCGGCGGCGCCGATGGAGCGCAACTCGTTCGCGACGCGGGTACGCTCGGCTTCCATGCGGCGGTACACCGACTCGGAAATTTCCGGCGCGAACTCGATACGGCGCAGACGCACGTCAACGATCTGCACGCCCAAAGGCTCAGCCCGCTTGGCGACGTTGGTCAGGATTTCCGTCATGATCTTGTCGCGTTCGGTGGAGACCACGTCGCGCACCGTACGCACGTTGACCGATGCGTTCAGGGCGTCGCGGATCTGAGCTTGCAGGCGTTCTTGCGCCGCGCGCTCGTTGCCGCCGAACGTCACGTAGAACAGGCGGGGATCCGCAATGCGCCACTTGACGTAGGAGTCGATCAGCAGGTTCTTCTTTTCGGAAGTCTGGATGCGCTCGGCTTCGTTGGTTTCGATGGTCAGAATGCGCTTGTCGAGCGTGACGACGTTCTGGAAAGGCGGCGGAACCTTGAAATACAGGCCCGGATCGCTGATGACGCGACGGACTTCACCCAGCGAGAACACCAAGGCATAGTCGCGCTCGCGCACCACGAAAACGCTGGAGGAAAGGAGGGCCAGCACGATGAGCAGGCCGACCAGGATGGGCATAAGACGATTCATGTTCAGGACTCCTCCGGATTAGCGCGACATACGGTCGCGGGGCAGCGTGTTGCTATTGCTGCTGCCGGAAGGCTGCGGCACCGGCGCGGCCGTACCGCGCGAGGGCTGCTGGACAGGCGGGTTGGTCACCGGCGAGCCGGAGCTGCCGATGTTCGACTTGCCTGCGTCCTGAGCCGCCAGATGCATGATCTTGTCCAGGGGCAAATACAACATGTTGTTGTTGCTCTTGGTGTCGACCATGACCTTGCTGGCGCGAGTGAAGATTTCCTGCATGCTGTCCAGGTACATGCGCTGGCGCATGACCTGCGGCGACTTCTCGTATTCGCCCAGGATGCTGGTAAAGCGCGAGGTATTACCTTGCGCATCGCCCACGACCTTGGCCTTGTAGCCTTCTGCCTGCTCCGTCATGCGCGATGCCTGACCGCTGGCCAGCGGCACGACCTGATTGGCGTAAGCCTGGCCTTCGTTGATCTGGCGCTCACGATCCTGACCGGCCTTGACGGCGTCGTCGAACGCGGCCTGCACCTGCTCGGGAGGCTGCACGTTCTGGATGGCGACGGTGCTGATCTGCACGCCCGTCAGGTAGCGATCGAGGATCTGCTGCATCAGCGCCTGGACTTGGGAAGCCACGGTCGTACGGCCTTCGTACAGCACGAAGTCCATCGACTGCTTGCCCACGACTTCGCGCATGGCGGTTTCAGATGCCTGGCGCACGGACTCGTCCGGGTCGCGCGTCTTGAAGAGATAGTCGGGCGCGCCGTCCGCCTTCAGGCGGTACTGGACGACGAACTGCATATCGACGATGTTCTCGTCCGTCGTGAGCATCAGCGCTTCAGGCAGGACCTTGTTGCGCGCGCCGCCACGGAAACCGACTTCGAACGTGCGCAGTTGCGACACGTTGACGATTTCATGGCTTTGGATGGGATAAGGCATGCGCCACTGGAAACCGGCCTGCGACGTGCTCTTGTACTTGCCAAACTGGGTCACGACCGCGACCTGGCCTTCTTGCACGATGTAGAAGCCGCTGGCCAGCCAGATGCCCGCCGCGACCAGGGCGATGACGCCCAGGCCGATGCGTGTGCCACGCGGGGATGGCGGCGTCATGCCGCCACGGTTGCCGGGACGGTTGTTGCCGCCACCGCCCTTGCGCCCGAACAGGTTCCCGATGCGATTATTGAAATCGCGCCAGACCTCGTCCAGGTCAGGAGGGCCGTCTCCATTGCCTTGGGGCCGCTTAGGCGGCGGCTCGGAGCCGTTGTTGTTTCCACGACCCCAGCCGGGGTCATTCAGATTGAAGAGTTTGATAATTCGCGGCATTGTTTCCCACAATCTGTCCGGTCTCCGCAATTGCCCCGCGCAACGCATCCAAACCGGCGCGCTCGGTGGCGCTTACAAATACTCGCGCAATCGTACCATGTGCGTCGCGCTCCACCCGCGGTTCCAGGCCCGCCCGGTCGATCTTGTTGTATACCAGAATGGTGGGAATCGCGGCAGCGCCTATTTCGGCGAGGACCTTGTTCACTTCGAAAATCTGCTCATCCCGCTGCGGGCTGGCCGAGTCCACCACATGCAGGAGCAGATCGGCATGCACGGTTTCTTCGAGCGTGGCCCGGAAGGCGGCGATCAGGTTGTGAGGCAGGTCGCGGATGAAGCCCACAGTGTCTGACACCACCACCGATCCGGCGCCTTCGATCCAGATGCGGCGCGTCGTCGTATCCAGCGTGGCGAAGAGCTGGTCGGCGGCGTAGGCATCGGCCCGCGTCAAGGCATTGAACAGCGTCGACTTGCCGGCGTTGGTATAGCCCACCAGGGAAACCGACAGCGCGCCGCCCCGGGCGCGGGCACGACGCTGAGTAATGCGCTGGCGTTCGACCTTGTCGAGCCGCTCGCGCAGCGTCTTGACCTTCACGCCGATCATCCGGCGGTCCATTTCGAGCTGGGATTCGCCCGGGCCGCGCATCCCGATACCGCCACGCTGGCGCTCCAAGTGGCTCCACATGCGCGTGAGGCGTGTGGCCAGATGCTGGAGCTGAGCCAGCTCGACCTGCAGCTTGCCTTCGTGGCTCTTTGCGCGCAGCGCAAAGATGTCCAGGATGAGCGCAACGCGATCGACGACGCGCAGGTTGAAGGCGCGTTCGAGGTTGCGCTGCTGGGCCGGCGACAGGGGCTGGTCGAAAAGGATGATATCGGCAAGCAACGCTTGCGCCATCGCGACGCCTTCGTCGGCCTTTCCGGAGCCGATGAAGAATTTGGCGTCGGGCCGATCGCGGCGGGCCGTCAGGGTGCCGACGATTTCGGCGCCCGCGCCCTTGGCCAGCATGGCGAATTCCTCGGCATGTGCCGTGAAGTCCGGATCACCGAGATCCACACTGATGATCAGAGCACGCATACATGCACCATATTCGAGCCAAAGCGAAAATGCCCGCCGACGGGAACCGTCTGGCGGGCAATAAAAGGTAAAGCTGGAGCGAGATTACTCAGCAGGGACTTCCACTTGAAAATTGACGGCACGCGCGGGAACGACAGTCGAGATGGCGTGCTTGTAGACCATCTGGGTGACCGTATTGCGCAGCAGCACCACGTATTGGTCGAAGGATTCGATTTGCCCTTGAAGCTTGATGCCGTTCACCAGGTAGATCGACACGGGCACATGATCCTTGCGCAGCGTGTTGAGGAACGGATCTTGCAGAGTTTGCCCTTTATTGCTCATTGGCCAGGCTCCATTTGTTTGTTATTGAATGATGACGCGCTTTTTGTACTGGTGGAGCACGCCGAAACACGTACTCTACAGGGTTTTCCCGGCCCGTGCTACTTGGCCAGGAAGCAAAAATGAGACCAGAGTTTTCCAGCTGAAAAGCCTCTGAAATCAACCCTGCAGGATCTTCTCGAGCGCTTGCAGAAGCTGATCGCATTGGCCTTCGGTACCCACCGTAATGCGCAGGAACTGGTCGATCCGCGCATGCCGGAAATGGCGCACGATGATGCTGCGCTCGCGCAAGGCGGTGGCGAGCATCGCGGCGTCTTTCGCCTGATGGCGCGCGAACACGAAGTTCGCCGCCGACGGGAGCACCTCGAAGCCTAGCGCCTCCAACCCTGCCGTCATGCGCGACCGGGTCTCGATCACGGCATTGCGGGTCTGCTCAAAATACTCCGTATCCTCAAGGGCCGCCACTGCGCCGACGGATGCCAGCCGGTCGATGGGGTAGGAGTTGAAACTGTTCTTTACCCGCTCGAGCCCGTCGATGAGCGCGGCGCTGCCTACAGCGAAGCCCACCCGCAAACCGGCCAGCGATCGCGACTTGGAAAGCGTCTGCACCACCAGCAGGTTGTCGTACCGCGAGACCAGGGGGATTACCGACTCAGCGCCGAAATCCACGTATGCCTCATCCACGACGACGACCGTGTCCGGATTGCCGGCCACGATGCGTTCGACCTCGGCGGCGCTGAGCGCGCGGCCGGTGGGCGCATTGGGGTTCGGGAAGATGATGGCGCCTGCCTGGCCGTGACGCGCCGGCAGGTAGTCTTCGACGTCGATGCGGAAATCCGCGGTGAGCGGCATCGTTTCGAACGCGATGCCGTACAGGCCGCAATACACCGGATAGAAGCTGTACGTGATGTCCGGAAAACGCAGCGGACGGTCATGCTTGAGCAGCGCAAGGAACGCATGCGCCAGGACCTCGTCGGAGCCATTGCCGACAAAGACCTGCTGCGGCTGCGCGCCGACGGCTGCGGCGATGGCCTCGCGCAAGCGGTCCGAGGACGGGTCCGGATAAAGCTTGAGCGTGTCGTCGCAGGCCGCGCGGATCGCATCGAGCACCTTGGGCGACGGCCCGTAAGGATGCTCGTTGGTGTTCAGCTTGACCAGGTTCTGAAGCTTGGGCTGCTCGCCCGGCACATACGGACTGAGCGTCCCGACAACGGGACTCCAGAAACGGCTCATGGATCAGCTTTCCTGCGTGTAGGGGTTGTGCGAGGACTTGAATTCGATACGCAGCGGCGTGCCGGCCAGGTCGAACGCATTGCGGAAACGCGTTTCGAGATAACGGCGGTACGAATCGGGAATCGCGTCCAGCGCATTGCCGTGAATCACGACCAGCGGCGGGTTCTGTCCGCCCTGGTGCGCATAGCGCAGCTTGGGACGGAAGATGCCCTTGCGCGGAGGCTGCTGCTGCTCGACCGCGGCCTGCAACTCGCGCGTGAGCTTGGGCGTGGACAGCTTGGCAAACGCGGCGGCGTGTGCGGCGTTGATGGACTTGAGCACAGGCTTGATGCCCTGCCCGCGCAGCGCCGAGATGGTGTGGACGCGCGCGAACGACAGGAAACGCAGCTTGCGGTTGAATTCGCGCTCGATGCGTTCCTTCTCTTCGCCGTCCAGGCCGTCCCACTTGTTGATGGCCACGACCACGGCACGACCGGTTTCCAGCACGAACCCGGCGATGTGCGCGTCCTGCTCGGAGATTTCGGTCTGCGCGTCGAGCATCAGCAGCACGACGTTGCTGGCCTCGATGGCCTGCAACGTCTTGATGACGGAGAACTTTTCGACGGCCTCGAAGACCTTGCCGCGCTTGCGCAGCCCAGCCGTGTCGATCAGCGTATAGCGGCGGCCATCGCGGTCGAAATCGATTTCGATGGCGTCGCGCGTCGTACCCGGCATGTCGAACGCGATCACGCGCTCTTCGCCCATGAACGTGTTGATGAGGGTGGACTTGCCCACGTTGGGGCGTCCCACGATCGCCAGCTTGATGCGGTGATCGTGCTCGCCTTCTTCGACCGGTTCTTCTTCGGCGGGCGGTTCGGCCAGATCCTTGAGCGCGAGCTCGATCAGGTCAACGATGCCGTCGCCGTGCGCCGCCGAAATGGGATAGGGCTGACCCAGGCCGAGTTCATGGAATTCGGCGATGGCGGGGCCCAGGCCCATGCCTTCAGCCTTGTTCACCGCCAGCAGCACACGCTGCTGACCGGATTTGCGCAGCAGCTGCGCAATTTCGTGGTCATGCGCGTTGATGCCCGCACGGGCATCCACCAGGAACACGACGACGTCCGCCTCGGCGATGGCCTGCCGGGTCTGGCGGGCCATTTCGAGCAGGATGCCGTCCTTGGCCACGGGCTCGAAACCGCCGGTATCGATGGCGATGAACGGAATATCGCCCACCCTGCCCTCGCCATAATGGCGATCGCGGGTCAGGCCGGAATAATCGGCCACCAGCGCGGCGCGCGATCGCGTCAGGCGATTGAAAAGGGTCGATTTCCCCACATTGGGGCGGCCGACCAGGGCAACGACAGGCTTGAAAGACACGGTAAAAGGCTTTGTTTTATAAGGTTCAGTTGGTGCCGATCAGGACGAGATTGCCATTGCCCGTCTGGACCAGCACGCCTTGGGGCGTCGTCTGCGGCGGTGACACGACCGCGCCGCCGCCCACCGACAGGCGCGCCATCAGGCTGCCGTCGCTGCGCGACAGGAAATGCACATATCCGTCCAGATCGCCGACAGCCAGCGCTCCCCCCAGCATAGCCGGAGCGGTGAGCTGGCGGTTCTTCAGGGCGGCCTGCTTCCAGAGATTACCGCCATTATCCAGCGCAAACGCGTTGACCACGCTGTTCTGGTCGGCAGAAAAGGCGAAGCGGTCATCGAGCGACAGGCCGCTGACGCTGGAGAAGTCCTTCGTCCAGAGCGGACGGCCACCGGCAGTGACGTCAAAGCAGACGATGCGTCCCTGATAGGCGACCGCGCACAGCAGGTTGCCCGCAATGCGCGGCGCACCGACCACGTCGGTCAGGCGTTCGAGGTCGCTGGCGCCGCGCGGCGTTGCCACGGTGCCTTCCCATTGCACGTTGCCGCTGTTGGACGCGATGGCCATGAGCTTGCCACCGGGCAGGCCGGTGATGACCAAGCCTTCGGCCAAGACCATTTGCGAAACGCTGCGCAAGGCGAGCGACGGGCCGGGACGCTGCACGCTCCAGACGCGTTCGCCGCTGTTGGCATCGAATGCCTGGATGCGATAGTCGCCGCTGCGCACAACAACGATGCCGTAGCCGACCGCGGGCGGGATCGCGACGTCGCTGGTGGCGCGGACCTTCCACTTCACCTTGCCGGTGTCGTCGAAGGCGATGACATCGCCGTTGGGCGACGCCACGGCGGTGGTGGTGCCGTCGCTGCCGGCGCCGGCCGACAGCTTGGTGTCGGCCTTGGCCTTCCAGATGGCACGGCCGCTTTGCAGATCGAACTTGCCGACGGAGCCGTCAGGCGTCGCGGCATAGACGGCGTCGCCGAGCACGGTGGGCGCGAAGCCCAGGCCGGAGCCGCTGCCAATGGACGTGGACCAGACCTGGCGCACGGACATGCCGGCCTTGTATTCAGTCAGGGGTGCCGGATCGTAGCGGCCGTCGTCATGGGAAAACATACCGCAACCGCCCAGGGCAAGCAGGCTTGCCAGCAGGACGGCGCCGCGCCACGTACGGCCAGGTGCAAATTTACGCATTACAGTCACGCTCCGCTCAAGGCATCCAGTTTCAGTTGCACAACCTGGGTCAGGGGATTGGCCAGGCCCAGGCCATCGATGGCGCTCTGCCAGGCCGCGCGCGCTTCCTCGCGCTTGCCTTGCGCAGCCAGCACGTCCCCGCGGCGGTCAGCGAACAAGGCGGCAAAGGCAGCCGGCGGATTGTTCAGCTGCGCCAGCGCGGCGTCGTATTGCTTCTGGTCGAGCATCATGCCCGCCAGGCGCAGGCGCGCCACGGCTTGCATGGAGGGGTTCTTGCCTTGGGCAGCCAGCCATTCGAGCTGTTCGCGGGCGCCGGCATCATCCTTCTGCGCCTGCAGGGCCTGCGCGGCCACGAGGGCGCCACGCGCGGCGTAGCCGGTGTTGGGATATTTTTCGCGCAGGGTCGCGGCGGCGGTCTTGATGCGCACCGAGGAATCGGCGCCGCCCAGTCGAGCGGCATCTTCCAGCGCTTCGAAGTAACCCATGGCCTGGTTGGCCTGGTGCGATTCGTACGCCTTCCAGCCCCACCAGCCGCCCCAAGCCAGGAGCACCACCGTCGTCAGCGCCAGCAGCAGCGTCCCGTAGCGGGCCCACCACGCCTTGATCGCGTCGAGTTTTTCCTGTTCTTCAAGATCGTATGCCATGCCTTAACCCTTGTTGTTCAATGCGTCGGCCAGCTTTGCCAGCGGAACCTGTTGCTGCGCCGCATCGCCCTGCTCTTCTGCGCGCAGGAACTTGACGCTGGCGGTCTGCGACGCCACTTCGTCGGCGCCAAGGATAACCGCAACGCGGGCGCCGCTGGCGTCCGCGCGTTTGAATTGCGACTTGAACCCCGCCGATCCGGCATGCACGATGACCGAGAGGCCCGCGTCGCGCAGGTCTTCGCCGACCCGGGCGGCAAGGCGCTGCGCGTCTTCGCCTTGGTGCACGATGTAGACATCGCACTCGGCCGGCGCGGCGATTTCAACGCTTTGTTCCCACAGGTCGAGCAGGCGCTCCATGCCGATGGCAAAGCCCACGGCCGGCGCGGTCTTGCCGCCCAGCAGTTCGACCAGGCCGTCGTAGCGGCCGCCGCCGCAGACCGTGCCTTGGGATCCCAGGCGGTCCGTGACCCATTCGAAGACGGTCAGGTTGTAGTAGTCCAGGCCGCGAACCAGGCGCGGGTTCAGGCGGTATTCGATGCCGGCGTCGGTCAGGCGCTGGCACACGCCCTCGAAGTGCGCGCGGGATTCTTCGCCCAGGAAGTCGAACAGGCGCGGCGCGCTGTCGGCCATTTCCTGCATGGCGGGGTTTTTGGTGTCCAGCACGCGCAGCGGATTGGTGTACATGCGGCGCTGGCCGTCCTCGTCGAGGATGTCGCGGTGCTTTTCCAGATGCTGGATCAGAGCGGCGCGGTGGGCGGCGCGTTCAGCCGGCTGGCCCAGCGAATTCAGTTCCAGGCGCACGTCCTTCAGGCCCAGCAGCTTCCAGAGGCGGGCCAGCATGACGATGAGTTCCGCGTCCACATCGGGACCGGCAAAGCCGAGGGCTTCGACGTCGATCTGGTGGAACTGGCGATAGCGGCCGCGTTGCGGGCGCTCGTGGCGGAACACGGGACCGATGGAGTAGACGCGTTGCGGGCGGTCGTAGAGCAGGTTGTGCTCGATGGAGGCGCGCACGATGCCGGCGGTCATTTCGGGGCGCATGGTCAGCGACTCGCCGTTGAGCGCGTCGGTGAACGTGTACATCTCTTTTTCGACGATGTCGGTGACTTCACCAATACCGCGCGCAAACAGGCGCGTATGCTCAAGCACCGGCGTGCGCACATTGCGATAGCCGTAGCCGCGCAGCCACCCGCGCACGATTTCCTCGAATTGCTCCCAGCGGGCGCTTGCCCCCGGCAGCAGGTCATTCATGCCGCGTATGGCGGCGACTTTCTGGAAAGCTTGAGTCATCTTGATCATGCCGCTGGCGCGCCCGAGAAGCGCGCCAGTGGCTACACCCTTACTTTAGTGAGAGGCGAGCGCGCCATAACGGCGCGCAACGTATTCTTCAACGATGGCCTGGAACTCTTCGGCGATATGGTCGCCCTTGAGCGTCACCGTGCGCTCGCCGTCGACGAACACCGGCGCGGCCGGCACTTCGCCGGTGCCCGGCAAGCTGATGCCGATATCGGCATGACGGCTTTCGCCCGGCCCATTGACCACACAGCCCATCACCGCGACGTTCATGGATTCGACGCCGGGATACTGCGCACGCCACACCGGCATCTGCCGGCGCAGGAACGACTGGATGCTGTCGGCCAGTTCCTGGAAGAACGTGCTGCTGGTGCGGCCGCAGCCCGGGCAGGCGACGACCATGGGCGTGAAGGCGCGCAGGCCCATGGTTTGCAGGATTTCCTGCGCGACGATGGCTTCGCGGCTGCGATCGCCGCCCGGCTCAGGCGTGAGCGATATGCGGATGGTGTCGCCGATGCCTTGCTGCATCAGCACGGCAAGCGCGGCGGTCGAGGCCACGATGCCCTTGCTGCCCATGCCGGCCTCGGTCAGGCCCAGATGCAGGGGATAGTCGCAACGGGCGGACAGATCGCGGTAGACCGCGATGAGATCCTGAACATGGCTGACCTTGCACGACAGAATAATGGCGTCGCGGCGCAGGCCGAGTTCTTCGGCGCGCTGGGCATTGCTGATGGCCGAGACAACCAGCGCGTCGCGCATGACGGCCTGCGCTTCCCAGGGCTGGGCGCGCCGGCTGTTTTCGTCCATCTTGCGCGCCATGAGTTCGTGGTCCAGGCTGCCCCAGTTGACGCCGATGCGCACCGGCTTGTCGTAGCGGCAGGCGACTTCGATCATTTGCGCGAAGTTGTCGTCGCGGCGCTTGCCGCCCCCCATGTTGCCGGGGTTGATGCGGTACTTGGACAGCGCCTGCGCGCATTCCGGAAACTGCGTCAGCAGCTTGTGGCCGTTGTAGTGGAAGTCTCCCACCAGCGGCACGTTGACGCCCATGCGGTCGAGCTGTTCGCGGATGGCGACGACCTCGCGGGCGGCTTCCGGCGTGTTCACGGTGATGCGCACGAGCTCGGAGCCGGCCTGCGCCAGTTCCTTGACCTGGATCGCGGTGGCAATGGCGTCCGCGGTGTCGGTGTTGGTCATGGACTGGACCACGACCGGGGCGTCTCCGCCCACCGTCACGACGCGTTCGCCCCACTTGACCGCGACGGAACGCGTGGCGCGGCGCGCCGCGGCTCCCACCGAGGGAGGCGGCGCGTCCTGGCAAGGCAGAGAAGAATCTTGCATCGGGTGGAACCGGGTTACTTGGTCGGCTTCGGCAGCCAGTCGGCCGGCAGCCACTGCTGCGGCAGCCAACCTTGCCAGAAGGCATACGCCACGCCGGCGGCCAGCACCAGCACAATGGCGATCAGCCAGCCCCAGGACGTCGTGGACGAGCGGTCGTCGTCGGCGCTGGATTGGGGGATGGAATGCGCCGAGTGCAGCGAACTGGGGCTAAGCTTGGCCGGCCCCGTGACGCGAGCCTTGGGGTCGAGCGAATCGACGATGGCCTCGGCGTCGGCGCCAAGCAGGCGCGCGTAGTTGCGGACGAGGCCGCGCAAGGAAACGCCGGTGGGCAGATGATCCCACTGTTCGTTTTCAAGGGCTTCGATCTGCTTGGTGGAAAACTTGATGCGGCTGGAGACTTCGTCGAGCGACCAGCCCTTGGACTGGCGCAAACCGCGCAAGGCGGCGCCCACGCTGCCCACCGAACCGGCGGACGAGTCGGAAACTGCAGAAGCGAAATCCTGCGTCATGCGTGCACCTGTTTAATTGGTATGGTCTGGCGCTGTGCGGCATTGCGCTCGGTGATCCGAGTGCGATCCCGCACCTCTCCGGCCAGTTGGCCGCAAGCCGCATCGATGTCGTCGCCCCGGGTCTTGCGGACCGTGGTGATGATGCCGGCGTCCATGAGACGCTGGGCAAACACCTTCACCCGCGCCGAGGCCGATCGCTTCAGGCCGGACGCGGGGAATGGGTTGAACGGAATGAGGTTCAGCTTGCAGCGCACCTGGCGTGCAATGTGGATCAGTTCCTTGGCGTGCTGGTCGGTGTCGTTGATGCCGTCCAGCATGCAGTATTCAAACGTGATGAAGTCGCGCGGCGCAAATGCGAGATAGCGTTCGCAGGCGGCCAGCAACTCCTTCAGCGGGTATTTCTTGTTCAGCGGCACGAGCTCGTCGCGCAGCGCGTCGTTGGGCGCGTGCAGCGAAACGGCAAGCGCCACGGGACAGTCTTGCGACAGGCGGTCCATCATGGGGACGACGCCAGAGGTGGACACCGTGACGCGGCGGCGCGACAGCCCGTAAGCGTTGTCGTCCAGCATCAGGCGCAGCGCAGGCAGGACCTGATCGTAATTGAGCAGGGGTTCGCCCATGCCCATCATGACGACGTTGCTGATGACGCGCGTGTCTTCGGTGGCGCGGGCGCTTTCAAGGCGGGCCGTGCCGATGTCGGCCTCTAGCACGCGCTTGGCCCACCACAACTGGCCGATGATTTCGCTGGTCTTCAGGTTGCGGTTGAAGCCCTGGTGCCCGGTCGAGCAGAAGCGGCAGTTCACCACGCAGCCAGCCTGACTGGAAATGCACAGCGTGCCGCGGTCGTCTTCGGGGATGAAGACGGTTTCGATGGCATTGCCCTGCCCCACATCAAACAGCCACTTGCGGGTGCCGTCGGTCGAGCGCTGCTCGATGTTGACGGGCAATGCCTCGATGCGGCATTGCGACGCAAGCTGGCTGCGGAAATCGCGGGCCAGGTCGGTCATGGCGTCGAACGAATCGGCGCCGCGCTGGTGCATCCAGCGCTGCAACTGGCGGGCACGAAACGGCTTGCCGCCCCACTGCCCGACCAGTTCGGACAGGGCGGAGCCGTCCAGCCCCAGCAGATTGATTCGTTCGACGGATTCCATAACCAGGTAAAACTTAAAGCGCTTTCAACAACTTAAGCCAAAAATTAACGGCTGTGGATGTTGATTTCGGGGAAGAAGAAAGCCACTTCGACAGCGGCCGTTTCCGGAGCGTCGGAGCCGTGAACGGCGTTGGCGTCGATGCTGTCGGCGAAGTCGGCGCGGATGGTGCCGGCGTCAGCCTTCTTGGGGTCCGTGGCGCCCATCAGGTCGCGGTTCTTCTGGATGGCTTCTTCGCCTTCCAGCACTTGCACGAACACGGGGCCCGAGATCATGAAGTCGACCAGGTCCTTGAAGAAGGGACGGGCGGCGTGCACGGCGTAGAAACGCTCGGCGTCGGCGCGCGACAGTTGGGTCAGGCGGGCGGCGATGACCTTCAGGCCGGCTTGCTCGAAACGGCCGACGATCTGGCCGATCACGTTCTTGGCGACGGCGTCGGGCTTGATGATCGAGAGGGTGCGTTGAATGGACATAAAGGACTCCGAAAACTGATTTCTGACGGGTTTCTAATTAATTGCCTGGCGGGGCTCTGTGCTTGCCGATGCCGCCCTTGGGTGCCACCCTTCGGTGCCACGTCAAGCGCCATCGCGCCGTTGGCACGCAGGAGGTCCGAAACGTATGGGTGTCTCGGGCCGTCCTGAACCACCGACCAAGACAGGATTCGACACTGCCGACCTGTCGGACGCATCCTGGAATGCCAGCGGGATTCCGGATGCAGGCGAATCCAATGATTCTGCGCGCATTTCCGAAGGAATCCTCAATGAATTCAGGGACTTCTAAAAGGTTTACAGTAACCCGGTATTCTAACACGCTGAGAAGACCGCATTACATCTTAAAATGAGCGGTTTGCTGCCCGCGTCCTACCCGGGCGCCCCTGTCTGCCGGAACTTAGTAATGACTCAAGCTGCTCCCCCGAACGCCGCGCCCATCGCCGGCGAAACCCCGGAACTCTCCAAGAGCTTCGAACCCTCCGAACTGGAATCCCGCTGGTACGCCGAGTGGGACAAGCGCGGTTACTTCGCCGCCGGCCAGCACGTGAAAACGGGGACGGAAAGCCAGCCCTACGTCGTCCAGTTCCCCCCGCCCAACGTGACGGGCACCCTGCACATGGGCCACGCGTTCAACCAGACCATCATGGACGGGCTGGTGCGCTACCACCGGATGTCGGGCGACGACACGGTGTTCATTCCCGGCACCGACCACGCCGGCATCGCCACGCAGATCGTCGTTGAAAGACAGCTCGACGCGCAAAAGGTTTCGCGCCACGACCTGGGCCGAGAGAAATTCGTCGAGAAAGTGTGGGAATGGAAGGAAAAGTCTGGCAGCGCCATCACCGGGCAGGTGCGCCGCCTGGGTGCGTCGGCCGACTGGCCGCGCGAATACTTCACCATGGACGACCGCATGTCGCGCGGCGTGGTGGAGACCTTTGTCCGCCTGCATAAACAGGGACTGATCTATCGCGGCAAGCGGCTGGTCAACTGGGATCCCAAGCTGCTGACCGCCGTTTCCGACTTGGAAGTGCAGTCCGAAGAGACCGATGGCCACATGTGGCACATCCTCTATCCGTTCGTCGACGGCCCGCAAACCATCGTCGACAACGAGGGCCAGACTGTCACTCTGCGCGGCATGACCATCGCCACGACCCGCCCTGAAACCATGCTGGCCGACGGCGCGCTGTGCGTGCATCCCGATGACCCCCGCTACAAGCACCTGGTGGGCAAGCAGGTCGAGCTGCCGCTTTGCGACCGCAACATTCCCATCATCGCCGACGACTTCGTCGACCCCGCATTCGGCACGGGCTGCGTGAAGATCACGGGCGCCCACGACTTCAACGACTACGCCTGCGCGATGCGCCACGATCTGCCGCTGATCGTGATCTTCACGCTGGACGCGCACATCAACGAAAACGGTCCCCAGCAGTTCCAGGGCATGGAACGCTACGAGGCCCGCAAGGCCGTCGTCGCGCAGTTGGACGCCGAGGGTTATCTGGTCAAGGTCGAGCCGCACAAGATGATGCAGCCCAAGGGCGACCGCACCGGCGTCGTGCTCGAGCCCATGCTGACCGACCAGTGGTTCGTCGCGATGAGCAAGCCCGCGCCGGAAGGCACGCTGAACCCCGGCAAGAGCATCACCGAGGTCGCACTGGAAGTCGTGGCCGACGGCCGCATCCAGTTCTACCCGGACAACTGGACCACCATCTACAACCAGTGGCTGAACAACATCCAGGACTGGTGCATTTCGCGCCAGCTCTGGTGGGGCCACCAGATTCCGGCCTGGTACGCGGAAGACGGCCAGGTATTCGTCGCCCACGACGAAGCCGGCGCAATCGAACAGGCGCGCGCCGCCGGCGTCACGGGTCCGCTCACGCGCGATCCCGACGTGCTGGACACGTGGTTCTCGTCGGGCCTGGTGCCCTTCACGACGCTGGGCTGGCCGGAAAACACGCCGGATCTGCAGCGTTACCTGCCCTCCAGCGTCCTGGTCACGGGCTTTGACATCATCTTCTTCTGGGTGGCGCGCATGGTCATGCTGACCACGCACCTGACCGGCCAGATCCCGTTCAAGCACGTCTACGTGCACGGCCTCATCCGCGACGCCGACGGCCAGAAGATGAGCAAGTCCAAGGGCAACACGCTGGACCCGGTGGACCTGATCGACGGCATCGACCTGGACGGTCTGGTGGGCAAGCGCACCTACGGCCTGATGAATCCGAAGCAGGCCGGCGCGATCGAAAAGGCCACGCGCCGCCAGTACCCGGACGGCATCCCCGCCTACGGCACCGACGCGCTGCGCTTCACCATGGCAGCCTACGCCACGCTGGGCCGCAACATCAACTTCGACCTGAAGCGCTGCGAGGGCTACCGCAATTTCTGCAACAAGCTCTGGAACGCCACGCGCTTCGTGCTGATGAACACCGAAGGCCATGACCTGACGGTGGCTGATGCCGGCGAACTGTCCTTCGTGGACCGCTGGATCATCAGCCAGATGCAGACGCTGGAAGCCGACGTCGCGCGCGGTTTTGCCGACTACCGCTTCGACAACATCGCCAACGCGATCTACCGCTACGTGTGGGACGAATACTGCGATTGGTACCTGGAACTGGCCAAGGTGCAGATCCAGACCGGCACGCCGGCCCAGCAGCTTGGCACCCGCCGCACGCTGATCCGCGTCCTGGAATGCGTGCTACGCCTGGCGCACCCGATCATTCCGTTCATCACGGAAGAACTGTGGCAGAAGGTGTCTGTCGTGGCCGGCAAGCGCAAGGAAGGCGCCACCGACAGCGTCAGCGTGCAGCCCTACCCGAAGGCCAATCCGGATGCGGTGGACACCGCCGCCGAAGCCGACGTGGCCGAACTGAAGGCGCAGGTCGAGGCCGTGCGCGCGCTGCGCGGCGAGATGAGCCTGTCGCCCGCCCAGAAGGTGCCGCTGTGCGCCCAAGGCGACGCACCCATGCTGACGCGCAACGCGCCGTACCTGGCCGCGCTGGCCAAGCTGAGCCAGGTCGACGTGCTGGACGTCCTGCCCGACGCCGGGGCGCCGGTGCAGGTCGTCGGCGGCAGCCGCCTGATGCTGCACGTTGAAATCGACGTGGCCGCTGAGCGCGTGCGCCTGGACAAGGAAATCGCCCGCCTCGCCGGCGAGATCACCAAAGCGCAGGGCAAGCTGTCCAACGCGAGCTTCGTCGAACGCGCCCCCGCCGCGGTCGTCGAACAGGAAAAGGCCCGCATGGCGCAATTCGGCGAGACGCTGCAGAAGGTGCAGGAGCAACGCGCCAAGCTGGGCGACTGATCCCCGCGCTTTAAGTGCAATCCCAGAAACCCCGGACGCCGTTCCGGGGTTTTTGCTTTGGGAGTGACGACGGGAGTTGGGCGGTGGACCTGGCGGCCTTCAAACACCGCCGTCCGTCATCCGGTACCAGCTCACCACCGCGTTGACGTACAGCCGGCGCAGCGGATAAAGCGGAAACGGCACGATAGGCGACAGGGGCACGGGCAATGCGTTGGCATCGCCCGTGGCCACGTATTGCGCCATCGCGGCGCCCATGCACGTCTGCAGGCCGACGCCACGGCCCTGGCAGCCGATGTCCACCAGCAGTCCGGGCTGCGGCTCATGCAGATGCGGCAGATAGTCGCGCGTGACGGCGACCCGGCCGCACCAGCGGAATTCGAAGGGCGTGCCCGCCACCTGCGGGAACATCTTCACCATCACGCGTTCAAGGTGCGCCCAGTCGGACTCGCCCTTGGGCTCGCGGAAGGGGCCGCGGCCGCCCATCAGCAACCGGCCCTGGTGATCCAGACGGAAGTACAGGAGCAGGTTGCGCGTGTCCGAGGTGACGTGGCCCTCGGGGAATATGCCCGCGCGGATGCGGTCCGGCAGCGGCACGGTCGCCACCTGAAACGTATTGGCGTCGATGATGGACGGCTTGAGTCCGGGCCACAGATCGCCGCCATAGGCATTGGTGCACATCACCACGCGATCGGCGCTGACCGAGGGGCCGCGTGCCGTGGACACCGTCCATTTGCCACCGTCACGCCTCAGTCCAGTGACGGGCGTGTCGGTGTGCAGCATCGCGCCCGCATTCAGCGCGGCGCGCGCCAGACCTCGCGCGTAGCTCAACGGCTGCACCGCCCCCGCCCGCCGGTCCACCCATCCGCCCAGGTACTTGTCGGCGCCGATCAGACGCGCGACCTGCGACCGGTCGAGCGGCTGGGCGTCCACGCCAAGGCGCGCCCACTGCGCCGCGCGGCCTTGCGCGATGCGCAGCGCCTGCGGCGTGTGCGCGCCCTGGATCCACCCGGCGCGCACGCGCGGCACGTCCATCGCATGGCGTTCGATCAAGTCAAAGACGACATCCGCCGTCGCGCCGGCGAATCGTGTCAGCCGCTCGCCGCGCTCGGGCCCGAACATCGAAATCAGATCGTCCGGGTCGTACTTCAAGCCGGGAATGACCTGGCCGCCATTGCGGCCCGATCCGCCAAAGCCGATCTCGCGCGCTTCCAGCAGCACGACCTTGACGCCGCGCTCGGCCAAGTGCAAAGCGGTGGACAGGCCGGCGTAGCCGCCGCCGATCACGGCGACGTCTGCCTGCGCCGAAGCGTCGAGCGGCGCGGTGGGGGGCGGCGCCGCCGCGGTGGCCGCCCACAGTGACGGGGAAAGAGGAAACGGCGCTGGCTGCATGGGGCTTCCTTCCTTACATGGGATGCAACACGCGCCGCAGGAAGTCCTGCGTGCGCGGATGCTGCGGATGATTCAGGACTTCGCGGGCAGCGCCCTGCTCCACCATGACACCGCCATCGAAGAACATGACGCGGTCGGCGACCTCGCGTGCAAAGCTCATTTCGTGCGTGACGACGACCATCGTCATGCCGGCTTCGGCCAGCTTGCGCATGACCCCCAGCACGTCGCCGACCAGCTCCGGATCGAGCGCCGAGGTGGGCTCGTCAAACAGGATCGCCTTCGGTCTCATCGCCAACGCGCGCGCGATGGCCACGCGCTGCTGCTGGCCGCCCGACAATTGGTTCGGATGCGCGTGCTCCTTGTCCGCCAGCCCCACGCTGGCCAGCAATTCGCGGCCGCGCTCCACCGCCTGAGCGCGCGGTTCCTTCTTGACGAAGATAGGACCTTCGATCACGTTTTCCAGCGCCGTGCGGTGCGGAAACAGGTTGAAGCGCTGGAACACCATCGCCACCTGCGTGCGAATCGACACGATGGAGGGCGCATCGCAATCCACGAGCTCGCCGTCCACGGTGATGCGGCCAGCGTTGTAGCGCTCCAGTCCGTTGATGCAGCGCAGGATGGTCGACTTGCCCGAGCCGGACGGGCCCACGACGCACACGACCTCACCCTGCTCGACCTCGGCGTCGATGCCCTTCAAGACCTCGAGCGGGCCAAAGCTCTTCCTCACGCCTTGCAGGCTGATCATTTGGTTGCGCTCCGTTTTTCCAGATGCCGCACCAGCAGGATGAGCGGCACGCACATCACCAGGTACATCAGCGCCACCAGCGTGAACACCGTGGCGTTCTTGAACGTGGATACGGCGATGAGCTTGCCCTGCAGAGCAAGCTCTGCGACGGTGATGGTCGAGGCCTGCGACGAGTCCTTCAGCATCATGATCATGATGTTGCCGTACGGCGGAAGAACGATCTTCACGGCCTGCGGCAGCACCACGCGCCGCATCGTCAGGCCCCAGCCCATGCCCATGGCCATCGCGGCCTCGATCTGCCCGCGATCAATCGCCTGGATGCCGGCGCGGAAGTTCTCTGCCTGATAGGCCGAATACGCGATGCCCAGGCCGATGATGGCCGCGTGCACCGCACTCAGCGACACGCCCATGTCCGGCATCACGAAGTAGATGTAGAAGAGCAGCACGATGATCGGAATGCCGCGCAGCAGATTGACCAGACCCGCGCTGAACCCCGACAAGTACTTGTTGCCCGACACCCGCATCAACGCCCACACCAGGCCCAGCACCGTCGACAGCGCGAGCGAGCCCAGCGTCACCAGGATGGTGAGCTTGGCGCCCTCCAGCAGGATCGGCATGAATTCTGCCGCGTCTTTCAAGAATTCCGTCATGAGTCCACCTACCTCGAGAAGACCGCCCGCGATGACAGCTTGGGATACAGCCCGAGAAGCGCTGCGGATGGGCTGCGTCCGCCGGCGCGCGTGGAGGCGCCAGCGGGATGTCGCGAATGCTTGAGCTCAGATTGCCCGGCTGGCATCAGGCGCCGCCCAGGCCCCACTTCTTCAGGATCGCGTCGATGGCGCCATCGGCCTTCAGCTTGGCCAGCGCCTTGTTGATGCGGTCAAGCAGCTCGGTGTCGTCCTTGCGCGTGGCCAGCCCAAGGCTGCCCATGATCGTCGGCTGATATGACTGCGCCATTTTCAGGTTGGGATAGTTGCCCTGCGACAGGACATACGCGGCGATGGGATAGTCCATGAAGCCGCCCTGGATCCGGCCTGCGTTGGCGTCGCGCATCATGTCGGGCGGGTTGTCGTAAAGCTTCACTTCCTTGAAGACACCGCTCTTCTGGATCGGCTCGACAAAGGCGGTGCCGACTTGCACGCCAACGGTCATGCCCTTCATGTCGGCGAACGACTTGTATTCCTTGTTGTCGGTCTTGAGCACCATCAGGCCCTCGCCGTAGCGATAGACGGGCTCGGAAAAGCTCACCACCTGCTGGCGCTGGGGCGTGATGAACATCGCCGCCGACACGATGTCGATGCGCTTGGACGTCAGCGAGCCGATCAGCGCGGAAAACGCCATGGGCTCGATCTGCACCGAGAATCCGGCCTCCTTACCCACCGCTTTCACGATGTCTACCATCACGCCCTCGATGCTGTTGGTTTTGGTATCGAGAAACGTGAACGGGCTGCCGGTGGGCGTGGACCCCACCTTCAACACCGTCTGGGCTTGGGCGCCCGCCGCCATGGACAATGCTGCGAATACAGAGACAACAAGAGTCTTGAATTTCATGACATATCCTCATCGTGGCAAAGAAGGCCGGGCCGCGCGTGGCGCGCCCGGTGGCGGCACGCTCCCCGCGCGTTCCGCCGCTTGCGTGCTGCGCGCTCAGGGCGCTTGTGGCGTGTCGTCCTCCGCGGCGTGAGTGATGTTGGATATGGCCCAGATGACTTCGGTCGTCTGGGTCCCCGGATTGCACCAGCGGCGCGGCGTGCTGCTGGCGTAGCAAAAGCTGTCGCCAGCTTGCAGGCGGATGACGCGGTCGCCCACCCAAAGCTCGAGCACGCCCTTGAGCACCAGGCCGATCTGCTCGCCCTGCCCCGTTACGAACAGTTCGTTGCCGGTCGATCCGCCGGGCGCAATGGACGCGCGGCACAGGTCCATGCTGCGGCATGCCGCGGGCGTGAACATCTCTTTGCTGATGCCTTTTTCCTTCAGGTCGATGTGGCGGTGCGTGCCTGCGCGGGCCACGCGCCCGTCTTCCTCGCCGCCGGTATGCTCGGCGTTGCGCAACAGCGAATTGACCGACACGCGAAACTCGCGCGCCAGGAGATGAAGGACTTTGATGGACGCCGAACTCAGCCCTCTTTCGATCTGGCTTAGCAGCCCCAGCGACATGCCGCAGGCTCGCGCGACGTCAGCGAGCGACCGGCCCTGCTGCTTGCGCAACTGACGCAACTGCTGACCCAGCCAAAGATCGACGGCCGACTCCGGTCGTTCCGCATGAGCGGGGGACGCGGGCGCTGCACGGGCACGGCGAACGGCGGCGGAGCGGGTCATATGAAAATTTCATGTGCATGTAATTTTCAATACTAAGGAGCCGCAAAAACGCCCACAATCCAGGGACTTCCCTAGCGTAGTGGGCGTTTACGGGCGTTTCGGGCCGGCGCGTCGGTCAGGAAGCGTCGGACGGATCGCGGTTGGGATCGGGTTTGGGGCTGGGCTGGGTCTGCCCCGTGGGCGCGGCATCGACGGCGGGTTTGCGCGGCCGGCGGCGTCTCGCACCCTGCTCCGCAGGCAACGGCGTGCCGGCCAACTCGGCCAGATAGCGTTCGTCCAGCTTGCTTAGCCAGCCTTTTGCGCGCGCCGATTCGATGAGCTCGGGCCGGCGTGCGGCGGTCAACGCGAGCGAGCGTTCGCGCCGCCAGCGGGCGATATTGGCGTGATGCCCGCTCAGCAGGGGCGCCGGCACCGCTTCGCCGTCATAGACTTCCGGGCGTGTGTAGTGCGGGCTGTCCAGCAGGCCGGACAAAGTGTCATTGAAGGAATCCTGCAGGGCGGAATCCCCGTCGTTGAGCACGCCGGGCAATAAACGCACGGCGGCATCGATCACGGCCAGCGCCGCGATTTCACCTCCGGAGAGCACGAAGTCGCCCAGCGAGATCTCTTGCGTGACGCAGCGATCAATGAAGCGCTGGTCCACGCCTTCGTAACGGCCGCAAATGAGGATGAGGCCATCGCTGGCGGCCAACGCTTCGGCGCCGGCCTGGTCATAGCGCCGGCCGACCGGCGCAAGCAGCGCCACCGGGGCAGGACCCAGGCCCTGTCCGGCGCGCGCCTGCTGGGCGGCGTTGACGGCGGCTTCCAAGGGACCCGGCATCATCACCATGCCGGGGCCGCCGCCATAGGGGCGGTCGTCCACGGTACGGTGTACGTCATGCGTGAAATCGCGCGGATTCCAGGCATGAAGCTGCCACCGGCCCTGGGCATGGGCCCGGCCGGTGACGCCGAGGTCGCGCACCACCCCGAACATTTCGGGAAATAGCGTAACGACGTCGATACGCATCAAAAATCCGCGGGCCAATCGCTGTCGATGCGGCGGGCAGCCAGATCAACGGCGTGGATGTGCGCGCGTACGAACGGAACAAGCATTTCGGCGGGTCGGCCCTTGGCGTCCAGGACGGGCTCGGGGCTTTCGCCCTCGCCCTTCTGCAGCAGGACCTTCAACACGGCGTGAGCACCGTTATCAAGGACCTCGCTGACCACGCCAATTCGCGCGGATTCGCCGTTGGCGCTGGAATACAGCGCGCAACCAATGAGATCGACCCAGTAGTATTCGTCTTCCTCGGGCGCGGGGAATGATCCACGCGGCGCTTGCACGGTATGTCCGCGCAACGCTTCGGCCTGATCGCGATCCGTAATGCCCTGCAGTTGCGCCACCACGGTGGCTCCCTGCGAACGGGATTGCAAGATCTTGAATGCGACAGGCGCAGACGCGACAGCGCCCCGCGCCAATTCAGGCACAGGGCGAGTCAACCACCATTGAGACGCTGAGAGCAGCACTTCGGCGTTGGCCGAATGCGGCTGCACTTTAACCCAGCCTTTCACACCGTAGGCTGCAGTAATGCGGCCCAGCTCGACCAAATCCGTAGGCGCCGCGTTGGAGGTTGCGGCATCAGGCATTTATCGTGCTCTTTATCAGGCTTGGATAGCGATGAAGCAGCTAGGAATGTCCGCTTTCAAGCGCGAGGCTTTCAACGTCGAAAAACCAGCTGCTTCAGAATTCAACTAAGGATGTGCGTCGCGGGCAATTAGGCCGCGGCGGAAACCTTGGCCGAGTATTCCTTGACCAGACGCTCGACGGCGGGCGACAGTTGCGCGCCGGTGCCGGTCCAGTACTGCACGCGATCCAGCGCAATGCGCAGGTTTTCCGTGCCTTCGCTAGCCACGGGGTTGTAAAAACCCACGCGCTCGATAAAACGGCCGTCGCGACGGTTACGCGAATCGGTGGCCACCAGGTTGTAGAACGGACGCTTCTTGGACCCACCGCGGGCCAGGCGAATCACCACCATAGGTAATCCCTTGAATTAGTTGTGAAAAACGGGAAATTCTAGCACTGAAAGGAGCCTGCTGGCAAATGCGAGTGCCGAAGAATCTGTGATGCGGTGCGATTTGTATCCCAAAACACCACATCCGGGTATTCTACAAGCACGAGCCCAGCCCTGCTGCGGCTCGATCTGCAGGAGGCCCGGACGTCGTGTTGTCGTCCCCCTGTCCGTCGTCAGGCGGGTGCGGGTGCAAGTGACCTGGCCTGCAGCCTGCCCCGTTGTCATGCGTTTGAGCAGTTGGTGCGTCTGAAGAGCAATCTGATTGGAGAGATCGGATTTCATGTCGACCCGCGCAAAACTCTACGCCCTGGCCTTGCTGGCCGCTTGGAAGCGACAGCCTATCCCTGATACCCCGCCTTTGCCGCGAGCGCCCCGAAGATCCGGGCGGCGTTGCCACGCCCCTGCCTGACTCC
Source organism: Achromobacter sp. Root565 (assembly GCF_001427425.1). NCBI lineage: Bacteria > Pseudomonadati > Pseudomonadota > Betaproteobacteria > Burkholderiales > Alcaligenaceae > Achromobacter > Achromobacter sp. Root565. Next base: position 90,473 of record NZ_LMGO01000009.1, read on the forward strand.
GCTTTTTCCCCACAAAAAGTCCTTTAACTGGAGTGTGCACACCATGAAGAACCAAAAATCAGTCTTCGCACCCGTTGCGCGCCTGGCTGTAGCTGGATTGCTGGCGGGCGCGCTGGCCTTGCCCACGGACGCGCCCGCGCGGGTCATTGGCGCGGCGCTGACAACGGCCTCCGGGCAGGTGGCAGCGGTTGATCAGGCCAACCGGACCATCACACTGCGCGGCGCCGACGGCAATACCGTGGAGATCGTGGCCGGACCGGACATCCGCAATTTCAATCAGATCAAGCCCGGCGACACGTTGACGCTGGACTACTACGAGTCGGTGGCGGTGGACGTGCGCCCCGCAGGCTCCGGCGCGCCTGAAGTCGTCACCGAGACCGCCGCGACCCGGTCGGCCAAGGGTGCGATGCCGGGCGGCGCGGTTGGCCGCCAGACCACGATCACGGCCGAGATCTGGCACATCAACCGGAGCGCGAACCTGGTGATCCTCAAGGGTCCCCAAGGCGGCAGGCGCACCATCCAGGTCAGGGATCCGGCCCTGCGCCAGAAGCTTCAACAATTGAAGGAAGGCGATCTGGTGGACTTCACGATCACGCAGGCCGTCGCCGCGGCCATCCACCGTTAGGCGCAACGGCACGCCAAGAAAAAGGCCCGCTGCATGAGCGGGCCTTTTGAGCGATCCATTGAGCGGACTTATTCGCCTATTCAGCGGGCTCGTTGAGCGGGCCTACTGCATGGGGCGATTGCCGGGCGGGCTAGCGCCGGCGCAGAAAATGCACGCAGCGTCCGTCGGCCTCTTGCTGCGCGACGAGCGCATTGCCGGTCTGGCGCGCAAACGCCTGAAAATCGCGGATCGCATTGCGGTCGGTGGTGATGACACGCACCACCTGCCCGCTTTCCATCTGCGCAAGCGCCTTCTTGGCCCGCAGGATGGGCAAAGGACACGTCAGGCCGCTGGCATCGACGTCTTGGTCGAACACCGGCGCCTCGGCGCCGGCATCAAGACGGGAATCGGCATCGCTCATCAGAGGCGCTCGTCCACCCACTTCTGCACGCCTGCAATGGCCGCGGGCAACGCGGCGATATCCGTGCCGCCGCCCATGGCCATATCAGGACGGCCACCGCCCTTGCCGCCCACCTGGCTGGCGACAAAGCCCACCAGATCGCCGGCCTTGATGCGGTCGGTCAGGTCGGCGGTGACGCCACCGACCACGCTGATCTTGCCATCGGCGGAGCCGGTAGCCAGCAGCACGACGGCAGGCTTCAGGCGGTCCTTCAGGTTGTCGACCATGCCGCGCAGCGCCTTGGGATCAACGTCGCCAATGCTGGCCGCAAGAACCTTGATGCCCTTGACGTCGACCGCGGCGCTGGAAGCCAGGTCATTGCCGGCGCTGGCCGCAAGCTTGTTGCGCGACTGCTCAAGTTCCTTTTCGAGTGCCTTGACCTGGTCCTGCACCTGCGCGATGCGCGCCGGCAGATCGGCGGGCGTGCTGCGCAGCATGCCGGCGACCTGGGTCAGCAAGGCGTTCTGGTTCTGCACCCAGGCCAGCGCGTTATCGCCAGTGATGGCTTCAATGCGGCGCACGCCTGCGGCCACGCCGCTTTCGGACACGATCTTGAACAGACCGATGTCGCCGGTGCGGGTGACGTGCGTGCCGCCGCAGAGTTCGCGCGAGAAACCGATGTCGAGCACGCGCACGGTATCGCCGTATTTTTCGCCGAACAGCGCCATGGCGCCGCCCTTGACCGCATCGTCGTAGCCCATGACTTGGGCGACGGTGGGATGGTTGGCCAGGACTTCGGCGTTGACGATGGCTTCTACGCGGGCGATCTGCTCTGCCGTCAGCGGCGCATCCTGCGCGAAGTCGAAACGGGTCTTGTCGGGGTCAACCAGCGAGCCGCGCTGCTGAACGTGCGCGCCCAGCACTTGGCGCAGCGCCTTGTGCATCAGGTGGGTGGCCGAGTGGTTGCGCACCGTGCGGGCGCGGCGGACGGCGTCCACGCGGGCCAGCAGCGTGTCGCCGACGGCCAGCGAGCCGGATTCCAGCGTGCCGTGATGGCCGAACACCCCGGACTGGATCTTGAGGGTGTCAGCGACGGCGAAACGCACGCCATCGGCTTCGAGCAGGCCGGTGTCGCCCACCTGACCGCCCGACTCCGCATAGAACGGGGTGGCGTCCAGCACGACGACGGCGCTCTGGCCGGCTTTGACTTCCTGCACTTGCGTGCCGTCCACGTACAGGGCCGTGACCTTGACGTTGTCCAGCTCAAGCTTTTCGTAGCCTTCGAAGCGCGTTTCGGCGCCTTCGTAGCTCAGGCCTTCGGCCATCTTGAACTTGCCGGCGCCGCGGGCCTGGTCGCGTTGGCGCTCCATGGCGACGTCGTAGCCGGCCATGTCGACGTCGACTTCGCGTTCGCGGCAGATGTCGGCCGTGAGGTCGACCGGGAAGCCGTAGGTGTCGTACAGGGTGAACAGCGTGGTGCCGTCCAGCACGCCGCCCTTGGGCACATTGGCCAAGGCGGTGTCCAGAATACGCATGCCATGTTCGAGGGTTTCGCCGAAGCGCTCTTCTTCCTGCTTGAGGACCTGCGCCACGCGGTCGGCCACGGCGGCCAGTTCCGGATAGGCCTCGCCCATTTCGGCGACGAGATCCGGCACCAGGCGATGGAAGAACGGCTTGGTCTGGCCCAGCTTGTAGCCGTGGCGCAGCGCGCGGCGCACGATGCGGCGCAGCACGTAGCCGCGGCCTTCGTTGCTGGGAATCACGCCGTCGACAATGAGGAACGAGCAGGCGCGGATGTGGTCGGCGATGACCTTGAGCGAGTTGTCTTCCAGGTCCTTGATGCCGGTTTCGCGCGCGGCAGCGGCGATCAGGTGCTGGAAGACATCGATTTCGTAGTTGGAATGCACGCCCTGCAGGACGGCGGCGATGCGTTCCAGACCCATGCCGGTATCGACACAGGGACGCGGCAGGCGCGGCATGTTGCCTTCGGCGTCGCGTTCGAACTGCATGAACACCAGGTTCCAGATTTCGATGTAGCGGTCGCCGTCTTCTTCGGGGGATCCCGGCGGGCCGCCCCAGATCTCGGGACCGTGGTCAAAGAAGATTTCGGAGCACGGACCGCAGGGGCCGGTATCGGCCATCTGCCAGAAGTTGTCGGACGCATAGCGCGCGCCCTTGTTGTCGCCGATGCGGATGATGCGCTCGGCCGGCACGCCCACTTCCTTGGCCCAGATGTCGTAGGCTTCGTCGTCTTCCTGGTAGACCGTCACCCAGAGCTTTTCCGCCGGCAGCTTGTAGACCTGTGTCAGCAGCTCCCAGGCGTACTGGATGGCGTCGCGCTTGAAGTAGTCGCCAAAGCTGAAATTGCCCAGCATTTCGAAGAACGTGTGGTGGCGGGCGGTGTAGCCCACGTTCTCCAGGTCGTTGTGCTTGCCCCCGGCGCGCACGCTGCGCTGCGACGAGGTGGCACGCGTGTACGACCGCGATTCCTTGCCCGTGAAGACGTCCTTGAACTGGACCATGCCCGAATTGGTGAAGAGCAGGGTCGGGTCGTTGCCCGGGACGAGCGACGACGAGGGAACAATGGTGTGTCCCTTGGACTTGAAGAATTGCAGGAACTGCTGGCGAATCTCGGAGGATTTCATCGTGGATGAAGCAGAATTTAGGGCGAATCGCCAATTATAGAGGGTTGGCGGAAATACGCGGTAACGGGCAGGACAGTGGTCACCGCACACAGACATAACCGATGGTCCAGCCCTCGGTTCCCTTCCAGACGCCGCCGGAGGACACGACCACGCTTTCATAGCCCACAGGGCAGGCGCACTGGCCCGTGCGGGGGTTGGCGGTGGAGATGCCGGTGTAATGGAAGCAGCCAAGCGGGTAGTTCACGCTGAAGGCGCCGCCGAAGCCGCCGCTCGCCTGCATCCAGACGCCGGATTCGCACGACAGCAACTGGCCGGCGGCGGATTTGGCGAGCGCGCCCGGCTGCACCCCGCAGGCATGGCCGGGGATTTCCCGGGCGCCCACGTCGATGTAGCCGCCCGCTTCGACGTTGCCTGCCACCGACAAGCCGCCTTGCAGGTCGGGATTGCGGGTGTCGCGCATTTTGACGTAGCCGGTCAGGTCAGGCAGCCCCGCGCCGGCGCCCGCCCACAGCGCAAGCGTGCCGGGCGCGTACGTGGGCGCCTCGGCGGCCACGGGATTGGGAAAGCCGAACGCCGCGCCGCGCAACTGGAATGGCACCTGCGGCCACACGGCCCCGCCGTAGCCGGCAGCGGCGGTGATGACGGACGCCATGGCGACTTCGTCCGGTAATTGCGTCCCTTTTTTCAGCAGCGGTTGGTCGGCGTAGACGATGCCGTCGACCCGGCAGGGTTCGTCGGGACAGGCCGGGCTGCGCAGGATGCGGATGTCCGCGCCGAAGCCGAGGGCCGACTGGTCGGGAAAGTCAGCGGGCAGATGGCCCTGGGCGCGCAGTTCGGACAGCGTGGGGTGGAGGGCGTCGGCAAAGAGCGGCTGGCCGTCGCTGGCCGCGGGCGTATCTCCCTGGGACAGGGCTTCGGAATGCCGCGACAGCACATCCATCAACGCCAGCCGGATCTGCGTCATCCACACGCCCGTGGAGCGGGCAGCCGAGGCCTCGATGCCGCGAACGACTTCGTTGGACGCCCAGATGGCAACGGCGGTGGTGATGGCGAGCGCCAGGGCCATCCCGGCGAGCGAAAAGCCTGCCTGCCGCCGTCCCGCTGCGCGCCGGCCGCTGCGGGGCGCGCTCATCGTGCGGTGAAAACGAAAGTGTTCACATCGCCCTGGGTGCACTGCGCCTGGGCCTGTGCCGCGCGGTACGGGGTCGCGGGGTTCGTGATCGAATCCTTGACGACTTTGGCGCCGCTGCTGCCGCTGATGGAGATAATTTCCGACACCCGCTGCAGGACTGACGCGAGCGCCGGGCAGGCTGCGTGGCTGACACTGGTGAGGGTAAGCGTGAATGCGGAGCCCATGCCCGCACCGTCGACGGATGCGGGTTCGACCTGGACCACGCCGCTGCCGCCGGTGCCGGAGCCGCCCAGCCCGTGGGCCACGCTTGCCGCGGCGCCAGTGCCCTGCACCGAGAGCACCGAGGAGTCGCGCAGCGCATTGGCCAGGGCGCCGGTGTCCAGCCCCGTGTAGGGCGTTACGCCGCCGCCTTGCGCGTTGATCTTCATGCTGGCGATGAACCGCTGCAGTTCTTCGCCGACCTTGGGCACCTTGTTTTCGATGACGTAACCGCCGATGGCGGGGATGCCGACGATGGCGATGAGCAGCACGATGGCTGTGACGATGGAGACTTCCATCAACGAAAACCCGCGCTGAGTCCCACCAAAGGATCGAGACAGACTGACTGCTTTCATGAATATCCTCATTGATTAAAGTGCGCGGCGAACCGCGCCGTTGCCGCCAACCCGCGGTCCACTACTGGCTGGCATAGAAATTGGTCAGCGCCTGGCGTAGCTCGTCTATCACTGCGTAATGCCACAGCGTGATGCCCAGCACCGTGGACAAGGACACGATCAGCAAGGACCAGCGCAGCACGAGCGCCTGGCGCCGCACACGCGCCAGCAGGCGGACCTCGACGCGCTGGCGCACGCGCGCCAGGCCGGGCTCGACCCCGAGCGCGTCCATCAGGTCCGCCATGTACCACCACGTCTGGGAATCCAGCAGTCCGGTGCCAAAGATTTCCGCGCCGCTGGCGCCCCCGTCGATACGGCCCAACATGGCCTGCAGGTGCGAAAGCAGCCACGGCGAGGCGTCGCGCGCCTGCACGGACAGCGCACGGCGCAAGCGCGTGTCGGCCGCGCCGTGCTGCCTGATGAGCACCGCCAGCAACGACAGAAAGCGGATGGCCTGGAAATCGCGGTACAGCCGCCAGAGCAGCCAGCGATCCAGCACGGCGCGAAGATCGCCCGTGAAGTGCGCCAGCGACCAGAGGGCGAGCAAGACCGCGCCGAATATCAGGACGACCCACAGCGCAAGCCACTGCTTCAGGCCCCCTGCCAACGTAAACAACCCGCGCGTGAGCGGCGCGTAGTCTTCGGCAGGCACGGCCTGGAATACCTGCTGCAACCGTGGCACGCTGAAAAACGGGATGGCGCACAGCAACGCGAAGGCCACAATGGCGGCAATGACACCCGTGGCGGCCGCCGACAGCAACGCCGCCCAGGCCTCGGACGCCAACCTGACGGCGCGCGCCAGATCGCGCAACGCCGCGGCCAGGTCGCCGCCCTCTTCCTGCACGCAACTGAGCAGCAGGCATTCGTTGTGCGGCAGCGTGTCGGACCAGGCGACTCCCAGGTCTCCACCCGCGCCCAGATACGCGGCGGCCCAGTGCTGGCAGAGGCGTCCGCGAACCGTGTCCGGCCCGTACCGGCTGGCGTCGTCCTCGAAGATGTCGCGCAGGCTCTTTCGCCCTTGCGTGCCTTCGACGACATCCGCCAGGTATTCGTAGTAATCCGCGCGCTGCGAGCGAAAGCGCAGCGCGTCCAGCCGCAAGCGGTACACGCCAACAGACCGTGGGGACCCGCGCGAAAAGCGATGTGCGAGCTCAGCCATGGTGCGCTCCACCGGACTTGGCCGCGCCCGTCTGCGCAGGCGACGCGGCCTGCAACGATGGGGATTGCAACGACGGGGCCGGCGCCGTGCTCATGTTCGGCACGACAGGCAATTCGAACCGGCGCAACAGGGTGCGTGGATCGATTTCGCCGAGATGGGCGCGGTATAGCGCGCAATCGAGCGCCCGCGCGCCGCGGGTGGCGGCTTCTCGCCAAGCGCCACCCGTGGCAGGCTGGAACTGTTGCTTCAGTCCGTGGTTGTCGCGCTGCCGCACTTGATCGAGAAAACCCTGCACGCGATCGGGCTCGATCATTTCAGCGGCGACGCAGCGCCCCGCGGTTCCGTTGAGTTCCGGCATGTGATCGCGCCGGCATGCGGGACAGCCGGCTTCGTTTCTGACCCTGAGCGAATCGGAGTGCAGATCGAACGCTTCCTGCAAGCCGCGAACCCAGCCGCGCCAGTCCCATGCATGCGCATGCCGCGCGTGCAAGCCCGACCACAGGCTGTCGACGGGCAGCGCGCAGCCGGGACACAGGCGAGGCAATAGCGTCTGATAGATGAGCAGCTTCAAGATGCCGGGCGACGCGAGGAATTCGCGCGATACGCCGATCGCATCGGAGGCCAGGCGCTCGGGAATCATCACGGCCGAGCCGGCGTGCGTGGTGGCGTACAGACTGACGCCCGAACTGGCGAGGTCCATGAACGCGCGGCCGGTCTGCGTGTCGCGGATCTCGCCGATCAGCAGATCGTTCATGGCCGAGCGCTTGATGGTCTTGAGCTTGGCGTCCAGCGTGGGCCACGCTGCGTCCGCCAGCGCGCCCGTCAACGTGTTCTGCAGCGCGTTGCCGATGTGGTATTCCACCGGGTCTTCAAGCGTGATGACCTTGCGCGTGGGCGCGATGCCGCGCATCAGCGTGGCGATGGTGGTGGACTTGCCCGAGCCCACCACGCCCGCCAGCACGATGGCCCCGCCCTCGCGCTCGCGCGCCCGCAATAGCGTTTCGGCCTGTCCGGGCAAGTATCCCAACGCCAGAAGGTCGCCGTTGACGGTTGCATCCAGCCGCAGGATCCGCAGGCACACGGAAGGCCCCGCGTCCGCGGCCAGCGAGGCCCAGCGCAGCACGACTGGGGCGGCATCCACCGTCAGCGAAATACGTCCCTGCTGCTCGAGCGCCGGATCGAACACGGCGCCGTTGCCGCCACGCACGTCCATCCATGCCACGGCCAGGACTTCGAGCAACGTGGCGCTGGACAGGCCGGCGAATCGATCCGAGCCGACATACTCGCCATGGATGGTGTAGCGGATGTCGCCGGCGTCGCGCCTCTGGTCCACGTTGATGTGGACGTCGCTGGCGCCCTGCAGCACGCCCCAGCGGACGATGTCGAGAAACAGCGCTGCCAGCGCCGAGGCGCGCTCGGCCGGGTTGACCCTGGCCGTGCGCCCCGGGCCGGACGCCGTGTACTGGCCGCGCGCGATCATCAGCAGGAGTGGCGCCGGAACGACATATCGCGCGGGGCGCGCCATGCGGTAACCGGCCGCCTTGACCATGCGTTCGACCTCGTCGATCTGGTCGCCGACGGTGTATTCCTTGACGGCGAAGATCGCGGCCTGGCCGCCTTCGAGCAGGACCGGGCACAAGCGTCCGGCCAGCGCAGCCAGATCGAACTGACGGCCCAGCGCGCGCACGAAGGCCGGATCCATGCCCGCGATGTCTTCGGGGGTATGCAGCTCGGGCGGGCGAGCGGGCGTGCCCGCAACGGGCAGGGGCTGCGTTGTCATGGGTGTGCGCCCCCGGCGTCCAGGCACGCGGTCTGGGAGCGGCCTTCGCGGTGCAGGCGCACGCAGGCGCCATCGACGGCCACCAGACGATACGGCGCAGCCAGGGCGCCGCCTGCCACGGGATCGGCGCGGCCCGCCCGGTAGCGCTGCAACGTGCCGTTGACCACGATGTCCACGTTCAAGCTGCGCACCGTGCCGAATATTGCGGTCACGCGGATGTCGTCCGCCGCGCGCCCGGCGGGCGGCATCGCGGCGCCCTTCCCTTCGCCAACCGTGCAAAGGCCCGGCACCCGGCAGTCGGACAAAGCCGCGGCCGCATCCGCGCGCAACAACGTGCGCACGGTCTCCACCTCCGGCCAAGGTTGCGGCGCGGACGCCTGATCGGCGGGCTGGGCATGGCCTGCCGATACCGCCGCGGCGCTCAGTGCGATACCGGCAAGCATTCGAGCGGCAGCGTGCCGGCGCGGGATGCAAAGCTCATTCCTGTTCATAAAGTTCCCCCTGCAATTCGGCAACAAGCGCACTGGCGACGAGACTGGGCCGCGGTTGCGACTGCACGTTCACCACGAGGCGCGACCAACGGGCCGCGGATATCGGCCCCGGCATCAACGCCATGGAGCGCAATGGCCCATGCAAGATCAGGCTGCGCCGCCGGACGACGGGCATGCTTAACCCCACGGGATTGGCCTGAACCGCCGTTGCGTGCCCGGCCGACTGACCGGCCGCCGCTTGCCCGGCCGCTCCAAGTTGGGCCGCAGCCTGACGCGGCATGTGCGGCATGAGTGGCACGGACGGCGATAGCGCGACGGAAGCGAATGCCGCGCGCACCCCTTGCAGTCCGCCCGCCACTCGCGTGTCGACGTGCAGCGACGAAGGCAACGTCAAGTCGGCCACCCGGATCGGGGCGGACCCCACGCGCCACGCCAGTGTGGCTTCCTCGAGCGGCTTGAACGACACCTGCCAACCAGCTGGCAGCAACGCGTGCAGGCCGTGGTTGGTGGCCAGCGGATGAACCCGGGCATACACGGCCGCGCAGTCCCATTGCTGCGGTCCGGCATCGCAGTGCGCGCGGCGCAAGGCCCAGCCTTGCACCTGCACCGGCAGCGCGGCCACGCTGGCGAGCAGGCGCGTCAGCGCCGTTGGCGGATGGACGGTCGTTGCGCGCAGCATTCCCTCGTAGGCATCGGCCATCGGGTCGCGAGCCGCAACGGTCGCCGGCGGCGCAGCAGGTTTGCGCGAGAACGCACTGACACTGGCGTTCCATAGCGACGGCGCCACGGCGGCAAACCCGATGCAGGCCAGAAAGAGGCGCAGTGCGGCAGGCAACTCCGCCCAGCGCGAGGGCAGCGGATTCAGCGCCGCGCTGGCATCCACGGCCTGCGCCAGTGCCGTCCACACTTGATCCGAAGCGTGTTCCTTCAAGGAGGGACGCTGCGCGAGCAACGCCCGCTGCTCCTGAAGCGCGTCGTCAAGCGAACCGAATACCCGGTCGGTCTGCGACAGGACCGCGCCGCCATGCGCGGCGACAAGCCAATGGCGCCCGTCCGGCAGGCGAACAAGGCTGTGGCCGCCCTCGGGGTACAGCAAGGCAAACAATTGCGCGGCCGATTGCGGCGGCGTCGCTGCCGATGCGCCGGCGCGGCGCGTGAGCCGCCCGCGCCCGATTCCGGAGCGAGCGCGCCCATAGCCCGCGACCATCGCGGGTGATCCGCCCACCACGTAATGCGTGGCCCGCAGGCGTCGACCGCGTGACCGCGCGAGCTTGGGGACGTTGGAACCAATAAGCGCAAACCAGCGCAGGCCAATCGCCAGCGTTCGATCGGCGCCGGGGCATTCGATCAGCAAGAGTTGAGGGGCCCGGTTCACGATCAGTACCCTTCCTCGACCTGGGCCGTCACGAGGATCAGCGTCGTGTGGCGTTCGGTGGCGGCTCTATCCAGGCCCCCCGAAAGCAGCGGCAGTCCGGGCGCCAGCCGTTGGCGATCGTGCTGGTCCTGCGTGCGGTCAAAGCCCGCCACGATCATGGGCTGCCCCGGCCGCAGCTCGATCTGCTGCACGGTGCCGCTGCCATCGACCGTGATCTGCTGCACCTGGACCTGATTGGCGCTTTCGCCGAAGGTGATTGTTTTCAGAGGTTGCGCGACGGCGTTGTCATACGCGATGGAAAGCAGGATCTGCCCATCTTCCTGGATGTCCGGCACCAGGGTGAGGAACGAGCCGACGGTTTCTTCTTTCTGGCTGATGGAGACCGCGGGCAGCGAACCGTTCGCCCCGGTGGCGGTCATGCCCGGCATGGCGGTGCTTTGCACGCGGTCTATGTAGGAGAACGTGGTCCTGACGGCGTGCGAGACCGGCCGGCGGTTCAAAGTCAGGACCGGAATCTTGCTGTGCCGCACGACCGCGCCCATGGCGCTGAGCGCGGACACGATGGCTTGCGATCCCTGGAATGGCCCCGCGCCCGACGCGGCTTGAAGCAGCCCCGCGCCGGTAGCCGGCACACCGGGCACGGCCAGCCGCGCCGTGGCGCCCGCCGCCGCATAAAGGGCATTCCAGTCAAGGCCGCCCGCGGCCTCCGAGTTGGCGATAAAGGTGATTTCCTCGAAAAGCAGGCGAACGCGGCGGGTCAGCGCCTTGTTCTCGCGTTCCAGATAGCGCGCGACCCGGTCCAGGGCGTCAGGCGTATCGGTGACCACCAGCGCGGCCGCGCCTTCCACCGGCTCTGCAATGACGCCGGATCGCGTGAGGAACGGCAGCACGTTTGCACGCAGGATGGCCAGCGTGTTGTGCTCGCCCGCGGACAGCGTCGTGTTGGAGGTGCTTTCGAAGCCCTCGCCTTCCGCACTGCCGGAGCGGCCAAGCCGCACGTCCACCTTGCTGGCGAGCGTCAGGGCGCGCAGATCGAAGACGCGTGTTTCAGTGCGGTAGAACTCGAGCGCATTGTGTTCGTAGCGCCAGTGCACCGAAAAGCGCGCGGCCAGCGCGTCGAGCAGATCGGCGAGCGGTTGCGGATCCGCGCGCACCTCGATGCGCGCCGGCGCGGCAAGGGCCACCGCGCCGGTGACGGCCAGACGCGGCAGGAATTGGTCGTGGGCAAGCAGCGCGTCGGGGCGCACCCGCACGGCGATGCCGGTGGCGGCGGTCAGGCGCTGTGCCAGCGTGGGAAGGTCCGCGTCGTCAGCCAGCATGAGCGTGGTTTTGACGTTTTCACGCAAAGCGGGCGGCAGCGTGACCTCGCGCGCGAGCGGCTGCGGCTTGCCGGCCAGCCAGGGCGTGGAGACTTCCTGCGCGGCGATGCGCGCCTGATGGTCGGACAAACCATCGGCAAAGGCCTCATGGCGGGCAGCGGCGTCGGCATGCCTGCCGCTGGCCGCGCGGCGCATGTCCGTGACCTGCTCGGACACCGAGCAGCCAGCGATGGCGCACGAGAGCGCAGCGTAAGCAAGCGTTCTGGAAGTTGGGAAGCGCGTGGCGCAAGCTAACAGGCGGAATGTCATGCCGCGGCTCCTTTAGGCGTGGCCGCGCGTGAGCACGATTGCGCAAGCGGCACGACGCGCAGGACGCGATTACCGTAGAAACACGGTTGCAAGGGCCGGTCGGCCAGTTCGGTGGCGCCGAGCAGGCCGCGCACGGCCGCCTTGAAGTCGCCGGAGAATTCGGCCGTGGCGGCCAGCGGGATATCGACGTCCACCGCCCAATGCTGAGGTTGGAACGTCCAGCCGGCCGCGTCGGCCCAGCGTGCCAGCACGGCGCGCAGCGTGGCGTCGGGCGGCGCGGCACGGAACGGGGCGGCCTGCGCGGCAACGTGCGTGTCGGTGGATGTGGCCCCCGCATGCGTGGCGGACGGCGCGGCATGACGGCTCGGCGCTTCTGCGCCGGCCAGCGCGCCCGCTTCCGAACGCGGCGCCGTGTCAGCGACGAGCCTGGTGTGTGCGGTGGAATCCACATGCGGACGTTCCGATGCGTCCACGGCAGCCGCCGAGGTCTGCACCTTGCGCGAGGCGGATTGAGCCAATTGCGCCGGACTGTCCGCCGCAACATGCGCCCGCTGCGCCCGAGCGGTCAGCCTGCCGCCCCGAAAGCTCAGCGCTTTCCATGCGCCGGCAACCACCACATAAGGATCACGCCGCACGTACGGCAACGCGTGTTCACCGCCATCGCCTGCACCGAAGATGGCCGGCAACGGCTGGCCCGGCAGAAATTGCAGCCAGGTCTCGCGCCCGTCGTCGAAGACCTGCAGCGGCGCGACGGCGGGATCGCCGGATAACTGCCAGTCGAAGCGGAACCCTTGCGAAGGCGGGTTGGCCGCCTGCCAGGAGGATGCGCCCGGGCCGGGCCCCGACCACGTGCATGCGCCAAGGCAAGACAGCCCGGCCGCCAGAAAGAAGATTCGTACCATGCCTCACCGCGAACAAAGCGCGCATCGGAAGCGACACGCTTGAACGGCATGGTGGCCGAGCGCCGGTGGCGCCGCCAGACTGGCATGTACGCACGGACGGATTCATCCACCCTGTGCGCAACGAATCAAAAAAACAAAAAAGCCCGGTCCGAAGACCAGGCTTTGTCCTGCTGCGCGGCGCTGCGGGAGCGCGGCGCCATTGACTGCGATCAGCGCTGCGTGGCGATGGTGCGCGCCTGCGCGGCGGCGTTGTTCAGCGCGGAAACGGGCGGCACCTTGCCATCGAAGGCATCGGTGAGTTCCTTGTTCAGCACAGGCTCGATGCGCTCGTAGTTGGCCATGCGGAAACCACGGCTGTTCTGGACGGGCTTGGCGCTCATCGAGGCAACAAAAGCCTGCGCGCCCGGGATCTTGCTGTAAAACGACACGTCGGAGGCGCGGAAGGCGGCTTCAGTCAGCGGCAGGTAACCCGTGCGCTGATGCCATTCGGCGGCGACGACCGGCTTGGACAGCCACGCCAGGAACTGCGCGGTGGCCTTTTCCTGGGCCTGAGGATGACCTTCGAGGGCCCACAGCGCCGAGCCGCTGACGAAGGGCTTGCCGCCCTCCTTGGTGGCTTGCTCGTAGTAAGGCAGCGGCGAGACGCCGAAGGACAGCGACTTGGTGGCGAGGAACTGGCCGAACGCACCCGAATTGGCCGTCAGCACGGCGCATTCGCCCTTGGCGAACAGCTTGTCGGAGGCGTTGTCGCCGGAGTATGCCGTGAACAGCAGCGAGCGCTTCCAGCTGACCATCAGCGAGATGTGGCGCATGTACAGCGTGTCGAACTGCATGGCGGGCGCGGCGGACTTCTTGGTGACCGCATCCAGGCCGTTGTTGTTGCTGGTGAACAGCTGGTTGTTGATCGGAGCCAGGTTCTCGAGGTGGACCGCGACCTGGTCGCTGGACGCGTAGGGGCAGTCGATATCGGCCACGTCGCGCAGCTTCAGAAGTTCGGCCTGCAGCGCGGTCCAGGTGCGTGCGGGCTTGTTGGGATCGAGACCGGCCTTCTTGTAGGCGGCGGTGTTGTAGAACATCACCGGCACTTCGGCCATCCACGGGAAGGCCAGCAGGCGGCCCTTGCTGTCGCGGGTGAAGCTGCTGGTGGCCGGCACGAACCAGTTCAGGTCCTTGATCGGATACTTGGCCAGCAGTTCGTAGAGCGGCAGCACGGCTTTGTGCTGGGCCACGACTTCGGGGGAATGGTTGTCGGACAGTTGCAGCAGGTTCGGGCCCTTCTTGGCCTTGACCGCGGACACTGCCTCTTGCTCCAGGGCGTTCGGCGACGCAAAGCCGCGCAGCGTCACTTTGACGTCGTCCTGTTCCTTGTTGTATTGCTTGGCGAGCTTTTCGAACTCGGCCTTGTTTGCATCTGTCAGCGTGTGCCAGACCTGGATTTCGACGGGCGCGGCGTTTGCCACGCCAGCCATCGCCATCGCGGCGCCAAACACCCATGCACGCCGGCTGGCGAACATCGCGCGGGCAACGCCCGCCAATTGCAGTTTCTTCATAGGTTCACAGACCAAGAAAAGGGAATTCCGGTTCTGGCCGCCGTCCACTGAGCAGATCGGCCAATGCCCGGCCCGAGCCAACACCCATCGTCCAGCCAAGCGTACCGTGTCCAGTATTGATATACAAATTCGGGATACGGCTGCGGCCGATGATGGGCACGTTCGAGGGAGTGGACGGACGCAAGCCCGACCAATAGCTGACGCGCTCGAAATCGAGCGCGTCGGGAAAAAGTTCTTTGGCGAGGCGGGTCAAGGCCTCGCAACGGCCGGTATTCAGGCTGCGCGAGTAGCCGGAAAGTTCCGCCGTGCCTGCCATGCGCAGCCGGTCGCCCAGACGCGAGAAGACAATCTTGTGGCTGCTGTCGGTAAGGCTGACAGTGGGGGTGGCAGCCGGATCAAGTACCGGGAACGTGGCCGAATAGCCTTTGGCCGGGTACACGTTGCACGGGATGCCCAGCGGGCGCAGCAGCCCCGGACTGAAGCTGCCCATGGCGACGACATAGGCGTCGGCCGACACGGTAGCATAGCGGCCGTCGGGCTCGATAAGTTCGACGCCCGTGACGGTCCCGCCCATGGTCAGCAGCCGGGTCGCGCGCGTGCTGTAGCGGAATTCGACGCCCGCGCGCTCGCAGAGCTGGGCGAGCGCGACGGTAAACAGGTGTACGTCCCCGCTTTCGTCCTCGGGCGTGTAGTCGCCGCCCACGATCGTGGCGCGATGCGGCGCCAGCGCGGGCTCGATGGCGATGACTTCGTCGGCAGACACAACGCGGCGTTCGACGCCGAAGTCGCGCATCAGGCCGGCGGCGCGCTGCGAGTTTTCGAATTCGTGGGGATCGCGGTAGAAATTCAGAATGCCGCGTTCGAGGTGGTCGTACTGGATGCCGAGCTCGGCGCGCATGCCGCGCAGCGTGGCTCGGCTGTATTCGGCCATGCGAACCATGGCCCGGATGTTGGGAGCCAGCCGGCCGGGCAGGCATTCGCGCAGGAATGCCAGACCCCACATCCACTGCCGCCAGTCGAGCTGCGGACGGAACAAGAGCGGCGCGTCGTCCCGGAACATCCACTTGAGCAGCTTCATCGGCGCCTGGGGATTGGCCCAGGGTTCGGCGTAGGAGACGGAAATCTGCGCGCCATTGGCGAGGCTGGTTTCCTGGGCGGGGCCGGTGCAGCGGTCTATGACCACGACGTCATGACCCGCCTGGCTTAGCCACCAGGCGCTGGAGATGCCGATAATGCCGCTACCCAATACCGCTACTTTCATGCCCGCATCGCTCCTTGCATGCCGGTTGCGTACGCGGACCCGATGTCCGCGTGCCCCGGCAGGCCGCTGCCAAAGCAGTTTACCTTGCCGTTTTGCAGCCGCCTAAGTAATAAAAAACATATTACTTAAGACCCGGCCTTCGCCAGATCGGCCTCTGACGTGAAGGCATCCGCGTAGAACTCTTCCGGCGGCAGACCGTTCTGCGCGCTGAACTCGCGGCGAGCCGCGTCGACCATCAGCGGCGTGCCGCAGGCATAGACCTGGTGCCTGGAAAGGTCCGCGATGTCGTGCATCACGGCTTCGTGGACAAAGCCGGTGCGGCCGGTCCAGTTGTCTTCCTGCAGCGAGTTGGACACGACCGGCACGTAGCGGAAGTTGGGAAGCTGCGCGGACCACGATTGCGCCAGCGCGTCCATGTAGAGGTCCTGCGGACGGCGGCCGCCCCAGTACAGCACGACGGGCCGGTCAATGTTCTTGTGGATCATGTGTTCGACGATCGCCTTGACCGGCGCGAAGCCCGTGCCGCTGGCCAGCAAAACGATCGGCTTGTCGCTGTCTTCGCGCAGGAAGAACGATCCGAAGGGCCCTTCCAGGCGCAGGATCTCGCGTTCCTTCATCTGCGTGTCGCCGGCGCCAAACACGTGATCGGTGAAAAGCCCGCCCGGCATGTGCCGGATGTGCAATTCCAGCGGGCTGCCGGTGTGCGGCGCGCCGGCCATCGAATAGCTGCGGCGGCGGCCGTCCTTCAGGATGATTTCGACGTACTGACCGGCGTAATAGCGGAACTGCTCGGAGGCCGGCAGTTGCAGCTTCAGGACCGTGACGTCGGGCGCCACGCGCTCCATGGTCTGGACACGCGACGGCAGCTTGCGGATCTGGATGTCGCTGGCGAGCCGGACTTCGGTGGACTCGACCACGAGGTCGGACTCGGGACGAGCCTGGCAGAACAGCGTGTAGCCGTCGGCCAGTTCCTCGGGCGACAGGATCTGCGCGGGGTACTGGCCGGCGTCGAACTCCCCGGAAACCACTTTGCCCTTGCAGGTGGAGCACGCGCCGTTGCGACAGCTGTAAGGCAGGACGATGCCTGCCGCCAGCGCGGCGTCGAGCACGGTCTGGCCGGGCTCGACCGGGAATTGATGCTTGCTGGGTTGGATGATGACCTGGAAGCTCATGATGAAACGGTTCAGAGGCGACGAAGCGCTATCCGGCGATGCCAGGATGGCGCTCCGCCCGGCCCGGCGTCATGCCGGGAACTTGCGGATTTCCTTGACGCGGTTGGCGTCGTCCACCAGCACCACCTGGGGCTTGTGCGTGGCCGAATCTTCTTCGGACATCGGACCGTACGTGCAGATGATGAGCAGGTCGCCCACCTGGGCCCGGCGTGCGGCCGCGCCATTCAGCGAGATGGCGCCGCTGCCGCGTGCGGCCTTGATGATGTAGGTGTCGAAGCGTTCACCGTTGGTCACGTTGTAGAGTTCGATGCGTTCGAACTCGCGCATGCCGGCAGCGTCGAGGAGGTCTTCGTCGATGCCGCAAGAGCCTTCGTAGTGAAGGTCGGCTTCGGTGACCGTGACGCGGTGCAGCTTTGCCCGCAGCATGATGCGTTGCATAAAGAATTTCCTGGTTTCGCGGCCCGGACCGCGAAGTGTTGCAAGGTTGATGCCCGGCATCCGGATTTGCCGTCGAAAGCCGGTATTCTATAATTTTTGCCGCAACGGGACGGCCCGTTGCCGCGCACCGTCAAACGGCTTGCGCGTTTTCCGGGGACGACCCCATTTATGCCGGCACCCCGCCGGCAACGCAATCTTGGGAGTCGTGAATGACCTGGATCATCCTGGTTTTGGCTGGCCTGTTTGAAATCGTCTGGGCCGTCGGCCTGAAATACACCCACGGATTCACCCGGCTGTGGCCGTCCGTGGGCACCGTGGCCGGCATGCTGGTCAGCTTCTGGCTGCTGGCGCTGGCCATGAAAACCCTGCCGCTGGGCACCGCCTACGCCGTATGGGTGGGCATCGGCACGATCGGCGCCTTCGTGGCCGGCATCGTGCTGTTCGGGGAGTCGGCGAGCTGGCTGCGCATCGCCAGCGTCGCGCTCATCGTGTTGGGCCTGGTTGGCTTGAAGCTGTCCTCGCCCTAAGGCCTAGGCCCAGGACCCGCCCCCCAAGGGCGGCGCGTCAGAAATCCAGTTCGATCTCGACCGCGTCGCCCACCTTGAGCCGCGTCCCCGCCGGCGCATCCAGAATGGCGTTCTGGCCGAACACCACGCCGATGTCCAGATTGCGGTAACTCGCCAGCGTGCGGCCCGGTTCCTCGTACTGTTTGGCCGTGCGCTGGTCGATGTCGGGAATCGAGCAACGCGTGCACGGCTTGACGAACGCCATCCGCACTCCGGCCGCCGTGATCATGGCGGTGTGGTCTTCTTCGAAGGCTTCCCATTCGCCTTCGACCACGATGTTGGGACGAAAGCGGTCCATGGGCACAGGGTCAGCGCCCTTGGCCTGCAGGCGGGCATTCAGGTCGTCCAGCGACGCCTGGTTGGCGATCAGTAGCGGGAACCCATCGGCAAAGCCAAAGCAGTGCTCGCCCACGAAGGCCTCGGCCAGGTCGGGGTGCACATCAACCCAGCGGGACACCCAATCCGGCTTGGCGTCGCGGCGCGCCGCGGCGTCCACCTTGAGCAGGCCGCAAGGCGTTTGCAGGAACTGGGTCAGCCACTGTGCGGCGGCGTCGCCTTCGCGCCGGGCCGTGGTGGTGTCGCTCCAGACGCCTACCGTGAGGGCATCCCCTTGCAGACCCGAGCCGTCCAGAGCGACGTCCAGGTCCGCCATGCCGGGCGCCGACAGCCGCAGCGCGTCCGCGGTGAGCGCGGTGCGGATGAGCGCCATGGCCGGCCATTGCCGCTGCGTCATGAACTGGCCCGCGGCGTCCACCACCATCCAGCGCCGGTCATGGGCCAGGCCCGCGCGGTCGATCGGCGATTCGTTCAGGTCGATGCCCGCACAGGATTTGACGGGGTAGATATGCAGGCTGAGGATGCGGGCGGACATGGCGGCGGTGGCTCAACGAGTGGCGAATGCCGCAGAGAATACAAGAAATGCGGCGCGCCGGACCGCCCGAAAGAGACAAAAAAAGCCCGGGACAAGCCCGGGCCAGATAAGGTGGCGGTTGCTCAGCCGCCGACCAGCTTCAAGGTGTCCAGCGGCGTGACCGCCTTGAATCCCTTGCGCGTCGCGATGTGCTCGGGACGCGGGGTCAGCCCATACTTGGGCGGGTTCAGGGTGTTCTCCATGCTGTTGTAGACCATGAAGACGTTGGCGCGGGGCCACGGCGAAATGTTGCTGTTCGAGCCGTGCATCGTGTTGCAGTCGAAGAACACCACGGAGCCGGCCTTGGCCGTCATCGTGCTGATGCCGCCCTGCTCCACCAGCAACTGCAGGCTGACCGGATCCGGCACGCCGTATTCCTGCTTCTTCAGCGACTGTTTATAGTGCTCGTTCGGCGTCTCGCCGACGCACGAAATGAACTGCCGATGCGATCCGGGCACCAGCATCAGCGGGCCGTTGCACTCGTTGTTGTCGGTCAGCAGCACCGAGCAACTGAGCGCGCGCATCGACGGCATGCCGTCTTCAACGTGCCAGGTTTCAAAGTCGGAGTGCCAGTAGAACTCCTTGCCCTTGAAGCCCGGCTTCATGTTGGCGCGCGACTGGTGGATGTAGACCTCGGAGCCGAGAATCTGGCGCGCCACGTTGACCAGGCGCGGATCTCGCACCAGGCGGGCCAGCATGGGATTGAGCACGTGCACCAGAAAGATGGAACGCACGGCATTGCTGCCCGGCTCGGTGATGGCCTCTTCGCGGCGGACGATGGAAGGGTCGCGCGTCATGCGCTCGACCTCGGCCGACAGCGCACGCACCTCGGCCTCCGTGAACAGGTTTTCCAAGAGCAGGAAGCCGTCGCGGTCGTACTGGCCGACCTGCTCGCTGGTCAGGGCGTTGGCATACTTGCCGTCTTCATAGACGACGGGGTCCTGGCGGGAAATGATGGCGGAACTGCGATCCGTACGGGAGGCGTACGGATCCTGCGCGGGTGAGATCATGCGAACCTCCTTTTATCAGGCCGCGACCGCATCGGGCAGCGCGTAGACACCTTCCTTGTCGTGCACTTCCTGGCCGGTCAGCGGCGGATTGAAGACGCAGATGACGCGCAGCGGCTCCTTGCCGCCGCACAGCCAGTGCTCGTCGTTTTCGTTCAGCGCGTAGACCACGCCGGGTCCGAGGTCATATTTCTTGCCGTCGGCGATGGTCTCGATCGAACCGTCGCCCTCGATGCACCACACCGCCTCAAGATGGTTCTTGTAGTGGATGTGCGTGCGGCCGCCCGGGAAGATGGTGGTCTCGTGGAATGAAAAGCCCATGCCGTCCTTCTTGAGCAGCACACGGCGGCTGACCCAGGTGTCGGTGCGGACTTCGTCGGCAGTGCCGATCACATCTTTGACATTACGTACGATCATTGACGCTTTCCTCCAAATTTCAGGATGCGGGCGGACTGCCCCTCATCGGCCAGCGCTTCGGCCACGCTGGCCTCGATCAGATCCAGGCCCTTGGCGAGCAGATCTTCCTCGATCGTCAGC
This sequence comes from Achromobacter sp. Root565, assembly GCF_001427425.1. NCBI lineage: Bacteria > Pseudomonadati > Pseudomonadota > Betaproteobacteria > Burkholderiales > Alcaligenaceae > Achromobacter > Achromobacter sp. Root565. Next base: position 110,683 of record NZ_LMGO01000009.1, read on the forward strand.
GCGGGCAGCAGCTTCAGCACTTCATCGTGCGCGCCCGACGTTTCGATCACGACGCCCTTCTTGAAGGCGCATTGCGCGATGCGGTTGGACAGCGCGGGATTGCTGTTGGACACCAGGCCCTGGATCAGGCCGCGGCCACGCGCCGACAGGCCGGCGTTGGGATAGCTGTGCACCAGGTTTTCGAGCCAGTCGCCGACCAGGCGCTCCTTGCGCTGGACGTCGGCGGTGAATGCGGCGTTGGTCCAGTACGTTTCCAGCGCCTGCGTGGCGGTGACGAAGGCGAGGTTGTTGCCGCGGAAGGTGCCGCTGTGAGCGCCGGGCTTCCAGATGTCCAGCTCGGGCTTCATCAGCACCAGCGACATCGGCAGACCAAAGCCCGACAGCGATTTGGACAGCGTGATGATGTCGGGGCGGATGCCAGCGGTCTCGAAGCTGAAGAAGGTGCCGGTGCGGCCGCACCCGACCTGGATGTCGTCCACGATCAGCAGCATGTCGTGGCGCTTGCACAGTTTTTCCAGCTCTTTGAGCCAGCGCAGCGTGGCCACGTTGACGCCGCCTTCGCCCTGCACCGTTTCCACGATGACGGCGGCCGGCTTGTCCATGCCGCTGCTCGGATCTTCCAGCATGCGTTCCATGTACGACATGGTGTCCACGTCCGGACCAAAGTACCCGTCATAGGGCATGAACGTCGTGTTGCCCAGCGCGTAGCCGGCGGCCTCACGGAACTTCATGTTGGCCGTCGCGGCGAGCGAGCCGCCGCTGACGCCATGAAAGCCGTGGGTGAACGAGATCACGTTGGGGCGGCCCTTGACCTGGCGCGCGATCTTCAGCGCGGCTTCGACGGCATTGGTGCCGGTCGGGCCGGTGAATTGCAGGGTGTACTGCCAGTTGCGCGGCTTGAGCAGCACGCGATCCACCGTCTCCAGGAAACGCTTCTTCGCGCTGGTGGCCATGTCCAGGCCGTGGACGACGCCGTCCGCCTGCACATACTCCAGCAGCTTTTCCTTGAGAACAGGATTGTTGTGGCCGTAGTTCAGCGTGCCTGCGCCGCTGAAGAAGTCGATGTATTCGGTGCCATCTTCATCGATGAGCGTCGAGCCACGGGCCTGATTGAATATCACGGGAAACGACCTGATGTAGCCCCGCACCTCAGACTCCATGCGGTCAAAGATCTTCAAGTCCATGATTAATCCTCCCTTTTCAACTCATTAATTGACGGACGGCCTGATCCCGCCAAGTGCGGCAAGCGCACCTGGACAGTTCGAACCATCCCGGTAAATCGATAAGACCGTCAGGCCTTTGGCGCCCCTAAGGGGACGGCAAGGCGAACGGACCTATCCTTAACAGCATCTCGTCGTCATGGTCCGCGCCGCCGAAGAGTTGCCGGTCGAAGAACGGCTGTTCGGAAACGTGGGCGCCTACTTCGGCGGCCAGGCCGGCGAAGGTGCGGCGCGAAGCCTGGTTGTCAGGCCCCACCGTGGTTTCAAGATAGCGGACATGCGCCAGGCCCTTGCGCTGCAAGAGTTCCCGGAGCATGGCGCGGCCAAGGCGTTGGCCGCGAGCGCGGGCGTGCACCGCAACCTGCCAGACGAACAGGACGTCAGGGCGGGACGGGTCCACATAAGCGGAGATGAAACCATTGATGCGTCCCCCGGCGCTTTCAGCCAGGACGCAGGTGTCGCGAAAGTGCTCGCACAGGAGCAGGTACGCGTAGAGGGAATTCAGGTCGAGCGGCGGGCACTCGGAAATGAGGCGGTGGATCGCGGCGCCGTCTTTGCGGTCGGGCAGACGCATGGTATGGGTCTGCGCGCTGACCGCCGGCGCCACGGCACTTGAGAGTGTGGGGGTATCCAGTTCGTTTTTCTTCATGCAACGATTCCCGATTCTGGGGGTGCCCCGCCCGTGGGCACTTCAAGGATGGGCGACGACACGTCTCCATGCGTGTCGACTGCGGCCTGACCGTCCTGTTCCATGAGCGTCACGATGCGCTCCAAGGACAGGGTGATGGTGGCCTGTTCCAATTCCGGCAAGGCATTGAGCGCGTCAGCCAGATGCTTTTGCAGCGGCGACGGCGCGCCTTGCGCCAATTCATGTCCCGCCTCGGTGGCGGTGACGAACACGATGCGGCGGTCTTCACGGCCCCGCTCGCGGCGGATCAGCGCCTTGTCTTCCAGGCGATCCAGGATGCCGACCACCGTGCTGGGGCTGACGTGCATCTCGCGGCTGATCGCCGTAGCGGTCATGGGACCGTTGGCGATCACAGTGCGCAGGCACATCAATTGCGGTGCAGTGATGTGGCTGACCGCGGACAACTGTCGCGAATGCAGCGCGATCGAACGCGTGATGCGGCGCAGGGCTCGCAAAATGCGCAGGTCGTACTGCTGAGTGGTTTCTGTTTTCGCGGCGTCAGTCATGGATACGGAAGGTTCGGGCAAAATCATTTCTACACGAATCATATGCGCCCGATTTATTCGAGTCAAACAAAAACCCGGGCACGATGTAAATAAATGAACGTGGATTTGGCGAGGATGACTGCAGTATGAATGGACTTGTCAGCACGCCGATTCCGCTGTGCCGGGGGCCAGCGAGGCACATCCACCTGCGGGCAAGCCCCACTAAAAAACATATGTTTTGTTCATGATGTTTTATTTATCATATGTTTTTTACGGTTTTATCCGGCCTTGTCTACATGTCCCTGCCGTCCTCCCTGCTCGCCACCCTCCAGGAAAAGCTGGAGCAACTGCCACCCGAATTGCAGCGGGCGGCGCGCTGGGTGGTGGCCAATCCCGCGCTGGTGGGACTGTGGTCGATGCGCCGGCAGGCACAGACGCTGGGGGTGGCGCCGGCCACGATGTTGCGGCTGGCCCGCGCGGTGGGCTATGGCAGCTACGAAGATTTCCGCCAGCCGTTCCAGCAGGCGCTGGCTGCACAGAGCGAGCCGGGCCTGCGCGACCGTGCCGCGGCCCTGCAGGCCGCTGCGAGCGCGTCCACGGAACCCGGCCACGATGCGTTGACCGGGTATCAGGTCCAGGCCATGTCCTCGGTCTGCGCGCTGAACCCGCCCGCGGCGTTCGACGCCGCGGTGCAAACCCTTTTGAACGCGCATCAAGTCGGTTTCCTGGGCACGCGCTCGGCCTTCGGCATCGCGTTCCAGATGCGGTATGCCTATCAACTCGTGCGGCGCAACAGTGTCCTGATCGACGGGCTGGGCGGCGCGCCGGCCGAACAGATCGACAACATGGGCGCGGGCGACGCGCTGATCGTCATCTCGCAGGCGCCCTACCCTGTCGCCACCGTCGAGCTCGCACGCCAGGCCGCGCAACGCGGCGTGGCCGTGGTGGCGCTGACCGACGACCCGCTGTCCCCACTTGCCGTGGACGCCCGCCATACCCTCCGCTTTTTCCCGTCCGACCGCGATGGCGTGCAGGCAAGGCCCGCGCACCACGGACCGGGCTCGTTCTTCCACACGACCGCCGGACTGCTTGGGCTGGCCGAACACCTGATAGCCAGGCTGACGGCCCGCGGCGGCGAAGCGGTGCTGGACCGGCTGACCGAAGTGGAGCAGCGTCTGCGTGCCAGCAACGTCTACTGGACCGGCGCCCCCGCACGTCGCCAAGGCTGAGGCCTGCAAGCCGAAGCCCCCCTTCAACCTGACCCAGGAACCCGCAGCATGAGCCGAACCCACATCCTGCATCGCTCCCTTCGCCATACGCCCCCCATCGCCTTGCGCGGCCAGGGCGCCTGGATCCATGACAGCGCGGGCCGCGCGTATCTGGACGGCTCAGGCGGCGCGGCGGTGTCCTGCCTGGGTCACAACCACCCGGACGTCCAGGCGGCCCTGCACGCGCAGATCGACGCGCTGGCCTACGCCCACACCAGCTTTTTCACTACGGAGGTCGCTGAAAAGCTGGCGGCCCGCCTGGTCGCGGACGCCCCCGCCGGCACCTCGCATGCTTACTTCGTATCGGGCGGCTCGGAAGCGGTCGAAGCGGCGCTGAAGATGGCGCGCCAATACTTCGTCGAAATCGGCCAGCCGCAACGCCGCCACATCATCGCGCGGCGGCAGAGCTATCACGGCAACACGCTGGGCGCGCTGGCGGTTGGCGGCAACGCCTGGCGGCGCGCGCAGTTCGCGCCTTTGCTGATCGAGGTCGAGCATGTCTCGCCCTGCTATGCCTACCGCGACCAGCGCGTCGGCGAAACCGCAGAACAATACGGCGAGCGGCTTGCGCAGGAGCTGGACGCGGCCATCCAACGTCTCGGCCCGGACTCCGTGATGGCATTCGTGGCCGAGCCAGTGGTGGGCGCGACATCCGGCGCGGTGACGGCCGTGCCCGGCTACTTCCGCCGCATCCGAGAGGTCTGCGACCGCCACGGCGTGCTGTTCATCGCTGACGAAGTCATGTGCGGCATGGGCCGGACCGGCTCGCTGTACGCCGTCGAACAGGAAGGCGTGACGCCGGATCTCATCACCATCGCCAAGGGCCTGGGCGGCGGCTATCAGCCCATCGGCGCAGTCATGGCGCAGCAGCATATCGTGCAGGCCATGCAGCAGGGCAGCGGCTTTTTCCAGCACGGCCACACGTATCTTGGCCACGCGCTGGCGTGCGCGGCCTCGCTGGCAGTGCAGGACGTGATCCGGCGCGACGGGCTGCTGGAGCGCGTGCGAGTCCAGGGCGCGGGCCTGACGCAGCGGCTGCATGCGGCGCTGGGCGAACACCCGCACGTGGGCGACATCCGCGGCCGGGGCCTGTTCATGGGCGTGGAGCTGGTTCAGGACCGCGCCACCAAGCAGCCCTTCGATCCCGAGCTGACGCTGCATGCGCGGATCAAGCGCGAGGCGATGGCGCGGGGCTTGATGGTCTATCCGATGGGAGGCACCCTCGATGGACGACAGGGTGATCACGTGCTGCTCGCGCCGCCCTTCATCATCTCCGACGACGAACTGGACCAACTGACCGAACGACTCGCCGGCGCCATCGACGCCGCGATATCGCAGACGCGGGGTTAGGCGTCCACCGCAACGGCGGCCGGGCGAGGATCCGCCCGCGCCACCTGATCAGCCTGCGCCTGCCCGCAGCCAGGGCGGCCGTGCGCCAATGGTGAGCGCGCGCAGGAACCATTCCACAGGGCCGTAGGCATGATGCCGCAGCCACCAGGCAGACAACGGCAACTGGGCGGCAAAGATAGCCACCGCAATCAGAAACGCGGCCAGGGGCGGCACGGCGGCGTACAGGCGCAAGCCCCACGCCGTGAAGAGAAATGCGCAGACCACCGACTGCATCAGGTAATTGCTGAGCGCCATCCGCCCGGCGGGCGCCAGCCAGGCCCCAATGCGCTCGCCAGGCCCCGTGCGCAGCGCCAGCAGGAACGCCGCACCGTATGACAGGCTTAAAAGCGGCGCGGTGAAAAGGCCCACGGCCAGTCCCGGCAATTCCCACACCACGCGCGCCTGCGGCAAGGCGCTGGTCGCATACGCCGCGGCGCCGGCCAGCCCGGGCAGGACGCATAGCGCGCACAGCAGTCCGAGCGCGCGGCGCGAGCGCCAGGGGTCGGCCAGCGCATTGCGCCGGCCCAACGCGTATCCCGCCAGGAACATGGCAAAAACGAATGGCCCCTGCACGAACAGCACAGTGAACCAGATGGCCTCGGTGAGTTCCTTGATGTGCTGCGCGATCGTGGTGCCGACGGTGCCGCGGTACGCCTCGATGGAGGCCAGCGCCTCGGCTTTGTATTGCAGCCCGTAGCCGGCCGGCACGGGGTCCAGGAAACTTAACGCGCCCAGAATCGCCCACACCGCCGATGCCAGTGCGATCAGCCACAGCGCAACGCGCAGCGCCCGGCCCGGGTCCATGCGCCGGCATAGCAGCAGCGCGAGGCCCAGCAACGCGTACGTCACCAGAATGTCGCCCTGGTAGAACAGGATGGCGTGCGCCATACCCAGGGCCGCCAGCCCCGCCAGCCGGCGCAAAAAACGCGGCACGAAGGCCGCGTCGGCGCGTTCGGCCGCCGTCATCTGCAGCGTGAAGCTGTAGCCGAACAGGAAGGAAAACAGCAGGTAGAACTTGGTTTCGAACAACCAGGCGACCAGCCAGCGGACCGTCACATCCAAGGGGCTGGAATAGACCGGATCCGGCACGCCCCCGCCGTAGAACGGAAAGGCGAACACGTTGATGTTGACGACCAGGATGCCGAAGAGCGCAAAGCCCCGCAGGGCATCGACGTGCGCGAGGCGCGGCCGGGCGGCGAGGTCGATGCTCATGCGGGTCTCTGGATGGCAGCTGGGCGGCGCAAAGGGCGCGCGCCGCCGGGCGTCTGCGGCGTCAGGCGGCGCGCAGGCGTCAAACCAGCACCGGAGACAGCAGCGGCTGCTTGGGCCGCACATCCAGCGCGCGGCCCTTGCGGGCCCGCTTGCCGACATAGACCGCCAGATCCGCACCCGCCAGGATGTCTTCGGTCATCTTGTTGCGGTAGATGCCCGTGGCGCGCAGCCCGCGGGGGCCGATCGGCACGGTCTGGTCGAGCTTGTCCGCGCCGTCCAGTCCCATCAGGATGGTGCCGCGTCCGCCGCCGGACAGCGACTTGACCTCGTCCAGGCCAAAGACCAGGAACTTGCCCTTTTGCGACAGCAGCGCCAGTTGCTGGGCGCCTGCAAACAGCGGCACCGGGCGCAGCAGTTCGTCGCCCGTTTCAAGCGTGATGAATTGCTTGCCCGCGCGCTGGCGGCTGACCATGTCGGACAGCTTGGCAGCAAACCCATAGCCCCCGCGCGTTGCCAGCAGCCAGCGGCTGTCGGCGGACGCGGCGATCGTATGGACGATGCGCGTGCCGGACTCCAGGTCGATCATCGTGGTGACCGGTTGGCCGTCACCGCGAGCCGACGGCAAGCCGGACACCGGCACCGAGTAGACCCGGCCGTTGTCGCCAACCGCGATCAGCGTATCGGTGGTGCGGCACTCGAAGGCGCCGTACATGTCGTCGCCCTGCTTGAAGCCGAATTGCGAGGCGTCATGGCCGTGGCCCTGGCGGGCGCGCAGCCAGCCCTTCTGCGAGACGACCACGGTGACCGGTTCGTCCAGCACCTTGGTTTCGAGGACTGCGCGCTCGGCCGTCTCGATCAGGGTGCGCCGCTCGTCGCCGAATTGCTTGGCGTCGGCTTCGATTTCCTTGATCAGCAGGCGCTTGAGCGTCGTGGGATTGTCCAGCAGCTCCTGCAGCGAGACCTGATCCTTGCGCTTGTCGGCCAGTTCCTGTTCGATCTTGAAGCCTTCCAGGCGCGCCAGCTGACGCAGGCGCATTTCGAGGATGTCCTCGGCCTGGCGCTCGGACAGCTTGAAGCGTTCCATCAGCGCGGCGCGGGGCTCGTCGGATTCGCGGATCGTCTGGATGACCTCGTCCACGTTCAGGTAGACGACCATGCGGCCTTCCAGCACATGGATGCGGTCGATGACCTTGTCCAGGCGGAAGCGCGTGCGGCGCACCACGGTGTTCGTGCGGAACGCCAGCCATTCGACCAGCACGTCGCGCAGGCCCTTCTGACGCGGACGGCCGTCGGTGCCGATGCACACCAGGTTGACGCTGGAGCTGCCTTCCATGCTGGTCTGCGCCAGCAGCGTGTTGACGAACTCGTCGCGGTCCACCCGCGAGGTCTTGGGTTCGAAGACCAGGCGCACCGCGGCGTCCTTGCCGGATTCGTCGCGCACGGCGTCCAGCAAGTTCAGCATCACGGCCTTGGCCTGCGTCTGCTCCGGCGTCAGGCTCTTCTTGCCCGTCTTGACCTTGGGATTGGTGATTTCCTCGATCTCTTCGAGCACCTTCTGGCCGGACGTGCCGGGGGGCAGCTCGTTGACGACCAGTTGCCACTGGCCACGCGCCAGTTCTTCAAACTGCCAGCGCGCGCGCACCTTGAGCGAACCGCGGCCCACGCCGTAGATCTGCGCGATATCGGCCGCCGGGGTGATGATCTGGCCGCCGCCCGCGAAGTCCGGGCCGGGGATCATTGCGTACAGTTCCTCGTCCGGCAACTGCGGCTGCTTGATGAGCGCCACGCAAGCCTGAGCGACTTCACGCAAGTTGTGCGGCGGGATCTCGGTGGCCATGCCGACGGCAATGCCCGAGGCGCCGTTCAGCAGCATCACGGGCAGCCGCGCCGGCAGCATCTGCGGCTCTTGCTGGCTGCCGTCGTAGTTGGGCACGAAATCCACAGTGCCCTCGTCCAGCTCGTCGAGCAGCAGCTTGGCGATGGGCGTGAGCCGCGCTTCCGTGTAACGCATGGCGGCGGCGTTGTCGCCGTCGCGCGAACCGAAGTTGCCCTGGCCGTCGATCAGGGGATAGCGCAGCGAGAAATTCTGCGCCATGCGCACCATGGCGTCGTATGCTGCCTGGTCGCCGTGCGGATGGTATTTACCGAGCACGTCGCCGACGACGCGCGCGGATTTGACGGGCTTGGCGCCGGAGCCCAGCCCCATCGCCTGCATGGCAAAAAGGATGCGGCGCTGCACCGGCTTCTGGCCGTCGCCCACGTCGGGCAATGCGCGGCCGCGCACCACGGAAACCGCATAGTCCAGATAGGCCTGCTCCGCGTAGCGCGCCAGCGTGATGGCGGCGTTGCCGTCACCGTCGCCGTCGCCGCCTGGCGGGTTGGAGTCAAACAGGCCGGGTTGATTGCTGTCGGTCATGATGGTTTCAGGTAGACAAATTCATCGAAACGGCGTCAATGCGCCTCAGGCGGACGGGGCCAGGAGCTGCGTGTCGGCGACATGCACGCGCATCTGGGCGCGCACGGCCTGCAACGTGGCGGCGTCCTGCCCGCGCTTGGGGATGATCACGCCCTGCAGGGTGCCGAGGATGACGTAGAGATGTTCGGGGGTTTCCTCGACCCGCCGCACGTCCGTCCACGCCATGTGCCCGGAGGCGGAGGCGGTGCTGTCGGTGACGCCGTCGGGCCCGAAGTCCAGTTCGTGCCGCCCCAGGTACAGGGTGTCGGGCTGCTTGGCCAGCATGCGGCGCGTGTTCATCCGCACGAGTCCGGGCAGCACGTATTCGTAGGCCAGGGCCAGCAGCGCCAGGATGCCCAAACCCACCGCCAGCCCCTGGAAATACACCGGCAGGATCGCGCCCCAATTGGGGCCCTTGCCGTCCCAGGTCTGCCAGATCAGGTACGCAAGCAGCGCCACGATCATCAGGACGCCGAAGCGCAAATGAGACCGGTACCGTCTGCGGCGCAGCTCCGGCCGTTTGTACACATAGGCGGCAAAATCCGCGTAGTCGTCGGCGGTCAGGTCGACGACCATGCGGGCTTGCCCGGGCGCGGACGGCGTCATCAGATGTCGAGCTCCGCCAGATTGCCCTTTTCCTCGATCCACGCGCGGCGTTGCGAGGACTCGCCCTTGCCCATCAGCATGTCGAACATGCGGGTGGTGTCGTCGGGGGTCTGGTCGCCGTACCCCACGGGCAGCAGGCGGCGCGTGTCCGGATTCATGGTGGTTTCCCACAGTTGCTCGGGGTTCATTTCGCCCAGGCCCTTGAACCGGCTGACGGCCCACGCACCTTCGCGCACGCCTTCCTTGCGCAGCTTGTCCTGCGCGGCTTCGAGCTCGCCATCGTCAAGACAATAGATCTTGCGGGCGGGGCGCTTGCCCTGGGCGGGTACGTCCAGGCGGAACAGCGGCGGCTTGGCGACGTAGACGTTGCCGGCCTCGACGAGCTTGGGGAAGTGCCGGTAGAACAGCGTCAGCAGCAGCACCTGGATGTGCGAGCCGTCGACGTCCGCGTCCGACAGGATGCAGATTCGGCCGTAGCGCAGGCCGGACAGGTCGGGCGAGTCGTTGGGGCCGTGGGGGTCGACGCCGATCGCCACGGAAATGTCGTGGATTTCGTTATTGGCAAAGAGCCGGTCGCGGTCGACTTCCCAGGAATTGAGCACCTTGCCGCGCAGCGGCAGGATGGCCTGAAATTCCTTGTCGCGGCCCATCTTGGCCGAGCCGCCGGCCGAGTCGCCCTCGACCAGAAACACTTCGGTGCGCGTGGCGTCGCTGGACTCGCAGTCGGTCAGCTTGCCGGGCAGCACCGCCACGCCGGAGCTCTTGCGCTTTTCAACCTTCTGGGCCGAACGCTGGCGCGCCTGCGCCTGCCGGATGGCCAGTTCCGCGAGCTTCTTGCCGTATTCGACGTTGCTGTGCAGCCAAAGGTCGAGCGCGCTCTTGGAGAATCCGCCGACCAGCCGCACGGCGTCGCGGCTGTTCAGGCGTTCCTTGATCTGACCCTGGAATTGCGGATCGAGCACCTTGGCCGACAGCACGAAGCTGGCGCGGGCGAACACGTCTTCGGGCAAGAGCTTCACGCCCTTGGGCAGCAGGCTGTGAAGCTCGGCAAAGCCCTTGACCGCGCCAAACAGGCCTTCGCGCAGGCCGGATTCATGCGTGCCGCCGGCCGGCGTGGGAATGAGGTTGACGTAGGACTCGCGCACCGCGTTGCCGTCGTCGGTCCAGGCCACCACCCATTGGGCGCCCTCGCCTTCGGCGAAATTTTCGTGGTCGGCGCCGGCGTACTGTTCGGCTTCGAAGAACGGCACCATCAGTTCGGCGCCTACCAGGGCTTCGGCCAGGTAGCCGCGCAGGCCGTCCTGATACTGCCAGGTCTTGGTGTCGCCGGTTTTCTCGTTGACGAGCGTGACCTTCACGCCCGGCAGCAGCACGGCCTTGCTGCGCAGCAGATGCGTCAGCTCGCCCAGCGGGATATTGGGGCTGTCGAAGTATTTGGCATCGGGCCAGACGCGCACGCGGGTGCCGGACTTCTTGCGGCCGCCCTGGTCGTAAGGCGCCAGGGGCTCGTCGACGTCGCCGCCCTTGAACACCAGCCGGCTGACGGCGTTGTCGCGCCAGACGATGACTTCCAGGCGGGTGGCGAGCGCATTGGTGACGGACACGCCGACGCCGTGCAGGCCGCCCGAGAAGGCGTAAGCGCCGCCGCCCGCCTTGTCGAACTTGCCGCCCGCATGCAGGCGCGTGAACACGAGTTCGACGACGGGCGCGTTTTCTTCGGGGTGCAGGCCGACGGGAATGCCGCGGCCGTCGTCCTCGACGGAGACGCTGCCATCGGCATGCAGCGTGACCTGGATCTGTTTGCCGTGACCGGCGAGGGCCTCGTCCGCGGCGTTGTCTATGACCTCCTGCACGACGTGCAGGGGGTTTTCGGTGCGGGTGTACATGCCCGGGCGCTGCCGCACGGGTTCCAGCCCCTTCAGGACGCGGATGGACGCCTCGTTGTAACGTGGAGTGGCCAAGTTATCCCCAACATCTGTGGAAAAAAACCGACATTTTACGGTTAAGCCTAGATTCTGCGCGGCTCCGGGTGGGATGCGCACGACCTGACCAGGTCCGAATTCGGTAGGATGATGAACAGTCACAACCGCCGTCCCGGGCGTTGACCTCCCGGATCGCGACAGCTGAGCCGCAACATCCTACACAAAATCCTGCAAACCCTGTTGTTATTAACAGTGGTATGCCTGTTGTTATTGACAGTGGTATGCTTGAGTCCATTCCACAAACAAGAACAACGGCAAGGCGCGTTTTAACGCGCCTTTTGCTGCCGAACCGAGAATCACCATCATGAGCGACCAAATCAAGAACGTCAGTGACGCCAGCTTCGATGCCGATGTGTTGAAATCCGGCCAGCCGGTGCTGGTGGACTACTGGGCTGCCTGGTGTGGCCCCTGCAAGATGATCGCCCCCATTTTGGAAGAAGTCGCCGCCGAATACGCTGGCCGCTTGACGATCGCCAAGCTGAACGTGGACGAAAATCAGGGCACCGCCACCAAGTACGGCATCCGCGGCATTCCGACCCTTATGCTCTTTAAAGACGGCCAAGCTGCCGCCACCAAAGTTGGCGCGCTGTCGAAGTCGCAACTCACCGCATTCCTGGACGGCGCGTTGTAAATCGCGTGCTGTAAACGAAGGCGCCGCCGCATAGGCGGCGCTCATTCAGTACCGCGCGAGCCCGTCCGTGGCGCGCCGCCAGAGCCCTCCTTTACTTTTCCCCCAACACTCACCGCGATGCACCTCAACGAACTGAAGGCGCTGCACGTCTCGCAGCTGCTCGAAATGGCCGCTGGCCTGGAAATCGAGAACGCCAACCGCCTGCGCAAGCAGGAACTGATGTTCGCCATCATGAAGCGGCGCGCCAAGCAGGGCGAGCAGATCTTCGGCGACGGCGTTCTTGAAGTCCTGCCCGACGGTTTTGGTTTCCTGCGCTCGCCGGAAACCTCGTATCTGGCCAGCACCGACGACATCTACATTTCCCCGTCGCAGATCCGCCGTTTCAATCTGCACACCGGCGACTCCATCGAAGGCGAAGTGCGCACCCCCAAGGATGGCGAGCGCTATTTCGCCCTGGTGAAGGTGGACAAGGTCAACGGCGTGGCGCCCGAGGCGATCAAGCATCGCATCATGTTCGAGAACCTGACGCCGCTGCATCCGAACCGCGTCATCCGCCTGGAACGCGACATCAAGAGCGAGGAAAACCTCACCGGCCGGATCCTCGACGTCTTCGCCCCCATCGGCATGGGCCAGCGCGGCCTGATCGTCGCCAGCCCCAAGTCCGGCAAGACGGTGATGATGCAGCACATTGCGCACGCCATCACCACCAACTACCCCGACGCGGTCATGATCGTCCTGCTGGTCGATGAACGCCCCGAGGAAGTGACCGAAATGCAGCGCACCGTGCGCGGTGAAGTGGTTGCGTCGACCTTCGACGAACCCGCCACGCGTCACGTGCAAGTGGCCGAAATGGTCATCGAAAAGGCCAAGCGCCTGGTCGAAATGAAGAAGGACGTCGTGATCCTGCTGGACTCGATCACCCGTCTGGCCCGCGCCTACAACACCGTCGTGCCGGCTTCCGGCAAGGTGCTGACCGGCGGCGTGGACGCCAACGCCCTGCAGCGTCCCAAGCGCTTCTTCGGCGCGGCGCGCAACCTGGAAGAAGGCGGCTCGCTGACCATCCTGGGCACCGCGCTGATCGAAACCGGCAGCCGCATGGATGAAGTCATCTATGAAGAATTCAAGGGCACCGGCAACTCCGAAGTCCACCTCGAGCGCCGCCTGGCTGAAAAGCGCGTCTACCCGTCCATCAACCTGAACAAGTCGGGCACTCGCCGCGAAGAGCTGCTGATCGCGCCCGACCTGCTGCAGAAGGTGTGGGTGCTGCGCAAGTTCATCCACGACATGGACGAAGTCCAATCCATGGAATTCATCCTGGACAAGATGCGCGCCACCAAGACCAACGCCGAATTCTTCGACATGATGAAGAAGAAGTAAGCGCATCGTCCGCGCCAAAAGAAGCCGCCTTTGCAAGGGCGGCTTTTTTTATGGGTGATTTCTTGCTTGGGACGGTGTCTGACACCCGGCGTATATCGTCGTCAGCTTGCTGCGGCGTCGCAATGGGTGTCAGACACCTGCGAAGCTTCCCGCGGCGGCTCAGTGTTCGATGAATTCCGGCATCCGGCGCGGCGTGGCATTCGCGGGGCGCGGCGTCTGCTTGGCAGGTTCCTTGCCGGCTTCGATCGGCTCGATGCTGGGGTCGTCCCAGCTACCCGTGACGGCGTATTCCATGGTCATCGCGCGGGCGAGCGGCTGCTTGAGCAGCCATTGCGTGACAAAAGCGCCCAGGCCGATCAGCGGATTGACCGCCAGCGCCGTCACCATTGCCGCGCCGCTGGCGTCCAGATTCGGAATCACCACCGCCTTCATGTCCCAGCGCTCCTTGACGAGGTTCACGCCGCCGGCCAGGACGATGGCGGCGACCGGCCCGTTGATCTTGTAGCCTTCGGTGGTCAGCATGCCGTCGGCCACCTTCACGTGGCCCCGGATGGTGTCGAACGGAAAGCCGTCGCGCAGCAAATTGGTAGGGTTCACGTCCAACCTAGCCAGCCGTTGCAGCGACTGCAGCGACAGCAGCTCCAGCAGCCGCGCGGTGCGGGAATTCACGTGCATGAAGCGGCCGTTGTCCAGGCTGACGACCACGTCGCCCACGACGTCCGCAATGTTGTGCGTCCACGGCAGATTGCGCCACGTGGCTTTGCCCTGGATCGTTCCCTTGCCGTTGGACACCACGTTCTCGAAGCCGATCCGGCCCATGAAGTCACCGATGTTTTCCAGCGTCAGCACCGCATCGACGGTCAGACCGCGGTTCGGACCTTCCAGCCCCCAGTTGCCCGTGGCGTTCAGGGCCGCCGAATCGTTGGTGATGGACAGCTTGTCCAGCCGCCACTGCCGTCCGCGTTCCAGATTGGTGCCCGTCACCTGCAGCGTCCCCAGGTTCTTGCCGTACAGCATGAACTGGTTGGCTTGCAGGTCGATGGCGGGGATGTCGGACAGGTCGTTGCCGGACGCCAGCGCCTTGTCGGCCTGGTTGGCATCGCCCTCGCCCGCGATCGACAGGTGTTTCAGGCGAGCGGTGATCTGGCCGGCGATGGCGCCCTGCGCCTCGCGCCATTCCAGCGTGCCCGCCGCCTGCCGCGATTCCAGTTCGACGCGCCAGCGCGCCGGCGCGGGGCGCGTGGCGTACAGCGTCAGGTCATTGAAGGTCAAGCCGCTGGCGTGCATCACACCGGCCGCCAGACTGATGCGCTCGGGCTGCGGCAGGATGGGCTTGGAAGGCGGCCTGCCCTTGACGGGCGGGGCGTCGAATCCATCCGATACCTTTTCCCAGCCGTCCATGTCCAACTCAGGCAGGTTGGCGTTCAGGCTCAGCCCGCGTTCCGGCAGGCTGGCTGGCCGCCCGACGCCCAATGCGCCGCGCGAAAAATAGGAGGCCGAGCCATCGGCAGGGTCCCGCTCGAACAACGCGTTGACGTTGTCGCCCAGGCTGGCCGTGAGCCAGCGCCGGTCGCGCGCGCCCCGGTCCTGCGCGGGCGACCATTGCAGCTTCAACAACTGCGCGGACTTGGCGGGCTTGCCGGCCGGCGCGGGCATGTCGATCGCCATGCCGATCAGGTCGGACTCGGCCGAAATGTCGATCGCGCCGCCCTTCAGGTAGATCAGCCGGCCCTTGTAAGCCGCCCGGCCGGTAAAGCGCGACATCGACGGCGCGCGGCTCAACTGCGTCAGTCCGGCTCCCGATAGCGTGCCGTCAAAGCGCAGCGCGTCCGTGCCTTGCGCCAGCGTGCCGTAGATGTTGACGGGCCCGCCCAGGAACTGCGCGCGGATGCCCTTGGTCTGCACGCCCTTTTCCGAAAATTCCAGATCACCGTGGATCTGGCTGAGCACCGGAATCTCGGGCATGAAGCTGAACGAATTGTCCGAGAACCTGATGCGCCCCAGCACCCGCGTGTCGTCGGTGTTGAGCAGCGGCACGGTGAGATCGAGCGGCATCCGCCAGTCGCCGGTGCCGTGCGCCTCGTCCAGGGCCCCGTCCAGCAACTCGCCCAGCGGAGAATTCGCGGCCAGCGCCAGGTACGCCGCCACCGGCCCGGAGGTATCGCCGGTGACCCGAAGCTGCGAGTCGTGTTCCATGTTGGGAATGGCGGCTTTCACCGCGCCCAACTTCACGGTGTGTCCCTGTCCGGTATGCGCCACGGCGCCGCCCGCGCTGTCCAACGCCAGGCTCACCTTGTCGATGCGAAAACTGCCCGACAGGTTTTCCAGCATCGGCCAGCCCTTGTGGTGTTTGCGCGCCGGCGCGTAATCGACCTTGGCGCCGGAATAGTTGCCCGCGATGACGAACTCGCCGGTCGAGCCGGGCGCGCCATACGGAAAGTCGTCCAGATCGCCCTTGAGCGTGATGGCCGCCGAGTGCATCTGCCCGGCGGGCAGGCCGGTCGCCAGCCATTCGCGGGCGTCGGCGTTTACCTCGAGCGGCAGATAACGGTGGATGGCCGGCATCGAGCCGCGCACCATCGTGCCGCGCACGTCGGCCGTGCCCGCGGCGGTCTTACCCTCGGGCCGCCATTGCCCTTGCAGGCGTGCTTCCAGATCTTCATTGGCCAAGCGCAACTGGGCCACGTCGACGAACCAATGCTCCGAATCCGGCCCCTTGACCTGGGCGTCGAGTTCCAGGTCGTCGGCCCGCAGGGTCGGCGTCTCGAAGACGCCCGGCAGCGTCACGCCCAACTGATGCACCTTGCCCTTGACGGCCACGGCAGGCGCGCCCGTGCTGCGACCCAGCGGCACGCCTTCGATCTTCACGTAATCGCCGGGCCACACGGAAAAGCGTAACTGGCCCGACCCGCTCTGGACGGCGGGGCCGTCCGGCGCGGAGGTCCAGGCCACGCCGCGCACGGCGACGTCGCTGGTCAGTTCGGTGAACTTGCCGTGGTCCAGTTGCCACCACGCCCGCGCGGCCAGCCGGCCGGCGACCGCGGGCACGTCGATCCACGGCGCCCAGGCCTGCGGCTCCACGTCATCAACCTGCGCAAAAATCTGTCCGCTCCAGTTGGCGGGTCTCCGAGCGTCGGTGGCGAAGAGGCTACGGTTGAATTCGCCACGCAGCTCCAGCTTGTTCGCCAGCGCGGGGCCCGCGGAGGCCTGCAGCACGAACCGATGCGACAGCGCGCCATTGCGCACCAGGAAGTCGACCCCCTCCAGCGTCAGTTCCGGCGCCTGGCGCAGTTCGTCCTGCCAGCGCAGCGTGGCGTCACTGACCAGCAGTTCGCGCTGCGCCGCCAGCCAGCGCAGGCCCGGATGATTCAGATCGGAGGCGTGGTCGCTTGCGTTCAGGTCGATGTCCTGCCCGGCGACCCACAGATGATTGGACGCGTCCCGCCGCAACGTAAGTTCCGGTTTTTCCAGCCGCAGCCGCACCAGCGTGGGCGACAGCGCCAGCAGGCTGCGCCATGCAACAACCGCGGAAACGGACGGCAGGCTCAATACCGGATCGGCCTCGTCGTCGTAGACCTGGACGGCGGCGAGATCGAGCCTAGGATTGAGCCCTTGCCAGTTTGCCTTGATCGCGCCGATCGTGACGCGGGCGCCCAACGCCTCGCTGGCGTAGGCTTCGATCTGAGGGCGCCACTGATCCACCCGCGGGAGGACCCAGTAGCGCACGCCCAGAAACCCGATGGCGACGACGCCATAGACGGTCAGCGCGGCCCAGAACAGGCTGCGGAGCACTTTTTTTGGAACAGACACGGATCAGTGGGCAGGAGGAGATGTCTTGCAGTATCGTCCCCACTTATACCTGAAACACGTCCATCCGTCTGCCGCCCTTTGCACCATGTCGAAACCATCCTTGCTTGCCCCTGCCCTCGCCTGGTCCGGCCATCTGCGCCGCCGCCTGGACGCCCACTCGGACCTGGCCGCCTGGTTGGACAAGGCCGTGAAACACCCCGTGACACCGGACCTGATGGCGCAATGGCAGAACGAACTGGCCGGCACGGCCTCGGACGCCTCCGCCGCCCTGCCGGTGGACGTCTGCCGCATGGTGCTGCGCAAGCTGCGCGAACGCGTCTTCAGCGTGCTGATCGTGCGCGACCTGACTGGGCAAGCGCCGCTTGAGGAAGTGGTGGGCGCCATGACCGCGCTGGCGGACATGGCGGTGGCCGCCGCCTATCGCAGCGTGGCGGCGGAACTGGTGGCCGTCCACGGCGTTCCGCGTGACCCCGCCACCGGCAAGCCGCAGGAGATGCTGATCGTCGGCATGGGCAAGCTGGGCGGCTGCGAGCTGAACGTCTCGTCCGACATCGACCTCATCATGCTCTACGGCGAGGAAGGCGAAACCGACGGCCCCCGCCGCATCAGCCATCACGAGTTCTATGGTCGATTGACCCGCCGCATGATGCCGGTGCTGTCCGAGGTGGACGCCAACGGCCAGGTGTTCCGCACCGACTTGCGCCTGCGTCCCGACGGCGACTCGGGTCCGTTGGCCTGGAGCCTGGACGCCCTGGAGCATTACCTCATCGGCCAGGGCCGCGAATGGGAGCGCTATGCGTGGCTGAAGGCGCGGCTGATGCCCGCGCAGGCATTTGCAGACAGCGACAGTGCCGCGCAGGCCAGGCAGCTCGAAAGCCTGCGCGTGCCCTTCGTCTACCGCAAGTACTTCGATTTTGACGCGCTGGCCGCGCTGCGCGCGTTGCGCGAGCGCATCCGCCAGGACTGGCAGCGCCGCGCGTCGGCGCGCAACGGCATCGACAGCGCCAACAACATCAAGCTGGGTGACGGCGGCATCCGCGAGATCGAGTTCGTGGTGCAGCTTGCGCAATTGATCCGCGGCGGCCGCATGCCGGCGCTGCAAAAGCGCGGCTTGCTGGAAGCGCTGCACGCCGAATGCGTGGCGGGTCTGGTCCCCGAGGACGACGCCCGCCGGCTCGAAGATGCCTACCGATTCCTGCGGCGCACCGAGCACGCGCTGCAGTACCGCGAAGACGAACAGACCCACCTCTTGCCCGGCGACCCTGACCTGCGCGCCGCCCTGGCCGCGGCGCTCGGGATGACGCCCGAAGACTTTGAAAGCACGTTGGCCGCGCACCGCACGTTCGTGTCGCAGACCTTCCGCAACGTGTTCCGCATGGTCGGCATGGGCGAGGAAGAATCCGCGCCCGCCGCCACCCCGGACACCGCGCCCGCCAGCCAGGACGAGCCTGACAGCGAAAGCGAACTGAGCGATCAGATCCGCCAGGCGTTTGGCAACGACGCGGACGACCTCCTGCGCCGCGCCCAGACGCTGTCCGGCAGCCACCGCGTGCGCAGCCTGCCCGAAAGCAGCCGCCGCCGCATGGAGATCCTGCTGCCTGCCGCGCTGCGCGCCGCGCTGCAGACGCCGGCGCCGCATGAAGCCGCAGTCCGTCTCTTCGACCTGATCGAAAAGATTGCGCAGCGCAGCGCGTACCTGGCCCTGCTGGCTGAATACCCGGACACGCTCGCCCGCGTGGCGCGAATGGTGGCCGCCAGCCCGTGGGCCGCGCAGTATCTGACGCAGCATCCGCTGCTGCTCGACAGCCTGATCGACTGGCGCACGCTTTTCGAGCCGCTGGACTTCGGCCAGATTGCCCGGCAACTGACCGCGGACCTGGACGCCTGCCGGCTTCCCGACGGCGACCCGGACGTCGAGCGCCAGATGAACCTGATGCGCGATGTGCAGCGCCAGGCCAGCTTCCAATTGCTGGCGCAGGATCTGGAGGGCGAGCTCACCGTCGAAAAGCTGGCCGACCAGTTGTCGGCGCTGGCCGACCTGCTGCTTACCGAAACCATCCGCCGCGCGTGGCCGCTCGTGAACAAGATCCCGGGCGCCGAACCGCACTTTGCCGTCATCGCGTACGGCAAGCTCGGCGGCAAGGAGCTGGGCTATGCGTCCGACCTGGACCTGGTGTTCCTCTTTGACGACCCGCGCGACGACGCCGCGGAGGTCTACGCCAAGCTGGGCCGGCGCATGTCGTCCTGGCTGTCGACCATGACGTCCTCGGGCCGGCTGTACGAGACCGACCTGCGCCTGCGGCCCGATGGGGACGCGGGGCTGCTGGCCGTGTCGCTCGAGGCCTTCGAGCAATACCAGCACAAGCACGCGTGGGCGTGGGAACACCAGGCGCTGACCCGGGCGCGTTTTGCCGCCGGCGACGCCAGCTTGGGCGACCGCTTCGAAAAGATCCGCGAAGACATCCTGGTGGCGCCGCGCGACACGGCCGCGCTGCGCAATGAGGTGCTGGCAATGCGCGAGAAGATCAACGCCGGCCATCCCAACACGTCCGACCGCTTCGATCTGAAGCACGATCGCGGAGGCATGGTCGACGTGGAGTTCGTGACACAGTATCTGGTGCTGTGCCACGCGCGCACGCACCCGGTGCTGGTGCGCAACCTGGGCAACATCGCGCTGCTGCGCCTGGCCGCCGAAGCCGGGCTGATCCCGCCGGACCTCGCGGCGCGGTCGGGGGACGCCTACCGCACGCTGCGGCGCGTCCAGCACCAGTTGCGCCTGCAGGGGGTGGAAAAGGCCCGCGTGGGGCCCGACCAGCTCCAGGCAGAACGGGCCGCGGTCCGCGAACTCTGGACGACGGTGCTGGGCTGATGACAACTCGTCGTAAAATAAGGGTTTTTCCGCTTTTGCCTGACCGCCATGTCTGAACTCGTCCGCCCCAAACTCGACCTGCCCGCCGGCCGCAGCAAGGTGCTGATGCATTCGTGCTGCGCGCCCTGTTCCGGCGAGGTCATGGAGGCCATGACGGCCTCCGGGCTCGATTACGCGATCTACTTCTACAACCCGAACATCCATCCGGTCAAAGAGTACGAAATCCGCAAGCAGGAGAACATCCGCTTTGCCGAGCAGCACGGCATCGAATTCATCGACGCCGACTACGACATGGACAACTGGTTCGACCGCGTCAAGGGCATGGAAGACGCGCCCGAGCGCGGCGAGCGCTGCACGGCCTGCTTCGACATGCGCTTCGAGCGCACCGCGCTCTACGCCCACGAGCATGGCTTTGACACCATCACCAGCTCGCTCGGGATCTCGCGCTGGAAGGACATGAATCAGATCAACGGCTGCGGCGAACGCGCCGCGGCGCGCTACGACGACCTGATCTACTGGACCTACAACTGGCGCAAGGGCGGCGGTTCGGCGCGCATGATCGAAATTAGCAAGCGCGAGAACTTCTACCAGCAGGAATACTGCGGCTGCGTCTATTCGCTGCGCGACACCAACCGCCATCGCCGCTCGCAGGGCCGCGAACGCATCCACATCGGCGTCAAGTTCTACGGCAAGGAAGACCTGATCAACGAAGAAAATCTCTGATCAGCGGGCGGCGCGCGCCCCGCGCCGCCCATGAAAAAGGCCTGGCAGGCCGCGCATCGTGCGCCCTCCAGGCCCGCTGCGGCGCCCCACGGGGCGCCGCAATGCTTTTTGAAGCGATCAGTCCAGCGTCAGCACCGTCGCGCCCGTCGTCTTGCGCGAAGCCAGCGCCGTTTGCGCTTCGCCCGCCTGCTCCAGCGTGTAGCGCTGGTCGATGCGAACCTTGATCTTCTTCTTGAGCACCAGATCGAACAGCTCTTCGGAAGCCGACTGCAGCTTTTCCAGCGTGTTTACGTGGATGCCCAGCGAGGGACGCGTCACGTACAGGCTGCCCTTCTGGTTCAGGACGGCCAGGTTCACACCCGCCACCGGACCGGACGCATTGCCGAAGCTGACCATCAGGCCGCGCGGCTCGATGCAGTCCAGCGAGGTTTCCCACGTGTCCTTGCCCACGCCGTCGTACACCACTGGCACCTTCTTGCCACCCGTCAGTTCCAGGACGCGCTCGACCACGTTTTCACGCGAATAATCAATGGTTTCCCACGCGCCGTTCTCGCGCGCCAGTGCCGCCTTTTCGGGGCTGGATACCGTGCCGATGAGCTTGACGCCGAGCGCCTTGGCCCATTGGCATGCGATCAGCCCGACGCCGCCGGCCGCGGCATGGAACAGAATGGTCTCGCCGCCCTGCAGGCGGTAGGTCTGGCGGAACAGGTACTGCACCGTCAGGCCCTTGAGCATCAGGGCAGCCGCCTCGTCGAATTCGATGCCCTTGGGCACCTTCACGACCTGCAAGGCCGGCACGTTGCGGGCCTTGGCGTAGGCGCCGATGGGGCTTTGCCCGTAGGCCACGCGGTCGCCCTTCTTCAGGTGCTTCACATCAGCGCCCACCGCGGTCACCACGCCGGCGCCCTCGAAACCCAGGCCATGCGGCAGCGGATGCGGATACAAGCCCGTGCGGAAATAGATATCGATGAAGTTCAAACCGGCGGCGTGCTGCTCGATCGTGACTTCGTTGGCGGCCGGCGGCGGCACTTCCACCTCAACCAGCTTCAGGACTTCGGGACCACCGTGCTGCTCGATACGAATTGCCTTGACGAGATTGCTGGCCATGCTGGCCTCCTTTCATTGGAAATAATGCGAATTGACCAAAAATGCAGACTTCAACGCGTGGATTGCCTGTCGTCCTGCGCGGAAGGCGTGCGCATGGCGCCGCCCCCCATCAACGCAAACACCCCCGCCAGCACCAGGACGGTTCCGCCCATCTGCCACACGGTGATGGGCTCGTCGAGGAACCACGAGGCCAGGAACAGCACCGACACCGGCCCCACCATGCCCAGCAGCGACGCGGTGGGTGCGCCGATCAGCGACACCGCCCACATCAGCATGAACACCGGCACCACCGTGTTCAGCGTGGCGTGAATGATGGAGTAGCCATAGACCGCCGCGGGCTGGATCAGCATCGACGGCGGGTGCACAACGAAGAACTGGATGATGCAGGCCACGCACGACACGAGCATGGCATACGCCACCAGACGCGTCGGGCCGATCCGCTTGATCAGTTCCCCGGAGCAAATCAGGTACACAGAATAGCTTGCAGCCGAGCCGAAAACGAACAAAGACCCTAACAGGACCTCGCCGCCCCCGCCGAAGGACAGGTCGTGCGCAAACACCAGCACCACGCCGGCATACGACAGCACCATGGCCAGCCATTGCCGGCGCTCGATCGGCCGCTTGAACCAAAGGGCCGACAGCAGCACGACGAGCGAGGGAGACAGGAACAGGATCAGGCGTTCGAGGCTGGCGGTGATGTAGCGCAGCCCCAGGAAATCCAGGAAGCTGGACAGGTAATAGCCTAGGAGGCCAAGCACGCACACCTGCAGGCGTTCCTTGGTGGTCATCACCACGATTTCGCCCCGGGCCGCGCGGCGCGACTGGTGCCACGCCACGACCGCGAAGAACGGCATCGCGAACAGCATGCGAAACGCGATCAGCGTGACCGCGTCGATCCCGTAGCGGTAGGTGAACTTGACGACGATGGCCTTGGCGGAAAAGAGGATCGCGCCAAGCACCGCCATGGCGATCCCGGCGGCGCGGCCGGAGGCCAGCGGGAGCGCCGTAAGCTTGGCAATACGATTCATGCGATGATTTTAAGTTCACCGCAAAATAAATTGAACGCCTTCTCTGATGCAAACCGCTTTCTTCGCAGCATGACCCGACAACGCGCTCTTACCTATATCCATATTGCCGCCGTGCTATTCGGCCTGACCGGCGTGTTCGGCGAACTGATCCAGGCCAGCGCCGCGGTCATCACGCTGGGTCGGGCGGCGTTCGCGGTCGTGGCGCTGGGCATCTTCGCGCGCATGCGCCGCAAGCCGCTGCTTGGCGTGCTGACCCCGGCGCAGTTGTTCGTGCTGGTGATCGCGGGCGCGCTGCTCGCGGCGCACTGGGTCACCTTCTTCATCTCCGTGAAGGTGGGCGGCATTGCCATCGCGACGCTCGGCTTTGCCAGCTTTCCCGCGTTCATCACCCTGTTTGAAGGCCTGATCTTCCGCGAACGCGTCCGGCTGGCGGAATGGCTGCTGCTGGGCCTGGTGACCGCCGGCCTGGTGCTTGTCACGCCCTCGTTCGACCTGGCCAACCGGGGCACCATCGGGCTCGCGTGGGGCCTGCTGTCCGGCCTGAGCTTTGCCCTGCTCGCGCTGAGCAACCGCCGCTCGGCATCCGGCATGGACCCGATGCAGGTGGCCTGCTGGCAAAACGTCGTGGTCGCGCTGGTGATGATGCCCTTCGCGGTCGGCCAGCTTCCTGCCCTGCCCGCGCAGGACTGGGTCTGGTTGGCGCTGCTGGGCGTCTTTTGCACCGGGCTGTCCCACTACCTGTTCGTGTCCAGCCTGACCCGGTTGAATGCCCGAAGCGCGGGGCTGGTGATTGCGCTGGAACCGGTCTACGCCATTGCGTTCGCCTGGGTGCTGTTCAGCCAGGAACCGACGCCGCGCATGCTGGCCGGCGGCGCCCTTATCGTGGCCGCCATCGTCTGGTCCGGGCTGCGCAAGCAGGCAACGGCAGCCGAACCGGCTTCAAAGATACAGCCTTGACAATAACTGACTAGGCAGTAAAATGCGCCGCATGACTGCCGCGCCTTCCCTGCCCACGCCCGTACCCGCCGAGTCGCCCGACGCCCCCGTCCATTACCGCAACGACACCCGTTGCATGGCCGAAGACAACGCGGGCTACCTTATCAAGCTGGCCTATCATTCCATGAACCGGATGCTGGACCAGGAGATGGCGCCGCTTGATCTCACCGCCATGCAATGGCGTCCGCTGGCCATGGTGTTCCTGGGCCGCGCCGATACGCCCGCCGAACTGGCGCGGCTCAACGACATGGACACCGGCGCCATGACGCGCGCGCTGGATCGCCTGGAAGCCAAGGGACTTTTGCGCCGGAACCGCAGCCAGGAAGACCGCCGTGTCGTCAAGATCGAACTCACCGAACTGGGCGAGGCCAAGGCCCGCGAAATTCCCGCCAACATTGCCCGCGCGCTCAATCATCATCTGCGCGGCTTCTCGACCGACGAGGTCACCCAGCTCATGCACTTCATGCGCCGGATGATCGCAAACGGGTCCGCCTCCGGCTCCCCGGCCGACCGCTGACGCCCACGCCCCGTGCTGGAGCCGGGGTTTTTATTTGGCATAATCGTTGCCTAGGCAAATACAGATTAATCAATTACTTTCAGCTAACAGTCAGGATGAAACGCCTTTTATCTACCGCATTGGTGCTGGCCCTCACCGGTTGCGCGCTGATGGAGCCGGCGCCCAAGCCCGTCGCCGCGCTTGATGCCGCCACGCTCGGGCTGACCGGTCAAGCCACCGAATGGCCCGCCGCGCAATGGTGGGAACGCTACGGCGACCCGCAACTGAACGCCCTGATGACCGAAGCGCTGGCCAACAGTCCCTCGATGAGCGCCGCGCAGGCGCGTCTGGCCAAGGCCAACGCCGCCGTCGGTATCGCGCGCGCCCCGCTACTGCCGCGCGTGGACGCGGGCTACACCCTCAACCGCGAGCACCTGTCCAAGGACTACATCTACCCGGCGCCGCTGGGCGGCTCTGTCGTCAGCGACAACCGGCTGGCATTGGACTTCAGCTACGAGCTGGATTTCTGGGGCAAGAACCGTTCGCGCCTGCAGTCCGCGGTCTCGCAGCAGGAAGCCGCCAGCGCCGACGCGCAAGCCGCGCGCAACCTGCTCGCCAGCGCCACCGTGCGCGCCTACCTGAACCTGCAGAACGCGTTCGCCCAGCGCGACGTGCTGAACCGCGTGATCGCGCAGCGCGCCGAAGTCCTGTCGCTGACCCAGGGCCGCTACTCGGCCGGGCTGGACACGCAGGTCGAGGTCAAGCAGGCCGAGTCGTCGCTGGCCTCCGGCAAGGTCGAACTGACCCAGACCGACACCACGCTCGCCCAACTGCGTAACCAGGTCGCCGCGCTGGCCGGCGCCGGCCCGCAGCGCGGACAGGATCTGGTTCAGGTGTCGCTGACCGCACCGGCCGGGGCCGTTCCGGCCAGCGTGCCGCTCGACCTGCTCGGGCACCGTCCCGACGTCACGGCCGCCCGCTGGCGCGCCGAGGCGGCGCGCCACGCCATCGACGCGGCCAAGGCCGAGTTCTATCCCAATGTGAACCTGGCCGCGTTCGTCGGTTTTCAAGCGATTGGCACCGGCAACCTGCTGGGCGCCGACGCCCGCATGGCCGGCATCGGTCCGGCCATCACGCTGCCCATCTTCCACGGCGGCGAGCTCAACGCCAATCTGGCGGGCCGCCGCGCCGACGCGGATCTGGCGGTGTCGGACTACAACCAGACCGTGCTGGACGCCGCGCATCAGGTCGCCGACGCGCTGGATGGCCTGCGCCTGCTGGACCAGGAAAAGACCCAGCAACGCCAGGCGCGCGAGGCCATCGAGGCCGCCTACGCGCTGGCCGTCGACCGCTACAAGGCGGGCATGGGCAACTACATCACGGTGCTGATCGCGCAGACCGGCGTGCTGACGCAGGCCCGTCTTGATACCGACCTGCGCATCCGCGCCTATCAGCTCGACGCCAACCTCGCCACCGCCTTGGGCGGCGGCTACGCGCCGCAGGCCGAGCCTGCCCCGAACTCCATTCATTGAACGATCCCGGATTCAGACGTCATGAACGCTGCCACTCCCACCACCCATCCCGCCCGTAAACGCCTCCTGCTGACGGCGACCGGGGTTTTCATCGTTGCCGGCATTGCCTACGGCATCTGGTGGGCGCTCTTCGGCGCCCATTTCGAAAGCACCGACGACGCCTACGTGCACGGCAATCTGGTGCAGATCACGCCGCAGGTGCCCGGCACCGTGGTCGCCATCGAAGCCGACGATACCGAAACGGTCACCGCCGGCCAGCCGCTGGTCCGCCTCGATCCCGCCGACACCGACATTGCCCTGCAGCAGGCGCAAGCCAAGCTGGCGCAGACTGTGCGCCAGGTGCAGACCTATTACGTGCAGAACGATGCGCTGGCGGCCGACGTCGACCTGCGCAATGCCGACATCCTGCGCGCCCAGGCCGAGCTGACCCGCGCGCAGAGCGACGTGAAGCGCCGCCAGCAGTTGGCCAAGTCGGGCGGCGTCAGCGGCGAGGAAATCCTGCACGCCGAGGTCGCGCTCAAATCCGCCCAGTCCGGCGTCGCGCAAGCCAAGGCGGCGCTGGCCGCCGCGCAGGCCAAGCTGGCGACCAACCAGGCGCTGACGCAAGGCACCTCGGTCGCCGATCACCCCGACGTGCGCCAGGCGGCGGCCGAGCTGCGCAATGCCTGGCTCGCGCAGTCGCGCACCGTGCTGCCCGCTCCCGTGGGCGGCGTGATCGCGCGCCGCAGCGCGCAGGTCGGCCAGCGCGTCGCCCCGGGCGCCGCCCTGATGACCGTCGTACCGCTCGATCAGGTGTGGGTCGAGGCCAACTTCAAGGAAGGCCAATTGCGCAAGATGCGCATCGGCCAGCCGGTCAAGATGGTGGCCGATCTGTACGGCAGCGCGGTCACCTACCACGGCACCGTCGCCGGCCTGGACGCCGGCACGGGCAGCGCTTTCGCCCTGCTTCCCGCTCAGAACGCCACCGGCAACTGGATCAAGGTCGTGCAGCGCGTCCCCGTGCGGATCACGCTGGATCCCGAAGACCTCAAGCAGCATCCGCTGCGCGTGGGTCTGTCGATGGACGTTGAAGTCGACGTGGGCAAGGACGACGGCGCTCCGCTGACGCAAGTGGCGCGCAAGGAACCGGTCTGGTCGACCCGCGCGTTCGAGCCCGCCCACCATGAAGTCGACGCAATGATCGCAAAGATCATCGCCGCCAACGTCGCATCATGAGCACCGCCGCCCAGCCCGCGGGCGCAGGCGCGCCCCCAGACGCCGCCCGCCCGCCGGGCACGCATCCGCCGCTGGAGGGTGCGACCCGCATCATCGGGTCCATCGCCCTGTCGACCGCGGTCTTCATGAACGTGCTGGACACCTCCATCGCGAACGTGTCCATCCCCACCATCTCCGGCGACCTGGGCGTAAGCACCAGCCAGGGCACGTGGGTCATCACGTCGTTCGCGGTGGCCAACGCCATCACCGTGCCGCTGACCGGCTGGCTGACGCAGCGCTTCGGCCAGGTTCGCCTGTTTCTGATCTCCACGCTGCTCTTCGTGCTGGCGTCCTGGCTGTGCGGCTTCTCGCCCTCGCTTGAGGCGCTGATCGCCTTCCGGGTGCTGCAAGGCGCGGTGGCCGGCCCGATGATCCCGCTGTCGCAGACGCTGATGCTGGCCAGCTTCCCGAAGTCCAAGGCAGGCATGGCCCTGGCGGTCTGGTCCATGACAACGCTGGTGGCCCCGGTTGCCGGCCCGCTGCTCGGCGGCTGGATCTCCGACAACTACACCTGGCCCTGGATCTTCTACATCAACGTGCCGGTGGGCCTCCTGGCCGCCTGGATCAGCTGGCGCATCTACGGCAACCGCGAATCCGTCACGCGCAAACTGCCGATCGACAAGCTCGGCCTCGTTTTGCTCGTGGTCTGGGTGGGCGCGCTGCAGATCATGCTGGACAAGGGCAAGGAACTGGACTGGTTCGCCAGCCCCACCATCATCGCGCTGGCGGCGATCGCCTTCGTGGCCTTCGTGTTCTTCCTGATCTGGGAACTGACCGACGCGCACCCGGTCGTGGACCTGCGGCTCTTCAAGGTCCGCAATTTCACGGTGGGCGCGCTGACGCTGGCCGTGGCCTATGGCGTCTTCTTTGGCAACGTCGTGCTGCTGCCGCTCTGGCTGCAGAGCAACATGGGCTACACGGCGACCTACGCGGGCCTTGTGACCGCGCCGGTCGGACTGCTGGCGATCCTGCTCACCCCCATCGTGGGCAAGATGCTGGCCACGCGCGACCCCAGGCAGATCGTGACGGTCGCCTTCCTGATCTTCGCGCTGGTCTGCTTCATGCGCGCGGGCTTCAACACCCAGACGGATGTGCGCACGCTGATGATCCCGACCATCATCCAGGGCGCGGCAATGGCGGCATTCTTCGTGCCGCTCACCTCGATCACGCTGTCCAGCATGGAGCCCTGGCGCATCCCTGCCGCGTCGGGCCTCTCGAACTTCCTGCGGCTGACGGCGGGCGCGTTCGGCACGTCGATTTCCACGACGCTATGGGAAAACCGCGCAACCCTGCATCACTCGCAACTGACCGAGATTGCCCGGCCCGGCCAGCAGGCGTTCGACCAGACCATGAACTCCTTGCAGAACGGGCTGGGCGTCTCGCACCAGCAGGCGCTTACCATGGTGGACGGGCTGATCAATGCGCAGGCCTTCACGATGTCGGCGACGGACGTGTTCTACGCGTCCGCGATCATCTTCCTGCTGCTGACGGGTCTGGTCTGGTTCGCACGGCCGCGCGCCTCCAAATCGGGCGGCGGCGGCGCGGCGGAAGCGGCTGCCGGCGCGCACTGATTCGTTCGGCATCGGCAAAAAATCAAGGCGCCTCGCGGCGCCTTGTTTTTTTGGACATGCACTTGTCGACCAAGCTGCGTTTGGACAGGCAGGTCAGTCCTTGAGCAAGGTGTGCCAGTCCCTGCGTTCGATGATGTCGGCCGACAGCGCGCTGACCGGAGACAGGTTGAACACGGACACCCCGCGCGCGCGCCAGAGCGGCGACGCAAAGCGGAAAGACGGCTCGATGAACTTCGGAAAGTTGCGCGTCAGCCGGCTGGTCTGCGGCTTGCCGCCTTCATCGTAGAAACGCAATCCGCCCTGCACGGTCAGGTCCAGTCCATGCACGTAGACCTCGCGCGCGCCGCCGGACATCAGGACCTGCAGCGCCGCATAGGCCACGGTATCGGCATCGAACACGCCCAGCGACGCATTGAAGCTGTAGCCCAGCCCCTGTTTTGCGTCCAGCAGTTCAACATCAGGCGAGGCGGCGGCAATGCGCTTGAGCACCGCTGGCGCAACGCTGCGTTCATAGGCGCGCCGGGAGATCAACTCGATGATGCAGATGCGACAGCGGATTTGCTCCTGCGGAATGCCCTGCATGATGTAGCGCAGCACCTCGGGAAACACATACAGCGTCAGGTCGCGCCCGACGATATCGCGCACCAACTCAATGCGGTCCCGCACGAAGTTCTGGTCGATGATGCAGTAATACTTGAACTGCAGGTCGAACTTGCGCGACAGCGCGATGGAGCCATTGACGCCCATCGCCACGCCGATATCCATGCGGTCATACGGGATCTCGGAGATCGAAGGGCCGCTCAGGATCAGGTGCACCACCTTGTCGGCAGGGTCGTAGCCCTGCGACAAGGGAGTGATGCGCAATGAACGGCCGAACGCACGATAAGCGCTGATCGCGCCATCCTTGTCCCGCCAGATCCGCACGAATGGCCACAGGTGCTGATTGTGCCGCTGCGTGCGCGAACGCAGCATGCGGAAAAGCTTGCGGACAAACCGGTCGGCCCGCCCGCCGCCCACGTGCTCGGAGGGAGGAGAAAAAATCGAGTCGTTCATCTACTAACCAGACAGGCCTGCCCGCAACTGCACTTAACCGCCCCGGACCAGCGAAGCAATTGCGTCGCCGACCTCGGCCGTTGAAGCGTTGCCTTTCATATCCCGCGTCCGCGGGCCATCGGCCAGCACGGTTTCGATTGCCTTGACCACGGCGGCCGACGCATCGGGATACCCCAAGAAATCCAGCATCAATGCCCCGCTCCAGATCTGACCGATGGGGTTGGCGATGCCCTTGCCATAAATGTCCGGCGCCGAGCCATGCACCGGTTCAAAGAGCGACGGAAACTTGCGTTCCGGGTTGAGGTTTGCGGACGGCGCAATGCCGATGGTGCCCGTGCATGCCGGCCCCAGATCGGACAGGATGTCGCCGAACAGGTTGGAAGCCACCACGACATCGAACCAGTCCGGATGCTGCACGAAGTGCGCGCACAGGATGTCGATGTGGTATTTGTCCCAGCGCACATCGGGATAGTTCCCGGCCATGTCGGCAACGCGCTCGTCCCACCAGGGCATCGAGATGGAAATGCCATTGGACTTGGTGGCAGCGGTCAGGTGCTTGCCGCGCTTTTGCGCCAGCTCGAATGCGAACTTCAGCACGCGCTCGGCGCCGATGCGCGTGAAAACGCTTTCCTGGATGACCACTTCGCGATCGGTGCCCTCGAACAGGCGGCCGCCGCTGTTGGAGTATTCGCCCTCGGTGTTTTCGCGCACGATGAAGAAATCGATCTCGCCGGGCTTGCGGTCGGCCAGCGGCGACGGCACGCCAGGCATCAGACGCACCGGACGCAGATTGATGTACTGATCGAATTCGCGGCGGAACTTGAACAGCGACCCCCACAAGGCCTCGTGGTCCGGCACCGTGGCGGGCCAGCCGATCGAACCGAAGAAAATGGCCTCATGCTGGCCGATCTGGTCTTTCCAGTCGTCCGGCATCATCTTGCCGTGCTTGGCGTAGTAGTCGCAGCTCCAGTCGAAATGGTCCCATTGGAACTCGATTCCGAACCGCGTCGCCACGGCATCCAGCACCTTCAAACCTTCCGGCACGACTTCCTTGCCGATCCCGTCTCCGGGGAGCACCGCAATCTTGTGTTTCTTAGCCACCATGTCTTCCTTTGGTTTTCATTGATACACCGCCCGCAATGTTAGGCATAAACGGGCGCAACACAATACCCCCGTCCCCCGAACGGACGGACCTGCCGATTTGCCGCTTTGCGCCGATATGGCTTAGCGCCGGCCCTTCGATCCCAGCAGCGACCCCAGGATTCCGCGCGTGAGTTCCCGCGCGATGGAGCGTGCCGAGCTTTTCGCGATGGTCTGCACCACGCCGTCGCGCTTGCCGCCGCGCGGTCCGGTCGACCCAAACAGCACGTCCTTCAGGCTGTCCATCAGCCCGCCGCTCTCGTCGGCAGGCGGCTCGGACGTCTTGGCGGACGGCTGCCCGGACCGGGCCGGCGCATCCTTGGCCACCTGGGGTTCCGCTGGCGCCGCCGCGCGGCCCGCCAGGATTTCGTAGGCCGACTCCCGGTCGACCGCCTTCTCATATTTGGGCGCCAGGTCATTGCCTTGACGCAGCGCCAGCCGTTCGGCGTCCGTCGCCGGCCCGATACGGCTGCCCGGCGGCACGATGAAGGCCCGCTCGGTCGGCATCGGCCGCCCCTTGGCGTCAAGCAGCGACACCAGCGCCTCGCCCACGCCTAGCTCGGTGATCGCGGCCTCGATGTCCAGGCCAGGATTGGGGCGCATGGTCTGCGCGGCGGTCTTGACGGCCTTCTGGTCGCGCGGCGTGAACGCCCGCAGCGCATGCTGGACGCGGTTGCCCAACTGGCCCAGCACGGTGTCCGGGATATCCAGCGGATTCTGCGTCACGAAGTAAACGCCCACCCCCTTGGAGCGCACCAGGCGCACGACCTGCTCGATCTTGGTCAAAAGCGCCTGCGGCGCGTCGTTGAACAGCAGGTGGGCCTCGTCGAAGAAGAAAACCAGCTTGGGCTGGTCCATGTCGCCCACCTCGGGCAGCTTTTCGTACAGGTCGGCCAACAGCCACAGCAGGAAGATGGCATACAGGCGCGGCGCCTGCATCAGCTTGTCGGCCGCCAGCACATTGACGATGCCGCGGCCCTGCGCGTCGGTGCGCATCAGGTCGGCAACGTCCAGCATCGGCTCGCCAAAGAACTTTTCCGCGCCTTGTGATTCCAGCGCCAGCAAGCCGCGCTGGATGGCGCCGACGCTGGCCGAGGACACATTGCCGTAGCGCGTCTTCAGCTCGCCCGCCCGGTCGGCGACGTCCTGGAGCATCGCCCGCAGGTCCTTCAGGTCCAAGAGCAGCTGTCCTTCGTCGTCCGCCACCTTGAAAACCAGGGTCAGGACGCCTTCCTGCGTGTCGTTCAGTTCCAGGATGCGCGAGAGCAGCAACGGCCCCATATCGGTGATGGTCGCCCGCACCGGCAGCCCCTGCTCGCCAAAGACATCCCACAGCGCGACCGGGCTGGCGCCCCAGGCCGGCTCCGGCAGGCCCAGATTCTGCAGGCGTTCCTGCAATTTAGGGCTGGACACGCCCGCCTGCGAAATGCCGGTCAGGTCGCCTTTGACGTCCGCCATGAACACGGGCGTGCCGATCCGGGAAAAGGATTCGGCCAGCACCTGCAGCGTGACGGTCTTGCCCGTGCCGGTGGCCCCCGTGATGCACCCGTGGCGGTTGGCCAGGGCCGGCAGCAGCGCCAACTCGGTCTGCGCGTTCTTGGCGATGACAAGGGGGTTGGGCATGGGCGGCTCCGGACCAGGGATCAGATGGATGCCCAAGTGTAGAGCCTGCCGCCCGCCTTGTGCGCGTGGCTATATGGACACAAGCATCCCTCTTGCCGGACGGGACAGCCGCCGGCACGGTAAAATGCCGTCTTTGCAGACACATTTTCCTGGGAAGCCATGGCCGGACACAGCAAATGGGCCAATATTCAGCACCGCAAAGGGCGCCAAGACGCCAAGCGCGGAAAGCTCTGGACCAAGATCATTCGTGAAATCACCGTGGCGGCGCGCGCCGGCGGCCCCGACCCGGACAGCAACCCCCGTTTGCGCATGGCCTGGGACAAGGCCACCGACGCCAACATGCCCAAGGACAACATCCAGCGCGCCATCCAGCGTGGCGCGGGCGGCGCCGACGGCGAGGCCTACGAAGAAGTCCGCTACGAAGGTTACGGCATCGGCGGCGCGGCGGTCATCGTCGACTGCATGACCGACAACCGCACCCGCACCGTCGCCGAAGTCCGCCACGCCTTCTCCAAGAATGGCGGCAACCTCGGCCAGGAAGGCTCCGTCGCCTTCATGTTCAAGCACTGCGGCCAATTCGTGTTCGCCCCCGGCACCCCTGAAGACAAGGTCATGGAAGCCGCCCTCGATGCTGGCGCCGAAGACGTCACCACCGACGAAGAAGGCGTGATCGAAGTCGTCTGCGCCCCGTCCGATTACGCGGCCGTGCGCAAGGCATTCGACGAGGCCGGCCTGAAGGCCGAAGTCGACGGCATCGTCATGAAGGCCCTGAACGAAACCGAACTCGCCGGCGACGACGCCGCCAAGATGCAGAAACTGCTCGACGCCCTGGAAAACCTGGACGACGTGCAGGAAGTCTATACGACCGTCATTTTCGACGAAGCGCAGTAACTCTCCCTTTCCTGGCGCGCCAGCGGCTCTGTCCGCCTGCGCGCCTCTTCAGACTCACGCAACATGAAACTCCTGGTAATTGGCTCGGGCGGCCGCGAACATGCCCTCGCCTGGCGGCTGGCCCGCTCCCCGCGCGTGCACAAGGTGTACGTCGCTCCGGGCAACGGCGGCACGCAACGGGCCGAGCAGATGGAAAACATCCCGCTCACCAATGCCGAGGAACTGGCCGATTTCGTCCAGCGCGAGGGGATCGCCCTGACGGTCGTCGGCCCCGAGGCGCCCCTGGCCGCCGGCGTCGTCGACGTCTTCCGCGCCCGTGGCTTGAAGATCTTCGGCCCCACCAAGGCCGCCGCGCAGCTTGAAAGCTCCAAGGATTACGCCAAGGCCTTCATGGTCCGGCACAACATCCCGACCGCGCGCTACGAAACCTTCACCGACCCGGCCAAGGCCCATGCCTACATCGACCAGGAAGGCGCGCCCATCGTCATCAAGGCCGACGGCCTGGCCGCCGGCAAGGGCGTCGTGGTTGCCGCCACCCTCGACGAAGCGCACGCCGCCGTCGACGCCATGCTGGGCGACGGCTCCATGGGCGAAGCCGGCGCACGCGTCGTCATCGAAGAATGCCTGATCGGCGAAGAAGCCAGCTTCATCGTCATGTGCGACGGCCGCAATGTGCTCGCCCTGGCCACCAGCCAGGACCACAAGCGCCTGCAGGACGGCGACCGCGGCCCCAACACGGGCGGCATGGGCGCTTACTCGCCCGCGCCCATCGTCACGCCTGAACTGCATCACCGCATCATGCGCGAAATCATCCTGCCCACCGTGCAGGGCATGACGCGCGACGGCATCCCCTACACGGGCTTCCTGTACGCCGGCCTGATGATCGCCCCGGGCGACGATCCCGACCGCGAAATCAAGACGCTGGAGTTCAACTGCCGCATGGGCGACCCCGAAACCCAGCCCATCATGATGCGCGTCAAGAGCGACCTGCTCGACGCGCTCGAGCACGCCGTCGAAGGCACGCTCGACCAGGCCGACATCGTCTGGGACCGCCGCACCGCCCTGGGCGCCGTGCTGGCCGCTCACAACTATCCCAACACGCCACGCACCGGCGACGTCATCCGCGGCCTGCCCGCCGATGCCGAAGACTGCATGGTGTTTCACGCCGCCACCCAGCTCGACGGCGACGAAACCAAGACCACCGGCGGCCGCGTGCTGTGCGTCACCGCACTGGGCGATTCGGTCAAGATGGCGCGCGACCGTGTCTACGAAGCCATCGACCGCATCCACTTCGATGGCCGGCAGTACCGCTCCGACATCGGCTGGCGCGCGCTCAAGCCGTCTCAGCAAAAGCCCAAGTCCAACGCGTAACCGGAACCGCCCATGACCGCTCTGCCCGTCTCCGCTGTCCGGGACTACCTCACCGGCCTGCAAGCCCGCATCGTGGGCGCGCTGGAAGCGGCCGAAGGTGGCCCCTTCCGCACCGACGAATGGGTGCGGCCGGAGGGCGGCGGCGGGCTGTCGCGTCTGCTCGAAGGCGGCCAGCTCTTCGAGCGCGCCGGCGTGCTGTTCAGCCACGTTCAGGGGTCCAAGCTGCCCCCGTCGGCCAGCGCGCATCGGCCGGAGCTCGCCGGCCGCTCATGGGAAGCCATGGGCGTGTCCATGGTGCTGCATCCGCGCAATCCGTACGTGCCCACCACGCACATGAACGTGCGAATGTTCGTCGCGGCCGCGCGGCCCGGCCACGACGAGGCCGACGTCTTCTGGTTCGGCGGCGGCATCGACCTCACGCCGTACTACCCCTTCGAAGAAGACGCCCGCCACTTCCACACGGTGTGCCGAAACGCGCTGGCGCCCCACGGGCCCGATTACTATCCGCGCTACAAGCGCTGGTGCGACGAATACTTCTTCCTCAAGCATCGCGACGAAACCCGCGGCATCGGCGGCGTCTTCTTCGACGACCTGAACGCGCCCGGCTTCGACGCGTCTTTCGCTCTCACCCGTTCAGTCGGCGACGCGTTCCTGGACAGCTACCTGCCCATCGTCGACAAGCGCCGCGGCATCGCCTACACCGAGCGCGAGCGCGACTTCCAGGCCTACCGCCGCGGCCGCTACGTCGAATTCAACTTGGTCTTTGACCGCGGCACGCTGTTCGGCCTGCAATCCGGGGGCCGCACCGAATCAATCCTGTTGTCCATGCCGCCACTCGCGCAATGGCGCTACGACTGGCAGCCTGAAGCCGGCACGCCCGAAGCCGAGCTGGCCGCCTACCTCAAGCCGCGGGACTGGGTTTGAAACGCATCGGCCTTTTCGGCGGCAGCTTCGACCCCGTTCACGTCGCCCACATCGCGCTGGCGCAGAATGCCTTGCAGTCGCTTGGCTTGGCCCAGGTGCAGCTCATCCCCGCCGCCAACCCCTGGCAGCGCGCTGCACTGAACGCCACCGCCGCGCATCGCCTCGCGATGCTGGAACTGGCCATCGCCGGCCATCCGGGGCTGGCGGTCAATCCCATTGAAATCGAGCGCGGCGGCGCCACCTACACCATCGACACGTTGCGCGCGCTCCCGCAGGACGCGCGCTATGTGTGGTTGCTGGGCGCCGACCAGCTCGCCAATTTCTGCACCTGGCGCAATTGGCGCGACATTTCCAGCCTTGTCGACCTCGCCGTGGCCACCCGCCCCGGCACGGCCCTCAGCGCACCGGCGGAACTGGCGCAATGGCTGCAGGAACAAGGCCACACCCTGCAAGAACTCCCTTTTCCGCCCATGCCGGTGTCGGCTTCCGAAATCCGCCAGCGCCTCGCGCAGGGCGAATCCACCGACGGACTGCTCGACGCATCCGTCGCCGCATATATTGCGGCGCACAAACTCTACCGATAAACCTCCCCGCCCGGCGCCGCCGGTCAGCCGCCGCTGCCATCGAGCGGGTTATATTTGCAGCTATGGATATACAGAAACTCCAACGCGCCGTCATCGACGCCCTCGAAGACGTCAAGGCGCAAGACATCAAGGTCTTCAGCACCACGCATCTGACCAGCCTTTTCGATCGCGTCGTGATTGCAAGCGCCACCTCCAACCGCCAGACCCGCGCGCTGGCATCCAGCGTTGCCGATCGCGGCCGCGCCATGTCGCTGACCGGCATCACCATCGAAGGCGAGGACACCGGTGAATGGGTCGTCGTCGACCTCGGCGATGTCGTTGTGCACATCATGCAGCCGGCCATTCGGCAGTACTACAACCTCGAAGAAATCTGGGGCGGCAAGCCGGTGCGCGTGAAGCTCCTGCCCGAATCGACCCGCCCCGCTCCTGTCCCCAGCGACAGCGGCAGTGGTTACGACGACCTCGAAGACTGACCACGCCGTGAAGCTGATCGTCGTCGCGGTGGGCACGCGGATGCCGGACTGGGTGCAAACTGCCTGGGACGACTACGCCAAGCGCCTGCCGGCCGACTGCGCGCTGGAACTGCGCGAGATCAAGCCCGAGCCCCGCACGACCGGCAAAACTCCGGCCCAGATGATGGCGGCCGAGGCCAAGCGCATCGAGGCGGCTCTGCCCGCCAATGCGCTGCGCCTTGCCCTGGACGAACGCGGCCGCGATCTCACCACCATGGCGCTGTCGCAAAAGCTTGAACAGTGGCGCGCGGGCGGACAGGATGTCGCGTTTCTCGTCGGCGGCCCCGACGGACTGGATCCCGCGCTCAAGGCGTCCGCCAGCGGCCAGTTGCGCCTGTCGTCCCTCACGTTGCCTCATCCCATGGTGCGCGTGGTCCTGGCCGAACAGCTCTACCGCGCCTGGGCCATCATGACCAACCACCCCTACCACCGCGCGTGACCGCCGCCTGGCGGCGCCTGCCCTGCTACGCATGACCGACACCGCCAATCCCTCCCGTTCTTCCCCGCGCCTGTATCTCGCCTCCGCCAGCCCGCGCCGCCGCGAGTTGCTGAACCAGATCGGCCTGGCGCACGAGGTTCTGCTCGTTCCGTCCCCGCCCGGCGAGGACGAACCGCAGCATCCGGGCGAAAGCGCCGCTGACTATGTGCAGCGCACCGCCCGCGACAAGGCCCTGCGCGGCCGCGACTGGATGCGTGCGCACGCCATGCCCGCACTGCCCCTGCTCGCGGCCGACACCACCGTCATCCTGGCGGGCGAGGTGCTGGGCAAACCGGCGGACCGTGACGACGCCATCCGCATCCTGCGGGCGCTGTCCGGCGCCACGCATGAAGTCCATACCGCGGTCGCGCTGTGCAGCGGCGACCGCCTGCTGGAAGCCGTCTCCATCACCCAAGTCCGCATGCGCGCCTTGCAAGAAGACGAAATCGGCCGCTATTGCGACAGCGGCGAACCCTTCGGCAAGGCGGGCGCGTATGGCATCCAGGGCTTGGCGGGCACATTCGTCTCGCACATCGCCGGCAGCTACACAGGCGTCATGGGCCTGCCGCTGTTCGAAACCGCCAACCTGCTCCGCGAGGCCGGCATTCAGGTGCCCTGACACCGATTCGGTCCGCAAGAAAAAATCCCCCGCGCCGCAAGGCTTCGGGGGATTTTTTTATCTGCGCGGCGCTGTTGTTCAGCTCTGACGGACGGGTTCGCCGATGGCGACCTGAGGCTGCGACGCCGCAGGCGTGCCCGCGCTGTCCAGGGTGGCATGCAGTTGCTCCTGGTCCAGCTCGCCTTCCCAGCGCGCGACGACCACGGTGGCGGTCGCATTACCCACCAGGTTGGTCAGCGCGCGGCATTCGGACATGAAGCGGTCCACACCCAGGATCAGCGCCATGCCCGCGACCGGCACCGAAGGCACCACAGACAGCGTGGCCGCCAGCGTGATGAAGCCCGCACCGGTCACGCCGGCCGCGCC
This sequence comes from Achromobacter sp. Root565, assembly GCF_001427425.1. Classification (NCBI taxonomy): domain Bacteria; kingdom Pseudomonadati; phylum Pseudomonadota; class Betaproteobacteria; order Burkholderiales; family Alcaligenaceae; genus Achromobacter; species Achromobacter sp. Root565. The sequence goes on from NZ_LMGO01000009.1 coordinate 148,943, forward strand.
CTTCGAGCTCAGCATCGCCACCAGCAGCAGCAGGATCTGGTCGCCCAGCGAGAGCGGAATGTCGCAGGCCTGCGCAATGAACAGCGCAGCCATCGTCATGTAGATATTGGTGCCGTCCAGGTTGAACGAATAACCAGTGGGCACCACCAGACCGACCACCGACTTCGAGCAGCCCGCGCGTTCCATCTTCTGCATCAGCGTGGGCAGAGCGGCTTCCGACGAGCTCGTGCCCAGCACCAGCAGCAGTTCTTCGCGGATGTAGCGGACCAGCTTGAAGATCGAGAAACCGTTGTAGCGGGCAACCAGGCCCAGCACGACGACGACAAACAGCACCGACGTCGCGTAGAACGTGCCCACCAGCATCGCCAGGTTCACGACCGACTTGATGCCGTACTTGCCGATGGTGAACGCCATCGCGCCAAAGGCGCCGATGGGTGCGGCCTTCATCAGGATCGCCACCATCTTGAAAATGGGCTGCGCCAGCGCCGTCATGAAATTCAGGATCAGCTTGCCGCGCTCGCCCACCATGGCCAGCGAAATGCCGAACAGCACGGCCACGAACAGCACCTGCAGAATGTCGCCACCCACGAACGGGCTGAAGATGGTCGTGGGAATCACGTTCATCAGGAAGCCGGTGATCGTCGAGTCATGCGCTTTGGCGACATAGCCGGACACCGCCTTCTGATCCAGCGTGGTCGGGTCGATGTGCATGCCGGCGCCAGGCTGCACGATATGGCTGACCACCATGCCGACGACCAACGCCAATGTCGAGAACACCAGGAAATACAGCATGGCCTTGCCAGCCACGCGCCCAACCTTCTTCAGGTCGCTCATGGCGGCAATGCCGGTTGCCACGGTCAGGAAAATGACCGGTGCAATGATCATCTTCACCAGCTTGATGAAGGCGTCGCCCAGCGGTTGCATCTGCTGACCGAGCTCGGGCTTGAATGCGCCGAGCAAAATGCCCACCACAATGGCGAAGATCACCTGCACATACAGGATTTGATAGAACTTGAGCTTGCGCGCGGGCGCGCTGTGATCCACTTCGATCATTGGGATTGTCCCCACCAAGGCCCCTTGCTCCGCGCAGCGTGGCGCGTGCGACGTCGGGGCGTTATCTGTTTTATGGCCATGCGTTCCTGCCGCCAGCCGATTTCACCGCGGGGATGTGCCGCGCGGCTTGCCGGTATATATGCAATACCCATGCCAGGTCGGCCGGCCAACCACTCCCCCAGATAAACCCTTGAAAATGCTGAATTTCCTCGAATATTGGCGATTCTGCGGCCGGCATCGAAAGGCGAAACTCCGCACAGAAACCCGCTAAAATGTGCGGAAAACCGCACACCATGACCGGCTCTTCTTCTTCCCCTCTCTCCCCGCCTGCCTCCCCCCGCGCCTGGTCCTGGCCGTGGCGGGTGGCCGTGACGCTGCTTGCAGTCGGCATCGTCGCCATCACGTTGCACACCGCCACCCAATGGGCACGCGACGGCGCGCTGCGCGAGGCCGCCCTCCAGGCCCGCAGTACCGGCCAGATCAACGCCGCGCTGCTGCGCAACAACCTCGACAAATTCCGGGCGCTGCCCTTCGTGCTGACGCAGGACGTCGATCTGCGCGCCGCACTTCAAGGCGCGAGTTCGAGGCAGATCGAGGCCCTGGACGAAAAGCTCGAGGCGCTCAGTCGCGGTGTCGGCGCTTCCGCCATCTACGTGCTCGACAAAAAGGGCCTGGCCATCGCGGCCAGCAACTGGCGAGAACCCGCCACCTTCGTCGGCGTCGACTACGAATTCCGTCCGTACTTCCAGGGGTCGGTCGTGCACGGCTCGGCCGAACACTTCGCGCTGGGCACGGTCAGCCACGAAGCAGGGCTCTACCTGTCGCGGCGCGTGGACGACGCGCAGGGCGCGATGCTCGGCGTGGTGGTCCTGAAAGTCGACTTCCGGGACCTGGAGGCCGACTGGCGGCAGGCAAATGCCGTCATCTTCGTGACCGATGAACACGGCGTCGTGCTGCTCGGTAATATTCCAGACTGGCGTTTCAGGGTGCTGGCGCCGCTTTCGCCCGCGCTGGCCGAGACGCTGCGCACCAGCCTGCAATTTGGCGACGCCAAATTCCAGCCCCTTCCGGTCACACCGCCGCTGCAGGCCACAAGCAACGGGCAACTCATACGCACCGACGACGCGTTGCCCCGCGCCGCCGCCGGCGCCCCGTTGCTGCACACCACCCTGCCGGTCATCGAATCGCCCGGCTGGACGCTGCACCAGTTGTCGCCGGTTCAGGCGGCCATGAACCAGGCCAGCGCCAACGCCCAACTCGGCGCTTTGCTCACGCAAAGCGTGCTCGCCGCGCTGATCGGCGTGGTGTTGTACCGCCGCCATCGCAACCAGGAACGCGCAGAGCAACAGGCCGCCGTCCAGCAACAGCTCGCGGCGCTGGTGGACGAGCGCACGGCGCAACTGCGCGACGTGAACGCCAAGCTTGTCGACGAGATGGACGAACGCCAAAGCGCTGAATCCCAACTCCACACCATGAAGGACGAACTGGTCCAGGCCAGCAAGCTGGCATTACTCGGCCAGGTCGCGGCGGGCGTCGCACACGAGGTCAACCAACCCGTCGCCGCCATCCGCGCCTACGCCGACAACGCCGTCGAATTCCTGCGGCGCCGCGACGACGGCGCCGTCCAGGAAAACCTGAGCACCATCGCGGCACTGACCGACCGCATCGGGCACATCACCGGCGAACTTCGCGCCTTTTCGCGCAAGGCGGGCGCAACAGTCGGCCCGACCGATCTGATGGAAGCCTTGGAAGGGGCGATCCTGCTCGTGGGCCCGCGCGCCCGCCGACAAGGCGTCACACTGCAAAGCCCGACCCGCAACCAGAACTGCCGCGTCCAAGCCAATCGCGTCCGGCTTGAGCAGGTGCTGGTCAATCTATTGCAGAACGGGCTCGAAGCGCTGGAAGGCGCACGGAACGGCCGGATAGTTATCGCCCTGCAAGACCTCGGCGACACCGTGCAAGTACAGGTTCACGACAACGGCCCCGGCCTGTCCGACCAAGCCCGCGCTCGGCTCTTCACGCCATTTCACACGACCAAGCCGGATGGCCTGGGCCTGGGCCTCGTCATCAGCCGCGACATCGTCGCCGAATTCGGCGGCGAACTACGCGCCGCCCGGCCCGATGACGCCAGCTTGTCGTCTCCCCATGCGCCCGACACGGGCGCCTTGTTCATCCTGACCCTGCGCAAAGCGCCGGATCAAACCCACGCACCGAGCACTCACCATGACGCGCGCCCCTGATCCGCAGCTCTCCAATGCCGACGCGGCAACTGCCGCAAAGTCCTCAAAGGCCGCATCGTCAGCATCTGCCGCCGCGGCCGCAACAGCCGTACAAACCGCCGACGTGACCGACGATCGCGTGCAGCGACCTGTCGCGCCCCACGCCGTCTTCATCGACGACGACGAAGAACTGCGCCGCGCCGCCCTGCAAACCTTGAAGCTTCACGGTATCTCGGTCGCGGCACATGCCAGCGCCCGCGCTGCGCTGCCGGCCCTGGACCGGAACTTCGACGGCGTGGTGGTCACCGATATCCGCATGCCGGACATCGACGGACTCGAACTCTTCCAACGGCTGCGGGCCATCGACCCTGATATCCCGGTCATCCTGATCACCGGCCACGGCGACATCGCCACCGCGGTTCAGTGCATGCGGGAAGGCGCGTACGACTTCCTGTCCAAGCCCTATCCCGCCGACCGCCTGGTCGCCGCCATCAGCCACGCCGCCGAAATGCGGCGCCTGGTCCTCGAAAACCGCCGTCTCCGAGAAGCCGCATTCACCGTCGACGCCGACGAAGTGCCGTTTATCGGCACGACACCCGCCATGCAGCGCATCAAGCAAACCTTGCGCCACATTGCGGACGCGGATGTCGATGTGCTCGTCGAAGGCGAAACCGGCACCGGCAAGGAAGTTGTGGCCACCGCGCTGCACCGGCTAAGCCGCCGCCGGCACCGCGCGCTGGTCGCCATCAATTGCGGCGCCCTCCCGGAAAGCGTCATTGAAAGCGAACTCTTTGGCCACGAACCGGGCGCTTTCACCGGTGCACAAAAGAAACGCATCGGCCGCATCGAACATGCCAGCGGCGGCACACTGTTCCTCGACGAGATCGAAAGCATGCCGCTCGCCGTCCAGGTCAAGCTGCTGCGCGTGCTTGAATCACGCCAGATAACCCCGCTCGGCAGCAACGAAGTCCGCAACCTCGACCTACGCGTTGTCGCGGCCACCAAAGAAGATTTGGGCAGCCCCGCCATCCGCGCCAAGTTTCGCGAAGATCTGTTCTACCGCCTGAACGTCGTCACGATCCGCCTCCCCCCCCTGCGGGAACGCCGCGAAGACATCCCGCTGCTCTTCGCCCACTACCTCGGCCACGCCTCGCGCCGCTTCCAGCGCGACATCCCCGACATGCCCGCCTCGATCCGCCAACACCTCATGACGCACGATTGGCCAGGCAACGTGCGCGAACTCGCGCACTTCGCAGAACGCTTCGTGCTCGGCGTCCTCAACGGCACTGCACCCGAACCCACCCCAGCGCAAGCCGGCTCGCTCAGCCTCCCCGAACGCATGGAACAGGTCGAAGCTCAAATCATCCGCGATGCCCTCACTGCCCACCGCGGCGACATCAAGGCCACCCTCGACACCCTAGGCATTCCCCGCAAGACGTTCTACGACAAGCTCCAACGCCATGGCATTGACCGCCAGGAATACGTTGGTCTATCCCGCGGCCCACTCTAACGAACACGCTGCACCGATAATCCGGCGCAGCGCGCGCTTATATCTCACCAACAAAACAAAAACCCCTCGCGGCGCCAGCCGCGAGGGGTTTCTTTATTCGAACGATATCCAGACGGTATCAGCTTGTGCGCACCGCCACAAAGACAAAACCCCGCAGGGGATACCTGCGGGGTTTTGAGCAATAAAAGCCTGACGATGACCTACTTTCACAGACGTCCGTCCACTATCATCGGCGCGA
>NZ_LMGO01000010.1:0-326 GCF_001427425.1 Achromobacter sp. Root565
TCCAGGTCCGCCAGCGGACGCGTGGCGACGCCACCTTCCATTGCAGCCTTGGCCACGGCCGGCGCGATGCGCACGATGAGGCGCGGATCGAACGGCTTTGGGATCAGGTATTCGGGACCAAACGAAATATCGAACGTGCCATAGGCGGCGGCCACGACTTCGTTCTGCTCTTCCTCGGCCAGTTCGGCAATGGCGTACACCGCCGCCTTTTCCATTTCGCGCGTGATGGTCGTGGCGCCCACGTCCAGCGCGCCGCGGAAGATGTACGGGAAGCACAGCACGTTGTTGACCTGGTTCGGATAGTCCGAACGGCCCGTGGCCATCAC
>NZ_LMGO01000010.1:428-119742 GCF_001427425.1 Achromobacter sp. Root565
ACGCTCTTCCGATCTCTCGGCCAGCTTGCGGGCGTCGGTCTTTTGCGCAAAGCGCGCCTTGTCCGGGTCCATCAGCGTGGTGCGGCCTTCGTAGACCACGCCCTCGATGTCGGTCACCCAGATGTTTTCCAGCGGCAGGCCCAGATCGACCATCAGGTCCAGGCAAGCCAGCGCCGCAGCGCCCGCGCCGGACGTGACGACCTTGACCTGTTTGATGTCCTTGCCCACGACCTTCAGGCCGTTGATGAAGGCCGCCGACACACAGATCGCCGTGCCGTGCTGGTCGTCGTGAAAGACCGGGATCTTCATGCGTTCGCGCAGCTTGCGCTCGACGGTGAAGCATTCCGGGGCCTTGATGTCTTCAAGGTTGATGCCGCCGAAAGTGGCTTCCAGGCCGGCGATGATCTCGACCAGTTTGTCCGGGTCGGTCTCGTTGATTTCGATGTCAAAGACGTCCAGCCCGGCGAACTTCTTGAACAGCACCGCCTTGCCTTCCATGACCGGCTTGGAGGCNCATCACATACTCGTTGCTCATGGGTGGCTTCCAGGCCGGCGATGATCTCGACCAGTTTGTCCGGGTCGGTCTCGTTGATTTCGATGTCAAAGACGTCCAGCCCGGCGAACTTCTTGAACAGCACCGCCTTGCCTTCCATGACCGGCTTGGAGGCCAGCGCGCCGATGTTGCCCAGGCCCAGCACCGCGGTGCCGTTGGTGATGACGCCCACCAGATTGCCGCGGGCCGTGTAACGGAACACGTTGGCGGGATCCGCCACGATTTCCTCACAGGCCGCCGCCACCCCGGGCGAGTACGCCAGCGCCAGGTCGCGCTGGTTCGTCAGTTGCTTGGTCGGCGTGACCGAGATTTTGCCGGGGCGCCCGTGCTCGTGATATTCAAGGGCGGCTTTGCGAAGGTTGGCATCCATAGGTCGGCTACTGGCTAGAGTGTGTGACACGAAAGAGGGAGGAATTCTATTCCCATGACAGGCCGCGCGATACGCGGACCTGCGTCTTTCTTGAGGTCGAGCGCCGAAATCTTACAGCAAGCTGAACGATTGTCAGACTTCGGGCCATTCGATTTCGGGGAAGCAGCCATCGGGGTCGAAATTGGTTTTGACACGTCCGTCCAGCCGCACGGTCGCCAATCCCGGGGTGGCCGGGGTGGGCCCGGCCCCGCCTTCGGCCTGGCGGGCGTCGCCGGGCGGCACGTCGATCAGCACCGCGCCCTGCAGCCAGGCCAGCGTGCCGCCATGGCCCAGCAGCAATTGCGCGAGGTTGACGGTGGCCGGCGCCACGGGCTTGAGCGCGTCCAGCCGGTAGCGGCCCAGCCAGTGATAGCCGTCGTTGGTGGCGAACGCATCGCCGCCGGACGCCAACTGGAACAGCGCGGGCACCAGGCGCTGCACGGTGGCTGAACGCAGCGGCTGCACGTCGGTTTCGCCGAACGCGCCCAGCGTCTCCTCTACGCCATCGGCCAGCAGGACGTCGGCCGCAACGAGGCCCGAGGCCGCGCAGTGGCCCGCCGGCCAGGCCGCCGGGGCCGCCACCCATTGGGCCAGCGTCATGCCGCCCGGCAGCCCGGCGAACTGCCGCAACCCCGCGCGGGCCAGCTCGGCCAACGTCACGCCCGGCTGCGCGCGCCACTGCGGCACGTCGCCGTCCAGGCGCGTCAATTCGGTCAACAACACGGGATCCACCCGCAGGCGCGGTCGGGCGGAGGGCGCAAAGGGCCCCTCCGCCCCTTCCAGCTCCAGCGTCACGCGGTATTCCGCGCACAGCTTGCGCGCCTGGACGACGTCGGCCTCGGACGCGAGCGTGAGAATGGCGCACGTGCCGTCCGCCCCGCCCTCGCCCAGGTCGCGGACCTTGCCGTGGCATACCAGCGCCAGGCGTTGCACGAAGGCTGCCCACGGCGTCTGGACAGGCCGCCGGCCCATGAGAAAGGCGCGCCGGGATGGCTGCATGACTACAATTCCTTTTTTGCTAGATGACGCTTTCGAGATTCCGATGCCCCGCCTCGCTACCCGCACTCACGATTTCCTGACGTTCCAGGTGATGGAACTGTTCAAGCAGGCGCAGGCGCTGCAGGCGGCCGGACGAGACATTATCAGCCTGGGCATCGGCGAACCGGACTTTACCGCGCCCCCTCAGGTGGTGGAAGCGCTGGACCGCGCCGCGCGCGCCGGCCTCAGCGGCTATAGCCCGGGCGCGGGCATCGCCCCGCTGCGCGAAGCCATCGCGCAGTTCTACCGTGACCAGTTCGGCGCCGCCATCGACCCGCGCCGCGTCATTGTGACCGCAGGCGCCTCGGGCGCCCTGACGCTGGCCTGCGCGGCGCTGGTGAACACCGGCGGCGAAGTGCTGATGCCCGATCCGTCCTATCCCGCCAACAGCAATTTCGTGCTGGCCGCCGGCGGCGTGCCGCGCCTGATTCCCAGCTCGGCGGCAAAGCGCTTCCAGTTGTCCGCCGACGACGTCGCGCGGCACTGGACGCCCGCCACGCAGGGCGTGATGGTGGCTTCGCCCAGCAATCCCACCGGCACGTCCATCGCCCACGGCGAGCTGACCGAGCTGCTGGCGCAGGTCCGTGCACGCGAAGGCTTTGCCATCGTCGACGAAATCTACCTGGGGCTGTCCTATGACGGCCAGCCGCGCTCGGCACTGACGTTGGACGACGATGTCATCGTCATCAACAGCTTTTCCAAGTACTTCCACATGACGGGCTGGCGCCTGGGCTGGATGATCGTGCCCGACGACATGGTCGCGCCGGTGGAAAAGATCGCCTCCAGCCTGGCGATCTGCGCGCCCACGCTGGCCCAGCACGCCGCGCTGGCCTGCTTCACGCCCGCCGCGCTGAAGATCTTCGAACACCGCCGCGAGGCCTTCAAGCAGCGCCGCGACTACCTGCTGCCGGAATTCGAGCGCCTGGGCATCGACGTGCCGGTCAAGCCGGACGGCGCCTTCTATATCTATGCCGATATCAGCAACCTGGGCATGGACAGCGCCGCGTTCTCGCAGCGCCTGTTGCTGGAAGCCGGCGTGGCCGCCGTGCCGGGCCTGGACTTCGGACCCGCGCATGCGGCGCACACGATGCGGTTTTCGTATGCCACGGGCCTGGATCGCCTGGAAGAGGCGGTGGCCCGGATGGGCGTGCTGCTGCAACGCTGACCCAATGAAAAGGCGCGCCCTTGCGGAGCGCGCCTGTTGGCAAAGGGGGACAGGGATCAATCGCGCGCCAGCGCGATGCCCGATGCCAGCGCCAGGCGCCGGCGTTCCGCCTGCACCTTCGCGCCGTAGCCGTTGTCGTCCGGCCCGGTGGACCCGACGTAACACGCCAGGCCGCCGTCCACGGAACCGCGGCGGTTGATGCAGTCGCGCAGGATCGTGGCGCCCACGCCGATGTTGGCGGCGGGGTCCAGCGGGTTCTTGCCAACCGCGTCAAACTTGTCCTGATGCACGCTGGTCATGACCTGCATCAGGCCCTGCGCGCCCACATGGCTTTCGGCCAGCGGGTTGTAGCGCGATTCGATGGCGATCACGGCCAGGACCAGCAAGGGATCAAGCTGCTTTTCGCGGCTGACCTTGTACACGGTGTTCAGCAGCGGACCGGTCGCGTCATAGGCAACCTTGTACTTGCGCGAGATATAGTTGCGCAGTGCTTCGGCCTGCGGTCCGGTGGCCGCCGAAGCGGTCTTCTTGGGCGCGGGCGGCGCAACACGGGCCGGACCCAGCATGCCGGTGGCGTTGCTGGCGGGTGTGGTGGGTACGGCCATGGCAATTGCCGACGACGTGTCGGCACCCAGTTCGGAGCCGGCTTCGGATTCGGAGCTGGCCTGCATGGATGAAGGCGCAAGGGCGGTCAACAAGGCTTTGTGCACTTGCAATGCCTGGTCGCGCAAACCAGGCAGGGCGAATCCCATGCTTACCGTCACAATGACCGCGATGCCCAGATAGACAGAGCAAATGCGCAGGGATTCGGCAAGATATTGGTGCACTCCTTGGGCCATGTTCCTGAACAGGCTGGCCACTGACGCATCGGGCATAAAACCTCCTGCGTGAAAAAGAGGGAGTCAATGTTAACCTCTCTTTGAACCTGAAATGTAACCAAATCGCTGGGATCTGTAGTGAAATACCGCGACCTTAGAGACTTCATCGCCCAACTTGAACGCATGGGCGAGCTCAAACGCATTGCCGCGCCGGTGTCGACGCAGCTTGAAATGACGGAGATTTCCGACCGCGTGCTGCGGGCCGAAGGCCCCGCCCTGCTGTTCGAAAACGCCCGCCACAATGGCCAGCCCGCGCAGATGCCGGTGCTGGCCAATCTGTTCGGCACGCCTGCCCGCGTGGCGCGCGGCATGGGCGCCGACAACGTCAGCGCGCTGCGCGACATCGGCGAACTGCTGGCCTCGCTGCGCGAGCCCGAAGCGCCCAAGGGCCTGCGCGACGCGCTGGCCAAGGTGTCGATGCTGAAGTCGGCGCTGTGGGACATGAGCCCCAAGAACGTCAAAAGCCCCGCCTGCCAGGAAATCGTCTGGGAAGGCAACGACGTGGACCTGAACCGGCTGCCCATCCAGACCTGCTGGCCGGGCGACGTGGCGCCGCTTTTGACCTGGGGCCTGGTCATCACGCGCGGGCCCAACGCCAAGCGCCAGAACCTGGGCATCTACCGCCAGCAATTGCTGGGACCGAACAAGCTCATCATGCGGTGGCTGTCGCACCGCGGCGGCGCACTCGATTTCCGCGACCACGCGATCGCCAACCCGGGCACGCCCTTCCCCATCGCCGTGGCGCTGGGCGCCGATCCGGCCACCACGCTGGGCGCCGTCACCCCGGTGCCGGACAGCCTGTCCGAATACCAGTTTGCGGGTCTGCTGCGCGGCTCGCGCACCGAGGTCGCGCAGGCGCTGGGCAGCAACCTGTCCGTGCCGGCCTGGGCCGAGATCGTGCTGGAAGGCCATCTGCTGCCGTCATCTGACCCGCGCGCCATCAAGCCCGTGGTGCCCGAAGGCGTCAATCCGCCGCCCGACACCGGCTACGAAATGGCGCTGGAAGGCCCGTACGGCGACCACACCGGTTACTACAACGAGAAGGACTGGTTCCCGGTCTTCACGGTCGAGCGCATCACGATGCGCCGCAACCCCATCTATCACTCCACTTACACCGGCAAGCCGCCCGACGAGCCCGCCGTGCTGGGCGTGGCGCTAAACGAGGTCTTCGTGCCGCTGCTGCGCCGCCAGTTGCCGGAGATCGTGGATTTCTACCTGCCGCCCGAAGGCTGCAGCTACCGCCTGGCTGTGGTGTCGATCCGCAAGCAGTACGCGGGCCACGCCAAGCGTGTCATGTTCGGCCTGTGGAGCATTCTGCGCCAGTTCATGTACACCAAGTTCATCGTGGTCGTGGACGAGGACATCAATCCGCGCGACTGGAAGGAAGTGGTCTGGGCGATGACCACCCGCATGGACCCGGTGCGCGACACGCTGCTGGTCGAAAACACCCCGATCGACTACCTGGATTTCGCCTCGCCGGTGTCCGGCCTGGGCGGCAAGATGGGACTGGACGCCACCAACAAGTGGCCGGGCGAAACGAATCGTGAATGGGGTACGCCCATCACGATGGACGCCGACGTGAAGAAACGCGTGGACGATATGTGGGGGCAGTTGGGCCTGTAGCCATTGGCCTCTTTGCCCAAATAACAAAGCCCCGGAAACGGGGCTTTGTTATTACGGTTGGCGTCAGTCGCGTTCCCGGTCGTCGTCCTGGCGCATGCCGCGCCAGACCTTCAAGAGCTGCCAGCCCACGAAGGCGCCGCCGGCGAGCTTCAGAAGCTTGCCGCGCTTGCCGCCGCGCATGAACATGGCGGACAGCGACGAACTGATGATGGGATAGCGCCGCGCCAGCGTGATGGCCTGCAAGGCCCAGCGGGACGCGCCGCCCGACGCAAGACCCGGCAGCATGCCGCGGATGAGCGCGCTGGGTTCAAGCCTGCGCCCGGCCGACACGATATTCTGCGCCAGCGATTCGCGCTCGATCGCGGCGCGGGCGCGCAGCAGTTCGATGCGCACGGCGCGGTCGACGGTGGGAGATCGTTTGTGCATGGCTCAGAACCCCTCGCGTCGGCGGACCGCGGTGTCGTCATCGGCTTGCGCATCGCGCACGCGATCCAGCAATTCCGCATCGCGGCCCAGCTCTTCGAGCGTGGCCGAGAACGGCGCCGGTCCGTACACCAGCCCATGGCGCACCACGAGCAGCAGCACCACGCCGGCAACACCATAGAAAGCCGCCAGCAGCCCGAGGGCCAGGTAGCGGTCTTCCGTGGGCCAGAACGCCACGGCGATGGTGATGGTGGCCACCAGCACCGCCAGCGTCAAAAATAGCAGGGCCGCAAATGCCAGGCCCAGCAGCTTGAGCAGGCGCGCCTTTTCGTCCGCGGCTTCCAGAGCCAGCAGCTCCAACCGCGTGCGCATCAGCCCGACCAGGCTGGAGGCAACACCGAAAACAGTTTTTCGTAGACCCATGGCTGAAAGAACGCCGGGCGGCAGGCAGCGGCATCAAGCCGCGCCTGCCGCCCGGACGCCCTGCCCTGTCAGCGGCGGCTGATCAGCAAGCCGAGCAGCAGGCCGGTCACGCCTGCCACCCCGATGGCTTGCCAGGGATTGTCGTGCACATAGTCATCCGTCGCACGGGCGGCCTTGCGGCCACGCTCGAGGACGGCGTCCTGCGCTTCGTACAGGGCCTCGCGCGTGCGCCGCAGCGACGTCAGGGCGCGGTCGCGCAGTTCGTTGGCCTTGTCGCCGGTGCTGCTGGCGGCTTCGCGCAGCAGGCTTTCGGCGTCGTTCAGGCTGGTCTTGACACTGTCGATGAGTTTTTCTTTTGCGACGTCTTCGGATTTTCTCGTTGCCATTTTTTGAGCTCCTGTTGTGTGTCCATGACGAAAACGATGATACCAGCCGCCATGCGGGCGCAATCGCCCGCTTGCTACCGGGTGCTACTTGATCTGCGTAATCTCAACGGCGGATTTCACGCCGCCTTGGTCGATGTCCTGCTTCATCACCAGATTCACGGCGGGGCAATACCAATCGGTAACCGTCGAGTTCATGCCGGGGATGGGAATGGTCAGGCCCTGGAACGTGGCCATCGTGGGGTCTGAATTGCGCGTGTAGGTGATCGGGTGGCAGGACTGCTTGCCCAGCGCGGTATCCAGCGCGGTTTTCTGGCCGACCGTCTTCTCGCCGATGCGTACGGTAGTGCTGGGCTGGCCGCCCACCGGCGCTTCTTTGCCGATCTTCAGGCGGAACGACGAGCCGGGCAGTTTCTGGCCCGTAGCCAGCTTGCCATCGTAGGCAAAGAGGCCCAGCATGCGCAGGTCGAACTGGCCCTCGGAAGGCTTGGGCGCTTCGCCGGCGCTGGCGTAACGCAGGAACGTGGCTTGGCCGCCTTTGACGGTCATCAGGTAATCGAGCTTGGACTTGCCGGGCGGCAGACCCGCATAGCTGAATCGGGCAACGCCCTGCACGCGCGCGCGGCAGTTGTCGCCATTGCTTTTTGTAACTTCGGCGAAGGTCAGATCCGCGCCCAGCGCCAGATTGCCCGTGCCGGTCAGCTGGACGGCGCCGCCGTCGTGCATGAACTGCGCATCGCACACGCCGGCCTGCGCCGAGGCGGCCACGCCCAACGCGCCGGCCGAAAAAACCAGGGATGCCATTTTTCGCATCGTCGTCACAAGCCACTCCAGAAATCCGAAAGCGCCGTCCCGCCTCGGGGACAGCTGGCTTGATACTACACCGGTTGCCGTGCCCGGCGTATGTCCGAACGTGTCGTCACGCCAGCGCCGGCGCCGCTGGGGCGCGCGCCATCAGCGCCTGGATCTCCGGCACACATGAGCCGCAACCGGTGCCGCAGCCCAGCGTGTCCTTCAGCGCCGCCAGATCGCAGCCGCCTTCGACGCCTTTCAGGATGGCCGCTTCGCTGACGCCATTGCAGACGCACACCGTACGCGAACGCACCGCGCCCGCGACGCGTCCCATCAGCAGCGCCGCGATGCTGGCGGGCGCCTCGCCCCCCGCGGCCCACGCAAGCAGCGGCTCCTGCGCGCGTAGATCGCCCGTCAGCAAAAAGGCGCGCAGCTCGCCTTGCCCGGCGCTGACCCGGCGCAAATGGCCGCGCGCCGGATCGTCGTACGCCACGTCGGGACGCCGCAGGTCCAGGGCGTCGGCCAGTTCGTGCAGCACGGCGGCCTGCGGCGCGTCGCGGCTGGCAAGCCGCAACCGGACGCCGCCCGCACCAACCGGCAGCACGACGGCATAGTCGAAACGGCGCAGCCATGGCGCCAGCCGGTTCCGCAGCGCAGCGGCATCGCCCCGCCGCCATGCCGCTGCCTGCCATGCCAGGCCCGCCGGCTCGGCGCGCACGGCGCTGAACTTGAGCTCGGGCTGGCGCGATATCGGATCGGCGGCCGGATTGGTCAGCGCGTTCACGCCCAACCCGGCCATGAAGGCGCTGCCCCAGTGCATCGGCACGAAGGCCTGGCCGGGACGCAGCGACTCGTCGGCCTGCGCCGGCAGCACCAGCGCGCCGCGCCGCGACTGCAGCCTCGCCAGCGCGCCGGGCACCAGGTCCAGGCGGCGCATGTCGTCCGGATGCAGCGACACCCACGGCTCCTCGACATGCTGCGTCAACGCCCGAGCCAGCGAAGTGCGCGCCATCGTGTGCCAGTGATCGCGCAACCGGCCAGTCGTGAGTTGCAACGGAAAGTCGTCGGAGACGGTTTCGGCGGTCGGCCGCCATGCGACGTCGCAGAAGCGGGCGCGGCCGCTGGCGGTGGGAAACACGCCGTCGGCATATAGGCGCGCGATGCCCTGCCCCGCCCGGTACGGCCACTGCTGCGGTCCGTGCTGCGCCAGCACGGCGTAATCCAGCGCGCTGTAGTCCAGGTCGCGGCCGGCGGTCATGCGGGCGTGCTCGGCAAAAACCTCGCTTTCGTCGCCATAGGCAAACAGCGCCGCCTTGGCCGGTGCGATACGCGCCGCAAGCCGCTGGGCGACCGCCTGCGCCAGCCGCCAGTCGGGCTGCGCATCACCGGGCGGCGCGATGGCGGCGTGGACCCGGCTGATGCGCCGCTCCGAATTGGTCACTGTGCCGGACTTCTCGGGCCAGGTCGCCGCCGGCAGCACCAGGTCGGCATGGGCCAGCGTCTCGGTGCCGGCAAAGGCTTCCTGCACGATGACGAACTCGGCGCGGGCCAGCGCGGCCCGCACGCGCGCCTGATCCGGCAGCGACTGCGCCGGATTGGTCGCCGCGATCCACAGCACCTTGATGCGCCCGTCGAGCACCGCGTCGAACATGTCGAGCGCCGGCGCGCCCGGCGCGTCGGGCAGGCTCTCCACCCCCCACAGCCGCGCGACCTCGGCGCGGTCCGTGGCTGACGCGGGATCGCGATGGCCCGGCAGCAGGGTCGCCATGCCACCCGCTTCGCGCCCGCCCATGGCATTGGGCTGGCCGGTCAGCGAAAACGGCCCGGCGCCGGGGCGCCCGATCTGGCCGGTGGCCAGATGCAGGTGAATCAGCGCCGCATTCTTGTCGGTGCCCGCCACCGACTGGTTCAAGCCCATCGTGTACAGCGACAGCGCCGCCTGCGCCTGGCCGAACCAGCGCGCCGCCTGAACGATGTCCCGAGCGGGCACGCCGCAGAGGCGCTGCGCCGCCTCGGGCGTACACGTCTGCACGCGCGCGCGCAGCGTCTCGAAGCCCTCGGTATGGCGCGCGATGTAGGCCTCGTCGACCAAGCCCTCGCGCAGCATCACATGCAGCATGGCGTTGAACAGCGCCACGTCCGACCCCGGCGTGATCGGCAGGTGCAAGTCGGCAAACGCGGCAGTGTCGGTGCGCCGCGGATCGGCCACGATCACCTTCATGTGCGGCCGGCTGGCCCGCGCAGCTTCCAGCCGGCGAAACAGCACGGGGTGCGCATAGGCCATGTTGGAGCCGGCAATCAGCACGGTGTCGGCCAATTCCAGGTCGTCGTAGCAGGCGGGCGGCGCATCCGCGCCCAGCGTGCGCTTGTAGCCCGAGACGGCGCTCGACATGCACAAGCGGGAATTGGTGTCGATGTTGTTGGTGCCCGCCAGCGCACGCGCCAGCTTGTTGAAGACGGCGTAGTCTTCGGTCAGCAACTGGCCCGACAGATAGAAGCCCACTGTATCCGGGCCGTGCCGCGTGATCGCGTCGGCCAGCCGCTCCGCGGCGATATCCAGCGCGTGCGGCAGCGCGATATCCCGCAAAGGTTGCCCGCGCGTTTCGCGCCATTGCGCCGACAGCACGCGCGCGCCGTCGCGCCGCACCGTGTCGGCAAGCGCCAGCCCCTTGCTGCACAGGCGCCCTTGATTGGCTGGATGCGCGTCGTCGCCGCGCACGCCGGCAACCGCGCCGCCGCGCACCTGCACGCGCACGCCGCAGCCCGTGCCGCAATAACAGCAGACCGACGCGACCTCCCGCGCCACGTCGGTAATGATTTCAATCCGGCGCGCCATCGGCATGTCCATTTCCTACTCCCCCGCCGCTTCGCCCAGCATGAGCCGATCGCGCAGCGCGCCGATGCCCGCGCCTTCGCGGATCAGCCGCATGTACCACGCGCTATCTGCCGTGTCGCCGTACAGGCACGCGCCCACCAGGCGGTCGCCCTGGATCACCAATTTTTTGTAGATGCCGCCCGGCATGTCGGCCAACGTGATGGTTTCGGTCTGCGCGCTGCCCGCGAAGTCGCCCGCGGAGAAGAGGTCGATGCCTGTCACCTTGAGCTTGGTCGACGTGACGCTGCCCTCGTAGCGGCCGATCCCATGCAGGGCAAGATGGTTGGCTGCAACCTTGGCCTGCTCGAACAGCGGCGCGATCAGGCCATAGGCCGTGCCGCGGTGGCTGACGCATTCCCCCACCGCATAGATGCGCGGGTCGAACGTCTGCAACGTGTCGCTCACCACCACACCTCGGTCCACGTGCAATCCGCAGCGTTGCGCCAGCTCGGTGTTCGGCCGCACGCCGGCTGCCATCACAACGAGGTCCGCGGGGATTTCCGTCCCGTCCGCAAAGCGCACCGCGCGCACACGCCCGTCCGCGCCCCCCAGGATCGACTCGGTCTGACGCTGGAGCAAGAACGTCAATCCCCGTGCTTCCAGACTTTCGCGCAGCAGTGCGGCGGCCTCGCCGTCCAGTTGGCGGTCCAGCAGCGCCGCGCCCAGGTGCACCACCGACACGGTCATGCCGCGCGCCGCCAGGCCGTTGGCGGCCTCCAGGCCCAGCAATCCGCCGCCGATCACCACCGCGTGCCGGTAGCGCGAGGCGGCATCGATCATCCGGTTGACGTCGCCGATGTCGCGAAACGCCACCACGCCTTCCAGGTCGTGGCCCGGCACCGGCAGGATGAACGGGTTTGACCCGGTTGCAAGCAGCAGCCTGTCGTACGGCGTGCGCGTGCCGTCGGCGGCCACCACCATGCGCCGCGCGCGGTCGATGTCCGTCACCTTGCGGCCGCGCAGCAGCCGGATGCCATGGCGCGCATACCAGTCCTCGTCGTTCAGCACGATGTCCTGCAGCGTGCGCTCGCCGGTCAGCACCGGCGACAGGAGGATGCGGTTGTAGTTGGTGTGTGGCTCGGCCCCGAACACCGTGATGTCGTAGAGATCCGGCGCGAGCTTGAGCAGCTCTTCCACGGTGCGAATGCCGGCCATCCCGTTGCCGACCACGACGAGCTTCTGCCTGGCTTGCATGACGACACTCCTACGCGGCGGCGCGTGCCGTCGTCGCTGCCTGCTCCAGCGGCGCAGGCACGACCGACAGCGCCGCATTTGCCTGCGCCGCGGCCTGCGAGCGCTCGGGATTGCCGTGGCGGCGATGCAGAAAATCCACCACGCCCGCGCGGCACGCCAGATACGTCGGATCATTGGCCAGCCGCACGCGGTCGCGCGGACGCGGCAGCGGCACGGGCAGGATCTCTCCGATGGTCGCGGCCGGTCCGTTGGTCAGCATCACGATGCGGTCCGACAGCAATACGGCTTCGTCCACATCGTGGGTGACCATGATGGTGGTCGTGCGCGTCTTGGCCACGATCTTGAGCAGCTCGTCCTGCAGGTGCGCGCGGGTCAGCGCATCCAGCGCGCCGAACGGCTCGTCCATCAGCAGTACGCCCGGCTCGATCGCCAGCGCGCGCGCGATGCCCACGCGTTGCTTCATGCCCCCGGAGATCTCGCGAGGCAGCTTGTTCTGCGCGGGCAGCAAGCCCACCAGATCCAGCGCGGCGCGCGTGCGCTCGACCAGCTGGGCGCGCTTTTCCGTGGCGCCGAACACCCGCTCGACCGCCAGGTGCACGTTCTGAAAACACGTCAGCCACGGCAGCAGCGAGTGGTTCTGAAACACCACCGCGCGGTCGGGACCCGGGCCGGTGATCTCGCGTTCGGCGCACAGCAGCACGCCGCTCGTCGGCCGGGTCAGCCCGGCGATCAGGTTGAGCAAGGTGGACTTGCCGCAGCCCGAATGGCCGATCAGCGTGATGAACTCGCCCTGCTCGACCGTCAGGTCGATGTCGCGCAGCGCCACGAAGGCGCCCTTGCGGGTGTCAAAGGTCTGTCCCACGCGTTCGATGCGTACGAATTTCTTCATGGCGCTATTCCTCGGTATAGGTGAAACGGCGGGCCAGCGCGACCAGCAGGGTTTCCAGCAGCAGCCCCACGATGCCGATCACGAAAATGGCGATGACGATGTGCTCGACCTTCAGGTTGTTCCATTCGTCCCACAGCCAGAAGCCGATGCCCGTGCCGCCCGTTAGCATCTCAGCGGCCACGATCACCAGCCAAGCCGTGCCGATCGACAGCCGCACGCCGGTCAGCATGTAGGGCAGCACCGCGGGCAGCAGCACCTTGGTCGTGACCTTCCATTCCGACAGGTTCAACACGCGCGCCACGTTCAGGTAGTCCTGCGGCACGCGCGACACGCCCACGGCGGTGTTGATGATCATCGGCCAGATCGAACAGATGAAGATGGCCCAGATCGCAGCGGGATTGGCCGCCTTGAACAGCAGCAACCCCAGCGGCAGCCACGCCAGCGGCGACACCGGCCGCAATAGGCTGACGATCGGCGAGAACATGGCTCGCACGGCGGCATAGCGGCCAATTGCAAAGCCCACGGGGATGCCGACCAGCGCCGCCAGACCGAATCCCACTGCCACGCGTTCCAGCGAGGCCAGCAGGTTCCAGCCGATGCCCTTGTCGTTCGGGCCGTTGTCGTAGAACGGGTCCGAGAACAGATCGACGGCAGCATGCCAGGTGACGCCGGGCGTCGGGATCTCCGGTATGCGCATCGCCACCACCTGCCAGACCAACACGAAGAGCGCAAAGCCGGCGACCGGCCCCACGACCGCCTTCAACGCGGCTTCCAGGCGTTCCCGCCACAAGGCGGCGAATGCGTCGCCGCGGCCTGTCATCGTTACGGTAGACATTGCGAGTCCCCTTTCGTGGCGGCCGTCAGGCCTTGACCTTGAAACCGTCGGCATACGCCGCGGGATTGCTGCCGTCCCAGACCACATCGTCGATCAGCTTGGACGTGCGCGTTTCGCTGGCGGGCAGCGCGACACCCGCGGCCTGCGCGGCCTGCTTGTAGACGTCGACGCGATTGATCTGCGTGGCGATACCCAGGTAGTCCGGGTGCTCCTTCAGCAAGCCCCAGCGCTTGTGCTGCGTCAGGAACCACATGCCGTCGCTCAGGTACGGAAAATTTGCCGCGCCGTCCGCGTAGAAGCGCATGGCGTGCGCGTCCGACCACTTCTTGCCCAAGCCATCCTCGTACTGCCCCAACATGCGGTCCACGATGACGCCCGCGTCGGTGTTGACGTAGGACTTGGCGGCGATGGTCTCGGCCGTCTTGCGGCGGTTCTCGGGCGAGGCGTCGATCCACTTGCCGGCTTCCAGGATCGCGGCGGTGACCGCGCGCGCGGTATTGGGATTGCGGTTCACGAAGTCTGCGCTGGCGCCCAGGACCTTTTCGGGGTGATCGGTCCAGATGCCTTGCGACGTCACGGTGGTGAAGCCGATCTTGTCCATGATGGCGCGCGCGCCCCAGGGCTCGCCCACGCAGTAGCCATCCATGTTGCCCACGCGCATGTTCGCCACCATCTGCGGCGGCGGCACGGTGATCACCTTGGCGTCCTTCATGGGATTGATGCCATGCGCGGCCAGCCAGTAATACAGCCACATCGCGTGAGTCCCGGTGGGAAAGGTCTGCGCGAAGGTGTACTCACGTTTGTCCGCGGCCATCAGTTTCGCGAGCGACTCGCCGTCGCGCGCCCCGGCTTCCAGCAGCTTGTTCGAAAGCGTGATGGCTTGGCCGTTCTGGTTCAGGCTCATCAGCACCGCCATGTCCTTCTTCGGTCCGCCGATGCCCATGTGCACGCCGTAGACCAGGCCATACAGCACGTGCGCCATGTCCAGCTCGCCGTTCATGAGCTTGTCGCGCACGGCGGCCCACGACGCTTCCTTCGAGGGCGTGATCTTGACCCCGTACTTCTTGTCGATGCCCAGCACCGACGCCATCACCACCGACGCGCAGTCGGTCAGCGGGATGAAGCCGATCTTGACCTCGGTCTTTTCCGGCGCATCGGTCCCGGCCGCCCAAGCGCCGGCGCGCACCAGCGGGTCGACCAGCGAAAGCAGGCCGGCGCCGGCCACCGCGCGCGCCGTTCCGCCAAGCCATTTGCGGCGGCTGGCGTTGGCGGTCACGTCGGCGGGCGCGGCGACGGTCGAGGGACTGCGGGTCATGGGCGTCATCGTTGGTTCCTTGCGAGGTGACGGGATAAATGGCGGCAAAAAAAAACGTCCCGCGCGCCATGGATCTCCATCCGATGGCGCAGCGGAACGTCGTTGTCCCTGGCCGCGTGTCGCGGCGCGTTGCGTCGGGCGACCGCCGTTGGCCGCCCCGTTTTCACTGAAGCAATCGCTGTGCCAGTTTTGCCCCGGACGATGCAAATTGCCCGGCGGGCCGCGCTGGCGCTGGCGCTGCGCGGTTTCCACGCGGCCCGCGCCGCGCCGCCGCGAAACAGGGGCGGAGCCATGTTGGTGCGCAAGCCGATGCCGCAACGCACCATCGCTGTGCGGAGCGCGCCCCGCCGCCGTGCGCGCCGGTCACGCGCCACGCGCGAAACAGATGGCATGGAACTTGCATCAGCAAACAGACAGGGGGTGTTTCATGCTGAAGGTCATGCTGCTCAACGATGGCGAAGGACGCGCGGCGTCGCTGCGGCAAACGCTTGCCGCGGCGGGCGTGCACGTCGTGGCCGAAGTGGCCCCGGGTACGGACCTGGCCGCCAGCATCGCCCAGTCCGCCGCCGACGTCGTGCTGATCGACAGCGACGCCCCCGGCCGCGACACGCTGGAAAACATCTGTGTCGCCAGTTTGCACAGCGACCGCCCGGTCGTGATGTTCACCGACAACGGCAACCGCGAGACCATCCGCACCGCCCTGCGCGCCGGCGTGGCTGCCTACGTGGTCGGCGACGTGCCGGCCGCCCGCATCGAACCGCTGCTGACCGTGGCGATCGAGCGTTTCGCCGTGGAAAAGACCCGCCGCGAGGAACTGCGCGAGGCCCAGCTCCGCCTGGCGGACCGGCAGTGGGTGGAGAAGGCCAAGGGTATCCTGATGAAAACGCGCGCCGTTTCCGAGGAAGACGCGCATCGGCTGCTGCGCGAACGCGCCATGCACAGCCAGAAGCGGCTGGGCGACGTCGCCCGCGAAGTCGTCGAAATGAGCCAATGGCTGGGCAGCGCCTGACGCCCGGCCAAATAAGTTATGGCTATATGAATTAAAGAAATCAAAAGTTGTGGGGATGAAAGCCCGTCCCTATCATCGACCCACATTGAGCCGGGTACGCCCGAGGCTGGCATTCATGAAGCTTTTCCCGATTTTTGCCGATCTGACAGACCGGCTGGTACTCGTTGTTGGCGGCGGCGCGGTCGCCGAACGCAAGACGCTCGCCCTGCTGGAGGCCTGTGCCGATGTGGTCGTCGGCGCACCTGAACTGACGCCTGCGCTGGCAGCGCTTGCGGCCGAGGGCCGTATTCGCCATCTGCCGGGGCCGTTCGACGCGGCTTGGCTGCACGACGTGTGGCTGGTCGTGGCCGCCACCGACGATCGCGCGGTCAACGCCGCAGTCTCCCAGGCCGCCGCGGCGCGCCGCATTTTCACCAACGTGGTGGACGACCCCGAGCTGTCGTCCTTCCAGGTGCCGTCCATCGTCGACCGGTCGCCGGTCATCGTCGCCATTTCGTCGTCGGGCGTGGCCCCCGTGCTGGCCCGCCGCATCCGCGAACGCATCGAATCGCTGTTCGATCACACGCTGGGCCAGCTTGCCGGCCTGGCCGCCACCTACCGCAAGCGCATCCGCGCCAGCCACCCCGATCTGGGCGCGCGCCGCCGCTTCTACGATTGGTTGCTGGACGGCCCGGTGGCGGGCTTCCTGCGCCAGCAGCAGCCGGCGCAGGCCGAGACCGCGCTGGCCGATGCGCTGACCTCGCCGCTTGCGCCCGCCGAGGGCAGCGTAGTGCTGGTCGGCGCAGGCCCCGGCGACCCCGGCCTTTTGACGCTCAAGGCCCTGCGCGCCCTGAACGAGGCCGACGTCATCCTCTACGACCGCCTGGTCAGCGACGAGGTCATGTCGCTCGCCCGGCGCGACGCCGAACGCGTGCCGGTGGGCAAGCTGCCTGGCGAAAACCATCACGCGACGCAGGCGCGCATCCATGCGCTGCTGGTCGAACACGCGCACGCCGGCCGCCGCGTGGTGCGGCTAAAGGGTGGCGACGCGTTCATTTTTGGCCGTGGCGGCGAGGAACTGGAATATCTGCGCGCGCACGGCGTGCGGTATGAAGTCGTGCCGGGCATCACGGCGGCGCTGGCCTGTGCGGCCTATGCCGGCATTCCGCTGACGCACCGCGAGCACGCCCAATCCGTGCGCCTCATCACCGCGCATTGCCGTGAAGACGAAGACAATCTGGATTGGCCCGCGCTGGCCCGCGAAAAGCAGACGTTGGCGTTCTACATGGGCGTGGGCCAGCTTGAGTTGCTGACGCAGCGCCTGCTGCGCCATGGCCGTTCACCCGAGACGCCGTTTGCACTCATCGAAAACGGCAGCCGGCCCGAACAGCGCGTGGTGTCGGGTCCGCTGGCGCAACTGCCGGAACTGGCCCGGGAACATGCCGTCCGGTCCCCCGCCCTGCTGATCGTGGGCGAGGTCGCCGGCCTGGCGCCGCAGTTGCATTGGTTCGGCCAGCATCTGGGCCGGCCGGCGGTTACGGCCTGAAAACCGGCCGAAACGCGTTTCTTAGCCCTTTTGCTGCGTGCCGAAGATGCGGTCGCCGGCGTCGCCCAGGCCCGGCATGATGTAGCCGTGCTCGTTCAGACCGTTGTCGATGGACGCGGTGTAGATGTGCACGTCCGGGTGCTTGGCCAGCACGGCGTCGATGCCCACCGGCGCGGCCACCAGCACCAGCGCGCGGATTTCCTTGCAGCCGGCGCGCTTGAGCAGGTCGATGGCGGCGACCATCGAGCCGCCCGTCGCCAGCATGGGGTCAACGATCAGCGCCAGGCGCTGGTCCAGTTCGCCGACCAGGCGTTCCAGATACGTGTGGGCTTCCAGCGTCTCTTCGTTGCGGGCCACGCCCACGACGCTGACCTTGGCGCCCGGAATCAGGCTCAGCACGCCGTCCAGCATGCCGATGCCGGCGCGCAGGATGGGCACCACGGTAACTTTTTTGCCGGCGATCTTCTCGACCTCGACCTGGCCGCACCAGCCCTCGACGGTGGCGGGCGCCAGCGGCAGGTCCTTGGACGCTTCATACGTCAGCAGCGCGCCCACTTCCTGGGACAGTTCACGGAAGCTCTTGGTACTGAGGTCGGCGCGCCGCATGATCCCGAGCTTGTGGCGGATCAGCGGATGGCGGATTTCGTGCACGGGCATGTGCGTAACTCTCCAGAGTATTTGTTGGTCAGAATTCTTTTGGCCTCGGACGGACCGGCA
Source organism: Achromobacter sp. Root565 (assembly GCF_001427425.1). Lineage (NCBI taxonomy): Bacteria > Pseudomonadati > Pseudomonadota > Betaproteobacteria > Burkholderiales > Alcaligenaceae > Achromobacter > Achromobacter sp. Root565. The sequence goes on from NZ_LMGO01000010.1 coordinate 18,475, forward strand.
ACGGCGCGACGGGATTGCGCCGGCCGGTGGCGGGGCCGTACGGGAGGATCGTAATCGGTTTAGCTATTGTTCGGCGAGCCAGGAAATCAAGGCGTCGTCGAAAGCTCGGACCGCGCCAGCCTGTTCGTGGTTGACGATGCTGACAACCACATAGCGCTTGCCGCTGGCGCCTAACACGTAACCGGCGATCGAGCGCACGTCGCGCAGCGAGCCCGTCTTCAGATGCGCCATGCCGAGCGTGCCGTTGCCCTTCAGGCGGCGGCGCACCGTTCCATCCACGCCAGCGATGGCGAAGGACGAAATGTATTCCGGCATCACCGGCGAATTCCAGGCCACGGTCAGCATCGACGCCAGGCTGTCTGCCGACACGCGGGCCTCGCGCGACAGGCCGGCGCCGTTGTCGATGACCAGCTCGGGCATGTTCAGCCCCTGCTTGGCCAGGAGTTGCTTGGCAACCTCTTCGCTGCTGCTCACGGTGGCCGGACGGCGGCCGCGTTCGGCGCCCAACGTCAGCAGCAGGGTGCGCGCCATGACGTTATTGCTGCGCTTGTTGATCTGTCGGATGGCCTCGGCCAGCGTGGGCGAGTCGTGCGAGGCCAGCACCACCGCGTCCGCCGGCACCATCCCCGACCGGACCTGGCCCTTGAACGTGCCGCCCAGCTCTTTCCAGAGCATGCGGAAGACTTCGGTGGCGTACTCGGGCTGGGACAGCGCCAGGCGGTACAAACTGAACTCGCCGCAGGAACCCGCCACCTTGCCATTGACACGGATGGTGACGCCCTGCTGCGTGATGACCGGATCGGTCGTGACCACCGGCGGACCCGGGCAGCGGACGTCGCTCCATTCCACCTGACCTTCAATCTTCAAACCGGGCAGTGGCGGGTCGATCAGCGGCACCCACTTGTTGGCGACCGGGTCCGGGGTGAACAGCAGGCGCAGCGCGCCAAAGCCCACCATCAGCGCGTCCGGACTGGCGTTGTAGGCCCGGTCGGGCGCGCCATCGAACGCGCCCGGGTCGATCGCCACCTGGCCGAAGATGCTGCGGTCGATCACCAGGTCGTTGATCTGCTTGACCCCGCGCAGCCGCAGTTCGCGCAGCAGCGCCCACAAGTCCTGCATCAGGAACTGCGGGTCGCCCCCGGCCCGCAGGTACAGCGGACCGGCGAGCACGCCCTTGGCGTCGGGACGCGAGCCCGGGGTCGTCATGAATTCGGTGCGCCAGACGTAATTGGGGCCGAGCTCGGACAGCGCCGCCCACGTCGTGACCAGTTTCATCACGGACGCGGGATTGCGCCCCTCCTTGGCGTTCAGCGCCACCAGCCGCGGGCCGCCGACCTCCTGCACCACCAGCGACAGCGAGCTATCGGGCAGCTTGCTGGCCTTCCAGGCCTTCACCACGTCGGGCGGCAACCCCGGAACCTGCGCAAAGGCAGCGCACGCGGTCAAGGCCAGGACGCCGCCGGCCAGCCACTGCTTCACTCCGCCCACCCGCCTGATCACTTGTCCCGTCATGCCATGCCCACCTGGTTGCTCGTCCAGCAAAACCGAGAGCATACAAAACCTGGAACCGTTACGGGCGGCGCGGGACGGCCGCGGGCGCCTTTGGCCGCGTAATTATTTACGAGGCACCGATCCGCCCCTATTAACTGTCCCCTTTACAATATGCGGTTGCCCCCAGCCCGCCCAACCGGCACGGCTTGCCATTTGCAGGGCCGATCCCATTGCTCCCAATACCAGCGTGACCCAGTCCTTCACCGTTTCCGACTTCGACTACGAACTGCCGCCCGAGCTCATCGCGCAGACGCCCGCCGCCGAGCGCACAGGCAGCCGCCTGCTGCACCTGGACGCCGCCAGTCGGCTGCATGACCGCCAGTTCGCCGACCTGACCTCCCTCTTGCGGCCCAACGACCTGCTGGTCTTCAACGACACGCGCGTCATCAAGGCTCGCCTGCCCGGCCACAAGATCACCGGCGGCAAGATCGAGGTGCTGGTCGAGCGCATCACCGAACCCGACCGCGTCCTGGCGCACGTGCGCGCCAGCAAGTCGCCCGGCGCAGGCATGGTGCTGCGCCTGGCCGACGCCTTCGAGGCCACGGTGCTGGGCCGCGAGGGCGAGCTCTTCGACATCCGATTCCCCGGTCCCGTGCTCGATTTGCTGGACGCCCACGGCGCCACGCCACTGCCGCCGTACATCACGCACGCCGCCGACGCCGGCGACGACGACCGCTACCAGACCGTCTACGCCCGCGAACCCGGCGCGGTCGCCGCCCCCACCGCCGGCCTGCATTTCGATCAGCCCACGCTCGAGCGCCTGGCTGGGCTGGGCGTGGCGCGCGCCTTCGTCACCCTGCACGTGGGCGCCGGCACCTTCCAGCCGGTGCGCGTGGACAACCTGGCCGACCACGTCATGCACGCTGAATGGTTCACCGTCCCCCAGGCCACCGTGGACGCGATCGCCGCGGCCCGTGCCCAGGGCGGACGCGTGGTCGCCGTCGGCACCACCAGCGTGCGCGCCCTGGAATCCGCCGCCGCCCAGACCGAGGGCCGCACCGCCCCCGGCGTCCCGCTGGCCCCCGCCCAAGGCGACACGCGCCTGTTCATCACCCCCGGTTACCAGTACCGTGTGGTGGACGCGCTGGTCACCAACTTCCATCTGCCCCAGTCGACCCTGCTGATGCTGGTGTCGGCGCTGGCCGGCGTCGAGCCCATCCGCCGCGCCTACGCCCACGCCGTCGCCGCACGCTACCGCTTCTTCAGCTACGGCGACGCCATGTTCATCGAAACCCCTGCCTCATGACCGGACTCAACTTCGAACTGCTCGCCACCGACGGCGGCGCCCGCCGCGGCCGCATCACGCTGAACCACGGCGTGGTCGAGACCCCCATCTTCATGCCGGTGGGCACCTACGGCAGCGTCAAGGCGATGATGCCGCACGAGCTCAAGGAAGTCGGCTCGCAGATCGTGCTGGGCAACACCTTCCACCTGTGGCTGCGCCCCGGCACCGAAATCATGGAAAAGCATGGCGGCCTGCACGGCTTCATGCAGTGGGACAAGCCCATCCTGACCGACTCCGGCGGCTTCCAGGTGTTCAGCCTGCAGGGCATGCGCAAGATCACCGAGGAAGGCGTGAAGTTCGCCTCGCCCATCGACGGCGCGCGCCTGTTCCTCACGCCCGAAGAGTCGATGCGCATCCAGCGCTCGCTCAACTCCGACATCGTCATGGTGTTCGACGAGTGCACGCCCTACGAAATCGACGGCCGCCCCGCCACCGTCGAGGAAGCCGCGCGCTCCATGCGCATGTCCCTGCGCTGGGCGCGCCGCTCGCGCGACGAATTCGATCGCCTGGGCAACCCGAATGCGCTGTTTGGCATCGTGCAGGGCGGCATGTACGAGTCGCTGCGCGACGAATCCCTGGCCGGACTGCAGGACATCGGCTTTCACGGTTACGCGATCGGCGGGCTGTCGGTGGGCGAGCCCAAGGAAGACATGATGCGCATCCTGGCGCACGTGACGCCCAAGCTGCCCGTCCAGGCCCCGCGCTACCTGATGGGCGTGGGCACCCCCGAAGACCTGGTCGAAGGCGTAAGCCGCGGCGTCGACATGTTCGACTGCGTCATGCCCACCCGCAACGCGCGCAACGGCTGGCTGTTCACGCGCTTTGGCGACGTGAAGATCCGCAATGCCAAGTACCGCGACGACACCCGTCCGCTGGACCCGAGCTGCAGCTGCCACACCTGCGGCAATTTCTCGCGCGCCTACCTGCACCACCTGCAGCGCGCCAATGAAATCACCGGCGCGCGCCTGAACACGCTGCACAACCTGCACTTCTATCTGACTATCATGAAGGAAATGCGCGAGGCCATTGCGGAAGGCCGTTTTGACGCCTGGCGCGCCCAGTTCGCCGCGGACCGCGCTCGCGGCATCGAGTAGCCGGATAAAAAAGCCCCGCCAGGGGCTTTTGCCGGCGGGTTTCGCCCCCATTTGACCGGGCAGGCCGCCGCTGCAAGCGGAAGCCGCCTTGTCGCCTGGGATGACACCCTAGTTAAAGGCGGGCGATAACCTCTATACAATAGTCGGCTTGCCCTATCCATGGCTCGCGCGGGGATGGGCGCATTAAAAACATAGCGATAAACCCAAACAGACTCAAACGCAGGAGAATTCAATGTCCGTTATCGATACCGCCAGCCTCGTCGTGGCCCAGGCCGCTGCCCCCGAAGGCAATGCGCTGATGGGCATGCTGCCCATCATCCTGATGTTCGTGATCCTCTATTTCCTGATGATCCGTCCGCAGATGAAGCGCCAGAAGGAACACCGCAACCTGATCGCGGCCCTGGCCAAGGGCGACGAAGTCGTCACCGCCGGCGGCATGCTCGGCAAGGTCACCAAGGTCAACGACAGCTACGTCACCGTCGAAGTCTCCGAACTGGCCGACAAGCCCGTCGAAGTCATCATGCAGAAGTCGTCGGTCTCGACCGTTCTGCCCAAGGGAACCATCAAGGCCCTGTAAGCGTCCCAGAAGAGCCCCGACGGGGCTCTTGTCCTTGAAGGCGCCTACCGCCGCCCGCCGCGCTCACCCGCTCGGGCGGCCCTTTCATCTCTTTAAATGAAGTAGCCGGCAATGAACCGCTATCCCCTCTGGAAGTACATTACGGTCCTGGTCGCGGTCCTCATTGGCCTGCTGTACACGCTTCCCAATTTCTACGGCGAATCCCCCGCCGTTCAGGTGTCCAGCGCCAAGGCCACGGTCAAGGTCGACACCGCCGTGCTGGCCCGCGTGGAACAGATCCTGACCGATGCCAAGATCCCCAACGAAGGCGCCTATTTCGAATTGAACGGCACGCTCGGCACCGTGCGCGCCCGCTTCCCGTCCACCGACGTGCAGCTGCAGGCCCGCGACCTGATCGAAAAATCGCTCAATACCGTTCCCGGCGACCCGCACTACACCGTGGCGCTGAACCTGCTGCCCGCCTCGCCGCCCTGGATGCGCGCGCTGGGCTGGTTCGCGCCCAAGCCCATGTACCTGGGCCTGGACCTGCGCGGCGGCGTGCACTTCCTGCTGCAAGTCGACATGCAGGGCGCCCTGACCGCACGCTACGACTCGCTGTCCGCCGACGTGCGCTCGGTGCTGCGCGACCAGAAGATCCCCGTGACCGGCGTTGAACGCTCCGGCATGAGCATCGCCGCCACCTTCGCCACCACCGACGACCGCGACCGCGCCATCTCGACGCTGCGCTCGCGCCTGCCGGACCTGGAATTCACCGAACGCGAAGAAGGCGGCAAGCAATTGCTGCTGGCCGCCCTGAACCCGGCCGCCGTCACCCGCGTGCAGGATTCCGCGCTCAAGCAAAACATCAACACGCTGCACAACCGCATCAACGAACTGGGCGTGGCCGAACCGATCATCCAGCAGCAAGGTTCGGACCGCATTGTGGTGCAACTGCCCGGCGTGCAGGACGTGGCCAAGGCCAAGGAACTGCTGGGCCGCACCGCCACGCTGGAAATCCGCATGGTCGACGACACCCCCGCCGCGCAGGCCGCGCTGCTGGGCGGCAGCGTCCCGTTCGGTCTCGAACGTTACAACGACCGCGACGGCCGTCCCATTCTGGTCCGCCGCCAGGTCATCCTGACCGGCGAAAACCTGCAGGACGCCCAACCCGGCCGCGATTCGCAGACCCAGCAGGCCGCCGTCCACCTGACGCTGGATTCCAAGGGCGCCCGCATCTTCCGCGACGTCACCCGCGACAACATCAACAAGCGCATGGCCATCCTGCTGTTCGAAAACGGCAAGGGCGAAGTGGTCACCGCACCCGTCATCCGCGGCGAAATCGCGGGCGGCCAGGTGCAGATCTCGGGCAGCATGTCTTCCGAGGAAGCCGCCGACACCGCGCTGCTGCTGCGCGCCGGCGCGCTGGCCGCACCGATGTCCATCATCGAGGAACGCACCATCGGCCCGAGCCTGGGCGCCGACAACATCTCGAAGGGCTTCTACTCGACGCTGTACGGCTTCCTGGCCATCGCCGCGTTCATCATCATTTACTACCACCTGTTCGGCGTGTTCTCCACGATCGGCCTGACACTCAACGTGCTGCTGCTGCTGGCTCTCCTGTCCATGCTGCAGGCCACGCTGACGCTGCCGGGTATCGCGGCTATCGCGCTGACGCTGGGCATGGCGATCGACTCGAACGTGCTGATCAACGAGCGCATACGGGAAGAACTGCGCGCGGGGGCCACGCCCCAGCAGGCCATCCATCACGGCTTCGAACGCGCGTGGGGCACCATTCTTGACTCGAACCTCACCACGCTGATCGTGGGCCTGGCGCTGCTGGCCTTCGGCTCGGGCCCGATCCGGGGCTTTGCGGTGGTTCACTGCCTGGGCATTCTGACCTCGATGTTCTCGTCTGTCGTGGGCGTGCGCGCGCTGGCCAACCTGTACTACGGCCGCAAGAAGAAGCTCACCTCGATCTCCATCGGCGAAGTCTGGAAGCCGAAGGCAAACTGAAAATAGAGCGGACGGCCCGGGCCGTCCGCCACAGAAAAGAACCGAAGGCGAAAAATGGAATTTTTCCGGATTCACCGCACCATCCCGTTCATGCGCCATGCCCTGGTGCTGAACATCATCAGTCTCGTCACCTTCCTGCTGGCGGTCTTCTTCATTCTCACCCGCGGCTTTCACCTGTCGATCGAGTTCACCGGCGGCACGGTCATGGAAGTCAACTACGCCCAGACGGCGCAGCTTGAAAACGTGCGCGGCGTGGTGTCCAAGCTGGGCTACACCGACTTCCAGGTCCAGAACTTCGGCACCTCGCACGACGTCATGATCCGCCTGCCCCTGCAGGAAGGCCAGACGTCCGCCACCCAAAGCGAAACCGTCATGGCCGCGCTCAAGGCCGCCGACTCCGGCGTCGAGCTGCGCCGCGTCGAGTTCGTGGGACCGCAGGTCGGGCAGGAACTGCTGCACAACGGCCTTATGGCGCTGCTGGTCGTCGTGATCGGCATCATGGTCTATCTGGGCTTCCGCTTCGAATGGAAGTTCGCGGTCGCCGGCGTTATCGCCAACCTGCACGACGTGGTCATCATCCTGGGCTTCTTCGCGTTCTTCCAGTGGGAGTTCTCGCTGGCGGTGCTGGCCGGTGTGCTGGCCGTGCTGGGCTACTCCGTGAACGAATCCGTGGTCATCATGGACCGGATTCGCGAAAACTTCCGCAAGTACCGCAAGGCGGACGTGCACGAAGTCATCAACAGCGCCATCACCCAGACCATCTCGCGGACCATCATCACCCACGGTTCGACCCAGATGATGGTGCTGGCCATGCTGTTCTTCGGCGGTCCCACCCTGCACTACTTCGCCATGGCCCTGACCATCGGCATCTGGTTCGGCATCTACTCGTCGGTGTTCGTCGCCGCCGCGTTGGCCATGTGGATGGGCGTCAAGCGCGAAGACCTGATCAAGCCGGTCAAGAAGGAAGGCGAAGAAGGCGAAGTCGCCTGATTGCCCTCGTGCTGACATGCAAAACCCGTCGCTTGCGACGGGTTTTTCTTTTGGGGCGCGGCAATTTGCGGTCCGCACGAATAGCCTGCCTCGGTGTCCCCGGTTAGTTTGTCCGATTCCCCGCCAAGGCGGTTGATATATATATCCGAACAGGTATATTCATGCGGACGGACAAACCCAAGCTGCTTTTCTGGGAGGGATCTTCCAGGAAGGATTTCAAGACGTTCCCCGTACCCGTGCAAAAGCGCATGGGGATGTCGCTGTACACCCTGCAATGCGGCCGTTGGCCTGATGCCGCAAAGGCCATGAAAGGACTAGGATCCGGCGTGTATGAACTCGTCGACGCCGAGCGAGGCAATGCTTACCGCACCGCTTATGCGATGAAGATCGACACAGCGATCCATGTCCTTCACGCATTTCAGAAAAAATCCAAATCCGGCATCAGTACACCGCAAAGCGACCTCGATCTCATTTCAAGCCGGCTGAAGCGGGCGATGGCCCGCCAAAACTTGGCCCGGAGCGCTCCATGACACGCCCCCCCAATTCCGGCACGCAGAACGTGCTTTACGACCTCGGCTTTGACGACGCAGCGGAGCTCACCGCCAAAGTCCAATTGGCCATCCGATTCAACGACTTGATCGACGAACGCGGCCTGAACCAGCGTGAAGTCGCCGTCCTGACAGGGATGACGCAGCCCAAGGTATCTCAAATCCGCAGATACAAGCTCCAGAACATTTCACTGGAACGGGTAATGCAGGCGCTGGTTGCGCTGGACCAACGTGTTGAGATCCGGGTGCGCAAGGCACGTCGGCCCGAGACGGCCGGCATCTCCGTCGCTGCCTGACGTTCGCGCTTACCCGATCAATTTCTCCACGATCCACGCGTACACACGCGCGCGCATTCGTTACCATGCCCCACATGAAACTCTCCATCGACCACCTTGTCATCGCCGCCGCGGACCTTACCAGCGGCACCGAATATATCGCCGGCCTGCTCGGCATCGCGCCGCAGGGCGGCGGGGCGCATCCGCGCATGGGCACCCATAACCGCGTGCTGGGCATGGCGGACGGGGTGTACCTGGAAGTCATTGCCATCGACCCCGACGCGCCGGCGCCTGAGCGCCCCCGCTGGTTCGGGCTGGACCAGGGCGACGTACGCGCGCGCATCGAACAAGGGCCATTCCTGGCCCACTGGGCCGCGCGCGTGGAGGCGCCACTGGATCTGACGCGCATGCAGGCCGAACACCCCGACCGCCTGCCCCCAGCCATCGCCATGACCCGCGGCGACCTGCGCTGGCGCCTGACCGTGCCGGACGACGGCAGTCTGCCCAGGTGGCGCGAGGCGGGCTATGAAGCCGGAGAAGGCCTGCTGCCCACGCTGATCCAATGGGATGTCGAGAACCCGCCCGGTGCAACCTTGCCGCGCCAGCCGCTGCGCCTGCTGCGTCTGACCGGCTGCCATCCCCGCGCCGCGCTGCTGCGCCAGGGTTTGGCCTGGATGGGCGCGGACAGCCTGATCGACGTCGAGCAGGCCGATGGCCCGCCCCGCCTGCGCGCGCAGATCGAAACGCCGTCCGGGGTCAAAGTGCTGGCCTGACGCCCGCCGTCCATCGCCCTGCCGATCGGCGTTGCGTCCCCGGACCCGGTTACCGGACGCAAAAAAGGCCGCGGATTCCGCGGCCTTGTCTGTTTCCCGAGCGCAGGCTCAAGCCTTCTTCCACCAGCGCCACGGTGCGCGCAGCGGCCATTGGTACTTGCTGCACAGCACGCGAGGGGCCAGATAGTGCCCGACCAGCACGGCGATGCCCGCAGCCGTCATGACGTCCGACAGGTAGTGATCCAGGTTCACCAGCCGGCTGATCGCCACCAGCGCCGCCAGCATCAGGAACACCCAGCGCCAGCGCGGCGCCAGAATGCCCAGCACCACCGCCACCGAGAAGGCGGCGTAGGTATGGCTGGACGGAAAGGAATTGAACTGCTGCGCGCGCGAAAACGATTCACCCAGCCCGTAGATGCCCTGTTCGAAATACAGCTCGGGCCGTGCCCGGGCCACGCTGCGCTTGAGCAACAGCACCACCAGCCCGCCCACCGCCATCGTCGACAGCATCAGCAGGCTGCCGCGCGCCATGGCGGCATAGCTGACACGCAGCGGATTGCGCCACCCGCGCGCCAGGCCCACAAGTCCGATCACGTAGAACGCCAGCGCCATGACGATGTAATGGCCGCTTTCGCCAAGCTCGCCCACCCATTCGAACGATTGGTCGACCCCTTCCGACACCGATTTCTGGATCCAGATCGCCAGCGGCAGGTCGACCCACAGCGCGCACGCCGCGGCGGCCAGCGCCAGCGCGCACGCCAGCAGCGCCCACACGGATGCGGGGTACGGATTGCGGTATTCGTTCAGGACAGCGGAACCGGTCCCGCCAGCAAGGGAGGGAGCGGCTGCCGGAGGCGTAAGGCGATCGGAATTCATCGGTGCCGCTCGGGAGAAAAAAGAAATTTTACCGGCGCCTGCGGGCGCGCGGACCGCTATCGTAACGGCCAACGCGCGCGCATCCAAGAAACAATTCTTGGGCAAGGGTTAAAATCCGCCCTTTCCCCCTTTCCAGCCCCCGGGATCTACACCCGTCACGGCGACCATCATGCAAGAAACCTCTCTCAAGCGCGCGGGCAATGTCCCGGGCGACACCTCCGCCCCCCTGCCTTCGGCCACTCCTGGCGCCGGCTCCCCCCGCAAGCTGTACATCCGCACCTTTGGCTGCCAGATGAACGAGTACGACTCGGACAAGATGGCCGACGTGTTGCGCGAGGACCAGGGCGAGCTCGAACTGACCGACAACCCCGAAGAGGCGGACGTCATCCTGTTCAACACCTGTTCGGTGCGCGAAAAGGCGCAGGAAAAAGTGTTTTCGGATCTGGGCCGCGTGCAGCACCTGAAGAAGACCAACCCCAACCTCGTCATCGGCGTGGGCGGCTGTGTCGCCAGCCAGGAAGGCGAAGCCATCGTCAAGCGCGCACCCTATGTCGACGTGGTGTTCGGCCCGCAGACCCTGCACCGCCTGCCCGACCTCATCAAGCGCCGCCGCAACGAAGGCCGTTCGCAGGTCGACATCAGCTTTCCCGAGATCGAAAAGTTCGACAACATGCCGCCGCCGCGCGTTGAAGGCGCCACGGCATTCGTCTCGATCATGGAAGGCTGTAGCAAATACTGCAGCTTCTGCGTCGTGCCCTACACACGCGGCGAAGAGGTCTCGCGTCCGTTCGACGACGTGCTGATCGAAGTGGCCGACCTGGCGGACCAGGGCGTCAAGGAAGTGACGCTGCTGGGCCAGAACGTGAACGCCTACCGCGGCCGCATGACCGATTCCGACGAGATCGCCGACTTTGCGATGCTGCTGGAATACGTGCATGAGATCCCCGGCATCGAGCGCATCCGCTACACGACCTCGCACCCCAAGGAAATGACCCAGCGCATGGTGGATGCCTACGCCCGCCTGCCCAAGCTGGTGTCGTTCCTGCACTTGCCCGTGCAAGCCGGCAGCGACCGCGTGCTTGCCGGCATGAAGCGCGGCTACACCACGCTGGAATTCAAGTCGGTCGTGCGCCGCCTGCGCGCCGCCCGCCCGAATCTGACGCTGTCCTCGGACTTCATCGTGGGCTTTCCCGGCGAGACCGAGGAAGACTTCGAAAAGACGCTCAAGCTGATCGAGGACGTCGGCTTCGATACCTCGTTCTCGTTCGTGTACTCGCGCCGCCCCGGCACGCCCGCCGCAGATCTCACCGACGACACGCCGCAGGACGTGAAGCTGCGCCGCCTGCAGCGCCTGCAGGCGCTCATCAACGACCAGGCGGCAACGATCGCCCGCAACATGGTGGGCACGCGCCAGCGCCTGCTGGTCGAAGGCCCCTCGCGCCGCGACCCGAACGAACTCATGGGCCGCACCGAAAACAATCGCATCGTCAATTTCCCCGCGCCCGCGCGGCTCATCGGACAAATGGTCGACGTCATCATCACCGAGGCGCACACGAATTCGTTGCGTGCCCGCGTGGCCGACGTGGACCGCACTTCGCAAGAGGCTGAATGACCACACCCCGCCCCCGCGCGCGCCGCAGCATGCCCGTCATCGTCAATCTGGACGGCGACAACACCCACCTGGCCAATCTCTGCGGCCCCCTGGACGAAAACCTGCGGCAACTGGCCGACGGCATGACCGTCAAGCTGTCCCGCCGCGGCAGCCGCGTCACGATCGAAGGCGAGCGGGCCGAACTGGCGGGCCGCATCCTGCGCCGGTTCCACGAACAGGCCGTGCACCGCGCCCTGTCCATTGACGACATCCAGCTTGGATTGGTCGAGATCGGCGTGGGCCGACAGGAGGACAAACTCAAGGAAGAGCAGGCCCAGGAACTGGATGCGCTGCCCGCCCTGGACGACGAAAGCGACGGCATCGCGCTGCGCACCAAGCGCAGCGACCTGCGTCCGCGCACGCCGCGCCAGCGCGACTACCTGAACAACATCCTCAAGCACGACATCACGTTCGGCGTCGGCCCCGCCGGCACGGGCAAAACCTGGCTGGCCGTGGCCTGCGCCATCGACGCCATGGAGCGCGACACGGTGCAGCGGCTGGTGCTGACCCGCCCCGCCGTCGAAGCCGGCGAACGCCTGGGCTTTCTGCCCGGCGACCTGGCGCAGAAGGTCGATCCGTACCTGCGGCCGCTGTACGACGCGCTGTACGACCTGATGGGCTTTGAAAAGGTGCAGCGCCTGTTCGAGAAGCAGACCATCGAGATCGCCCCGCTGGCCTACATGCGCGGCCGCACGCTGAACCACGCCTTCGTCATCCTGGACGAGGCGCAGAACACGACGCCCGAGCAGATGAAGATGTTCCTCACGCGGATCGGCTTCGGCAGCAAGGCGGTCATCACCGGCGACCCGTCGCAGGTCGACCTGCCGCGCGGCCAGGACAGCGGGCTGGCGCATGCGGTGAAGGTGCTGCATGACGTCCAGGGCATCGCCACCACCAAGTTCACCAGCCGCGATGTCGTGCGCCACCCCCTGGTCGCGCGCATTGTCGACGCCTACGACCGCGCCGCCGAAGATGAAGCCTGAGCTGTCCCTGTCCGTGCAGTACGGCGTTGAAGAGGCCCGCCTGCCCCGCTGGCGCCTGCGCCGCTGGGCCGAACGCGCGCTGGGCGCCGCCTTTGAAGACGGCCTGGTCGACTTCTCGGCGGCCGAACTCAGCCTGCGGCTGGTCGGCGCGGGCGAGGGGCGCCGCCTGAACCGCGACTTTCGCGGCCGCGACTACGCCACCAACGTGCTGACCTTCGAGTACGGCGTCGACCCGCTGGGCGTGGCTCGCGGCGACATCGTCATGTGCGTGCCCGTGCTGGTGCGCGAGGCCCGCGAGCAGCGCAAGACGCTGCTTGACCACGCCGCCCACCTCACCATCCACGGCGTGCTGCATTCGTTGGGCTACGACCACATCAAGGCGCGTGAGGCCAAGCGCATGGAAGCGCTCGAAACCGCGACGCTCGCACAGATGGGCATTGCCGATCCCTACGTCACGGCCTGACCCTGTCCATCCGAACGCCGAGCTCCGGGTCAACCCTGAGAAATTGCCGGAAAATGGCATCCAGCAAGGCGCAGATCGCGTCCATTGCAGCCATTTTCCGGGCCGGCGTTACAAACGATGGGCCAGTATCGGTTATGCTGGCTCCTCCCTAACTTGTCCTCCCGGACGATGTCTGACCCTTACCCTGCTCCTGAAGCGACGCCTGCTCGCTCTGCCAAACCCGCCACCAAATCCCTCCTAGACCGCCTGCTTTCCCTCGTGCGCCGTGAGCCCGAGGACCGCGAAGGCATCAAGGCCATCCTGGAAGCCGCGCACGAACGCCAACTGCTCGACGCGGAGTCGTACAAGATGATCAAGGGCGCGCTTGCCGTGTCCGAGGGCACTGTCGGCGACATCATGGTCCCGCGTTCGCGCATGGATCTGCTCGATGTCACGCAGCCCATCCCGTACCTGGTGGCCTCGGTGATCGAAACCGCGCATTCGCGGTTCCCCGTCTACGAGGGCGATCGCGACAACATCATCGGTATCCTGCTCGCCAAGGATCTGCTGCGCTGCATGCTCGAGCCCAACATCGAACTGCGCACGCTGGTCCGCCCCGCCGTCTTCATTCCCGAATCCAAGCGCCTGAACGTGCTGCTGCACGAGTTCCGCGCCAGCCGTAACCACCAGGCCATCGTCATCGACGAGCATGGCGGCATTTCGGGCCTGGTGACAATGGAAGACGTGCTTGAACAGATCGTCGGCGACATCGAAGACGAGTTCGACGAGACCGAAGAAGTTTCCATCTTCCCCGAAGGCGAAAACCAGTGGCGCGTGCTCGCGGCCACCGACATCTCGCACTTCAACGAAGTGTTCGGCTGCCAGTTGCCCGACGACGAATACGACAGCGTGGGCGGCTGGCTGGGCGGCCAGTTGGGCCGCATTCCGCGCCGTGGCGACCATGCCGACTTCGATGGCCTGCGCCTTGAAGTGGCGCGTGGCGACGCCCGCCGTGCCATCTGGCTACGCGTCAAGCGCCTGGCCACGCCCCAGACCACAGTACCCGCCACCGACGCATGATCAGCACCCCGCGCGGCCGACTCCTGCGCGGCGCCGCCGGCCTCGTGCTGGCGGGCGCCATCCACGCCCTGACCTTCGCCCCCGGCCCGCTGCCCGGGTGGGCGCTGGCGTTCACCCAGATCGCCGCGCTGGCCATTCTGGCGCGCGTCACACTGTATGCGCCGTCGGCGCGTCAGGCATGGCTGCGTGGCTGGCTGTTCAGCTTTGCCAGCTACGCGCTCGGGCTGTACTGGATCTTCATCAGCCTGCACCGCTACGGCGACCTGGCCGCGCCGCTGGCGGTCGCCGCCGTGCTGGCGCTGTCGGCCTTTCTGGCCCTGTTTCCCGCCACCGCAACGGCTCTCGCGCGCCGCTACGCGCCGCTGGCCGCCGATTCCGGCCCGTCCCGCATTCTGGCCGCCACGCTGGCCTGGGCGGCGATGTGGGGCGCGTTCGAATGGCTGCGCGCGGTGCTGCTGACCGGCTTTCCGTGGCTCAACATCGGCTATGCGCAGGTCGACAGCCCCATTGCGGGGTGGGCGCCGCTGCTCGGCGTGCACGGCATGGCATTCCTGGCCGCGTTCGTCGCGGCGGCTGCCGCAAGCCTGTGGCAGCCCTCCCGCAAGGCCGGCATGGGGCCGCGCCATGCGCTGGCCGCCGGCGTCGCGGTGGCGCTCGCCGCGGCGGGCTGGCCGCTGTCTCGCATCGACTGGTCGTCCCCGATTGGCGACCCGCTCAATGTGCGCCTCATTCAGGGCAACATCGGGCAATCGCAGAAATTCGATCCCGCGCTGCTCGAGCAGAGTCTGCGCCGCCATCTGGAACTGACGGCCCTGCCCGCGGCACCCGGAGTGCCCGCGCCGCAGTTGGTGATCCTGCCGGAAACCGTGGTGCCCATCTTCCAGGACCAGCTCGATCCGCGCGTCTGGGAAGTCTGGCGCAACCTGGCCGGGCAACGGAACACCGTCATCGCGATGGGCGTGCCGCTGCATGACCGCGTCAACGGCCGCGAACGCTACACCAACAGCGTCATCGGCTTTGACGGCGCCACGCCGGTCGAACAACTGGTGGGCGGCAACACCGCCATGCGCTACGACAAGCGCCACCTGGTGCCGTGGGGCGAGTACGTGCCGCCCGGCTTCCACTGGTTTGTCGAAATGCTGAACATCCCGCTGGGCGACTTCGATCGCGGCGGCGAACGCCAGACGCCCTTTGCCGTCGGGGGCCAGCACATCGCGTTCAACATCTGCTACGAAGACCTCTTCGGACCCGACCTGCTGCCCGCTCTGCAACCCGGCCCCAACGGCGAACCGGGCGCGACCATACTGGTCAACGTCAGCAACCTGGGCTGGTTCGGCGATAGCTGGGCGCTGCGCCAGCATCTGCAGATCGGCCGTTTGCGCACCATCGAGACCGCGCGTCCGATGCTGACGGCCACCAACACCGGCATCACCGCCGCCATCGACGCAAAGGGCCATGTCGCGGCCCAGCTTGCGCCGCTGCAGGCGGGCGTGCTGCCCGTCTCGGTGCAGGGCATGACGGGGCTGACGCCCTATGCGCGTTTTGGAGACAAGACCGCGCTCGCGTTGATCGGTCTGGCGCTCATCGCCGCCGTGGGCAGCGCCCGCCGCCCACGCCGCAGTTGATTTCACTGCGGCTGATTTCACTGCGGCGGCTTTCACGCCGCAGTTGATTCCCGGCGCGGCCATCTTCCTTCAGGCAAACAGGTTCGCGGGCAGCGAGCCTGTTTCGTCGGGGGGTTGCAGCGGTCCGTTGCCCGCCCCCGAGACTTCAATCGCATCCGCAATGGCCTGCATGTCATCGGCATCCAGTTCCAGTTCGACCGCGCCGATCAGCCCGTCCACCTGCGACGCGCTGCGCGCCCCCAGGATGGCGCCCGTCACGCCTGGCCAAGCCAGCGTCCACGCGGCTGCCGCGGCCGCCACGGTGGCGCCGTGCCGCTCAGCAATGGGTTTGAAGGCATCGGCCAGCGCCAGGTTGCGATCCAGGTCCGGCAACCGGAAATCCGCGTGCCGCGCGCGCCAATCGTCGGGCGGCAAGGCCCGCGCACGCTCGGCGCTGAACTTGCCGGTCAGCAAGCCCGAATTCATCGGGCTGTAGACGATCACGCCCGTGCCGTTTGCCGCGCACCACGGGATCAGGTCGCTGGCCGCGGCGCGCTGGATCGCCGAAAACGGCGGCTGCAACGTGTCCACGTGCCCCAGCTGTTCCGCGGCCTGCAACTGCGCAAGATTGTGGTTCGACAGCCCGACCGCGCGGATCTTGCCGGCCTGCTTCAGATCCAGCAATTCCTGCCAGTACGCCTCCAGCGGCGTGCCATCGCCCGCCGGCCAGTGCATCTGGTACAGATCGATGCGCTCGACGCCCAGCCGCCGCAACGACCCCTCAAGCTCGCGGCGGATGCTGGACGGCGTTCCCGTGCGACGCGGCATGGCCTGCGGCTGCTCCGGCGACCACGTCAAACCGCATTTGGTGAACACGTACGGACGCTCGCTGGCGGGCATCTGGGCCAGCGCCTGGCGCACGATCGCTTCGGAATGACCCAGCCCGTAGACGGCGGCGGTGTCGATCCAGTTGATGCCGCGGTCGATCGCATGCCGGATCGCCTTGATGGATTCCGCGTCGTCCTGCGGCCCCCAGCCCACTGCCCACCCATTGCCGCCCATTGCCCACGCGCCCAGGCCGATGCGCGTGATGGCCATGTCCGTGCGGCCAAGGGCGACGGTGGGAAACGCGGTGCTGCTCATGAAGAATGGCTCATGTGTCGATTTCCTTGCCGATCCGCGGCAACATTCCGTGCTGCGCGGGCGCAAAAAAACCGCGCGCCGCAAAAAAATTCAGCCATTCACGATAGCACTTGCACAAGTCTTTGATTTTGTTGATTTCTGCACCAATCGCAGGCGCATGCCGCGGCGACCCCACCGCCAGAACCGCCCCAAATACGCCCTATCCAAGGCCATCGAACCCTCTTTTTTCGCAACTTTTTTGCTTTTTGCCGTGAAGCGACTTGCACGCCCAATTTAGTTCGTGCATAATCTCGTTTCTTCGCCAACGGCACTAAACAAAACCGGCAACGAAACAGCAAAAAACGCGCTCTAAACAGCGCGTTTAAAGCGAAAACGTTGAACGGATTGATTAGAGAAACGGGGGTATAGCTCAGCTGGGAGAGCGCTTGCATGGCATGCAAGAGGTCAGCGGTTCGATCCCGCTTACCTCCACCAGTCCAAAGCGAAGAGCAGTTCAGCAAGTCCAAGTCCCCTTCGTCTAGAGGCCTAGGACATCACCCTTTCACGGTGAGTACAGGGGTTCGAATCCCCTAGGGGACGCCAGTCTACTGGCATGCAGTAGTAGTGATGCAGTTGAAGTGATTATGTAGTTGAGTAAGCCGCTGCGGAGCGGTAGTTCAGTTGGTTAGAATACCGGCCTGTCACGCCGGGGGTCGCGGGTTCGAGTCCCGTCCGCTCCGCCAAAAGCTCTCTCGCTCAGAGTCTTTCAAGAGCTCCGTTTTCGGGGCTTTTTTGTTTTATAAGTGTGAGACCTTGTTGTTTGAAGTTTGGGACAGCAGGACGCCCTGGGGGTATAGCTCAGCTGGGAGAGCGCTTGCATGGCATGCAAGAGGTCAGCGGTTCGATCCCGCTTACCTCCACCAGTACGCAGTACAGTAGTAAAGTTGTTCGTTCCAGGTCCCCTTCGTCTAGAGGCCTAGGACATCACCCTTTCACGGTGAGTACAGGGGTTCGAATCCCCTAGGGGACGCCAGCTTCAGCTGGCAAGCAGTACAGGCTGTCTTGACACCACAGCATGGAAGTGAAGTTTGAAGTTATCAGTAAGCCGCTGCGGAGCGGTAGTTCAGTTGGTTAGAATACCGGCCTGTCACGCCGGGGGTCGCGGGTTCGAGTCCCGTCCGCTCCGCCAAGCACTTTGCGCTTACCGAACGCTGCTCGCAGCACGCACCTAAAGCTCCGGATTCCGGAGCTTTTTGCTTTTGCGCGTTCGTACTTGCTGCCGCGTTTACTTCCGCCACCCCATTCGCGCGGTGCAATCCCCTCTCGCTGTACCCCTTCCGCGAGACTCCTCCGTTTTGACCTCTGGACAGCACCGGCGCGCGGCTTCATGCTTGCGCGTAGACGCCATGCGAAGAAATAAGAGGCCTACGTGACCCCCAATGACGCCGCACCCCAAGCACATCGCCAACACCTGCAGAGCATTATCGCGGGCCTCAACGAGGGCATCATCCTGCTTGAGGCCGATGGCTCGATCGCCTGGGCCAACGCCAGCGCACTTGAGCTGCATGGCGCCGAATCAATGGAAGACCTGGGCGGCACGCCTGCGGGCTTTCGCAAGCGATATACGCTCACCTATCGCAACCATCACCGTGTGCCGGCACGCCAGTATCCGCTGGACCGTCTGGCGGCGGGCGAAGAGTTCGAAGACCTGCTGCTGGATCTGACCCGCAAGGACGATGACGAATTCGCGCGCAACCTGCTCGCGCGCGGCGTGAACCTGGACGATGGCGGCCCCATCCCCTATCGCGTGCTGATCCTGCATGACCAGACGGCGCAGATCAACGCCGAGGAACGCTTCGAACGCGCCTTCTCGGCCAATCCGGCCCCCGCGCTGATTTGCCGGCTGTCCGACCTGCGTTACGTCAAAGTGAACCAGGGATTCCTGGAAATGACCGGCTACTCGCGCGACGCCGTGCTCGGCAAGTCGGCGTACGAACTGGACGTGCTGGACGGCAGCGACGAGAAAGAGACAGACGTGGCGCGGCTGGACGAAGGCAAGACCATCCCGCAGCGCGAAGGCGTGCTGAGGCTGCCCGACGGCAGCACCAAGTTCGTGGTGGTGGCCGGCCAGCCCATCGACATGAACGACGAGCCCTGCATGCTGTTCACGTTCATCGACCTGGAAGGCCGCAAGCGTACCGAAGAGGCGCTGCGCGAAAGCGAAGAGCGCTTCTCCAAAGCCTTCCAGCTGGCGCCCGTGCCGATGGCCGTCTGCGACGGCGTCACCTTGAATGTGCTGAACATCAATGACGCCTTTGCCGCGGCCACCGGCCTGACGTTGGATGACAAGGCCGAGCAGGATCTTGTCGAACTGGGGCTGCGGCCATACGAAGGCATGCTGGCCGCCCTGAAACGCGGCGAGAGCGTCCGCAACCGCGAAGCGGTGATGGTCGCTCGGGACGGCGGCGAACTGGACTGCCTGGTGTCGGCCGAGCCGGTCATGATCGGGGGCTTGCGCCGCGTGCTGATCGTGATGCAGGACATTACCGAGCGCAAGCGGTCCGAGACCGAACTGCTGACGGCGATCGAGGCGGTGATGCAGGACACCTCCTGGTTCAGCCGCGGCATCATCGAGAAGCTGGCCCAGCTACGCCAACCCGCCCCCGCGACCCGCGATGTGGCGGAACTGGCCCAGCTCACGTCGCGCGAGCGCGAGGTCCTGGGCCTGCTTTGCCAAGGCCACGACGACGATGGCATCGCCAAGGCGCTCAAGCTGTCGCGCAACACCGTGCGCAATCACGTGGCCACGATCTACAGCAAGATCGGCGTGCATCGGCGTAGCGCCGCCATCGTCTGGGCGCGGGATCGGGGCATCACCGGCCACGAAAGCGCGCGCAACCGGGACAAACCGGCAAAAACTTGAGTGGCGCAGGTCGGATTTACAATTTGAATCAAAATATCCGCCCCCTTCGCATCGGCGAAGATGCCGCCGAGTTAGAACGGCAGGCCGCTCAAAAACGGCCATTTTCTTTGAAACAACCCCCAATTCTGCACTAAATCCCGCTTAATCGACCGCATTGCACAAAGCGGCCGCCCTTTCTTACGATCCGCCGATCCCGCCCCGGCCATCAGGCCAGCGGCCCCATCCCCGGTTCGAACGAAGGAGCCTCCGACCATGCAGACTGCGTACATTCCCGTCCCGACAGCGCCCAAGCGCCTGCCCGCCTCGGCATGGACTGCCGATGCCATCCTGGCGCTCTACGAGCTGCCGTTCATGGACTTGATGCACCGCGCGCAGCAGGCGCACCGCGCCCATTTCGATCCCAACGCCATCCAGTTGTCGAGCCTGCTGTCGATCAAGACCGGCGGCTGTCCCGAGGACTGCGCTTACTGCCCGCAGTCATCGCACTACGACACCGGTGTGGACGCCGACAAGCTGATGCCGCTGGAAGACGTGGTGGCCGCGGCGCGCGCGGCGCAGGCTGGCGGCGCCCAGCGCTTCTGCATGGGCGCCGCGTGGCGCAGTCCCAAGCCGCATCACCTGGACGCCGTGGCCGAGATGGTCAGCGCAGTCAAGGCGCTGGGGTTGGAAACCTGCGTGACGTTGGGCATGCTGAGGGACGGCCAGGCCGAGCAGTTGAAGAACGCGGGCCTGGACTACTACAACCACAACCTGGACACCTCGCCGGAGTTCTACGGCAAGATCATCTCCACGCGCACCTACCAGGACCGTCTGGACACGCTGGACCGCGTGCGCGACGCCGGCATTAGCGTGTGCTGCGGCGGCATCGTGGGCATGGGTGAATCGCGCCGCGAACGCGCCGGGCTGATCGCCCAGCTTGCCAGCATGGAGCCGTATCCCGAATCCGTGCCCATCAACAACCTCGTGCAGGTGGAAGGCACGCCGTTGTCCGACGTGGAGGCCCTTGATCCGTTCGAATTCGTGCGCACCATCGCGGTGGCGCGCATCGCGATGCCGCGCGCCGCCGTGCGGCTGTCGGCCGGACGCGAGGCGATGGACGATGCGCTGCAGGCGTTGTGCTTCCTGGCGGGCGCCAACTCCATGTTCTACGGCGACGCGCTGCTGACCACCGCCAATCCGCAGATGGCGGCTGACCAGCGCCTGCTGGACCGCCTGGGCATGCGGGTCGACGCCACCGCACACGACCACCAGGAAAAGACAGCATGCCGTTGACGCCCGGTCTTTTGTATCTAGCGGCCAGCGTGGCCTGCAGCGTCACTGTGGCCGTGATGCTCAAGCTGGCGAGGCGTTGGCAAATAGACGTGCGCCAGGCGATCGCCATGAACTACGCCGTGGCCGCCCTGCTCTGCTGGCTGATCCTGCGCCCCGACGCGGCGCGCCTCCTGGCGCCGCAAACGCCGTGGCTGGTGCTGGCCGCGTTGGGCGTATTGCTGCCCAGCATCTTCCTGGCCATGGCGGCCGCGTTGCGGCATGCAGGCATCGTGCGCAGCGACGCCGCGCAGCGCCTGTCGCTCTTCATTCCGCTCCTGGCCGCGTTCGCGTTGTTCGGGGAGCCGGTCACGGGGCGCAAGCTGGCAGCCATCGCGCTGGCCTTCGCCGCCCTCTTCTGCCTGCTGCGCCAGCCGCCGCGCATTCGGTTATCCGACGCCACCGCGGCCGAGGACCGGCGCGCGATGTGGTTGTGGCCGCTGGTGGTCTGGGCAGGCTATGGCGTGATCGACATCCTGTTCAAGCAGGTCGCGCGCACGGGGACCGCGTTTGCGGGCGGCCTGCTGCTGGCGTTCCTGTTGGCGGGCGCGCTGATGCTGGCGTATCTGCTGTGGCGACGCGTACGTTGGCAGGCGCGGCATCTGGCCGCCGGCGTGGCGTTGGGGCTGGCCAACTTCGGCAACATCCTGACCTACGTGCGCGCCCACCAGTCGCTGCCCGAGCACCCCGCGCTGGTGTTCGCGTCAATGAACATGGGGGTGATCACGCTGGGCACCCTGGTGGGCGCCCTGGCGTTTCGTGAACCGCTCACGCGCGTGAACGTGCTGGGCATTGCGCTGGCGCTGTCCGCCATTTTGCTGATGACGCCCTGGTAGGGGCGTTTCACGTGCCGGTGCGCCGCTGGCGTTCGGGTTCGGATTCGGCTTCGGATTCGGATTCGGCGTCGTTGGATCCGTCCAACGGCGCTTCCGCAGCGATCGGCTCTGCGGGCGCCGGTTCCGCGACAACCTCTGGCGGGGCCGGCGCCGCGGACGGATCCGGCTGCACCATTTCCATGGCGATGTCGTTCTCGGGATCCACGCGCGGATCCAGCACTGCCGCCGCGGGCGAGCTTTGCAACGTGTCGGGCATGGGCACGAAGTGCGTCGGCGCCTCGTCGACCTGGTGCGCGCCGGTGACGCGCGTCGGCCGCACCTGCCAGACCAGAATCACGGCGCACGCCGAGATGAACACATAGTACATAGCGGGTCCGCCCAGCGACATCATCAGGCCCGCGATCATGGGCCCGACACAGGCGCCCAGGCCATACGTCATCAGCAACACCGCCGACAGGCTGACGCGCCGTTCGGATTCGACGTGGTCGTTGGCAAAGGCCGCGCCCAATGGATAGAGCGTGAACTGCAGGATGCCGAAGATGCAGGACATGGCCACCAGCGCCCAGAACGGCAACGCAATCCAGCCCCACATGACAGCGGGCAGCAAAACCAGCAGCAAGGCGTTGAAGCGGATGAGGCCCGCGCGGTTGATACGGTCGGACAGCCAGCCCATCGGCCACTGCGACAACAAGCCCGCGGTCACGGCGGCGGCGACGAAGATGGCGGCCTGCGACGTGGTCAGGCCATTTTTGGCGCCATAGACGGCGGCCAGGCCGTAAAACGCGCCGGACAGGTTGCCCGCCACGAACAGCACGGTCATCGACAGCGGCACGCGCCGCATGAAGAAGCGCACGTCCAGCGGCGCGGGCAGCGGCGTCGGCGGGTGGGACCGGGCCGTGACGGCAAGCGGCACGAGGCACAGCACGAGGCACATGGCGACCAGGGTAAGCGGGCGCAGGTCCAGCGTGGCGTAGGCCGTGAGCGCCAACTGGCCAAGTACGGTGCCCAGGCCGGAGACGACCATGTAGACAGAGAACACGCGGCCGCGCTGGTGGTTTTCGGTCTGTTCGTTGAGCCAGCTCTCGATGACCATGAACTCGGTCACCATGACGATGCCGGAGACGATGCGGAACACCAGCCACATGGGCATGGAGTCGACCAGCGTCTGCGCCAGGATCATGCTGGTGGCAATGGCCGCGCACGCGACGAACGCGCGGATGTGGCCGACGCGGATGATGAGCTTGTGTCCAAGCCGCGCGCCGCACACGAGCCCGAGGTAGTAGCCGGCGATCAGGGTGCCGATCCACACTTCGCTGACGGACTGCGCAGTCAGCCGCAGGCCCATGTAAGTATTGAAGAGACCCGTGCCGATAAGCATCAGCAAGGTCGCAAAATAAAGCGACGAAAACGAAGAGATCGTGGAGAGCATGGCGTCGACAACCGCTGCTGGCTTTCAGCGCCGCGGGCCGCCGGGGCGGCCCGCAACACTGGCGGTAAAACAGGAACCTGCGGGGATCAGGCTTGCGAGAGCATGGTGGCCGCGTCGCTGACTTCAAACTTGCCAGCGGCTTCCACGTTCAGTTGCTTCACAACACCGTCGACAATCAGGGCGGAGTAGCGCTGCGAGCGCACGCCCATGCCGCGCTGGACGAGGTCCAGTTCGAGGCCGAGTTCCTTGGTCCACAGCGCGGAGCCGTCGGCCAGCATGCGAACCTTGCCGTCGGTCTTCTGTTCGCGTCCCCAGGCGCCCATGACGAAGGCGTCGTTGACGGACACGCACCAGATTTCGTCGATGCCCTTGGCCTTGAGGGCAGCGGCCTGTTCGACGTAGCCGGGCAGATGCTTGGCCGAGCAGGTGGGCGTGAAGGCGCCCGGCACGGCAAACAGCGCAATGGTCTTGCCGCGGGTCAGGTCGGCCACCTGAAACGCGTTGGGGCCGAGCGAGCAGCCAGCGGTTTCAGTTTCGATGAATTCGGTCAACGTGCCATCAGGCACGCGATCGCCGACTTTGATCGTCATGTAGATCTCCAGAATGAAAGGGGGCAATGCATTGAGGCAGGAGCGCCTCACAGCCCCCATCATAGTTCGAGCGAGGCCGGCTTGCTGCCTTTGGCGGAAGGCGAAAAGAAGATGAACAGTTCGAAACGACTCCACACGGCGAGTACACGGGGTGGAAACGCGCGGTTGCCATAATGCCGTGTTAGATATCGCCCGCTGCGTCCGCGAGAGACCGAACACTGTGGCGGGTCTTACCAGGAGACTTTCGATGCGCAAATTCCTGACCGGGCTGGCATTGACGCTGGCCGCTGCTGCCCCGGCGTGGGCGGCCCCCGATGCTGCGGAGCAGGCTCAATACGACTCCTTCGTTATCGCCGCTGGCGCTTCCAACGGCGCGGCGCGTTCGTGCGGGGCTTCAGAGCCTGATCTGGCGCAGCATCAGGAGACGGCTCGCAAGAATCTGACGCGGTATGCCGAGGAATATGGGTTTCCCACTGGCGGCTTCGATGCGGCGTTTGCCAAAGGGCAGGCCGACGGGAAGACGATGATGGAGGAGATGAAGCGGTCTGGTGTGGATGGGTGCCGGGGTGTGCTGGGCGGGTTTCAGAGCGAGCGGGTGATGAAGTACGAGGATATGAAGCGGGCGCTGGCGGAGGTGAGTGATGGGCTGCCGGGGGAGAAGGCTCGGTAATTCCTTGAAAGCCTGGGATCCTGGTTTGGATGATTTGAGTTCTTTCGACGCCCGGCACATCGGCCTTTCAGCGCGCGTGGGTCCACGATAGCGGCCCGGAGCCTTCGCTCCGGGCTTCCCCTTCGTCATCTTCGTTGTCGCCTTCGGCGACTGCCTTCAGATTCCCTCGGGCTTATCGACGCCCCACGCGCGCTGAAAGGCCGATGCACCGGGCTCTTATTTCGAATGCTGGACATCGCCGGGGCGGCCGTGTTCTTGAGGTTCTAGCCGCGTTCCGTGAGCAATGGAATATCTCGCGGTGCCCGCCCCCGGTCGGCCGCGCGGGCGGCCTTCGGGGGCTTACGCAGAGTCTTGTATCGGAGTACTGCCGCTGCGCGTCTAGGGGCCTTCCCGTGGGCTTGGGTTTTTTACAACCCGTTCTGCTTGAACCAGTCCAGCATTCGCGTCCACGCCTGTTCGGCTTCAGCCTTGCGGTACGACGGCCGGTAATCCGCGTGGAACGCGTGGCCGGCATCGGGGTAGATGTCGATGCGGGAGGCCTTGGCGGCGGCGGAGCCCTTGGCGAGTTCGACGCGCATGCGGTCGACGTCGGCCTGGGAGATGCCGGCGTCCTTGCCGCCGTAGGCGCCGAGGACCGGGGCTTTCAGGTCATTGACGATCACCAGGGCCGACTTGGGTTTGAGTTCGGTCGGGTCGCCCGCCAGTTGGCCGTACCAGGCGGCGCCGGCCTTGAGTTTGGGGTTGTGGGCGGCGTAGAGCCAGACCTGGCGGCCGCCCCAGCAGAAGCCCAGGATGCCCAGACGGTCGGGATTGCCGCCGTTGGCGGCGGCCCAGGCGGCAGTGGCGTCCAGGTCGGCGATGACCTGTTTGTCCGGGACCTTGCTGACGATCTCGGCCTGCAGTTTGGGGATTTCGGTGTACTTGGACGGGTCGCCCTGGCGCGCATAGAGTTCCGGCGCGATGGCGAGGTAACCCTGATGCGCCAGGCGTCGGCAGACGTCCTGGATGTATTCGTGCACGCCGAAGATTTCCTGGACGACGATGATCGTGGGCAGATTCTTCTTGCCATCCGGCGCGGCGCGGAAGGCCGGGATCTTGCCATCGGAGGTGGGGATTTCGATCTTGCCGGCCACGAGGCCCTTGGCGTCTGTGGTGATGACGGTTTGCGCCGCCACCGGGCCTGCCGCCAGCGAGAAACCCGCCGCCGCAGTGGTGGCGAGGAACCCTCGGCGGTCCAGCCGCAAGGGCGGGAGCAGGCTGTCGAAGTGCGCGTCGTCCTGGTCTTTCATCGAAAATCTCCTGGTAAAAGACGGGCACGGAGGGACGCGCCTAGCGTCCCTGCCTGAGCCCGCCGAGTTCACTTCAGGGAGAAGTCCACGCGTGAGGGTTGTCCCTCGTCCTTGATGCCATCGGCGTCCAGCTGCGGCGCAACGATGAACACGCGATCCGCGAGTCCTTCCTGGGCTTGCAACTTCTCATAAACAGCCTGCGCGCGGGCATCGGCCAATTGGCGCAGTTGCTCCTCGCCGACCGGGGCCGCCGCGCGCAGCATCGCTTCCATCTCAGCGGCCGGGATGGATTTGGCCATGCCGATGAAGTTGCGCGGTTTGTCCTTGAGGTCTGCGTCATCGTAGACGGCTTCGAGGTACTTGGCACGTTCCGCGTTGGAGACCGTGACGCCCTTCGGGTCGGGCTTCTTGCCGCGCGGCGCGACGTCGGCGGCCTTGGCGGCGCGGATCTTGGCGTCGACCCAGGCCTGGCGCAGGCCGTCGGTGTCGGTCTTGGGGTCTGCACGGCCGCTGATGTCCATCTTGAGGGCCGGGCGGTCGGTGAGCGCCTTGGTGAGCGTGTCGATGCGCTGGAGGGTGTCGTCGGTGAGGACGACGCTGCCGGGCGCGAATTCGACATAGGACAGCTCTTCGCCGCCGCCGAACGCGGAAGCGAGCAGGCTGAAGGGCGAGGTCACGGCCTTGACCACCAGATTCATCAGCACGCGCACGACGATGCCGCCGACCGAGAACTCGGGGTCGTCGAGCGAGCCGGCGATGGGCAGCCTGATGTCGATGTTGCCGCGCGAGTCCTTGAGCAGCGCCACGGCGAGCAGCACGGGCAGCTTGGTGGCGTCGGGGCTGTTGGTCTTGTCGCCGAAGGTGAGCTGGTTGAGCACGACGTGGTTGGAGGCCTGCAACGCACGGTTCTTGATCTTGTATTCCAGGTCGACCGAGAGCTTGCCGCGCTTGATGGGATAGCCGACGTACTTGGCCGAATAGGTGTTGAAGCGCGGCAGGTCGACGCCCTTGGCGGAGGCCTTCAGGTCCAAGGAGAGGTATTGGGCGAAAGGCTGCACGACGCCGCTGATGGAGAGCGGCGCCGTGGTGTACACCCGTCCCGTGACCTTGACCTTGGCGGGCTGGGGATTGGTGGAGGAGACGGCGGTGATATCGCCTTCGATGCTGGACAGTTCGGCGACGTAGTTGGGCTTGACGAAGCGGTCGGTGAAGGTCATGCGGCCGCGTGTCAGCGTGACGCTATTGACCGAGATGTCGGGCATGGCGCTCGCCCCGCGGCCCCTGCCAGAGGAAGTGGACGCGGCGGCAGCCGGCGGCGCGGCCGGCGTATCGGCGCTGCGTCCGGGGGTCTGCGTGTCCTGCGTGATGGAGCCGCCGGCCTGTCCGGGCGCGGCCACCAGATCCATGACGTTGAGCCGTCCTTGCGCATTGAGCAGAATGCGGCCGTAGAAGTCTTCGAGGACGATGTCGCCCAGTTTGGCGCCGATCTTCTCGCCCGCCACGGAGATGTCCATGCCGGTGAAGCCGAGGCGCTTCCAATTCAGGAAGTCGTCCTTGTTGACGCGATCCTGCAAATCCAGGTCGGTGACGTCGACGGCGCCCTTCCAGACGGCCTTCATCGGCGCGTTGCCGGCGGCGGCGGTGAATTCGGCGTTGCCCTTGGCGCCCAGCGTGACGGCGCGGACGGTGGCGTTCAGGCTGGAGGCGAAGTACGGCGCAAAGCTGGCGACGTTCAGGCCGGACAGGTCGACGGCGGTCTTGAGCGTGAGCGGCTGCGGCGTGAAGACGCCTTTGAGATCCAGCTTGCCTTCGCCCTGGACGCCCGCGGCGGCCACCGTGAAGTTGCTGGGGCCGGGCCCGAGGGCGAGGCGGTCGGCGGTGATTCGCAACGACTGCATCGCGACGTCCAGCGCGGGCTTGAGCGATTCGTCGCGCGCCTTGAACTGGGTCAGGTCGGCCTGGACGGCCGTGGCGGACGCGTCGATCGCACCGCCCTTTTCACGTACATGGAGCTGCGCGGTGGCGCCCAGCCGGCCATCGAGCAGGCTGATGGGCGCGGCGCTGCGTACGGCCGGCGCCAGCGGCGCCAGCGCGACGTTGCCCAGGCGCACGTTCATGTCGAGCGACAGCGGCTTGATGACCAGCGGCCCTTTGGCGCGCAGCCAGCCGCCGTCGGCGCTGTTGTCCATGGTCAGCCACAGGTTGATGGGCCGGTCCGGCTGCTGCGGCAGCTCGACGCCTTCGACAGTGGCGGCCAGGCCGGTCATCACGTAGTCGAGCTTGCTGACCGCGTCGGTGACGTAGACCTCGCCTTCGTGCAGGTTGAAGGCATCGAGGGTGACCTTCCATTCGGTGGGCGCGGCGGCCGGGTCAGCGGGTGGTTGCGTGTCCGGTGATTGTCCGGCGGGCGCTTGTCCCGCGGGCGCTTGCGCCGTTGAGGCCGTGCCCGCGTCAGCCTTGGCGGCGGGGGCTGGCGTCGAAGCCGATGACGTAGCCGAAGACTGTGCTTCGGGCGCAGCCGGCGTCCCGCTCGCGGCCAGTGGTTTCAAGCCGCTGGCCTTGCGCATTTCATCGCGAACGGGCGTCGCCGTCGGCTCCACGCCGCCCAGCGCCTTCAGCCCGGCGACAACATCCTGCCAGTTCAGATGTTCATTGGCATGACGCCGCACGTGAATCTGCGGCGCCCACAGCCCGACCTCGCCAATGTAGACCTGTCGCGCGATGGGCTCCAGTTCCAGCCGGCTGACGGTCAACGCGCTCCACGCGGCCAGATTGCCGCCGGACGGATCCCGCACGTCCAGGCGGCGCAAGCCCAGGTCGCCGACCACGCGGATCTTGGGCGGCGCGTCCTTGGGCTGCTCGAAAACGACCTGCAGGTTCGAATCGAGCAGCGCGCTCTCGACCTTGAACGGCAGCGGCATGGGCCAGACGTCGGCCCATTTTTCGAGCTGCAGGCCATCGAAGGCGACGCGCAGCGTGGACGAGGGCACCACGTCGAACGGACGCGCCACGCCGGTCAGGTCGAAGGGACTGCCGTTGATGCGCAGATGCAGGCGCGGCTGCACGTCGATGTCGGTGGCGTAGCCGAAGGTCGAGATAAACGGGATGCCGATGGTGAATTCGTCCACGACCTGCTTGCGGCCGGTGACCTTGTCGTCCAGCGTGATCGTGCCGTTCTCGATCACCATGTTGTTGAGCGAGAACCGCGGCAGGCCTTCGTCCGGTTTGGGCGGCTCGTCGGGCTTGGCGGCGGCCAATTCGGCGACGCGTTGTTCTATGTCAGAGAAATTGAAGCGCAGGACGTCTTCGCGGACGATGGCAATGTTAGGCTGCCGCAGCGTCAGACGATCGACCACCGGCGCAAACCAGAACAGCGATGTCCACGATGCGCTGGCATCCAGTTCGGCCAAGGTCAGCAGCGGTGTCTGCGCGCCAGGTTGCGCCACAGCCAGGTCTTGCGCGCGGACGGTCAGCGTGAAGGGATTGAACGTGATCTTGCCGACGGAAACGTCGCGCCCGATCATCTTCGAGACATCGTCGGTCAGGACGCCGTGCAGCACCTTCGGCACTTGCCAGGCGGCAACGCCAAAGAGAATCAGCACGAACGCCACAATACCCAGGAGAATCTTGCCGGCGCGTCGGGTGAACCGTAGCTTGGGCATCCGCACGGGCATTGAAAGTCTCCTGATACATATTGAAGGCGATCCAACCTTCCACTGACTGCAGGCGCGATTATCGCGCCCCCTTTAACGCTCGTCTATCATAGGCGGAACAGCGGACCCTGCCGGCCTGCCCGGCCCCGCTCTTTTCATTCATTAACAATTCTTGATCCCGATTTCCATGTCCGAGACCACCCCCACCTTGAGTCACCTGGACGAAGCCGGCCAGGTCCGCATGGTCGACGTCATCGCCAAGACGGATACCGAGCGCGTGGCGATCGCCGCCGCCACCATCCGCATGAACGCCGTGGCCTATGGCCTCCTGACCCAGCCGGGCCAGGGCAAGGGAGAGGTGCTGAACACGGCGCGCGTGGCCGCGATTCTGGCCGCCAAGCGCTGCGCCGACATGATCCCCCTGTGCCACAGCCTGCCGCTGTCCTTCGTCGGTGTGGAATTCTCGCTGGACGACGCCGAGCATCGCATCGACATCCTGTCCACCTGCCGCACCAGCTACAAGACGGGCGTCGAAATGGAAGCCATGATGGCGTGCAGCGTTGCTGCGCTGACCATCTACGACATGTGCAAGGCGGCCGACAAAGGCATCGTGATCGAACAAGTTCGTCTTAAGTACAAGGCGGGAGGTAAAAGTGGTGAATGGCGCAACGATTAATCTGCTGTACTTCGCGCGCGTGGCCGAACTGGTCGGCAAGCGCACCGAAATCTGGCCCGTGCAGGGCGAATCCACCGGCGCGCAACTGCTGGCCGCGCTGGGCGAACGCTATCCCCAGCTGGAACCGGCCACACGCCTGAAGCTGGCCATCAACCAGACACACGCCAAGCCCACCGCCCCGATCCGCGCCGGCGACGAAGTCGCGGTATTCGAGCCGGTCACGGGGGGCTGACGCCATGATCCGCGTCCAGGAAGCCGACTTCGACGGCGCTTCGCTCACCGCCGCGCTGCGGGAATCCGCCGGTCCCGGGGTGGGCGGCATCGTGACCTTCGTGGGCTATGTACGCGACTACGCGCCGGACACGCCCACCGACACGCTCTATCTTGAACACTATCCGGGCATGTGCGAGCGCGAGCTCGAAGACATCGCCGCCACGGCCCGCGCGCGCTGGAATCTGGCCGGCACGGT
Organism: Achromobacter sp. Root565; assembly: GCF_001427425.1. Taxonomy (NCBI): domain Bacteria; kingdom Pseudomonadati; phylum Pseudomonadota; class Betaproteobacteria; order Burkholderiales; family Alcaligenaceae; genus Achromobacter; species Achromobacter sp. Root565. The sequence goes on from NZ_LMGO01000010.1 coordinate 49,161, forward strand.
CATCGTGCACCGCGTGGGCGCGCTGCACCGCAATGCGCAGATCGTGTTCGTGGCGGCGGCCAGCGCCCATCGCGGCGACGCCTTCCGCGGCTGCGAATACATCATTGACGCGCTCAAGACGCGCGCGCCCTTCTGGAAGCGCGAAACCCTGGCGGGCGGCAACAGCTTCTGGGTGGAACAGCGCCAATCCGACCAGGACCGCACGGATGCCTGGGACGAAGACACTGCCGACAAAAAGGAAAATCCATGAGCGAAGCCATTCCGATCCCGTTGGGCTGCGGCGTACTGACGATCAGCGACACTCGCAGCGCGGGCGATGACACGTCTGGCAACCTGTTGGCGCACAGCCTGGCGCAAGCCGGCCACCAGTGCGTCCGGCGCGACATCGTGCGCGATGACATCTATCAGATCCGCCGCATCATCAGCGACTGGATCGCCGACCCCGAAGTGCAGGTCATTCTGACCACCGGCGGCACTGGCTTCTCGCATCGCGACCACACGCCGCAGGCCATCATGCCGCTGCTGGACCGCGAGATCCCTGGCTTTGGCGAACTCTTCCGCCAGATTTCCTACACCGAGATTGGCAGCTCCACGATCCAGTCGCGCGCGTTCGCGGGGTCGGCCAACCAGACGCTGATCTTCTGCCTGCCGGGCTCTAACAATGCGTGCGAGACCGCCTGGACCAAGATTCTGCGCGAGCAGCTCGACAGCGGCCATGGCCCCTGCAATTTCGCCTCACAGTTCAAGAACCGCGAAGAAGAAGCCTGACCCATGCTGGATTTCGATCAAGCCCAGACCCTGCTGGCCAACGCCGGCGCCCCCCTCCAACGCATCGAGCACGTCGACCTGGCGCAGGCCAGCGGCCGCGTGCTCGCCAGCCATCTTGACGCCACGGTGGACATTCCGCCGGCCGACAACAGCGCCATGGACGGCTACGCGCTGCGCCTGGCCGACTGGAGTCCCGAGGCCCGCCTGCCCATCCAGCAGCGCTGCTACGCGGGCGACGTGCCCGAGCCCCTGAAGCCCGGCAACGCCATCCGCCTCTTTACGGGCAGCGTGATTCCGGCGGGCGCCGACGTGGTCGTCATGCAGGAAGACACGACCGAAGCCGACAACCACGTGCAGATTTCGCGCGAACCCCGGCCGGGCCAGCACATCCGCCGCCGCGGCGAAGACACGATGGCCGGCGCCGCGCTGCTGCCGGCGGGCACGCTGCTGCAGGCCGCGCACGTTGCACTGCTGGCCTCGCAGGGCATGGCCACCGTGCCCGTCTACGGCCAGTTGCGCGTCGGCATCCTGACCACCGGCGACGAACTCGTCCTGCCGGGCCAGCCGCGCGCCACGGAACAGATCTACAACTCCAACGGCCCGATGCTGGCGGCGATGGTGCGCGGCATGAGCGCCCTGCCCGTCCACGTGCTGCACGCGCGCGACACCGAGGCCGACCTGCAGGCCGCCTTCAAGACCCTGCTGGCCGATTGCGATCTGGTCCTGAGCGTGGGCGGCGTGTCGGTGGGCGAGCGCGATCTGGTCAAGCCCGCGCTGGCCGCGCTGGGCGGCGAGCTGTCGCTGTGGAAGGTGCGCATGAAGCCCGGCAAGCCGGTGGCGCTGGCGCAGATCGACGGCAAGCCCGTGGTCAGCCTGCCCGGCAATCCGGTGTCGGCTTATGCCGTGTTCGCCACGCTGGTAACGCCGCTGATGCGCCGCATGCAGGGCCGCGAGGACATCTTCCCGCCGGTCAGCCAATTGCCTCTGCGCACCGCGCAGCCGCGCCAGGATGGCCGCGAGGAATTCCTGCGCGTGCAATGCCGCGTGGCGGACGAAGGCGGCAGCGAGCTCGTGCCGTACGGTCATCAGGGGTCGGGCGTGATCAGCTCATTGCCGTGGTCCACGGGTCTTGCGCGCCTGCCAGCGGACGTGCTGGTGCAGGACAGGGACACGGTCGCTTACTACGACCTGCGTCACTGGCTGGCGTAGCGTTCAGCCAGCGCCAGCTCTTCTGGCGTATTGACGTTCATGAAGGCATGCGGCGGCGCATCGTCGAACACCGCTTCGACCGCGCCCGCCCTTGCCTGCCACAGCCCGACCTTGCGATCGCCGCCACGCAAGTAGGCCAGCAATTCAGGTAGCAATGCCGTGCGCAGCGCCATGCAGGCGGAATGCCGTTGGCCTTGGGCGACGGCGTAAGCCATCGGCGCACTGGCCGCCCGCGCCGCGCCGATCAGGCGGCTTGCCAAGTCGGCGGGCACGAACGGGGTGTCGCACGGTGAGACAACCAGCCATTGCGGCGTGGCGGTATCTTGCGCAGAAACCGCCGACAACGCCGCCGCGATGCCCATCAATGGGCCTTGCCATTCGCCCAGTTCAGGCGCGCCGTCCGCAACAACCTCGCCGTATTGCGCATACACCGGCGCGTGCCGGTTCGCGCTGATGATCAAGCGTCCAACCTGCGGCGCCAGGCAACGTGCCACATGCGCCACCATCGGTTCGCCGCGCAAGACGACCAGCCCTTTGTCCTGCCCGTTCATGCGGGTGCCCTGGCCGCCGGCCAGGATCAACCCGGCGACAGCACCACGTGCCAATGAAGATTCAACCACCGATGTAGCTCATCTCGATCTTGCGCGACGGATCCGCCATGTTCCGGCCGCGCAGCTCGGAATAGTTGTCACCGCGCGCGGACCAGATGCCCGCCAGGATTCGCGCCAGTTCTTCGTCCGTCGCGCCGTCGCGCAACGGGGCGCGCAGGTCGTGGCCTTCGTGGGCGAAGAGGCACATATAGAGCTTGCCTTCGGGCGACAGGCGCGCGCGCGTACAGCCTCCGCAGAACGCGTGCGTGACGCTGGAGATGACGCCGATCTCGCCGCCGCCGTCCACATAGCGCCAGCGTTCGGCCACGCGGCCCATTTCCACAGACTCCACGGGTTCCAGCGGATGCACGGCGCCGATGCGGTCCAGCACTTCGCGCGACGGCACGACTTCGTCGAGGTTCCAGCCGTTGCTGTTGCCCACGTCCATGTATTCGATGAAGCGCAATATGTGGCCGCTGTGGCGGAAGCGCTCGGCCATGGGCAGGATCTGCCCGTCGTTAAGCCCCTTGCGCACCACCATGTTTACCTTGACGGGCGCAAGACCCGCGTCCGCCGCGGCATCGATGCCGCGCAGCACATCGTCCGGCGTGAAGCCGCTGTCGCTCATGCCCTGGAACATGGCCGCATCCAGCGCATCCAGGCTGACCGTCACGCGCGTAAGCCCGGCGCTTTTCAGTGCGGCGGCCTTGCGCGCTAGGACGCTGCCGTTGGTGGTGAGCGTCAGGTCCAGCGGCCGGCCCTGCGGCGTGCGCAGGTCGGCCAACATGCCGACCAGGTTTTCGATGTGCTTGCGCAGTAGCGGCTCGCCGCCGGTGAGGCGGATTTTTTCGACGCCCAACTGCGTGAAGATGCCGGCCAGCCGGCTGATTTCTTCGAAGGACAGTAGCGCCGAATGCGGCATGAAGCTGTAGCTGCTGTCGAAGACCTCGCGCGGCATGCAATACGTGCAGCGGAAGTTGCAGCGGTCGGTGACGGAAATGCGCAGGTCACGCAGCGGACGCGCGCGCTGGTCCAGCGCGGGCTGCCCGGGCGGCGGCAGTTCCCCGGGCGCCACGGAAAGCGGTGCGCCGCGGTGATCGGCAAGGAAAATCACTTTGCTCATTGGCACATCATATCCCGGCGGATCGCGGCGCGCGTTCTCGGGGAAAAGCCTCTTCCAAAGTCAGCAGCCGGCCCGTATCGCGGGCGTCGTAGCCGACGAGCTGGCCCACGTAACCGACATAATCCGGCCCGCGCATGATGGACAGCAAATCCTGCATGGCTGGCGTGTCCAAAGACGCCTTGCGGATGGCGAAGAAATAGCGCTCGCGCACCAGCTGAATGAAGTCCAGCCCAAACCGGCACGCCGCCGTCTCCACCCCCACCCCGGTATCGGCCATGCCGCTGGCAATGTGCGCGGCAATCGCCATGTGGGTGAATTCGTTGGTCTCGTAGCCCTGCACTTCGCCGATCGACACGCCGGCGCGCTGCAGCATCAGGCCGACCAGGTACCGCGTGCTGGAACCGATCTGCCGGTTCACGAAGCGCACGTCGCGGCGCGCCAGATCCGCCATGCCTCGGATCTGCTTGGGATTGCCGGCGGTGACGAAGAGCCCCGTATTGCGCACGGCCAGGTGGATCAGCATGTAGTCGTCCGCATGCAGCCATTGCGCGTAGCGTTCCATGATGGGTGATTCAAAATCGCCCAGCGGCACCTGGAAGCCCGCCAGGTCGCATTCGTGCCGTTCCAGCGACGCCAGCGCCTCGATCGCCGTGCGATAGCGCAGTTCCAGCCCGGGCGTGCGGCCGCTCATGTGCTGCATCAGCGATTCCACCGCAAACCCGTGACTGGCGTGCAGACGCAGATGCGGGCCGCTTTCGGGCAGCAGGCGTTCAAGTTCCTCTTGCAGTTCGGATGCCATGCTGTCCAGCGTGGGCATCAATCGCGCCTCGATGCGGCGGTTGGCCCACAGCAGGCGCTGCGCAAAGGGCGACAACTGCGTGCCCTGGCGACGGTTGGTGATAAGGAGTTGCGTGCCAAAGAGGGTCTCGAAGCGCCGCAACACGCCCCAGGCGTGCCGGTACGACAGTCCGCAGGCGCGGCAGGCGCCTGCGATGTTGCCGGTGGCGTCGATGGCTGCCAGCAACGCAAGCATGTCCTGCAACGGCACGGGGGTCGCCTCGTCGTCTCCGCCCAATGTCCATTGCGGCCGCAGGCCGATTCGGAACTTATATGTCATTTATTTCTTATTGAAGGCGTTCAAGTACCTCGTTAGAGTACACAAATAACGCGGCGGACGCGCGGTTAATATGTTTTTTTAAACATATTAATTGGCTGTGATCCAACCGCCACATAAGCCCCCGTTGACGGGGTCATGCAACACAGGAGGAGACCGACGTGCACCTGCGCGAGGCAAAATCCGATCTGGCATCCAGCGGTGGGGCACGGGGCGGCAAGCTGGCCCTGGACGCCGCCCAGGCATCCACCACCCCGGCCATCGCGGCCACGGCCCGTATCCTTGCCCGGCTGCAAGACCAGCCCGGCCCGCTGCTCCCGGTGCTGCACGCGGTCCAGCACGAACTGGGCTGTATTCCGGCCGAGGCGGTGCAAACCATCGCCGAGGCCCTGAACCTTTCCCGCGCCGAAGTCCACGGCGTCATCACGTTCTACCCCCATTTCCGCACCGAGCCGGCCGCGCGCCACACGCTCGAGGTCTGCCGGGCCGAGGCCTGTCAGTCCATGGGCGGCGAACGCCTGGCCGCCCACGCGCGCACCGCGCTGGGCTGTGACTTCCACGGCAGCACGCCTGACGGCAACTTCACGCTGGAGCCGGTGTATTGCCTGGGCCTGTGCGCGCAGTCGCCCGCCGTCATGATCGACGGCCAGCCGCACGCCCGCGTTACCGAAGCCAAGCTCGACCGCCTGCTGGCCCGCACGCTGGAGGACACGCCATGAGCGCCCCCGTCGTCATCTACGTGCCGCGCGACGCCGCGGCGCTGGCCATGGACGCCGATATCGTGGCCCGTGAGGTCGAACGCATCGCCGACCAGCGCGGCCTGTCCGTGCAGGTGGTGCGCAACGGCTCGCGCGGCCTGCTGTGGCTGGAACCCCTGGTTGAAATCGCCACGCCGCAAGGCCGCATCGCCTACGGTCCGGTGCAGCCGGAAAACGTCGCGTCGCTGTTCGACGCCGGTTGGCTGACGGGCGGCGAACATGCGCTGCGCCTGGGATTGACCGAGGAAATCCCCTATCTCAAGCATCAAGAGCGCCTGACGTTCGCCCGCGTCGGCGTGATCGATCCGCTGTCCTTGCAGGACTACGCCGCGCATGGCGGGCTGCAGGGCCTGAAGCGCGCGCTGGCCATGGCGCCCGCCCAGATCGTCGACGAAATGGTGGAATCCGGTCTGCGCGGCCGCGGCGGCGCGGCGTTTCCCACCGGCATCAAGTGGAAGACCGTGGCGGGCACGCCCGGCGACACCAAGTACATCGTCTGCAACGCCGACGAAGGCGACTCCGGCACCTTTGCCGACCGCCTGCTGATGGAAGGCGATCCGTACGTCCTGATCGAAGGCATGACGATCGCGGGCCTGGCGGTCGGCGCGACCTACGGCTACATCTACGTCCGGTCCGAATACCCGCACGCCATCGCCACGCTCGAAGCGGCCATCGAACGCGCCCGCAGCGTCGGCTGGCTGGGCGACGACGTCCATGGCAGCGGCCGCCGCTTCGACCTGGAAGTACGCAAGGGCGCCGGCGCCTACATCTGCGGCGAAGAGACCTCGCTGCTGGAAAGCCTGGAGGGCAAGCGCGGCGTCGTGCGCGCCAAACCGCCGCTGCCCGCCATCTCGGGCCTGTTCGGCAAGCCCACCGTCATCAACAACGTCATCTCGCTGGCCACCGTGCCGATCATCCTGGCCAAAGGCGCGGCGTACTACCGCGACTACGGCGTGGGCCGCTCGCACGGTACGCTGCCGTTCCAGCTTGCCGGCAACCTCAAGCACGGCGGGCTGGTCGAAAAGGCCTTTGGGTTGACCCTGCGCGATCTGCTGTATGAATTCGGCGGCGGCAGCGCGTCCGGCAGGCCGCTGCGCGCGGTGCAGGTGGGCGGCCCGCTGGGCGCCTATCTGCCCGAATCGCAATGGGACGTGCCGCTGGATTACGAGGCCTACATCCAGATCTCGGCCATGATCGGCCATGGCGGTCTGGTGGCGTTCGACGACACCGTGGACATGGCGCGCATGGCGCGCTACGCCATGGAGTTCTGTGCCATCGAGTCCTGTGGCAAGTGCACGCCCTGCCGCATTGGCTCCACGCGCGGCATGGAAACCATCGACAAGATCGCAGGCGGCAACCAAAGCCGCGAACAGCGCGAGCAGCAGGTGCATCTGCTGCGCGACCTGTGCGACACGATGCTTGGCGGTTCGCTGTGCGCGCTGGGGGGCATGGCGCCCTACCCGGTGCTGTCCGCGCTGAACCATTTTCCGCAGGACTTCGGCATCGAGTCCTCCCAGTCTGCCGCCCACGTGGCCTGAACCCGAGACCGCCATGCTAGAAACCGTCATCAAGCGCGATCGCGACATGGGCACGCCGGCGCGCGTGTCCGAAAAGACCGTCACCCTGACCATCGACGGCCAGGAGATCACCGTCCCCGAAGGCACGTCGCTGATGCGCGCGGCCGCGGACGCCGGCATCAACATCCCCAAGCTCTGCGCGACCGACAGCCTTGAACCCTTCGGATCATGCCGCCTGTGCCTGGTGCAGATCGAAGGCCGCCGCGGCTACCCGGCGTCCTGTACGACGCCCGCCGAGAATGGCATGGTGGTCTTTACCGAAACCCCCAAGCTGCACGATCTGCGGCGCGGCGTGATGGAACTGTACATCTCGGACCATCCGCTCGATTGCCTGACCTGTCCGGCCAACGGCGACTGCGAACTGCAGGACATGGCGGGCGTAGTGGGCCTGCGCAACGTGCGTTACGGCTACGACGGCGCCAACCACCTGAAGGCCGAAAAAGACGAATCCAACCCGTACTTCACCTTCGACGCGTCCAAGTGCATCGTCTGCAACCGCTGCGTGCGCGCCTGCGAGGAAACCCAGGGCACGTTCGCGCTGACGATCTCCGGCAAGGGGTTCGATTCGCACGTGTCGGCCGGCCAGGACCAGCCCTTCCTCGATAGCGAATGCGTGTCCTGCGGCGCCTGCGTGCAGGCCTGCCCCACGTCTACCCTGCAGGAAAAGACCGTCATCATGATGGGCCAGGCCGAGCACTCGGTCGTGACCACCTGCGCCTACTGCGGCGTGGGCTGCGGCTTCAAGGCCGAGATGAAGGGCCAGGAAGTCGTGCGCATGGTCCCCTGGAAGGACGGCCAGGCCAACCGCGGCCATTCCTGCGTGAAGGGGCGGTTTGCCTGGGGTTACACCACGCACAAGGAACGCGTGCTCAAGCCCATGATCCGCAAGCACATCACGGATTCCTGGAAGGAAGTGTCCTGGGACGACGCCATCAACTACGCGGCCTCTGAGTTCCGCCGCATTCAGAGCCAGTACGGGCGCGATGCCGTGGGCGGCATCACGTCCTCGCGCTGCACCAACGAAGAAACCTGGCTGGTGCAAAAGCTGGTGCGCGCCGCCTTCGGCACCAACAACGTCGACACCTGCGCACGCGTGTGTCATTCACCCACCGGCTACGGCCTGAAGCAGACGCTGGGCGAATCGGCCGGCACGCAGACCTTTGACTCCGTCATGCACACCGACGTGGTCATCGTCATGGGCGCCAATCCCAGCAGCGGCCACCCCGTGTTCGCCTCGCGCCTGAAGCGCCGGCTGCGCGAAGGCGCGCGGCTGATCGTCATCGACCCGCGCCGCATCGAGCTGGTCAGCTCGCCGCACATCAAGGCCGACTTCCACCTGCAGGTGCGGCCCGGCACCAACACCGCGCTGCTGTCCTCACTGGCGCACGTCATCGCCACCGAGGGCCTGATCGCCGAGGACTTCGTGGCCGAGCGCTGCGAGGAAAAGGCATTCCGGGAATGGCGCGACTTCGTCTCGCTGCCCGAGAACTCGCCGGAAGCCATGGAAGAAATCACCGGCGTGCCCGCGCAGGCCGTGCGCGGCGCGGCGCGCCTGTTTGCCACCGGCGGAAACGGTTCCATCTATTACGGCCTGGGCGTCACCGAGCACAGCCAGGGCTCGACCACCGTCATGGCGATCGCCAACCTGGCGATGGCCACCGGCAACATCGGCCGTGAAGGCGTGGGCGTCAACCCGTTGCGCGGCCAGAACAACGTGCAGGGGTCGTGCGACATGGGCTCGTTCCCGCACGAACTGCCCGGCTACCGCCACATCTCCGACAACACCGTGCGCGCGCAATTCGAAAAGGACTGGGGCGTCACGCTGCAGCCCGAGCCCGGCCTGCGCATCCCCAACATGTTCGAGGCCGCGCTGGGCGGGTCGTTCAAGGGCCTGTACTGCCAGGGCGAGGACATCGTGCAGTCCGATCCCAACACGCAGCACGTGGCGGCATCGCTGGCGGCGATGGAGTGCATCGTGGTGCAGGACCTGTTCCTGAACGAGACCGCCAAGTACGCCCACGTCTTCCTGCCGGGCTCCTCGTTCCTGGAAAAGGACGGCACCTTCACCAACGCCGAGCGCCGCATCTCACGCGTGCGCAAGGTCATGGAGCCCAAGAACGGCAAATCCGATTGGGAAGTGACGGTGGCGCTGTCCAACGCGCTGGGCTACCCCATGAACTACAAGCACCCGCGCGAGATCATGGAAGAAATCGCGCGGCTCACGCCCACATTCGCCAGCGTCACGTATGACAAGCTCGACAAGCTGGGCAGCCTGCAATGGCCGTGCAACGACGACGCGCCGGACGGCACGCCCATCATGCACATCGACCAGTTCGTGCGCGGCAAGGGCCGTTTCATGATCACCAAGTACGTGCCTACCGATGAACGCAGCACGCGCCGCTTCCCGTTGCTGTTGACCACGGGCCGCATCCTGTCGCAATACAACGTGGGCGCGCAGACCCGCCGCACGCCCAACGTGATGTGGCATGGCGAGGACGTGCTGGAAATCCATCCGCAGGACGCCGAAGACCGGGGCGTGGCCGAGGGAGACTGGGTCGGCATCCAGAGCCGCGCCGGCGAGACCGTGCTGCGTGCCACGCTGACCGACCGTGTGCAGCCGGGCGTGGTATACACCACGTTCCACTTTCCCGAGTCCGGCGCCAACGTCGTCACCACCGACAGCTCCGACTGGGCGACCAACTGCCCCGAGTACAAGGTCACGGCCGTGCAGGTGACGCGCGTGTCGCAGCCTTCGGAATGGCAGCGGCAATGGTCGCGATTTGCGGATATCCAGCAAAAGCTCCTGCGCGAACGCTCACGCGAGACCGAGGCGGCGCTGACCGGGAAGTAACCGACAGCCAGCACGCCAGGGATCCCATGCCTACGCCGACCACCGCCCGCCCCGACTGCACGCCGACCGAGGTCATCCGCGTGCGATCGGGGGCCATCGCCCCCGACGCCGAGACCGACTACGTGGCCGAGGAAACCCCGGTGGCGCTGGAATACAACGGCATCAGCCACGCCACCATGTTGGCCACGCCGGCAGACCTGGAAGACTTTGCCGTGGGGTTCTCGCTGTCCGAAGGCATCGTCGGCAGCGTCAGCGACGTGCGCGGCATCGATCTGCTGCCGCAATGCGGCGGCATCGTCGTGCAACTGGAGATCTCGTCCGCCTGTGAAATGCGCCTGAAAACGCGGCGCCGCGCCATGGCCGGACGCACCGGCTGCGGCCTGTGCGGCGTCGAAACCCTGCCCGAAGTGCTGCGGCCGGTGGCCCCGGTGACCAACGGCGCACCCGTGCGCATCGAGGCCGTGCTGGCCGCCATGCGCGACATGCGTGCGCGCCAGACGCTGCACGACATCACCGGCGCCACGCACGCCGCCGGCTGGGCGGGCGCCGACGGCGCCGTGGCCCTGGTGCGCGAAGACGTGGGGCGCCACAACGCGCTGGACAAGCTGGCCGGCGCCCTGGCGCGGCAGGCGGTCAACGGCAGCGACGGCATCGTCGTGGTATCCAGCCGCGCCAGCTTCGAGATGGTGCAGAAGACCGCAGCCGCCGGCGTCGCCGTGCTGGCCTCGGTCTCCGCCCCCACCGCCCTGGCCATCCGCCTGGCCACCGACGCCAACGTGACGCTGCTGGGCTTCACGCGCGATGGCGACGCCACCATCTATACCCACCCCGAACGCATCCTCACCTGAACCGGACGCCAGATAGCAATGGAAATCGTCAACCTGATCCGCATGGCCAACCGCATCGGCCAGTTCTTCGACGCCATGCCGGACCGGCCCGAGGCGCTGGAAGGCGTCACCAATCACATCCAGAAGTTTTGGGAGCCCCGCATGCGCAACGAATTGCTGGACTTTCTGGCGCGCAGCCCCGACGGGGATGCCGGCGAGGAACAACTGCATCCGCTGGTGCTGCAGGCGGTCACCCAACATCGCAAGCGCCTTACCCCGCTTGCGCGCGTCGCATAGCGCACCCGGGCCGCCTCATGACGGCCCACCCCGAAGTGGCAGGACAGCAACAGATCCATAAAAGAGGCGGCGTCACCGGGCTTTTCCGGCCGACGCACGCTATAAAGCCGCACCCCTGAGGAGACATCATGGAAAGTAGCGCCACCCTGGACCTACCCGGCTCAAGACCGGGTTTTTTCGACAAAGAACGCACTATCGCGGGGCCGGGCTTCTCGCGCTGGCTGGTGCCGCCGGCCGCCCTGGCCATCCACCTGTGCATCGGCATGGCCTATGGCTTTTCCGTGTTCTGGCTGCCGTTGTCCAAGGTGGTGGGCGGCGCGAAACCCCTGGCCTGCCCGCCCGACATGAGCCTCGCGGCAGAGCTCTTCACCACGAGCTGTGACTGGAAGATCTCGACGATGGGGTGGATGTACACCCTGTTCTTCGTGCTGCTGGGGTGTTCCGCCGCGCTGTGGGGCGGCTGGCTGGAACGCGCCGGCCCGCGCAAGGCCGGCGTCGTGTCGGCGCTGTGCTGGTGCGGCGGCCTGGTCATTTCGGCTATCGGCATCTACCTGCACCAGATGTGGATGCTGTGGCTGGGGTCGGGCGTGATCGGGGGCATCGGGCTGGGGCTGGGATACATCTCGCCGGTCAGCACACTGATCAAATGGTTTCCGGACCGCCGCGGCATGGCGACGGGCATGGCCATCATGGGCTTTGGCGGCGGCGCCATGATCGGCGCGCCGCTGGCCGACCTGCTGATGCGCCACTTCGCGACACCAACCTCGCCGGGCGTCTGGCAGACCTTTCTGACGATGGCGCTGGTGTACTTCATCTTCATGATGTCCGGCGCCCTGGGCTACCGCGTGCCGCCCACCGGCTGGAAGCCCGCCGGCTGGACGCCGCCCGCCAAGCAGGTCAACAACGTCATGATCACGCAGCGCCACGTCCACGTGAAACGCGTCTGGGGCGTGCCGCAGTTCTGGCTGGTCTGGTGGGCGCTGTGCCTGAACGTCACCGCGGGCATCGGCATTCTCGGGATGGCGTCGCCGCTGCTGCAGGAGGTGTTTGGCGGCGGACTGATCGACAAGCCTGAACTGGGTTTCGGCCAGCTCGACAAGGACCAGCTCGCGGCCATCGCCGCCATTGCCGCCGGCTTCACCGGCCTGCTCAGCCTCTTCAACATCGGCGGCCGCTTCTTCTGGGCCAGCCTGTCGGACAAGCTGGGCCGCAAGATGACGTACTTCGTCTTCTTCGTGCTGGGTTTCTTCCTGTACGCCGCCATTCCCTGGACCGCGCACATCGGCGCCCTGGCGCTTTTCGTGGCGGCCTTCTGCGTCATCCTGTCGATGTACGGCGGGGGCTTTGCCACCGTGCCGGCCTACCTGGCCGACCTGTTTGGCACCCAGATGGTGGGCGCCATCCACGGCCGGTTGCTGACCGCGTGGTCGGCGGCAGGCATTTTCGGCCCGGTCCTCGTCAACTACATTCGCGAGTACCAGTTGTCCATCGGCGTGCCGCGCGCCCAGGTGTATGACATCACCATGTACATCCTGGCCGGCATGCTGGTCGTGGGATTCCTGTGCAACCTGGCCATCCGTCCGGTCAACGCCAAGTACTTCATGACCGACGAGGAACTGGCCAAGGAAAAGGCGCTGGCGCACGAGCGCGCCGTCGCCTCCGAAACCCACGGCGTGGGCAGGTCCAGCTTCCGCACGCCGCCCGCGCTGATCGTCTTTGCGTGGGCCTGCGTCGGCATCCCGCTGGCCTGGGGCATCTGGATCACGCTGCAAAAGGCCGTCGTCCTGTTCCACTGACCCCACAATGCCGCGGCGCCGCAAGCGCCGCGCGCCAGTCCCAGGGCGCGAAGCTGCTACATTGGCAGCCCGCGCCCTTATCTTTTATGTGCCACACCCATGATCCTGCCCTTCCCCCTTTTTCCCACCGGAGCGACATCTTGAACGCGCCTGAACTGCACTGGGAAGAAAACGGCGTCGCCCGCTCGGCCCGCTGGCACTCGGAAACCGGCGCCACGCCGCCCAAGCGCGTCATCGTTGCCGACGACACCTTGACCGCCGACATGGCCTACCGCCACGCCTGCGAAGGCGTCGGCCTGCTGTGGCGCGGCGATTTCCAGAACGCGCGCCAGCTGTTGCAGGCCATCACGCGCCGCGTCGACAAGCGTCCGCGCAAACCGGTAGAAACCCAACGTGAGGCCTTCAACCAGCATCGTCAGGTCCAGTCGCAGCGCGCCCGCATCCTGGGCATGCTGCTGATTCCCTTCGACGCCGGCCACACCATCCCCTTGCGCCGCGCGCCTGACGCGCATCTGGCCTGCGAAGCCGCGAACGTGCCGGGCGATACGCCCTACGTCGCGTCGCTGCGCGAACTGCTGGGCCTGATCGGCGCCTACGAATGGCGCAAAAAGGGCGTTGAAATTGCCGCCCTGAACAACCGCATCCACCCGCACTACGGCGTGTTTTCGCCGGTGCGCGGCGAATATGTGGATCTGATCGCCAACACCCCGATGCCGCGCGGCAGCGTGGCCTTTGATATCGGCACGGGCACCGGCGTGCTCGCAGCGGTCATCGCCCGCCGCGGCGGCAAGCGCGTCATCGCCACCGACACGGATCCGCGCGCCATCGCCTGCGCGCGCGAGAACCTGGAACGTCTGGGCTTGTCGGGACAGGTGGACGTCGAACAGACGGATCTGTTCCCCGACGGCCGCGTGTCGCTGATCGTCTGCAACCCGCCGTGGCTGCCGGCACGGCCCAGCTCGCCGCTGGAACATGCCGTGTACGACCCGGACAGCCGCATGCTGCGCGGGTTTCTGAATGGATTGAAGGATCATCTGACGCCGAACGGCGAAGGATGGTTGATTCTTTCGGACCTGGCCGAGCACCTGGGCTTGCGCACGCGCGAACAGTTGCTGGAAATGATCGAGGCCGCTGGACTGCGCGTGATCGAAAAGCTGGATACGCGGCCGGTGCACGGCAAGGCGCGGGACGCGAATGATCCCCTGTATGCGGCGCGGTCGAAGGAAATGACGTCGCTGTGGAGATTGGGCGCAACCGGCGTCTGACGGTCCGCGGCACGTTCTGACGCGGGACCGGACGGGCGCGCGAGCCATCACCGGGCCCGCGCGCCGCGTCAATTCAAGACATGCCGCGTCAACTGAAGACGTGCAGCGCGCCCAGCGCCAGGATCAGCGCGGGGGGCATCACCACAATGCCCAACCGCAGAAAGCTCAGCGCACTGATATGCATGCCTTCGCGGCGCACGGCCAGCAGCCACAGCAAGGTGGCGAGCGAGCCGCTTACCGACAGATTGGGCCCCAGGTCGATCCCGATCAGCAGCGCGGCGGTCGTGGCGCTGGACAGGTCGGCCATGCGGGCCAGCGTCCCCGCCATCAGCCCGGCCGGCAGATTGTTGATGACGTTGCCCGACAGCGCGGCGCCCACGCCGCCGGCCCACAACGCAGCGTCGGCGGACAAGCCCCGCATCAGATTTGCCAGATCCTGCAGCACGCCGCTGGCGGCCATGCCTTCGACCAGCACGAACAATCCGGCCACCAGGGGCAGCACGCCCCACGCAACGCCCTTGATGAGACGCAGCGGGCCCGACCGCGTAACCGCCAGCACCAGCGCCGCCGACACGCAGCCGGCGATCAGCGTCGGCAGACCCAGACGATGACCCAGCGCTGACGTGATGAGCAGCGTCCCGGCGGTGATGGCCACGCCCAGCGCGGCCATGCGCAGCGGCCACGTCAGGGGCGGCAACGGCGGCGAGGCCTTCAACGGTTGCCGCAGATCATCGCGAAACACCAGCCGCAACGTGACGTACGTGGAGCCGATGGCCAAGACGGACGGCAGCGCAAAGTGCGCCAGCCACGGCCCCAGCGCGGGCATGCGGTCCCCAAACACCACCAGGTTGGCGGGATTGGAGATCGGCAGGACGAAGCTGGCCGCGTTGGCGATGAAGGCGCAGACATACAGGTAAGGCAACGGCGGCGCGCCGACCACGCGCGCCACCGCATAGACGGCGGGCGTCAGCACGACCGCAGTCGCATCGTTGGACAGCAGCACCGTGACCACCGTGCCTACCAGGAACACCAGATCGAACAGCCGCCGCGCCGACCCGGCCGCGTGATCGGCCGCAGCCACCGCCACCCAGTCGAACAGGCCCGCCTGTCGGGCGACCTCGGCCACCAGCATCATGCCGATCAGGAACAGGTAGACGTCGGTGCCCTCGAGGATGGCGCTGCCGGCCTGCGCGGCAGGCAGCAATCCCAGCGCCACCAGCGCGACTGCGCCGGTCGTGGCCCACACGTATTCAGGCAACCGCCACGGACGAAAGAGGATGGCCATGGTGGTCGCGGCGGCAATCAACCAGATCACGGCATTGGATAGCGACATGCGTTCAGAGGACGGTCAAGGAAGGGAAGAAGACGCCGATGCCGCGCGCGCCGTGGCGGCGCCGCGCGTCTCCGGCAACACCAGCAAGGTCACGCAGGCCAGCGCGGCAATGCCGGCAAGCGCAAGAAACGCTGCACTGTAACCCGCGTGCTGCACAATCAGGCCGGCGAGCCCGTTGCTGAGCGATGCGCCAATACCGAACACCGTGGTGACGGCGCCCAGGCTCGCATTGAACCGGCCGGTGCCCTGCGTCAGGTCCAGCACCATCAGCGGCAGCACTGCGCCGAAGATGCCCGCGCCGATGCCGTCGAGCAGCTGCACGCCCACCAGCCACGCCGTATCGTCGGAGAACGTGTAGAGCACGCCGCGCAACGGCAGGATGAGGAAACCGATCAGCAGCAGCGGCTTGCGCCCCCACTGGTCCGCATACCGCCCCACTGCCATCGCTGCGGGAATCATCACGAACTGCGCCGCGACGATGCAGGCGGCGGTGAGCGGCGTGGCCAGCGCCGGGTTTGCCAGGGCAAGCTTTTGCCCGACCAGCGGCAGCATGGCCGCATTGGCCAGGTGAAACAGCGCGCAACTCACGGCCAGCAGCACGAGCGGCCGGTTGGACAGCAACTGGCGCAGCGGCACGGGCTGCCCGTGCGCGGCGGAATCGTGGCCAGCTTCCAGGCCACGCGCCTTATCCGGATCGATATGCGCGGGAAGGCGCATCGTCGCAGCCACGCTGGCCAGCGCCATCGCCGCCATCAGGTAGAACACCGCGACCGGACCCCACACGTACGCGAGGCCGCCCGCCAGCAGCGCTGCCACCCCGTTGCCCGCGTGGTTGAACGACTCGTTGCGCGCGATGCGTTCCGTGAAGACGTGCGCAGTGGTCAGCCCGAGGGTGATGCCTGCAATGGCGGGCGCGAACACCGATGATGCGACGCCCGCCACCGCCTGCGTCAGCGTGACCCACGCGAGGTTCGGGCTGGCCAGGACCGCCATGCATGCGACCGTCACGAGCACGGCGGCAGCGATCAGGAGCGCGCGCTTGTTCGATGCGCGGTCCACCAGCGCGCCCGCGGGTGTCTGGGCCGCCAGCGCAGCCAGCCCGGATATCGTCATGACGAGCCCGATGCTGTCGGGGCGCCAATGATGGACGGCAAGCAGGTAGATGGCGAGATACGGGCCAAGTCCGTCCCGCACATCGGCCACGAAGAAGTTCAGCCAATCGAGAGGACGCGTCGCGGGCGATGG
Organism: Achromobacter sp. Root565; assembly: GCF_001427425.1. NCBI lineage: Bacteria > Pseudomonadati > Pseudomonadota > Betaproteobacteria > Burkholderiales > Alcaligenaceae > Achromobacter > Achromobacter sp. Root565. Next base: position 65,914 of record NZ_LMGO01000010.1, read on the forward strand.
AGAGTGCAAGGCAGACGTGGAGAGCGTGGATATCGATCGGTGCCGGCCTGAAATCGGCGCGAGGCCTTTGCCTCGGTTCGCCGCGTTCGCCGGTGCCGCGCGCCAGGCGTGTGCCCGCGAGCGAATGGCGCATCTTAGATCACATCGTTTCGGGCGTCAGCGACATTGCGCTACAGCGGCCGGCGTTCAACGCCCTGTCAGATTCAGCGGCGCAATGCCGCACTATGCCGCGTTATGTGGCGGCCAGTTGCGCCCCGCGCCTGACCTCGCTCGGCGGCTGGCCATACGCGCGCAGGAACGCCCGCCGCATGCGGTTGCGGTCCGCGAAGCCGGTATCCCGCGCCACGATGTCCAGCGAATGCCGCCCTTCTTCCAGCATTGCGCGGGCCGCTTCCAGCCGCAGCAGCTCCACCATCTTCGCGGGCGAATGCCCCGTCTCTTCGCGGAACACCCGGCTGAACTGCCGTGGCGACAGGCTGGCTGCGTCGGCCAGTTCCTCGACCGTCAGCGGATTGCGCAGATGCTCCTTGGCGTAGACCAGCGCCCGCTGAACCCGGTCAGAGCGCGGCTCCAGTTCCAGCAAGGCGGAAAACTGCGATTGCCCCCCCGGCCGGCGGTGATAGACCACGAGCCGCCGCGCAACGTCGCGGGCCAGCGCCGCGCCGTGGTCGTCTTCGATCAGGGCAAGGGCCAGATCGATGGCGGCCGACATGCCGGCGGACGTCCAGATGTTGCCGTCGCGCACGAAGATGCGGTCGGGCTCGACACGCACCTCGGGAAAGCGTTCCTGCAGGCTGCGCGCGTGCGCCCAGTGCGTGGTGGCGGTGCGGCCGTTCAAGAGACCTGCCTGCGCAAGGACGAACGCGCCCGTGCAGACGCCCGCGACGCGGCGCGCTTCGGTGGCGGCGCGCGCCACGTAGCGGGCAAGGCCGGGCGAGATCGGCCCCGGCAACAGTTCGCCCGCAACGATCAGCGTGTCGGGCATGACGCCCAGGGCGACCGTCTCGATGCCGGCGTTCATGGTGGACCGGATGAGGCCGCCGCCTTCCGACAAGATGGTGACGCGGTAACCGTCGCGGTCCAGCGCGATGTTCGCGAACTCGAAGGCCGCGAGCGCGGCAAGGCCCATGACCTGGAAACCGTCTTCGAGAATGAGGCCGATCTGGCGCATGTTCAAACCCGTGTCTGTAAATGTCGGATACAGGCTATTCAAGCCAAACGGCATTCGTCAATGAACATCAATACCTTATGTCCTAAAACGACGCTTTATTGACATTTGAGCCACAACCGAACTGCCTCATAGTGACCACACCGCAACCCACCGAGGCACCGACATGCAACTGACGCAAAACACCCTCTTCATCACCGGCGGCACTTCCGGCATCGGCCGCGCGCTGGCCGTCGCTTTTCACAACCTGGGCAACAAGGTCATCATCGCCGGCCGCAGGCAGGCACTGCTGGACGAGATCGCCGCGGCGCATCCGGGTATCGAAGGTATTCAGCTCGATATCTCGGATGCTCAGGATATCGACCGCGTCGCCAAGACCTTGATCGCCAAATACCCGACGCTGAACGTGCTGATCAACAACGCGGGCATCATGCCGTTCGATGATCCCTCGTCCACGGTCGACGACGCCGTGTCGCAGCAGATCCTGGAAACGAACCTGCTGGGACCGATCCGCCTCACGTCCGCCCTCATCCAGCATCTGAAGGCGCAACCGCGCGCGACGATCATCCACAACACGTCGATGCTCGCCTACGTGCCAATCGCCACCAACGCGGTGTACTCGGCGGCCAAGGCCGCCCTGCATTCGTACGCGCTGTCGCAACGATTCATGCTGCGCGACACCAATGTGACGGTGCAGGAGATCGCGCCGCCGTGGGTCGACACGGACCTGATCAAGAAGAGCGGCGATCCGCGGGCCATGCCGCTGGACGCCTTCATCGCCGAGACGATGCAGAAGCTGGCGAGCGATGCGCCCGAAGTGCTCGTCGACGCCATTCGCGATCTGCGCGACAACCCCGGTTCGAATGAGCATGCCTTCGTGCACGCGTTCAATCAAAGCCTGGTCGACAATCCGATTCCGGTCTGAGGCCGCGCAAGGCGCGCCGCCGGGATTTCCCCCTACGCCCGCCCCGCCGCCACATTCACGCTGATCGCGATGATGAAGACATTGAAGAAGAACGCGATGACGCCATGCGTCATCGCCATCCGCCGCAGCCGCCGGTTGACGATCTGCACGTCCGACACCTGGAACGTCATGCCCAGCACCAGCGAGAAATACGCGAAGTCCCAATAGTCGGGGTCGTCCGTGCCGGGAAAATCCAGGCCCTTGTGCATGGCGTTCTTATGGCCGTAGTACCCGTGGGCGTAGTGCAGCGCGAAGATCATGTTCATGTAGAGCCACGACAGCACGATGGTCGCGGCGGCGGCCAGCGTGTCCACCAGCGCGCCGACGCTGCTCCGCGCGTGCAGTTCGACCCACAGCGCGACGAGCACCATGCAGGACAGCGCGACGCTGCTCCACAGGACGCCGGTGCGGCCGACGTCGTGCTGGCGGGCGTGCAGGCGCATGGAAGCGGCGCTGGTGCGGCCGAACACGCGCACGGTAAGGATCAGGAAGACCAGCGCCCCGGCGTCAAAGCCAAGCAGGATGGCAAGGCTGGGCGGGAGACCGGCGGCGTATAGCGCGCCCGCGACGACGAGCAGCATGCCGGCGCATAACATCAGACGGCGATGAGCATCGAAGAACGGCAGCGGCTCGGCGTTCGACGCCGCGCCGGCATCGCCGGGCGTCTCTTGCCCGGCACGGTCATCCGGGGCATCGCTGCCCCGGGCGCTTTTATCTGAAGCTTTTTCCTCTTTAAGCGGCTGCATGGCGGGCTCCTGTCCGCAGCGCGCCCCCCCGGGCACATTGCACGCGCCGGGCTTGCGCAGGCCCCTACGCTAACTGATGCCGAGCAAACCGGCCAGCGCCCCGGCAAACAGCAGCCACAGTGGATGGATCCGGGTGACGCTGCCCAGGATCGCCACGATGGCCGTAATGGCGCCGAGCAGCCACGTGTGCACGGAGGCTTCGGTAATAAGCGAGGCGCTGGCAGCGACCAATCCAACCGTCATCGGGAAGATACCCGCCTGGATGACGCCGCGCCACGGGCGGTCCTTGAACTTTTCCCACAGGCCCAGCGCAATGACCGTGATGATGGACGACGGGCCGAACTTGGCGATGGTCGTGGCAAGCACGCCCGGCAGGCCCGCGACGTGCCAGCCGACCAGCGTGACGACCATCAGGTTGGGACCCGGTGCGGCCTGACCCAGCGCGAAGAGCGCGGAAAAGTCGGCGGCCGTCATCCAGCCATGCACTTGCACGACCTGACGCTGCATCTCCGGCAGGATGGTGTTGCCGCCGCCGAAGGCCAGCACGGACAGCTCGGTAAAGATCAGGACGAGCGCAACGAGGGTATGGATCATCGGCGTTGCCTCCACACCATCAGGATGCTGAGCGGCGTCAGGACCGCCATGGTCGGCAGCAGCGGAATGCGCAGCACGGCGATCGCAATGAAACAGGCGGTGGCGACCACGCCTGCCAGCCAGTCGCGGCGCTTGATGACCGGCAGGCCGATCTTCACCGCCATCGAGATCAGCAATCCGGCCGCGGCAGCGGCCAGGCCGGCGAACAGGTGCTGGATGTCGGGATCGTCCTGGAAGCGGTCATAGACCATGCCCAGCATGATGACGATGATGGACGGCGCCAGGATCAGGCCCATCAGCGCGGCAAAGGCGCCGCGCGGGCCGCGGAATTTCATGCCCAGGGCGACGGACAGGTTGATGATGTTGCCGCCCGGCAGGAACTGGCACAGGCCCAGCAGTTCGGTGAATTCGGCGCCGGTCAGCCAGCGGTGTTTTTCGACGACCATGCGCCGGGCCAGGGGCAAGGCGCCGCCGAAGGCGGTCAGGCCCAGCACGAGGAAACCGTAGAACAACTGGCCGCACGTGGGGGGAGGCCGTACGCCGGCCTCATCGAGGGGAAGTGCTGCATTCATCATTTTTGCGGCCGGCGCAACGCCGGCAATGGGGGCTGGCGCGGTAACCGCGCCATAGGTGAGTAACGAGCTTGCAGCCTACTCCTCGCCCTAGTTAATGTCTAATATATGACAAGTTCAAAACTCATATCGAACACATATGGCAAGCGTAGATCTGCGGCTCCTGCGTTATTTCCTGGCGGTCGCCGAGGAATCCCACCTGACCAAGGCCGCCGCCCGGCTGGGGATCCGCCAGCCCCCACTTAGCCAGCAGATCCGGGTGCTGGAGGCCGAGCTGGGGGTGACCCTGTTCCACCGCCTGCCGCGCGGCATGGAGCTGACGGAAAGCGGCCGCGCGCTGCTGGATGACGCGCGCAACATCATCGCGATGGTGGACCAGGCCGTGGATGGCGTGCGGCGGGTGTCGCAGGGCGAGGCGGGCCGCTTGACGGTGGGATTCACGGGGTCGGCGGCGTTTCATCCGTTCGTGCCGTCGGTCATCCGGCGCTTCCGCGAAAGCGCGCCCCATGTGCATCTGGTGCTGGAAGAAAGCAGCACCGGTGAATTGCGCGAGGCGGTGGCCGAAGGGCGCATTGATGTCGCCTTCATCCGCGGCGCGCACGCGGACCCGGGCGTGCAGATGGAAACCGTGCTCGAGGAAGCCATGCTGGCGGCCTTTCCGGCAGACCACCCCGCCGTCAAGGGCCGCACGCGCAAGCGCATCGCGCTGTCGGAACTGGCGGACGAATCGCTGATCCTGTACCGGCGTCACAGCGGTCCGGGCCTGTACGACGCGATCATTACCGCCTGCAGCGCCGAAGGCTTCAGCCCGCGCGTCACGCAGGAAGCGCCGCGCATGTTGTCCACGCTGAGTTTTGTTGCCGCGGGGCTGGGCGTGTCGCTGGTGCCGGCGTCGCTGCGCCGCGTGAACATCGAAGGCGTGGTGTACGTCAGCGTGACGCATCCGGCGGCGCTGCGCGCGCCGCTGAACCTGATCTGGCGCGACGCGCCGCTGTCGGGCGCCGCGCGCAAGCTGATCGACGAGGCGCGGCGGCAGCGGGACGCATCGCTTGCGAAGTAGCGCCGCTAAACCCCGCCAGCAGAACGCCGGTAAGCCCCGGCGCTACACTTGCCGCCACCGCATCCTGCATAGATCAGCGCCTTTCCATGCTTTCCGAATCTCCCATCGGCGTATACGACTCCGGCGTCGGCGGCCTGAGCGTCTTGCGCGCGATCCGCGACGCGCTGCCCCATGAGCCCCTGCTCTACGTGGCCGACTCCGCGCATGTGCCCTACGGGGAAAAGACCCAGGCGTTCGTCGAGCGCCGCGCCTGCGCCATCGCCGATTATTTCGTGTCGCAAGGCGCCCGCGCCATGGTGGTGGCCTGCAACACCGCCACCGCCGCCGCGATCGCGCTGCTGCGCAAGCGCCATCCCGAGCTCATCATCATCGGCGTCGAACCCGCCATCAAACCGGCCGCGCACCTGACGCATTCGGGCGTGGTGGGCGTCTTTGCCACGACCGGGACGCTGGCCAGCCCCAAGTTCGCCGCGCTCGTGCAGCGCGAGGCGCCCGAGGTCCGCATCCTGCTGCGGCCCTGCCCGGAGTGGGTGCGGTTGGTGGAACAAGGCGTGGTGTCCGGCCCCGAAGCCGCCGACGCCGTGCGCGCGCCGGTGGCCGAGTTGCGCGAGGCCGGCGCGGACGTGCTGGTGCTGGGCTGCACGCACTTTCCCTTTCTGCGCGACGCCATCCAGGACGCGGCCGGCCCGGGCGTGCCGCTATTGGAAACAGGCGCGCCGGTGGCGCGCTGGCTGCGCCACCAACTGCAGGAACGCGGCATGCTGGTTGAGCACGGTCCTGGCGGCCTGCACTTGCAGACCACCGGCGAAGCCTCCGCGCTGGCGCAGCTGGCAAGCCAGCTACTGGGCACGTCCATGACGGCGGACACGGTGCCCAACGCGTGGCGGGGAACATCGCCCGCTTGATCTGACGCGTCGCCGGGGCGGCGCCGGCGGGGCGAATGTGGGATACAGTGGAACGCACGCCCCCCTACGGCCAGCAAGGAGACGCCCATGAAACGCATCCTGATTCCCGTCGACGGTTCGGAACCCGCCCTGAACGCGGTCAAAGCGCTGCTCGACGCCCGCCGCTACGATCCCGTCGAACGCGTGGACCTGCTGACAGTCCAGATTCCCTTGAAGGCCGGCGCGTTCGGCAGCGGCCTGTCGCAGGAAGAGATCGACGCCTATCACCAGGAGGAAGGCGAGGCCGCGGTTGAGGCCGCCCGCGCACTGCTGACGCAGGCCGGCGTGCCGTTCGAGACCCACATCCAGGCCGGCGCAGCAGCCGAGACGATCGCGCGCGTGGCCGAAGAAACCGGCGCAAATGAAATCTTCATGGGAACGCGGGGCCTGGGTTCCGTGTCGGCGCTTTTCATGGGGTCGGTTGCCACGGGCGTGCTGTCCCTGACCGAACTGCCGGTCACGCTGGTCAAGTAAGGAGCCGCCATGCTGAATATCCTTGTTCCCGTCGACGGCTCCGAAAACGCCGACCGCGCCGTCGTGTACGCCCGCCGCCTGGCGCAGGGCGCGCAGTCCGCGCGCATCCACCTCATCAACATCCAGACGCCGCCGCGCGGGCGCGCCGGGGTGTCGCGCCTGATCACGCAGGACATGATCAATGACTTCTATGCCCGCGAAGGCCGCGAAGCGTCCGAGGAGGCGCGCCGGCAGCTGGACTCGGCTGGCGTGGACTACGTCAGTCATGTGGTATTCGGCAACGCTCCCGCGGAAATCGCGGGTTATGCGCAGGATCACGGCTGCGCGCGCATCGTCATGGGCACGCGCGGCAACGGCAAGCTGACCAACATCCTGATCGGGTCGGTGGCCAATCAGGTCGTGCAATTGGCGCATGTGCCGGTCACGCTGGTGAAGTAGGCGCGCATCATGCATGCCCTGCGTATCGTGCCGGCGGCCGCCCTGACGTTGACGCTGCTCAGCGCCTGCGGCGAGGTCGCCAAGCTTCCTGTCGAAGCGGGCATGGGGCCTGATCCCCAACTGCCGCCGCCCAACACCACGCTCATTCCCACGGTGAACACGGCCAAGGCCGTGGGCTGGCAAGCCGGCGCGCAGCCGGCTCCCGCCGCCGGCCTGGCCGTGACCGCCTACGCCAGCGGACTGGACCACCCGCGCTGGCTGTACGTGCTGCCCAACGGCGATGTGCTGGTTGCCGAAACCAATGCGCCGCCCAAGCCCGAGGACGCGCCGGGCGGCATCAAAGAATGGGCCGCGGGGCTGGTGATGAAGCGAGCCGGCGCCAAGACCGTCAGCGCAAACCGCATCACGCTCTTGCGCGATGCCGACCACGACGGCATCGCCGAAACGCGAACCATCCTGCTGGAAGGACTGAATTCGCCGTTCGGCATGGCCCTCGTCGGCAATCACCTTTACATTGCGAACGCCGATGCGGTCGTGCGCTTTCCCTTTACGCCGGGGCAGACGCACATCACCGTCCCCCCCGAGAAAGTCACCGACCTGCCGGCGGGCTTGAACCATCACTGGACCAAGAACCTCATCGCCAGCCCGGACGGGTCGCGGCTGTACGTGTCCGTCGGATCGAACAGCAACGTGGGCGAGAACGGCATGGACATCGAGGAAGGCCGCGCCGCCATCTGGGAGCTGGACGTGGCCAGCGGGCAAAAGCGCCTCTTTGCCACGGGGCTGCGCAACCCGGTCGGCATGGCGTGGGGGCCGGACGGCAAGACGCTGTGGACGGCGGTCAACGAACGCGACGAACTAGGCAGCGACCTCGTGCCGGACTACATGACGTCGGTGCGCGACGGCGGCTTCTATGGCTGGCCGTACAGCTATTTCGGCCAGCACGTCGATACGCGCGTGACGCCGCCGCGGCCCGATCTGGTGGCGCGGGCGATCGTGCCCGACTATGCGCTGGGTCCGCACACCGCCTCGCTGGGCCTGGCGTGGTCGGGCGGGTCCAAGCTGCCGGCGCCCTTTGTCCACGGCATGTTCGTCGGCCAGCACGGCTCATGGAACCGCGATCCGCGCAGCGGCTACAAGGTGATCTTCGTGCCGTTCGACCAGAACCAGCCCGCGGGACCGGCGCTGGACGTGCTGACCGGATTTCTCAACGACGCGGGCCAGGCGCAGGGCCGCCCGGTCGGCGTGGCCATCGACGCGCAGGGCAGCCTGCTGGTGGCGGACGACGTGGGTAACGTGATCTGGCGCGTGGCGCCCAAACCGTAGGCGCTGGCGCCCCCTCCATCGTCTTGGACCGGGCGCTGCCCGCCCCTACAATGGCCGCTCCCGAATTCCAGACTGGAGCGAGCATGAGTACGGAAAAAGTGGCGATCCTAACGGCGGCCGGCAGCGGCATGGGTGCGGCGGCGGCGCGCAAGCTGGCGGCGGACGGCTACCGTGTGGCCATCCTGTCCTCGTCCGGCAAGGGCGCGGCGCTGGCGCAGGAGCTGGGCGGCCTGGGCGTCACCGGGTCCAACCGCTCGACCGAAGACCTGTCCCGGCTGGTTGAAGCCACCCTGCAGAAGTGGGGCCGCGTCGATGCGGTGGTCAACAGCGCCGGCCATGGTCCGAAGGGCCCGCTGCTGGAGATCAGCGACGACGACTGGCACCTGGGCATGGAGTTCTACCTGCTGAACGTGGTGCGCATCACTCGCCTGGTCGCGCCGGTGATGAAGCAGCAGCAGTCCGGCGCCATCGTCAACATTTCCACCTACGCCACCTTCGAGCCGGAAGCGCTGTTTCCGACGTCGGGCGTGTTCCGCGCAGGCCTGGCCGCCTTCACCAAGGTGTTCACCGACGAATACGCGCAGCACAACGTGCGCATGAACAACGTGCTGCCCGGTTTCATCGACAGCCTGCCCGAAAAGGAAGACCGCCGCGTGCGCATTCCGATGGGCCGCTACGGCACGGCGCAAGAGGTGGCCGACCTGATCGCGTTCCTGGCGTCGAGCGCGTCGTCCTACATCACCGGCCAGAACATCCGCATCGACGGCGGCATCACGCGCTCCGTGTGACGCGCACGCGACGCGTCATATCCCCCTGATCTCATGCGTTTGGCCTAGTCCCTCGTCCGAATGACGGTATTGAAGCCCCCGGCGGGCTTTTAGTACCGTAGGTTTTTGCAATCGACGAGGTGCCCGGCGCATGACCGCTACGCCGTCAGCGGCTGCGCAGCAGTCCGCATCCCCTACCCCCGGCCAGGCCTCGCGCTTTCTGGCGCAGGCGACGTTCGGCCCGACGCCGGCCGACATCGACGCCGTCGTGCGCGTCGGCTACGCGGCGTGGCTCGACGCGCAGCTGGCGATGCCGCCGTCGCAGACGCACTTCGACTGGCTGCTGCAAAAGAACCGGAACACCGAGGCTTTCAAGGGAAACGGCATCAACGCGCCGCTGGAATCCACGTTGTGGCGCAAGTTCATCAGCGCGCCCGACCAGGTGCGCACGCGGGTCGCGTTTTCGCTGTCCGAAATCTTCGTCGTTGGCGTGTCGTCCATCACCGCGTCGTGGCCGCTTTTTGGCGCGGCGGGCTTCATGGACCTCTTGGCCGAGCATGCGCTGGGCAACTACCAGGACCTGCTGACCGCCGTGACGCAGAACCTGTCGATGGGCTGCATGCTGACCTATCGCGGCAACCGCAAGGAAGATCCCAAGACCGGCCGCCACCCCGACGAAAACTATGCGCGCGAGGTGATGCAGCTGTTCAGCATCGGGCTGCTGGTGCTGGAACAGGACGGCACGGTGAAAATGGTCAACGGCGCCCCCGTGGAAACCTATACCAACGCCGACGTGCAGGGGCTGGCCAAGGTCTTCACGGGCTGGGACATCAACGGCCCCGAGACGAACGTGGAGTTCCACCGCCGTCCCATGGCGCTGAACAACGCGCTGCACTCGATGGCGGAAAAGCGCTTCCTGGGCGCGGTCATCCCACCTGGCACGGACGGCCACCTGTCGCTCAAGCGCGCCATGGAGGTCATCAGCGCCCATCCCAACGTCGGCCCTTTCATCGGCATGCAGCTGATCCAGCGCATGGTCACCAGCAATCCCAGCCCCGCGTACGTAGGCCGCGTGTCGGCCGTGTTCAACGACGACGGCAAGGGCCAGCGCGGCAATCTGAAGGCTGTGGTGCGGGCCATTCTGCTGGATCCCGAGGCGCGACAGCCGGACCTTTCTTCGCCGCATTGGGGCAAGGTGCGCGAGCCCATCCTGCGCTTCTCGGGCTGGGCCCGCGCGTTCGGTGCCACTTCCACCAATGGCGAATGGGCCATGCCGGACACGACGGACAACACGATCCGGTTGGCGCAGAGCCCCATGCGGTCGGCCACGGTGTTCAACTTCTTCCGGCCGCGCTACGTGCCGCCGGTCACGGAACTGGCCCGCCGCCATCTGGTCGCGCCGGAACTGCAGATCACGGACGAGACCAGCATCGCGGGCTACCTGAATTTCCTGGCGATCTACGCGGACCGCGGCTGGGAGGATCTGCAGACCAGCTACACGCCCGAGATCGCGCTGGCCAAGGCCCCTGAGGCCCTGGTGGCGCGCGTCGTGCTGCTGCTGGCGGGCGATGCTTTCAGCGCGCGCACGGCGGTGTCCATTGCCAAAGCGGTGGCCACGCTGCCGCCGGACCGCCCGCGCGACCGGGTTCGCGCCGCCATCATGCTGGTGGCGGCGACCCCTGAGTATCTGGTGCAGAAATGACAGACCGCCGCGACCTCGACCGCCGAGCCTTTCTGCTGCGCGCCTTTGCGCTGGGCGCGACCCGCGCTGCCGCGCCGCTGGCGCTGAACCTGGCCGCCATCGGCGCCGCCGCCGCGCAATCCGCCCCGCCCTCCTACAAGGCGCTGGTGTGCGTCTTCCTGTACGGCGGCAACGATCCCTACAACACGCTGGTTCCGTACGATCCGTCGTCGTACCGCGCGTACTCCACGGCCCGCAGCGACATCGCCCTGCCCCGCGACCCGCTACGCGCCACGCTGCTGCGCGGCAAGGCCGACACACAGGGCGGCATGCAGTTCGCCCTGGCTCCCGCGCTCGCGCCGCTGGCGCCGCTGTACGAACGCGGCGACATGGCGGCCCTGCTCAACGTGGGACCGCTGATCGTGCCCACAACCAAGGCCGAATACATCGGCGCGCGTGTGCCCCTGCCGCCCAAGCTGTTCTCCCACAACGATCAGCAATCGGTCTGGCAGGCGCTGGCGCCGGAGGGCGCGTCCTCGGGCTGGGCCGGCCGCCTGACGGATCTTTTCGCGGGCGCCAACGCGCAGCGCACGTTTACCGGCATCACGGCGGGCGGCAGCACGGTGCTGCTGGCCGGGCGCAAGGTGGCGGGCTATCGGGTGGGCATCAACGGCTCGACGCAAATCGACCTGCTGCATCGCGACATTTACGGATCCAGCGCCTGCACCGCGCTGCTGCGCGAACTGATCACCGAGCCGCGCGAACACCTGATGGAACGCGAGATGTCGCGCATCGCCGCGCAGTCCATCTCCGCCGACACGCGCCTGCGGGCCGCGCTGGAGGGCGTCGCCGTACCGGGAGACTTTTCGTCGCCGCTCGCACAGCAGCTTCGGATCGTGGCGCGCATCATCGCCGCTCGCGACACGCTGGGCGCGCGGCGTCAGGTGTTTTTCGTCTCGCAGAACGGCTACGACAACCACACAGGGCTGAACGACGCGCATCCGGCGTTGCTCAAGGAAATGGGCCAGGCGCTGGCCGCGTTCCAGAAGGCCCTGTCGGAACTGGGCGTGGCGGATCAGGTCACCACCTTCACGGCCTCCGAGTTCGGCCGCACGCTGGGTTCCAACGGCAACGGCTCGGATCACGGCTGGGGCTCGCACCACTTCGTGCTGGGCGGCGCGGTCAACGGCGGCCGCTGCTACGGGGCCCACCCGGAAATCGCGCTGAACGGGCCCGGCTTCGTGGACAACGGCCGGCTGCTGCCCACCACGTCGGTGGATCAATTGGGCGCGGACCTGGGCGCGTGGTTCGGCGCCAGCCGGGACGATCTGCGGACGGTGTTCCCGAATTTGCGGCATTTCGGGCCGGAGCCGTTGGGGATGTTGAAGGGTTAGGCACTAGCGCCCACCCCGCAACCGATCTATAACGTCAGGCAACCCACCCGCCATCCGGCGGCGCTCGCGTTTCCTCCTTCCCATCGCACCGCAACATGAGCCTCACCCCCGATCTGGCGTTGCAACCCGCCACCGAAGAAGACGTGCCGTTCCTGCTGTCCCTGCGCAAGCGCACGATGACTGCGCACCTGCAGCGCGCAGGCGCGCCGCATGACGATGACCATCACCTGGCGCGCATCCATTACCACTTCGACGATGCCCAGATCGTCTGGCTGGCCGGCCGTCCCGCCGGCTTGTTCAAGCATTACCGCGATCCGGCCGGCTGGCGCATCGTGCAGATTCAGATCGATCCCGATTTCCAGGGCCAGGGGCTGGGCCGCAGGCTGCTGGCCAAGGTGCTGGACCGGGCGGACAAGGAAGGTGCGCCCGTCACCCTGAGTGTCCTGAAAGGCAATCCCGCCCGGCGGCTTTACGAGGCGCTGGGCTTCACATCTGTGAAGGAGACCGAGCTGGAGCATGAAATGCGGTATGACCCCGGCGCAGTCCGGCCGGGCGCTTGAACCCTTCGCGGCAGCTTTTTTCCGGACCGCTGGAATAAAGCGGCCCCGGCCGGCGTCCGTAGAGGGCAGTCCCCCAATCCTTCCCTTCTACGAGGCACAACATGCGCAAACACACCGCCGCGGCCCTGGCTCTCGCCTGCGCCGCCCTGTTCTCGGCCGGCGCCCACGCCCAGGCCGTCAAGACCCAGAACGGCATCCTGGTCGATAACGCCGGCATGACGCTGTACACCTTCGACAAGGACTCCGCGGGCAAGAGCGTCTGCGTCGACGCGTGCGCGAAGGCTTGGCCGCCCGCCATGGCCGCCGGCGACGCCAAGCCGATGGGCGACCTGACGGTCATCACCCGCCCCGACGGCAGCAAGCAATGGGCCTACAAGAACAAGCCGCTGTACCTGTTCGCCAAGGACACCAAGCCGGGCGACAAGACCGGCGACAACTTCAAGGAAATCTGGCACGTCGTCAAACCCTGATCCGGACACCTGCCCGATCAGACCATGCGCGCCGAAGACGAAGCCCAGATCCTGGCCTGCATCCCCAGCTTGCGGCGTTACGCGCGCGGGCTGACGGGCGACCCCGACCGGGCCGACGATCTGGTGCAGGACACGCTGGAGCGCGCATGGAGCCGCTACTCTCGCTGGCAGCGGCGCGGCGAACTGCGTGCCTGGATGTTCGGCATCATGCACAACCATTTCATCGACGGCGTGCGCGCCGCCAGCCGGCGCACCGACCAGACGGCGCCGGGCGACCTGCCCGACGCGCCGGTGCGCGCCACCCAGACCGATCAGCTTGAAGTGCGCGACCTGGACCGTTGCCTGCAAGCCCTGCCGGCCGATCAGCGCGAGGTCCTCTTGCTGATCGCCGTCGAAGACCTTTCCTACCAGGAGGCCGCCCGCATCCTGTCGGTGCCCATCGGCACCGTCATGTCGCGCCTGTCGCGCGCCCGCGAGAAGCTCGGCGCGCTGATGCGGGGCCGCGATACCGCCCCGCGCCTGCGGCCCGTTCCCACCCCGCGTGAAATGCCATGACCGACAAACGCCTCCATCCGGTTCCCGCCGCAGGCACGCCGATCACCGAAGCCGATCTGCACGGCTACGCGGACGGCCAGCTGTCCGCCGCGCGTCATGCCGAGGTGGCCGCCTTTCTGGCCGCGCATCCGCAGGACCAGACCCGGGTCGACGACTGGCAGGCGCAACGGCGCGCGCTGCATGCCTTGCTGGATCCCGTGCTGGACGAACCGTTGCCGCTGCGCCTGCCGCTGCGCGCCCCGGCGCGGACGTGGCCGTGGCGCGCGATGGCGGCCAGCGTGGCGATTGCCGCGGTCAGCGCCAGCTTGGCCTGGTTCGCGCGCGGCGCCGTCGACGCGCGCCATCTGCAAGCTGCGCTGGCCACCGCCAGCCCCGAACGCGCGGCGGGCGGCTATGCCCAGCGCGCCGCCATCGCCCATGCCGTCTTTGCGCCCGACATGGGCCGGCCCGTGGAAGTCGGCGGCGACAACGAAAAGGCGCTGGTGACCTGGCTGACCAAGCGCATGGGCGCGCCGATGCGCGCGCCGTCGCTATCGAAGTCGGGTTACGAGCTGATCGGCGGACGCCTCTTGCCCGGCGGCGCGGGCCCCGTCGCGCAATTCATGTACGGCGCGGCCGACGGCCAGCGCCTGACGCTGTACGTGACGCGGGAAGCGGCCGGCGGCCAGACCGCCTTCCAGTTCACGCAGGAAGGGCCGGTGCGGGTCTTCTATTGGGTCGAGGGCGAGTTCGGCTACGCGCTGTCGGGCGCCGTCAGCCGTGATGAGCTGCAGCGCGTGTCGCAAGAAGTCTATCGGCAGCTTCAGGGCTGAGGACAGGGCCTGCCTTTCAACCGGCGCGCGCCCGCGCTTCGTGCAGCATGTGCAGCGTGATCTTGCGTACCTCGGCCTTGCTCATGTCGATATGGGACCGCAGCAGGCGCGCAGCCTCGTCGGTGCGGCGCGCCAGCACCGCGCGCAGGATGGCCGCGTGTTCGTCATAGGTGGCATCCACACGGAAGTCCTTGGTGAAATCCAGCCGCCGCACAATGCGGATCTTTTCCGTCACGTCGCGGTGGATCTGCGCCATCTCGGGATTGCCGGCTGCGGCCACCAGCGCGCAATGAAACGCCTCGTCCAGTTGCCCCACCAGCCGGCCGTCCAGAATGCGCTGCGAAGGCGGCACCAGCCACACGTCGGTCAATGCGCCCAGCATCCCGGCCTGATCCATGTCCTGCCGCGCGCACAGCTTGTCCACCGCCGCCAGTTCCAGCACCACGCGCACGTCGTACAACGCCTCGAAGCGCTCGAAGTCGAAGGGCCGCACCTGCCAGCCGCTGCGCGGCCGTGCCAGCACAAACCCTTCGCGTTCCAGCCGCGCCAGGCCCAGCCGTACCGGCGTGCGGCTCACTCCCAGCCGCGCCACCAGATCGGCCTCGGTGAAGCGTTCGCCGGGCAGCATCCGGAAGCCGAACAGGTCGTCCTTGATGCGCTGGTAGACCTGGTCGGCCAGCGAGCCGGCCAGCGCCGGCGACGGACGGATGGCCGGGCCCGCCTGGACGGCTTCCAGCCGCATCATCCGGTCACGACGCACGTGGCGTCTTCGGTGATCACGACGAGCGGATCGCCCGCGTTGACCGGCTTGCCGGGCACGCAGCGGATCGCGGACACCGTGCCTGACGCCGGCGCGATGACGGACAGCTCCATCTTCATGGCCTCGACCACCACCAGCGTGTCGCCGGCCGACACGCTCTGCCCCACCTGGACCGGGATCTTCCAGATGTTGCCGCACATGTCGGCGCTGACCAGACGTTCGCCGTCGCGCAGCACGGTCTCGGCCTCGGGCTGCGCGGCGTGCGCCTCCAACGCCACGTCCTCGTTCTTCCACAGCGCCACCTCGGCATCGAAGGCCGTCTTCTGGCGCGCCTGGAAAGCCGCAATGCTATCCGCCTGCTCGGCCACAAAGCGCTGATGCGCCGCGAAGTCGAACATCTCTTCTTCGATGCGGACCGTGGCGCGGCCTTCCCGGAAGTCCTCGCGCAGCACGTCCAGTTCCGCCTCGGTGACGGGATAGAACCGCACCTGATCGAAAAAGCGCAGCAGCCATGGCTTGCCGTCCTGGAACACGGGGTTCTTCAGGAACTTGTTCCAGATGGGCAGCGTGCGTCCCACCAATTGATAGCCGCCGGGCGAATCCATGCCGTAGATGCACATGTAGACGCCGCCGATACCCACCGTGCCCTCGGCGGTAAAGGTGCGCGCCGGGTTGTACTTGGACGTCAGCAGGCGGTGGCGCGGGTCGATCGGCACCGCGCACGGCGCGCCCAGGTAGACGTCGCCCAGGCCCATGATGAGATAACTGGCGTCAAAGACGATGCGGCGCACCTCGTCGCGCGAATCCAGGCCGTTGATGCGCTGGATGAAGTCCACGTTGTTCGGCAGCCAGGGCGCGCTGGCCCGCACGGTCTCCTGATAGCGCTGCACCGCGCCCAACGTGGCGCTGTCTTCGAAGGCCATGGGCAGGTAGACGACGCGCGTGGGCACCTTCAGCGTGGCGACGTCGGCCAGCCCTTCCTCGATCTTCAGCAGCTTTGCGATGAGCGCGCCCTGCAGGATCACGCGGCTGTCGTAGCGGATCTGCAGCGAACGCACGCCCGGCGACAGTTCCAGCACGCCGGCCACGGGGTTGGCGTGCAACGCTTCCATCAGCAGGTGGATGCGCATGCGCAGCGCCAGGTCCAGCACGTTGTCGCCGTATTCCAGCAGCAGGTAGCCGTCGCCCGCCTGCCGGTACGACACCGACGGGCGCGATCCTTCGGCGGGCAGCGCGGCCACGATGGTCTCGGAGACGGTCGCGGGCACGGGCGCCGGTTCGGTCGCAGCGGGAACCGCCGGCGCCAGGTCGGCAATACGGCGGTCCTGCGCGGCCTCCAGCGCCACGGCCTGCGGGTAGTCGATGCGCACGAAGCGGATGCGGTCACCGGGCTTGACCTGCCCCACCTTCCACAGTTCGGCGCGGGCAATCGTGACCGGGCAGACGAAGCCGCCCAGGCTGGGGCCGTCGCGCGTCAGGATCACGGGGCTGTCGCCCGTGAAGTTGATGCTGCCGATCGCGTACTCGCAATCGTGGATGTTGGACGGGTGCAGCCCCGCCTCGCCGCCGTTTTCGCGCGCCCAGGTGGGCTTGGGTCCGATCAGGCGCACGCCCAGGCGATTGGAGTTGTAGTGAACCTCCCAGTCGGTCGCGAAGAAAGCGTCGATGGCCTCCGGCAGGAAGAAATCTGGCGCGCCATGCGGCCCGTACAGCACGCCGATCTCCCAGGTGCTGCCGTACTCGGGGATCAGTGCCGCGGGCGCGGCCTGCGGCAGGGTTTCGGGCGGGGCGGCGTTGGCGCCCGCCAGCTCGGGGCGGATCACGGGCAGCATGTCGCCCACGCGCAGCGTGCGGCCGGCATGCCCGCCAAACTGGCCCAGCGCAAACGTGGACCGGCTGCCTAGGTAGAGCGGCACGTCCAGGCCGTTGCGTACCGCCAGGTAGCTTCGGCAACCCGACAGTGCGCGGCCTGTGGCCAACACCTGCCCCGACTTCACGAAGATCGGCTGCCACATCGGCACCGGCTCGCCGTCCAGCGTTGCGGCGCACGATGCGCCGGTCAACGCCACGACGGCGTCGCCGTGAAAGCGCAGCGTGGGCCCGACCAGCGTGGTCTCGATACCGGCCGCATCGGGCGCGTTGCCGACGATGCGGTTGGCGACGCGAAACGCGTAGTCGTCCATGGGACCGGACGGCGGCACGCCGATGTCCCAGTAGCCCGCGCGGCCGGGATAATCCTGCACGCTGGTGTAGGTGCCGGCTTCCACGACCTCGATCGCCGCGGGGCGGTACGTAAAGCTTTCCAAAAAGCGCGTGGACAGCTGCCCCGCGCGAAAGCGCGCGTCGGCCACGATCTGGCGCAGGTAATCCAGGTTGGTCGCAATGCCGTGCAGCCGCGTGCGCGCCAGCGCGTCGGCCAGCTTGTCCAGCGCGGCCTCGCGCGTGTCCGCATGCACGATCAGCTTGGCCAGCATCGGGTCGTAAAACGCGGGCACGTCCGTGCCGGTCTCGACCCAGCCGTCGACGCGCACGCCCTCAGGGAACGACACCTCGGTCAACACGCCGGGCGAAGGCTGGAACTGACGCAGCGGATCCTCGGCGTACAGGCGCACTTCAATGGATGCGCCCTGCGGCGCGCGCGACATCGCCGTGAAATCCAGCGGCTCGCCTGCTGCCACACGCAACATGCACTCCACCAGATCCAGGCCGGTGACAGCTTCGGTCACCGGATGCTCGACCTGCAGGCGCGTGTTCACCTCCAGGAAATAGAAGCTGTCGCGCGCCGGATCGTAGATGAACTCCACGGTGCCGGCGGAGCGGTAGTTCACCGATTCGCCCAGCTTGACGGCGGCCTCCAGCAGCGCGGCGCGCGTGGCGGCCGGCAACTGCGGCGCGGGGGTTTCCTCGATGACCTTCTGGTTGCGGCGCTGCACCGAGCAGTCGCGTTCGCCCAGCGCCAGCACGCGGCCCGCGCCGTCGCCAAATATCTGCACCTCGACGTGCCGCGCGTTGTCCACATAGCGTTCGATGAACGCGCCGCCATCGCGAAAGAAGTGCTCGCCCATGCGCTGCACGCTGTCGAACGCCACGGTCAGCTCCGCCTCGT
The DNA here is from genome assembly GCF_001427425.1 of Achromobacter sp. Root565. NCBI lineage: Bacteria > Pseudomonadati > Pseudomonadota > Betaproteobacteria > Burkholderiales > Alcaligenaceae > Achromobacter > Achromobacter sp. Root565. The sequence continues at coordinate 84,305 of NZ_LMGO01000010.1, forward strand.
TCTCGCAGCGCGAGAGACCAATGCCGCCGCCGCCCGCCGTGCTCTTGAGCATCACCGGATAACCGATGCGCTCGGCCTGCGACAACGCCTCGCCCAGGCTGGACAGGAGTCCGGTGCCCGGCGTCATCGGCACACCGGCCTCGGCAGCCAGCTCGCGCGAACGGTGCTTCAGGCCGAACTCGCGGATCTGCAGGGGCGTGGGACCGACAAAGGCGACGCCCGCGGCCTCGCAGGCGTCGGCGAACTCGGCGCTTTCAGACAGAAAGCCATAGCCGGGGTAGATCGCCTGCGCACCCTGTTCGCGCGCGGCGGCCAGCAGCAGGTCCATGCGCAGGTAGCTGTCGGCCGCCTTCTCGCCGCCCAGCGCCACAGCCACATCGGCCTCGCGCACGTGCGCGGCATTGCGGTCCGGATCGGAATAGACGGCCACGCTGCGGATGCCCAGCCGCTTGAGGGTGCGGATGGCGCGGACGGCGATTTCGCCGCGGTTTGCAATCAGAACGGTATCGAACACGGTGCGACTCCCTGATGTGAGGGCGGGGTTATCGGATGGGTAGCGGGTAGTCAGCGGGCGGCGGCGTTCACGCTGGCCAGGTAGGCGCGCCAGCCGCCGAACGAGGTGATGTCGCGCGCGCCGTCCAGGCCGCGCGGTTCGCAGATAAAGCCCTTGACCAGCCGGCCGTCCGCCAGCTCCAGCGTGCCGATGCCCAGCGGCGCGGGGATCTCGGCCACGAACGCGCCGAACGCCGTCACCGGCACGTCCCAAAGCTCGACCTCGATGGCGGCGCCGCTTTCCATCTTCACCAGCCCCGGCTTGGGCGGCGTCGTGTTGGCCAGCGCGAAGAGGCGGTAGTCGCCCGCCGTCGCCGTCTTTTCGACAAACACCGCGTGACGCGACGTCAGTTGATGGTTGAGCGGCATGCCGGTCAGATGCGCGCCCACGACCGCCACGCGCACGGTGTCCGCGGACGGTGCGCCATCCGTCGCCAGCGCGGGCAGCGGCATGCCGGTCGCGCCCAACGGCAGCCCGCGCCGCGCCTGCCATTGCTTGCCGAACTGCGCCAGCGCGCGGTCCTGCCACGCCAGGCCGATCAGCGTGATGCCGGACGGCAGCCCATCGGCGCGCATGCCGGCCGGCACGGCCAGCGCGGACAGATCGGCCAGATTGGCGAAGTTGGTGTAGACACCCAGGCGGGAATTGAGCGTGACCGGGTCTGCCTCAAGCTGGGCGATGGTGTAGATGGACGGCGAGGTCGGCACGACCAGCGCGTCAAAGCCTTCCAGCGCGCGATGGATCTGGCGGGTCAGCTCGGCGCGCCGGTACTCGGCCTTGAACGCGTCCAGCGCGCTGTAGTTCGCGGCCTGCTCGACGATGCCGCGCACCACCGGATTGATGGCGCCAGGGTTTTCGTTCCACAACGCTTCCACCGCGGCAAAGCGTTCAGCCACCCACGGTCCTTGGTACAGCAGCGCGGCCAGTTCGCTGAACGGGGCGAAGTCGATGGGCTCGACCTGGGCGCCATCCGCGCGCAAAGCACGCACCGCGTCGTCGAACACGGCGGCGGCCTGCGTGTCGCCAAAGAATTCCAGCGACGCGGGCACGGCCAGGCGCGGCGCCTTCGGCCACGGCAGCGACGCGCCCGCCGGCATGGCGCGCGAATACGGATCTGCGTCATCAAAACCGCCCGCCACCTGCGCCACCTTGTCGGCGTCGTCCACGGTCAGCGCAAAGATCGACACGCAATCGAGCGTGCGGCACGCGGGCACCACGCCTGCGGTGCTGAGCCAACCCTTGGTCGGCTTGAGCCCGACGATATTGTTGAAGCCGGCCGGCACGCGGCCGGAGCCCGCCGTATCGGTGCCTAGCGAAAACGCCGCGATGCCGCGCGCAACCACCGACGCGGAGCCGGAGCTGGAGCCGCCGCTGACGTAGGCGGGATCAAACGTGTTGGCCACGGCGCCATGCGGCGAGCGCGTGCCCACCAGGCCGGTCGCGAACTGGTCCAGATTGGTCTTGCCGATCAGGATGGCGCCGGCCGCGCGCAGACGCCGCACGACGGTCGCATCTTCCTGCGCCGTGTACGCGAACTCGGGGCACGCCGCGGTCGTGGGCCAGCCCGCCGCATCGATGTTGTCCTTGATGGCGAAAGGCACGCCATACAGCGGCAGGCGCGAGATGTCGCCCCCTGCCGCGGCCAGCAGCAGGCGCAGACCATCGAGTTGTTCGTCTAGCTGCACGCAGTCCACGCGCCGTATCCAGGCGTTGTCCTCCGCGTCGTCCGGGGCGGCCGCGTAGCCGGCCAACAAGCCTTCAGGCTGCGCACCGTCACGGTAGGCGGCCTGCCATTGCGCGATCGTCCAACCGGCGGAGTGCTTCTGCGTTGCTGCGGCATTCATGCTGGAATCCTTTCTTGTATACAAGTACGGATTCCCAAGCAAAGTGCGTGCCATGTTGGCGGCGCGCGGCGCTTTCCCTCTGAAACGCGGCAGGACCGCGCGCCCGCGGCCTTCGCATGCGATGGCTGCGGCGTGCACGCCGCACCATCATCGCGCGCATCGCGCACCGATTCTGTGCAGCCGGCACCGTTCTGATCACGCCCGCGCGGCGCAGCCATCGCCACACGCCTTCGCGTAAACCCGCCCGCTTCATACAGCAGCCGCATGCCTGCCAGAACTTGGCACGCGTTTTGCTTTTGACTCCCTGTGCGACTGCTTTTTCAGAACGTTCTCTCGCCGGCCAGGCCGGCACCTTCCATCCAGGAGTCACCATGAAACGCAGACTAGCCCTTAAGCAACTGACCGCCGCGAGCCTCTTGGCCATGACCGGATGGATGCCGCAGGTCCACGCCGCCGAGGACACCATCAAGGTCGGCATCCTGCATTCGCTGTCGGGCACGATGGCCATCTCGGAAACGTCACTCAAGGACGTGGCCCTGATGACCATCGAAGAGATCAACGCCAACGGCGGCGTGATGGGCAAGAAGCTCGAGGCCGTGATCGTCGACCCCGCGTCGAACTGGCCGCTGTTTGCCGAGAAGTCGCGCCAGCTCCTGTCGCAGGACAAGGTGGCCGTGGTCTTCGGCTGCTGGACGTCGGTGTCGCGCAAGTCGGTGCTGCCGGTGTTCAAGGAGCTGAACGGTCTGCTGTTCTACCCCGTGCAGTACGAAGGCGAAGAGCTGGAGAAGAACGTGTTCTACACGGGCGCGGCGCCCAACCAGCAAGCCATTCCCGCCGTGGAATACCTGATGAGCGAAGACGGCGGCGGCGCCAAGCGCTTCGTGCTGCTGGGCACGGATTACGTCTACCCCCGCACCACCAACAAGATCCTGCGCGCCTTCCTGCATTCCAAGGGCGTGAAGGACAGCGACATCGACGAGGTCTACACCCCGTTCGGCCACTCCGACTACCAGACCATCGTCGCGAACATCAAGAAGTTCGCCACCGGCGGCAAGACGGCCGTGATCTCGACCATCAACGGCGACTCGAACGTGCCCTTCTACAAGGAGCTCGGCAACGCGGGCCTGAAGGCCACCGACGTGCCGGTTGTGGCGTTCAGCGTGGGCGAAGAGGAACTGCGCGGCGTGGACACCAAGCCGCTGGTCGGCCACCTGGCCGCGTGGAATTACTTCCAGTCCGTCAAGAACCCCGTCAACGACGCGTTCATCGCAAAGTGGAAGGCCTACGCCAAGGCCAAGAACCTGCCCAACGCCAACACGGTCGTGACGAACGATCCGATGGAAGCCACCTACATCGGCATCCATATGTGGAAGCAGGCCGTTGAACAGGCCAAGACCACCGACGTGGACAAGGTCATCGCCGCGATGGGCGGGCAGAAGTTCAACGCGCCGGACGGCTACACGATCGAGATGGACAAGACCAACCACCACCTGCACAAGCCCGTCTACATCGGCGAGATCAAGGCGGACGGCCAGTTCAGCGTGGTGTGGAAGAGCAAGGGTCCGATCCGCGCCCAGCCCTGGAGTCCGTACATCCCGGGCAACGAAGGCAAGCAAGGTCTCTAGTCCCCAGTCTCAACCCGCCCCAAGGAAAAGGCAGCCATGCGCATCGCGGCAATCGCACACTTCTTGCGTCGTTTCCTCCTGGCATGGCTGATCGCCGTGCCGGCGCTGGCCGCTCCCGCGGCCGCCGCCGGCGTGGACCAGGCCCTGCTTGCGCCGCTGGCCGGCGACGACACCGACGCCAGGCTGCAAGCGATTGCCGCGCTGGGCCAACTGCCGGACCCCGGCGCCGCAGCGGTACTGCAGGCGCTGGGCAACGACCAGCTCTACGCCACCGCCGACGGCCGCGTGCTGATCGGCACCGGCGGGCCGCGCGCCACCGATCCGACCACCGGGGCTGTGGTGGACCTGCCCGCCGGCGCGGGCACCATCTCCATCAACAACCGCCTGCGCCGCGCCATCGAGGCCGCGCTGGCGGGTTCCCGCCTGTTTTCCGACAACGCCAACGAGCGCCTCGCCGCGGCCCGGCGGCTGCAGCAGACCGGCGACCCCGCGCGCCTGCCCATGCTCGACAAGGCGCTGGCGGCGGAAAAGAACGAGGCCGTGCGCGGCGCGCTGCTGATCGCGCAGGCCAATCTGGAACTGAAAAGCGAAGACGCCGCCAAGCGCCGCCACGCGGTGCAGGTGCTGGGCGACACGAAGAATGCTGCCTTCCGGCCGACGCTGGCGGCGCTGACGCAGGAGCGCGACGGCGCCTACGCGGAAACTGATGCCGGCGTGCGCGAGGCGGCCGCCAACGCAGTGAAGCAGATCGACCGGCACCTGGCCACGATCGAATGGGCCGGCAATCTCTTCTACGGCGTCAGCCTGGGCAGCGTGCTGCTGCTGGCCGCGCTGGGCCTTGCGATCACCTTCGGCCTGATGGGCGTCATCAACATGGCGCACGGCGAGCTGCTGATGATCGGCGCCTACGTTACATACGTGGTGCAGACCGTGTTCCGCGCCTGGCTACCGGGATGGCTGGACTGGTATGTCGTGGCCGCGCTGCCGCTTGCCTTCGTGGTGACGGCGCTGGTGGGCATGGCGCTGGAACGCACGGTAATCCGCTGGCTATATGGCCGCCCGCTTGAAACGCTGCTGGCCACCTGGGGCATCAGCCTGATGCTGATGCAGGGCGTGCGGTCGCTGTTCGGCGCGCAGAACGTGGAGGTCGGCAACCCCAGCTGGATGTCGGGCGGCGTGACCGTGCTGGGCGGGCTGGTGCTGACGTACAACCGGCTCGTCATCATCGGCTTTGCCTTCTTTGTGGTGTTTCTGGTGTGGGCCCTGCTGAACCACACGCGGCTTGGCCTCTTCGTGCGCGCCATCACGCAGAACCGGCGCATGGCCGATTGCGTGGGCGTGCCCACCGGCCGCGTCGACATGCTGGCCTTCGGCCTGGGCTCCGGCATCGCCGGGCTGGCGGGCGTGGCGCTGTCCCAACTGGGCAACGTGGGACCGGATCTGGGCCGCGGCTACATCGTCGACTCGTTCATGGTGGTAGTGCTGGGCGGCGTGGGCCAGCTTGCCGGCACCGTCATCGCCGCACTGGGCCTGGGCGGCGTGAATAAATTCCTGGAGCCTTACGCGGGAGCTGTCATGGCCAAGATCACCATCCTGGTGCTCATCGTGCTGTTTGTCCAAAAGCGGCCGCAAGGCCTGTTCGCCCCCAAGGGCCGGAGCGTCGAATGAAACAGAACGCGCTGACCGACCTCACCCTGCTGGCGCGCCGCCCGATCTTCTCGGGCCGGGTGTGGGCCGCGCTGGCCGCGGGCGTCGTCCTGCTGGCCCTTCTGCCGCTGATGAACCTGTGGTTCCCGCCCGGCCATGCGCTGCATGTGTCCGCCTATGCCGTGGCGTTGCTGGGCAAGTTCATGTGCTACGCCATGGCGGCGCTGGCGCTGGATCTCGTGTGGGGCTACGCGGGCATCCTGTCGCTGGGCCACGGCCTGTTCTTTGCGCTGGGCGGCTACGCGCACGGCATGTATCTGATGCGCGCCATCGGCCGCGACGGCGTCTACCAAAGCGACCTGCCGGACTTCATGGTGTTTTTGGACTGGAAGACCTACCCCTGGTACTGGTCCTTCACGGAACACTTCTGGTACGCGATGCTGCTGGTGGTGCTGGTGCCCGGCGTGCTGGCCTTCGTCTTCGGCTACTTTGCCTTCCGCTCGCGCATCAAGGGCGTGTACTTCTCGATCATCACGCAGGCGCTGACCTTTGCCGCGATGCTGCTGTTCTTTCGCAACGACACGGGCTTTGGCGGCAACAACGGTTTTACCGACTTCAAGCGCATCCTGGGCTTTGACATCACCGCGCCGGGCACACGCGCCACGCTGTACTGGGTGACGCTCGCGGCGCTGGCCGGCGCGCTGATCGTGGCGCGCATGGTTACGCAAAGCAAGCTGGGCCGTGTGCTGACCGCCGTGCGCGACGCCGAAAGCCGCGTGCGCTTCATCGGCTACGACCCGCTGGGCTTCAAGCTGTTCGTGTGGACGCTGTCGGCCTTGCTTTGCGGCATCGCCGGCGCGCTGTACGTGCCGCAGGTCGGCATCATCAATCCCGGCGAGATGTCCACCGAAAACTCCATCGAGATGGTCATCTGGGTGGCGACCGGCGGGCGCGGCACGCTGATCGGTCCCATCATCGGCGCGGGCGCCGTCAACGGGCTGAAGACCTGGTTCACCAGCGTGCTGCCGGAATACTGGCTATATGCGCTGGGCCTCATCTTCGTGCTGGTGACCCTGTTCCTGCCAACCGGCATCGTCGGTCTTGCCCGCCGCATCGCGGCCCGCATCCAGGAGAAGAAGGCATGACCACCACGCACACCGAATCGGCAACGCTGGACGGCGGCCCGAGCGGCGACGCCGGCTATGGCCGCGTCAGCCCCAAGGGCCTGGACACCAGCCACGGCGCCATCCTGTACCTGGAAGGCATCACGGTCAGCTTCGACGGCTTCAAGGCGCTGAACGACCTGACGCTGGACATCGGCGTGGGCGAACTGCGCTGCATCATCGGGCCGAACGGTGCGGGCAAGACCACGATGATGGACGTTATCACCGGCAAGACGCGGCCCACGGCGGGCACGGCCTACTTCGGCCAGAGCATCGACCTGACGACGCTGAGCGAGGCGCAGATTGCGCACGCGGGTATCGGCCGCAAGTTCCAGCGCCCCACGGTGTTCGAGCAGCACACGGTGTTCGAGAACCTGGAGCTGGCGATGAAGACGGACAAGCGCGTCCGCCCCACCCTGTTCTCGCGGCTGTCCGGCGAACAGGCCGACCGGATCGGCGAGACGCTCGACCTGATCCGGCTGCGGCCCGAGGTCTGGCGGCCCGCTGGCCTCTTGTCTCACGGTCAGAAGCAGTGGCTGGAGATCGGCATGCTGCTGATGCAGGAGCCGCAGTTGCTGCTGCTGGACGAACCCGTGGCCGGCATGACCGACGCCGAGACCGAACGCACCGGCGAACTCTTGAACGAATTGCGTGGCCGGCATTCCCTGATGGTGGTGGAACACGACATGGACTTCGTGAACCAGATCGCGGGCGATGGCAAGGTGACGGTGCTGCACGAGGGGTCGGTGCTGGCCGAAGGCCCGATGAGCCGCGTGCAGGCCGACCCGCGCGTGATCGAAGTCTATCTGGGGCGCTGAACATGCTGGACGTAAGCACGATCGACCAATACTACGGCGGCAGCCACACCCTGCGCGGCGTGTCGCTGTCGGTGCGGCAAGGCGAGTGCCTGGCGCTCTTGGGCCGCAATGGCGTGGGCAAGACCACCCTGCTCAAGTGCGTCATGGGCGTGCTGCCCGTGGCGCGCGGCGGTATCGCCTTCGACGGCGCCGACATCACCCGCCTCGCGCCGCACCAGCGCGCCGCGCGCGGCATGGCCTATGTGCCGCAAGGCCGCGACATCTTCGCGCGGCTGACGGTCGAAGAAAACATCCTGATGGGCATGGCGACCAAGCCCGCGGCCCGCGCACGCCGCATCAAGGAGGAAGTCTTCGAGCTGTTCCCGGTGCTGAAAAGCATGCTGTCGCGGCGCGGCGGCGATCTATCGGGGGGGCAACAGCAGCAGTTGGCCATCGCGCGGGCGCTGGTGGCCGAACCCAAGCTCATCATCCTGGACGAGCCCACCGAAGGCATCCAGCCGTCCATCATCAAGGACATCGCGCGGGTTATCCACATGCTGCGCCAGCGCGGCGACATCGCGATCCTGTTGTGCGAACAGTATTTCGATTTCGCGCGCGAACTCGCGGATCAGTTCGTGGTGCTGTCGCGCGGTGAAGTGGTGGCAAGCGGCGGGCGCGATGCCATAGACGGCGAGGACGTGCGGCGTCATCTGTCGGTGTGATGCTTGGCGCCGGGCCACGGTACGGCGCCGCGAATGGACTATGCTCCGGTTTTGCATTGCGCCAAACCCAAAACAGGAGCCCTCTTGTCCGACGTCACCATCTATCACAACCCCAAATGCGGCACCTCCCGCAACACGCTGGGCCTGATCCGCAATGCCGGCATCGAGCCGCAGGTCGTGCTGTACGTGGAAACGCCGCCTTCGCGCGACACGCTCAAGGCGCTGTTCAAGCAGGCTGGCATCAGCGTGCGTGACGCGCTGCGCGAAAAGGGCACGCCCTATGCGGAACTCGGCCTGGACGACACGTCGCTGTCGGATGACGCGCTGCTGGATGCGATCGAACAGCATCCGATCCTTCTGAACCGCCCCTTTGTGTCGACGCCGCTGGGCGCGAAGCTGTGCCGGCCGTGTGAGCTGGTGCTGGACATCCTTCCGTCGCCGCAGAAGGGTGCCTTCTCGAAGGAAAGTGGCGAGCCGGTTATCGACGCGCAAGGCAATCGCATCCAGAAGTAGACGCGGGCGCGCAACTCAGACTTGGCAACGACGAAGGGGCAGCGATTCTTTACGCTGCGCTATTGAAATTCCAACCGGCCGACCACTCTATAGCCATGATCCTGGCCCGCAAAACAGGGGCTAACGTCGCCGCATTTGTGGGCAACGGAATCGGAATTCACGGTCTTTGGTGAAGTTTTGGCGAATCGCCCATATCGCATACAAAAAAGCCCATTCGGAAGGCCAATTCGCCGCCTCTGCAAGGAAACTGAAGGGAAGTCGAACTACCATCGCAGCAAGCAAGTTATTACAGCGCGATGACGTGTCATGAATTCCCTGGAAGCCCTCAACCAGTCCCTATTTCTACTGATCAACGCCGCCCCCGCCACGCCGGTCTGGCAGATCCACGCCGCCATGCTGGTGGCGAACAAGCTCATCCTGCTGGTGCCCGGCGTCATGGCCATCGTATGGCTATGGGGCAAGGAAGCCCAGCGCAGCCTGATGCTCAAGGCGTTGGCCAGCATTACCGTGGCGCTGGGCGTCAGTTATCTGTGCGGCGTGCTGTGGCCGCATCCGCGGCCCTTCGTCGCCGGTCTGGGGCACGCGTTTTTCACGCACAAGGCCACCTCGTCCTTTCCCAGCAATCACACGATCATCATCGCGACCTTCGCCTTTGCGCTGATCCTGGACCGGCGCTGGGCCGGATGGGGCTGGCTGGCGCTGGCGGGCGCCGTGCTCGTGGGAACGTCGCGCGTCTATCTGGGCGTGCATTTTCCGCTGGATATCGCGGGCGGGTTGCTGCTGGCGCCTGTTGCCGCCGCCGTTACGATTCCCGTCTGGCGCCGTGCGGGCGCACCGTTGACCGCCGTGACGCAGGGCTTGTATCGCAAGGTGCTGGCCCTGCCGATTGCGCGAGGATGGATTCGGGCGTGACGGCGGACGCGACGCCCGGGGCGGCAGCGGCCGCGAAGGCCGTGCCCTTCCCCGCCTTGCCGCCTCAATTCACCGCGACCTTCGCTTCCTTGACCAGCTTCGCGTAATTCGCGGTATCCGCGCCGATGCGCGCCTTCATCTCCGCGGGCGTATCGCCGATCGGCACCGCGCCGATCTCGGCCATGCGGCGCGTGAAGTCCGGCGAACGGATGATCTTCACCATCTCGGCATTCAGCCGGTCGACCACCTCCTTGGGCGCCGCCGCCGGCGCCAGCACGCCGAACCACGTGCCCATGTTGAAGGGCTTCAGGCCGGCCTCTTCCATCGTCGGCACGTCCGGCAGCGCGGCCGAGCGCTGGTTGGTGGTGACGGCCAGCGCGCGCAGCTTGCCGCTCTGGATGTGTGCGAGCACCGGCGTGATGGTGTCGAACGACATGTCGATCTGACCGCCCAGCAGATCGGTGGTCAACGGTCCGCTGCCCTTGTACGGCACATGCAGCAACTGCACATGGCCCGCGCGTTCGAACTGCGCGCCGATCAGGTGCTGCCCCGTGCCCATGCCGTTGGAGCCGTAGGTCAGCTTGCCGGGCGAAGCCTGCGCCAGTTTCAACAGCGACGCCACGTCCTTGGCTTGCACCTTCGGATTGACGACCAGCACGTTGGGCACCAGCGCCACCGTGGTGACCGGCGCGAAGTCCTTCTGGAAGTCGTAGTGCAGGCTTTTGTAGACGCTGGTGGCGATGGTGTGATGAACCGCGCCCATCAGTAGCGTGTAGCCGTCGGGCGCGGCCTTGGCGACATAATCCGCGCCCAGCGTCGAACCGGCGCCGGGCTTGTTCTCGACCACTACCGGTTGGCCCAGGCTCTTGGCCAATTCCTGTCCCAGCGCACGCGCCAGCACATCCGTCGTGCCGCCAGCCGGAAACGGCACGATCAGGTTCACAGGACGCGCGGGATAGGACTGCGCCTGCGCGCCGCCCGCGAACGAAACGCCGATCAGGCAGGCGAACGCCAAGGCGCGCGCGGTCATCGCTTTCTTATGCATGATTTGTCTCCTGACTACGAATGAACTTCGCTTGTTGTTGTGATGCCGGGCGCAGGCGTCGGATCTGAAGTCCTCGTACCTGCGCCGGGGGGCTGCCAATGTCGTATCTCCAGGTGTCTGACACCCGTTGAAACACTGCGCCAAGCCGACCATTTTCTCAATAGGGTGTCAGACACCTACGCATGCGTTGAAACACTCATCGCCAGGTGTCTGACACCCGCTGAAGCACTGCGCCAAGCCGACCATCCTCTCCCCAGGGTGTCAGACACCGACATCGGTGCACGGTGTCTGCGCCCGGAATCCCGCTACGCCGCCTTCGCCTGCGCCGATTCCGCCAGCTTCGCGCAGACCGCCTTGGTCACCTGCTCGGTCGTGGCGCGGCCACCCAGGTCTCCGGTGTGCAGCGCGGGATCGGCGGTGACGCTTTCGATGGCCTGCATCAGCCGTGCTGCCGCTTCGGTTTCGCCCAGGTGCTCAAGCAGCATCACCACCGACCAGAACGTCCCGACCGGATTGGCGAGTCCCTTGCCCATGATGTCGAAGGCGGAGCCGTGAATGGGTTCGAACATGGACGGATAGCGGCGTTCGGGGTCGATGTTGCCGGTCGGCGCGATGCCCAGGCTGCCCGCCAGCGCGGCCGCCAGGTCGCTCAGGATGTCCGCATGCAGGTTGGTGGCAACGATGGTGTCCAAGGTCGCGGGCCGGTTGACCATGCGGGCGGTGGCGGCGTCGACCAGTTCCTTGTCCCAGGTCACATCGGGGAATTCGCGGCTGACCTGCACGGCGATTTCATCCCACATCACCATGGCATGGCGCTGCGCGTTGGACTTGGTGACGACCGTCAGCAGCTTGCGTGGCCGCGACTGCGCCAACTTGAATGCGAAGCGCAGGATGCGCTCGACGCCGGCGCGCGTCATGATCGACACGTCGGTCGCGGCCTCGATGGGATGGCCTTGATGCACGCGGCCGCCGACGCCCGAGTACTCGCCTTCGGAGTTCTCGCGCACGATCACCCAATTCAGTTGCTCGGGCGTGCAGCGCTTGAGCGGCGCGTCGATGCCCGGCAGGATGCGCGTGGGACGCACGTTGGCGTACTGGTCGAAACCCTGGCAGATCTTCAGGCGCAGGCCCCACAAGGTGATGTGGTCGGCGATGTCGGGATCGCCGGCCGAGCCGAACAGGATCGCGTCCTTGTCGCGCAGCGCGTCCAGCCCGTCGGACGGCATCATGACGCCATGCTTGCGGTAGTAGTCGCCGCCCCAGTCGAAATCTTCAAATTCGAACCGCAGACCGCCCTGGGCCGCGAGTTCCTGCATGACGCGCTGGCCGGCGGGAATCACTTCCTTGCCGATGCCGTCGCCGGGAATGGTTGCAATACGATAGGTCTTCATGGTGCCAGCGCTCCGTGCGGATGAGTCTGCTGGCACTGTACCGAGCGCGGCGCGCAGCGCACGCGCCCAAATTCACAACATTTTCAACCTGCAGTTGAAAGTGCGGAATGGGTCGGCGGCTGCGCGCTGCGCCAGCCGGCCTCGTGCGCCAGCAGCCAGCGCTTGCGGTGCAGACCGCCGCCGTAGCCCGTCAGCGCGGCGTTGGCGCCGATCACGCGATGGCAGGGGATGACGATGCCCACGGGATTGGCGCCATTGGCCAGCCCGACCGCGCGCACGGCAGTCGGCCGGGAAATCCGCGCCGCAAGCGTGCCGTAGCTGACGGTGCAGCCGCCGTCGATGCCGCGCAGCGCGTGCCAGACCTGCTGCTGGAATGGCGTGCCGCCGAAGGCGACCGGAAGATCCGTGATGGCGTCCACGTCGCCGTCGAAATACGCTTGCAGCGCGCGGCTTGCCTGCGAGGGCTGCGAAGCGTCCTGCAGTTGCACCACGCCCCGGCCATACTGCCGCTGCAACAGCAGGTGCATGCGGGGTTCGTAGTCTTCCCAGTCCACGGCGCGCAGGCGGTCCTGCGCATCCGTCAGCACGAGCATCCGGCCGATGGGCGTGGGCACGCGTTCCAGCAAAAAAGTGTGTACCGGCATGATGTCGCTCCGGATAGGTGTGCAAGCCGCCAATATAGACCCGCCGCCGGACCGGGCGCTGGCGGTTTTCGGACAGCAGTGTGACATTCACAACCCTGTCCGAAAACCGCTAGATCTTGCCCGCCGGAGGGCGGTAGCATCGCTTCATGAACCTGAACCACGATGCCTGCTACAGCGCCATCCAGGTGCGCGACGCCCGTTACGACGGCCGCTTCTTCACGGCCGTCAAGACCACCCGCATCTATTGCCGCCCGGTCTGTCCGGCGCGCACGCCCCTGTCGAAAAACGTCACGTTCTTCACGACGGCTGCGGCCGCGCAGGAAGCCGGTTTCCACCCTTGTCTGCGCTGCCGGCCGGAAACCGCACCGGAGGTCGGCCCTGGCCATGAGTTGCCGGCCAGCGTGGCGCGCGCGTTGCAGCGCATCGAGCTGGGCGCGCTGGACGAGGCAGGTGTCGATGCGCTGGCGCAGCGCCTGGGCGTCGGCGAGCGGCAGTTGCGCCGCCAGTTCCGTCAGCACCTGGGCGCCTCGCCCGTCGCGTTTGCGCAGACGCGGCGCGTGCTGCTGGCCAAGCAGCTCATCCATGAAACGCAGTTGCCCATGGCCGAGATCGCGTTTGCCGCGGGTTTCGGCAGCATCCGCCGGTTCAACGAGGTGTTTCTGGACCTGTTCGGCCGGGCGCCCGGCGAACTACGGCGTTCAGGCAAGCCGGAGGTGCCGGCGGGCCAAGATGGGGAAATCAAACTGCTCCTGCGCTACCGCCCGCCCTACGACTGGGACGCCATGCTGGCCTTCCTGCGGCTGCGCGCCATCCCCGGCGTCGAGTCTGTGATTGGCGACACCTATGCGCGCACCGTCAGCCTGGACGGCGTGCAGGGCACGGTCACGGTCCGGCCGGGCGCGGGCGACGCGCTTCAAGTGACGGTGCGCTTTCCTCGCCTGCAGTCGCTGCCGGCGATCATCGCGCGTTTACGCCGCGTGTTCGATCTGGCCAGCGACCCGGCGGCAATCGCGGCGCAGTTTGCGGCGGATCCGATCATGACGGCGTTGATGCAGGCGCGGCCGGGGCTGCGCGTGCCGGGCGCGTGGGACGGGTTTGAACTGGCCATGCGGGCGGTGCTGGGACAGCAGATCACGGTGGCCGCGGCCATCCGGCTGGCCGGCAAGCTGGTCGCGGCGCATGGCAAGCCGCTGGCGCAGCCGGACGGCGCGCTGACGCACGTGTTCCCCGAGCCGGAGGCGGTGGCCGCCGCCCAACTGGCCTCGCTGGGCATGCCGCGCAGCCGCGCCGCGACGCTGTCCGCTGTGGCTGCGGCAGCCGTCGCGGACCCGCATCTCTTTGACGCCGCCGCCGATCTGGAAGACGCCGTGCGGCGGCTGCGCACGATACGGGGCGTGGGGGAATGGACGGCGCAATACATAGCGCTGCGTCAGTTGCGCGAGCCGGATGCGTTTCCGCATGCGGATATCGGCCTGATCCGCGCGCTGGAAAAACTGGAGTCGCGGCCCTACACGCCCGCACAGCTTCTGGCGCGGTCCGAGGCCTGGCGGCCGTGGCGCGCCTACGCGGCGCAGCACCTGTGGACGTCGTGAGCGCGGCCGGTCAGCGGCCTCGTCACCACCGCCCTTCCGACCCCTCGCCAAAGTACGCCACCAGGAAGTCCACAAACACCCGCACCTTGGCGGACAGGTGGTGCCGTTCGGGAAAGACGGCGTAGATGTCCGCCTGCGGCAACGCGTAGTCCTCTAGCACCTGCACCAGCCGGCCGCTGCGCAGGTAACGTGCCAGGTCCCATTCCGCGCGCTGCAGAATGCCCAGGCCGGCCAGTCCCCAGGTCAGCGTGACCTCCCCATCATTGCTGCTGAGGTTGCCGCGCACTTTCACGGTTTCGCTGCGCCGGCCCTTGGTGAACCGCCACAGGCCATAGGCGGCCTCGTTCTGGCGCAGCACGATGCACTGGTGCCGCGCCAGGTCGTGCGGCGTGGCCGGCGTGCCATGCTTTTTCAGGTAGCCGGGCGACGCGCAGACCAGGCGCCGGTTGGGCGCGATCTTGCGGGCGATGAGACTCGTGTCCGGCAAATCACCAAAGCGCACGGCGACGTCGAAGGCCTCGCGCACGAAGTCGGCCGGCCGGTCGGTCAGCTGCAATTGCAGCGAGACCTCGGGATACTGCTGCGCGAACTCCGCGATGGCGGGCGCGATGTAGCTGCGGCCGAATCCCAGCGGCGCATTGACCTTGAGCAGGCCGCGCGGGGCCGCCTGACGGCTGGCGATGAGCGCGTCCAGATCGTCGATTTCGCCCAGGATGCGCCGGGCGTTCTCAAGATAGACCTCGCCCTCGGCGGTGAGGCTCAGGCGCCGGGTACTGCGGTTAAAGAGCCGCACGCCAAGACGCGCCTCGATCTGCGCCAGCCGCTTGCTGACGGCGGCGGGCGTGACGTCAAGCTCACGCGCCGCGGCCGACATGCCGCCCGCGCGCGCAAGTTCAACGACAAGGAGCAGTTCGCTGGAATGCCCCATCTGTGCGGCTCGCGCGGCTTAGTCGCGGAAGTTTTCGAACTGCAGCGGCAGCTCGACGTCGGTCTTTTTCAGCAGCGCGATGGCGGTTTGCAGATCGTCGCGCTTCTTGCCTGAGATGCGCAGCTTGTCACCGTTGATCTGCGATTCGACCTTGAGCTTGGCGTTCTTGATGGCGGCGATGAGCTTCTTGGCCACGGGCTGTTCGATGCCCTGCTTGATGGTGACCTTCTGGCGCGCGCCGCCCAGGTTTTCGAGCGGGTCGGCCACGTCCAGGCAGCGCACGTCGATACCGCGGGCCGACAGGCGGCCGCGCAAAATGTCCAGCATCTGCTTGAGCTGGAACGCGCTGGAAGCGACCTGGGTCACGACATAGCCCTCGAGTTCGAACTTGGCTTCGGTGCCCTTGAAGTCGAAGCGCGTGGACAGCTCGCGGTTGGCTTGGTCGACGGCGTTGGTCAGTTCGTGTTTGTCGACTTCGGAGACGACGTCAAAAGTAGGCATGACACGGGATCCTGTAAAAATTGGCGAAAAATGCAATGCCCGCCATTTTACCGGCCCCGCGCCCGGCGTCACGCCGTCATGTGGTGACGACCAGCAGTCGCTCCGGCTGCAGCGGGTGCGGCATGACGTAGGCGTCGATGCCATAGGCCAGGAACAGGTTCTTCGGCGTCAGCACCTCTGCCGGCGTGCCGGCCGCAATGCCGCGGCCGCCGCACAAGAGGAGCAAGCGGTCGCACCAGCGCGCCGCCAGGTTCATGTCGTGCAGGATCACCAGTACCCCCGTATCGCCGTCGTGGGCCAGGCCCGCCGCGACGCGCAAGAGGTCGCCCTGATGCTTGGGATCCAGGCTGGCGGTGGGCTCATCCAGCAGCAGATAGCGCGGTTCCCCCTGCGTGCGCGCGGCCTTGCACTGCACCAGCACCCGTGCGAACTGCACGCGCTGCTGCTCGCCGCCGGACAGCTCGGGATAGCGGCGCGCATTCAGATGCAACACGTCGGCCCAGCCCAGCGCCTGATCCACCAGCGCGTCCACCTGCGCGGGCGACAGTTCCGGAAACGGGTACGCCCCCATCGCCACCACGTCGCGCACGTCCAGATCGAAACTGAGTCCGGGCTTTTGCGGCAGCACGGCGCGCAGGCGGGCCTGCTGGCGGTGCGCCAGTTGCTGCACGTCGGCATCGCCTAGACGGACCGTGCCGGCATCGGGCGTCAGTTCGGCGGACATCGCGCCCAGCAGCGTCGACTTGCCCGCCCCATTGGCGCCCAACAGGCCCACCACCTCGCCGGGCCGCACCGCCAGCGACACCTTGTCCAGGATGCGGTTGCCCCCGCGCGTCAAAACGAGATCGTCGGCTGCAAGCATCAACCGTGCCTCCGGCCGCGCGCCAGCAGCCACAAGAAAAAGGGTCCGCCCACCAGGCTGGTCACCAGCCCGATCGGCAGCTCGGCCGGCACGACGGCGACACGCGCCAGCCAGTCGGCCAGCGTCAGCGCCAACGCGCCGCCCAGCACGCAGGCGGGCAGCAGCCAGCGGTGGTTCGCGCCGAGCGTCATGCGCACCAGATGCGGCACCACCAGGCCGACAAAGCCGATGCCGCCGGTAGCGGCGACCAGTGGTCCGACGATCAGTGCGCACGCCAGCACGAGCTGCGCGCGCACGCGCTTGAGCGCGTAGCCCAGGTGCTGCGCTTCGCGCTCGCCTAGCAGCAAGGCATTCATGACGCGCCACTGGCGCATCAGCCACCACGACATCAGCAGCACCCACGGCCCCAGGAACGCCAGCAGTGTCCAGTTGGCGCCTGCCAGGCTGCCCATCGTCCAGAAAGTGAGATCACGCAATTGCGCATCATTGGCCACGAATGTGAACAGACCAATCATGGCGCCCGCCACCGCGTTGATGGCAATGCCCGCGAGCAGCAGTCCCGCCATACCGGGCACGCGCCGCCCCAGCGTGTACGCGCAAAAAGTGGCAAGCAGGCTGCCCGCGAAGGCGGCCGGCGCCAGCACCCAGAAACCGCCCGAGGTCAGCACGATGGCGGCCACCGCGCCCAGCGAGCCGCCCGCCGAAATGCCGATGAGGCCGGGCTCGGCCAGCGGATTGCGAAACAGCGCCTGCATCGCCGCGCCCGTGATGGCCAGCGCGGCGCCCGCCACCATCGCAAACAGCACCCGAGGCAGCCGGATGTCGATCAGCACGTTGCGCCACAGCGCATCTGACGCGGCGGGGTCGCCGAACAGCAGCCCGGGCATGTCGCGCAGCGGAATCTGCACCGCGCCGCTGCTGCTGGCGGCCAGCGCCACCCCCACCAGCGCGGCGCCCAAAACTGCCAGCGCCAGCGGCGCGGAGACGCGCTTTGCGCTAGCGCCCCATGACACCGGCCGCCTCCCGCTTGAGTTCGGTCAGCGCCAACGGCAGGCGCGGGCCCATGCCCAAGAGGAGCAGGTCATCCATGACGATGACGCGCTTGCGCGCGGCGGCGGGCGTGGACGCCAGTCCAGGAAGCGCCAGCAGCTTGTCCACGCCGCCGGACGCTTCCAGCGAAGTGCGCGTCACCACGATGAGGTCCGGTGCCAGCGCGCTGACCGCTTCGGCCGAGAGCGGCTTGTAGCCCTGCTGGTCCTTGAGCACGTTCGCCAGACCCGCCATCGTCATGACTTCGTTGGCCGCCGTGCCGCTACCCGCGCCTTGCAGCGTGCCGGTGCGGTTCATTACCAGAATGGCGCGCGCGCCGGTGACCGGAATCGCCTCGACCGCCTTCAGGTCGCGGGTGATCTCGGTCACCAGGGTTTCGCCCGCCGGGGCCACGTCCAGCGCCTCGGCGATGTTGCGGATGCGCGCCTTCAGCGAATCCACCGACGGCGCGTCCGGCACGGTGACGATGCGCACGCCGACGTCACCCAGGCGCTTGAGCGCGTCGGGCGGACCGGCCTGCTCGGACGCCAGCACCAGATCGGGCTTGAGCGCCAGCACGCCCTCCACCGGCACCGCACGGTAATAGCCGACGCGCGGCAGCTTGGTCGCGGCCTCCGGGTACAGGCTGGAGAGATCGTCTCCCACCAGCTTGCCGCCCTGCCCGAGCTGATACACGATCTCGGTCACGCTGCCGCCCAGCGTCACCACCAGTTCGGGCGGGCCCGCCTGTGCGCCAGCTGCCAGGAACCATGCCGCCACTGCCAACCATTTCTTCATCGCTTTCGTTTCCTTATGCGCTCAAGCGGCCAGCGGCGCGCTGCACAGGCCGACCATCAGGTCGCGCCATTGCGGGATTTCCCGCTGACCGGGTTTGCGTTCACCGAAGAACTGCACGATCAGATCGCCCGTGCTGGCGTACACCTCCAGCGAGGTGACCCAACCGTCGGTCGTCGGCTTGTTGACCACCCATGCCGACGCGATGGCCGTGGTGTTCAGGTGCAGGTTGAACTTGGGATCCAGCACGTTGAACCACGGGCCCGTGCGGCGCAGCGACTGCACCGGACCGGAGTGAATCTGGATCATGCCGCGGTTGCCCACGAAGCACATGATGCGCAGGCCCGATTCCGACGCCGCCTGCAGCATGCGCTCGACCGCGTCGGCGGGCACCGGCTGCGCCAGATCTTCGCCGGCCGCCGTCAGGGCCGCCAGACGCGACACCTTGAACTTGCGCAGCAGCGGGAAGAATTCGTGCGTGTCCTTCATGCCCAGCCACGCTTCGCGCCAGGCGGAAGCGTCCTCGACCTGTTCGGCGTCGGCGGACGGCGCATAGGCTTCGGCCACCGGCCACTGCGACTCGCCCGCAAACCGCGCGACCAGCGCGTCCCACGCGGCGGCATCCGTGCCGTCGGTGCGGTAGACCTTGTGCACCGCCACGCCCGCGCCGTCGAAGAACTGCAGGCTTTGGCGGCCATCCTGCTCAACCGCCCAGGCCGACTTCCACGCGGTGAAGAACACGCGCAGGTCGATGTCCGGTCCCAGCACCAGGCCTACCGGACCGTCGGCCTGGATGTCCTCATACATGCCGTGACGCTCGTGCACACACCAGTCGTTGCGCGTGAGCGCCATCACTTCACCCAGCGTGCCCAGTTCGCGGAAGATCTCCTGCGGCGTGCCATGCAGCGCCGTCGCCTTCACGCCGCCACAGCCCGCGGCCACCCACTCGGCCTCGGACACGCCCAGCGCTTCCGCAAGGTTGCGGGCGCGCAGCCCGGGTTGCGACGCCGCCAGCGTTTCGTTGCGGGCGCGCAATTGCTCAGCGCGGGTCGAGAAATCGGTATTCGTCATCGTAGGCCCTCCGGCCGGTGCAAAAAAACACTGCAGAAAACCGCCGCCGGTCCGGTCAGCGCCGAATGGCGGCGGACCGAACTCAATATTGATAAGTCAGTGAGACGCGCACGCTGCGTCCCGGTTCCGTGTACCAATCCACCGCACGCGGGATCGCGGTGGCGCCCGCGGTCGGCACGTTGATGGCCTCCCAGTACTTCTTGTCGAACAGGTTGAACACGCCCGCCTGCACTTGCAAGCCCTTCACCGCGGCCGGACGCCAGTAGCCCATCAGGTCCACCACGCCATAGCCCGGCGCCTTGAAGTCGGGATTCGGCGCGTCGGCCGACGCATCGGGATACTCGACTTTGTTGCGCTGCATCGCCGTGGTGAGCATCGCGTCCACGCCCCACACGTCGCGGCCATACCCCAAGCCCAGCACCGCCTTCAACGGCGCCACGGAATTCAGGTACTGCCCCGTGCCCTCATCCTTGCCCACCGCCCAAGCCAGCGAGCCCCACGTGCGCCAACCCGGCGCAAACTTCCAGTGCGCGCTGGCCTCGGCGCCGTAGATGCGGACCTTGGCGCGGTTGACGTTGCCCGTCACGCCCAGCGGATACTGCCCCGCCCAACCGGGCTGCCACTGCGGCGGGCTGGCATTCAGCGGCACATCGCCATCGATAAAGTTCTGATAACGATTATCAAAGAACGATACCGCACCGCCGAGGTCATCGGAACCGAGCTTGGCGCCCAGCTCCCAGCCCTTGCTGGTTTCGGGCTTCAGGTACGGGTTGCCCACGCGCAGATAGGTGCCCGGGCCGCCGTAGTTGGTGTAGAGCTGGGTGGCGCTGGGCGCCTTGAAGCCGTAGGCGTATTGCGCGTAAAGGCTGAGCTGGTCCGCCGCCCGCCACGTGGCCAGCAGCTTCGGCGAGAAGCGGCTGCCGCTGTTGCTGGGCGGCAGCGCGGCCGCGTTGGGATTGCTTTCGTAGCCGGCAGTGGACTGAGGCCTCTGTTCGTAATGGTCATAGCGCAGCGCCGGCGCCAGCGTGTAGCGCCCATCCGCGAAGCTGAACTCGTCCTGCACCCACAGCGCCCACTGGTTGCCCTTGGACTGCGGCACGTCGGCCTGGTTGGTGTGCAGCATGTCGCACGCACGCGGGCCGAATGGCGCGGGCATGCCGGGACGGATCACGGGGCAGTTGTCATAGCCGCTGGAGTTCTGCTCGGTCTTGTTGCCGTACCACTCGCCGCCGAACGACCACAGTTGCGACACCGACGCGCCCGCGATGCGCTTGGTGAATTCCGTGCTGGCGCCAAAGAGCGTCTGCTGGATCGAATTGCTGCGGCCGTAGGGGCCGTTGGGAAAACCGTAGCGGAATGGGTCGCCCGGAATGATGCGGGCGCGCGCGTCCACGCCGCGGATGCCGTCCAGCGAGTTGTCCAGGCGCACGCGCTGCCAGTACACCACCGCGTTGGCCGTGTCGATCAGTCCGCCTGAATCCGGCGCCGTGTACGTGTAGTCGAACGACACGCGCTCGCGCTCGGTTTCCTTGCGGGTGCTGTTCTGGCCGATGAGGTAGCTGGTGCCCGGGCCCTGCTCCCACATGTTGTCGATGTCGGCATTGCGCTTGAAGTATTCGCCCGTCAGACCGAACAGATGCGCGCCGTCCACCCGTTGCTGCAGCTTCATCAGGAAGCTGCGCTGGTCGTAGTCTTCGGGACTGGGCTCGCTGCGCTTGGCGCCGTAGCCGCCGACGTCGCCGCGGTTGTCCAGTTCGTGACCGTTGCGCACACCCGCCTGCACCAGCCAGAACGTGTTGCTGTGGATCTGCCCGGCCAGCGCCGCGTTGGCGCCCCAGCTGTTGTCCGCGGAGTCGAAGTCGGTCTTGGCCAGCGCGCCGAAGGTCTTGCCGCCGCCCAGCAGGTCCGCCGGATTCAGAGTGTGGAGGTCGGCAATGCCCGAAATCGCGCCCGAGCCGCCGCCGGTGGCGTCCGCGCCGCGCACGATGTCCAGGCGCGACAGGCTGTTGAAGTCCACGGCTTCCAGGCCGCCCTTCACGCCGCGCGCGCCGTCGTCCAGCCACGGCAGGCGGATGCCGTCCACGCGGGTCAGCACGCGGTCCTGGTCCAGGCCGCGGATGTTGATGCTGTTGGTCGTGCGATTGAAGTTCACCCCCGGTTCCGCGCGCCGGCTGAGGTCGGTCCAGTTCCGGATCTGCAGATCGTCCATGCGGCGGCGATCGGTGCTCGTTTCCCAGGCCGGCGTGACGACGGCGGCCTCGCCGTCGATCTGCACGGGCGCAAGCTGCGTCACACTGCCCTGCGGCAGCGCCTGCAGCACGAAGACGCCGGCGCTGCGTTCCTGCACCCCCAGCCCGCTGCCCGCCAGAAGCCGCGAGAACCCTTCATGCACGGAGTACGCCCCCTGCAATCCCGCGGTGCGGCGTTGCCCAACCAGCGCCGCATCGAACAGCACCGTGACGCCGGCGCTGTCCGCAAATCGCGGCAGCGCATCCGCCAGCGATCCCGCCGGGATGCTGTAGCCGCGCGCGCCGGCCTGCGTCACCGCGGCACCCTGCGCCTGCGCGGCAGAGATCGGCAGCATCGCGGCGGATGCGGCGGACAGGGCCAGCGCCGCGTGCACGGCAGCGGTAAGACGGGTCAGCTGGCATTGCGTGCCTCGGGCTGGTCGGGCGCCGCTTGCGCGGCCGGCGGGGTAGTAAGCCATGGTCGTCCTTTGGATCCAACAGGTATCGGCATCCGTGTGCCTATACAGACCATGACCCTCGTGAAATCAAAACCGGACAGCATTTGCAAAAATATTTTCAACGCGCCCAAAAAATGCGCGGCAACTCCGTGAATGTGGCCTGCCATGCTGGCGTGCGGCCTTACGCCGCAGCGGCGCGGGGCGCGATCGTCACCCAGTACGGCGTGCGATAGCGCACCTGCACGGGCAAGGTCGCGGGCAGCGCAGCCAGCACCGCATCCGTATCGTGCAACTGGAACGCGCCAGAGATGCGCAGGTGCGCGATCTCGGGATCGCAGCGCAGGATGCCCTGCCGGTAGCGGCCGAGCTCGGCCGCGAAGGCGTCCAGCCGCAGTGCGCTGGCGTACAGCACGCCACGCAGCCAGTCGCTGGCATGCGGGTCAGCGGGCGACGCCGCGCCGGCGCCATCGGGCGACAGGCTGCTTTGCTCGCCAGCCGCCACGTCCACGTAGCGTCCCGGCTGCCCGGCGCTACTGACGCGCACGCGTCCTTCCTGCACGCTGAGCTGGCAGCGTCCGCCCTCCTCGCGCACACAGAAACGCGAGGCCTGCGCTTCGATATCGCCCAGCCGCGTGCGCACGATGAACGGACGCGGATGGCTGGCGGGGTCCGTCACCGCATGAACGGCGATCTCGCCGGCGCGCAGGCGCAACAGGCGTGTCGCTTCGTCGAACAGCACGTCGACGGCGCTGGAGGTATTCAGGTGCAGCGTGGAACCGTCTGCCAGCATCACGTCGCGCCGCTCGCCCGCGGCGCTGCGGTAGTCGGCGCTCCAGTCCAGGGGATCGGCCCGCCATGCGGCCCAGCCAAGCGGCCCAGCCACGATCAGGGCAATCAGCGTCTTCAGCGCGGCGCGGCGGCTCTTGAGGTCCGGCCGATTCAGCGTCGCCATGCCCAGCGCCGACGGAATCAGGCCGAAGCGCGCATTCACGCGCTGCGCCCGCTGCCAGGCATGTTCGTGCTCGGCCTTGCTGGCGCGCCATTGGTCGCAGGCGTGCACGTCTGCGTCCGTGGCCCGTCCCGAGCTCAGCCGCAACAGCCACCGCGCGGCTTCGCGCGCGACGTTGCGCTCAACAGCCGGCAGCTCGCCAGGCGGATCGGCTTGCGCGCTCACATCACCGCCATGATGCATTGCTCGTATCCCTTGGTGATGTAGCGGTGCACGGTGCGCAGCGACACGCCGAGCTTGTCGGCGATCTCGTTATGGCTCAGCCCTTCCAGTTGCGCCATCAAAAACGCCTGGCGGGCAGGCAGCGACAGGCCGGCCAGCATTTCTTCGATCTCCTGCAGCGTTTCCAGGATGATGAGCCGCTGTTCCGGGGAAGGAGCAAGCGCCTCGGGCATCAACGCCAGCGCTTCCATGTAGGCCTGCTCGACCGAACGGCGGCGATGGTGGTTCAGCAGCAGGCGCTTGGCGATGGTGGTGAGGTAGGCGCGCGGCTCGCGCAGTGCGTCCAGTTCGTGCCGGTGCCGCAGCACGCGCACGGAGGTGTCCTGCGCAAGATCGGCGGCATCGAAGCTGTTGCCCAGCTTGGCGCGCAGCCAGCCGTGCAGCCATCCGTGATGGGTGCGATACAGCATGTTGACGGCGTCGCCCGAGGCGAGCACGGAATTCGGCACGGACGGCTCCCTGACTCTCAACTACAACAAGCACAACTAAAAATTCATAACTACAAATAGCAATCGTTCTCATTCTAAATGCAAAACCATGATTTTGGTCAAATTCGCGCGTCGGGCTTGCGGAGATATCATCCGTACGACGTCCGCCGCCTCCCGCGGCGGCGCTTTCCACAGGCTGATCCCATGCTCTACGCCGTCCTGCAATTTCTCCATGTCATGGCCGTGATCCTATGGGTGGGCGGCATGCTGTTCGCCCACTGTTTTCTGCGGCCGGCGGCCGCGAAACTGGAACCCCCCGTGCGGTTGCGGCTCCTGGCCTCGGTGCTGGGGCCTTTTTTGAACGCCGTGCTGGCAGCCATCGTCCTGATCCTGGTGACCGGCGCGTGGATGATCGGCTCGTCGGCCAGCCAGGCCGCGCAGACGGGCGGCTCGTTCTTCATGCCTCGCAACTGGACGCTGATGGCCAGCGGCGGCATCGTGATGATCGCGATCTTCGGCCACATCCGGTTCGCGCTGTTCAAGCGGCTGGCCGCAGCGGTGGCGGCGTCCGACTGGCCCGCGGGCGGTCAGGCGATGGGCGGCATCCGGCGCTGGGTGGGCGTGAACCTGCTGCTCGGAATCGCCATCGTGGCCGTCATGTTTCTGGGCTAGCGAAGGGACAGGCCGGTGCCCCGACCGATCGGACAATCGCCGGTTGCTATCGGAAATCTTGGCCTTGATGCAATACGCCGTACATCCGCGCTGGCCACACTGCGGATGACTCTCGCGGGTCACGTCAACGACAACAGGGAAATCCCATGATCAAACGTGCATTGCATCTGGCCGCTTCCGGCCTCTTCGCCGCCGGCGCCGCCCAGGCCTCCTCTATCGACAACAGCGCCATCGGCCAGCCCGAGTTCCGCGCGCACAAGGCCACCTACGGCGTGGTCTACCGCCTGCCGGCCGAGGTGAACGCCGTGCTTGACGCCAAGGTCAACGGCGTCCTCAAGGAAGATCTGATCAAACTCGGCTTGAAGACCGAAGCCGACACGCCCAATCTGCCGCACGTCACCGTGGTTCACATCCACAATGCCGATCCGCAGACGCCGGCGCGCATGCTCAAGGCGCTGCCCAAACCGCCGGCGCCGCTGCGGGTAACGCTCAAGACCTTCTATCCCACCGAGGCCGCCAAGGGCGCGGGCCATCCGTGGTGGCTGGACCTGGGCGTGGTCAAGAGCGGCCAGGGCTTCGAGGACATGATGCGCTACAACACCGTGGCCACCGGCGCCCTCGCCCCGCTGCGCGACGGCCCGCTGCCGCGCGTGACCGGCCCTGTGTACGCCAAGATGGGCGACGCCGGCAAGGAACTGGTCAAGACACTGGGCGTGAGCGGCGTGAACGTCATGCAGGACGGCAAGGAAGTGCGCGCGCACAATCCGCACACCACGCTGGTCTACAGCATGACGCCGTACGACGCGCGGCTGCAGGACGCCATGAAGGCAGAATCCGACAAGTTCAACGCCGTGCTGCCCGACGGCATCGAGACGACGTTCAAGGACGTCTCCATCGTGGAAATCGGCTTCGCAGGCAATGTGGTGCGCGAGATCTACCGCGTCAGCCTGGAAGACGGGTCGGTGCTGGACGTGGCGTCGGGCAAACCGGTCGCCAAGTAGCATCGAGGATCCGGGGCTCGAATCACAAGCAGGGCCATCGCCGCATGCTGCCATTCCATGGCAGTATTGCGGCGTCCGCCCTCCGCCTGCCCCCATGTCCCGCACCGAACGTCTCCTGGATCTGCTCCAGACCCTGCGCCGCCACCGCCTGCCCGTCAGCGGGCATCGGCTCGCGGCCGAGATGGGCGTCAGCCTGCGCACGCTGTATCGCGACATCGCCACGCTGCAATGCCAGGGCGCGGAGATCGAGGGGGAACCCGGCGTGGGTTACGTGCTGCGGCCCGGATTCATGCTGCCGCCGCTGATGTTCAGCACCGAAGAAATCGAAGCGCTGGTGCTGGGCACGCGCTGGGTGGCCCGCCGCTCCGACGAGCGATTAGGGCTGGCCGCCCGCAATGCGCTGGCCAAGATCGGCGCGGTGCTGCCGCAGGAACTGCGCGACGAGCTCGACGCCATCCCGCTGCTGGTTGCCCCCAGCGCCGTGGCCGTCACTGACCGGGTCGACGTGGCGCTGATCCGCCAGGCCATCCGCGGCGAACAGAAGCTGGAAATCACGTACCGCGATGACAAAGGGTCCGATTCCAGCCGTGTCATCTGGCCGTTCGCGCTGGGCTTCTTCGACAGCGTGCGGCTGGTGATGGCCTGGTGTGAATTGCGCGGCGACTTCCGGCATTTCCGCACCGACCGCATCGCCACCCTGGCCATCGGCGCCAGGTATCCCAAACGGCGGCACATCCTGCTCAAGGAGTGGCGCGCGCTGGATCACGAGGCGCGCAAGGACTGACGTTCACTACTGCCAAAAACTGACAGTACCCCTGCCTATGATGAGCGCGTCTATCCCCCGGAGCGCATCATGTCAGACACCAATTTCGTCATCCTGTATGTGGAAAAGCCGCAGGCCAGCGCCGCGTTCTACAGCGCGCTGCTGCAGCGTCCGCCCATCGAATCGTCGCCCACGTTTGCGCTGTTTGCGCTGGACTCCGGGTTGATGCTGGGTTTGTGGTCGCGCTACACGGTGGCGCCTGCGGCGGCTGGACGCGGCGGTGCGTCCGAGCTGGCGTTCACGGTGGCGGACGCCGCCGCGGTAAACCAGCGCCATGTGGACTGGAGCCTGCGGGGCCTGCCCATCTTGCAGCCGCCCACCGACATGGACTTTGGCCGCACCTTTGTCGCACTGGACCCCGACGGCCATCGCCTGCGCGTATTTGCCCCCGCGCCGGCGCCGGTGCCGGCCGCGCCGCGGACGGAACGCGCCGTCGCCGCCGTCTGACAACAAGCGGCCGCGCCGAGGGGCGCGGCCGCTGATCACGCGTCACGCACGCTGCCGGCGCGCGTTCATGGCGACCGCTTCGCCTCGCTTCTTGAACAGCAGGTAGTACGCCGCCACCAGCAACAGCAGAAACGGCACGCCGAACACCAGCGTCAGCTTGAAGACGGCGGTGAAGTACGTGGTCAGCAAAATTGCCAGCATCACGCCCGCGCCCAGCAGCGTCAGCACCGGAAAGCCCGGCATGCGGAACGACAGCTTCGCGCCGCCTTCGCGCACCCAGCGGCGGCGGAAGAAGTAGTGCGTCACGAAGATCATCATCCAGGTAAAGAGCGCGCCGAACATCGAGATGGCCATCATCAGCGTGAAGGCCGTCTCGGGATACAGCACGTTCAGCACCGTGGCGATGGCAATGCCGCTGGTGGACAGCAGCAGCGCGTTCAGCGGCGTGCCATTGCTGGACAGCCGGCCCATCGCCGACGGCGCATGGCCCGCGCGCGACAGGCTGAACATCATGCGCGTGGTGATATAGAGCTGGCTGTTCATGGCGGACAGCGCGGCCACCAGCACGATGAAGTTGATGACGCCCGCCGCGCCCGGAATATCAAGCACCAGCATTACCTGCACGAAGGGACTGTCGCCCTTGCCGGCTTGGTCCCACGGCACGATGGCCAGGATCAGCGCAAGCGTCAGCAGATAGAACACGACGAGCCGGACGATGGTGGCGCGAAACGCCTGCTTGACGGCGCGCTCGGGATCCTCGGCTTCGCCGGCCGCCACGGCGATCATCTCGACGCTCAGGTAGCTGAAGATCGAGATCACGACCGCGATCCACATGCCCCACATGCCGTTCGGAAAGAATCCGCCATGCGCGGTGTAGTTCACGGTGCCGTACTGCGGACTGCCCCAGACCACATAGGCGCCCAGGAAGATGAATCCGATGATGGCGCTGATCTTGATGGTCGAGAACCAGTATTCGATCGTGCCGAACGCCTTGACGCTCAGCGCATTGATCAGGATGAGGGCCGCGGAAAAGATACACACCCAGAGCCATCCCGGCACGCCGGGAAACCAGAAAGCCATGTACTTGGCCACCGCCGTGACCTCCGTGCCCACCGCCAGCACCACGCAGGACCAGTACGCATAGCGCACCAAAAAGCCCGCAAGCGGGCTGATGTAATGCTCGGCGTAGGCGCCGAACGAGCCGGACGTGGAATGCGCCACGGTCATTTCGGCCAGGCAGGCCATGAGCAGCAGCGTGATCAAGCCGCCGATGGCATAGCTGATGAGCACGCTGGGCCCGGCAAAGCCGATGGCGAATTTACTGCCCAGGAACAGGCCCGTGCCGATGGCCCCGCCGATGGCGATCATGCTCATCTGGCCGGGCGTCAGCCGGCGCTTGAGCCCCTGTTCGCGTTCGGCAATCTGGCCGAACCCTTTCTGTTGTTGCATTGTCTCCTCCTGTATTGCGCATTGTTGTGTGATGTACGGCCCCTTGCGGGGCCGGCGCGATGAGGGGTTGAACCCGGAATCAGGTCACGGCGGAACGCTGCTTGAACTCGGGCTTGTCCCACGCGCGGGTGTCCAGCACGTCCTTCAGGATGTCGACCGCGTCCCAGACATCGGCGTAGCCGAAATACAGCGGCGTCAGGCCGAACCGCAGGACTTCGGGCTCGCGGTAATCGCCGATCACGCCGCGCGCGATCAGCGCCTGCATGACCTCGAAGCCGTTGGGATGACGGAAGCTGACATGGCTGCCGCGATCGGCGTGCGTGCGCGGCGTCACCAGCGTCAGCGGATGGCCGGCGCAACGCGATTCCACCAGCTGGATGAACAGGTCGCTCAGCGCCAGCGACTTCTTGCGCACTTCGTCCATGCCGGCGGCGCGCGCCACATCCAGGCCGCACTCGACCATCGACAGCGACACGATGGGCTGCGTGCCGCACAGATAGCGGCGGATACCGCCCGCGGGCTCGTAGGCGACGGCCATGTCGAACGGGCGGCTATGGCCCCACCAGCCGGACAACGGCTGCCAGAAGTCCTTGGTGTGGCGCGGCGCCACCCAGATGAAGGCAGGCGAACCGGGGCCGCCATTCAGATACTTGTAGGTGCAGCCTACCGCGAAGTCGGCATTGGCGCCGTTCAGGTCCACGGGCACCGCGCCGGCGGCGTGCGCCAGATCCCAGATGGCCAGCACGCCGTGTTCATGCGCCTGGGCGGTGACGGCGGCCATGTCGTGCATCTGGCCGCTGCGGTAATTGACGTGGGACAGCAGCATGACGGCGACGGAATCGTCCAGCGCCTTGTCCAGCGGCAGGTCGTCGTCGATCAGGCGCATCTCGTAGCCCTGCTGCAGCAGGTCGATCATGCCCTGAATCATGTACAGGTCGGTGGGGAAGTTGTCGCGCTCGGACAGGATGACGCGGCGCGCGGGGTGCTTATGCTGCTGGATGCGCAGCGCGGCGGCCAGCGCCTTGAAGATGTTGAGCGACGTGGTGTCGGTGATGACCAGCTCGCCCTCGCGCGCGCCCAGCAGGCTGCCCAGCTTGTCGCCCAGCCGCGCGGGCAGGTCGAACCAGCCCGCGGTGTTCCAGCTTCGGATGAGGCCCGTGCCCCATTCGTCCGTAATGACCTGCGCGGCGCGGGCCGCGGCGGTCTTGGGCAGCACGCCCAACGAATTGCCGTCCATGTAGAGCACGCCGGGCGGCAGGTTGAATTGTTCTTTCACGTGGGCCAGGGGATCCTGGCGATCGGCATTGACGCAGTCGTCGCGAGTGTTCATGTTCTGTTCCTTCCAGCAGATTTCCGGATACATGCTATCAGCGCGGTCAGGCCGAAAAATTGCAAATCCAGTCGTGACTTACCCGTGTTTTCCGCATTAAATTGCATTCATCATCATTTTTTCGAATTGAATTGCTCCATGCAGATCGACGTCATAGACCAGCGCATTCTGGCCCGCCTGCAGGAGGACGGCCACCTCAGCAATCAGGACCTGGCCGAGCAGGTGGCGCTGTCGCCATCCGCGTGCCTGCGCCGCGTGCGCGCGCTGGAAGAAGCCGGGCTCATACGCGGCTACCGCGCGTTGCTGGATGCCGAGAAGCTGGGTTTCGAACTGGAGGCCATCGTCCATGTGTCGCTGGACCAGTCGCGCGCCGGCTGGCACGAGGAATTCCTGGCCGGCATCGCGCTGCACGACGAAATCACCGAGGCCAGCATCGTCACCGGCGCGTCCAATTACATCCTGACCGTCCGCACGCGCAACCTGTCGGCGTTTTCAAATTTTGTCGAGGACAAGCTCAGCAAGCTTCCGGGCGTGCGCGATCTTTGTTCGCATATCGTCATGCGCAAAGTGAAGAACCGGCAAGGCATGCTGCCGCTGGCGGCCTGGCGCTAAGTTGACCGAGCCGTCCGCATGACGCGGGGCGCGCTAGGTTGGCGCGTGCTTCAAAAAGCCGAAGACCGTCACGAAATGGCAGGCCGTGCCGCCCATGACGAACAGATGCCAGATGCCGTGCGCATGGCGCCAGCGTTTGTCATTGGCATAAAACAGCGTGCCGGTGGTGTAGATGGCGGCGCCCGCCAGCAGCCATGTCAGCCCCGCCATCGACAGCGCGCCCGCGATCGGCGCGGCGAAGGCCACGCCCAGCCAGCCCATGACCAGATACAGCGGCAAGGCGGGCGGCGCGTTGCGCGCCCACCAGAGTTCGCGGCTGATGCCCACGAAGGCCAGCAGCCACATCGCCACGCCCATCGCGGCGCCCCAGCGATGGTCCACCGGGCCGAACGCCAGCGGCGTGTACGTGCCGGCGATCAGCAGGTAGATCGCGCAGTGGTCGGCTTTGGCCCACATCGCCTTGCGGCGCCCTTGCGTGCAATGGAACAGGGAAGACGACGCATACACCGCGATCATCGACGCCGCGAACACCGCGCAACTGACGATTTGCCGCGTGTCCACGCGCAGCTCGGCCGCGCGCGTGATCAAGGCGCCGGAAGCCAGCACCGCCAGCGCCAGCCCGGCCAGATGCGTCACGCCATTGAGTCGTTCGCCTTCCTGCATGTACGCCTCCCGCTCCGGCGACGTGCCGGCGCCTGTCATCATGGCGGGCTTGTGTGACAGGCGCGGGTCAGCGGGATCACCCCACGAAATCCACCGCGGCCGGATAGCCGTCAATGGCGCGCGCGGACAGGATCGCGCGCTGCACCGCGATCGCAATTACCTCGGCGGCCATGACGCCCAGCAGCATCACGTTGGCGGACTTGCCCGACGTCCCCGTACCCAGCGCAAAGATCGTGTCGCCGTCGAGCATGGTGTGAATGGGGTTGATCGTGCGCGCCAGCCCGTCGTGCGCCATGCCGGCGATCTTCTGGGCTTCGGCCTTGGTGATCCGGGCGTCCGTGGCCACGGCGCCGATGGTGGTGGCCGCGCCCGCGCGCATCGACTTGGGCAGGTCGCCCGCCAGGATGGCCGCGCGCGTGTCGAACAGCATCTTGCCGTCTTCGGTGCGCGCGCCGGCCAGGATGCGCCCCGTGGCCGGGTCCAGCACGTCGCCCACGGCGTTGACCGCGACGATGGCGCCCACCGTCACGCCCGCCACCGTCAGCGACGCGCTGCCGATGCCGCCCTTCATGGCGCGCTTGGGACCATACAGCTTGCCCACCGTCGCCCCGGCGCCCGCGCCCACGTTGCCTTCCTGCGGGGCGTCGGCCGTGGCCGAACGGCAAGCCTGATAACCGGCGGCGGCATCGGGCCGCACCGACGCGTCGCCCACGCCCAGGTCGAACAGCACCGCGCAAGGCACGATGGGCACGACCGCCACGCCCACATCAAAGCCGATCTTCTTTTCTTCCAGATAGCGCATCACGCCCGACGCCGCATCCAGGCCGAAGGCGCTGCCGCCCGTCAGCACAATTGCGTGCACCTTGTCGACCATGTTGATCGGATTGAGCAGATCGGTCTCGCGCGTCCCGGGCGCCGCGCCGCGCACGTCCACACCGCCCGTCGCGCCGGTCTCGGCAATGATGACCGTGCAGCCGGTAGGCCGGCGGGTCTCGGTGTAATGCCCCACCCGCAAGCCGGCGACATCGGTAATGCTGCCGCCGCCGGGCATCGACCCCGTGCCGCCGGCGCCCTGCGCGGGCATCGTGCCGGCTGCGGCAGCGCCCGCCGCCGCCATCATGAACGCACGCCTGTTCCATTGCTGTTCCACACCCGTCTCCGTCAAGGTACTGCCTGAAGGATCCCGGACCGACTGCGCCCGGCGTTCGGTACTGCCATATGACTTGTAGCTATATTTTTACTATTCCATATGCTTTGTGGAAAAATAGGCCGGTTGTTAGAGTGCCGCTACGCCGGAGGGCATTGCAGGCCCACATGCTCTCCACAGTGATCATCCGTGGAGCATTGTCATGAAACTCTTCCGTACGCTTTTCATCGCCGGCCTCGTGCAGGTCGCCGCCCTGTCCACCGCCCATGCCCAGTCCGAACTGGACCAGATCAAATCCGCGGGCGTCTTCAAGATCGGCACCGAAGGCACCTACGCGCCTTTCACCTTCCACGACGCATCGGGCAAGCTTACCGGCTTTGACGTGGACATTGGCCGCGCCATCGCCGAGCGCCTGGGCGTGAAGGCGCAATTCGTCGAAGGCAAGTGGGACGGCCTGATCGCCGGCCTGGACGCCAAGCGCTACGACGCCGTCATCAATCAGGTGGGCATCACGGATGCGCGCCGCGCCAAGTACGACTTCTCCGACCCCTACATTTCGTCCGCGGCCGTGCTGATCGTGCGCGACGACAACACCAGCATCAAGTCCTTCGCGGACCTGAAGGGCAAGAAGTCCGCCAACACGCTGACCAGCAACTTCGGCAAGCTGGCGCAGAACCATGGCGCGGAAGTCGTCGCCGTGCAGGGCTTTAACGAAGCCATCGACCTGCTGACCTCCGGCCGCGTTGAAGCCACCGTCAACGACAACCTGTCGTTCCTGGACTTCAAGAAGCAGAAGCCCAACGCCCGCGTGAAGATCGCGGCCACCGACAAGACGGCGGAGTTCAGCAATTCTGGCGTTTTGATCCGCAAGAACAATCCCGAGCTGCAGGCTGCCATCAACAAGGCGCTGGCCGACATCAAGGCGGACGGCACGTACAAGACCATCTCGGTCAAGTACTTCGGCACGGACCTGTCCGCGCAATAAGCAACTGGAGCGCCCATGACGCTGCCCACCTGGCTGCACGCCATCCTGCCCGATTGGCTGCTGGCAAAAATTGGCGAATGGTCGGTGCCGGCCTGGGTGCAGCTGATGGCGGATTCGTTCTGGCCGCTGCTGCACGCGGGGCTGGTCTTCACGGTTCCGCTGACGCTGATGTCGTTTGCGCTGGGTCTGGCCCTGGCCTTCGTGGTGGCGCTCATCCGGCTGTTCGGCCCCGCGCCGCTGGTGGCGGTGGTGCGCTTCTATGTCTGGCTCATCCGCGGCACGCCGCTGCTGGTGCAGCTTTTCGTGATCTTCTACGGCCTGCCCAGCGTGGGCATCGTGCTGGATCCGTTGCCCGCCGCGCTGATCGGCTTCACGCTGAACGTCGGCGCCTACAACTCCGAAGTGATCCGCGGCGCAATCGAGTCGATCACCAAGGGACAGTGGGAAGCGGCCTATTCGCTCAGCATGACGCGCGGCCAGGCTTTGCGCCGCACGATCCTGCCGCAGGCGGCCCGCGTGGCCGTGCCGCCGCTGTCCAATTCGTTCATCGCGCTGGTCAAGGACACGTCGCTCGCGGCGGTGCTGACGGTGCCCGAAATTTTCCAGGCCGCGCAGCGCATCGCGGCCGTCACGTATGAACCGCTGATCCTCTATACGGAAGCCGCGCTGATCTATCTGGCGTTCAGCTCCGTCCTGTCCGCGGCGCAAGTGCGGCTGGAACGGCGCTTCGGCCAGCATGCGATGTTTAGCGAGAAGACCCGATGATCCGCCTTGAAAAAATCGAAAAGTCCTTTGGCGGCAACCCCGTGCTCAAGCAGGTGGATGTCCAGATCGACGAAGGCAGCGTCACCGCCTTGATCGGTCCGTCGGGCAGCGGCAAGAGCACCCTGCTGCGCTGCGTGAACCTGCTGGAAGTGCCGGATCGCGGCCGGCTGGAGATCGGGCCGGAAACGGTCGACTTTGAACCCGGGCGCAAACTTGCCCGCGAACAGGTCCAGGCGGTGCGCAAACAGACCGGCATGGTGTTCCAGAACTTTCAGCTCTTTCCGCATCAGACCGTGATCGGCAATGTGATGGAAGGGTTGGTGACGGTGCAGAAATGGCCCACCGACCGCGCGCGTGCACGGGCGGAGGAATTGCTGCGCAAGGTGGGGATGCTGGAGAAGGCGGAAGCCTGGCCCGCGAATCTGTCCGGCGGCCAGCAGCAACGCGTGGCGATTGCCCGCGCGCTGGCGCCCGCGCCACGTGTTCTGCTGTGCGACGAGCCGACGTCGGCGCTGGATCCGGGCTTGGCCGCGGAGGTGGTGGATGTGCTGCGCCAGTTGGCCGCGGAAGGCATGACGATGCTCATGGCCACGCATGATCTGCGGCTGGCGGCGAGCGTGTCGCGGGAGGTGGTGTTTTTGCTGGATGGCGTGGTGGTGGAAGCCGGCGATTCGCGGTCGGTTTTCACGAATCCGAGTGATTCACGCACGGCGACGTTCGTGTCGACGCTGACGCAGGAAGCGCCGTAGAACTGGGATCTCATAGATCTCGGTGTCTGACACCCTCTGCGAGGCTGCCGCGAGTTGACGATCGTCTCAAGAGGGTGTCAGACACCAGCCGCAATCTGATCCCGGTGTCTGACACCCGCTGCGAGGCCGCCGCGAGTTGACGATCGCCTCACCAGGGTGTCAGACACCTGCCGCAATCTGATCTCGGTGTCTGACACCCGCGGCGAGGCCGCCGCGAGTTGACGATCGTCTCACCAGGGTGTCAGACACCTGCCGCAATCTGATCTCGGTGTCTGACACCCGCTGCGAGGCCGCCACGAGTTGACGATCGCGTCACCAGGGTGTCAGACACCAGCCGCAATCTGATCTCGGTGTCTGACACCCTCTGCGAGGCCGCCGCGAGTTGACGATCGTCTCACCAGGGGGTCAGACACCTGCCGCAATCTGATCTCGGTGTCTGACACCCTCTNCTGCGAGGCCGCCACGAGTTGACGATCGCGTCACCAGGGTGTCAGACACCAGCCGCAATCTGATCTCGGTGTCTGACACCCTCTGCGAGGCCGCCGCGAGTTGACGATCGTCTCACCAGGGTGTCAGACACCTGCCGCAATCTGATCTCGGTGTCTGACACCCTCTGCGAAGCTGCCACGAGTTGACGATCGTCTCACCAGGGCGTCAGACACCTGCCGCAATCTGATCTCGGTGTCTGACACCCGCTGCGAAGCAGCCACGAGTTGACGATCGTCTCACCAGGGTGTCAGACACCTGCCGCAATCTGATCTCGGTGTCTGACACCCTCTGCGAGGCTGCCGCGAGTTGACGATCGTCTCGCCAGGG
>NZ_LMGO01000010.1:119811-120197 GCF_001427425.1 Achromobacter sp. Root565
GTCAGACACCTGCCGCAATCTGATCTCGGTGTCTGACACCCTCTGCGAGGCTGCCGCGAGTTGACGATCGTCTCGCCAGGGTGTCAGACACCTGCCGCAATCTGATCTCGGTGTCTGACACCCGCTGCGAGGCCGCCGCGAGTTGACGATCGTCTCACCAGGGTGTCAGACACCTGCCGCAATCTGATCTCGGTGTCTGACACCCTCTGCGAGGCTGTCGCGAGTTGACGATCGCGTCACCAGGGTGTCAGACACCTGCCGCAATCTGATCTCGGTGTCAGACACCCTCTGCGAGGCCGCCACGAGTTGACGATCGCGTCACCAGGGTGTCAGACACCTGCCGCAATCTGATCTCGGTGTCTGACACCCTCTGCGAGGCTGCCGCG
>NZ_LMGO01000011.1:0-23308 GCF_001427425.1 Achromobacter sp. Root565
CGTCACACCCCGTTCTTCCAAGGCTATCGTCCCCAGTTCTACTTCCGCACGACGGACGTGACGGGCACGATCGAACTGCCGGCCGACAAGGAAATGGTCCTGCCGGGCGACAACGTGGCCATGACGGTCAAGCTGTTGGCCCCGATCGCCATGGAAGAAGGTCTGCGTTTCGCCATCCGTGAAGGCGGTCGTACCGTCGGCGCCGGCGTCGTCGCCAAGATCCTGAAGTAAGCAATACCCAGATGGGTAGGGTGGGCATTCATGCCCCTCTATCCATCTTTGCTGTAAAAGTAGTACTATGTATGGTTCCGCAAGCCAATGCACGGCGGAACAGTAGTTTGATGTGAGTAGTTTGATGTGTTTAGGGGCATAGCTCAATTGGCAGAGCGTCGGTCTCCAAAACCGAAGGTTGTAGGTTCGATTCCTACTGCCCCTGCCACCGCCAGGATAAACCCGCGGGAGATCATCGCGAGTTACGCATTCACGGCGGCTCGCGTCGCAATATGTCTAATACCAGCGTTGAAACCGTAACCAGTACCGCCGACCGGGTCAAGCTCGGACTGGCGGTTCTCGTCGTTATTGCTGGCATCGTCGGGTTTTCCGTGCTCAGCGCACAGCCGATGGCTGCCCGTATCGGTGTGTTCGTGGGTGGCCTCGTGATCGCAGCCGCGATTGCCTGGTTCAGCGAACCCGGTCGCCGCACTCTGAGCTTTGCCAGCGAGTCCTACAACGAAGTCAAGCGTGTCGCGTGGCCCACTCGCAAGGAAACGACCCAGATGACGGGTATCGTTTTTGCGTTTGTGGCGGTCATGGGCATTTTCATGTGGGTGCTCGACAAGGGCATCGAATGGATTCTCTACGGCCTGCTGTTGGGCTGGAAATAAGGACGGCAAATGAGTAAGCGTTGGTATGTCGTCCATGTGTATTCCGGCATGGAAAAAAGCGTCCACAAGGCCCTGAACGAGCGCATCGAGCGCGCGGCCCTGCAAACGTCTTTCGGCCGCATCCTTGTGCCCTCCGAAGAAGTCGTCGAGGTCAAGGGTGGTCAGAAGTCGATCACCGAGCGCCGCATTTTCCCCGGTTACGTCCTGGTTGAAATGGACCTGACCGACGAAACGTGGCACCTGGTCAAGAACACCAACCGAGTCACCGGCTTTTTGGGCGGCTCGGGCAATCGTCCGACCCCGATTTCCGAAAAGGAAGTCGAAAAGATCCTCTCCCAGATGGAAGAGGGCGTCGAGAAACCCCGCCCCAAGATCCTGTTCGAAGTGGGCGAGATGGTTCGGGTCAAGGAAGGTCCGTTTGCGGACTTCAACGGCAACGTCGAAGAAGTCAACTACGAAAAGAGCAAGGTTCGTGTGTCCGTCACCATTTTTGGTCGCGCCACGCCCGTCGAGCTCGATTTCAGCCAGGTCGAGAAGACCTGAATTTAACCCCCGGGGAGCCCTGTCCGTGTAGGCCAGGGCGATATCACCCGCAAGGAGCAAAGCATGGCGAAAAAGATCGTCGGCTTTATCAAGCTGCAAGTACCGGCTGGTAAGGCTAACCCCTCCCCCCCGATTGGCCCGGCTCTGGGTCAGCGCGGCCTGAACATCATGGAATTCTGCAAGGCGTTCAACGCCAAGACCCAAGGCATGGAGCCTGGTCTGCCGATTCCGGTGGTGATCACCGCCTTCGCTGACAAGAGCTTCACCTTCATCATGAAGACCCCGCCCGCGACGGTCCTCATCAAGAAGGCCGCTGGCGTGCAAAAGGGTTCGCCCAAGCCGCATACCGACAAGGTCGGCACGCTGACGCGCGCGCAAGCTGAAGAAATCGCCAAGGCCAAGGGTCCCGACCTGACCGCCTCCGATCTGGAAGCCGCAGTGCGCACGATCGCTGGCAGCGCCCGCAGCATGGGCATCACGGTTGAGGGGATCTAATCATGGCTAAGTTGTCCAAGCGCGCCGCCGCTATTGCACAAAAGATCGACCGCACCAAGCTGTACCCGGTCGCTGAAGCCCTGACCCTGGTCAAGGACACCGCCGTCGCCAAGTTCAATGAATCCATTGACGTGGCCGTGCAACTCGGCATCGACCCGAAGAAGTCGGACCAACTGGTCCGCGGTTCGGTCGTGCTGCCCGCCGGCACCGGCAAGTCGGTTCGCGTCGCCGTGTTCGCCCAAGGCGACAAGGCTGAGGCCGCCAAGGCTGCTGGCGCTGACATCGTTGGTCTGGACGACCTGGCCGACAGCATCAAGGCCGGTCAAATGGACTTTGACGTCGTCATCGCCTCGCCCGACACGATGCGTGTCGTCGGCGCCCTGGGTCAGATCCTGGGCCCGCGCGGCCTGATGCCGAACCCGAAGGTCGGCACCGTGACCCCCGACGTCGCGACCGCTGTGAAGAACGCCAAGGCCGGTCAGGTTCAGTACCGTACCGACAAGGCTGGCATCATCCACGCAACGATCGGCCGCGCGTCGTTCGGCGTGGAACAGCTGCAAACCAACCTGGCCGCCCTGGTCGACGCCCTGCAAAAGGCTCGTCCCGCGGCTGCCAAGGGCATTTACCTGCGCAAGCTCGCCGTTTCGTCCACGATGGGCGGCGGTGCGCGTGTGGAAATTGCCTCGCTGTCGGCTTCCAACTAAGCCAACAGCAGTAAACGTACTTTGGGCTGCATCCGGAACCTTCCGGATGTTGCTGTCAAAGACCGCTGGAGCAGGGCAGTGGAGGGGAGCTACCTTCCGCAAGGAAAGCAGTATCGCCGCTGCCCCGCTTAATACCGGAGCTCACACAGTCCGGATCCAGCGTAGACGGCGTCCCCAGGAAGATTTCTTTACCCGAAGAACTCGTCCAGGCGCCGCATTCGGTTGACGCGCAAGGCTCCGGCCCCAAGCGTCTTTTGATGGAGTGTTCAAACCGTGAGTCTCAATCGTCAAGAGAAAGCGGTGGTAATCGAGGAAGTCTCGGCGGTTGTCGCCAAGGCCCAATCGATTGTTATCGCTGAGTACCGTGGTCTGGACGTCGCCTCTGTCACCGTACTGCGCAAAACTGCGCGTGAATCGGGCGTGTATCTGCGTGTTCTGAAGAACTCGCTGGCCCGTCGTGCTGTTGCCGGCACGGCTTTCGAGCCGTTGGCTGAGCAACTGACCGGTCCGCTGATCTATGGCATCAGCGCTGATCCGGTTTCGGCGGCCAAGGTCATTGCTGGTTTCGCAAAAAGCAACGATAAGCTGGTCATCAAGGCGGGCGCTCTGCCCAACAACTTGCTGAACCAAGAAGGTGTGAAGGCTCTGGCCACCATGCCCTCGCGCGAAGAGTTGCTGTCGAAGCTGCTTGGCACCATGCAAGCCCCCATCGCGCAATTCGTGCGTACGCTCAACGAAGTTCCGACCAAGTTCGCCCGTGGCCTCGCCGCCGTGCGCGACCAGAAGGCAGCGGCCTAATCGCCCTGCTGTCCGGAATTCGCTGAACGACGAAGCGACACCCAAACCCTGGCATTACCAAAATATTTGGAGTTCTGAAAAATGGCACTTAACAAAGCTGAAATCCTTGACGCCATCGCTGGCATGACCGTGCTCGAGCTGTCCGAGCTGATCAAGGAAATGGAAGAGAAGTTCGGCGTGTCGGCTGCTGCCGCTGCCGTCGCTGTTGCTGCTCCCGCCGCTGGTGGCGCTGCCGCCGCTGCTGAAGAGCAAACCGAGTTCACCGTCGTCCTGCAAGAAGCCGGCGCGAACAAGGTCAGCGTCATCAAGGCCGTGCGCGAGCTGACCGGTCTGGGTCTGAAGGAAGCCAAGGACCTGGTCGACGGCGCTCCGAAGCCCGTCAAGGAAGCTGTGGCCAAGGCTGATGCCGAAGCCGCCAAGAAGAAGCTGGAAGAAGCTGGCGCCAAGGTCGAAGTCAAGTAAGACCTGCGTCAACTGCCCGGGGACAGCACAGTTTGCAGTCCCCGGGCTTTTGCGTTTCCAGGAAACCCCTACTGGGGGTATGCCCATTCAGTGGGGTTTCCTGGAGTCGTATCACCTGGGGCCGTGGTTGACGGCCCATGCAACCTCGAGTCGGAGTGCTCATGCCTTACTCGTACACCGAAAAAAAGCGCATCCGCAAAAGCTTCGCCAAGCGTGAAGACGTTCAAAACGTTCCCTTCCTTTTGGCGACTCAGCTTCAATCCTACCTAACTTTCCTGCAGGCGGATACCGCCCCGTCCGAACGCGTAGCCGACGGTTTGCAGGCGGCGTTCTCGTCGATTTTCCCGATCGTTAGTCACAACGGTATGGCGCGCTTGGAGTTCGTGAGCTACGTGCTCGGCGAACCGGTGTTCGATGTCAAGGAATGTCAGCAACGTGGCCTGACCTATGCCTCGCCCCTGCGAGCCAAGGTCCGCCTGGTGCTGCTTGACCGCGAAGTCAGCAAGCCCACCGTGAAGGAAGTGAAGGAACAAGAAGTCTACATGGGCGAAATTCCGCTCATGACGGGCACGGGTTCCTTCGTCATCAACGGCACGGAGCGTGTCATCGTTTCGCAGCTGCACCGTTCGCCTGGCGTGTTCTTCGAACACGACCGCGGCAAAACGCACAGCTCGGGCAAGCTCCTGTTCTCGGCCCGCGTGATTCCTTACCGCGGTTCGTGGCTGGACTTCGAATTCGACCCGAAGGACGTCCTGTTCTTCCGCGTCGACCGCCGCCGCAAGATGCCTGTCACGATCCTGTGCAAGGCCATCGGCATGACGCCGGAATCCATCCTGGCCAACTTCTTCGACTTCGACAACTTCGAATTGAAGAGCGAAGGCGCGATGATGGAATTCGTGCCTGAGCGTTGGAAGGGCGAAATGGCCCGTTTCGATATCGCCGACCGTTCGGGTAAGGTGATCGTCGAAAAGGACAAGCGCATCAACGCCAAGCACTTGCGCGACCTGGCTGCCGGCGGCATCCAGCGCATCTCCGTGCCGGAAGATTTCCTGTACGGCCGCGTGCTGGCCAAGAACATCGTTGACGAAGAAACCGGCGAAGTCATCGCCAACGCCAACGACGAGATCACGGAAAGCGTGCTGGGCGCCCTGCGCGCCGCCAACGTGCACGACTTCCAGGCGCTGTACACCAACGACCTGGATCGTGGTCCCTACATCTCGCAAACGCTGCGCACCGATGAAACCGCCGACCAGATGGCCGCGCGCGTTGCCATCTACCGCATGATGCGTCCTGGCGAGCCGCCCACCGAAGAAGCGGTGGAAGCGCTGTTCCAGCGTCTGTTCTACAGCGAAGAGACGTACGATCTGTCGCGCGTCGGCCGCATGAAGGTCAACAGCCGTCTGGGCCGTGGTGAGGACATCACCGGCCCGATGACGCTGACCAACGAAGACATCCTTGAAACCATCAAGGTGCTGGTTGAGCTGCGTAACGGCCGTGGTCAGATCGATGACATCGATCACTTGGGCAACCGCCGCGTGCGTTGCGTCGGCGAACTGGCCGAAAACCAGTTCCGCGCCGGTCTCGTGCGCGTCGAGCGCGCCGTCAAGGAACGTCTGGGCCAGGCCGAGACGGAAAACCTGATGCCGCACGACCTGATCAACTCCAAGCCGATCTCGGCAGCCATCAAGGAGTTCTTCGGTTCGAGCCAGCTGTCGCAGTTCATGGACCAGACCAACCCGCTGTCGGAAATCACGCACAAGCGTCGTGTTTCCGCACTGGGCCCGGGCGGTCTGACCCGCGAGCGCGCCGGCTTTGAAGTCCGCGACGTGCACCCGACCCACTACGGCCGCGTCTGCCCGATC
Organism: Achromobacter sp. Root565; assembly: GCF_001427425.1. Lineage (NCBI taxonomy): Bacteria > Pseudomonadati > Pseudomonadota > Betaproteobacteria > Burkholderiales > Alcaligenaceae > Achromobacter > Achromobacter sp. Root565. The sequence goes on from NZ_LMGO01000011.1 coordinate 5,749, forward strand.
GAAACGCCGGAAGGCCCGAACATCGGTCTGATCAACTCCATGGCGCTGTACGCTCGCTTGAACGAGTACGGCTTCCTGGAAACGCCTTACCGCAAGATCATCGACGGCCGCGTCAGCGAGCAGATCGATTACCTGTCGGCCATCGAAGAAAGCCACTACGTCATCGCGCAGGCCAACGCCGCGCTCGACGAAGAAGGCCGTTTCGTGGACGACCTGGTCGCCTGCCGTGAAGCTGGCGAAACGATGCTGACCGCCCCGGCCAACGTGCACTACATGGACGTTGCCCCGTCGCAGATCGTGTCGGTTGCTGCCTCGCTGATTCCGTTCCTGGAGCACGACGACGCGAACCGCGCACTGATGGGCGCCAACATGCAACGTCAGGCCGTGCCTTGCTTGCGTCCGGAAAAGCCGGTCGTGGGTACGGGTATCGAGCGCACCGTGGCCGTTGACTCGGGCACCACCGTGCAGGCACTGCGTGGCGGCCTGGTCGACCACGTCGATGCCGAGCGCGTCGTGATTCGCGTGAACGACGAAGAAAACGTCGCCGGCGAAGTTGGCGTCGACATCTACAACCTGATCAAGTACACGCGTTCCAACCAGAACACGAACATCAACCAGCGTCCGATCGTCAAGCGTGGCGACCGCGTTGCCAAGGGCGACGTGCTGGCTGACGGCGCATCGACCGACCTGGGCGAACTCGCCCTGGGTCAGAACATGCTGATCGCGTTCATGCCCTGGAACGGCTACAACTTCGAAGACTCGATCCTGATCTCCGAAAAGGTTGTGGCGGATGACCGCTACACCTCGGTGCACATCGAGGAACTGACGGTTGTCGCCCGCGACACGAAGCTCGGACCGGAAGAAATCACCCGCGACATCAGCAACCTGGCTGAAACGCAGTTGAACCGTCTGGACGATTCCGGCATCACCTACATCGGCGCCGAAGTCAGCGCTGACGACGTGCTGGTCGGCAAGGTCACGCCCAAGGGCGAAACCCAGCTGACGCCGGAAGAAAAGCTGCTGCGCGCCATCTTCGGTGAAAAGGCGTCCGACGTTAAGGACACCTCGCTGCGCGTGCCCTCGGGCATGACCGGCACCGTGATCGACGTGCAGGTGTTCACGCGTGAAGGCATCGTGCGCGACAAGCGCGCCCAGTCCATCATCGACGATGAACTGCGCCGCTATCGCCAGGACCTGAACGACCAGCTGCGCATCGTTGAAAACGACCAGTTCGATCGTATCGAGAAGATGCTGATCAACAAGACCGTCAACGGCGGCCCGCGCAAGCTGGCCAAGGGCGCGACGATCACCAAGGCCTACCTGGCTGACCTGGATCGCTGGCAGTGGTTCGACATCCGTCTGGCCGATGAGCCGCACGCTGTCGTGCTGGAGCAGGCCAAGGAATCGCTCGAGCAGAAGCGTCACCAGTTCGATCTGGCCTTCGAGGAGAAGCGCAAGAAGCTGACGCAAGGCGACGAGCTGCCTCCGGGCGTGCTGAAGATGATCAAGGTCTACCTGGCCGTGAAGCGTCGTCTGCAGCCTGGCGACAAGATGGCAGGCCGTCACGGCAACAAGGGTGTCGTGTCGCGCATCACGCCGGTGGAAGACATGCCCCACATGGCTGACGGCACGCCGGCCGACATCGTTCTGAACCCGCTGGGCGTGCCCTCGCGGATGAACGTCGGCCAGGTGCTGGAAGTCCACTTGGGCTGGGCCGCCAAGGGCGTTGGCCATCGCATCGCAGACATGCTGCGCGATGAGCGTTCGGCGCAGGTCAAGAACGTCCGCGCATATCTGGACAAGGTCTACAACACGACCGGCTCCGGCGCGCGCATCGACGAACTGACCGATGACGAAGTCATGGAAATGGCCCAGAACCTCAAGAACGGCGTGCCGTTCGCGACGCCCGTCTTCGACGGCGCGACCGAAGAGGAAATCACCAAGATGCTGGAGCTGGCCTATCCGGACGACGTCGCCGAGCGCATGGCGCTGACGCCTTCGCGTACGCAGGCATGGCTGTTCGACGGCCGCACGGGCGAGCAATTCGAGCGCCCCGTGACGGTCGGCTACATGCACTACCTGAAGCTGCACCACTTGGTCGACGACAAGATGCACGCGCGTTCCACCGGCCCGTACTCGCTGGTGACTCAGCAGCCGCTGGGCGGCAAGGCGCAGTTCGGTGGCCAGCGTTTCGGGGAAATGGAAGTGTGGGCGCTGGAAGCATACGGCGCCGCCTACACCCTGCAGGAAATGCTGACGGTGAAGTCGGACGACATCAACGGTCGTACCAAGGTTTACGAAAACATCGTCAAGGGCGACCACGTGATCGATGCCGGCATGCCGGAATCGTTCAACGTTCTGGTCAAGGAAATCCGCTCGTTGGCCCTGGACATGGATTTGGAGCGTAACTAATGAAAGCGCTACTCGACCTCTTTAAGCAAGTCTCTCAAGACGAGCAGTTCGATGCCATCAAGATCGGCATCGCCTCGCCCGAGAAGATCCGTTCGTGGTCCTACGGCGAAGTCCGCAAGCCCGAGACGATCAACTACCGCACGTTCAAGCCCGAGCGTGACGGCCTGTTCTGCTCCAAGATCTTTGGCCCGATCAAAGACTACGAGTGCCTGTGCGGCAAGTACAAGCGCCTCAAGCACCGTGGCGTGATCTGCGAGAAGTGCGGCGTGGAAGTCACCGTCGCCAAGGTTCGCCGTGAACGCATGGGCCACATCGAGCTGGCCAGCCCCGTCGCGCACATCTGGTTCCTGAAGAGCCTGCCGTCGCGTCTGGGCATGGTGCTCGACATGACCCTGCGCGACATCGAACGCGTGCTGTACTTCGAAGCCTGGTGCGTGATCGAACCTGGCATGACGCCGCTCAAGCGCGGCCAGATCATGTCGGACGACGATTTCCTGGCCAAGACCGAGGAATACGGCGACGACTTCCGTGCCCTGATGGGCGCGGAAGCCGTGCGTGAACTGCTGCGCACCATCGACATCGACCGCGAAGTGGAAACGCTGCGCGGCGAACTGAAGGCCACCAGCTCGGAAGCCAAGATCAAGAAGATCTCCAAGCGCCTGAAGGTGCTGGAAGGCTTCCAGAAGTCCGGCATCAAGGCCGAGTGGATGGTCATGGAAGTGCTGCCCGTGCTGCCGCCGGACCTGCGTCCGCTGGTGCCGCTGGACGGCGGCCGCTTCGCGACCTCCGACCTGAACGACCTGTACCGCCGCGTCATCAACCGCAACAACCGCCTGAAGCGTCTGCTCGAGCTCAAGGCGCCTGAAATCATCCTGCGCAACGAAAAGCGCATGCTGCAGGAAGCGGTTGACTCGCTGCTGGACAACGGCCGCCGTGGCAAGGCCATGACGGGCGCCAACAAGCGCCAGCTCAAGTCCCTGGCCGACATGATCAAGGGCAAGAGCGGTCGTTTCCGTCAGAACCTGCTGGGCAAGCGCGTCGACTACTCGGGCCGTTCGGTCATCGTGGTGGGTCCGCAGCTCAAGCTGCACCAGTGCGGCCTGCCCAAGCTGATGGCCCTGGAACTGTTCAAGCCGTTCATCTTCAATCGTCTGGAGATGATGGGCCTGGCCACGACCATCAAGGCTGCCAAGAAGCTGGTCGAAAGCCAGGAACCGGTGGTCTGGGACATCCTGGAAGAAGTCATCCGCGAACACCCGGTCATGCTGAACCGTGCGCCGACGCTTCACCGTCTGGGCATCCAGGCGTTCGAGCCGGTGCTGATCGAAGGCAAGGCCATCCAGCTGCACCCGCTGGTTTGCGCGGCGTTCAACGCCGACTTCGACGGTGACCAGATGGCCGTCCACGTGCCGCTGTCGCTGGAAGCCCAGCTGGAAGCGCGCACGCTGATGCTCGCGTCCAACAACGTGCTGTTCCCGGCCAACGGCGAACCGTCGATCGTGCCGTCGCAGGATATCGTGCTGGGTCTGTACTACACGACCCGCGAGCGCATCAACGGCCGTGGCGAAGGCATCTTCTTCACGGACGTCGCTGAAGTTCAGCGCGCCTACGACAACAACGAAGTCGAGCTGCAAAGCCGCGTCACCGTGCGCCTGAAGGAACACGAGCGCGACGAGAACGGCGAATGGCAGCCGGTGATCCGCCGTCACGAGACGACGGTCGGCCGTGCGCTGCTGTCCGAGATCCTGCCCAAGGGCCTGCCCTTCACCGTCCTGAACAAGGCGCTGAAGAAGAAGGAAATCTCGCGCCTGATCAACCAGTCGTTCCGCCGCTGCGGCCTGCGCGACACGGTGATCTTCGCCGACAAGCTGATGCAGTCGGGCTTCCGCCTGGCCACGCGCGGCGGTATCTCGATCGCCATGGGCGACATGCTGATCCCGACCGCCAAGGAAGGCATCCTGGCCGAAGCCAGCCGCGAAGTGAAGGAAATCGACAAGCAGTACTCGTCGGGTCTGGTCACGTCCCAAGAGCGCTACAACAACGTTGTGGACATCTGGGGCAAGGCTGGCGACAAGGTCGGCAAGGCGATGATGGAACAACTGGCCACCGAGCCCGTGACCAACCGTCACGGCGAGGAAGTGCGCCAGGAGTCCTTCAACTCCATCTACATGATGGCTGACTCGGGCGCCCGCGGTTCGGCCGCCCAGATCCGCCAGCTGGCCGGCATGCGCGGCCTGATGGCCAAGCCGGACGGCTCGATTATCGAAACGCCCATTACCGCGAACTTCCGTGAAGGCCTGAACGTACTCCAGTACTTCATCTCCACTCACGGTGCGCGTAAGGGTCTGGCCGATACGGCACTGAAGACCGCGAACTCGGGTTACCTGACTCGCCGTCTGGTCGACGTGACGCAGGATCTGGTCATCACGGAAGACGACTGCGGCACTTCGCAGGGCTACAACATGAAGGCCCTGGTCGAAGGCGGTGAAGTCATCGAACCGCTGCGCGACCGTATCCTCGGCCGCGTCGCTGCCGTGGACATCGTCAACCCGGACACGCAGGAAACGGCCATCGTCGCCGGCACGCTGCTGGACGAAGATCTGGTCGACACCATCGACCGCATCGGCGTGGACGAAGTCAAGGTCCGCACGCCGCTGACCTGCGAAACGCGTCATGGTCTGTGCGCGCACTGCTACGGCCGCGACCTGGGTCGTGGTTCGCCGGTCAACCAGGGCGAGGCAGTTGGCGTTATCGCTGCTCAGTCCATCGGTGAACCGGGCACGCAGCTCACGATGCGTACGTTCCACATCGGTGGCGCGGCATCGCGTTCGGCCCTGGCCAGCGCGGTGGAAACCAAGTCGACGGGTACCGTCGGTTTTGCCAGCACGATGCGCTATGTCACGAACGCCAAGGGCGAACGTGTCGCGATCTCGCGCTCGGGCGAACTGGCGATCTTCGATGACAACGGCCGCGAACGCGAACGTCACAAGATCCCGTACGGCGCGACCGTGCTGGTGGGCGATGGCGAGGCTGTGAAGGCCGGCGCGCGCCTGGCAACGTGGGATCCGCTGACCCGTCCGATCGTGTCGGAATACGGCGGCGCCGTCCGCTTCGAGAACATCGAAGAAGGCGTGACCGTTGCCAAGCAGGTGGACGAAGTCACCGGCCTGTCGACGCTCGTCGTCATCACGCCGAAGACCCGTGGCGGCAAGATCGTCATGCGTCCGCAGATCAAGCTGGTCAACGAGAACGGCGAAGACGTCAAGATCGCCGGCACCGATCACTCGGTGAACATCTCGTTCCCGGTGGGGGCGCTGATCACGGTGCGTGACGGCCAGCAGGTTGCCGTGGGTGAAGTTCTGGCGCGTATTCCGCAAGAATCGCAAAAGACCCGCGACATTACCGGCGGTCTGCCGCGTGTGGCCGAACTGTTCGAAGCCCGTTCGCCGAAGGACGCCGGCATGCTCGCCGACGTCACCGGTACGGTCTCGTTCGGCAAGGACACCAAGGGCAAGCAGCGTCTGGTCATCACCGACCTGGAAGGCGTGAGCCACGAGTTCCTGATTCCGAAGGAAAAGCAGGTTCTGGTGCACGACGGCCAGGTGGTGAACAAGGGCGAAATGATCGTGGACGGCCCGGCCGATCCCCACGACATCCTGCGCCTGCAAGGCATCGAAAAGCTGGCGACGTACATCGTCGACGAAGTGCAGGACGTTTACCGTCTGCAGGGCGTGAAGATCAACGACAAGCACATTGAAGTGATTGTTCGTCAGATGCTGCGCCGTGTGAACATCGTTGACGCGGGCGACACCGAGTTCATCCCGGGCGAGCAAGTCGAGCGCTCCGAGCTGCTCAACGAGAACGACCGCGTCACCGCTGCCGATCTGCGTCCGGCCTCGTACGACAACGTGCTGCTCGGCATCACGAAGGCCTCGCTGTCGACCGACTCGTTCATCTCGGCCGCTTCGTTCCAGGAAACCACCCGTGTCCTGACCGAAGCCGCCATCATGGGCAAGCGCGACGACCTGCGCGGCTTGAAGGAAAACGTCATCGTCGGCCGCCTCATCCCGGCGGGTACCGGCCTGGCTTACCACCATGCACGCCGCGACAAGGAACTGCTGGAGGCCGCGGAACGCGAAGCCGCTCGCCAGCAGGCCAACCCGTTCGAAGACGCACCGGTCACGGTGGGTTCGGACGCCGAGACGCCTGCAACCGATGTGGGAACCGACGACTCCGCCGAATAAGCGGAACGCCCGGACAGGTTTCCGCCGCGAGGCTGCGGTGGAAGCCTGAAAATCAAAAGGCCGCTGATGCGAATCAGAGGCCTTTTTACTTGCGAAAGAAAGGGTGCGGCAGGACTACTTGGCAGCCTGGGCTCGGGCGCGCTGAAAGACCGGTCCCCAGACCGGATGGCCAGCCTCGTTAGGCGCCAGCTCGAACGCCGGATCCAGCACCAGAATGCGCGCGAAGCTGTCCTCACAAAGCTGGGCATAACGCGTCACGCAGTAGCTGAAAGCCTGAAGCTTGTAGGCTTCTATGCGCACCGCTTTGGACGAGGTGGCCAGCGCATCGGATTTGGCGACGCCACGGATGACTTCGCCGTAACGGCCGGCGCTATATTGGTCGCGCACCTGCTGCAGTTCGGCCAGCGCTTCGGCCGTCGGAGGGCTCTCGGGTTGCGGTTTGGAGATGCCCGTGCAACCGGCCAGGAGGGCCGATACGCCAAGCAGACTGCTCAGGATGCGAATTTTCATGGCTTCCAAAGATGTAGGGTGGTGACGCAGTACGCTATCGTGCCACAGCCTGATGCGCTCGGACATTTTCGGCAATGTCCTTACCGTGCGGATTGGATAATATTCCGCCTAAATAGCCCCTGAACCCGTTTTAGCGCGCACGCGCAGCTTCGATGATGTCTACTCCCGCCGGCTTGTTGACGCCGCGTGGCCCGTTTTCCGGCGCCGCGCCGCTGGCCTTGCGCCCGTTGAGCGCCATCGCGGCCAGCGCGGCAGGTGGGGTGCCGGAGTCGCGCATCAAGCGGCTCCTCTCCGATCTCCTTCCTTCCCTTATCGCGCTGCACGCGCAGGGCGAAATCTGCGGCGACATTTCGCTTGAGACGGTCGGCATGGACGAGGGCGCGCGTGCGCATCTGCTGCCCGAACTGGCGGTGGCGCGTTCGCGCCGTTCCAGCCGCACGCCAGCCGCCGGCTTCGCGCCGTTCGAGCTGTACACCGATTCCATGGAATGGCCGCGCGGCCCCTGGTCGGACATCTATTCCCTGTGCGCCGTGGCGTACGCGCTGGTTATTGGCAGCCGGCCGCCGCCGGCGCCGGAGCGCCGCGCCCACGACGACTACGACGCGCTGGCGGAGATGGGGCTGCCCAAGTACAGCCAGGAATTCCTGCGCGTCATCGATGCCGGTTTGTCGATGGATACGAAGGAGCGGCCGCAGTCGCTGGCCGAGCTGGCCAGCCTGCTGGGCGTGGCGGCCTACGACGAACCGGAAGAGCCCGAAGACGAATTGGATGAAGCGGCCAAGGTTGCGCCCGTGGCGGGTTTCCCGGAACGGCGCGAGCCCGCCCGCCGGCGCGGACCGTTGCTGTTTTGGCTGCTCATTCTGGCGCTCATCGGCGCAGGCATCTACGCCTGGTTCCACTGGGGCAAGGGTATGCCCAATGCCCTCATCACCCGATCGGAAGTCGTGCAACCGAACCCGCCCGTCGTGCATCCTTTGCCGCAGACCCCCGCACCCGCGCCGCAGCGGGCCCCGGCGGCAACGGCGGCGCCCGCGGACCTGCCATCCTTGACGTCCAATGGCGCTGCAACGGGGCAGTCAGGCGCAGCCGGGTCTGCCGCCACGTCCGTCCCGCCCACCTCGGGGGCGCAGGCCAATTCCGCCAGTACGGCCGATGCACCGCCAGCGCCCGTAGCGCAGGAACCGGCGCCGGCGACCGCCGAGGAAGCGCCAAAGCCCAAGCCGGTACCCGTTAGCGTTCGGCTGGACATCCACCCCTGGGGTGAAGTCTGGATCAACGGCGTGGCGCGCGGCATCAGTCCGCCGGTCAAGGACCTCAAGCTGATTCCAGGCAAGTATCAGGTGGTCGTGCGCAACGCCGACCTGCCACCCATGCGCATGACGCTCGAGGTCAAGCCGGGCAGGCCCGCAGTCATCTCGCACACCTTCCAGTAGGGAAAGCGGATTACACCTTCGGTAGGTGCAGGATGAACTCGGAGCCTACGCCGAGTTCGCTCTGCACTTCGATACGTCCGCCGTGGCGTTTTGCCACGGTGTGCACAAAGGCCAGTCCCAACCCCGCGCCGCCGACATCCCCCCGCGTTTCAACACCCACGCGCGCAAAGGGCTCGAAGAGCCGGGCAACGTCCTGCGGGGCGATGCCCTGGCCCTGATCGTGGACCCGCACGCGCCAGAAGCCGGGCTGTTCATCGATGCCGCACTCGACACGCGTGCCGTTTGCGCTGTACTTGATGGCGTTGTCGACCAGGTTGCAGAGCGCGCGCATCAGTAGCGTCTGTTCGCCGCGCGTGTAGGCAACCGGCAGCGGCGCACGGGTCTCCAATGCGATGCCGCGCTTGTTGGCGGACGGCCAGAGATCGTCGACGGCGTCCTGCAGCAGGCCGCCCAGATCCAGTTCGATGGTGCTGATCGGCATCGATTCGGCACGCGTCAGATGCACGAAGTCATCGACCAGCGTGAGCGTGCGGTTGGCCAGCATCGCAATGCGTTCGAGTGTGTCGTGCCGCACTTCCTGTTGCCCGCCTTCCCGCGACAACTCCACCAGCGCAAGAATCGAGCTTTGCGGCGCGCGCATGTCGTGCGAGATGAAGCGCAGCGTCTCTTCGCGTTGCCGCTCGGCCTGGCGAATGCTTGAGATGTCGGTCAGCGTGGCGACCGTGCCCGCGAATTGGCCCTCGGCCGTGTGGATGGGGGCGCACTTCAGGATCAGGTCGCGGCCGGCTCGGTCGCGCACTTCAAGGTCCGCGCTCCAGGGGGAGGCGGCGTCGGCCGGCGGGCGGCCGCTCAGCGCCTCGGCCACGCGCGCGCGCGCGGTCTCGTCGGCGAGGGTGTGTTCAAGCAGATGCGCCGCCGGCCGCCCGATGCGGGGCGCACGGATGCCAAGCCGCTGGAAGAACATGATGGCGGCCTGGTTGCGGAATCGCATGCGGCCTTCCTGGTCGAACACCAGCGTCGCATCCGGCATGCCGTCGAGTCCGTCAGCCAGGAACCGCCGCAGGTTGCGCACGCGCGCCAGCGCGCGCCGAAGTTCACCGACCCGGCTCTCCAGCGATGCATTCGGATCGGCGAGCTGCACGCGCGCTTCGTTCAGAATCGGCGGGTACTCGCGCTGCAGGCGCCGCAGCTCCGTGTCCATGTAGCGCAGCGCCGCTTCCTGGTTACGCCAGCTCCAGAGCGGATAGCACAGCGCCACGCCCGCCAATGCGGCGGTCGGTGCGAACCACAGATAGAACTGGGCAAGCAGCAGCCACGATGCCAGCGGGATGGCTGCAAGCAGCGCAAGGCTGACGACCAGCGCCTTCTTGGGGGCGAGGCGCCACAAGGCCAGGCAGGCGAGCAACACCGGCAACAGCGCGAACAGCGCGCTCCACCAGGCCGGCGGCCGCTGGAACGCGATGTCCTCGCGTGCTGCCTGCAGGACGTTGGCGATGATCTCCACGCCCGATATGCCGCTGACGTCGTGCGACACCGGCGTCGGATACTCGTCGCCCAGGCCGGTCGCCCAGGCGCCCACCAGCACATACTTGCCGCGCAGCTCCTCCGGCGGCAGGTCGCCCCGCAGCACCGAAAGGTAGGAGACTGTCCGCACGTGGCCGGGCGGGCCAGCATAGGGAATCAGGATGCGGCCTTCAGCGTTGGCGCGCTTGAGCAACCGTTGGGCGCGATCCGATTCGCCGCCGACCTCGAGCATAGAGATGGCCAGGTGATTCCTGCGGTCGCCCGCAAACTGCGCAGTGAGGGCGGCTTCGCGCACCACGCCGTCCGGGTCGATAACCGCATTGATGAAGCCGGTGGAGGCCGATGCTTGCGCCAGTTCGGGGATCGGCAGGCCGATGGCCGTCGGGTTTTTCAGACGGTCCAGGACCACCGGCAGCACGGTGTGCGCGTTGCGCCGAATGCTGTCCGCCAGGATGGCGTCATCGGCGGCATTGACCTTGTCGGGTTCGGCAAAGATGAGATCCACGCCCACGGCCCGCGCGCCCGCCAGCCGGTCGAGCAAGGCAGCGTGGATGGCACGCCGCCACGGCCAGCGTCCTAGCGCGTCGATGCTCGCGTCGTCGATCGCCACGACAAGGATGTCGGGATCGGCCGGCCGGCCCGTCATCATCACCGCGCGGTCGTAGAAGACCAGGTCTAGACGGCCGAGGCCGTTGAAGGTGCCGAGGAAAGCGGCCAGCGCCGCCAGCGCCAACGTCAGCCACAGCCCGGACCGCCAGGACCGGTCGAGCGCGTCGGCGGGGTCGGCCATGGCGCTTGTCCTAGTACGCCGTCAGCGTCACAAGCCCGCCCGAGCCGCTGCCAACGCCCAGGCCGTAAGACGTCATCAACATGTTCGCGCCCTCAAAGGGGCGGACCGAATCCGCCCCGTGCAGGCCCAGGGCATCGACGGCGCGCACCGACACGTAGAACGTGCCCGGCCCCGGCGCGGAAAAGCGGATGTCATTGGCCGGAAAGCTGGCGGACGAAACGGGCAGCGCGCCGTCGGCATCGCGCGAGACGCGCACCAGATAGCTTCGCGCGCCTTCGACCGGCGCAATAGGCACCGACCACGTGCCGCCCGCGCGCACGGGTTCGCCCAATTGGGGCGCCGCCAACAGCGGGCGCACGTCCGACACGGCGCCGTCGGCGCCCACCGCGGCCCCATAGCCTTGTGCCACCGCGACCGGCTTGGCGGGTGGATCGCCGGGCGCATGTGCCTGCAGGCGCACGCTGCCCTCCAGCACTTCGCTATGGACGCCTTGCGCGGTGCTTTGAACACGGAAGCGCGTTCCTCGCACGCCCGTCACGGCGACCGGCGTGCGGATCTCGAAACGGCCGACGCCTTGACCTGCCGGCGCGACGCTCGATTCCAGGCTGCCGCGCCGCACATTGATCACCGAATCCGTCAGCGCGGTGCCTTCGAACTGGCGCAGGCGCGTGAGGTCCACCGCGCCGTTGGACGGCAGCGTGAGCCGCGACCCATCGGCAAGCTGCAGCGTGACGAAGCCGTTGGGGGCGGTTTCCAGCGTGCTGCCTTCCGCCACCGGCGTTCCCGGCTGCACGGACTTGCCATTCAGGCTGGCCTGGCCGCTGACATGCACTACCTGCGCCTGCGCATCGCGCACCGGAATCATCGCCAGGGGAATGTGCAATTCCAATCCGATGGGCAGCAGTTCCGGGGTGACGACCTTGTTGAGCGTCTGCAGCCGGTTCCAGTTGGCTTGGTTGCGCGTGTACTGCGTGGCCAGTTCGATCAGCGTCTCCCCCTGCCGCACGCGATGAATGAAGTCGTCGCCCAATGCGCCGGCTGGCTGGCTGCGCACCGGGGCGGCCAGCGTCATGCAGGAAACCAGGACAAGCAAAGAAAGCGCGCGGAAGCGGCTCATGGCAAACGATTCTCCAGGGAGTCGGGCGGCGCCGCTACGGCGCGAGGTTCTGGCCGTCGTCGGAAGGGCTGACCAGTTCGAGCCGGTAGCCAAGCGCATAAGAGGAGGTCAGGCGCACACCGTGCTGGGGGCGGAGCTGAAGCTTCTGCCGGATGTTCGACAGGTGCGTGTCCAGCGTGCGCGAGGTGGCGGGGATTTCCCGGTTCCAGACGCACTCGGCGAGCACGTCGCGCGACATGAGCCTGCCGACATTGCGAAAGAACAGCAACGCCAGCTCGAACTCCTTTGGGGCCAGCGAAATGGCAACGTCATCCAGCGAAACGGTGCGCGCCGTGGGGTCGACGCGGTATCGCGCGACGTCGATGGTTTGGTCAACGGACTCGGCGATCTGGCTGCGGCGCAGCAGCGCCGCGACTCGCGCCAGCAGCTCCAGGGGACGCATCGGCTTCACGATGTAGTCGTCCGCGCCCGCGCGCAGGCCCTCGACCAGGTCATCCTCGGCGGACCGGTTGGTCAGGAATATCACGGGAATGCGCGCACCGATGTGTGCACGCAACCAGCGGACCACGTCGTCACCGTCGATGTCGGGCAGGTGCCAGTCCAGCAGCACCAGGTCATACGTTTCAGTGCGAAGGGCGGCGAGCAGATCCCGGCTCTGGTGATAGCTGGTGCAAGCATAGCCGGCGGCGGTCAGAACTTGGTGGATGCGCCGAGCCTGGTCCAGGTCGTCTTCCAGCGACGCGATTTTCATTAGACGAGTTCTCGCGAAAGTTGGCTGCGCAGGCGCGCAACTCGCGACCTAGCAAAACGAAAGGGGGGATTTATGTAAACGAATGATAACTCGGGAAAACCCTTCGGCGGCTACGTTATGGCAAGAACTGTCAAACATTGCAAAGTTGACGAATCTTGACTGGAGTTGTTGCGTTACCGAGCGCCACACTGTTCCAACGATGTCACCAGCCGCGAGACAGCTGGCGGTGCAAGGGGAGGGAATGCAGACCGGAAGAGATATGAATCAATTGCGCATACTTGTGATGTCACCGGACGAAACCGTGCGCGGTTCGTCCGTGTCCACCTTGTTGCAGGCCGGCATCTCGGCCCGCGGCTGCTCGACTTCGCTGGAACTGTTCGGCCTTCTCAGCGGCGCCCACTACGACGCCGTGGTTCTGGACATTGGCGCGTCGGGCGAAATCGGTTACGCCCTGATCGCGCGCCTGCATGGCTCCGCGCCGCTGGGCATTGTGGTGGTGGGAAAGGGCATGTCCGTGGACAGCCGCCTGCGCTGCCTTCAGAGCGGCGCGGATGCCTGTCTGCCCGACCCTCAGGATCCCCGCGAATTGGTGTGCATCCTGCTGGCGCTCGCGCGTCGCCTGCCAACGGCTGCCGATCCCGCCGAGCAGCACGATTCCGGCAGCGGCCGCTGGGAGCTGCGTGACCAAGGGTGGACGCTGACCGCCCCGACTGGCGTAACGCTGTCGCTGTCCGCCAACGAGCGCCTCATTATTCGCGCCTTGCTGAACGTGGCGGGCAAGGCCGTTGACCGCGAGGCCCTTGGAAATGAATTGCAGGTGGAAGGGGGCGCCGCACGCGCCAGCAGCGCGCGCAGCATCGATGTGATTGTCAGCCGGCTACGGCGCAAGGCCGAACAGGCCGGCGTGGTGTTGCCGATCCGCACGGTCTACGGCAGCGGCTATCTTTTTACAGACCGCTAACCGCGCACGCTGTACACTTCGCGATCAACGCCAGAGGGCAGGGATTGCCCGGGTAAGGCGTCGCGGCCGACAACACATCCCGGTCCCGGATCTGCCCGCTACGTGGCCCCAATTTTCGCCAGCGGCTGCTAAATGCCCCGCTTTTCGCGCCAACTTGCCCCTGCGCGACACTTACAAAAAACTTTGACAGCAGCCCTTGATCTCAGTTATGCTAAAGGGCTTACTGCTTTATTTCGCGCGCAAAATCTGCACGCTCAGGCAGACAGTTCAGGAACAAGGCCCAAAGGCGCGTCACGAACCTTTGTCCTTGGCCCAGTTAGTCGCAACTGTTTTTCTGGCTGCACTTGGTTTTGTGCGTTTGTCATGGTTTGTTGGCAAGCCCGCTCTTTTACGTATTTGAACGTTTGAGGCGGTTTTGCGCGAACTGCCTTCTCCGAAAGCTCACCCGCTCCAGGAGACGAGTACGTAAGTACTTACCAGTGGTACGTAAAAGGGATTTCAAAGGTCATGCCTACCATTAGCCAACTCGTGCGCAAGCCGCGCGAAGTCAGCATCATCAAAAGCAAGAGCCCCGCGCTCGAAAACTGCCCGCAACGCCGCGGCGTGTGCACTCGCGTGTACACCACCACCCCCAAGAAGCCGAACTCCGCTCTGCGTAAGGTTGCCAAAGTGCGTCTGACCAACGGTTACGAAGTCATTTCGTACATCGGCGGTGAAGGCCACAACCTGCAAGAGCACTCGGTGGTTCTGGTGCGTGGCGGCCGTGTGAAGGACTTGCCCGGTGTGCGTTATCACATCGTGCGCGGTTCCCTTGACCTGCAAGGCGTCAAGGACCGTAAGCAAGCCCGCTCGAAGTACGGCGCCAAGCGCCCGAAGAAGGCTTAATAGCAAGTCGGCAGTACCCCCATGTGACGGAAGTCCGTCACGAGGGAAGTGCGACCGCGCCGTCCAGATGATGGGAAGGTGCGCGGCACGTAAGGGGTCGTCCCAATGGACGGCCATGGCCGTGTAATGAAACACGGTTCAACTGAACAGACACAAGGAAGCAACAATGCCCCGTCGTCGCGAAGTACCCAAGCGCGAGATTCTGCCCGATCCCAAGTTCGGCAGCGTCGAGCTCGCCAAGTTCATGAACGTCGTCATGCTGGACGGCAAGAAGGCCGTCGCCGAGCGCATCGTTTACGGCGCCCTCGAGCAAGTCGCCACCAAGACCGGCAAAGAGCCGATCGAGGTTTTCAGCCTGGCGATCAACAACATCAAGCCGATCGTCGAAGTGAAGAGCCGCCGCGTTGGCGGTGCCAACTACCAAGTGCCGGTTGAAGTGCGCCCCGTGCGCCGCCTGGCCCTGGCTATGCGTTGGCTCCGTGAAGCCGCCAAGAAGCGTGGCGAGAAGTCGATGGATCTGCGTCTTGCTGGCGAACTGATCGACGCCTCCGAAGGTCGTGGCGCCGCGATGAAGAAGCGCGAAGACACGCACAAGATGGCAGAGGCCAACAAGGCCTTCAGCCATTTCCGCTGGTAATTTAAGGACTAATCCACCATGGCCCGCAAAACCCCGATCGAGCGCTATCGCAACATTGGTATCTCTGCGCACATCGATGCAGGGAAGACCACCACGACCGAACGTATCCTGTTCTATACCGGCGTCAATCACAAGATTGGCGAAGTGCATGATGGCGCAGCCACCATGGACTGGATGGAGCAAGAGCAAGAGCGTGGCATCACCATTACGTCGGCTGCTACGACGGCGTTTTGGCGTGGCATGGCCGGCAATTACCCCGAGCACCGCATCAACATCATCGACACCCCGGGACACGTGGACTTCACCATCGAGGTGGAACGTTCCATGCGCGTCCTGGACGGTGCCTGCATGGTCTACTGCGCGGTGGGCGGTGTTCAGCCCCAGTCCGAAACCGTGTGGCGCCAAGCCAACAAGTACGGCGTGCCGCGTCTGGCCTTCGTCAACAAGATGGACCGCACCGGCGCCAACTTCTTCAAGGTCTATGACCAGCTGAAGAACCGCCTGCGCGCCAATCCCGTGCCGATCGTCATTCCCATCGGCGCCGAAGACACGTTCCAAGGCGTGGTCGACCTGGTCAAGATGAAGGCGATCATTTGGGACGAAGCCAGCCAAGGCACCAAGTTCGACTACAAGGACGTTCCGGCCGAGCTGGAAGGTCTGGCGAACGAATGGCGTGAAAAGCTGGTTGAAGCCGCCGCTGAGTCGTCGGAAGAGCTGATGAACAAGTACCTGGAAACGGGTTCCTTGGACGAAGCCGAAATCAACCTGGCCATCCGTCAACGCACCATCGCTGGCGAAATCCAGCCGATGCTGTGCGGCACCGCCTTCAAGAACAAGGGCGTGCAGCGCATGCTGGACGCGGTCATCGACTACCTGCCTTCGCCCGTGGACATTCCCCCGGTCGACGGCCAGGACGACGATGGCAACGCGATCAAGCGTAATGCTGACGACTCCGAGAAGTTCTCGGCCCTGGCATTCAAGCTGATGAGCGATCCGTTCGTGGGTCAATTGACCTTCGTGCGTGTGTACTCGGGCGTCCTGAAGTCGGGCGATACGGTCTACAACCCCATCAAGGGCAAGAAGGAACGTATCGGCCGCATTCTGCAGATGCACGCGAACAACCGCGAAGAAATCAAGGAAGTGTTGGCAGGCGACATCGCCGCCGTGGTCGGCCTGAAGGACGTGACCACCGGCGAAACGCTGTGCGACATCGACTCCCACATCTTGCTCGAACGCATGATTTTCCCGGAGCCCGTGATTTCGCAGGCCGTCGAACCCAAGTCGAAGGCTGACCAGGAAAAGATGGGTCTGGCGCTGTCGCGTCTGGCTCAGGAAGATCCGTCGTTCCGCGTGCGCAGCGACGAAGAATCCGGCCAAACCATCATTTCCGGCATGGGCGAGCTCCACCTGGAAATTCTGGTCGACCGCATGAAGCGCGAATTCGGCGTGGAAGCCAACGTCGGCAAGCCGCAAGTGGCCTACCGCGAAACCATCCGCAAGGTCTGCGAAGAAGTCGAAGGCAAGTTCGTCAAGCAGTCGGGCGGTCGTGGTCAGTACGGTCACGTGGTGCTGAAGGTCGAGCCCCTGGCTCCTGGCGGTGGCTACGAATTCGTGGACGCCATCAAGGGCGGTGTGGTTCCTCGCGAATACATCCCCGCGGTGGACAAGGGCGTGCAGGAAACGCTGCCTTCGGGCATCCTGGCTGGCTACCCGGTCGTGGACGTCAAGGTCACGCTGTTCTTCGGTTCGTACCACGATGTGGACTCGAACGAAAACGCGTTCAAGATGGCCGGTTCGATGGCATTCAAGGAAGGCATGCGCAAGGCTAGCCCCGTGCTGCTGGAACCGATGATGGCCGTCGAAGTCGAAACGCCGGAAGACTACGCTGGCACCGTGATGGGCGATCTGTCCTCGCGTCGCGGCATGGTCCAAGGCATGGACGACATGGTTGGCGGTGGCAAGACCATCAAGGCTGAAGTGCCCCTGGCCGAGATGTTCGGTTACGCCACGAACCTGCGTTCGCTGACGCAAGGCCGTGCAACGTACACGATGGAATTCAAGCATTACTCCGAGGCTCCCAAGAACGTCGCTGACGAAGTCATCGCCGCTCGGGCCAAGTAAATAACCCTTGCCGGGTCCGTCCATCCGGACGGCCCCGGCAGAAATCAAGTTTCCTTGAAAGTCAAAGGATAGAGATCATGGCAAAAGGCAAGTTTGAACGTACCAAGCCGCACGTGAACGTGGGTACGATTGGTCACGTTGACCACGGCAAAACGACGTTGACGGCGGCGATCAC